>NZ_CP089977.1:0-1450000 GCF_025643275.1 Moraxella nasicaprae
ATGATTAAAAAACTGCTGATTGCCAACCGTGGTGAGATTGCCCTGCGTATCGTGCGAGCGTGTAAGCAGCTTGGCATCGCAACGGTCGGTGTGTACTCAAAGGCGGATAAAGATTTGATGCATTTGCGTTTTGTGGACGAAGCAGTCTGCATTGGTAATGCACCTTCTGCCCAAAGCTATCTGAACATCAATGCCTTATTAGCAGCGGCGGAAGTGACTGGGGCTGATGCCATTCACCCTGGTTATGGATTTTTGTCCGAAAATGCTGAGTTTGCCGAAAAAGTCGAGGAAGCGGGTCTAACCTTTGTAGGGCCACACCCAGACCATATTCGTTTGATGGGTAACAAAGTTTCAGCCATTAACGCCATGAAAGAGGCAGGCGTGCCAACCGTACCAGGTTCGGTGGGTGCGATTACCTTGCATAATGCCGAAGAACAAGCTCGCAAGATTGGCTTTCCTTTGATTGTTAAGGCGGCGGCTGGCGGCGGTGGTCGTGGTATGCGTGTGGTTGAGCGATTTGAAGAACTCATCAATCAGGTGCAAGCCGCCAAAAGCGAGGCTCAAAGTGCCTTTGGCGATGACACCGTCTATATGGAACGCTTTTTGAAAAACCCTCGCCATGTTGAGGTGCAGGTATTGGGCGATGGTAATGGCAATGCTCTGCATTTATTTGACCGAGATTGTTCACTGCAACGCCGCCATCAAAAAGTGCTAGAAGAAGCCCCTGCCCCAGACATTCCAGATGATGTTCGAATGCCCATCTTGGAGGCGTGCGTGCGTGCGTGCGAGCAAATCGGCTATCGTGGTGCAGGCACTTTTGAATTTTTGTATGAAGATGGGGAATTTTTCTTTATTGAGATGAATACTCGTGTTCAGGTTGAGCATCCAGTCACCGAGATGATTACTGGCATTGATATTGTGGTTGAGCAACTAAAAATCGCTGCTGGCTACGGTCTGTCTTATCATCAAGATGAGATTACCATTCGTGGACACGCCATCGAATGTCGCATCAATGCCGAAGACCCAAAAACTTTCATGCCCTGCCCTGGCAAAATTGCTCAATTATTCACGCCAAGCGGTTCAGGCATTCGTTTTGACAGTCATCTGTATCAAGGCTATACCATTCCAAGCTATTATGATTCTTTGATTGGTAAGCTCATTTGTCATGCACAAACACGCCGTCAAGCCATTGCAAAGACATTGCACGCACTTGATGAACTGGTGGTGGAAGGCATTAAAACCAACATTCCACTACATCGTGACATCATCTTGCAAGATGAGGCGTTTTGTGAAGAGGCTCAAAACATTCATTATCTTGAAGGGCATATGCTAAAACCATCGGCAGATAAAGCCTGACATAAAAAAGCCAGTTAAGAAAAACTGGCTTTTTTATATTTACCTCACAGCTGTTTTTTTGATTGCTGTTTTATAGTCAATTCTATTCAAAACCAGACAAAGGTTTTTTGCTCAAAGTGAGCCTGCCTGCCCATAACGAAAACCCACCCGCAGGCAAGCTTGGGGCGAACGGTTTTGCTGTATAGTTTTGATATAAATTAAGTATATCAATCATGTTCATGGCTCACATCATTTAAAGCATGACAGATTTTTTTCAGCACAAGCATGAATAAAAACTGCCCTTAGCTGTTTGGCTTAGGGTGAATATCATGCCATACGACACCCTACCCATCAAAAAAACTATGGTGCAAAAAACCAATACTGCCCAACCTGCTTGTCATGCCTAATGATGACCAAACCTACTAAGGCTGTTCATTGTTAGGCATTTCATCATCTAGGGCTTCTTGACCAAAAATCAATGCAAATAAAGTTTTAAGATGATTATCTTCGCCAGCAGCGACTTTTTCGGCAAGTGTATTGCCATAATCAAGTAGGTTGATGCTATTGTTGGCGTTTGGCACACGATGTTGCTGTGGCAATCTATCAAACACTTCCATGGTTGGTGTGATGCTGGTAAAGCTATCAATCATCAGCGGTTCTTGTTGTGATAAGACATGGCTTGCACGCCCTTGTAGGACAGCACCGTTCATGTATTGTCTGTGATGAATCCAGCGAAGTTGATTGCCTTGCAATCCATAATGGCTGATGGGTCGAAATGGCGATGCTTCTATTTCATTGGTATCATGTAGATTTGCTTGATAGCCATTACTAATCATGTTGAGGCTGGCAAGCATGACATTGACCAACATTTTGCTATTAAGCTTATTTTTTGTTTCAGGGTTGGTGTTTGTTTTATTGATGTGAATGACATCAATGACACTGTCGCCCTCAGCTATTTGTCTGTCTGGCATGACATAGTCATCAATCAGCTCTGGATAGGCTTGAACGATGGATTGATACAGCGTGTCAGCAAATAAATAGCGGGCATAGTCCTTGTCTGCTTGACTGGGACTGCTTTGTAAAATCGTTGGCGTATGCCTGATGATGGCTTGTTTGTCAGCGGGCAAATTTTCCATCAAATAAGGTGTATTTAGCACCTGCTCAGGCGAAACCCAAGAAAATGCTTGGTTTGGTAGGCTTTGATGACTTTGTTTTTTGGCATCGGCGATGAATTTAAAGAGGTTTTTGCCAAAATCATCAGGCAGACTGCCATCATTGAGCGGTATAGCAAGCCATTTATCTTTCCAACCATCACCCAGCTCCTTATCCAGCATTTGGCTGGCAATCATCGCAACATTATCCGCCCACAGGTATAAAATCCCCTGCTTTAAATCCACAAAAATTGGCTGATTAAGATGAGCATGAATGTTGGTGCGTGTATAATCCATCGCAGGCAAGATGGTCAAACGACCCAGTAAGGGCTGATAGTTACCCGAGATGGTAAAATTTGATGAATTGATTAGATACTCTTTAAAGAGTTGAGATTTTTTTTGGTCGAGTTGTGTGTGCTGATGATGCTCATCAGACGACTGCCAAGCAGTAACTCCTGATTCGCTCTGCCAATCTTGCTCGAATGATTCTAGGGCTTGCTCTGCTTGTTCGGTTTCTGGGTCATCATCAAGCCAAGCACGCTGTTCTTGAACACATGCTTGATATTGAGCAAAAATTTGAGCAAATTCAGGGAGGTCATCATCGATTTGGTTTGGCGGCACTCCCTGTTCGAGTTGTTTTTTTGCCAAATGAACATAGGCTTGGCGATGAGTATCTTCACAGGCAAGCAAGGGATTTTCGCTGGCATTAAGCTCCTTAGGTGTGGCATTGGCTAAGGCTTGCTCACGAATCTGATTACCCAGATACAGATTGGTCTGATAGCCAAATGATGTGTACATCTGTGACTGCACGACCTTTGCCAATGCTTGCTGTGGGTTGGTTTGATTGATGGATGTTGAAATGGGACTGCTGGCACAGGCGGTCAAGGTGGCTATCAAACCAGCCAGTCCGATGAATTTTGGATAAGATGTTTGATGCTTCATGGTGTACTGTCCGATGGTTGATGGTCGTCTTGGTTAAGCTCAATGAGTGGTGCTTGATTTTCTCGATATTGAGCGGCTTTGTGTGCCAACATGGTTTCTTGTTTGAGTTTGGTTAGCCAAGCACTGCCATTGACCGCAGTATTATTGGAAAAAGTTTGTCTAAACTGCCCTGCCAGTGGCATTTTGTCAAAATATGCCTTGCCGTAGCGAGTTTGCACAATGGTTTGGCGTTTTTGTTGCTGCATGGTCTCTTCAAGCGTCTGCACCGTCTGTACACCTATCAGCTTGCCTTGGGCGTTGAGATAATAATAACTACTGCCGTACAGATTGATTGGTAAAATGCTGTTTATCAGCATGAATACATCGCCCACATCATTGATGTGATGCCCTTGATTGATGAGTAGCCAATCATCAATCAGTGCATGGATTTTGGCTTGGGTGAGCTGACCATCGCTGTACGAATCGGGGTGTGTGTCGATGTGCTGTTTAAGATTTTGGGCGATGTATTTGCCTATCATGCCGATGTTTTTGCCAATGACATGGGCGTCAATGTGCAGTTTGATAGCAGAAGTTGCTCCAAGTTGTTTGGCAAAATCATCTTGACGAATGTCCACTGCGGTGAATAATTCATCATCAAGACTTTCAAACAACTTAATATTTGCCTCATTGATTGCCTGATAGACGACCGCCAATGGCAATACGCCTTGCAATTGCTTAGGCATACCAAAATCCACCAAACCCTTTGGTACTTCGCTTGGCAGTGGTGCATATTGAGGCATCATCATCGCCAATATTGGCAAACCTGCCGAAACATCAGCCGTCAGCTTGTTCTGCCCCAGATTAAAACTGATGGGCAGTTGCACAGAGTAGTTGGCAGTCGCTGATTGATAATTCATGTCAATCAAATAATCCCATTTTGCCAGTGCAGGTTGATGATGACTGAGTGTGGTGACGGTGGCATGGTCGTGATAATAGGTGTTTTGGGCATTGATTTGTGCTGGTGTCTGCTTTGCCTGTTCTAGCATCGCACCTATCATACCGGCATAAACATGACTGCCCTGTCGTGCTTTGGCGACATCATTGATGGCTGTTGTACCCACTTCTACTTGACCACTTTGTTTCATTTTTTTGTATTGGTCAAACCAGTTGGTTTTATTACTGTCCGTCTCATCGGTCTGGGCATCATCAAACCAGACGGTCTTCAGATTATCCCATGCCTCATCAGCCTGTGTCAAACTTTGTATTGGCTGGGTGATGATTTTGTCCGCACCAAGTATTTGGCTGGCACGATTATCAAGGCAAATTAGATAATCGTAGTAACTTTGCAAATAGTCATCAGCGTGCTGGGTGTAATTTTTGCCCTCCGCAATGAGTGCTTGCTGCCTTTGTCTGGCAAGTGATGAGCACTGAGCACGGACAAACCCCTGATTCAGCTGTCGTTCAGTGTATTGAAGATTGATGTATGCATAGGGGTCAAGCGATAATTTTGTGCTGTCGGTGCAAGCATGAAAATTTCGATAAACCGCATCATAATCATCATAATTTTGCCCATCTAAGATAGCATGGCGACGATTTTTGGCAAGGGCTTGTTTGATGCCTGTACGATAGTTGGTGGCACATTGTTTGATGTTGGCAATGTCATCAAACTGATAGCTCTGAGCTTGGGTCTGTACAGGGTGTAGGTCATCATGGGCGGTCTGAATACAAGTATCTACTTGGGCAAAAATCTGTTTGACCGCTTTATCATCACTGGCGATGGCAGGGTTTTGACGAACAACAGTATCTAAGTCATTAGAGTTTGTCAGTAGGCACAAATACAAGGCGTCATTGATTTGTTCAATTGTTCTACCGACTTCCTTATACTCTTCACTCATGCCAATGTGTCGATTGATGACTGCTTGGGGTTCTTTGCCTGTTTGTTCATCGTCATATCGCAAATAAGGCAATTCTGGGTGCGTCATGTAGTCATCAAATGTACGAAAAGCCGCACTGTCTGCCTCATGATTTGCTTGATTTAGGGTGTATTCGTAGGTTTTGATGATGCTACTTCTGAGGTTATCCGCTCCTGCATCAATGTCATCAGGCGAGAATAATGGCGATACTTTGGTGCGATAAGTTACGACTGCATAGCGTTCCTGACTCAACTGCTCGCCAATGGCATTGGCTAATGTGGATTTGGCAAAATGTGATGGCGATACCAATGACGGCTGATGGATAGTATGCGTCGGTGGTGTCATTGTCTGACAACCTGATATGCCACCCAGTAGCAATAATGTAATCGCTGGATAGGTGTGACGCCATGAGCGTCTGGTTGAGGATTGGCTGGTGTGTTGATTGATGGTCGTCATTGCTGTTTTGTCCATATTCATTGCAATATCATAACGACATACTTTAACACAATTTGCTTATTTTTCACAACAAATCTTTTGTTTTAAAAAAACCCCGCCAAAGGCAGGGTCTTTTTGCTAATCAACATTATTTTTTAAAATAATCTTGCAATGCTTCCACGCATTTTTGGGCTTTGGCAGTCATTTGCTCTTTATTGGCAGTGACAGCACTGATACGCAAAACTGGCAGTTCATATTCTGGTAAGACGACTTGTAGTTTACCAGATGCCAACAGTTCTTTGGCAACCAGTTCGTTGGTTTTTAGTACACCATAGCCAGCGGATGCCAAATACAATGCCGTATTATAGTCATTGCTGTATAGGCGAGAATGCACACGCACGCTGGTTTTTTCGCCATTTTTTCTAAATTCTAGGCTTTCGCTAGATTTTTCGCTTGCCAAAACAATCTGATGATTGCTTAGTTGTTTTGGTGTTTCGATTTTTTCATGGCTGTTTAGGTATTCTGGCGATGCCACCAAAACTTGCTTAATGGTGGTCAAGGTTGTACCCTGATTGTTTTCACTCATGATTAAGGCCACATCGATGCGGTCTTCAATCATGTCAGCTTGATTGCCACGAGAAATAAGATTTAAAGTTAGGTTTTCATGCTCAGCAAGCCAAGTTGATAATGCTGGCAATAGGTATGCTTTGGTCAGTTCTGGCGTGGTTGCAATACGCAAGCTACCAGAAATTTCGTCTTTTAGATGGATAACGCTATCACGACCCTGCTCAGCTGCCTTCACCATTTGTAAGGCGGCTGCATAAAGACTCTCCCCTGCTTCGCTTAGGCTTAGCTTACGAGTCGAACGATGTAGTAAAGAAACACCCAAATCCGTTTCCAAAGAACGAATTTGCTGGCTGACAGCACTGGTGGTAATGCCTAATTCTTTGGCAGCACCACTAAAAGAACCATGGCGAACCACGCTCGCAAATACCGCCATACTGCGTAGATTATCTAACATAATTATTCACCTTATGATTATCTTGTTTGTTAAGAATGTAGTATCATCTTACTACTATCCAAACAAATTATCAAATATCTTTTATAAAACTATGTGTTTTAAGGAAACAATCTTAAAAGGGACGATATTATAGCTAACATTTGCCCATTATGTTTACTTAATAATGACTGCATAGTCATAAAAAATATTTGTAATTCATCATAACAACCCAAGCATTGTTTATCACTCTCAATAAGATGGTATATTATGGTTGATTTTTAAGCAATTATCAAGTATTTTTTATGAATGATTGTTGATATTTAATTTTAGATGATTAAGAACCGCTGTACCATCATCAATAATAAAGCCTTGTTGCCACAATTGTTGTATGACAGGACTGTTGGTCAATTGTGACTGCACATCAAATCGCAGTTGCACCAATCGTTGTTCTCGTCTGTTTCTAGGACTTTGATGTAAATCATCGCTCATCACGGGTTTGGAAGTTAGCTTAATATCTGGATAATGCTGGGCAATTTTGTTGGCAAATCCATCAAAACTTGTCTGCACCTGTGAATTTAGTTCAGCAACATACAGCGTACTTTCCCCATTAATTTCCCCAACCATCAGGCTACCGTCCAACAATGCCAACTCGTCAATATCAAAAATCTGATTTTGGCGAGCCAAATGTAACCAATAATCCCAAATTTCAGGTGTCCAATCGCCAGTCACCGCCACCGCCATTGGTGCAAGTCGTGCCATCATTTGCGAATGAGCAATGGGGGCTAGTGATGTTGATTGGCTACTTGCCTGAGACTGTGATTCATCATCTGATGCAGATAAGGTGTCAGTGGACAAAGATGGCACATCGTCTGATGGACTTGCTGATGAAGCATCATCAATCATCACAGATTCGTCTGCCTCAATGATGGTATGTTTAATATCATTGCTTTGTAATTTACTTGTCATGACATCATCTGACAAAGTATCCATGGCGATGTCCATGGTTTCGTCAGAAGTATCATCTATTTTGGGCAAAAGCTGCTCATCAGTTGCTACTGACTGCACGGCATCTAAAACAGCCTCATCATGGGTGATGAGTGAAGTTTGGTCATCTGCCATCATATCATCTGGATTGATGGCAGATTGATGACTAGATGGATTTGTCTGGCTTGATAAAGATACTAGGGTATCATCTTTCAAATCAAGGGCAGTATCTTTAAAGTCATCAGATGAATTGACCGCCGCAAAAGCGATGGCTTGACTGTCGTCCATTGTGGCTGGCTCATCACCTGATGATGTATCTTTGGCAGAATTGGCGATTGATACCGTCTGAGAGCCATCGGTGCTATTTTGTGCGTCAGACGATACAGGTATCTGAGCATTGGTCAATGGACGAAATGCCAACAGTCGCAAAATCGCCATTTCCAACGCCTGCATTGGGGTGCTGGCAAGAGCAATGGCTTGGCGAGATTTGCTAAGAATTTCATAATACAGTTGCAGGACATCGGCAGGAATCTGATTGGATAGTGCCTGTAATTTTTGCTGCTGTTGAACACTCAAATCAAGTGGCAACTCTGGCAAAATCTGCATCATCGCCATCTGATGAATATCATCAATCAGCGTATCCATCATCGCAGAAGCGTCAATCATCTTGCTACGCATCGTATTGATGTAGTCAGCCACTGCCAAACGGTCATCTTGATGAATCAGCTCAATCAATGCCAGCGTGTCTGCTTGATTGATTAGACCAAGCATATTGACAACAGTATCATCATCAATCTGACCACCGCCAAATGCGATGGCTTGGTCGGTCAAAGACAAAGCATCACGCACCGAGCCTTTGGCAGCGTTTGATAACCGCCATAATGCCTGCTTGCTATGGGTAATTTGTTCTTGATTTAAAATATTCGCCAAATGCCCCACCAGCAGTTCTTGGGATAGCGGTCTTAGCACAAATTGCAGACAGCGAGAGATGATGGTAATGGGCAATTTTTGGGGGTCTGTGGTGGCAAGCACAAACTTGACATGCTCAGGCGGCTCTTCTAAGGTTTTTAATAACGCATTAAAAGAGTGCGTAGAGAGCATGTGTACTTCGTCAATCAGATAAATCTTATAACGACCCTGCACAGGAGAATAAGGCACATTTTCCAGCAAGTCTCTGGTGTCTTCAACTTTGGTGCGACTGGCGGCATCAATTTCTATCAAATCAATGAATTGTCCAGCATCAATCCGCTGACAAGTATCACAAGCACCACAAGGCTGACTGGTCACGCCTGTTTCACAGTTAAGGCATTTTGCCAAAATGCGAGCGATGGTTGTCTTGCCCACGCCACGAGTGCCTGTAAACAGGTACGCATGATGCAGTCTGCTTGTATCAATGGCATTAGCAAGTGCAGTAGCAACATGCTCCTGCCCCAAAAGCTGACTAAAATCTTTGGGGCGATATTTGCGTGCCAAAACTTGATATTGCTGTGCCATCAGACCATCGCTCGCTTTGTTGTATTACTTGTCTTTGTGACGCATGTGTGGGAACAATAGCACATCACGAATGCTTGGTGCATTGGCAAAAAGCATCACAAGACGGTCGATACCAATACCCTGCCCTGCGGTCGGTGGCAAGCCGTATTCCAATGCTTCGATGAAATCAGCATCATAATGCATCGCCTCATCATCGCCTGCATCTTTTTCGGCAACTTGCTGTTTAAAACGCTGTGCTTGGTCGATTGGGTCGTTCAATTCTGAAAAACCATTGGCAAGCTCTCGACCACCGATGAACAGCTCAAAACGGTCGGTGATGTGCGGATTGTCATCATTGCGGCGAGCCAAAGGCGAAGTTTCGGCAGGATATTCGGTCACAAAAGTTGGCTGACGCAATTTGGTTTCTACCGTTTCTTCAAAAACGATGGTTTGTAGTTTACCTAAGCCAAATGATGGCTTAACTTCTTCTTTTAGGGTTTCTTTGACAAAGTTTGCCAAAAATTCTCTGTCTTGGACATTATCAGCGGTAAACTGACTGTTGTGCTCCAAGATGGCATCAACCATAGAGATTTTTTTGAAAGGACCTTTGAAGCTGTACACCTCATCGCCATAAGGCAAATCAGTCGTCCCCAAAATATCTAGGGCTAATTTTTCAAACATTCTTTCTGTCAAGTTCATCAAATCTTTATAATCAGCATAGGCTTGATAAAACTCAATCATCGTAAATTCAGGATTATGGCGGGTAGATACGCCTTCATTTCTAAAATTGCGGTTAATCTCAAAAACACGCTCAAATCCACCAACCACAAGGCGTTTTAGATAAAGCTCTGGGGCGATACGCAAAAACAGTTCCATATCAAGAGCATTGTGATGAGTGACAAAAGGACGAGCAGATGCACCACCTGGAATCACATGCATCATTGGCGTTTCAACTTCCATGAAGCGTTCGTTGGTCAAAAATGCACGCACCCCAGCCACCACTTTGGCACGAATTTCGAAGGTTTTGCGAGATTCTTCATTGACAATCAAATCCAGATAACGCTGACGGTACTTGACTTCGGTGTCATTTAGCCCATGAAATTTATCAGGCAATGGACGCAACGACTTGGTCAAAAGCTCAAAATGCTCCAAATGCACATACAAATCGCCTTTACCAGAACGACCAATATAACCCTGAGCGGCAACAATATCGCCCAAGTCCAATGATTTGATGGTGTCTAGGGTTTCATCGTCCAATCCTTTTCTGTCCACATATAGCTGGATACGACCTGTCATGTCTTGAATGACGATGAATGAGCCACGATTGAGCATCACACGCCCTGCTACGGCAGCATAGACTTTGTCGCCATTTTCAATGGTTTGTTTGTCCACACCGTCAAATCTGGCTTGCAAGTCAGCCGCATAGTCCTCTCGTTTGAAAGTGTTTGGGTAGGCGGTTTTGCCTTTTGCTTGGGCTTTTTGTTGCAGTTCTTGCAATTTGGCGTGTCGCTGAGCAATAAGTTCGTTTTCGCTGATTTGGGTTTGGGTGTCTGACATAATAAAGCCTTTTTGTTAATTTAATTGTCAATGAATGATAAAATTGATGAGTTGTCAGTTCATCGGTCTGATGCCATTGATTTGACTTTATCATCAATCATGGTTTGCTGATGGCATTACTGTTTGATTGTCCATTCGACCAATTTTAGCACCACAGGTCGTAGTAACGCCACACAACAAAAAGCGATGGGGAATGCAATGCCATACGCCCCCAGCACTCGTAAAAAATAATTACCCTCAATGCCTGTATTGACCGCCACCAGCACCGATGACATCAAAAATGCCATCACGCCCGACATATAAAACGCAAACACCACAGGGGTAAATTTGGCAGGGATAAAACCTTTCATCCTACTCCCCACTCACACTCGCCATCAAATCCGCCTGATGCTCTCGCAATAGACTGTCTAGCAATTCACTCAAATCGCCCTCCATAATCGCATCAAGTTTGTAGAGGGTTAAGTTAATGCGATGGTCGGTCATTCGCCCTTGTGGGAAATTATAGGTGCGAATGCGTTCACTTCTATCGCCAGAACCCACCAAATTTCGTCTCATATCGCTCGTTGCGTCGATTTGAGCTTGGACTTTGGCTTGCTGGATTTTTGCCACCAGCATTTTCATCGCCTTATCTTTGTTGGCGTGTTGTGAGCGTTCTTGTTGGCATTCAGCAACCACGCCAGTCGGAATGTGCGTGATACGCACGGCAGAATCGGTGGTATTGACATGCTGACCGCCTGCACCGCTAGAACGATAGGTGTCGATGCGTAAGTCAGCAGGATTGATTTCTACCGTTTCATCAATCTCAATCTCAGGCATGATGGCAACCGTGCAGGCAGAGGTATGTACTCGCCCCTGAGATTCTGTGGCTGGCACACGCTGTACACGATGAGCCCCAGATTCAAACTTTAAACGACCATAAACCCCCATGCCTGACACACGGCTGATGATTTCTTTATAGCCACCATGCTCGCCTTCATTGGCAGACAGCACTTCTACTTGCCAGCCTTGCGATTGAGCGTACTTTTGGTACATTCTGAATAAATCGCCACTAAAAATCGCTGCTTCATCGCCACCTGTTCCTGCACGAATTTCTAAGAATGCAGTCGCTTTGTCATTGGGGTCTTTGGGCAACATCAAGATATTGAGCTTATCGCCAAGTGCGTCAATGGTATTTTTGGCGGTCACAATTTCATCTTGGGCAAGCTCTTTCATGTCAGGGTCTAAGAGCATTTCATTGGCGGTTGCCAAATCTTCTTCGGCTTGCAAAAACGCCTGCCAAGTGCTAGTAATCTCGCTCAAATCACTGTGTTCTACTGACAGTTGGCGAAATTTTTTATTGTCTGAAATGACATCAGGGTCTGATAACAGATGGGTAATTTCTTCAAATCTATCAACCATCTGGTCAAGACGAAAACGCAACGATTCTTTCATCATTTTTTAATCACTTATTTTCCAAGCAATAACCTGACTATTTTGCCATATTTTTGAAAATATTGCACCGCTTTTTGTGGCTTTTGTACAAGGATTTTGCTAGGATAAAGTCAAATCATGGGCTTTTTGTCGTAAAAGTGGATTTTATGATGATGTCCATCACTATTTTATTCATGTGATTTTAACCATATTTTAAAAAATGACCAATTTGCCAGACACTCACTTTAATCCCAAAAAAATTCTCATCATCGGTGCTGAATGCACGGGCAAATCGACCCTTGCTCAGACTTTGGCAACGGTTTTTGATGGTGTGTATGTCAGCGAATATATGCGAACCTATTTGGCACAAAAACCTGATGGTTATCTTTGCCAGTACGATGATTTGATACCAATCGCCCAAGGGCAAATCAGACAAGAACAACAGGCAAGCCATCAAGGTAAACCTTATCTGTTTTGCGACACATCATTGTTGTTATTGCAAGTATATAGTGAGCATTATTTTGGTCGTTGCCCGCAATGGATTGTTAATAAAATCAAAGAGCTGTACTATGATTTGATACTTTTGACGGATAATCGTGGTGTGGTATGGCAGGCAGACGGTCAAAGGGATTTGCCTGATGGGCATGACATGATTCATCAAGCCATTTTGACACAGTTGGCAAGTCGTCATTTGCCCTATGTTGCCATCAGTGGCACGCCTGATGAGCGACTTGCCCAAGTACGCCAATGCTTGTTGGGCGATGTGTAAAATTTTGTTATATTAACGAATTTTGAGCGACTTGCATGGCTTTTTGGATTATAATATCCAAATGATGATTCATAATAGGAAAAGACCATGATTGCCAAACGCCCTACTTTTGCCATTGCTTTATTGCCATTGGTTGGTGTCAATGCACCATCGACACAGTTATCCATCGATGATACCGCTCGTCTGCGTGTTGGTATGAATGCAACTTATCACAGCAGTAGCTATGCTGCCGATGATGGTGTTGAAGTGATGCCACAGGCGTTTTTTGATAACAATCGTTGGTACATTGAAGGAGCGGAAGCAGGCTATTATCCGTTCAAATCAGACCAGCATCATCTGCGTACAGGCATCAGCTATGATGGTCGTAGTTTTGACCATGATGATGCCAAGACAGACGCATTAAGACAGCTTGATGACCGTCAATGGTCTGCCAATGCTTATGCCAGTTATATGTATGTCAGCCCTTATGGGGGATTTAAGGCAAAAGTTGGTACAGACATCACAGGTCGTCATCATGGTCAAAGTGTCAGTCTGTCACACCTAAGCAAATTTAATAAAGAAAAGCTAACCATCTATCCTGAATTTGGGGCGATTTGGTACAGCAAAAAGTACAATGACTACTATTATGGCATCTCATCAGCAGAAAGCGTGCGTAGCGGTCTAAATACCTATCAAGCAGGCAGTGGTGTTTCGCCCTTTGCAACCGTCACCGCCAGCTATCAGCTTAATGACCAAATCAGTATTTTTGGCAATCAACGCCTAGAATGGCTATCTTCTGCTCAAAAAAACAGCCCAATGACCGATGGTTCACTAGATAGCAAAACCAGATTGGGCATCAACTATCAATTCTAACAGTTCGAACCCTTGCATTAGCCTG
The DNA here is from genome assembly GCF_025643275.1 of Moraxella nasicaprae. NCBI lineage: Bacteria > Pseudomonadati > Pseudomonadota > Gammaproteobacteria > Moraxellales > Moraxellaceae > Moraxella > Moraxella nasicaprae. The sequence goes on from NZ_CP089977.1 coordinate 13,826, forward strand.
ATGGCTTACTGTGAGTGTCTTATTTTCAATCCAACACACCCCTACTGATGGGGTGTTGTTGTATTCTTGTGATTTAACTGGGCTTGTTGTGCTTCGTATGCCTGTTTTTCTTTGGCGTAGATTTCATAGACACAGTTGTCGCCACAGCCACTTTGGCAACACTCCCAATCTTCTGGCGGTTCTGGCTTGCTCAATAATGTTTGATGGTTCATGTCATGCACTTAGCGATTCAATGATGGTTTAATAACCAAACTCAATGATGGATAAAATCAAAAAGCGTCCAGAAAACCGAACGCTTTTTTTGGGATATTATTCGTCAATGAAACTTAGATAATGCTTATACTGTTCATTGCGACCTTGCACCACATCAAAATACAAAGTTTGTAGTTTTTCGGTGATTTCGCCACGACCGCCATTACCAATCACACGGTCGTCATATTCACGAATCGGTGTCACTTCGGCAGCCGTACCTGTCATGAAGATTTCGTCCGCCAAATAAAACTCATCACGAGTAATACGGCGTTCAACCACTTTGATACCCAAATCTTGGGCAAACTCAATGATGGTGCGGCGAGTGATGCCGTCCAATGCACCACCTGCAAGGTCTGGCGTATGCAGTTCGCCATCTTTGACCAAGAATAGGTTTTCACCAGAACCTTGACAAACATAACCTTGTGGGTCCATCAAGATGGCTTCATCATAGCCGTTGCGAGTCACTTCTTGGTTGGCAAGGATAGACACTGGATAATTGCTGGCGGCTTTGGCTTTACACATCGTGACATTTGGATGGTGGTGTGTGTAGCTTGATGTTTTGACACGAATGCCGTTTTTAATACCATCTTCGCCCAAATAAGCACCCCAATGCCATGCTGCAACTGCCGCATGAATGCTGTTATCCTTTGAGGCGATGCCCAATTTTTCAGAACCCACCCAAATCAACGGACGAATATAAGCTGATGATAGATTGTTGGCACGCACCACATCTTTTTGAGCTTGAATCAGTTCATCATAACTGTATGGCACATTCAACTGAAAGATGCGAGCAGAGTTTAGCAGTCGTTTGGTATGCTCTTCTAGGCGGAAAATGGCGGTGCGACCATCTGGGGTCTGGTAAGCACGCACGCCTTCAAATACTGCCAAGCCATAGTGCAAACTGTGTGTCAGTACATGCACTTTGGCTTCTGGCTGTTCAAGCATCTGGCCATCAAGCCATAATTTACCAGGTTGGGTTGCCATATTCATAAAAAATTCCTTGTGTGTTTAAGATAAATGCGACCTGATTATAGCATTGTTCTTGGGCTTTGTAATGTCTTTTTTTGGACAAATTTGATATTTTTTTATGAAAAAATCATTTGACAAAACTTTTGGTTTTTATAAATTAAACCAATCATTCTGGCAAATCATCATGCTCAAAGGTTTGTTGCCAAACTGTCTGTACATACATACGCAGTTGATGCCAAGCGGTCTCATCAACAATGCTGGTCTGCTCTAACAGTGCCAGCTCGTGTGTTTTTTTGCGTAAATCCAAATAGGCTTGGGTTAATTTTTGGCATTGTTCCAGTGTCCAGATGCCTGCATTGGCAAGCTCTTCAAAGATACGCACATTATCCGACCAAACCGCCAGATTTGGTGCAAGATGTGCATGGCTTAGCACCATAAATTGTGCCAAAAATTCGATATCTACCAGCCCACCAAAATCCTGTTTGAGGTGAAATTGTTGGACTTGACCGTGATGGTTGTTGGGTTTTGTGCCAAGATGTGATTGCATTTTTTGACGCATTTGCAGCACATCTTGTTTGACTTGGCTAAGCTCCCTAGATTGCGTCAGTACGGCTTTACGAATGCGGTCAAATTCTGCCAAGACCATCTTATCGCCACAGATGGCTCTGGCTCGCACCAATGCTTGATGCTCCCATGCCCATGCTTTATCGTGTTGATAATGCTCAAATCCAGCCACCGAACTGACCGCCACACCAGCATTGCCAGAGGGTCGCAGGCGAGTGTCAATCTCATAGGCTCGCCCATCTCGGGTCTGAGTAGCAAGATAAGTCATGATTTTTTGTACCAAGCGAGCGGCAAATTTCATGCCACTGATGGGTTTGTCGCCATCGGTTTGGGCATTTTCGTTAATGCGATGCAAAAATACCAAATCCAAATCAGAAGCATAACTCATCTCCAAGCCACCCAGTTTGCCATAGCCAATGATGGCAAACCCACAAGCATCAGGCGTGCTTCTTTGACCATCTTGCAATAGTGGATAGCCGTGTTTTTGACCCAATTCATAAAACGCACGATGCAAGGCGGATTCTAGCACCACTTCTGCAATGAAAGTGAGGCTATCCGAGACTTTCATGATGTGTCTTAGTCCAAGCACATCGGCAGTCGCCACAGCCAATACTTGATTTTTTTTGAACAAACGAATGACATTTAGGTAGCCTTCGTCATCAAAAGGCTCTACTCTAAGCAAATTTTGGCGTAAAATATCGCTTAATTCGGTCTTGTCAGGCAGATATAAATAGCGTTTTTGTAAAAAAGTATCCAGTAATACAGGATAATGTGCCAGTTCTTTGGCAATCCAAGGACTTGCTGACAACATCGGAATGAGCCTGATGGTTGCGTCTGGATTTTCGGTCAGCATGATTAAATAAATGGAACGGCGACAAATCGCTTCTAGCAGCTCAATCAGTCTGGGCAAGGCTTCGCTGGCAGCTTGCACGCCATTTTGTTTGGCGTGATTGGATAAGGCGTGCAAAATAATGGGATAGGCGTTTTTGAGGCGATCTTTGGCAACATCGTCCAAAGAAGTCACCAAACGAGATTGGGTAAACTGTGTCCAAATCGCCATCGTCTCATCGCCCAGACTTTCTTGTAGCGATTCTTCAATCTGGGTCAAATCAAGATTTTCTTGGTGTGGCGATTGCCTGTCGGTAATCATACGCCCAAAAGGACGGCTGACATTTTGGCGATGGGCTTCTAGTACAGAGCGAAAGGCAGCGATGGATTCAAACCCCAAAGTCTTGGCAAGGGCATTGAGTTCATCAGGGTCGCTGGGTAGTTTTTGACTTTGCTGGTCGTGTCGTGCCTGAATGGCGTGCTCCAAACGACGAAAAAACCGATACGCCGCAGACAGTTGCTCGCTTTCTTGGGGGTCGATATAGCCAAATTTGGTCAATGCTGACAAACACGCCAAGCAGGCAGAATCTGCCACGATGGGCAAATGATGACCGCCATAAATCAGGGCAAATGCCTGCACAATAAACTCAATATCACGAATCCCACCCATGCCCAGCTTGACATTATCTAGGTCTTGGCGTTGGATTTGCTGATTGATAATCATCGCTTTCATTTCACGCAAGGCACTAAATGCACTATAATCAATGTAGTAGCGATGTACAAAATTTTTGATGCTTTGGGTCAGTTGATTGGCAAATTCATCGCTGACGGTATTAACGATACGAGCTTTTAGCCAAGCAAATCGCTCCCAAGTGCGTCCGTGCTGGTCGAAATATTTTTGCAAAGCGGGCAAATGTATCACTAATGGCGAACCATCGCCCCAAGGACGCAGACGCATGTCCACTCGAAATACAAAGCCATGCTCAGTATTCTCGTCTAGCAAACGAATCACGCCCCGCCCCAAATCTTTCATAAATTTGTGCGTATCGATACATTTTTTGCCGTCAGTCTCGCCATTACCAAGATGCACAAACACCAAATCAATGTCGCTGGATAAATTGAGTTCTTTGGCACCCAGTTTGCCCATGGCAATGATGGCAAGTTCATCATTGATGAGTTTGTGTTTTTGGCGAATGATGGGGTTGCCGTAGCGAGCGATGAGCTTTTGGGCGACGAAGTTTTTGGCAAAAGAAATACACGCATCAGCAAAGTCTGATAACTGCCCTGTCAATTCTTCCAGCTCAATCTCGCCCAACGCATCTTGCCAAATCCATTTGACCATCAACCAATGGCGAAGTTGTCTAAGCCCTGACATTGCTTGTTGTTCGTCCATATCAATGAGCGTATCAGCATCGGCATGAGTAAATTTGGCAATCAAGTCATCAAAATCATGGTAAGATAATGATGACTGCCAACCAACAACGCCCAAAAATTCATCAATTTGGGTTTGATTTTTTTGATAAACCTGCCATGCAAAAGGACTGGCAAGTTGTAACATCTCCAACTGTTCACCGCTAGGCACAAATGCTTGGGTCATAAAGATAATCCTAATCCATTCATCATCATTAAAATCTTTTGATGCTTATTTTACACCAAAAATTAGGTTATAATAACTAAAAATTTATGGGGTCATACAATATGCACACCTTAGTTCTCGTTACCAGCATACCGCACAGCCGTCAAGCATGGCAGGCGGTCAAATTTGTCAGTCAGCAGTTGGCAGACAAGCAGTCTGTATCCGTATTTTTTTATGGCGACGCTGCCTATACCGCCAACCGCTTGGCATGGCAAACCGCCGATGTGCCAAGCCTTAGTCAAGCGTGGGTAACATTGGCTCATCAGTACAATCTAAAACTACCCGTCTGTGTCAGCACTGCCCTAGCTCGTGGCATCAGCGATGGCGAAAACAGCCAAAGACATCAGCTTGATGGCGACAATTTACTCTCGCCCTTTTATTTGGCTGGCTTGTCCGAATTGGCTTTATTGATTGATGATGACACGACTGTTGTACAATTTTAGGTGTGTTCTATGAAATTTTTAATCAACATCAGCACAGACAGTGAATTGATTGGCTATGAAGCCATCGCTTTGGCTTTTACTTTGGCAAGTTTTGACCATCAGGTACAGCTGCATTTTGATGGTGGCAGTCATCATTTATTGACCGATGATACCAGTAGGCTTTATGGCATGGTGCAATCATTGGCGTTGTACGACTTGCCCCCTGCTTGGCACGGCTTCACCCCAGAGGTGTTGGCAACCTTTGATACCAAGATTTTGGCAGTTTTTGGGGAAAAAACCGCTGATGATACAGTTGAGACGGTCTTAAATTTTTAGGAAATACACATGGATAATTTACCAAAATTAGACAATGATGGTCATCTGGTCAATCATCTAGACTGGAATGAAACGGTGGCACAAACTTTGGCGGACAGCTTGGGTGTGGTGCTTGAACCAATTCATTATCGTGTGATTGAGCAAGTGCGTGCGTTCTTTGAGCAGTTTCATCACAGCCCAGCCACTCGCCCATTGATTAAACATTTGGCAGCAACTTTACCCGATGATGAAATTAACAATCAAAAGCTACAAGCCCTATTTAATACAGGGCTGGTCGCTCGTCATGTCAATCGCATCGCAGGCTTGCCAAAACCACCAAATTGTCTATGAGTTTTGTGATTATGATGAATTCAATGATTTTAAAATTAAGAGAAAGCGGCACAAGAAATATTGCTTGATTTAAGCCAATAAAGCTAATCTGTTTTTTCTGGGTGACTGCTTAGATAGTGATAACCCACACTTTCGCCCACATCGCCCACGAAGCCAAACTGTCGCCACACTTCATATAGGCAGATGGACGCTGAGTTGGCAAGATTAAGACTGCGAGATTCTGGCAACATCGGTAATCTTAGCCAGTTTTGCTTGCCAATATCATCACGCACCACTTCTGGCAGACCGTCTGTTTCTGAACCAAACACCAACGCAACAGGCGAATTGTCATCATCAACAAAAGCATATTCATAAAAAGGACGGCTAAATTTGGTGGTCATCGCCACGATTTTAACGACCCCTTTGCTCATCAGTGATGCTTTGCAACTTGCCCAATCGTCATGCACCTGCATTTGGGCATATTCGTGATAATCAAGCCCTGCTCGTTTTAGCTTGGTGTCATCAAGCTCAAAACCCAAAGGACGCACCAAATGTAATTTTGCCCCTGTATTGGCACACAAACGAATGATACTGCCCGTATTATTGGGGATTTTTGGCGAATATAAAACAATGTGAATTAGGCTCATAATTTCAATTTTTTTAATATCTAACTGTTTTAAAAGTTATAAAAATTCTCTAACCAGATGATTGACATAACGAAAACCCAATGCCGTTGGTGCAATACGCAATGGGTCAAACACCATCAAGCCTTGATGTTGTAATGGTATCATTTCATTATCAATGGTGCTGACGAATAATCCTGTACGCCGCTCAAAATCGTCCGTACTGACCCCGTCACGCAGTCTAAGTGCATTCATCATGAATTCAAAAGGTAGATTTTGTTCATCGATTTTGTCAAAATTAACCATTTTTGGCACATCGGTGTAATTCAGATAGTCTTTTGGCAGTCTGGATTTTTGGAAGCGATAGATGCCATCTTGGTGTGTATGATGGTCTAGGAGCGTGATTTTGCCATGAGCCCCCGCCCCAATCGCCAGATAATCGCCAAAAGTCCAATAATTTAGATTGTGCTGACAAGGCGTGTCGGTTGCACCAACCCAAGCAGACACTTCATAATTAGTAAAACCTTGCGAGGTCAGCAACGCCCTCCCCTGCTCTTCGATGGCCTCCATGGTCTCTTCATTAGGCAAAGTTGGTGGCGTGCGATAAAATGCCGTATTTGGCTCAATGGTCAGCTGATACCAAGAAATATGCGTCGCCCCTGCATCAATGGCGGTACGAAGGTCTGATAGTGCGTCATCAGCTGTTTGGTTTGGCAATCCATACATCAAATCAGCATTGATGCGTGTAAATCCCGCCTGTTTTGCCAGCCAAATTGCTTTAATGGCTTGACTGGCTTCATGAATCCTGCCCAAGTCGGTCAAAAATCTGTCACCAAAACTTTGCACTCCGATGGAAATTCGGTTAATGCCAATATTAAGATACTCTTCAAAAGGTGCATGTTCAAGCGTACCAGGATTGCATTCTAAGGTAATCTCGCAATCAGCACGAATCGAAAAAATCTGCCTAAGCCCAGTAAATAGTCGTTCAAATTGAGCAACAGGCATCAATGATGGTGTACCACCACCAATAAAGATGGTGCTGATTTGTCGCCCACCTGTCAAATCCGCTTGGCTTTTGGCATCAGCAAGCAAGGCATCAACATAGCTGGCAAACGGTGCTTGCTCAGGCAAAGCATGCGAATTAAAATCACAATAAGGGCATTTTTTGACACACCATGGAATGTGAATATATAGCCCAAGATGAATATGTTCGATTTGTAGTAACTGGAAGTTTTTTTCCAACATTGACGGTCTCGTTTAGATGGATAATATTCAATGAGTGGTGTTTGATTGATGATGTTTGCTGGTTGTTTAAGATGAATCATCATCAGATTGGCGATGGTATTTTGGGATAGTATTGGTGTGATTTTTATCATCATCTATCAGTATGCCAAAAAATACCCAGTCAATCACCGTATCGATGCCTAACATTGGTATTTAGTTTGACACAAACAATGAGGACTGGTTGATTGCATCAAAACTTATCTGTCGTTGATTGGCATACTGATGGGCTGGTGGCGTGATTGACCCAAGATTTGGGATAATTTAGGTCAATGCCTGACCAACCCATCTTGATAATCTTGGGTTATTCTCTGTCCTGACCATCGTCAAATTCAAACTGTTTGAGCTTAAACTTCATGTCCAAATGATGCTCCAATGCAGGCAGGTTAAAGGCATCATTTTCGCTCACGAAGCTGATGGACACCCCAGACACACCTGCACGACCTGTGCGTCCAATGCGATGCACATAATCGTCAGGTATCTCTGGTAAAGTGTAATTGATGACATGGGAGATGTCGTCCACATGAATGCCTCGACCTGCCACATCGGTTGCCACCAAGATATCCACCTCGCCATCTTTGAAACGCTGCAAATATCGCTCTCGTTTTTGTTGAGCGACATCGCCTGACAGCATGGTTACCTGATGATGTTTGCGTAAATTGTCATACAATCGCTTGACTTGGTCTTTGCGATTGGCAAAAATGATGGTTTTGGTCACTTCTGATTTGGATAAAATCTGACGCAATGCCGTCATTTTCTCTTTTTCGGTCAAAAGATAAAACTGCTGGTCAATCAAGTGATTGGTCTTGCTTTCTGGTTCAATCTCCACAAAGGTAGGTTGATATAGCCAGCGATACGCCAAATTCATCACATCGGTATTAAAAGTTGCTGAAAATAACAAACTTTGGCGGTCGGTATTGGCGGGCAAATGACGCACGATTCGCTTAATATCAGGAATGAAACCCATGTCAAGCATGCGGTCAGCTTCATCTAAGACAAAGACCTCAACACGGTCAAGAAATAACACGCCCTTATTAACCCAATCAATAATTCGACCGGGTGTACCAATAAGAATATCAAGTGGCTTTTTATTGATTTGGGTAGCTTGTTTATCAAAATCAGCCCCGCCAGTGATGCACAAACTGTACAAATCACTAAATTTGGTCAGTTCACGGCAATCTGATAAAATCTGTTGTGCCAGCTCACGAGTCGGTGCTAGTACCAATGCTCGTGGCTCACCCAGATAACGCTGCTCTTCTTTGGCAAAGGGTTTTTTGAGCAAGGCTTCAATGATGGTAATCAAAAAAGTTGCGGTTTTTCCCGTGCCAGTTTGAGCCTGCCCAATCGCATCTTGGGCTGCCAAAGTATGCGGTAAAATCTGCGATTGGATTGGCGTTAAGTGCTTAAAGTTTAGTGCCTTGACTGCTTTTAGGACAGCTGTGCTTAATGGCAAATCGTCAAAATCCACAAAAGCCTCTGACTCCAATGGAGTATTGTCTGTTGCCAAATCAATCGCTGGCGTATTCATATCAATGGTCAAGATTGCCGTTCTCGTCTTGGTTGAGGTTATTTTGCTGGTTTGTTTTGTGATTTGATGTCAGCAATGCAAGTATTCATGCTTTCATTGTACACATATTGCACAAAGCCGATTTTATCTTCTTCTTTTTCAAAGACTTCAACTGAGTATAAGCCATCAACATTACCCTTCCAGAATTTGCCCAAATCCGCCAAGACCTGCTTATCTTCTTTGTCTGTGACATCTTTGGACGCTTCTTTGATGAAGTCGTCTAGTTTTTTGTTTGCTTCTGCCTTGCTGACACCACTTTGACGCATATCAGCAGTTGCCACCAAGCCCAGTGTTGCAAAAGAACAAAAATCCAGCATTTTGGCTTCTTCTGGGGTTGGTGCTGGTTGTTGTGCTGGTGTGCCATCTTTTGCCACGCCAAGCGTTGAAACCATCAATAGACCACCAGTAACCAGTGCTTTAAAAGTGTTTGAAACTTGCATCATTAACTTCCTTAGAAAATCATTATTAAAAAGAATGCTTGCCATTATCGCATGTTTGGCCTAGATTTTCAAAGGATAAAGTGAATTTTTTGCATATTAGATGAATCACTTTGGTCATCATGAGTGATTTTACTTGATAAAAATGACTCAAAATGGCGGTCAGATAAGGTGATTATTTCTCATTGCTCATAAAAAATAGGGCAAATCATCGCCCTATTTTATGGATGATTTATTATTGATGCCGCCAAACAGTATAGGCAAGTCCGCCAATGATGGCAATGGCACAAATATTTAAAATCAAGCCAACTTTAACCATTTGCTGTTGCTTGATATGCCCTGTGGCAAATACAATGGCATTGGGTGGTGTAGCAATCGGCAACATAAAGGCACAGCTTGCCCCACAAGCAATAATTGCCGCCAGCGAAATTTCTGGCACGCCAAGCGACTGAGCCACGGCAATAAAAATCGGTGTCAAAAGGGCGGCACTGGCAGTATTGGAGGTAAATTCCGTCCAAAATACAATAAATGCCGCAAGCGACAGCATAATAATCAGCCAATGAGCCTGCCCAACAAAAGCAACCAAAGTATCGGCAACGATTTTACTTGCTCCAGAATCCTTTAACACAAGGCTTAACGCCAATCCACCACCAAACAGCATCAACACACCCCATTCGGTGCGTTCTTGAACTTGTTGCCAAGTGGCGGTTTTTAGTGCCATCAAAATACAAATAATCGCCATTATCATAATGCTATCAAAATTGGCAATTTTCTCTTTTAGCCCAAGAAAAGAAGACAGCACAGGATTAATCAAAGAACCAAAGCACAGCACAACCACCGTAACAGCAAACATCACAAGGGTAATTTTTTGGGTGTTGTTTAGCTTTTCAACGGCTTGATTGCTTAGGTCAATTTGTTGATTTAAATTGGGTTTTAAAACCACTTGCAAGGAAAATAATAGGCTTGGCAAAAGCAAAATCATTACAGGTGTGCCGTATTTAAACCACTGGGCAAAGCTAATGTCAAGCTGGGTTGCCAAAATGGCATTGGGTGTTGAACCCACCAAAGTCCCAATGCCGCCAATGCTGGCACAAAACGCCACACCAAGCAAAGTATAGGCATAGGTGGTCTGGTACTTTTTGACATCAATTGTACTTAACAGCCCAATGGTCAAAGGCAACATCATCGCCGCCACCGCTGTGTTATTAATCCACATAGACAGTAAGGCGGTTACAGCAAACAGGTAATAGACCGCTCGTTTTAGACTACCGCCCGACCAACGAATGATATAACTTGCCAACATTTTATCCAAATTTTGTACCTGCAAAATCGCCGCCAGTACAAAACCACCAAAAAACATAAAAATAATTGGTTCAGAAAAGGTAGAAAACGCCTGCTTGGTGGTCAAAAGTCCGCCAAACACCGCCAGCACAGGAATCATCAATGCCGTTACGGTAATATGATAGGCTTCGGTCAGCCACAAAATCCCCGCAAAAACAAGCAATACCAAGCCACGATTTTCCATCGTAGAAAAAGGCAAAACATTGAGCAAAATCATACAAATTAGCACATTAATTGCCAAAATAAAATGGCTTTTGTGCGGGCTTTTTAGAAGGTTTATCATCATAAGCTCCGTTTTTACTAAAATATTTGATTGTTATTACCAAATATTATATTGAGTTTTATTGATGATAACATATTTTAAAGATTGATGTCATCAGCGAAAATCGCATGACAATCACAACCAAGAAGACGCTTTATTTTTTAATCAAACCCAAAAAAATAAAATCCCTACCCCAATATCAATTCATAAATATTTAAATCAATCATCGTGCCATAAAGATTTTGGGCATTTAATAAAGTTTCTTTAAACTTAAACTGGCATTTGATTGCCACTTGATTGCTACCGATATGATGACACCCTGCTCTTAGGGTTAATTTTTGGCTAAGATTATTTGATTTGACAATCTCAATCAATTGCAAAACTGCCTTTGTTGTTATACCCTTACCTTGATAAGTTTCATCAATCCAACAACCAATCAGTCCATTATCAATCGTTAAATCACGAATATTAACCACGCCGATGATTTTATTGCCTTGTATGATGAAATAATGCAAGCCCTTGCCATCATTATCCGCTTGAATACAAGCATTGATAAAATTAAGGGTATCATTAACTGTTGTAATATTACCAGCCACGGCAAAGTGCGTTTTAGATAGGCACGATTTTTATTGGTTAATTCAAATAATTCTTGGGCATCATTGATATTAAAGGGTTTTAGAATAGTATCGCCCACTTTATCATTAGTCCTTTATTTAATTTAAATGGGGCGATTTAAAAACCGCCCCATTTTTATTTTAATGACTTGTAAAATGATAATAATGCCATATTGAGCATATTGACACCATAAGAACAAATTGCCATCTGCCCTTATATTGGCTCATTATTCCACAGTGGCATTATCACTGCTTTCAGTCATTTCGCCATCATCAGCCTCTTCGTGCTCTACACACGCCATGCCAACCAACGCCTCTTGTTCGCCAATGCGAATGAGTTTGACGCCTTGTGCATTACGACCAGCTGTAGCGATTTGAGCAACAGGGGTACGCACCAAAGTGCCTTTATCGGAGATTAAAATCACATCTTCATCACCTGTGACGGCAACCGCTCGCACAAGCTGACCGTTGCGTTCCGAAGTTTTGATGGCAATCACACCCTTACCGCCACGCCCTTTGGTTGGGTAATCATTGATTGGTGTGCGTTTGCCAAAGCCATTTTCACAAGCACACAAAATCTCGCCTGTATCAGGAGCAACCACCAACGACACCACACGGCTGATGGCAAAGCTGCTTTCATCGTCTGCATTGTCATCATCTGGCATGTCTTCTTCATCAAAATCGTTGGCAAGCAGATTAACACGCATACCTCGCACGCCCTTGGCGACACGGCTCATTGCACGAATGCTATTTTCTTTAAAGCGAATCGCTTTACCTTCATTGGAGAACAGCATGATTTCTTGGTTGCCATCTGTAATAGCAACCCCAATCAGCATATCACCCTCTGCCAAATCAATGGCTCTTAGACCACTGGCTCTAAGATTGGCAAATTGTGATAATGCCACTCGTTTGACCGTACCGCTTGCGGTAGCAAAAAAGACAAATTTATCATCTGCTTTTAAGTCGTCCACAGGCAAGATGGCGGTCACGCTTTCGTCAGGTTCGATGTTAATCAGATTGACAAGCGGACGACCTTTTGAGCCACGAGAAGCAATCGGCACTTCAAAACCACGCAAACCAAACACTCGCCCTGTATTGGTAAAGCACAGAATATGGGCGTGTGTGCTGGTTACAAGCAGATGTTCGATGACATCATCTTCTTTCATGGCGGTGGCAGATTTGCCCTTACCGCCTCGTTTTTGGGCTTGATAATCGCTGATTGGCTGGGTTTTGGCATAGCCTGTATGCGAAACTGTCATCACTACGGTTTGTTCTGGAATCAAATCCTCACGGCTAAAATCAGCTCGTGCGTCCACGATGTCTGTTCTGCGTTCATCGCCAAATTCATCACGAATCTCAATCAATTCTTGACGCACCACACCCATCAAGACATCAAAATCGTTCAAAATCATCATCAGGCGAGCAATCTCACTTAAAATCTCACGATACTCGCCCGTCAGTTTTTCTTGTTCCAACCCCGTCAAACGGTGTAGCTGCATGTCCAAAATAGCACCGACTTGGTCGGGTGATAGACGATAGCGTGTGTCATTATCAATCAAACCAAATGGTGCATTGAGGTCTTCGCCCTCAATGACATCAGGGCGAATGGAGGTGCTGCCAGCCGCTTCAAGCATTGCCACCACACCACCTGCCAGCCAAGTATTGGCAAGCAATCGCTCACGAGCTTCGGCACGGTTGGCTGATGCTTTGATGGTTTCGATGACTTCATCAATATTGGCAAGAGCAATGGTCAAGCCCTCTAACAGATGACCACGCACTTTGGCTTTATTTAGCTCAAAAATAGTACGGCGAGTCACTACTTCTTGGCGATGGCGAATGAATGCCGCCACCAAGTCACGCAAAGTCATCAATCTAGGTTGGCCATCGTCCAATGCCACCATGTTGATGCTAAAACTTGACTCCAAGGCAGTTTGATTAAAGAGATTGTTAATCATCACTTCTGCATTTTCGCCACGACGCAACTCAATGACGACACGCACACCCTCTTTGTCTGACTCATCTCTAACCGCACTAATACCTTCTAGTTTTTTGTCATTGACCAGATGGGCGATCTGTTCAATGAGCTTGGCTTTATTGACTTGATAAGGGATTTCGGTAAAAACAATGCGTTCACGGTCTTTATTAGCACCGCTCTCGCCCATCGCTTCAATGTGATAACGACCACGCAAATGTAGGCGACCTTTGCCAGTTCGATAAGCGTCCATGATACCACTACGACCATAAATCACACCACCTGTCGGAAAATCAGGGCCCGTGATGTGCGTAATGAGCTCGTCAGTGCTGATGTTTTGGTTGTTGGCATAGGCAAGGCAGGCATTAAGCACTTCGGTTAGGTTGTGTGGTGCCATATTGGTTGCCATACCAACTGCAATGCCTGTGATGCCATTGACCAGTAGATTTGGAATGCGAGCGGGCAGAACGCTTGGCATCTTTTCTGAGCCGTCATAGTTATCTTCCCAATCAACCGTGTCTTTATCAAGGTCGGCAAGCATTTGGCGAGTTAATTTTTGCATGCGTACTTCGGTATAACGCATTGCCGCTGGCGAATCACCGTCCATTGAGCCAAAGTTACCCTGACCATCGACCAGCGTATAACGCAAACTAAACGGCTGTGCCATACGAACAATGGCATCATAAGCTGCTATATCGCCGTGCGGGTGATATTTACCGATGACATCGCCGACAACACGAGCAGATTTTTTGTAGGGTTTATCGTGATAATTGGACAGCTCGTGCATGGCATACATCACACGGCGATGGACTGGTTTCAATCCGTCTCGCACATCAGGCAAAGCACGAGAAACGATGACACTCATCGCATAATCTAGGTATGAGCGTTTTAGCTCATCAACAATGCCAATCGGACTGACAGAATCACTCATAAAACTTCCTTCAAAAAGCTGTGGGTAATACAACCCAGCAGACAATTTATCTTCACAAAAATATCAAGGTATTATAGCACAAAACCACCAAAATTGGCTAATATATTCATAAAAAACCACACAAAACACGCCATAATGACAAAACCATCGCCTCAAATCAGACCGACAAGAACAAGGTTTGGCATAAGTATCATCGCTTTTTGTTTACTTGATTTACTTGGCATAAAAAAAGCCCTGCCAGTTGCAGAGCTTTTGATGGTTTTACCACGCTTGTGCCAGTGCTGATAGCACGCCTTTGAGCATGGCAGATACGGTACTGCTACAAGTGCCAATCCCTGAATAAATCGCCCCATCAATGGAAAGCTGGATATAAGCCACAGCTGCGTTGTGTGTTTGGTCGGTTTCGCCATCGGCTTGCCATACTTTATCGACCGCATGCTCAGCATAATTGGTGATGTGAATTTGTCTGCCTGTCGCCTTAATCAAGCCATCAACGAATGCTGATAACGCACCGTTACCCTCGCCAATCACTTCAAAACTTTGCTCATTGGTGGCGACTTGACCTTGGAAAGTGACCGCACCACCACGATTATTGATGCTATAATCATTGAGCTTAAAGGTCTCTTGATTCAGATAAGCATCAGTGAAAATTTGCAACAATTCATCAGTTTTTAGCTCTCGTGCCAAAGTTTCGGCCTGTTTTTGTACCACTTTGGCAAAGTCAATTTGTGTCCAGCGAGGCAGATTAAAGCCATAATGACGCTGCAAGATATAAGCTGTACCGCCCTTGCCAGACTGGCTGTTAATACGAACCACATCTTGATAGCTTCGCCCAATATGCACAGGGTCGATGGGTAGATACGCCACTTCCCAATGGTCATCGGTGTCTTTGTGCTTGTCATTATAATCTAAGGATTTTTTGATGGCGTCTTGGTGCGAGCCACTAAATGCTGTAAATACCAGCTCGCCAACATAGGCGTGGCGTGGGTGAATGGGCAGATTGGTGCATTCAGTCACCACTTGGGCAATCTCACTAATTTGCGACAAATCAAGCTCTGGGTCAATGCCTTGCGTGTACATATTCATCGCCATGGTAACAATGTCCATATTACCCGTGCGTTCGCCATTACCCAGTAGCGTCCCCTCGATACGGTCAGCCCCTGCCATCAGCCCAAGTTCAGCGGCGGCAATGGCACAGCCCCTGTCATTGTGGGTGTGCAAACTGATGATGACATCTTTGCGATGCTTTAAATGACGACAAAAATATTCCACTTGGTCGGCATACAGATTTGGTGTGGAGGCTTCTACTGTGGCAGGTAGGTTTAAAATCACGCCTTGACCGTTTTGTGGTTGCCACACCTCGCACACTGCATCACACACCTCGATGGCAAAATCAGTTTCGGTCTGGCTAAAACTTTCAGGCGAATATTCAAAAGTCCACGCTGTATCAGGGTATTGTTTTGCCTTTTCTTTTAGCATGGTTGCCCCAGCCACAGCGATGGCTTTGATTTCGTCCTTAGACATTTGATAGACTTTATCCCTTTGGACTTTGGAGGTGCTGTTATACACATGGACGATGGCTTTTTTTGCCCCAGCCAATGCTTCAAAGGTGCGGTCAATCAAATGCTCACGAGCTTGCACCAGCACCTGTAAAGTAACATCATCAGGCACATGACCGCCCTCGATGAGCAGGCGTGTAAAGTCAAACTCCACTTGGGCGGCTGACGGAAAACCAATCTCAATCTCTTTAAAGCCTACCACCACCAAGAGTTTAAAAAACTTTAACTTTTGTTCAATGGTCATGGGGTCGATGAGGGCTTGGTTGCCATCTCGCAAATCCACACTTGCCCAAGTCGGGGCTTTGTCGATGACCTTATCGCACCAAGTACGGTTTTCTAGCTTGGGAGCAAATTCAAACGGACGGTATTTGGTATGGTCAAAAGCGGGGTTTTTGGGGGTGATTTTTGGGCTATTGCTCATTTTTCTCTCTTTATTTCATTTGCTTAGGAACATAAAAACATCAATGGATACGGTCTTTTATACGGCTACTTTTTAATGGCTTCATACGCCCCAACTCCAATCGCCTGAATTGGCAAGGTAACCACATCAATCGCCAATGCTGACAAAAATAACAATGGCGATACAGCAGATAAAGTTGCTTTGGCAGGACTGTATTTTTCTTCGGTATAATAAAATTCAAGCTCAATCGGCTGTCTAAAAGTATGTGTCAAATCGGCATTGGGCAAGGCAGGAATTGCTGTCATATTCAATGCCAAAGTTTTACCATATTCAAAACGCACATCACCTTTGCCATAATAGGCATTGTCATTTGAGGTCAGTTTAAAGCCTGTATCTTCAAGCAGCTGCTTTTCTTTGGTGGTAGCAGGTAAATCAACATGGCGAGAGAACCGAATACTCACCAGTTGCTCTACTTGGTCAATGGTGTGATTTGGTGTTTTGACTGCAATGTCGGTAACATCACCTAAGCCCAAAAACAGATAACGCATATCAAATTCAGACAGTCTCTGAAAAAATTTGGCATCATCGGCATTTTTGGGTGTCAAAATCAGCGTTGAATTTTTACCAATCAACAATAAGGCATTGGGATAACCTGCAATCGGCGTTTTGGGCTTGGCAATGGCGATATAGCTGTCTTTGAGTAGTGTGTGCGAAATGGTCTTGGTGTTGCTATCACTGCAAGCGTCCGAAAGACAAATTGCCCCAGCACGGTGTAATGCGTTGGTTGCCAAACACCCTGTCAGGCTTGTACCTACAATCATTGCCAAAGCAGTCGTCAATGCCCATTTTTTCATAAAAATATCCCAATCAATTTATCAAGCCAAATTTGGTAGTTCCTTATCTTATACATCATACCAAATTTTTTTGGTAAATTTCACTTAAAATTGAAAAATTTTCCCCATCAATGAGCTAAAATCACTAAAATTATGCTAAAATATAGTCAATTTCACTATTATTTTAAAAATATGTCAAACCAAGCCCCCAATTTAGACCCCATTGATAAAAAACTGCTCCGCCATCTTAGCCAAAATGCCCAAGCCAGCATTAGCGAACTTGCCGAAAGCGTCCACTTATCCGCCACGCCCACCGCACGGCGAGTTAAACGGCTAGAAGAACTTGGTATCATCACAGGCTATCACGCCCAAACAAGCCCTGCCAAATTGGGCTATACGCTGTCCGTCTTTGTTGCGGTGAGTATGGATAAACATACCGCCGAACGCTTCCACGAATTTGAAAGCCAAATCAAATCGTTTGATGAGGTGGTGTCGTGTAGTCTTGTAACAGGGCGAACGGAAGATTATTTATTAAAGGTAATGGTCAAAGATATGGCACATTATGAAGAATTTTTATTACACCGATTAAGCAAAATTGAAGGCGTAAGCCAGCTGCATACCAGTTTTGAATTAAGGGAAGTGTTTAGTCGGGGAGTGGTTTAAAGGATAAAAAATGAAAATTGCAATTATTGGATTTAGCGGTTCTGGCAAATCAACTTTGGCAAAATTTTTGGCAAATACTCATCAATTACCTGTTTTGCATTTGGATAGCGTGCATTGGTTACCCAATTGGCAAGAACGCCCATTGGAAAATGAAATGGATATTGTGAATGACTTTTTAAACAACAACAAAAATTGGGTGATAGAAGGCAATTATCACAGTGTTTGTTTTGATAAAAGAATGGAACAAGCCGATATAATTATTGTGATGATATTACCTGCTTGGCAATGTTATATTCGTGTTTTAAAACGCTATATTCGCTATCGTAATACAACTCGCCCTGATATGGGCGAAGGTTGCAATGAAAAAATAGATTGGGAATTTAGCAAATGGGTATTAAAAAATGGACGACAACCCAAACATCATAAACAACTCCAAACCATTCAAACCAGATATAAAGAAAAAGTCATTGTATTAAGAAACCAACAACAAATTGATGAGTTTATGATAAAGTCAATGAATTAAAAAACAAAAGAGGTTGATGACTAATGAAAAAATCCTTAATTTATATTTTGATATTCTTTGTCATTTGTATGATTGTATTGATACTTTTTCTTTATTTTAAGCCCATTACCATTTTGGGCAATGTCAAAGTCTATCGGCATTTGGATAGATTGCATTATATTTATTATAAAGATACAAAGATTGGTTATATGAGTGCATTGGATAGTTGGTATGTACAAGATGGAAAAGTTTATGGCTCTACCAGTAATATCAATGCAAATTATGATAAAATAGATTATTTTTATATCAATATCTGCACCGATGAAATTTATATCACACCCTATTATAAAGACTTTGAAGATTTCTTAGACAAAAGAAAAATTGACACCAATAAACGAAATTATATGAGTGGCAATAATGTTGTTGCCCCTTATCAAGACAGACACCCTTATGATAAAAATTACCAATGCCCAAAAGACTAAAAATCTAATGATTTAATAAATGCGTTACCAAAATAAACACCCCAATCGCTATTAACACCACACCGCCCATTATTTGAGCGATTTTACCCACCTTTTTGCCCAATGTTGCCCCAACAGATACGCCCAAAGTGGTCATCAAAAAGGTGGTCAGTCCAATCAACGCCCCTGCCAGCCAAATATTGACACTCAAAAACGCCAAAGACACGCCCACAATCATTGCATCAATACTGGTGGCAAAGGCGGTCAAAAGCGTTTTGGTAAAGGAGGTGGGCTTGGGCATTTCATCGCCCCCATCGCCAATGGTCTCATAAATCAGATGACCACCAATCCCTGCCAGCAAAATAAAACTTAGCCAATGATCAAAGGCTTGTACAAAAGCGTGGGCAAATCGCCCCACAAAATAGCCCATCATCGGCATTAGCATTTCGGTAATGCCAAAAGTTGCCCCCACTTTTAAAGCGGTAGCAACACTTACCGTGCGTTTGTGCGTGCCTTGCACAATGGCAGCAGCAAATGCGTCCATTGACATCGCAAAGGCAAGGGCAATTAAAGCAATGGCATTCATCAAAAACGATTCTTCAACTCTCTAAGAAAAGCAAACAATGCCAAATAATCATCAGCATGACCAAGAAAGCCGTTTTGTTTTGCCTGATGCAGAAGTTCATCGCTGGGATTGAAAGCGGCAAAAAAAGGATTGATTTTCTTTTCATTCGCCAAAGTGGTCGGCAAAGTGGGCAAATCATCGGCACGCAGCTGTGCATCATCAATCATCTGCTTGGCGATGTCGGTGTTGCTTGGTTCTAAAAATTGGGCAAATTTTAGATTTGATAGCGTGTATTCATGAGCAGGATAAAAAATCGTATCATCAGGCAATGTCTGATAACGAGCAAAACTGTCATACATCTGTTCTATTGTGCCAGTAAATATTCGACCACAGCCTGCCTTAAATAGCGTATCACCACAAAATACCTGTGTACGCCCAGCCATTTGACACAGATAGCTTAGATGGGTATCGGTATGCCCTGCTGTTTGCCATACTTGAAAATCAAGATTGAGCAGATGAAAAATCGACCCCTCATCGACCAGTGTATCAGCATTGACATTATGATTATTATGTGCGTACACAGTAATGTCAGGATAGCGTTTACGCAACGCTGCCACACCACCAATATGGTCATCATGATGGTGCGTGATGAGAATCGCCACAGGATTGATTTGTCTATCATCAAGATAGTCGCTCACAGCAGTATCTTGACCTGGATCAATGATGATTGCTTGTTGGTCTTTGATGATAAGCCAGATGTAGTTATCATCAAAGGCTTTGATGGCGTGCAGTCGATGGGTAGGCGTGGTCATTTGGCTATCCTTGTGTTATCCGTATTGGCGTTCAAACTCTTTCATGAACGACACCAACTGCTCAACTTGTGCCAGTGTGACCGCATTGTAGATACTGGCACGCATACCGCCCACCACACGATGACCTTTTAGGTTTAACAATCCTGCCTCTTTGGATTTTTCCAAAAAGACTTTGTCAAGCTCGCTGTTTGCCAGTGTAAAAGGCACATTCATGATAGAGCGATATTGTGGATTGACTTGATTATGATAAAAATCACTGTTGTCAATGGCTTGATATAAGGCATTGGCTTTGGCTTGATTGATTTTGGCAATCGCCTCTACACCGCCTTGCTCAATGAGCCATTCAAACACCAGTCCCGATAGATACCATGCATAAGTCGATGGCGTGTTTAGCATTGAGTCGTTTTCAAATTGGTTTTTGTAATTCATGACCGCAGGACACCATGCACTGGCTTGTTCCATCAAATCTTTACGCACAATAACCAGCGTCAAACCAGCAGGTCCGATATTTTTTTGAGCCCCAGCATAAATCAGACCAAATTGATTGACATCAATGGGTGCAGACAAGATGCACGATGACATATCTGCCACAATCGGTGCATTTACCTTTGGCACATCAAACATTTGCACCCCGTGAATGGTCTCATTAGGGCAATAGTGAAAATAGCTGGCATTATCCGACAGTTGCCATTGCTCCATCGATGGAATGTCGGTAAACCCAGACGCATCGCCTGAGGCAACCAAATTTACCTTGCCCAAACCCAAAGTTTCATAGCGTTTGGCTTCTTTGTAGGCTTTTTGAGACCAAGTGCCTGTTTCTAGATAGTCCGCCACGCCACCATTCATCAGATTCAGCGGAATGGCAGAAAACTGCAATGCCGCTCCACCTTGCAAAAATAGCACCGCATAATCATCGCTGATGTTCATCAGCTTTCTAAGATTACTTTCTGCCTGTTGGGCAAGCTCCATATAGTCTGCACTGCGATGGCTAATCTCCATCACCGACACGCCCAGATTATGCCAATCTAACATCTCTGCTTGTGCTTTTTGCAATACAGCGGTCGGCATTGTTGCAGGGCCTGCACAAAAATTTGCCAAACGATTTGTCATCATCATTCCTCTTTGATTGTCCAAAAAATTATCAATAGTTTATCATAAATTTGACACAGTCATTGGTGTAAAAATTGCCAAAATTGTTTTTTTTGTTCGCCAGCCGCTGACATATCTGCCAAACTAAATTGACTTAGCCATGCCGTATCTGTTTCGATGGCGTCATGCATTTGGGTTAGGGTCAATACTTGTATGCTGCTATCGCCTTTGGTCAGCCCAAAAACAAAACCATCAAGACTACGCTGAGCAAGTAATGGCTGTCCATAAATCTCATCAAATGGATAGGATAACTGACGAATTTGGTGGCGATATTGGTGCTGCTTGGCGTTTTTTTCTAGGGCTTGCATGAGTGATGACCAGACAGATTTGGTTGCCATTTCTAGCTGATGTTCATCAACCAACAATAGCCAGTTTCGATACAATACCGCAGACAACTGATATGAGATACTTGGCTGATTTTCTTGTAATGCACTCGATGATGAGTCGGTTTTTGTGTCTTGACTGGCAAGGTCGGATATCTTATCAGTATTGAGTGCAATCGGCTGATGAATGATGTCTGGCGTGGTCAAAGTCTCACTCTGCAAAACCGTGATGGGCGTGTCATTGGGTGTTGCCAGATGTGATGACAGCTGTGAGATGGGCAAAGCATGCACCGTGGCGAAATCCACCGCCTGCACCTGTGTTGAACGCCCTGCCCATAACTGCATACCAATCTGGGAAAAGATATAGCGATTTTGCACCAATGATGGTGTTTGCTGAGTCATCATCTTGACCATAACCAAAGAATTTTGCTCATTTTATCAACAAAACCAATAAAAGTATAATCGTAAAGCACGATAAATCATCTTTTTTACCCCAAAATGACCGCCATTTATCATTTTTTGTACAAAAAATCGAAAATCTGACTTGCAATTTAGCACCAAGGTCGCTAATATAGGGTTAATGAATTGGCGATATTTTGATAAATATTACAAAATATTACTAAAATTCATTAAAATTGCCTAGATTTTTTAGTTCATCTATGGCATCATAAATCATCGTTTGAAATATCTTGATACAAACGAGATTCCACCCCTGACAAAGTGCCTTTGGCATTATGTTGGGATACATTCACTAATAACACTTGATATTGATACTTATCGATTGGTATTGATGTGCAGAATCGGTGTTTTTGACATCAGACGGCACTAAGAGGTAACCATGAACACAGTTAGCAAATCGCTGATGCGTTTGGCAGGCATCACGCTTGGCGTGAGTTTGGGTCTGTCAGCACAAGCTAACAGCACGGCAAATACTGCCAACATCGATAGAGTGCTAAATCAACTCACTGCTCAGCACAACAATACATCTAGCTTGGTGCGTAATGCTCGCCAATCGGCTTCTTTGTCTTTAAGCAGTCCTTTGGTTCAACAAACCGCCAGAAAAGAAAAAGCCACTAATGACAATAGCCCTGTTTTGGAAAAATTGACCGCTGTTGCATCTAGCACCGTCAATCGTTTCAAACAAACAGGCATTGCATCTTGGTATGGTCGTCAATTTCACGGTCGCAAAACCGCCAATGGCGAAACTTTTGACATGAACGCAATGACCGCTGCACATAGCACACTCCCAATGAACTGCTATGTCAGAGTGACAAATCATGACAATGGCAAGTCTGTCATCGTCAAAATCAATGACCGACCAAAAACCGACAAGGTGCTTGATTTATCTTATGGTGCAGCTCGTGCCATTGGTATTTCTGGTAATCTGGGTAATGTTACCATCGAACGAGTCGATGGACCATAAACCCCAAAATAAGGCCAAAAAAAGACCGAAAAAATGGATTGTTTTTCGGTCTTTTTTATTGGGCGATATGCACCCTACTGAGCGATGGCATCTAAAATTTGCCGTTTTAGTTGTAGCGATGCTTGACTGTGCAAAAAATCCGCCTGCTTTGGTATGATAAAAGGTGTGGATAATGTGGCAGGGAATCCAGACAACACATAGATATAATCAGCCAAATACATCGCCTCATCAATATCATGCGTGATGATAAGACAAGTTAATCCTAATGACTGCTGAAAACGCCGAAACCAATCATACATTTGTGTTTTGGTGACATAATCCAATGCCGAGAAAGGCTCGTCCAGCAACATCAGATGGTCATTGCTAAGATAAGTGCGTAATAAAGCCGCCCGCTGCTTTTGTCCGCCCGACAATGTTTGGGGATATTTTGATAGCAAGCCGTCAAGCCCAAATTCTGCCTGATGACGATGGATTTGGGCATGGATTTGGGTTTTTGACACACCTTGTAGCACCAATGGTAAGGCAATGTTGTCATACACGCTCTTAAATGGCAGTAGCAAGTCTTTTTGGAGCATATATCCCACATGACCTGCCTGCCCCGTTCTGTCTTGTCCATCTATCAGCACTTTGCCTGCTTGCGGTGTAATCAGACCAGAAGCGATGTTAAACAAAGTTGTTTTGCCAACACCGCTTGCACCAACAATCGCCACCACATCAGCCGTCTTGACGGATAAGTTTAGTTTATCAAATAAAGGTTTTTGTTCGCCTGATGCGATGGTAAAACTATGGCAAATGCCATCAAGTCGCAATTTATCAAAGGTATGGGTCATTGTGGCAAATAGTCATTGCTGACGCCTGCTTGTGGAGCAAAAGGCTTATCAATCAGCTTATGTTGATACACCCAATCAAAAAAAGAATCCCAGCGAGCATAGTCAAATCTACCCCATTGACCATTTTTATCCAGATAGGTTGGCGAAATATAGGCTTGGCTGGCCATCGCCAATTCTGGATTGATTTCTGGGGCGTGTTTCATCAAAATCTTCGCACTTTCTTCTGGATTTTTGGCGGCATACAGATAACCTGCTTCGATGGCAGCCAAGGCTTTTTTGTAGCGTTCTGGATTGTCTGCCAATGCCTTACTGTTGGCAATCAAAACTGGTGAATAATAGTCAAAGACAGGATTGGTATCTTTTAAATAAAAGAAATTGGTATCGACACCCTTGATGCCAGCATGAATGCCGTCCCAGCTATAATATGCCAAAATATAGTCAAACTGATTCATACGCAATGCTGTTGTTGCATCGGTGCTTTCACCAGGAATTTTGACCAAATTATCGCCAACCACACTAGCAACCGTAGCATCGTCCACAGGGTCTTCCCAAGTTGAATAGCGTTTGCCGTTCAAATCAGCTGGTGAAGTTGCTCCCAATGATTTTAGTGATAACAAACCTGCACTGTTGCTTTGTGTGATGGCGGCAACTGCCGTGATTGGCTCGCCTTTGTTTAAGCGTTTGACCATGTTGGGCTGAAAATACACTCCAAAATCTGCCCGACCACTTGCCACCAATGTGGAGGTGCTGTCTTCGCTGGGCTGTACGATTTTGGCATCAAACCCTTGTTTAGCAAAATAACCCTGATCCAACGCCACATACAAGCCTGTATGATTGGTGTTTGGCACCCAATCTAGGGCGATGATTAACTCTTGGAGTTGTTCTGGGTTTGCCACTTGCTTGTCTGCTTTGTCTTGGCAAGCACCCAAGCCCAATGCTGCCAGCAACGCTGTACCCATCATCAACGATTTTGGAAAAAATTTCATCAATCACTCCTTGTTTTTGTAGTGCATGGCACGATTTTCAAGCCATTTCACTAATGCAATCAACAGCAAAGTTAAAAAACTGATTAAAAAAATGACCGCAAACATATTATCCAGTTCGTAGGATTTTCGCACTCGGGTCATATACACACCAAGCCCATGATAGCCACCAAGCCACTCTGCCACTACCGCAGAAATGAGTGCGTAGGATAATGCCACTTTTAATCCTGTAAAAAAATATCCCATTGCAGAGGGTATTTTTAGGTGTATGTAAGTCTGATAAGTGGTTGCTTTCATGGATTTAAATAGATTGAGCTGTTCGTTTTCAACCGAACGATAACCGTCCAATAACGCAATGGTCATCGGAAAAAATACCGATAAAACCACCAGCACCACTTTGGGCAAAATCCCATAACCCAACCAAATGACCAACAAAGGTGCGATGGCAATCGTGGGAATGGTCTGATTAAGCAATAAAATCGGATAAACTTTTTGGCGAAATCCTTTGGATAAATCCATCAAAATGGACAAAATAAAGCTCAATAATAGCCCTATTGCAGTACCAAGAAACGCTGTGGCAAGCGTGTACTGAGCATGATGAGCCAGCAACAAGGCATCATCAAATAGTGCTTGCAAGATTTGGCTAGGACTGGGTAATAAATAATCAGGCAACACCCCTATCATCACCACGCCCTGCCATACCGCCAGCAATAAGATGACCAAGCTATATTGCCCAAATAATGCACCCAAGCGAACAAAGGCTTTCATGGCTATTTTGGGTAAAATTTAATAGAAATATTATAACAAAAGATAAACAAAAAGCCAAAACAAAGATGAATCTGCTTGGCTTTTTAGTGATTTATTCAATCGCTTGTAGTGCCAACTGCTCGGCTGACTGCACCGCAGGACGCTTGGCAATGGTTTTTGCCCAGCGAATCAGGTGTGTGTATTCATGAGCGGATAAAAATTCATAGGCATTATAATGCTCGCTCACATATAATTGACCCAAACACAGTCTGCCATACCAAGGATAAATCGCCATATCTGCCACAGTATAATCATCGCCAACCATATATTGATGGGTTGCCAAATGTTGATTAAGTACATCAAGTTGGCGTTTGGCTTCCATGGCATAGCGGTTGATTGGGTATTCTTGGGCAAAAGGAGCATAGGCATAAAAATGCCCAAAGCCACCACCTAAAAATGGTGCAGACCCCATTTGCCACATCAACCAAGATAAAGTCTGAGCATTTTTTATGGTGTCTGTTGGTAAAAATTCGCCATATTTTTGGGCAAGATACAACAAAATCGCCCCGCTTTCAAATAATTTAACGGGGGTGTCGCCAGAATAATCCACCAAAGCAGGGATTTTTGAGTTTGGGTTAATATCCACAAAATCCGAGCCAAATTGCTGACCTGACATGATGTCAATCTTATAAGCATCGTAGCCAGAGATTTTGCCTAATTTTTTAATTTCTTCTAAAATAATATTAACTTTAATGCCGTTGGGAGTGTTGAGGCTGTACAATTGATAATCAAATTCGCCTTTGGGTAAGGATTGTATGTGCGTTGCTCCTGAGGTTGGGCGATTTGTACCGCCAAATTTACCACCATTTTGGTTTTTGACGGTCTCATAATCCCAGATTTTAGGTACTGTATAGCTCATTGATTGCTCCAAAAAATATTTTGGTTAAAGTAGCACATCATCATTTAAGTTACAAGTCTTGACATACAAAAAAATCCTGCTTTATTTGACAGGATTTTTTTGTATTGCATCATTCGCTAACAAAGGCGATTTTATTTAGACCTACGCCACTGGCTGTGGCAAGCACTTGGGCAACCATGTCATATTTGCCCTCTTTGTCTGCTCGTAGATTGATTTGTGGATTTTTGCCAGCCAATACCTGATCGCCAAATCGTTTATTTAATTCATCTAAACTGATGGCCTCTTTGTCCCAATAAATTTGACTTTGGGCATCGATGCTGATTTGTACCACTTCTGGCGGTGTATCATTGATGCTGGCAGAAGTTTTTGGCAAATCCAGTGGCACGCTTGGATTAAGCACCGTCGCTGTTACCAAAAAGATAATCATCAATACCAGCATAATATCAATCAATGGAATAAGATTCATCTCATTCATGCCTTGATTGTCGCCATCACCTAATTCAAATGCCATAATCTTCTCTCTTATCCTGTGCTTATAGTGCTGTACGAGCCAAAATTTGATGGGCGGTATCAGTCGCAATATGCAAGGCACGCTTATTGATGCGAGTGGAAATATTATAAAAAATGACCGCAGGAATTGCCACTGCCAGACCAAGACCTGTCATAATCAAGGCTTCACCCACAGGACCTGCAACCTGAGCCAAACCTGCCTGACCTGTTGCACCAATGCTATGCAAAGCATGAAAGATACCCCAAACCGTACCAAATAGTCCAATAAATGGGGCAATGGACGCTGTTGTACCAAGGATTGGCAATCCTTTTTCAAGCTCAAAACGATGGCGGGCAATTTGTTGCAATAGTCGTTGCTCGGTTGCCATCTTTTTTTGATTAAATTCAAGCCCAGCCAGTTCAGGCTCAATGCTTTTCATCGCTTGATTTAGCTGCTCATCAATCGTGCCAGCCATTTGCTTGGATTGCACCAAACGCACAATACCAACCACCCATGACACCAATGACAATGCCAATAAGATAAAAAATAAGGTCTTACTCACCGCATCAGTATGCGACCAATAAAATGCAAAATCCATAATAACCTCTAATTTAATCAAATACTATCTTAACTGAATATCAATAATATATGCACCCCTACCCCCTTTACTATTGCCATTTAGGACATTTGGGTGTAGTTGTGCTTGTCGAATTCGTCTGCGAATCTCTCTTTCTAGGTCTTTATCCGAACGAATATGAACGCCTTTGATATCGGTGATTTTACCCTGTGCATCAAAGGTCAAATGAACATTTAGCTTAATGGCTTCTACGCTATCGGAGGTTAGCCCTGAGAAGTTTGGTGCTCGTTTCCAGCTGGCTGCTGATAATGTACCCAAATCAACAGATTTGCCTGATGATGAGCCATTTTCACTGCCATTATCCTTGCCCTTATCGCCAGCATCACCTTTGCCTTTACCGCCATCGCCCTTGCCACGACCTTGTGCTTGCTGTTGAGCGGCAGCTTCGGCAGCTTTACGAGCAGCTTCGGCTTTTTGGGCTTCGGCAGCTTTGCGGGCATTTTCGGCATCAAGACGCTCTTTTTCTTTACGAGCATTTTCCGCCTGTTCTCTTGCCAGACGCTCTTTTTCCTCTTGTTCTTGGCGAGCCTTTTCTTTGGCAAGGCGTTCTTGCTCTTGACGCTCTTTTTCAAGCTGTTCTTGCTGTTGGCGAGCCAGAGTTTCTTGTTGCAAACGCTCAGCATTCTCTCGGGCAATACGCTCCTGTTCTTTGCGTTCTTGCTCTTCTCTTTCTTTAAGGATTTTTTGTTGATGCTCCCACAAAGCCTGCTGTCTTTGCTGTTCTAAAATCTCTTCATGATTAATGATTGGCTCTGGATCTTGTGCTGGCGGCTCTTCAACAGGTTTTGCCTCTTCTGGCTCATTGATGGGCGTCGGTTCGGCAATGGGCGGTGGTTCGGCAACAGGCTCATTGACAGTTGTGGGTGTAGGCTCAGGCTCAGCCGTCTGCTCAATCACTTCTGGTTTAGCCTCTTGTTCTGATGCTTTCGCCCCCTCGCTTGGTGCAGGCATGACTGCCTTGGTTGGCTCAATATGGGGCTTGGGTGGCTCAGGAGATTCTAGATTATTTAAAATAACCTTTTCAGGCTTGGGTGGTTCAGGCTTAATGAACTCAATTTCCAAAGGTGGTATAAACTTGGTCGGTGTGATTGGCTTCATGCTCATATGAACCAAACCCACACCTGCCAATCCATGCAAAACCATCGCAATGGCAACCGCCAACCCTTTGACTTTCTTAGAAGAATCCAGCACGAAATTACCTACCAATGACTGTCTGTCAAACCAAACAATAATTTATCAAATAAAAACGATAATAATTATCAATGGCATATTATGCTGTATTTTTTACAAAATTACAATAGTATTACAATAAATTTTCGTTATTTTTAGCTAATGACAAAAAATAAACCGCCATCGTACTGGCGGTTTACGGTAGATAAATCGATTACAGTTTGGCGATGACCGCATCGCCCATCTGACTACAACTCACAAGCGTTGTGCCATCTTCATAAATGTCCGCTGTACGCAGTCCATCTGCCAGCACCTTTTGTACCGCCTGCTCCACCTGCACCGCACGGGTTTCGTCATTTAAGCTATAACGAAGTAACATTGCCAAAGACAAAATGGTCGCCAAAGGATTTGCCTTGTCCTGCCCTGCAATGTCAGGAGCTGAGCCGTGCGAAGGTTCGTACAAGCCCTTGCCATTCTCATCTAGGCTTGCCGATGGGAGCATTCCGATAGAGCCTGTCAGCATTGAGGCTTGGTCGGAGAGAATATCGCCAAAGATATTGCCCGTTGCCACCACATCAAATTGCTTGGGGTTTTTAACCAGTTGCATTGCCGCATTATCCACATACATATGGGAGAGCTCAACCTCAGGATAGTCTTTACCCACTTCTGTAAAAATCTCTTTCCAAAGTTCGGTCGTTTCTAACACATTGGCTTTATCCACACTGCACAATTTTTTATTTCGTTTTTGTGCCGACTCAAAGGACACTTTGGCAATACGGCGAATCTCACTCTCGCTATATCGCATTGTATTAAAGCCCTCACGCTCGCCTTTATCGTTGGTAATAATCCCACGAGGCTCGCCAAAATAAATATCGCCTGTCAACTCTCGCACAATCAAAATATCAAGCCCTGATACCACTTCTGGTTTTAAAGTGGACGCATTGGCAAGTTCTTTATACAAAATCGCAGGGCGTAAATTAGCAAATAAATTTAAATCTTTACGAATTGCCAACAGTCCCCGTTCTGGGCGTAAGGGGCGGTCTAAATTGTCATATTGTGGCGAACCCACCGCCCCAAGTAGCACCGCATCGGCTTTTCGTACAATCTCTTGGGTTTGGGCTGGATATGGCACGCCATAAGCGTCATAGGCTTCTCCGCCTAATTTGGCGTATTCATAAGAGACCTCTAAGCCTTGTTCAATGAGTTTATCCAAAACCTTAACTGCTTGGGCGACAATTTCAGGTCCGATACCATCGCCATTTAGAATTGCAATGTGTTTCATAAAGATTTCCTTTTTAAAATACCATCAATAAACTGAATTTGGATTGTGTGATTTTTCCCATTTTATCATTTCTTGAATGAGTTGCATTGACTGTGTGTCATCGCTTTTTAATGGCGAAATTGTATTTGTCATCGTAATGGATTGATAATTCTTTTTATTTGTTTCAAAGTCAGAATAATAAATAATATTATCCTTATCAATTTGTCTAAAATGACGAAACCAAATTCCTAATTCAGGAACAACTTGGCGAATATAATTATAATCGCTCGTTACCTTCACAACCGCAATTGGATTATGATGAGAAACAATTAAAACAATATCGCCAATTTTCATATCCCTTGCAAAAGGCAAATAGCTTTTTTGATAACCTAATTTATCATCATCTTGCAATATTAACAAATCACCAGCATTACTCTCTTTTTTAAAATCCAAACCAATAAAACCTTTGGCAATACTAGTGTTGGCATAGAAACTTGAAAATGTACTATCGTCTGGGTGTAATTGCATACGCCAATATTGAATACTCATAAAAAAATCCTTATAAAAAAACCAATTAAAAAATTAAGCCGTTAATTCCTTAAACACCCACGGTCTCTCCGCACGGGCTTTTTCTTCAAAGGCTTTAATATCATCACTATTTTGTAAAGTCAAACCAATATCATCTAAACCATTTAATAGGCAATGCTTACGAAATGCGTCCACTTCAAAATGATATTCTTTGCCAGATGGCGAAATCACTTTTTGATTTTGTAAATCAACGGTTAATTGATAGCCGACATTGTCAAAACATTCTTTAAAAAGCTCATCAACTTCACTCTCTGAAAGAATAACAGGGAGCATTCCGTTTTTAAAACAGTTATTATAAAAAATATCGGCAAAACTTGGGGCAATCACAGTGCGAAAGCCATATTCATTTAATGCCCAAGGAGCGTGTTCACGGCTAGAACCACAGCCAAAATTAGTACGAGCAAGGAGAATCGTTGCCCCTTGATAGCGGTCTTGATTTAACACAAAATCAGGGTTTTTTGGGCGTTTTGAAATGTCTTGCCCCAAATAGCCTTCGTCCAAATAACGCAGTTCATCAAACAAATTATCGCCAAAGCCTGTGCGTTTAATAGATTTTAAAAACTGCTTAGGGATAATCAAATCGGTATCCACATTGGCACGGTCTAGGGGGGCAACAATGCCGATTTCGGTGGTGTATTGTTTCATAAAAGTACCTTTTAAGTTTAAATCACTTACCAAACACAATTTTTATAATGCTCGGTTAATTTTTCATCTTTGCTAATTAAAACGCCATTATCTAGCATTGCGTGAGCAATAATCAAACGGTCAAATGCATCACGAGTAAAATCACAAGTTAATGCCATATTAACAACATCAAGCCAGTTCTTATGGCAAATCTTTAAATCAATTTCTTCTTGCAAAGCATTGATAATTTGTTCTGCTGTATCAGTTATCCTTTTCTTTTCATATAGATATTGTAATTCGAGCTTGACCATAGGAGAAATAAAAAGATTATTGTTTTCTAAAATATCTAAGGCATTTTTGGAAAACTTTTTTAATTGTCCTGTATATAGCCAAACGACCGTGTGAGTATCCAGATAAATATCAGCTTGAGAAATCAAGATTTAACTCCTTTTCCCAGCTGATATTAACCAAGTCATCAGAATTGCCAATCACCACATTTGGGCGAGATTTTAATCGTGATAACTTAGGGTATTTTGAATAGTCATCGGCAATTGATTGATTGATTTTTTCAACCAATGCCATTTTATCAGCATTGTCCAAATGCTGTATCATTTGATAATATTGTTCCACCACTCCAATAGGCATTATTACCTCCATTTTACCAGTTATAATAAGCCGTCAAACTTGCCGTTGCCAATACCTTACCATTTAAATTAAATCCCAAAACCGCAGGGCTAATGGTATTTGGTAAGTCCAGCATTTCATTTAGGGCGTATAGGGTAAAAATATAGCGGTGTGGTTTATCGCCTTTGGGCGGAAAGGCTCCAATAAAGCCGTCAAGGGAAGCGTCATTTTTTAATTCCAAAATGCCATTACCAAACTCATTAGATTTGCCCTTTGGCAAGCTTGTCCAATCTGCTGGAATATTAAAGACATTCCAATGCCAAAAGCCTGAGCCTGTTGGAGCGTCTGGGTCGTACATTGTCAGCACAAAACTTTTGGTGTCGCTTGGGGCGTTTTTCCATTGTAGCTCTGGACTGATATTATTGCCCGTATAGCCCCAAATATTGGCGACATAGTCATTGGATAGGGTGTCACCCTCGTGAATATCAGCACAAAACAATACCATATCGCCTTGGCTTTGAGCAGGGTTACGCACATCAAGATAAGTATTTAAAGATAAATCGTTCATATCTATTTCCTTAATATTAAAAGTTTGATTTAAGCAGTTTAATACATAGGTTTGGCATTCATCAAGCGATTTAAAATAAATCCGCTCGCCAATCAATCCAAGCCCATCAAAGCGATAACTTTCATCAATAAAAAATGTTTCGCTGGCTATCCAATCTTTTTGACTGGCAAAAGTAGGATTGATATCACAAGTATCTAATCGCCAAACGCTTGCAAAATAGCCTTTTTATGAATGCTTAAAAATCTCAATTTTAAATAACCACATTTCGCCATTATCGGTTTCTATGGGGTCAGTAATCAAAGTTTTAATCAGCTCACAAAAGCCAATCAATTATTTGTACTCCGTACATTCAATGTCTTTTTCTTCACAAAACATTGCATTAAATTTACCCTGACATTGTTTTTGCACATCTAATTTGGCTTTACCACGGCTGACATTTTCACTGGTAAATGTTGTGGTAAAGGCTTTTAATTTGCATTGATGAATGGGAGCGGTTGGGTCAGCTTTATTCACTGTGCGATTATCAATAATGACCGCAGGGGCAGGATTGATGACCACAGGGACGGCTTTGCCAGTGCTGTCCACAGGGGCAACACAAGCACTTAATAGAGCAAACATTGGTAAGGTTAAAAGTAGTCTTTGCATAAAAGCTCCACAATATCAAACAAAACCATATTATAACTATGGATTTCTACTTAATTTTGGATAATACTTATTTTTTTGTAAAGTTATATTGCCTATCATTGAGCTAATTTCATAATCTATGCAAAATATTAAGTATTTAAATCAGGATAATCCCAATCTGCATCAACTCTAAACAACCAATCCAATCCTGCACGGCGTTCCATAACGACACTACCATCTAAATTAACTTCCTTGCCATTAATACGAGCGTCCACACACGCCCAATGATAACGATAAATTAAATCAGCTTGGTCTAGAATTTCCTCCAAAGAACGCATTTTTACTTTTGACAAAAATTCATCAATATTTGCATTATTAGAAACCAGCCCAATAGCAAAATCGCATTCATCGTGAGTCATTGGCTCATTTGGGAATTTTAACTCATCAATTAAACCCAATGCCCATAATAATGCCCAACACGCTTCATATTTCCAAGTCATATTAAGCAAATCTTGTTCATCGCCTTTTTGCTCAAAGATAATCAACTCTTTTTCGGTTAAATTATCAATTTGAAATTGCTTTAATAGTTTTTGATAAAAAATAACAACTTCTACATCATAGTCATCATTTCTTTGGTCAAAACTTGCTTGAATGCACAGCATGCAGGCGATTAAGCGTTTTGTGATTTCCAATGGTGTTTTTAATTCAGCTTCGCTTTCATCTTCTATGACTGGCAACCAATCAATATGGGCAATACCTTCATTTTTTAGTTTTTCAATAGAAAGCTGTTTGCGTTGCCCTGCGGTTTTCATAAAAACACCTTTGCTTTAATTTAAAATAAGACAACCCATCATACCACAGATTGCCTTATCTTTCACGCCTTACGCCACCGTCCGCACATCCACAAAATGCCCGTGAATTGCCGCCGCCGCCGCCATTGCAGGACTGACAAGGTGCGTACGACCGCCATTACCTTGACGACCTTCAAAGTTACGGTTAGACGTACTGGCACAATGTTCACCTGCTTGCAGTTTATCGGCATTCATCGCAAGGCACATAGAACACCCTGGTTCACGCCATTCAAAACCTGCATCAATAAAGATTTTATCCAAACCTTCACTTTCAGCTTGTTTTTTGACCTGCCCTGAGCCTGCCACCACCATTGCTTGTTTAATGGTTGGGGCGACTTTTTTGCCCTCAACAATTTTGGCGACTTCTCGCAAATCTTCAATGCGAGAATTGGTACAAGAACCGATAAACACACGGTCAAGCGTAATATCAGATAAAGATTGTCCAGCCGTTAACCCCATATATTGATAGGCACGCGTCCAGTCTTTTCGCTGAACATCATCTTTGGCATCATCAAGGGTAGGTACATTGGCAGAGACTGGAATCACCATCTCAGGTGAAGTTCCCCACGAAATTTGTGGTTCAATCTCATCACCATTTAACACGACCACCGCATCAAAATGAGCATCATCGTCCGATTTTAAGGTATTCCAATAGGCAACGGCTTTGTCCCAATTTTCGCCAGTTGGGGCATAGGGGCGACCTTTGACATAAGAAATGGTTTTGTCGTCCACTGCCACAAGTCCAACCCTTGCACCGCCCTCAATCGCCATATTACACACCGTCATACGCCCTTCAATTGACATATCACGGAACACCTGTCCACCAAATTCAATCGCATAGCCCGTTCCGCCTGCTGTGCCAATTTTGCCAATGATTGCCAAAATGACATCTTTTGGGGTAACACCTTTGCCCAGTTTACCGTCCACTCGTACCAGCATATTTTTCATTTTCTTTTGTACAAGGCACTGAGTAGCTAAAACATGCTCAACCTCACTAGTACCAATACCATGTGCCAAACAGCCCAAAGCACCGTGCGTTGCAGTATGACTGTCGCCACACACCACCGTCATTCCCGGTAAGGTTAAGCCTTGTTCAGGACCAACAACATGAACAATACCCTGACGGTCATCATTAATACCAAACTGCACCACATTAAAAGTTTTACAGTTATCATCAAGGGTTTTGACTTGAATACGAGAAGTATCATCTTCAATGCCAGAAATCCCTTGTGAGCGTTCAATGGGTGAAGTTGGCACATTATGGTCTGGGGTGGCAATGTTGGCGGACAAACGCCAAGGCGTACGCCCAGCCAATTGTAAACCTTCAAAGGCTTGTGGACTGGTTACTTCGTGCAACAATTGACGGTCAATATAAATCAAAGACGAACCATCATCTCGTTGTTTGACCAAATGGTCGTCCCAAAGTTTGTCATATAAAGTTTTACCTGTCATTTTTATACTCCAAATTATTCAATGGCTGGGTTGTCGCCGTGCTATCAATGAATTTGGCATATTATAGCAAAAATACATCCATAATCATATTTTATTATTGTTATTATTCGGTTTACTTTTTGGAATATTATAAAACTTGGTGCAACTTTAATGATAAAATTTATTGCGACAATGCAACTTATATGTTACATTGAGTAAATCAATTCACGGCAAACAGGGTTTTAAGTATGCTTATTTATCAAATATCGTTGGCAATTTTTGTTCTGATTGGTATTTTGGGCTTTGTTGTGATTCGCAGTAACCCAACTTGGGTAGAGCGTGCAGTCACTCAAATCACATTGCTTGGTTTTTTGGCACAGATTGCGGTGAATTGGTTATTCTTGGGCAGCGGTATGGTTTATAATCCTTTTGCCGAAGCCGCACTGGGCAGAACCTCCATTACCTTTTTGGTGTTTTGTTTGGTCAGTATTTTTTGTTATGCCAGTTTGTTGATGATTTTTTATAAAGCACATGAATTTTATCACGAATAATGATGATCTCCCCAAAGTCATACACTTTGGGGATTTTTTTTATAAAAAATTTCTTATTACCAGCAATCTATCATTGAAAAACTTTTTGGAATATATTAAGCTATAAGCACCAAATGATTTTATGGATAAAAGATCACACTCATGAACACGACCAACTTGGTAACTTTTGTTGCCGTGATGCAAACAGGCAGTATTTCAGGTGCTGCTGAAAAACTCTATATCACCCAACCTGCTGTCAGTAAACGCATCAAAAATCTTGAAGATGAATTTGGGGCAACTTTATTTGATACCGTTGGTCGTAGCATCATTCCCACGGCTGCTGCTCATGAGCTTTTGCCTTTTGTGCGACGATGGCTCGATGATTATGAAACTTGCAAGGCAAATTTACAGCATTCCAAAGAAGTCGCATCAGGGCGATTGGTCATTGGCACCAGCCATCATATCGGCTTGCACCATCTTGCTCCTGTATTAAAACGCTTTATCCAAATGCACCCTGCTGTATCATTGGAGGTGCGTTTTGTGGATTCCGAAGAGGCTCATAAGGCGGTGCTTGAAGGCGAAATTTCATTGGCGTTTTTAACTCTGCCACCAACCTACGACCGAAGATTAAACTATCATACACTATGGTCTGACCCGCTATATTTTGTGACAGGAACGCTGAGTCCGCTCGCCCAAAAAACCAATGTCAGCTTATTGCAGCTGGCTCATCACCCTGCGATTTTGCCAGCAGCAAATACCTTTACCAGTCAGATTACTTTGGCAGAATTTGCCAAGCATAATCTACGCCCATACGCCACGATGAGCACCAATCCTTTGGAATCAATTCGCATGCTAGTATCAGTCGGCTTGGGCTGGTCGGTCTTGCCAGAAACACTCATCAATCAAGATTTGGTCAAAATCGATATGGCAGAACAAATCGAACTACAACGACATTTGGGCGTGGTTACCAATCCAAATTTGACCCATTCTGCCAGCATGAAAGCCTTGCTTGCCATTTTATCCATTGATGTGGATTAGGCAGGCTTGCCATCTTGAACAACAACATTGCCGTTTTCGTCAAGTTTTAATTTCATACGATTTTCTCACTAATGAATGCTTTCCAGCATGGGTTACGCCTTTGTTTTCCAACAATTAGGCAATAAAAAACCCTTTCGAATTCGAAAGGGTTTGGGGTTAAACTTTAAAGTTATCTAATAAATTGGGTATGCTTTCATAATATTTTTTAGCTATTTTAACATCATAATCGCTTATATTTTTCTCTAATTCATAATCAGATTGACATCGCCTACTATGAAAGTCTTTAAACTGCAAAGCTAATTTTTGAAAATTTTTATTATTGGTTTGTTCTGCATAATCCACCAATACTAAATATAGCTGATTATGAACACCTGTCTTAAAAACGCCATCGCTATTTTTACCAATAGCGTACTGTGGCAAATTTTGCTCAATGTATTGTTTGACAATATGAAAAATCACATAATAACTTCTACTAATAAAAGCTCGTTTATCTGATTCACCAGAGCTACTATCAAGCAACGCAAATAAGCCATCAAGGGACAACTTTAAATCCTGAATATCAACAGCCATTATTGCAATCCCTTTGGCATAAATCTTATGACAATTTTTTGACAGTCATTGAAATCAAATTTATCCAACATCACATCTAAAAAATCATCATTTAACTGCAAACATTCATCAATGCTAACATTGTTTAGATAAAAGCAATATTCAAGCTGCTTGCCCATCTCGGTTTCAATCATAGAAAGCCTATGACTAATATTACCACAATAGCGAGAATATATAAAGCAAAAGACCTCTTGATTGAATTTGATAAATAAGTCTAAATCAAAGTTTAGTTCATTTAACATTACATGATGATGATTGATACGAGTTACGCTCTTTGCAAATGATTGGCTTAAATCATTGAAATGATGCTCACTACCTTTAAATTTGGCGAGAATATCATTCAAACCATCTGCATCAAGCAAGCACATTTTATTTGTTTCAATCAAATCAAAAGCAGAAATATCTGCTGGATTATGGGCAATTAGCCCTTCTACAATCTTTAGGCTTTCGCTAAAATCGCCATTTTTATTTAACAAAAGTGCATAATTATATATTGCGATTTCATCTGATGATTGCGATGCATATTTAGCATTTTTGACTGCATTTTTCAAATCGCCTTGCAAAATATTGACAAAGGCTCTTAATAGATAACCCTCTGTAACAATGCCTTGCTTAATTAGGCTGTCTGCATCGTTAAGCCATCTTTTATATTTTAAGCCGTATGTAATATCATCCGTCAAGCCTTGATAGCTGGATAAAAATTTGTACGCATCTTGAGCGGTGGATTGTGGGATTTTTGCAACCATTTTCGTTACTCTGCATCATGTCAAATAAAGCGTCTATCTGTTTGCATTTTTTGCTTAACTTCATCTTGATAAGGCTGTAATAAATCATTGTCTGCCCGAAGTAAAACATAAACTTGCATAAAAACATCATCAGGCAAATCACTAAAATCTATCGTATTATGGTCATAATACAATGTATGATAGTCATCAAGCCAAAATAATTCTGCCGCCATTGTTTTTTCAAACAAGATTTTCAAACGATTAAACAGCTCCTTACCAGCCTGATTATCAAGGCTGACAGTTAGGCTTTTGTCAAAATCTTTACTTTGATAAATTATCAGTAAAGTCATCGTTTTTATCCGTAATTAACAGAATTTTTTGCTGTTTATGTTTGGGCAATAATAACACATAATCAATAATTTTTACAAACAACTCTTTATCCATTTTACGCAAATCCATTGGTACAATATCTGATTTTAGCAAATGCTCATCAATGGTTTTTGTTAGCTCGTCCCAAAAACCGTCAATTTTGGCTTGTTTTTTAGGATTTTTCATTGAAATGCGTTTTAATGCCATATCTGCCATATATTTTGCTTGAACTTCATCAATAGCAAACATTAAATCCATTGTTTGCCATTCTTTTACAGGCAAATCATTGTCTTTTTTAGCAAAGTCTGGCGGATTGCCTGTTGGATTTTGTTTATGGTAACGGTCATCATAACGCACCAAGTAAATGCCAAAATACTGCTGTAAAAGGTCGGCAAGTTCTGCCTCGGCAGGTCTTGGCTGCTTTGGCTTTTCGCCTTGCTTGGTTGGTTCAACTTGCAAGCGTTTGACTTCACTGACTCGTGGTTTTAAGTTGCCAACATTAATTGTTTGATAGCTCGGCTTTTTAAACACCTCCCCAAACACCACAGGCTCTAACTTTGCCATCTCATTTAGGGTTAGGGGTTCAAAGTTTTTATCCAGTTGTAGGGCTTTAAACTTTGCCTGTGTGATTTTGCCACTTCTAAACAGTTCAGCTCGTTTTACCCCCAACGCCATATTTTGTGTATGTTCATCTTGTAGGGCTAACCATTCATAGTAGGTCATGTTCTCAACCTGACCGTGTTGGCTGGCTCGGTACTTAGGCGGTGTGTAGTCTTTGGTGATGATTTCTACCGTGCTACGACAATTGAAATGATATGGAGGGTAACTTGCCTTATCAATGGGCATAAATTGACCGTCTAGGTGTCTGATAAGCAGGCTTGTGCAACATTGACAGATGGCATAAACATGGTAAAATACCAAAATCCAAGCAGTTTTGGTGGCATTGCTTGTTTTTGTGCCATGAAAGTCGCTTAAAACATCAATAAAAAAATATGCTCATCTCACATATGTTTTTCATTGAAATGGCTTAACCATTAAGAAGCAATCAAAAAAACTTTAATATAATCAAAAGGATATAGACAAAATGATTTTGGTTATCGACAATTATTGTAGTTTTACTTATAACATTGTTCAGTATTTTGGAGAACTTAAACAAGACATCACGGTTTGGAGAAACAACGAAACCACCCTTGATGAGATTATCGCTCTCAATCCAAAAGCCATTATATTAGGGCCTGGTCCATGTAGCCCAAGCGAGGCTGGTGTCACTTTGGAAATTTTACACAAACTTTCTGACCGCATTCCGATTTTGGGTGTTTGCTTAGGGCATCAAGCGATTGGGCAAGCATTTGGCGGTGATGTGGTGCGTGCTGGCGAAGTGATGCATGGCAGATTGTCCAAAATGCATCATACTGATGTGGGGATTTTTCACGGATTACCACAGGGTTTTGAGGCGACTCGCTATCATTCGCTTGTGATTGATAAAAACACCCTGCCAGACTGCTTGGAAATGACCGCTTGGACACAAAATCCTGATGGTAGCATTCAAGAAATCATGGGTGTACGCCACAAAACCTTGATGGTGGAAGGCGTTCAATTCCACCCAGAATCTATTTTAAGCGAACATGGCTATCGTCTATTTAATAACTTTTTGGAGCGTGCAGGTCTGCTTGTCTTAGACCATCACAACCTACCGCAAGTTGCCTAACGACCAATGCAAGGATAAGCAAGATGTACACAGCCGATGACATAATGAAGTTTAGTGATGACAAGATTGCATCAATTCTAACCAATGCTTTGCATAAACTGCTGTCAAACACTGATTTAAATACTGATGAAATGACAGCGGTAATGCTGATTATCATGCAAGGTCGTTGTCCTGACGCATTGATGGGAGCAATATTGGTTGCTTTGCGTCAAAAAGGGGAATCCATTGATGAGATTGCCGCTTGTGCCAAGACCATGATTGAGCTTGCCGACACCATCAACATCAATGATGATAAAGCGGTCGATATTGTAGGAACAGGCGGCGATGGGCAAAATTTGTTTAATATCTCAACGGCGGCGGCATTCGTGACAGCAGCAGCTGGCGTGACCATCGCCAAACATGGTAATCGTGGTGTCTCTACCAGCTCTGGCTCATCAGATGTACTATCGATGGCAGGCGTAAAACTTGATATTGACATCAATCACACCCGTGATGGCATCAATGAACTTGGTGTGGGATTTTTGTTCGCTCCCAACCACCACCCAGCGATGCGTCATGCTGTGGGCGTGCGTCGTCAGCTCAAAGTGCGTACCATTTTTAATGTCTTAGGTCCTTTGACCAATCCTGCTTTGGTTAAGCGAGCGGTGATTGGGGTATTTGATGCCTCGCTGTGTGAGCCATTGGCACAAGTGCTGGCAAATCTAGGCTACCAACACGCTTTGGTGGTGCATTCATCAGATGGATTGGACGAATACAGCATTGCAGGCGGCACTCAGGTTGCTGAACTAAAAGATGGTCAAATCAGCACCTATCATACCACTCCTACCGATGTTGGCATACAGATACAGTCTTTGCAGGGCTTACAAGTACCATCATCTAAGGCAAGCCTTGACATCATTCAAGCCGCCCTTGCAGGCGATAGTGACGACCCAATCATCACAAAAGCCCAAGCCATCATTGCCATCAATGCAGGGGCTGCCATTTATGTTTCAGGTCAAGCAGACAGTCATCAGGCAGGTGTTGCAAAAGCATTTGAAGTCCTAGCAAGCGGTCAAGCCCTAGATAAATTACAAGCATTCGCCAAATTCACCCAACAATTTTAATTCATTGGTTCATCATGACAAATACCCCTAGTATCCTAAAAAAAATCGTTGCTACCAAACATGAAGAGGTTGCCATTGCCAAGCAACATCACACCATTGATGAGCTACTGGCTGTCGCCAAGACTCGCACCATGCGTGGATTTGCTAATGCTTTGCGTGCAGTCAAGGTGGCTGATGGCAAGATTGGCGTGATTGCTGAAATCAAACAAGCCTCTCCATCAAAAGGCGTGATTTGTCAAAATTTTGACCCCGTCGTTGCTGCCCAAGGTTATCAAAAAGCAGGAGCAAGTTGCCTATCCGTTTTAACCGATCAAATGTATTTTTTGGGGCATGATGATTATTTGATTGCAGCAAGACAAGCCTGCACCCTGCCCGTGCTACGCAAAGATTTTATGGTTGATGAATACCAGATTGTCCAATCAGCCGCCATTGGTGCAGATTGCATTCTGCTCATCATGGCGTGTCTTGATGACGATACAGTTGCCAAGTTGCACCACACTGCCATCACGCTAGGGCTAGATGTATTGATTGAAATCCACACCCAAGAAGAGTTGGACAGAGCGTTGCAACTGCCTCGTTCATCGCACAATATTTATGGCATCAATAATCGCAATCTTAATACCTTTGAGGTGGATTTGGCACACAGCATTCGCCTATCGCAACATCTTTTTGAAGTGCTAGGAGATGATGCGTTGGTGGTCAGCGAAAGCGGTCTTAATGACGCTAATGACATTCATTTGATGCAAAACAATGGCATTCATCATTTTTTGATTGGCGAACAATTCATGAAAACCGATGATGCTGGCAACGCCCTGCACACCCTATTGACAACGATTTAGAAATTATTAAGGAAATATCATGACCGATAAACAAAGAATCTTGACAGGCATTACCACGACAGGCATTCCACATTTGGGTAATTATGTTGGTTCCATTCGTCCTGCCATTGCCTCTGCCAAAGAGGCTTTTGCCAAGGGCGATGGTGATGCGTTTTTCTTTTTGGCAGATTATCATGGCATCATCAAATGCTTTGACCCTGACGAAATCCATCGCTCCACTCGTGCCATTGCTGCCACTTGGATTGCTTGTGGTCTTGATCCAAACGAGGTCACTTTTTATCGCCAATCGGACATTCCTGAGATTCCAGAACTTGCTTGGGTCTTAAACTGCTCTTGTGCCAAAGGCTTGATGAACCGAGCTCACGCTTATAAGGCGGCGGTCGATCAGAACCTTGCCAAAGAAGATACTGACCCTGATTTTGGCATCAGCATGGGATTGTTCGGTTATCCTGTCCTGATGGCTGCTGATATTTTGATGTTTAACGCCACGCATGTGCCTGTGGGCAAAGACCAAATCCAGCACATTGAGATGGCCAGAGACATTGCAGGGACTTTTAATTTTAAGTACAAACCATTGTTTGTTGAACCCACTGCTGTTGTGGACGAAAACACTCCGCTATTAACAGGGCTAGACGGTCGTAAAATGAGCAAATCTTATGGGAATACCATTCCGCTATTTGGCGATGGCAATCCACAGATTGACCCAGAAAAAGCCCTCAAAAAAGCCATCATGCAAATCGTCACCAATTCTCAATTACCCGAAGAACCAAAAAATCCTGACGACTGCAATATCTTTGAAATCTATAAAGCCTTCGCCACCCAAGATGAAATCAATGCACTTGCTGAACAATATCGTCAAGGCATTGGTTGGGGTGATGCCAAAGAGATTTTATTTGAAAAGATTAACAGCGAAATCGCTCCTTATCGTGCCAGATATTTGGAATTGATGAACAACCCCAAAGAGCTGGAAGAAAT
This sequence comes from Moraxella nasicaprae, assembly GCF_025643275.1. NCBI lineage: Bacteria > Pseudomonadati > Pseudomonadota > Gammaproteobacteria > Moraxellales > Moraxellaceae > Moraxella > Moraxella nasicaprae. Next base: position 57,103 of record NZ_CP089977.1, read on the forward strand.
CTTACAAATGGGTGCGGTTAAAGCTCGTCGCCACGCCCAAAAGCAACTAGACAAAACCCGTCGTGCCATCGGTATTAAGCCATTGGCAAAATTAAAATGATGTTGATTGGCTGATTTCTTAAATCAGCCAATCAACCTCTATGGAACATGAAAAGGATAGCATGATGACATTTAGCCAAGAAGTATGGCAAAATAATTTAGCTCTTTATGAAGCTACTTTAAATTTGCCTTTTAATCAGCAATTAGCCAATGGCACATTGGACAAAGAGGCATTTTGTCATTATGTTATCCAAGATGCTCATTATTTATTAGCCTATGGCAAAGCATTAGCGATTTGTTCGGCAAAAGCCTATGATAGTGATGCAGTCATCTTTTTTGCCAAAGCTACCGAAACCGCCATTGTGGTTGAGCGATTATTGCACAATGGCTTTATGCAAGAATTTGGCATTAGCAAGCAAGATTTTGAAAATACTCCATTAACTCTTGCTTGCCATCATTATACCAGTTATCTACAAGCAACTGCTTGGAGCGAAAGTTATCCTGTGGTATTGGCAAGTTTATTGCCCTGCTATTGGATTTATGCTCAGGTTGGCAAAGACATTTTTGACAAATCAGTTCCCAACAATCCTTATCAAGCGTGGATTGATACTTATGCAGGCGAAGAATTTCAGCAAGCCGTTGCCCAAGTATTAACCATCATTGACAAAGTTGCTGATACTTGCGATGAATTGACTTTGCAAAAAATGCACGAAGCCTATACCACAAGTGCTAAATTAGAATGGCTATTTTGGGACAGTGCTTTTGAAAAAAGACAGTGGCTTGGATTGGATAAATTAACATGATGATTTTGATGAAGTCGGTGTGCTTAATCACGCTCACTTCATCATCAATATTTGAAAAAGGTTCAATTTTGCAACAACTTTCTGTTCGTCTGTATGACACCCCCATTCAATCCTTGCCCGATGATTTGTATATCCCGCCACAAGCCTTTGCGATTTGGTTGGAGCAGTTTGCAGGACCTCTGGATTTTTTATTATATTTGGTCAAAAAGAATAATTTTGATTTGACCGAAACCGCCATTTTACCAATCACAGAACAATACCTAAACTACATCAACGAGCTGGACGAAACTTATTTTGAGCTGGCTGGCGATTATTTGTTGATGGCAAGCACGCTCATCGCCATCAAAAGCGAATTATTGCTACCAAAACCCATCTTGTCCGATGATGAAATGAGTCCAAAAGCAAGACTGATTCAGCGTCTTGAAGAATATGCCCAAATCAAATCGGCAGCACAGCGTATTGACCAACTTTTGCGACTAGAAAGAGATGTGTTTTTGGCATTCACCAGTCTGCCCAGCCCTGAGGCAATGCAGCGAGAGTTGCCCAATTATCCTGTGCAAATCCTCGTCAATAGCCTCGTCAATATGCACATCAGACCCCTCAATCCGACACACACTGTTAAGATTGACACCGTGCAATTACCAGAACGCATTGCCAGCATTACTCGCATTATCAGCGAAAAAGGTTTGGCAAATTTTAGTGAATTGATTGAACCTACTCAGGGCAGACTTGGTATCGTGGTTAGTTTTGTGGCGGTGCTAGAATTGATGAAGCGAGGTTTGATTGGTTTTGGCGATGAGCCTGAATTTGAAGAATTAGATGGTCAAGCTGGCAAACATCATGCCAAAGAGCTTAGCCATCTAGGACACCCCATCACACAACAGAGCCTACATTGGCTACACTAAGGCTTGACGATGAACAATCACGAACAATTTTTGGCAAATCATGGCAAAATTCAGACATTCAGTCGCTATATTGAGGTCTTATTGCATGCCAGCGAAAGTCCTTTGACCGACCATGACCTAAAAAAGCACCTGATGATGAATGATGCTGAGCTCAAAGAGGCTTTACTGGCTTTGGAAAGTAGGCTTAGTGATGGTGTTTTGGCATTAAATAAGACTGCCAGCGGTTATCGCTTGCAAATCAAAGACAGTTTTAGCGGCTTAATCCAGCAAGTCTTTCCAAATCGTCTGGAAAATCTTAGCCAAGCCCTGCTTGAAACCCTCAGCGTCATCGCCTATAAACAGCCCGTCACTCGTACCGACATTGAGCAAGTGCGTGGCGTGACGGTATCCAGTCATATTCTAAGACAACTGTTTGATAAAGGCTGGATTGTCGAAAAAGGTCATAAAGAGACTTTGGGTCGCCCTGCCTTACTGCACACCACAGACGCATTTTTGGACGCATTTGGGCTAAGCAGTCTTGATGAGTTGCCACCATTGCCTGACCTTGAACGACTTAGCACCACCCAAACCACCGCTTAGATTAAAATTACCTTGTGTAAAATAGCTAAACTTGCTAAACTAAGCCATCTTAGCATACATTGAGAAATGTTATTTTCCTAACAGCAGGATTTTTTTATGAACGAACAACTCACCACACAGCAGGATAAACCTGTTGGCGAAAAGCTACAAAAACTACTGGCAAGACTCGGTCTTGGCTCCCGTCGTGGACTAGAAGAAATCATTAAAGCAGGTCGTGTCTCCATCAATGGACAAATCGCCACTTTGGGCGATAGAGCGGTTTTGACCGATGAAATTCGTATTGACGGTCGCCCTGTTCGCCTAAAAGCAGAACGAGAAAAACGCCGCCGTGTCATCGCTTACTATAAGCCTGAGGGCGAGATTTGTTCAACTTCTGACCCAGAGGGTCGCCCTACCGTCTTTGATCGCCTGCCAAAACTGACAGGAGACCGCTGGGTGATGGTTGGTCGTCTGGACATCAACTCATCAGGACTACTGCTATTTACTAACGATGGCGAGCTGGCTCATCGCCTGATGCACCCATCAAGCGAAGTGGTGCGTGAATATGCGGTGCGTGTTTTGGGCGAAGTCACCCCGCAGATTGCCAACAATCTGACCGCTGGGATAGAACTGGATGATGGTTTTGCCAAGTTTGACGACATCAAAGAAGGTGGCGGTGTGGGCGTGAACAAATGGTATCATGTTACCATCAAAGAGGGTCGTAAGCGAGAAGTTCGCCGTATGTTTGACCATCAAGGATTGAAAGTTTCTCGCCTGATTCGCACTCGTTACAGCACAATGATTTTGCCAAAAGAGTTGCGTACAGGTCGTTTTTTGGAGCTTGATGCCAAAGAAATCGGCAAACTGGTGGAATCTGTGGGCTTGCGTCAGCGTCAAGGCACAGGGCTAAATACCGCCACCAAAGAAAAACAAGCAAGAATCCACAAAAAACCGCTCAAATCTCGTGAGGTAAAACGAACTCGCCAAGATAAGAGCAAACGCCCTGCTCAAAAAACAAGCACACCATCACTAAAAAACGCTAAATTTTATAAAATCTAGTAATTTTTCTTAATAATAAAAATGGCAAAGTTCGCTGAGAATTTTGCCATTTTTATTATTATTTTTGCTCAAAAAATGTACATTAAAACTTTGTCAAGTTTAAAAAATCAATCACTTTTTTTGCAATTATATTAGGACTTAATCATCAAAAATATTTTTCTACTCTGTTACAAAAAAGATGGAAAATATTTGCATCGCTTAAAGCCTTGCAGTTGCTACACTTTGCATAAAATCAATGAACAAATCACATTTTTAAAAAAATAACAAGACTTTATTTTTCAAAAAAAATTGTCTATATTGTTGCACCGAATATGGCATTGCACTAGATGTAGTGATTGACTTTTGAGCATGACACATCGATTGATTTTGCCAAAATATCGCCCAACCGATTGAAAAATCATCATTTTCTATACCAAAGAATTAAGTTGATTGAATAAAAAACGAGGACGCAGCTTAGCCATGACACACATTGATCACATCAAAGTAACCAAACGAGATGGTCGCCTAGAAGCCATTGATTATGACAAAATTCATCGTGTCATTAATTGGGCGGCAGAAGGCTTGAACAATGTTTCAGTTTCTCAAGTAGAACTAAAATCACATATTCAGTTTTATGATGGGATTCGCAGCCGTGATATTCACGAAACCATCATCAAAGCAGCAGCAGATTTGATTTCATCACAAACGCCAGATTATCAGTACTTGGCGGCTCGTTTGGCAATTTTTCACCTAAGAAAGATTGCTTATGGTGAATTTGAACCACCGCATTTATATGACCATGTCAAAAAACTGACCGAAGCTGGCAAATATGATAAGCATATTTTGCAAGATTATACGAAAGCAGAATTTGACGAACTTAATGATTATATCGATCATGGTCGTGATATGAATCTTGCCTATGCTGCTGTTGAGCAAATGATGGGCAAATATCTGGTGCAAGATCGTGTCACCAAGCAAGTGTTTGAAAGCCCACAATTTTTGTACATCTTGGTGGGTATGTGCCTATTTGCCAGCTACGACAAATCGGTACGATTAGACTTCGTCAAGCGTTTTTATGACGCCACTTCCAATTTTTATATTTCTTTGCCAACACCGATTATGGCAGGTGTTCGTACACCAACTCGCCAATTTAGCTCGTGCGTACTGATTGAGTGTGGCGACAGCTTGGACAGCATCAATGCCACAACATCAGCAATCGTCCGCTATGTCTCACAGCGTGCTGGTATCGGTGTGAATGCTGGGGCAATTCGTGCTTTGGGCAGTCCTATTCGTGGCGGAGAAGCACAGCATACAGGGTGCATTCCATTTTTTAAAATGTTCCAAGCGGCGGTCAAATCATGCAGCCAAGGCGGTGTGCGAGGAGGAGCGGCGACTTTATTTTATCCTTTGTGGCATTTGGAAATTGAGAGTCTGCTTGTTCTAAAAAACAACCGTGGCGTTGAAGATAACCGTGTTCGTCACATGGACTACGGGGTGCAGATTAACAGACTGATGTACACCAGACTGATTAAAGGCGAGCAAATCACCCTATTTTCGCCATCAGATGTACCTGGATTGTACGAGGCATTCTTTGCCAACCAAGAAGAATTTGAACGCTTATACACCAAGTATGAAGCGGATAGTAGTGTGCGTAAACGCAGTATCCCTGCCCGTGATTTGTTCAGCCTAATGCTTCAAGAGCGTGCATCAACAGGTCGTATCTATATCCAAAATGTCGATCATTGCAACACGCACAGCCCATTTGACCCAACGGTTGCACCAATCCGTCAATCCAACCTGTGTATGGAGATTGCTCTACCAACCACACCACTAAACAACATCAATGATGAAAATGGCGAAATTGCTCTGTGTACACTGTCTGCCATCAACTTGGGCAAAATCGAAAAGCTGCAAGACATGCAAGAACCTGCCGAGTTGATTGTGCGAGCGTTGGACGCCTTGCTTGATTATCAAGATTATCCTGTGGCGGCCGCCAAAAAAGGTAGTCTAAATCGCCGCACTTTGGGCGTGGGTGTGATTAACTACGCTTATTATTTGGCAAAAAATGGCACTCGTTATTCAGACAATGCCGCCTTAGGTTTGACGCATCGCACTTTTGAAGCATTGCAGTATTATCTGCTGCAAGCCTCAAACAAACTCGCCAAAGAATTGGGGGCTTGTCCATGGTTTGACCAAACCAATTACAGCAAAGGCATTTTACCGATTGACCATTACAAAAAAGATTTGGATAGCATTTGTCATGAGCCCTTGCATCTGGATTGGGAAACGCTGCGTCAAGAAATTAAGACGCACGGACTTCGCAATTCGACACTATCAGCCTTGATGCCATCAGAGACCAGCTCACAAATTGCCAATGCAACCAACGGCATTGAGCCACCACGAGGACTGGTATCCATCAAGGCATCAAAAGACGGTATTTTAAAGCAAGTAGTGCCAGAAATCGAAAAATACGCTCAACAATACGAGCTTTTATGGAATATTCCTGACAATGCTGGCTATTTACGCTTGGTTGGTATCATGCAAAAATTCATCGACCAATCAATCTCAGCAAATACCAACTATGACCCTGCCAAATTTGAGGGCAACAAAGTACCGATGAAAGTGCTTATCCAAGACCTCTTGACTGCTTATAAGTTTGGCGTAAAAACTCTATACTATCACAATACTCGTGATGGTGCTGATGATAGCCAAGACGACTTGGATGGCGACTGCCCAAGTGGTGCGTGCAAAATCTAATCAAAAAAATCACACTTCGTTTGGAGTGTGATTTTTTATGATGAATACACTGGCTATGTTGATGATGTATCATGATAAATTAGATAAATCACACACAAGATTTATAAAGCAGGCAAACGCTGGTTTTGTCAGCCAATAATCCATGACATTGTGATTGGTATGCTTCTAAAAGTACGCTTTTTGACCATCGTGTGATACCTCATCATCAAAAAAAACCAGTCGTCATTTATCAAACTGTTAGCCATAAAAAACAAGCCCCAATATGGAGCTTGTTTTTTTATGAGCTGATTTGATATTAGTGCTTGTAGCGAATACCAAATGACGCCAATGAAATACGGCTGTCACCAGAATCAGCACTGATGTCTTTGATGCTGTAACTTGCCACACCAGCGATGCGGTCAGTTAGGTCAGCACTCAAAGAAGTGCGTGAACGCAAAGTGCGTGAATCTTTACCAAATTCATAGCCCAAATCTTGGTTGAAACGCACGGTTGGGTTGATTTGGTATTCATAGAAAGCTGCAACAGTACCGATGGCTTCGTTGTGCTTGTCATGTGGTGCATAGCGTTCTTTGCTATGGCGATAACCAGCACCAATCTCAGCAGTCAATGATTGACGGCTGTCTTTTAAAATGTCCATACCAAGACCTGCGGTGGCAGTCGCTTGATAGTCGAACGCACTACCCAAGTCTTTTTCGCCAGCCAACTGTGCAAATTGATAAACAGTTGGTGAGCTTCTGTGCAGAACCTTACCAGACAGATAGTATTGCTCAGTGTTGGTGGTTGATGCGTCATCATTTGAGCTGATGGCTTGGGCACGAACTTCTTGACCCCAAACACCTTGTTGGCGTTGGAATAGTAGGTTAGCATTTAGGTTTTCTTTGGTGGTTTTTGAAGTATCGTTTTTGGTTTGGTTTACCGAAAAGCCAACATCGCCTTCTAGACGGAAGTTTTTGCCCGCTTCTACGGCAACAGCACCGGTTTGGGTGCGAGTTGGACCAAGGTCAGCAAAAGCTGTGGTAGCGGTAGTCAATGCCATAGCGGCAACAAGTAATTTTTTCATAAGTTTTCTCCTAATTATTCCATCTAATGACGGAATGACTGCCATTATAGATAAAAATCTGCCAAAGTCTATGATTTTAATAAAAGCTCAACAAAAGTATAAAAAATGACACAATTTCCCCAAAGCATAGGCTTGACGATTTTGAAATATTATGAAACAAATTATAAAATTGATTAAAAATCAATCACTTAGTTAGTGTTTGTTTACACCGTTTTATGATGTGTTATAATAAGCCATCTTTTGTTCATTTCTAAGGAATCATCATTATGAATATCCAAGCTTTAATGCAACAAGCCCAAGCCATGCAAAAACAGGTCGAAAAAAATGTCGAATCTGCCAAAGCCAGCCTTGCCACCAAAGAAGTACAAGGCGAAGCAGGTAATGGCTTGGTTAAAGTAACCATGACGGGTCGCCATGTCGTCAAACGCCTATCGATTGACCCAAGTTTGATGGGTGATGAGCCTGATATGATTGAAGATTTGGTGGCGGCTGCCGTGAATGATGCGGTTCGTCAAGCAGATGCTTTGCACGAAGAAGTCATGGCAAGTGCGACATCAAGCATGGGTTTACCGCCAAGCATTAAGGGCTTGTTTGGTTAATGCTGACCCCAAAACTAGATAGACTCATCAAAGAGTTGCAAATCCTGCCCAGCGTTGGACAAAAATCTGCTCAGCGTATGGCGTTGCACTTATTGAGTAAAAAACGCAATCAAGGCATTGCACTGGCAGCCGCTTTGGAACAAGCGATGAGAGAAATAATCGAGTGTCGCCGCTGCCATTCGTTCAGTGATGATGACCTATGCCCCATCTGTGCCGATGCCCGTCGTGATGACCGACTGCTTTGCGTGGTCGAAAATGCCACCGATGTCATGGCAATCGAACAAAGTGGGGCTTATCGTGGACGATATTTTGTGCTGGGCGGTCATCTATCGCCCATCGATGGCATCAATGCCGATGATTTGCATATTGATGAGTTGATTTTTTTGCTCAAAACTCATGCCGTTGAAGAACTGATTTTGGCAACAGGTTCAACTGTCGAGGGGCAGACCACCGCCTTTTTCATCAGCGAGGCCGCCAAGCCTTTTGTCCAAAAAATCACACGATTGGCACAAGGCATTCCGATGGGGGGTGAGCTAGAATATGTTGATAGCCTTACGCTCAATCAAGCCTTGCAAAATCGTGGCTCCATGTAGTAGTTGATTGTGATGACTGAACACACCGCTTTTACCTTTCCAAACATTGATTTTGACACTCGTCAGGTTGATGACCTGCCCGTCATTTGGGTAGATACACCCACTACTTTGGCACAACTGGTCGATGAAATCGATGAAGTTGAAGTGGTTGGGCTAGACACCGAGTTCATCAAACGCACCACTTATTATCCGATTTTGGCATTGGTGCAAGTCAATACAGGCAAGGCAATTTATTTGGTTGATGCCCCAAAACTTGATTTAAGCCAATTTTGGCAAGCACTAAGCGAAGTGCCGACCATGGTTTGGTATGCATGTGGCGAGGATTTGGGTATTTTTTATTTATTGGCAAAATGCCCACCATTAACCAATGTGTTTGATGTGCAGATTGGCGTGGCGTATTTGACAGGAATTTTGCAATCAGGGTACAGTCAGGCCATTAGTGAGATTTTGGGCATTTCACTGGATAAGGGCGAGAGTCAATCTGATTGGCTTGCCAGACCGCTGAGCGAAGAACAGCGAAATTATGCCATCAATGATGTGAAATATTTGCTGGCTTTGTACGAGGTGGTCAAAGATACATTACAGCAACGAGGGATTTTGGCATGTGCCAGCGAAGATGCCCTATCCTATGCCAAAGAATTGCACACACTCCATAACACACCAGATGACCAGCTGTACTTGGATTTGGTTGCACCTCTCTATACCAGAAGACAGCTTGCCTTATTGCAACAATTGGTCATTTGGCGAGAACAATTGGCTCGTGCCATCAATGAGCCAAAAACCTTTATCTTGGGTAAGCAGGCTTTGCGAGAAATCATTCAAGATGAGCCAAGTAGCATCAAAAACCTTGCCAAAACCACCATCAATCGTGGCACATTGCGGCGTTATGGCGATGAAATCGTGCGAATCGTCCATCAAGTTGCTCAAATGCCTGAGGATAAGCTACCGCCCTTGCCCGCTCCTACTTATCATAGCAAAAATAAGCCTTTTAAAAATGCTCTTCATCAAGCGATTGATGAATACAGTCAGGCTCATCTAATTCCTGCCAATCTGTTGCTAAAAAATCGCTGGATTAATCAATTACTGCTCTTGGTGGCTTATGATGGAGATTTGCAAGAGTTGCCCATTGAACTACAAGGCTATCGACACGACTGGATTGTCCAGACGATAATGCCTTTACTTGGTAATTACAAAGAACAGATTTTGCAAGTATTTCAAACACCCCCAGCATAATTAGCATCATCTTTATCAAAAAAATACGCCATCAAACTCAGATGGCGTGTTTTTTGTTCAAGATTATTGGGATAATAGCTGTTCAAGCAGGGCTAAAACGGTAAATTTCTCCATGCCCTTACTACTGATGGTGTAATATTTGTCTTGATGGGCAAATTCTGCACTGTAATAAATCACGCCCTTTTTATCTTGAAAAGATTCCAGACGCACAGGCACATCGCCTATTTTTTCATTGAACAATTCACGCACCAAAGTGATGGGTTGATTTGCCAAAATTTGTTGTTCGCTGATTTCTAATCGTGCTTTGGTATTTGGATTTTCAAATAGCCGATACATACCCGTATATTTTTTATCCAATAACACACCTTGATACTCCCGACCTGTCAGCACAAAACCGCTAGGCAGCATGGTTGTTAGAACAGCTGGCTTAAAAGTCGTGGGTTTTTTACGCCCAAAACGATAGCTCATCTTGGCGTGCGTGGCTCGCTTAAATTGAGTTGTCAGTTCCCCGCCAGTCAAGCTACCCGTATGACGCAATAGATTGGCTTGTCTGTATAATTCTGCTTGATTGTCTAATTGTGAAATATCAACAAAATTAAATAAAACCGTCTGGTCGGTATTATTTAATTCATTTGGGGTTAAAATAACCTGCTCTGCTGGCAACACATCGACCGTTGGCGTGCTATTAAGATAAATCAAGCCAGAAACACCCACAGCACCAATAACTCCTGTGGCGATAAGTAAGCCAATGACCGATTTTTTCATACACCACCTTTTTTGTTGCCAGTATTGGCAAAAAAATCATCAGTAAATGCCACCTGTTGCTCACAAGCAGACTGAGCATAACTAACACGCAATGTGCCTGTCGCTTGACAACAGCATGCCAAAATTTCATCATCTTCGAGCATGGCAATGGGCGTTATTTTATGAATAACATCGCCTGTTTTGGCAAGCACTTTCATGCGACACATACCGCAATAGCCCTCACGACATTCGTAACGAACCTGTTGATGTTGGGTGCGTATCAATCCTTCAAGCACGGTTTCGTTGTCATGCAGATAAAACCGCATTTCATCACTAAATACCCAACCCATTGCACATAATCCAGCTGCTCATCATCATGAGCAAGATGTGAAATTTTTGTTTATAATTCAAAATCGTCCAAATCCACATCATCAAGGTCGGCATCAATCTGACCAACCAAATAAGTGGTAATCTCAGTTTCCTGCGGGGCGACTTGTACATTATCTGATGACAACCAAGCGTTAATCCAAGGGATTGGGTTGGACTTGGTCTCAAAAATGGCTGGCAAACCAATCGCCGCCATGCGAGTATTGGTAATAAACTCAATGTATTGGCATAGAATATCTTTATTAAGACCAATCATCGAACCATCTTTGAATAGATAATCCGCCCAATCTTTTTCTTGTTGGGCAGCGGTACGGAAGATGTCAATTGCTTCCTGTGTGCATTCTTGGGCAATGGCAACCATATCTGGGTCATCTTTGCCTTGACGCATCAGATTGATGATGTGCTGTGTGCCATTAAGATGCAAAGCCTCATCACGAGCAATCATCTTGATGATTTTGGCATTACCCTCCATCACTTTGCGTTCTGCAAAGGCAAATGAGCAAGCAAAAGACACATAAAAACGGATTGCTTCTAGGACATTGACCGCCACGATGCACAGATAGAGTTTTTTCTTGATTTCTTGCAAATCAACCACAATCTCTTTGCCGTTGATGAGATGAGTGCCTGCACCAAACATATTATAATAATTGGATAACTCATAAAGCTCATCATAATATTTGGCAATGTCTTCGGCTCGTGCCAAAATATGCTCATTATCCATGATGTCATCAAAAATGACCGATGGGTCGTTGACGACATTACGAATGATATGGGTATAGCTGCGACTGTGAATGGTTTCGCTAAATGACCAAGTCTCAATCCAAGTTTCAAGCTCTGGGATAGACACAAGGGGCAACAGCACCACATTAGGACTACGCCCTTGAATACTATCAAGCAGGGTTTGATATTTTAGGTTGGATAAGAAAATATGCTGCTCATGCACTGATAAATTGCCAAAATCAATACGGTCACGACTGACATCGATTTCCTCTGGTCGCCAAAAAAATGATAATTGTTTTTCGATGAGTTGTTCAAAAATCGGGTGTTTTTGCTGGTCATAACGAGCCACATTGACAGGTTGCCCAAAAAACATTGGCTCAACCAACACATCATTTTTAGTTTGGCAAAAAATCGAATATTGCATGATTATTCTCTAAATAATTCTTAAAATAAAAGACAAAACCGCCAACAATCATCGGCATCAATGGCAACTCAATGCCAAAAATTGACGGCATTTTATCACAAAAACGCCATCGCTGACAATTTACTATCTTGTTAAATCGTTATCATACCGATTGGTTAAATCAATCAATTCAACCAATCGGTTATCATCATAGCTGATTAAGCCCCCTTGCCAAATCAGCAATAATATCATCCACATTTTCAAGCCCCACCGACAGACGAATTAAGCCATCATTCACACCTGCCTCTACCCTCTGCTCTGGGGTCATTCTAAAATGGGTGGTGGTCGCTGGGTGGGTGATGGTGGTTTTGGCATCGCCTAAGTTATTGGTGATGCTAATCATTTTGGTGCTGTCAATCACTTGCCAAGCCGATGTTTGGTCAGCCACTTCAAAGCCAATAATCGCCCCAAACGCCCCTGTGATTGCCCCACCGCTGACATTTTTTAATGCTGTATGTTGATTTTTGGCAATTTCGTGGCTTTGGTGCGTGGGCAGTCCTGAAAAATGCACCTTTAAAACCTTTGGGTGGTTTTGTAAAAATTCTGCCACACGGTTGGCATTTTCGCAGTGGGCTTTCATACGCAAAGACAGCGTTTCAAGCCCCTTTAACAGCACCCACGCATTAAAGGGCGACAAGCTAATGCCCCCTGTACGCACCACGCCAAAGGCTTTTTCCATTAAGTCATCACAGCCAACCAAAGCCCCACCCAAAACTCGCCCTTGACCATCAATGTATTTACTGGCTGAATGAATGACCACATCCGCCCCAAGCTCTAGGGGCTTTTGAATGGCTGGGGTGGCAAAGCAGTTGTCCACGATAAGCAGTGCCCCATTGTCGTGAGCCAATTTCGCCAAAAATCGCAAATCGGCAATCTGTGCTAAGGGATTGGACGGGCTTTCGCAGTACAAAACTTTGGTGTTATTCTGTATCGCCCTTGCCCAAGCATCATTATCAAAGCAGTCCACATAAGACACTTCCACGCCAAAGGCTTTAAAATAAGTATCAAAGAGTGCCACCGATGAGCCAAAGAGCTGTTTGGCACAAAGCAGATGGTCGCCTGCTTTAAGATAGGCAAGGCACATTGTCAAAATCGCCCCCATACCGCTTGCGGTAGCAACACAGCGTTCACCGCCTTCTAATAGGGCAAGCCGTCTTTCAAAGGCTCGCACGGTGGGGTTGGTATGACGGCTATACACATTGCCTTTTTTATTGCCATTAAAATGGTCGGCAGCATCTTTGGCGGATTTGTACACATAAGAACTTGTGGCAAAAATCGCCTCACTATGCTCGCCCTCATCGGTGCGATGATAACCGCCACGCACGGCAAGGGTTTGTTCAAAAAATCCCAAAGATGGGTCTAGGGCATCGGACTGCCAGTTGGGGTCAAGTTGGGTCATTGTTTTTCTCACATGATGAATGAACGATTGTGTTTAAGCATATCATAATTTGGCAAAAAAATGTACCAAAACCACCATCATTTGCCCAAAATACACGATTTTGACATCAACATCGCTCATTCCAAAATGGAAAATATAAAGTCATTTTTACCACTAGGATTTTAGCGGTTAATTGCGTAAAGTATGGCATATTTGTTACAATGATGACAATGAATTAAACGAGAATATTTTGATAAGGTTTCTTATGACAAAAACAGCTTTTTTTGGCATGACTGTGGCAACAGGTGTGCTAGCATTGACCGCCTGCTCTAACGACAAACCAGCTGAACAATCACCCCAAGCCAGTCAGGGCAGCACCACCGAATTACTCAATGTTTCTTATGATGTGTCTCGTGATTTTTATAAAGAATACAATGAGTTATTTACCAAGCATTATGCCACTGCTGAGCCAGCTGTCAAGCTTAGCATCAAACAATCCCATGGCGGTTCAAGCAAGCAAGCCCTTTCCATCAAAAACGGTCTGCAAGCTGATATTGCCACCATGAATCAAGGGTCAGACATTGAGCTGCTTGCTGATGCCAAATTGGTCGATGCCAACTGGCGTTCTGCCTTTGCCAACAACGCCATTCCTTTTACCAGTACCATCGTATTTTTGGTGCGTCAAGGTAACCCAAAAGGCATCAAAGACTGGCAAGACTTAACCAAATCAGGCACTCAAATCGTCATCGCTAACCCAAAAACCACCGGCAATGGTCGCTACACTTTTTTGGCGGCCTATGGTTATGGTTTGCACACATTTAGCCAAGACGAACAAAAAACCAAAGAATTTGCCAAAGCCTTGATTGGCAATGTCAAGGTCTTTGAAAATGGCGGACGAGCTGCCACCACCACTTTTGCCCAAAGAAATATTGGCGATGTGTTGATTACTTTTGAAAACGAAGCCAATGTCATCAAAGGCAAATTTGGCAACATTGACATCGTGTATCCAAGCTACACCATCAATGCCGAAAACCCTGTGGCAGTCGTCAAATCGGTCACCGATAATAAAGGCACAACCAAAGTCGCCACTGATTATCTGGCTCATTTATACAGCGATGAAGCTCAGGAACTTGCTGCCAAATTTTATTTGCGTCCAAGCAATCCAGAGATTTTGGCAAAATACAGCAAACAGTTCCCTGCCATGCAAACTTTCTTCCCAACCGAAGTGTTTGGCGATTGGGCAAGCATCATGAAAACCTATTTTAGCGACGGTGGTGTGTACGACTCGCTTGCCACCCAAGCCCAGCAGCCATAATTTGATTGTTTTTGCAAAAAATCAGTCAAATTGTTTGGCTGGTTTTTTGCTATGACCGACAAGCTGATTAAAAGCCATCTCAATTTACCATCAGGTCATGCTCATCGCTCTATTTTTCATCGTGTACTTGATGAATCAATCATGTTATTTAGGTGCATTATGCAACACGCTTCATCATCAACCATCTCAAAAAATCGCCCACGCCGTGTGATGCCATTTTTTGGGCTAAGCATGGGTATCAGTATTTTTGCGTTGTCCTTATTGGTCATATTGCCTTTTGCGATGATGATTTTGACCACCCTACAAATGGGCGTTGGGGAAATTATTCAGACCATTTTTGAACCACAGGTATTTGCTGCCATCAAGTTGTCCTTGACAATGGCAGCCTTAGCGACGATGACCAACCTCATTTTTGGTACGCTGATTGCTTGGGTTTTGGTGCGTTACGAATTTTGGGGAAAATCACTCATTAATGCCTTAGTGGATTTACCATTTGCCCTGCCAACTGCGGTCACTGGCATTGCATTGGCGACTTTGTATGCACCAAACGGTCTGTTTGGGCAATGGTTTGCCAGCTTAGGTATGTGGCTGATTGGCAAGCCCATTCAGATTGCTTTTACTCCGATTGGTATTTGGCTGGCATTGGTGGTGGTGAGCTTTCCATTCATCGTGCGTGCCGTTCAGCCTGTACTGGCGGAACTGTCCAGTGAATATGAAGAAGCCGCAGCGGTGATGGGTGCTGGACGATGGACGATTTTTCGTAGAGTGATTTTGCCAGAGATTACCCCTGCCATGCTGATTGGTGCAGGCATGATGTTCGCTCGTGCCACAGGCGAATATGGCTCGGTGATTTTTATCGCAGGCAACATCCCCATGCAATCAGAAATACTACCGCTCATCATCATCTCAAAATTAGAACAATTTGATGTGGCGGCAGCGTCTTGTGTTGCTTTATTTATGTTATTGATTTCATTGGTGATTTTATTTGCCATCAACTTTGCCCAATGGAAATTATCCGCCCGACTTGGGGCAAAAACCAACTAAGAGAACCACCATGAGTACACCCAACCGACCTTATCAACACTCCCCTGCCACTCGTGATGCTCTTTGGGTGCGATGGCTACTGATTTTTGTGGCGATGATTTTTGTGGCGATGATGCTGGTTGTGCCTTTGGTGTCGGTATTTTATGAAGCACTCAAAGACGGCTGGCAAGCCTATCAATCAGCCATCACAGAACCAGATAGCCTATCCGCCATTCGTTTGACGCTCCTGACCACGGCGATTATTTTGCCCATCAATACCATCATCGGTGTGGCATTGGCATATCTGATTACTCGTCACAAATTTCGTGGCAAATTCATCATCACTACCCTGCTGGATTTACCATTTGCCGTATCGCCTGTGGTGGCAGGATTGATGTTTGTACTGCTATTTGGGGCAAATACTGTCTTGGGCGGGTTTTTTGAAAGCATCGGTATCCAGATTATCTTTGCCACCACAGGCATCGTATTAGCCACCTTGTTTGTCACTTTTCCGTTCATTGCTCGTGAACTGATTCCATTGATGCAAGCACAAGGGGATAGCGAAGAGGAGGCTGCCTTGACGCTAGGTGCTAATGGCTGGCAAATGTTTTGGAAAGTTACCCTACCCAACATCAAATGGGCATTGCTCTATGGCATCATTTTGACCAATGCCCGTGCGATGGGCGAGTTTGGTGCGGTCAGCGTGGTATCAGGACATATTCGTGGGGAAACCAACACCATGCCTTTGATGATTGAAATTGCTTATAATGAATATGCGTTTACGCTGGCATTTGCCCTATCTAGTCTATTGGCATTATTAGCATTATTGACATTGCTGGTTCAGCGATTGATGAATCATCAGCAAAAACATTAAATTTTTTACACCACTTAGAAAACATCATGAACATTCAGCTACAACACATTCACAAAAGTTTTGGCAACTTTACCGCCTTGCACGACATCAATCTTACCATCAAAAGCGGACAACTAACCACACTGCTAGGTCCGTCAGGTTGCGGCAAGACCACGCTACTTCGCATCATTGCAGGTTTGGAAAATGCCGAACGAGGTCGGATTATGTTTGATGAACAGGACATGACCGACATTCCCGTCCAAAAGCGAGGCATTGGCTTTGTATTTCAGCAATACGCCCTATTTCGCCATCAAACCGTTGCTCAAAATATCGCTTTTGGTTTGACTTTATTACCCAAAGACAAAAGACTCTCGCCTCAACAAATCGCTCATCGTGTCGATGAATTATTGACATTAGTGCAATTATCACACACCAAAGACCGCTATCCGCATGAGCTATCAGGCGGTCAAAGACAGCGTATCGCCCTTGCAAGAGCCTTAGCAACTAACCCTAAATTACTACTACTGGACGAGCCGTTTGGTGCATTGGACGCCAAAGTCCGCAAAGAACTTCGTCAATCCCTAAAAAACATTCAGCAAGAAATTGGCATCACCAGCATCATGGTAACGCACGACCAAGAGGAAGCTCATGCCGTCTCTGACCAAATCGTCATCATGAATCACGGTCAGATTGAGCAGATTGGTTCGCCTGATGAGCTATTTCGCCAGCCAAATAGCGATTTTGTGGTGGATTTTTTGGGATTATAGAGCATTAATTTTTTACCAATAGATACATAAGATTTCCCCAAAGTGCTAATTTTTTTGTTACAATGGGGAAATTTTATTTGATTATGCTTATGGATACGCCAACTCATCTTGATTCAACAGACGCACCATCACCCTTTTTATTAGAAAACCTATTGTTTGGCTGGCAACAAACGCTTGGCAATATCAAGCACAGCTATGCCACCACTGCTGATAACCTGATTGATGAGTTTTTACTCACCATCAGTCAAGCACAAATCAATGATGCCCTATACCAATACGTGGTTCGCAATGTCAAAATGTTGCACCATCTGCACCTTGATTTGCATGAGGATTATTTACGCCTAACCTGCACGGTTGATGTGATGGGTATTTATGCAACCGTCGCCAGTGATTTTCAATTGGTACAAATCCAGCTTAATAAACACAGCCAACGCCTTGTTCTTAAACAAATCAGCCCAACCGATGTGCTAGAATTACATACTCGCACTTGGTATCAAGCACCGTTGGCACGATTTGCTGTTGGGGCTTATCGTGCGTTATTGAGAAAAGACCCTCTGCCGTTTATTCTAAGCAGCATTAAAATCAAAGGCATGCCATTCACCGAACATAAAGGCAATGTCATCTATCTTGAAATCGGTCGCTGGCTAACCAAGATAGACAAATTTGCCGACATCATTCGCCGTGTGCAAGTCAATCATGGCATCTTAAAAGACGAACAACTCTTATTAAGATTGCAACCCAATTTTGGCGAGATTTTGAGTTTTGGCGACCCTAATGACGACATCATCACCGACAAAGACAAACCAAAAATTGACGAACACACCGCCAGTTAAATAAAAAAAGCACTTAATCTGATTAAGTGCTTTTTTGTTCATACACCAATGGTGAGTGTCTGCACATCGCCCATCTCTTGCCAACGCTGATGTGTGCTGATGATGAGTAGCCCAATTCTGCCCTGCTGCTTGGCGTATAGCAAATTTTGCCACAACAGCTGACGAGTGGCATCATCAAGTCCAGCAAATGGCTCATCAAGCAACAACACCTGCTTGGGAGATAACAGTAGGCGTGCCAAAGCGATGCGTCTGGCTTGCCCGCCAGAAACCGCCATGCCATACTCTCCTAAGGGCGTTGCCAAGCCTTTTGGTTGCTGACCAAGCCAATCACCCAAACCCACTTGTGTCAGCACAGCACGCAGCTCATCATCGCTGGCGTTCATCTTGCCAAGTCGTAAATTATCCGCTAGGGTTTGGTCAAAAATATCCACCGTCTGACCCAAAAAACCTAATTGACCAGCAAAATCAATCTGTTGCCAGTCTTGTTGCTGTATTGAATCAACCAGCTGTATCCGACCGCCCACCAAAGGATACTCCCCTGCCAATGTGTGTAGCAAGGTGGACTTACCCGCACCTGATACACCTTGAATCAAGCAGGGGCAAGCAAAGTCAATCACGGCATTTAGCGTGGCGATGGGCGTATTAGCCGTTGGTGCTTTCATGATGGCATCATCAATGCGTATCTGTGCCTGACCGACAGTGGTAGTCAAAGGCGTCTTAACAACAGCTGTTGGTTGCATCAGTAGTTCATTAAGGCGGGTTTTGGCAACCAAACTTCTGCCCAATGCTAAGGGTTCAGCCAGTAGATTCTGAGCAAATTCATTGATGCCAAACACCCCTAGCACCATCGCCAATACTAAGGCAGGACTAAGATAAGGATAGTTATTTAAAGTTTGCTTAGTAAATGGCACAACATCGGTCAATAATGCCGACTTTGCCAGCCAAAGTAGTGATACCACCACCAAGATGATGATGATTTGCACCAATAGTAATGACATTCGCCGAAGCAAGTGTGTGCGTCTCTGCACCGCCACATAAGTGTCATCAAGTGCTGCAAATGCCTGTACCGTATCTTGCCAACGATGCCATAAAATCAGCTGTGTCAAAGCTGGCATTGTATCTAGCAGCTTGCTTTTTCTTTGTTCTAATAATTGGCTTTCTTGTGTTGCCAATGCCAAGCCAAGCCAATGGGTAACGCCTGCCACCACAAGCATTAGGCTTAATATCGCCACCGACCATACCGCACTTGGCAAGATAAGAAAAATCGCACCGCCCACCGCCAGCAATGCCATTATAAGCATCAGCCAAGGCGACAATACTCGTAGCACAAACTCATTTAGCACATCGATGTCTTTGACCAAGCGGTGCATTTTTTGGCTACTGCTACCCTGATTTCTTTGGGCAAAATCAAGTTTTGCCCATTGCCCAAAAAACTTCACTCGCAAGGATTTTAGCAAATCAAACACCAGATGATGCGACATCATCAAATCGCCATAACGCCCCAGCGTGCGAATGATGGCAAAATAGCGAATGATACCAGCAGGTAGCATATAATTAAAAAAATGCCCACCCAACGCAACCATGCCAGCCGTCGCTGACATCGTGATGAACCAGCCAGACACCATGCCCAAGCCCAATATCGCCCAAGTAGTAACGATACCCAGTAACCAAGCAAAGCACCACAGCCATAGTCGGTGCGTGATGAGTTGTCGTAGAGCAAATGTTTGTTTCATGTTACGCTTTTGCCCCCAAATGGATATGCTGATCAAATCGTGTTAAGTCGCCGTGATGACTGACCCAAATGACCGTTTTTCCTTTGGATAAACGATGTAGCAAGGCTGAGATTTCATCAGCAGTTTGCGGGTCAAGATGTTCGGTTGGCTCATCAAGCAGCCAAACACAAGCATCGGTCAAAATCAGCTGAGCAATGGCAATCCGATGAGCTTGACCGCCACTCACGCCACTACCACGCTCGCCCAATACGGTATGAATACCTTGTGGTAATCTCTCCATCAACGCATCAAGTCCCACTTGTGCCAGTACGCCAAGCAGCTCATCATCAGACGCATCTGGCTTGGCAAGTCGTAGATTGTCTGCAATGCTGATGGGCAACAAAGCTGGTGTTTGTGAAAGATAACCCATGTGCGAACGCAGTTGTGCCATATCCAGCGTTTGATAGTCATGCTTTTGACCATCATCTAGCCAAATCTTGCCCGTATATTGCCCAAAGCCCAATAAAATCTGCAAAATGGTCGATTTGCCTGCACCGCTGCTGCCTGTCAAGACCGTACTTTGTCCAGCTTCAAAAGTCATGGTGGTTGGCGGCAATCTGAGTCTGCCATCATCGCCAAATACCGCCACTTGTGTCAATCCAAACGACACAGGATTGGCAAAATTCACCTGCTGACTGCCTGTATGAGCAGATTTAAAATCCATCAAGCCAACCATCACTGATGCTGCTGACACCGCCTGACCCTTGATGTGATACTCCATGCCAAGCCGTCTTAATGGTGCATAAAATTCTGGCACAAGCAACAAAATCAGCAAAGCATCATGATAATCCACGCTCATCACGCCCTTTTGCCAAGGCAGCAACCCCATCAAGCCAAAACCCAGATACACCGCCACCAAAGCAATGGATAATGCAGTCAAAAATTCTAGTACCGCACTATTTAAAAAGGCAATTTTTAGCACATTCATGGTTTTGGTGCGATAACCCTCTGCACTATGCTCAATATCCTGCCCTGCAATGGCAACCGCCTGCAAACGATCAAGTGTGTTAATGCCACGAATCCAATCAAAAAACCGCCCACCAAGCTGTGCCATTGCGTCCATCTGTTCACGGCTTTTTTTGCTGGTTGCCTTGCCTATCAATGCCATAAACAACGGCACAAGCGGTGCAGTCACAAGTAAAATCGCTGCCGCCCAACCATTGATAAAACCCACAAAAATCGCCAGCATGACAGGGGTGGTGACGGCGGTCATTTTTTGCACTTCAAAGCGTGCATAACCCACCAGATAATCAGGCTCATCAATGATTTTGCTGGCAAGAACGCCATCTGCCCCAAAATAACGGCGAGCCATGCCCATCTTGGCTAATTGGTCAAGCAGCTGCCCACGCACATCACCAGCCACCATGATACCAATTTTGCTCAAAATCGCATCTCTGGCATAGCCAAGCAAAGCCCTGATGAGCATCAATACCGCTAATATCGCCAAATAAAAGGATAGACCGACCTCATTCATCGACCAGCCATCGTGCGTGGTAAATGCTGGAACAAACTTCGTCAGCCAATCAGAAAAAATCATCGCCAAGACAAATGCTTGTGCCATCAGTAATAACACTGTAATGACATCGCACAGCCAAGCTAAATACAATGATTTTTTAACAGGGGCAAATTGTTTTCGCAGAAAATTATTGGCAGCAATCTGGGCTTGTGATTCTTGGGTGCTGATTTTGTGGGTCTTGGTGGATTTGGCGGTGGTCATAATGCACTCAAAAAAGCGTGTTATTGTTATGATTATTCAACAGATGCTCAAACTTCCCTATTATCGCTAAAACGATGATTTTTTTCAACCATTAAATCAAGCATCAATCCATCGCCAACTAGTCCATTTTGGCAATAAAAATCCCCGCCAGTGGCAGGGATTTTGATGCTTATTTGGCAAATTTTGGATTGGAATTGCCCCAAATGGTGTACAAATCAGCCAAGAGTGCGTCATTGATTTCCTCAACCTCAGCTTGGGTGATTTGCTCTTTGCCCTGCTTACCAAAAATCACTACTTCATCGCCTGCTTTTACCTTATCATGAATCGCTGTCACATCAACCATGGTTGTGTTCATCGATACCTTACCAACCACAGGCACTTTGTGTCCACCAATCAATACATGACCTTTGTTGCTAAATACTCGACGATATCCATCTGAATAACCCATCGGTAGATTTGCCAAATAGCTATCTTGTTGCAATGTGTGCGTACGGTCGTAGCCCACCGTTGAGCCTTTTGGATAAAAATTGACGCTGGCAACACGGGTTTTAAACGACATGATGTACTCATATTCTGGCTTGTCATACACAGGCTCGCCATAGATGATGCCGCCTGGTCTTACCATGTCAAACCAACCTTCTGGCATTTCAAGTGTCACAAATGAATTGGCAGCATGGATAATCAGTTGATGACGATTAAGTTTGGCTGTGTTGATTAACCAGTCGGTCTGTTTTTTAAAAATTTCCAAGCCTTTTTTGACATCATCTTTATCTTCAACAGGAAAATGCGTCATCAAGCCTGATAGCGTTAATCCATCAAGTGCCAGCATTTCCAATGCCTCAGCCTTGCCAGTCACGCCCGATAGTTCAATGCCGTTACGGTTCATACCACCTGAGTTTAAGGATAAATGATAGCGAATATTTTGTCCTGTTTGTTTGGCATATTCACTGACCGCTTTGGCTGCCTGCAAATTCCCTAACAGCTCTTCGATTTGATACTGGACACCGTCTTGAATCTCCGCCAAAGTTGCACTGCGTACTCTCATGATGATACCTTGATAGCCATGCAATCTGGCAATACGAGCCTCTTCATTAGTACCAATGCCAATACACGGGATTTGATGCTCAATGATGGTCGGCATCAAAACATCAATGCCGTTACCATAAGCGTCCGCTTTTAAAATCGCACAAATTTTAGCCTTGCCATTCAGATGGCGTTTCATCGCTGCCAAATTATTGCCAAACGCTTGGGTGTCAATTTCAAGCCATGCATTTGCTGTTTGCTTATTAACACTACTGTTGGTTTGACCATGAAAAGTCAAAGTGGGAGCAGCCAAAGCTGGTAAAGATGTTAAGCCAAGCGACAATGCCATTGCCATGCTTATTGCAGATTTTTTCACGCCAATCTCCTTATTTTTTATATCAACAATGGATTTTTTAAAATCCCAAAACAGGTCATTGATAAGGTTAGTCCAACCAAGACTGTTTTTTGTCCCATGACAGATGTACACAGGTGCAAAATCAGCCTTCATAAGTCTGATACAGACCATCTGATTTTGCCAAAAAAATTTTTATTAAGCAAGTATTTTTACAAAAAAATAGTTTGATAAATAGTCAAATAAAAAACCAGCCTAATCAGCTGGTTTTTTTATTTATGGTCAAATGATTGGGACTGGTTTATACTTTTTTGACCAGCACCGAACCGATGGAGTATCCTGCCCCAAACGAACAAATCACACACAAATCGCCCGATGCTACACCCTCTTGCGACTCATGAAAAGCAATAATCGGACTGGCTGAGCTGGTATTGCCGTATTCAGCGATGACCACAGGAGCAATGGCTTTATCCGCCTCTTTGCCACATACGGTGCGTAAAATTAAGTCAATCATATTGATATTGGCTTGATGTAGCCACATTTTTTTGACTTGACTGCTGTCAAAATTATTCTTGGCAAGATGTTCAGTGATGATTTCTGACACCTTTGGGCAAACCTCACGAAAGACCTTTCGTCCTTCTTGCAAAAATAGCTTGTCAGTCGCAGGGGCTTCAAAATCAGGGTACAACGGGCAATCTGCCGCCAAATATTCACTGCGATTCATGAAACCAAATTCATTTTTGATGTTGGTAGAAAACTCGGTGTACAGCTTGCTGTCTAGGATTTCATATCCTTTTGGCGTATCCAATGACTCAATGATGGTGGCAGCTGCAATATCGCCAAAAATGAAGTGGCTATCACGGTTACGCCAGTTTAGATGGGCAGAAGTAATCTCAACATTCACCACCGCCACACGCTTGGCAAGACCTGCTTTAATGTTGCCCACCGCCTGAGCGATACCAAAAGTCGCTGCACTACACGCCACATTCATGTCATAGGCAAAACCGCCTTGCATACCCACAGCGTGCTGAATCTCGATGGCGATGGCTGGAAAGCAACGCTGAAAATTTGACGATGCACAAATCACACCGTCCAAATCAGCACCCGTCAGACCTGCTGCATCAAGTGCTTTTTGGAGTGCGTCCGCACCCATCTCTGCCATCACAGACAGCTCTTCGCCAAGTTTTCTGGCAGGCACCACGGGGGTCATGATTTGTGGGTCAAGAATGCCTTTTTTGTCAATGACATAGCGAGACTTGATGCCTGATGCTTTTTCGATGAATTCAACAGCAGAATGTTGTAATGCCATCTTCTCGCCAGCTTCAATGGCGGCAGCGTGCTGGGCATTATAATTATCGACATAGGCATTAAAACTTGCCACCAACTCTTCATTGGTGATTTTGTCTTTTGGGATATGCAAACCTGTTGCTGTGATACAAATGGTCATAAAAAATCCTTAGGTGTGGCACAAATCTCATCTACAATGACTCTTACCACTACCAATTTGTGATAGATGTTATTTAACTCTATCATATTCTAGCACAAAAAATGTAACTGGTTGTAAAAAAATACAACTGTTTACAAAAATATTGAACAACCAACCATTTGATGGTCAAGTCATCAATATCATCGCCCATGCTGGTAAATTAACGAGCTTAAATTGGGCTTAATACAGGCGTAAGACCTATTTATATGGCTCTCATAAAACATCTAGGTTTGCTATTTTCAAATTGATTAAATTAACTCTTGCACAAATCAGCCCTATCTTGTCGTCAAACTTGCCCAAATTTTTTCCAATCGTTTGGCGGAAACTGGCGATAGTGTTTTCATTGGCTGAGCAAACAGATTGATGCGATATTCCTCGACCAACCAGCGATATTCGGCAAATCTAATGTCATGCACCACTCGTGCCAGTCGCTCCATGTGAATATCAAGCAGGTACACCGCATCAAGGTCAGCATCAAGATTGTGATTAAGCCTGTCTAGGCGAATGTTTAGGGCTTGCAAATATCTAGGATACTGTCGCCAGCGTTCATAATCGGTGCGATACACAAAGTCCGCCAATTGCAAATCATCAAGCTGGTCTTCGATGTCTTCGATGCTTTCGCCAAAAATCTCTTGGTCAAGCATCAACAACTTGCCACGAGCGACTTGCCAAGCGGTGTAGATGTCTTTGAGTGCTTTTAATACATCTTGCCCCACAAGCAAAAAATTGGTCAGTAATGCTTGCTGAACCAGCTCAAATTCAGCCTGATGCAACGGCAAATGCTCGACAAGCCAAGCATGATGTTCATCAATCAGTCCTGCGATATGCTCACGAATCAAGGTGCTTTGCTCATCAACAGGCTGTTTGGCAAAATTGATGCCATGTTGATACAGACACGCCTGCAAAGTGGCATTGATGACGACATTTTTAAGTTTTTCCAAATCGCCAAGCGGTGCAAAAGCCAACTTAAATGCCTTATCAATTTGTCCTGTGAGCTGTTTTTGTCTGCTACCTAGCTGTGTCTTAATCAGTGTTAGCACGCCTGCTTTGTGGGTATTTAGGGCGGTTGTCAGCTCGGTAAACTGAGCAATGGATACCGCCTGCCCCTCTTTGTCAGCTTGCAAGGCAGAAAATTCTTGCATGACAATGCCTGAGGTGTGCTTGTTGCGGACAAAATTAAAATGCTCAGGAAAATGATGATGTAGCCCCTGCTCCACCGACACAGATTCACTAATGACTTGCCCGTGTCGTGCCTGCAATCGCAATAAATCTCGGCTTTTTTCAATCACTCGATTTTTATCATCGACCACACAAATAAGCGGTCTTAGGTAGTTATCCACCTCATGTGGCGAGAAATCCTGTGCGGCGGTCTTGACGCCCAAACCCATTAGGGCTTGTACCAACTGGTCTAGCAGACCCATTTGACCTTTGGGGTTTAGTTTCTCAAAAATCTTGGCACAAGTATCGGGAATGGGAACGATTTGACGACGAATTTCTTTGGGCAAAGTTTTAAGTAATTGTAGCACCAACTCATATCGCCAGCCTGCAATACCCCAAAGCAACGCCACCGCATCAAGCTGTGCCAACGCCTTGATGGGGACTTTGACCGTCACACCGTCATCATCAGAACTTGGGTCAAACACATAGCTCAATGGTAATTTTAGTCCGCCAAGCTGCCAAGTCTCTGGAAAATCATGATTGGCGTTGATGTTTTGGTTTAAAACATCGTCATCGCTAAAATGCAAAAAATTAGGGGATTTGTTCTGAGCATCATGATAAAAATCCTCAAAAGCCTTACGACTGGCGACATGGTGTGGGATTTTTTCATCATAAAATTGATACAAACTTTCTTCATCGACCAGCAAGTCTTTACGGCGAAGTTTATCTTCAATGCGTTCTACTTCTTTGATTTTGTTGGCATTATCTGTCAGAAATCCTATCGGTACGCCATATTGATTGGCGACTAAGGCATCACGAATGAAAATTTTGCGAGCCTCCACCAAATCGATTTGTTCATAATTCACCAGTTCTTTGGCAATGATAATCAAGCCAAATAAGCTGATTTGAGCATAAGCACGCACTCGCCCTGCTTTTTTTGACCAATGTGGTTCAAAATAATGATATTTAAGCAAATTTGGGGCAGCGGCAATCACCCATTCTGGTTCAATTTTTGCCAATGTCCGCATATAGACTTGTGATGTTTCCACCACCTCAAATGCCATCACCCATTGCGTGCCTTTTTTGTGCAAAGTGCTGGCAGGGAAAATTCGTGCCTTTTGGTTGCGAGCCATCAGATATTCGCCCACATTGTCTGTTTTGTGTGCCACAAAAGACAACAAGGCACTAAGCAACGCCCGATGAATATTAGCATAATGCACGCTTTGCTGACTGGTCGCATGATAGCTTTTGACGGCTTTGGCGTGTGTTTTTTGGCGATGTTGCGTGGTTTTTGATAGCCCAAGACGCACGCCTTTTTTGGTGTCGGCAGGTGGTGTGTCTGTATGCTTGGTGCTATCATCAATCACAAAACCAAGCTCGCTCATCATCTGGCTGAGCTGGCTGTGCGTTTTTTGCCATTCTCTGATGCGAGCAAAACTTAAAAAATGCTTTTTGGCAAAATTTTTACGAGCGTTGCTACTAAGCACCTGATTGCCATTGGTTGGGTGCTTATCAAACAAGGCTTGGAATAATTCCAAATAAAATAAAAAGTCAGAATCTTCTTTGCGAAACAAGGCATGCCTTTGGTCAGCAGTTGCTTGCTTATCGGCTGGGCGTTCCTTGACATCTTGTACTGCCAATGCCGAAACAATCACCAGCATATCCTTTAAGCAATCAAAAGTATCTCCTGCAATCAGCATACGAGCAAGACGAGGGTCGATGGGCATTTTTGCCATCTGCTGACCGATTTTGGTCAAACCGCCCGCCTGCATTCTGCCCTTTTTGGCGGCAGTTTTGGTATAAGCCGTTTCGTCCAATGCACCAAGCTCGATGAGCAGTTTACGACCATCATTGACCAAGCGTAAATCAGGCGGTGTGATAAAATCAAATGACGCCACTTCGCCAAGTTTTAACCGCTCCATCTGCAAAATGACGCTGGCAAGATTGGTTCGTAAAATCTCAGGTTCGGTAAATTCTGGACGACTATTAAAATCCTCTTCACTATACAGTCTGATACACACACCTGGTGCGACACGCCCACACCGACCTGCTCGCTGATTGGCAGCGGCTTGACTGATTGCCTCAATGGGCAATCTTTGGATTCTGGAACGATAATTATAACGAGAAATTCTGGCAAAACCCAAATCAATCACATAGCGAATATTGGGTACGGTCAAGGCAGTTTCAGCGACATTGGTGGCAATGATGATGCGTCGCCCTTTGGTTGATGGGCTAAAAATCCGCTGCTGCTCAGCATAACTTTGGCGAGCAAATAACGGTAAAATTTCGGTATGAGCTGGTGCGTAATTGGTCAGAATTTCTTGTAATTCTTTGATTTGAGCTTCGGTGGCGGCAAAAATCAAAATATCCGCTTGGTCAGGGTGTCCCTTAGCACGAGCATCATCAAAACACTCATTAACCGCTGCGGTCAATGCTCTGGGTAGGTTATCTTCCGCCTCATCAAAAGCATCGTCATCATGACTGGTGATGATGGCATCAGTCAATGGACGATAACGCATTTGTACAGGATAACTACGACCCTCCACCACAAAAACAGGGGCAGGTTTGCCATCTTTGGCAAAATACTGAGCAAATCTTTGGGTGTCTAGCGTGGCTGAGGTAATGATGACTTTCAAATCATCTCGTTTTGGCAGCAGTCGTTTGAGATAACCCATGATAAAATCGATATTCAGACTGCGTTCATGTGCCTCATCAATGATGATGGTGTCGTATTTTGACAAATAAGGATCTGACCCCAATTCCGCCAGCAAAATACCATCGGTCATCAGCTTGATGAGCGAATGACCACCACCCTCTTCGGTGAAGCGAACTTTAAAACTGACCGTCTGCCCCAAACTCTCGCCAAGCTCTTCGCTGATACGAGTTGCCACCGAGCGAGCTGCCAAGCGTCTAGGCTGAGTATGTCCAATCTGCCCTGTGATGCCACGCCCAGCCAGCATCGCCAATTTGGGTAGTTGCGTGGTCTTGCCAGAGCCTGTCTCGCCTGCAATGATGACCACTTGGTGTAATTTGATGGCATCAATCAGCACTTGGGCTTGTTTGGTGACAGGCAAATCATGATTGAGCTTATCTTGCAAATCTTGTGGCACAGATGCCATACGCTGTGACACCGCCGCACTAGAACGAGCCAAGATTTTATCATATTGAGCTTGCAACTCATTTTGTTTATTGCCATGTGCTTGTTGCAGCTGCCTTGAAAGTTTTTGCAAAAAATGTCGGTCTTTGGCAAGCACCAAAGGAGCTTTGGTGTGATGATTAGGCTGTTTGGTCATATCAATGTGAAACAAAATTTTAAAACGCACTATTGTAAAGCAAAAACGCCACAGGGGCAATTTTTAACGAAAGTTTGATGATGAAAAAATAAAAGCCCACATCGGTTGGTGGACTTTTGTCATGATGAGCATGGATTTTGGCTTGGCAAACCATCTAGTTATCTTTTGGCAAGATGATGGTTGGCTTGATTGCCCCAACGGTTACAATCACAAAATTATTTGGGATAATAAAGTGTCTTAGTGCCGCATTCACACTATCCAAAGTCGCTCTATCAATTCGCTCAAAACGGGTGTGTAGATGGTCTTTGGGATAGCCGCCAAAAAAAGTTGCCGATATCGCATCATGCACGCCAGCGTGATTGGCAAAACGGGCTGGATACGCATTTTTAGTGCCAGCTTTCTCCAAATCCAGCTCACGCTGAGTGATGCCTGATGACAAAACCTCATCAATGGTCGCCAAAGTATCATTGATGGCTGCGGTGGCTTCTTCATTTTTGGTGCTAAAACCAATGCTGTACACGCTTCTTTGGTCATTGTACGATAGACTGCCACTGATACCATAGGTGTAGCCTTTTTTGACCCTGATTGCTTGTGTCAAACGAGCATTAAAATCCCCACCTGCCAGCACTGCATTGCCCATCACAAAATCGCTATATTGTCTGATTGCCTGTTGATTGATGGGTACAGCAGGAGCGATACCACCGATGATGATTTGCGTCTGAGTGCTTGGATAATCAATGTGATGATGAATGGGCGTGGGTGCTTGATGAGCTTTGACTTTCTCGGCTTTTTTGCCATTTTTTAGCCCACGACTGATGCGGTTGGCAAGCGTTTTGGCTTCTTCGAGCGTCAAATCGCCTGTGATGGCAAGTTTGGCGTTTTGAACAACCAAAAATCTATCCACAAAAGCAAATAATTCATCTTGGCTTAGCAGGTCGATTTTTTTGATGTCATCATCATAGGCGTGCGGATTGTTTTGCTCCATGATGCCATTAAAGGCACGAGTCGCCAAAAATTTGGGCGATGCCTCATTGGCCTGATAAGCGACTTTCAAGCGTGCTTTATTACGAGCCAAAATCTTCTCATCAAATCTAGGATTGCGATACGCATCAAGCATCAAATCCACCGCCTCATCAAGCTGAGTACCATCTTTGATGATGCGTAAATCAATGTCAAAACTTTCACGCTCTACCGAGCTGGATAAGGACATCGCCAGCTGGTCGGCTTTTTCGTAGAAGGCTTCTTCGTCCAAAGTTTTGGTACCTTGTGTCATCATGGCAGACACCATCATGGCAATCTCGCCATCTGCCCCTCTTCGAATCAGCTCATCATGCCCACTGCCTGCGTCAAACCCCAAACTAATATCCACAATCGGCAGATGGTGCATGGCAGTAAACACCACAGGAACACCATCATCGGTGCTAAAATACTGGCTTTGGGGAATGTTCAGCGACAGCTCGCCCAACTGATTGACACCACTAAATTTGGACAAGTAGTCGCTCATTTGTGTTGGCTGGCTTGTTTGAGCGATGCGATTGGCATGGGCGATACTGGTGCTGGCAGCGATGGCTAAGCACAGCAATGATTTGGCACATTGACAAAATAAAGTGTTCTTACTCATGTATGTATCCTTTGAAATTATTTTTTATCATCGACAGGTTTGGCTTTGGGTAAAACATACATGACGGACAGATTGTCTTTGGTCAGGTATTTTTTGATGACACGCTGAATGTCAGTTGTCCCAATCTGTGCTAACAATTTGGGCATTTTTTCTGGTGTATCTAGCCCCAATCCCATCACGGCAAGCTGACCAAGACTTCTGGCTTGTCCTGTGATGCTGTCATTACGAAGTATGAGTGCTGCTTTTAGACCAACCTGCCCTCGCTGCAATTCATGCGGTGCAATCTGACCATAAGCCAATTCATCAATCTGTGCCAAAATCGCCGATGAAACCTCATCAAGGCTAACCCCCTCTCGTGGCGTTGCCGAAATCATCAACACACCATCACCAAAATCATGAGCATCATAATGAACATTGATTTGGCTGACCATCTGCTTGTTTCTCAATAGATTTTTTCTTAGTCTTGCCGACTGACTACCGTTGAGCAAATCCGACACCAGCTCCAACGCATAGGCCTCTTTTGCATCTGTGGTGGCGATGGTGGGTGTATTAAATGCCATCAACAAACTTGGCACAGTCACTTGTTGATGGCTAATGATGTGCTGATAGCCACGATGCGATTTTTGATGGAGTGATGGTCTTTTTGGCATGGGACGACTTGGCAAATGGGCAAAATATTTTTGCACCCAATGCTTGGCTTCATCAACATTCACACCGCCCACAATCACCAAGACAGCATTATTGGCATAATAATAAGTATCGTACCATGCCTGCAAATCCGCTTTATTTAGCCCTTCTATCTCATTCATGTAGCCAATGATAGGGCGAGCATTGTTGTTATCTGGAAATAAAGCAGGAGCAAATTCTTCAAATGCCTTTGCCATCGGGCTGTCATCGGTTCGCTGACGACGCTCCTCTTTGACGACCTCTTTTTCTTTGGCAAGTTTTTCATCATCAAACACCAATCCACGCATACGATTGGATTCAATTTCCAGCCCTAGCGGATATTGGTTGGCAGGCAATAATTGATAATAACTGGTGTAATTGCTGGTGGTAAAAGCATTTCTTGAACCACCAACCTGACTGACAATTTGATCATAAACATCGCCATCAATCCCTGCACTGTCTTTGAACATCATATGCTCCAAAAAGTGCGATAGACCGCCTTTACCAACAGGCTCATCATTTGAGCCAACCTTATACCAAATTTGGGTCATGACCAAAGGCGATTTTTGTGGCTTAATAATGACCCTTAACCCATTATCAAGCGTATAATCCACCACCTGCTGTTTGTGATGATTTTGGTGTGTATCTTGGGCGGTTTTGCTTGGCGTGTGGTAGCTTAGCTGCTGTGTGGCTGGCGTGGTGCAAGCCAATAATGACAATGCAGAACCAGCAATCAATCCCAAAGCGGTGGTTTTGGCAAATGAAATTGGTTTTGATGGCATATGTTATCCTTGACACTCATTGATGATGATTCATCATAACAAATCATCATGATAGATACAATATTCTATTATTTGATAAAAACCAATCAAACCTCATGGCACAAGCCATCAAAGACCACCTGACATATCACCACCTCGTCATTGCACCAAACTGACGATTGATAAGCCTGCACGAGTAGCAACACCAAATCCCAAAAATATGCTATAATGAGCAAAAAATTTCTATCCAAATTCATCGCACTTTTATGACAAATTCCATCAATATACTACATCTAATCAGTCAGGCCAGCCTAGTGGTGCAACTGATTATGGCTTTTTTGTTGATTTTATCCATCATCAGTTGGGTGCTGATTTTTGTACTCAGCGGTCGTTTGGGGCAAGCCCTAAAATTTGACAACCGCTTTGATGAATGGCTGTGGTCGGACGACTTACCCAAACAGTTTGCCATTGTCCAAAACGAACCACATAAAAGCGGCTTGGAGCAGTTATTTTTTGATGCCTATCAAAAATATCAACAACAACCCTCAAACCATGCCAACAGCATTGCCATCACCGAACGCACGCTGTCATCTGCCCTAAATAAACAACAGCAAGAGCTAGAATACGGTCTGCCATTGCTTGCCAGTATTGGTTCTGTCGCTCCTTATATTGGTCTATTAGGGACGGTTTGGGGGATTATGAATGCCTTTATTGGACTATCACAGTCAGCATCTGTCAGCCTTGCTACGGTCGCCCCTAGCATTGCCGAAGCCCTGATTGCAACCGCCTTAGGCTTATTCGTTGCCATTCCAGCCTCTGCCTCATTTAACATACTGACTGCCAAAGCCAGTAGCATTTATGAAAGACGCAGTGTATTTGGCGAACGCCTACTTGCCCAACTGATGAGCTTGCCTGCGGACAAATCGTCATGATGAAGCAATCATTTCATAGACCACATCGAAAAACAAAGCTCAATGGCGAGATGAATGTCGTGCCGTACATTGATGTGATGCTCGTCTTGCTCATCATCTTTATGGTGGCAGCACCGATGCTGACCACAGGTGTTGATGTCTCTTTACCCAAAGAGGCAACCAGCACCATTGACACCAAAGACGCCCTGCCCATCATCATCAGCATGAATCGGTCAGGCAACCTATTTGTCAGTCATCAAGATGGCTTAGATGAACCAATGTCGCTATCACAGCTGATGCCATTTTTGCAGGCAGCATTTGCCAAAAACAACCAAATACAAGTCCTCATCAATGCCGATGGGCAAAATAGCTACAATGACATCATGCAAGTCATGGCGTTGGTTCAAAATGCTGGCATTGACCATGTCAGCCTATTAAGCGAGCCAAAATAAGTATGAAACACGCTGCATTATGGCTCCCAATCTTACTAAGTTTACTGATTCATGCGGTGCTGGCTGTGTTGCTCTTTGTGCCGTTTTCATCGTCATACGACAGCCAGCCTACGATGGCAACACTCATCAATCCAGATGAGTTTGCCGCTGCCAAAGCTCGGCTAAACGCTCATCATCAGCCAAACCAAACCACGCCACAAACTCAGACTCGCCAAAATCCTGATAGAGCTTGGCAAGCCTCTGATTATCAGCCTGTCAAATACAGCCAAAGTCAGATTGCCAGCACACCATCTAATGTCACGCCAACCGATTTTGGACAAACCCATGAGTCTAGCTACACACCCCCAGTCATGGACGAGATGAGTCAGATGGATAATCAGATGACTCAAAGCCAACTTGGGCAAGCTAAAAACCAAACCAAACAAACGGCGTCAGATGGAGAGTCATTGAACTTGGATAATCTTGGGCAGACTCAGCCAGCCGCCACACCAAAAGTGGACATTGCACAAGCTCAGGCTGCGATTAACGCACGCATTGAGTCGATTTGGGCAAGTCACCCAAATCAGCCCAATCAGGCAATCAAACTTAGTGTATCGCTTGATGATGGCGGTCAGGTCATTGGTATTAGCGTGCGTGCAGGACATCAAGACCTACTCCCTGCTGCCGAAGCCACGATACGAGCTGCCGCTCCATTCAGCGAACTTGCAGGCGTGAAAAACTCTTTTGTCATCAATCTGGTTACCACCCAAGAAATCGCCCAATAACAAAACATGACCGAGCATTAACCATGAAACATTACTCAATCTTCTTATTTAGTACCATCTTGCTGGCAACTCATCATACATCAGCATGGGCAGATTCTGATGAAATCATCGTCAGCAAGGCAGGCGTTGCCAGTCCTCACCAAATCGCCATCGTGCCATTTATTGGAGATGCGTTTGGAGCATATCAGACCATCACAACCAACCTAAACAGCACCGAATTGGGGGCAAACAGCCAAAATCTGCCCCAAAAAACCGCCTCAACACAGGCAATTTTTAGCGATTTGACCACTTGGCGAAACTTAGGCTATCGCTATGTGGTTGTCGGGCAAGCACATTCAATCGCTGGCAACAAAATCGCCATCAGTCATGAGATTATTGATACGCATGGCGAAAAAACCTTGGGCGGTAAACAAACTCAGATTAGCGACAACAATCCAACCGTCATTCAAGCCGCCACACACCAAATCAGCAATCAGATTTATCAAAAAATCACAGGCAATTTGGCAGATTTTGGAACAAAAATCGCCTATGTCGAAAAAACAGGCGAACAAGCCACGCTAATAGTCACAGACACACAAGGCAAGCAAAGTCATCGTTTGTTTAGCGTCAAAGGCACTATCCAAAATCCTGCATTTTCGCCAGATGGCACAAAAATTGCATATAGCGTTCAGCAAGATGGTGCTTTGCCAGTCATTTATTTACAATCACTACAAGGTGGCGATGCTCGCATCATTACACCATTTTGGGGGCATAATCTATCGCCATCATTCTCGCCAGATGGTCATGCTGTGATATTTTCAGGCAGCCACGATGACAACAACCCCAACATTTATCGTTTGGACTTACTTGCCAATCGTCTAGATACGCTGACTGATTTGTCTGGTGCCGAAAACTCGCCACGCTATCTGCCAAATGGACAAGGTTTTATTTTTACCGCTGATAATGGCACTCGCACTCAGCATCTATATCGCCAAACTTTCGCCAACAAAGAGCGAGTACAGATTGCCAGTAACGCCAGCAACCCACAATCCTCTCTTGATGGACAAAAGATACTCTATGTCACAGGGCTAACCATCATTGTTACTGACAAGGCAGGAAGAATACTGGCACAAATCCCAACCAACGGTGGAGAGATTGCCGCTAGTTTTTCGCCCTCTGGCAACCAAATCATCTACACCGCTTGGCAAAACGGACAAAACAAGCTAAGTATCTATTCCTTGACCAACAAAAAATCCAGCACGCTATCAACGTTGGGTGCTGCCTACGATCCTGCGTGGTCAAAATGATGAATCATGGTACATCTCATACGCCATCTTTTAGGCAACAGACTGTCAAAAATACGGTCAGAGTGCTGATGATGAGTGGCGTGTTTTGGCTGACTGGTTGTCATCATTGGCAATTGGCAAATAATCCCATTCCCGTCAGCCTAAACGACACATCTCTACCAGCTCGTCCAATTCAGCGTAGTTTTGTACTACCTAGTAGCATGCAGCATGAACAGCCCAGCCAAAAAAATAAACCAAGCAAAAAACCCACACCCACACGCTTTGTGTATTTATTGGAAAATTGGTTTTAGCACAAACAAAAACCCATCATTTAAGATGGGTTTTTTAAATCAATCAACCGTCATTTGGGCAACTGAACGCAACAAAACAGCATTAGCACCATTTTGCGATAAGGTCGCTCTGGACGATGTCTTAATAGTAACAGGCTTGCCATCTTGCGTCCAAGTCTCTGTGGTATCTACCTGTGCTCGTGCCTGATTGCCTGAGATGACCACATCACTGATGTCGATGCGATAGCGATAATTACTCGCCCTAGCCCAGCTTTTTTGGAGTAATTGAAGATAGTCTTCTTTGCCTAGACTACTGGTTTTGCCATTTCTGGTGATAGAAATGACCGCATCATCAGCGATGAGCTTAGAAACTTGGGCGATATTTTGATTATTCGCAGCGGTATTCATGGCAGCAGCATAACTGCTGACTGCTGACTCATTGATGGCATGGGCAGACATTGAAACCACAGGCAAGGCAATCGCCCCAGCCAAAAGACCCTGTGCCATCTTTTTGTTCATCATCAAGCCAAATGCTTTTATGCTGGCTGATAACAAAGCACTTTGGGTGATTGTTTGAATCTTTGCTATAAATTGGGTGTTCTGTTTCATAGAACCTCCTTCATTGACGCACGCATCATAGAGACTGTGCTGTTTTCCATTAAGGCATCTTAAATACAGCTTTAATGATTTGATTTTCCATTAAGATAACATAAAAAACTTAATCAAACTTGGCTAATTGTAACATTTTGTTGCATTTTAGCAGAAATTATTGAAACCATCAGACCTCATCTAAGGCATCGTCTTGTTCAAGTTTTGCACCCAATCGTTTCATTCGGCGTTCCATCAACTGACGAGCCAAAGTCTGCATGTCGTCCACACGGTCAAACTCATCGACAATCTCCAAGCCTAGCAAGGTTTCTAGCACATCTTCTAAGCTGACCAAACCTTTGACTTCGCCAAATTCTCCCACCGCCAAAGCGATATGCACCTGCTCTTTTAGCATCAAATCCAGCAAATCAAACAGTTTCATCTTGGCAAACACAAAGTTGATTTCCCGCTTAAACTGCTTGATGGGCAGATGAATTTCTTGATTGGCCTTGGCAATCAATAAGTCTGATTTTAGGACAAAACCTGTGGCACTATCCAAATCTTCATCAAAGATTGGAAAACGAGAAAATGGTAACTTTGGGTGCTTGGCAAACACATCGCCAACACTCATCTGCTCGTCAAATGCCATAATCACCGAACGAGGCGTGATGATGTCTTCGACATTAATCATGCTAAGTGCTAATGAATTGCGAATGATACGGGTTTCCAGTTCGCTCATCTGTCCTGAGCTTTCGCCTGCATTTGCCAATGCCAAAAATTCGTGGCGATTAAAGCCGCTTTCTTGATGACCTTTGGTCAAGAAACGAGAAATTTTTTCGGTCACCCAGATGATTGGCATCAAAAGAATGTTAATGCCTTTGACATAATACGCCACTGGCAAGGCAAATCGTCGCCAGTAAGTTGTGCCAAGCGTTTTTGGAATGATTTCTGTACCAATCAAAATCACTAGGGTCATCAAGGCACTAAATACCCCAAACCACATATCGCCAAACACGATGACCGCCTGAGCCCCCGCCCCCAAAGAACCTAGCGTGTGAGCGACTGTATTTAAGGTTAAGATGGCAGAGATGGATTTTTCGATGTTTTGCACCTTGACATCGTGCAAAATGCTGGCAGCTTTTGGATTGTCCTCTTGTAGAGTATCGATGTATGATGGCGTCATTGTCAATAAAGTCGCCTCAGAAATAGAACAAACGAACGACACCACTAATGACAAAGAAATAAAAAAGATGAGTAATAATAAATTAACCGCATCACCGCCCAAGCCACCACCGCTGGCAAAGGCTGTCATGGGCAGACTGATGGATAAAAAAGCAAGTATCAATAAACTGGTTCGGTGTCGGGACATATGATTAAAATATTACGAAAATTACCTTTCATCTTATGATAAAATCCACAGAACTGCAAGCAAAACTTTGTTGTTTTATCGCAAAGACTGCAAATCCACCAGCCAACTCATCAAACCTAAGGTGTTTTATTTTTTAATGATGACCATCGCCATTCTGCCTGTGGCGGATTTGCCAGCGTGCGTTTGGGCACGATAAGAATACAAGGAAGCCGTCTGATAGCTACACAATATGGGTGTATCCACGATGTTTACACCTTGATGAGCAAGCTGCAATTTGGTCAATGTAGTCAAATCAATATGCACCTTATCATCGCCTGATGGCATGATGATTGTGTCAAATAATGAATGATAATCCATCGCCACCAAAGATGAGCTGACCACCGTTTGGCAAATTTTATCCGCCAACGCACGGTCTATCTCATACGCCGCCTGTGAAATACACGCCCCAATCACCGCAGATAGGTCAGAACGATTGGTGTGTAACCGCTGCACCGTTTTGGCAATAATGCCATTGGTTAAGCCCTGCCAACCTGCGTGAATACAAGCAATGCCACCACCTTGTCTATCAAACATAGCAATTGGCACGCAATCAGCAGTCATGATGGACAGACCAACACCTGACCGATTCGTCATTAACGCATCTGCTGCATCTGCCACCAATCCCAAAGTCGCATCATCGACATCATGCACCACATCGCCATGCACCTGATTAAGCCAATAGATGGCATTTGCTGGCGTGATGGCTTGTATGGCGGATAGTAATTTGGCACGGTTGGCAAGTACCTGCTGTGGATTGTCATTGACATGCAACCCTAAATTAAACGCTCCGTACAAATCGTCCAGATTGGTCTTGTCAAATGCACCTGCATGCGTCTGCACCACCAAAATCGCATCATCTTGGTATAAAATCTGCATTGGGGCATTGCTTTGATTGTCATGAATATTATTCATCATCTACACCATCATTTTTTATCATCAGTTTGACAAAATCGCCATCAAATCCTGCATGTCTGCTGGCAAAGATGCACTAAATTTCATCTGCTCGCCTGTCGTTGGATGAATAAATCCCAACTGATGGGCATGCAATGCTTGCCGACCAAAATTGAGCACTGCCGTTCTTTGAGCTTCATTTAATCCTGAGCGTGGCGATGTACCATAAACTTTATCGCCCACCAAAGGGTGTCCCACATGCGACAGATGGACTCGGATTTGGTGGGTTCTGCCTGTCTGCAACTGCACATCAACCAAGCTGTATCGTTCATGCAACGCTTTGGCGGCAATCAGATGAGTAATGGCAGGCTTGCCTGTATCTCTGACCGCCATTTTGGTACGCTGAGTCGGGTGTCGCCCAATAGGCAAATCAATGCACGAATGCCTCATGATTTCGTGTGGTGCACCAAGTGCGATACATTGGTAGTGGCGATACACGCTTTTGTCTTTAAGCTGGTCGATGAGATTAAGCTGTGCTGTTTTGGTTCTTGCCACAACCAAAAGCCCTGTGGTGTCTTTATCAATCCGATGCACCAATCCTGCTCTGGGCAGATGTGACTGGTTAGGATAGTGATACAACAAAGCATTGACCAAAGTCCCCTGCCAGTTACCCGCTCCTGGGTGTACCACCATGCCAGCAGGTTTGTTAATCACAAGCACTTCATCATCTTGATATATCACATCAATGGCGATATTTTCAGGCAAATCCTCAGAATGATGATTTAGCACAGCATTCAGCGTCAAATGGTCGCCCAATTTAACGGCATATTTTGGCTTGACCATCTGCTCATTGACCAATAGCTGACCTGCCTCAATGAACTTTTGCAAATTGGCACGAGAAAACCCTTCAAAAACCCGACTGGCACATTTATCCAATCGCAGTCCCACATCCGCTTCATTGACCACATAGGACTGCTCTTCGGTCGGTTCTGCCATCAAGTCATCATCGCCAAGCGTCATTTGAGTCAATGGCTGCTCATCTGTCATCATCTTAGAGTTACCCAATTCATTCATTAAACATAAAAGCCACTAATGTAGCATATTTTTGTATCACTGGCTATCTTTGGCTGGTTAATACCTTGCTTTTTGTACCCAAAATATCATCATTGGCGTACAACTTGTGTCATCCATCATCTTTTTTTAAATAAGGATTTTATCATCACTTGTCACCGCTTTCGTTGTGTTGCTCAGCAATTCGTGCTAAACTAGGGTTATTGATTGATTAAAATTTGAGGATATTATAATGAAATCCGTTCATCACCCCCTAAAAATCGCCCTAAGCAGCGTGCTGATTGTCAGTCTTTTGACCACCACAGGCTGTGCCAGCATGAGTGGACTATTTGGCAAAAAGAAAAAAAGCGATGTCATTGCCACCGCTGAACAAAGCGAAGAGCAATACTACGCCCAAGCACAGCG
Source organism: Moraxella nasicaprae (assembly GCF_025643275.1). Classification (NCBI taxonomy): domain Bacteria; kingdom Pseudomonadati; phylum Pseudomonadota; class Gammaproteobacteria; order Moraxellales; family Moraxellaceae; genus Moraxella; species Moraxella nasicaprae. The sequence continues at coordinate 97,065 of NZ_CP089977.1, forward strand.
GGCCTTAGAAAAATCGCACAACAACGAAGCGATTTTGGCACTCAACAATATCCGCACCTTTTATCCAACAGGTGCTTATGCTCAGCAAGCACTCCTTGACTTGATTTATGCTCAATATCAATCAGGCGACTACGAATCAGTCACCAAAAATACTGCCGAGTTCATTCGTCTGTATCCAACAAGTCAGCACCTTGACTATGCTTTGTATGTACAAGGTGTTACCAATATGGGTGGAGCACCAAAAGCATCTCGCCTATTCAAAAGCGACCAAGCTCAGCGAAACACCGCCTATTTGCGTTTGGCATTCAATGATTTTCAGACATTGATTAGCAATTTCCCAAACAGTCCGTATGCCGCTGATGCTGCTCAGCGTATGATTGCCATCTATAATGATTTGGCAGAAAATGAACTGGTGGCAGCTCGCTGGTATGTCAAACGAGATGCCATGGTGGCAGCTGCCAACCGTGCTAAATGGGCATTTCAATACTTCCCACAATCCACCGCAGTTCCTGAGGCAATCGCTATTTTGGCTTATGCCAATGACAAACTTGGTTTGACAGACACCGCCAACCAATATAAAACTTTGCTACAAATCAATTATCCACAATATCTAAACAGCAATGGCTCGGTGCGTGTCAATACAGACAATCAGTCCTTGACCAAAAAAGCCCTATCCACCCTCACTTTTGGCAAACTAGGTCGCATCAAGCATGATGCTGGCTATCAAGGTCAATACACGGGCGAAACTCGCACACAGGTCATTCGTCAAGCAGGCATGCTAAGCCTACCAGAAGTCAATGTGCCACAAGATAGTGAAGAAAGCCAAGAAACACCTCGTCGCCGACCCAGCCTAAACTTAGGTCTGCCAAGCCAAGAGGCGAACGCTGGTCACTTGAACGACAAACCACAATGAAATAAAAATTAAGACGACTTTGATGTCGTCTTAATCATCTATACATCATGAGATTATCAGAATCCCTCATCGAGCAACTCAACAACCAAGCCGACTTGGTTGGCATGATTCGCAAACACACCACCTTAAAACCTGCTGGCAAGGAGTTTAAGGGGTGTTGCCCCTTTCATGGTGAAAAAACCCCATCATTCTATGTCAATCCAGAAACCAATCTGTACTACTGTTTTGGTTGTCAAGCCAAAGGCAACCCCATTACCTTTCTTAAAGAGTTTGAACGCCTAGACTTTATGGAGGCGGTCAAATATTTGTCTGACCAAACAGGCATCGAACTGCCCAAAGACGACCAACAGCAACAAAAAGTACGCTACAAAAAAACCCAGCCCACCATCGCACCACCGCCAAACAGCATTGATGATTATGGCTATATACCCCCCTCTTCCTATCAAGAAGAACCACCCCCAGCCATCATCGAGCCTGTGGTAGAGCAACAAGGGGATTTGTACACATTGCTTGATAATGTTTGTCGATATTATCAACATATGCTACATCATAATCCATTGGCAAAACGCTATTTCTTGGAACGGGGCTTGAACGAGGAAACCATTCAAACCTTTCATCTAGGCTATGCACCAGAGGACTGGAATCACTTAGAAAAAACATTTCCTGCCGACATCGAAGGTCTAAAAATCTTAGGTCTGGTGCGAGATTCCCAAAAAACAGGTAAAACATTTGACCTGCTACGCCATCGAGTGATTTTTCCGATTAAGGATAATCGTGGGCGGGTTGTTGGCTTTGCAGGTCGTAGCTTGGGCGATGAATTACCCAAATACATCAATTCATCAGAGTCGCCAGTTTTCCAAAAACAACATATTTTGTATGGCTTTTATGAGGCAAGGCAAGCCAAAGCCAGCCATTATATGATGGTTGAGGGCTATATGGATGTGATTGCCCTGCATCAAGCAGGCATCTATGGGGCAGTCGCCCCAATGGGAACGGCTGCCAACGAAGGTCAAATCGCCCGCTTATTACGCCATCACGACAGCCTAACCCTATGTTTTGATGGCGATGCTGCTGGACAAAAGGCTGCTTGGCGAACTCTTGAAATTGCAGCTCCTGTCTTGGCAGATGGCAAGGAGCTAAAATTTCTCACCCTGCCAAACAATCACGACCCTGACACCTACATTCGTCAGCATGGCAAACAGGCGATGCAACAGCAGATAGACCAATCAGTCAGCCTATCTGACTATCTGTATGGTGTTTTGATGAGTCGATTTGATTTAAGTCGCCCTGAGCAAAAAGCCGCCGCTATGGCACAGCTTCGTGAGCTGACCGCCCTGCTGCCCAAAGGGTCTAGCCTAAAATGGTGGCTAAATAATGATATTTACCAAAAACTTAAAGGCAATCCCACCACAAAAAACCCCTTGATTGATGCCATTGCCTATGACGCACCACGCATTGATGCCACAACTCAGCTGTGTTTGTGCCTGCTATATTATCCAGAAATCCTAAATCATAATCCCCTAGAAAGAATCTTGACAGAATCAGGAGTACAGGCTGCACATCAGCCATACCAAAATCATCTTAGCAATCATCAGCTTGCCATACCACCATTACCAACTTGGCATAATATCGGCAACCAAACCCTAGCCCAACTGATACAACACATTCATCTGGCGTGGCAGACTGTGGCAGAGTTCGCCCAATGGTCAAGCGATGAACAGGCACATTTTATCCTAGCAAGCCTTGATGACGCCAATGCTCGCCATGCTCTCATCAAAGAATCAACAGACTATCTTGCCTCGTTACGACAGCACCCATTGCAAGACATTTCTTTATTGGTTGATGAATTGATTGGCACCATGATTAAAGAATTTTTGCAAAAAGAACAGGCAGAAAATAAGAATTTGGTGCTTTCAGAAATCAATAAAAAACGCTTGCACGCCTTAATGCAATGGGATAGTCAAAAAAATAAAGCCCAAATCGCCACTTTATTGGGCAATTTAGGCTAATCTGTACCGTCAATTTCAAATACCAATAGCATCAAGCTTGTGTTAGTGACAAATCGAGCAAACCTACCAAAATAGCTTGACCATCAAGTCAGGCTCATAATGCCTGACCACCAACCATCACTGCTTGATGAAAGGCGGAGCGACTTTCACAAAGTGCCAGCCAGCGATTGATGTTTGGATAATGAAAAGCTGGCTGACTTTTTTTCGCACCCAGCACCGAAAAATACAGCATGATGTCCGCCCCCGTCAGTCTCTCATCAACCAGATATGATCTGTTTGTCAAATGGGTTTCCAGCAAAGATAAGGCTTTGGTAATGTTGGCGTTTAACAGCATTTTTTCCGCCTCTGCCTTGACTTGCTTGACAATCGGACGAGCAAAAAACGGAGATTTTGTTACTGCCTTTGATAAAATCAATTTCATCACCAACGGTGGCATCAATGACCCTTCGGCAAAATGCAGCCAAAAATGATAATCACGCCAGCTATTGATGTCATCTTTTGGCATAAATAATTGATTTTTATCATAAAATTTAAGCAAATATTCAATGATGACCGCTGATTCTGCCAGTGTTTGCTCGCCACTGGGCAGTACATCATCAATCAAAATCGGTGCTTTACCCATCGGGTGAATTTGTTGCAATTCATCAGGAGCAAGAGAATGCTGATTTCTTTGATGGCTGACAAGCTGATAGTCAATGCCGTATTCATTTTTTAGCTCTTCTAATAGCCAAACAATGCGAAAGGAACGAGATTGAGACAAATGATGTAAAGTAATCATACAAAGACTCATCAAAAAATTTAATCATGTAGTCATGAATATTGACTTAATCAGGCAGGTTCATGCGACTGGTGTCTGGATTTAATCCAAAATAAAACACCACGCTCGCCACCAAGCTATTCACCACGATGAACGCCCAGTCAAAGCCCTGATGGTGCAATAAAAAATGACCAATCAACGCAGAAACCGCCAACATCACAACAAAACAACCCAACACCAGACTGACGATGGTGCGATGTGCTGGCGAGCTAATTTCACCTGATGCTCGCTTGGCTGCAAGCACTTTTTGATTCAGCACAAATCCAATGACATACACCACAGAACCAAGTAATAAATATCCCAAAAAATTCATAAAATATTCGCTTTTTGACTAATTAGCATGATGAAATTGTTTAGAAAAATTGATAGGTTTGTCATCACAAGGCACTTGATAAATGGTATTGACCGCACCAAGCAAATTGACCACATAGCGACTGTCTAGCATTGGATTGGTATTGACTGATGCCTCATGCAGTTGTGCCATTGCCATCACGCCATCAGGGCGAGCCAGCACACCCATCACATCGCTTGATGACAACTGAATGGCATTGGTTGAAAAAAACTGCCAACCTTTTGCTTTATCAAGCGATTGCAATGATTCTGGCGTATCCCAACCGCCAGTTTGTTCTTTCATCTGCATCACAAATTGATTGTTTTCTTGGGAGATTTTAATTTGTGCTGGCGACTGCTGTTCAATGGCATAACAACCATCAAATGTCGCCACCTCTGCCTTATCCACCGACTGTGTTGGAGTAGAATCCTGACAGGCAACCAAAAATATGGTAGTCAGCATGGGCAAAAGCACATTTTTTAGTCCAAATGATTTCATAAAGCACCGATTTTTATCATCATTATCGACTATTGTACTTGGAATCAAAAAATTTCGCCAGTTTTTATCCATTTTTCCCAACAAAATGCTAGAAAAGACAACATAAGTCAAGTAGAATAACACAAACGGTTATTATTTGAATGTCTATGCCCAGCACCATCTCAACGCCCCGCTTATCTGTCGTGATGATTGTCAAAAATGAAGCCCATAACTTGGCGGTTTCTCTACCTGCCCTACAAGGATTGGCGGACGAAATCATCATCATGGACAGTGGTAGCACTGACAACAGCCAAGACATCGCCCTACAATATGGAGTAAAATGGTTTGTCAATACCGACTGGCAAGGCTTTGGCAAACAAAGACAGCTCGCCCAATCTTATGCCACAGGCGATTGGATACTGGCACTGGATGCCGATGAAGAGATTACACCTGAATTAAAAAATAGCATTTTAGAAGTTATTAAAAACACACCTAATAATACCGTTTATGGATTAAAAAGATTGGACTTTATCGTTGGTCATCAGATCGATAATAAGTATTGGGGTGTCAAATCTTACTGGCGACTCTACCCAAGCTCTTATCAATTCAACGACCTATTGGTGCATGAATCATTGGACATTAAAAACGCCAAAACCGTCAGCTTGTCGGGATTTTTGCATCATCACACCGCCCCAACGATTGAATTTTTATTAAAAAAACGCCTCGACTACGCCAAAACTTGGGCGAATGAAAAGCAACTTAAAGGCAAAAAAGTTGGATTATTTTCACTACTTGCCAATCCGATTTGGCAATTTATTCGCCAATATATCGTGGACGGTCGATTTTTGCAGGGCAAATATGGTCTGATTTATTCGATAATTTTTATGCAATATACTTTTAATAAATATTTATTATTGTGGCAGGCCAATCGATAAATAAGCGAACTGTTATGAAAATTTTTATTCTAAATTTGGCACAATCCACCGACAGATTAGCACAGCAGCAAAAACAATTTGACCAGTTGGGGCTAGACTTTGAGCGACTGCCTGCGGTCAGTGTTGCTGATATTGATGCACCAACTTACCAAAAATATCTGACAGCAGGTCAGCGAGTGATGAAACAAACCGAACTTGCTTGTCTATTTAGCCACAAAAAAGCATGGGAGCAGGTCATCAGCCATAATCAGCCTTGCATCATCTTGGAAGATGATGCTGTGTTGGTGAAAGACTTTGCTAATTTGTTAGCAAATATAAACAACATCAATGAGCCAAACATTGATTTTATCAATCTTGAAGTACACGGTCGTCAAAAAATAGTTGGCAAAAAACCAGTTGCAACCATCAATGACTATCATCTATACGAGTTATTTTTGGATAAGAGTGGCACAGGTGGCTACATCATCTATCCAAGTGGTGCAAAAAAACTGCTGGCACAATTTGCACAAAAAGTTGGACTTGCTGACACTTTTATCTATCAATGTCCAGACCTGCATAAGGTTCAAATTGAACCTGCCGCCCTACTGCAAAGCGACCGCTGTCAAATGTATGGCGTGCCATTTGATGATTATGAACTCAAATCTTTGATTGGCACCATCAATAACCAACTGACCATCAAACCAACTTTTTGGCAAAAAATTATTTTGAAAAAAAACCGCATCATCGCTCAGGTTGCACTAGGATTTCGCACATTATCCGCCCTATCCAAAGGCGTCAAGCGAGAAATTTTTGTGGATAAAGATAAATTTTAATCAATGGAACTGTTATGAAACATTATGTCATCAGCCTAAGCACCGCCGAGCAAAGACGCACACACATCGACCAAGAGTTTGGCAAACAACGCATTGATTATCAATTTTTTGATGCGGTTACCTTTGATGATATTGAGCAAGTTTGTCAAACATTAAATTTAAACAACATTCATCATACAACTCATTTGGCAAACAGTGAGAAAGGCTGTTTTTTAAGCCACGCAAGTTTATGGCAAAAAATGCTTGATGAAGATTTAGAATGGATTGCTATTTTTGAAGATGATGTACATTTGGGTCAAAATACCCATCTGTTTTTAAATGATGATGCGTGGCTGGATACCGCTTTTCCTTTATTAAAAATAGAGCATTTTTATGAAGAGCTGTCATTGGGCGAGAGTGTTAAATCCATTGACAATCGCCATATTCAGCCTTTATACAGTGCCAATTTAGGCACGGCAGGCTATATTATTCATCAATCCATTGCCAAAAAGTTATTAGACATTCTAAAAAATAAAACTCCAGAACAACTTGTCGCCATTGACCATTTTATGTTTAAAGAAATGATTGAAAAACAGTCATTACCAGTATTTCAATTAAACCCTGCCCTATGCATTCAAAGCGACCGCCTAAATCCAGATACCGCCTTACAAAGCGACATCAGTGACGAACGCAGACAACGAATGGATAACGAAAAACAACATCGCACTTTATGGCAAAAGATTCGCCGAGAGTTTGGGCGAGTGTTTGAGCAAGCCAAAAAACAATCCACGCCTCAACAAAAAACACAATTTAGATAATGGACAATTTAAATGGATAATTTAGATAACATCACTTTATGCCTAACGATTGGTAAGCGTCCAGCCGAACTTGATGAAACTTTGACACATCTATTAGCACGCTTACCTTTTAAGCACATCATCGCCATCAATGACTTTGGCGATGAGGCGACCAATGACATCTTTAAAAAACACTGCCCCAATGGGACTTTAATCAGTCTTGGATATAATTTGGGTCATCATCGAGCCATTGATTATATGTATGATAAGATTACCACTGAATATGTGTTTCATTGTGAAGATGATTGGTTGTTTGATGACACACCAAACATTGACCAATGTTTAAATTTATTGAATAATAATTCTAACATCAGTTGCGTGGCATTTCGTAAAATTGAAAATTTTTTGTATGACCCTGCCGACCAAGCTCAAATCAAAGTAATCCAAAGCAATGATGGCGACTATGTGCGAGTGGACCATCTACACGATGAATGGCACGGTTATTCTTTTAATCCACATTTGGCAAAAGTATCATTATGGCGACAATATGCCCCATTTGCCAAATTCAAAAAAGAACGCCATATTTCACGCCACCTGCGTAAACAGGGGGTGTATATGGCATTTTTTAAACAAGGTTATTGCCATCATATTGGGCATGACAGCGTATCCAATCCGCCAAAGAGCTTTTGGCAGAAATTGAAATTTTGGTAGAAGATGATAGGAAGTGCGTGATGAAAGTTTATGATTATGTGATTGTTGGTAGTGGTTTATTTGGTACAACCTTTGCTCATGAAATGCACAAGATTGGCAAAAAATGCTTGGTGCTAGAAAAAAGAGACCATATCGCAGGCAATATTTACACCAAAGAAATAGAGGGCATTCAAGTACATCAATATGGGGCTCACATTTTTCACACCAGTAATCAAATGGTGTGGGAATATGTACAACAATTTGCACAGTTTAATCATTATATCAATACGCCTGTGGCTTATTATCAAGGTCAATTATTTAATTTGCCTTTTAATATGAATACATTTTATCAATTATGGGGTACAGTTACCCCAGCACAAGCAAAAGCAAAAATCGATGAACAAAGGCAGGCTTATGCCCATCTGACCGAACCAAAAAACCTAGAAGAACAAGCCCTTGTATTGGCAGGTAAAGACATCTATGAAAAACTCATCAAGGGCTACACCGAAAAACAATGGGGCAGACCTGCCACACAAATCCCTGCTTTCATCATTCGCAGACTGCCTTTTCGCTTTACTTTTGATAATAATTATTTTCACGACCCTTATCAAGGCATACCCAAAGGTGGATACACCAAATTGGTGGAGAATATGCTGACAGGCATTGAAGTCAAATTAAATACTGACTATCTGGCAGATAAAGATTATTGGGACAGTTTGGCTGACAAGGTGGTTTATACAGGGAAAATCGATGAATATTTTGACTGCTGTTTTGGGAGATTGGAGTATCGCAGTCTAAGATTTGAACACGAAACGCTTGATATGGATAATTATCAAGGGAATGCGGTCGTCAACTATACCGAAAGCCACATTCCTTATACCAGAATCATCGAGCATAAACATTTTGAGTTTGGCACACAACCCAAAACAGTCATCACTCGTGAATACCCCTTAGAAGCTAACGAAACCAACGAAGCCTACTATCCCATCAATGATGAAAAAAATCAACGCATTTATGAACAATATCACGAACAAGCCAAACAACTTGACCGAGTGATTTTTGGTGGTCGATTGGCTGAATATAAATATTATGATATGCATCAAGTGATTGAACGAGCATTGGCGGCGGCAAAAGCAGAGCAGGAGGCTAACAATGATTGATAATAAAATGTTAATCTTTTTTCCAAGACCACTTAACATCAATGCAGGAGGACCATCTGGCTTTTTGGCTCATAATTTATCAGATAAGCCAAGAGATTGTTTTGTCTTGTCTAATGATTTAATGAGTAAAGAGACTTTTTTTGAAAAACAATTGTATAGAATACGAAGATGGATTGATAAATTAAATAATCCAACCGATAATCATAAAGAATATTTTAAAATTAGAGATAGCTTTAAAAAGATTAACGCATCACAATATAAATATATTTATTTTCATGAAGATATTGATTTTTATTGTGTGCAAGACTTGATTGATAAGGAGCAAATTGTCATTTATCAGCCACACACACCACAACTACACTCAGAAGAATTTGCCTGTTATGCACCAGAACATGTAGAAAAAATCAATATGATTAAAAAAGCAGAAAAAGCTGTTTTTGAGCGTGCTGATATTGTGGTGTTGCCCAATGAATACTGCCAGCCTATTTACCAAACCCTAATCAGCCCTAAAAATACATTTTATTATTTATTAAGCGGGGCAAAAAATAATTATGATAAACCATCGTCAATGATAGACTTGCCACAATCCACCATTAATTTGATGTATATTGGTCGCAGAAATGAGATTAAGGGTTTTGACATTATTTTAGATAATTTTAGAAAAGCCAGAAAGACGAGGAAAGATATACACCTGTTTATTATTGGCAATGGAGAGAAAATCGAAGAAGAGGGCATTACTGATATTGGTTTTTCAGACAAGCCTTTGGATTGGTATCACTCGGTGGATTATTTGCTGAATGCCAACAGACAAAGTTATTTTGACTTATCCATCATCGAAGCTCTATCCACAGGTGTACCTATTATTATGTCGCATAATTTTGGGCATTATTACTATCAAAACAAATCCCCTTTAATTACGACTTATGACATCACACAGCCAGATGCGTTATATCGTATTTTAAATGAGAATTTAACAAAAAGAGACCGTACAATTCATGCAAATCGTGAATTATATGAGCAAGAATTAACCGATGTACATTATCACATTAGATTACAGCAGTTTTTTCAATATCTCAACACATTTCAATCAATGAACAATCATGATGAATAAAACAAAGACTATTGCCATTTTATACATCGCCACAGGGCGTTATATTGTTTTTTGGGAGCATTTTTACCGCTCTGCCCAACAGTTTTTATTGCCTGATTGCCAAAAACACTATTTTGTATTTACTGATAGCATCAATGAAATTGTGGGTGAACACGATGGCTATGTTACTCGCATCGCTCAAAATAAACTTGGCTGGCCTTATGATACCTTAATGCGATTTGATATGTTTTTGGGCATTCAAGATAAATTGCAATCCTTTGATTATGCTTATTTTTTTAATGGCAATAGCGAAATACTTTGCCCCATTTATGCTGATGAATTTTTACCAAAAGGCGATAAACATCTATTGTTTGCCCATCAGCCGCATATGTTTCATTTAAACAAAAACAAATTTACTTATGACAGAAACCCACAATCCACCGCCTACATTCCCCAAGGTCAAGGACAGTATTATATTACAGGGGCGTTAAATGGTGGCAAAACTGCTCACTATTTACAAATGTGCCAAACATTATCAAACAATATTCATACCGACCTAAAACAGGACATCATCGCACTATGGCATGATGAAAGTCATCTTAACCATTATATTTTGGGGCGTGATGATGTGATGATATTACCACCCTATTTTACCAAAGGCGAAAGCGAATATTGGAAAACCACTTCAAAAGTGATGTTTTCTGATAAGACACACCATCGCTTTGGCGGACATGCTTATTTGCGTGGCGAAACGGACGAAAAAATCAGTCAAGAGACTTGGGAAAAACAACATGGCAAACGAAAATCACATTACAAACTTAGACTCAAACAATACCTTAAATCACTTGTTTTGTGATTGCCCTGAAAAAATTGCCCTAGATAAATGCCATCGATTTCCTTATCGTCCGTTGTATTTTGCGTTTACGCCAAAAAAACAGCGTCAGGCACAAAAATATCAGGTTGATTTGATACAAAAGCAACAATTGGCAAATGACTGGCGGATTTTTTTGCAAGCCTATTTTGCCAAGCAATTACCATTGTTTGAAATAAAACCCAAAAAAGAGTTTACTCATCAAAAGATTATTTGGCAATATTGGGGGCAAGGCATTGATGATAATTTGCCAGATATTGTTAAAATGTGCTTTAAATCTGTGGATAAACACAAAGGGGATTTTATTGTCATTCGCCTAGATGATAATAATCTAAATGACTACTTAGAATTACCAGCATTCATCAATCAAAAAAGAAAAAATCCTGAATTTAAGCCTGCCTTTTTTGCTGATTTATTAAGGCTGGCTTTATTATATCATTATGGCGGTGTATGGCTTGATGCAACCATTTTATTAACCGCTCCGATAGATGAAATGCTCTTAGAGCAAGATTTTTTTATGTTTTCTCGTGATGAACAAGCAGAAAATCAAGATTTTTGGCAAGCGTTTAACTCTGATTATTTTGGCTGGCACAAAGGACATCATGTCAATATTTTAAATAGCTTTATCATTGCCAAAAAAGGCAATGAATGGGTCAAAGACTGCCTACAAATTTTGCTTAACTTTTGGCATACACAAAATCACATTCCTCATTATTTCTTTTTTCAGGTGATGTTTGATGTGTTGCAACAAGAATATGGGCATCATTATCAAGATTTTCTAAAAAAAGATGATACCATAACTCATCTGCTTATTGCTGCCATCAATGAGCCATTTGACCAGACGGCGTATCAGCAGATACTGAGCAAAACTGGCATTCATAAACTGACCTACATCAAAAGCTGCAAGGCAGGTTCTTATTACGAACGACTACGCCAAGAGATTTTGGGCTTGAAAATATAAAAAGCACCCTTATCTAATTGGCAGTTATTTTATTTTATACAAGGAATATTCTTTGAGCATCAGTCGCACACTTCATTTAGAGCTTAATACCAACCAACTTCGTACTGTACTGGGCGAATACAATGCACATATTAAGTACTTACAAGAACGCCTAGATATTCAAATCAATGCTCGCCAAAACCAATTCATACTCACTGGGGATTTGACCGCTGTGGAGCGTGGCGAAATCATCTTAAACAAACTTGCCGAACTTGCCTGCGAGCAAGACAGCATTGATGGCGAAGAGTTGCATTTGATTGTCCAGTCAAGTATGGCAAGAAATCAAGAAGAAAATCATTCAAAATCAAATGGTTATGCTGATGTTTCTTTGCGTACCCGCAAAGGAAAAATCACGCCTCGTGGCTACAACCAACAACAATATGTCAAAAAAATCTTAGTTTCTGATATTTCATTCGGTGTTGGCCCTGCTGGTACAGGCAAGACTTACCTTGCGGTGGCTTGTGCGGTGGATATGCTAGAAAGAGGCGAAATTGAGCGGATTTTATTGGTACGCCCTGCAGTGGAAGCTGGCGAAAAACTGGGATTTTTACCAGGCGATTTGACCCAAAAAATTGACCCCTATTTACGCCCTTTGTACGATGCTTTATATGAAATGCTGGGCTTTGAGAAAGTTGGCAAACTCATTGAACGCCAAATTATTGAGGTTGCTCCACTTGCCTACATGCGTGGTCGTACGCTCAATAATTCTTTTGTGATTCTTGATGAAGCTCAAAACACCACCCCAGAACAGATGAAAATGTTCCTAACTCGCTTGGGTTTTGGCTCTCGTGCGGTCATTACAGGCGACATGACACAGGTCGATTTGCCTCGTGGGCATAAATCAGGTCTGTCACAAGCGTTGCATATTTTATCCAGCATTGACGAAATTCACATCACTCGTTTTGACAGTCAAGATGTGGTGCGTCATCATCTGGTGCAAAAAATCGTCCAAGCCTACGATGCTTTTGACGAAGAACAAGAAAAGCTCATTGCTGAGCGAAAAGCAGCCAGATTGGCTGAAAAACTCGCCCAAGAGCAAACGCCAGCACAAGATGCCTAATCTCATTTTACTCTGTGAACTGATATGACCAAGAATGTTGATTTGTATTTACAAGAAGATATTAAGTTTGCCCAGTTGCCCTTGCAGACGGATTATCTGACCGAAGTGGTTGCCACGACTTTGGCACATCTTGATTTTGAGCAGGATGTTCAGATTGGCATCGCCTGCGTGGATAAAGATTATAGCCACGAGCTAAATTTGCAATACCGTCAAAAAGACAAACCCACCAATGTATTGTCATTTCCTAGCGACATCGATGATGCAATCATTGATGAAATGGGCGAATATCCTTTGGGTGATTTGGTGATTTGTCTTGAAGTGGTGCTACAAGAAAGCCTTGAACAAAACAAAACACCGATGGCACATTTTACACATCTGGTGGTGCATGGCGTATTGCATTTGCTTGGCTATGACCACGAAATTTCTGATGCTGACGCTGACGAAATGGAAGGCTTGGAGATTGACATTCTGGCAAAACTTGGTATTGATAATCCTTATCGTGATGACTTTATGATGGAGTGATGGCTTGTTAATATGGCAGACATTACACCATGATAAGACATAAAAAAACACCAACCATGATTGATTGGTGTTTTTTAAATTTGATTAAAAGATGATGACTGACAAATATGGCACAATAACAATCTTTGGCAATCAGTTTGTCAGCAAGTGATTAAGCCTTGATGTTTTTTAACCCATAGGAAAACCAGCTTAATACACTTTTTGATGATTTGGCGATTTAGAATTTGACCGTATCCACGCCCTGCTCGCTTGCTTTAAGCATGATGTGTGCGGCTTGGGCAGCAAAGATGCCATTACATACCACGCCCACGATGTTATTGAGCTGAGCCTCTAACTGAGCTGGATTATCAATCTGCAATCCATAAGTATCTAAAATCACATTGCCATAATCAGTGACAAAACCCTCACGATACACAGGCTCACCGCCCATCTCCACCAATTTGCGAGCCACATAAGAGCGAGCTTGTGGCAAAACTTCAATCGCCACAGGAAATTTACCCAAAGTCTTGACCGTCTTAGTGTCATCGACCATGCAGATGAATCTTTTGGAGGCAGCAGCGACGATTTTTTCACGGGTTAATGCACCACCGCCACCTTTAATCATGTTACCCAAGTCATCAATCTCGTCTGCACCATCGATGTACAAATCAAGCTCGCCCACGCTATTAAGGTCAAAAATCTCAATGCCCAATGCACGCAGTTTGTCTTCTGTGACTTTTGAGCTTGATACCGCTCCTTTAAGCTTGACCGATGACAACAGCTCAATCAGGCAATTAACCGTACTGCCTGTGCCAACACCCAAAATCATGTCATCTTCCACATAGTCCAAAGCAGCTGTGGCGGCGGCTTGTTTTTGGGCAAGTTTTGGGTCAATTTGGCTCATCGGATTGTCCTTTTGTATCAAAAAATCAGAGTTTGGCAAATTTTGGATAAAAAAATGACTTCATCAGCACATCTTCGGCACACTTTGTATCTACTACCGTTGCTACCTTCCGGTCCTGGCGGGGTTCATAGTACACAGTTGCGAAGCTACCGATGAAGCCAAGCATTATTATAACAAAATTTCAATGATTTGCAAGTGTTTTTTGGGGAATTTTAGACCCTTAACCACATTGATGATGACCATCGCCAAATCACGCTTTTATTGTGGCTGCATTGGCACAAAAGATGAGATGCACTGACCCAAGCCCTCAGCAATGACGGTGGTCTCCACCACTCTGCATTCTGCCAATTCAAACCACGCAGGCGATGAACCATCGAGTAATGCCAACATTTTGGCAACAATGGGCATGTGGCACACGACCGCCACCGTCTTATCGTCATCATCGCCAAATCTGTGTGTGATGGCATGAGCAATGTCGTCCAATGCCACCATAGGGTCATCATCAGGCGTTATGCTGCTGATGGTCACAAAACTTGGGTTTTGACCATGCTCATTGGCGTGCTGCAATAAGATTTTTGCGGTCTGGTCGGCACGATTAAATGGGCTGGCGATGATTAAATCAAGCTCCTGTGTTGCCACAATCTGCTTGGCGGTTTGGACTGCTTGCTGCTGTCCAAAATCGGTCAAGTCTCGACCTGCATCATCATCGCAATAAGGAGCTGCTTGCCCGTGTCTGACAAAAAGTAATTTCATAATCCCACCCCTATGGTGCATGCTTATTCTGGTTGCGTCTTGGTATCGGCACTCTTTTGTAGCACTTGGCTAAATTCTTGACTTAGACGCTGATTGCTTTCATCTTGTGGCAAGACAAATTCAACATCACTACGAAATCCAGTTTCCATCAGATTTAATGCCACACTCATGGCTGATTTGTTCTCATATAAAATGGCGTGTAAAGCGTGCGTGATGGGCATATACACGCCCATTTTTTGAGCCAGCGTATGCACTTGCTCGATGGTATTAACCCCTTCGGCAGTCTGTCCGAGTTTCTCAACCGCCTGCTCCAAGGTCATGCCTTTACCCAGCATATTGCCCACCTGATAGTTTCGGCTGAGCGTTGAACTACAAGTTGCGTACAAGTCACCAACCCCTGACAGACCCAAAAAGGTCAAGGGATTGGCACCCACCGCCACACCAAAACGACTCATTTCTGCCAATGCACGAGTCAATAGCATTGCCTTAGTATTTTCCCCCACTTGATAAGCAGAAGACATACCCATCGCAATGGCATAGATATTTTTTAAAGCACCGCCAAGTTCCACGCCTTTGACATCATCGCTGGCAAATACTCGGAAAAACGCCCCATGCAACGCTGTCTGTACTGCCGTACGCAAGGCGTCAGATTGTGAAGCGATGACGGTGGCTGATGGCATATTATCCATGATTTCTGCTGCCAAATTTGGACCACTCATCACCCCAAAGTTCACCTCTGGCAAGACATCTTGGATAATGTCACTCATCAAGGCATAAGTCTGCTTTTCAATGCCTTTGGTCAAAGAAACCACCGCCTGATGCGTGATGAACGGCTTGATGGACTGTAAAATCTCACGAAATGCTGAACTAGGTACTGCCACCAAAATCACATCAACACCAGTCACTGCCTGCTGTAAATCGTGACTGAATTTGAGGCTATTTTCTAGCTTGTGATTTGGCAAATACTTTTTGTTAATGTGAGTTCTACTCAAAGAACGCACGGTTTTTTTATCACGCACCCACAAAGTGACCTGACAGCCATTTTTGGCGGCCAAATTTGCCATTGCCGTACCAAAACTGCCACCGCCTAAGACTGCAATTTTTAGCTTGCCATCATCAGTTGGTGTCTGCATATCAACTGGGTTGATTTTTTGTTTTGCTTTTTCGGCAAGATGAGCGATATTACCCAAAATCGGGGCATTTTGCAATTCAGCATCTTTAATCACATTGACCACATCGTCCAGACCATGACTGGCGACATCGACCAACTTTTGTAATTTACCATGGGTCAGATTGGGTTTTTTTAATTTCATACAGTTACCAATGATATTTGGTTATTAATCAGCCAAGATAAGCCACCAAAATCATCAATGAATATCACGCCATCATCAATGTGTATTTTGGTAAAGATGGGTAAATCACACGCCCAACTTGGCATCGTTTTTTTAAAATTGATGGTTGACTTTACTCAAAATATTGGACAAACTGCCCCAAGTCAATCGGCTCTCGTTCAGGCATCGCCACATCACTACTGCCTGCATAAATCATGCCACAAAGCGTATTGTCTTTGCTAATGCCAAAATATGCCTTGACTTGTGGCGTGTTACACAAAGGACCTGTTCTCCATACACTCTTATAGCCCAGCGATTCTAAGGCAAGTAGGATATTTTGAGCGGCAGCACCTGCACTTAGCAGCTGCTCAAATTCTGGCACTTTTTCATGATGCTTAAAATCAGTCGCAAGCACAATCATCATTGGTGCTCGAAGTGGCATATTAAGGATTTTTTTGGTGGTTGCTTCGTCCAGAGTTTCACCCTTTGCCATCGCTTCTGCTTGGGCAGCTTGTAGTAATACTTCGCCCAAATCCACTAGGGATTGCCCTGTTAATACCCAAAATTGCCAAGGTTTTAGCTGCTTATGGTCAGGAGCGTTCAAGGCGGCATTTAGCACCAGTTGTAGCTCATCTTTTGATGGCATTGGCAAGGACAACTTACCAATACTGCGGCGATGATTGATGGTGTCAAGCACTGGATTGTTCATTTGCTGGGTTTCCTAACTGATTGGTTTTAATCAACTTTATGTTCAGCTGCCAAATAATCCTCTGATTGCATTTCTAGCAATCGGGAGCGAGTTCTTTCGATTTCAAAAGCAAGTTTTTCGCCTTGATACAACTCAATGATGGACTGTTCGGCACGCACCAATAGTTTGACACGGCGGTCATAAAATTCATCGACCAAATAAATAAATCGGCGAGTGGCATCCATCAGCACATCATTTAAAAATGGCACATTATCCACCATCACGGTATCATAATCACTGGCAATCGCAATAAAATCACTGGCAGAACGAGGCTGCATACAAATGGCACGAAAATCCACCAGTAGCATGGTTTCAGTGCGTTTGATGATGTCGATTGGTCGCTGGGCGATGATAATCGGGTCGGTGCTTACACTCTGCCCACCAGCCAACACATCAAATCTTTCGCTAAGCCAGCCATCGGTCT
Organism: Moraxella nasicaprae; assembly: GCF_025643275.1. Taxonomy (NCBI): domain Bacteria; kingdom Pseudomonadati; phylum Pseudomonadota; class Gammaproteobacteria; order Moraxellales; family Moraxellaceae; genus Moraxella; species Moraxella nasicaprae. The sequence goes on from NZ_CP089977.1 coordinate 114,667, forward strand.
CTGCCGACAACGGAGAAACATACAGTTTGGCTTGTTTTAATAATCTTAGGCGATAATCAATCCCTGCGTCGATATTCATGACGGTGGTGTGTTTTTCGACTTGGGCGATGGCTGGTAAAAATCTGTCTCGATGAATGCCGTTTTTGTACAATCCTGCTGGCTCAATATTAGAAGTCGCCACCAGCGTGATGCCTCTTTCAAACAACAGGGTAAACAAATCGCCCAAAATCATCGCATCAGACACATTGGAAACAAAAAATTCATCAAAACAAATGACCACCGCCTCATGATGAATGATGTCGGCGACTTTTTGGAGTGGATCGACTTGACCCTGCAAGGCAACCAGCTCTTTTTGCACTCGTTGCATGAAATGATGAAAATGCATACGCATTTTTTTCTCGATGGGCAGGCTTTCATAAAACATGTCCATCATCCAAGTCTTACCACGACCGACACCACCCCACATATACAGACCTTTTGGCGGGGTTGGTTTGGACTTGAATAAATTGGCAAACCAACCACCGCTTTGCTCTTGTGTCTTGACAAGCTGATGATACAGTTGGTCAAGGTAGGTTATCGCCGCCAACTGCACGCCATCTTCACTAAAATCGCCTGTCGCCAATGCTGCGTGATAGCGTTGTAATGGGGTCAAAGTTGCCATGAATATTTATCCTTGTTCATCACATTTGCCAAAATAGGTTTCTAGGGCATGGCGAAGTTCAACCAGTTTACCATGAAAAAAATGCCCCGTGTCAATCACGCTGGTCGGTATTTGTCTATGCTCGCCAAAGCGTGCCAATGCCAAAGGAGCAACCAGTTCGTCATGCTGACCATAAATCAAGCAGGTGCTGTCCGCCTGCCAAGTTAATTGACTGGTGTCATGACGCACGATGGACGGTGCAATCAACGCCACGCCTGCCAGTTGCAGCTCAGCAAACTCCTCATCATTACTGACCGCATGAGCCAATCGACAAGTGATGAATCCACCAAAAGAAAAACCACCTAACCACACACGCGTGGCACCCGTCTGAGCCAGTGCGTAACGCAATGCCGTCAAACCATCGATGAATTCGCCTTCGCCATTGCCTGTGGTGCCTGTTGAAGCACCCACGCCACGAAAATTAAATCGTAACACACTCATGCCTGCATCACGACAATAGCGAAATAGCGTACTGACAACCTTGTTATTCATCGTACCACCCTGCATTGGATTTGGGTGGCAAATGATGGCAACGGTGTCGCTGTCTTGCCAGATGGCATCAATTTCAAGTTTGCCGTTGGGTGCATCGATGAGGGTGATTTGGCTGGGCTTAATGGTTTGGCTAAGCATATATTTAATGATTCAAATTTACTACTAAAATCTGTTCATTCTACCATAAAAACCTCATCGCCAAACCATGAATGTGTTGCATTTTATTGCAGACATCAATAAAAACAGCCGATAGGTTCGACTGTTTTTGACGATTAGCTATCCTTTGCCAAAAGGATAAATGATGATGTTCTACTCATGCCAAAAAAAACATGATGATAAGTATCAGGTTTTGGTAAAGCAATCATCGGTCTTAATAGCCACGCCATCAGCACCAATCCCAAATAAACCCATCAAATACTTATTTACACAGGCTACACAATATTCACAAAATAGCGACACTATGCAAGGGTTTAACGATATTTTCTTGTTAAAAAATTGTTATACTAGACTAAATCCGTCTTTTTTGAAAAAGGAATGAGCAATGAAACAAACTGCCATCTTTGCCCTAAGTTCTGCCCTATTATTGACCGCTTGTGCCAGCACAGGTGGCTCAACCAATCCTGTCATCACTCGTGCTGACGCAACACACGAAACCACAGGACTAGGCTCTACCAAAATCAAAGCCCAAGAGGCTGCTCTTGCCACCGCCAAAAAACAATGTGGTAGCAAAACTGCCGTCATCATCAATGACAAACACACCTATAATGGCATTTTGGACGAAAAAACAGGTCGTATGGTTGAGCAAGGCATCACTATTGCAGGAGCGATTTTTGGGGCTGGCGTACCCAATCTGTCTCGTGGCGATGACCATGAATATCACATCACTTTTCAGTGCAAATAGCATCATCATGGCATGATGAATGAACATTGATACAATCATCGCCATTCATTGAGTTACCATTTGTTGATTTGATGAGTGGCGATAATGTTTGACATCAGACAACTATCGATGCAAAGTAAATGGCAGACTGATGAACACGCCCAATCCAGTGCCGTCCAATCCTTGTCCAATCTGCACTTGTCCATGATGATATTGAGCAATCTTAGCAACGATGGATAGACCAAGCCCTGAGCCTTGTCGATTTGTGCCTAGCACTCGAAAAAAACGCTCAGTTAGCTTGTGCTGCATCTTGGCAGACACACCCACACCATCATCAAGCACACCCACACGCACGCCCTGCCCATCGGTCAAAATCTGTAAACAAATGCGTGTTTGATGACCGCCATATTTTAAAGCATTATCCAGCAGATTTCTTATCGCCACAAGCAATAAATCTGTATGCACGCATAAAGCACGATAATCGCCCAAGCATCGCTCCCAATCTGTCATGAACCGACTGTGATTTTCGCTAAATTTATCAGCAAATTCATCAATCACCCCTTGCAATAATTTGGGCAACTCCTGCACCAAAATGGTCTGTTTTTGGCTTACTTGCTCATTATCCAAGCGTGCCAAAGTCAATAGGCTCTCAACCAGCTGCGTGCTTCTTTTGACATCAAGTCGTGCATCTGTCAGCATACCAACCAAATCTGGCTGGTCGGCAAACTTTCTCCCCATCAGTTGCAGTTTCATGTCCACTGCCGCCAACGGAGTACGCAGCTCGTGCGATGCATCAGCGGTGAATCGCTCTTGGCTTTCTTTGGCGATGATGAGGCGTTCAAAAAGCTGATTGATGGCATCAAGCAGCGGTCTGGTTTCGCTGATGATGATGGTTGGCTGAATGCTGGATAAATCTTGCAAATGACGGCTTGCCACTTCATCTTGTAGTGCCTTTAAGGGGCGTAGCGTTTTGCGAATGACCCAAAAATTGCTCAACGCCAAAACCAGCAATACCGCCGCCACAAACGCCATATAATTGGCAATCACAGGCAATGCAAAATCAAAGCGTTGTCGCCACGGCTGAGCGATTTGTACATAGCGATTAAGGTTATGATTATAGGCGGTGTACACTCGCAACCATTGACCATTTTGCCAAATGTTGTAGTAGGACTGGTCATTAAATTCTTGTAAATATGGCGTGCTTGGTGCGTACAAGGTCTGATTTAGTATCTGTCCATTTTGATTGATGACTTGATATTCAATATCCATCTCGTCATTAAGATGCTGCAAACTGTACTCAATATCAGGATAGACATCGCTTTTGCCAAGCAATGCATTGGCATTGCCAGCCAACAGCTCATCAAACACTTGGCTGTGATGATAGATAACCGTGCCACCGACCGCCAAAAACCCCAATACCGCCAAGATGATGCTGGTTGTGGTCGTGTTTTTTAGCAGCTGTTTTTGGATAGAAATGCTACGCATAAGGTTTGGTAAATTATTGATGTGATGTATCAATCAATGTATAGCCCTGTTTACGCAAGGTCTTGATGGTGCTAGCACCCAGTTTTTTGCGTAAATGAGAAATATACACCTCAATGGCATTGCTTTCAATCTCTTCACCCCAACCGTACAACTCATCTTCCAGCTGCTCTTTGGATACTACATGACTAGGGCTACGCAACAAGCGATGCAAAACAATGTATTCTTTATGTGCCAAAATGACCGATTCGCCAGCCAAAGTTACCTGTTTTTTGGCAGGGTCTAGGCATAGCTCACCAAATTCAGTTTGGTGACTTAAAATGGGCGATTTTGGTTGCTCTCCATATTTTCGCACTGCCGCTCGAATGCGTGCAGACATTTCTGCCAAATCAAAAGGCTTGACCAAATAATCATCTGCCCCCAAATCCAAGCCATCAATGCGGTCTTTAATGCTATCCCTAGCGGTAATCATCAGCACCGCCACAGGTAGATTTTTTTGTCTGATGTATGTCAGCACCTCATCGCCTGACATATTGGGCAATCCACGATCAAGCAGTACGCACGCATAATCGTAGCTTTGTAATGCTGATACCGCCAAATGTCCAGCCTGCACCCAATCCACCGTTTCTTTATCCATCATCAGCCAATCACGAATGCTGACACCCAACGATTCATCATCTTCAACCAATAAAATTCTCATCAATGCCTTCCAATTATCTGATTTTTTTATGCTCTATCTTATCATCATACCACCAAAAATCACACCAATTTTTCCAGTCCTGTCTGGCGAATGGTTGGCGTGGCGATTGCCAAGTTAATGGCATCAGGCGTACTATAAATATCCACTTGCGATTTGGCACGAGTGATGGCGGTATAAATCAACTCTTTGGACAATAATCGATGATTTTGCTCATCAAACACGATGGCAACCTGTCGCCACTCTGAACCTTGTGATTTATGCACCGTGATGGCATAAGCATCAATAACCACCTGCCCATCAAGCAAATCAACCGACACCGCCCTTTCTTCATCGCCCTCAAAATACACCACCAAGCCAGATGCACCATATAGACAAATACCCACATCGCCATTGTACAACCCCAAATCATAACGGTTTTTGGTAATCATCACCACCCGACCATGATACCATGCTGATGCTGATGGCAATGCCTTGATGATGGCTTTATGCCTTTTGACCAAATGCTGATTGATGGTCTCATCGCCATATCTGCCTTGATGAGATGCACACAAAATCCGATAATTGCTCAAAGTTGCCATCAATGATTGTACCACCGAAAGCTGGGCTGCCGTGCTTAATTTGGCAAACCGCCAGCGACACGCCGCCGTCTGCTCAAAATACATCTGGTAACCTTGTGCAAGCGTTTCGTACACATCAATATCGCCTAAGGCATGACAACGCACATCAGCATAATCTTGCGTTAATGCCATCACAGCATGATAAGGATTGGTTGATTCTTCATGCACCAACGCTGCTAAGCGACCCACGCCTGAATCTGCCCCAAAGCGACGAGATTCTTGCAATGCAACCAGATGTTGTTGTAGCGATGGCATTTTGCACAAATCCGCCAAAACCGCCCCAGCGTCCACCGCCGCCAACTGATTGGCATCGCCAAGCAATACCAATCTTGCCCCCGTCTTGACCGCTGATAACAACTGATGTGCCAGCTCCACGCCTAGCATGGACGCTTCATCAATGATAATCATGTCATCAGGCAAAGGGTTGTGCTGATGGTGTCGTGGCACGCCATCATTGCCGATGCCCAGCAAGCGATGAATGGTCTTAGGCTTGGGCAAGGCAATCTGCACGCCTGCTTTATCCAATGCCTGTTGCAATGACTCACTCATTCTTTGGGCAGCTTTACCTGTTGGTGCAGACAAGACCAAGCGAAAACCTTTTGTATTTTCATTATCTTTAAATTGTCTATACATAGACAATACAATCTGTGCCACCGTAAAAGTCTTACCTGTGCCTGGACCGCCAATAATCAATGCAAACGGCTGCTTGGATACCAGTGCCACTGCCTGCTTTTGGGCAGTATTCATAAAATCAGGCAATCCATCAATGGCAAAATCCATCACCTGCCCTGATGATATTCGCCAAATGTGGCTAAGCAACCCCTGTTCAGCTTGATAAGCACGATTTAGCCACAGATAAACACCCTTGTCACGCACGCCATAGATGATGGGTGGGTTGATGTGAAGTTTTGAGGGTAAGTCATGATAATTTTCCTGAGCAAACCACAGATTTTTTTGTAAAATATCTAAAAAATCTTGTTTGTTATTGCAGGTATTTAGCAAATAATAGACTCGAAACATCATCAAAAACAAATGCAGCAGCTGCTCTTTATCCACTTGCCGTATATTGCCGTCAATAGACAATAATAGCGAGCGATATTGACGCAACGCCTCCTGACTCCAATCAGCAAGCACGGCATTATCCACCTGCCGATGTAACAGCTGCTGCATCTGCTCAAACAGCACCATAAAATCTGGCGGATTGGGCAAAAAATCACCCAAAATCGACATCGCAGGGCTAAATAATGCCGTCTGCCAAGCTGGCATTACCGCCAAGAAACGCTCATCGCCCACCAGTTTGTCCGTCATCGCCAAGACCGTATGACCCTCTTGCAAATGCTGATTGAGCAAAATGAACAAAAATTCGAACAAACTGGCGTCTTTTTTGGATACACAAAATGCCTGATTTAATGCAGATTTTTGTTCATACCACTGGGCGTTTTGTTGTAGTCTTTGTATCAGATAGCGACTGGTTGCCGTCTGTATATGATTCATAAATTTCCCATTTTTTTTAATTAGAAATACTTCACTATAAAATCTCATCAAGTGCCAAAATCAGTGGTAATGGCGGCTGCCATTTTAACCGCCCCATTTGAGGATTTTCAGGGTCAATGCCTCGCAAAAAGACATACTCTACTGACCCTAAATATCGTGATTCTTGCCCAGCATAATCAGCAATTTTGAGCTTTAACAAGCGGTGCAATGCCACTTGATAGATGGCGGCTTGCAACCAATAGCCAGACTTATCCATCGCCTTACTCAGGCTATCCTCATGATAATCACTGGGCAAAACACCAAGATGATTGGATTTATAATCCACCACATAAAACCTACCTTGATGCTCATACACCAAATCAATCTCACCACGCAGATAACGATACGCCACACCGCCATCGTCAAGCAAGGACAATGCACGGTCGCTATGCTTAGCAAAGGCTTGATTTAGCTTATCCACCGAAAAATCATCATTCATGCCCAAAACAAAGCTCAGCTCTCGTCTTTGTGCCTGCTCATCAATCTGTGCCAGCGACACACCCGAACTGATGAAGTTAGCGTGCATCACCTGACTTAGCCACGCCACCAGCCGATGATGCTCTGTCTCATCTTGGGATTGTCCCACCAGATAGGCCTGGGCGTGCAGACTGGCATAACGGCTGGGCAATCCAAGCTGTTTGACAAAATCATCAATCACTCTACTAAGCTCATTACTGCGTTTGGCGTGCTGCAAAACCTTGTGCAAAAAATCCCCTGCAAACCGCCCCTTGATGAAACTTTGGCGAATCTCATGCGGATTGATGATAAGTGCCTCATTATCCGCCTGACTTAGCACGGATAATTCATCATAGTCTGCCACCACTGCCAATTGTTCTTTGTCCAAAGAATTTAGATGTGCTACTAAGGCGGTGAAGCTCGTCTGATATACGCCTGCAAACTTTGTCTGTGGTAACAACTGATGCCAGTCTGCGTACTTGATTGCCTGTTCATCACCACTCATCTGACCAAAGACATCAGCACATCGTGTACAGGTCGCCAGCTCAATCTGATTGACCGATGACAGTCGTGCTGGCAGCGTGTAGGCTGCCTGCATGGATTCTAGCCACTGGTTGAGCGGTTTTTTCTCAATATCTTTTTTGTTGTACGCATCATCAGCAACCACAAAAACCTGCTCAGATGCCCGAGTCAATCCCACATAGCCCAAGCGTCTTAATTCATCAATGCCCTCTTTGCTGTCCAAATCAGCATAATAACTTGCCTGAATTCCCCTACCAGCATTTGGCGAAATCCGACGATGAAAATGTTCATCGCTATAAGGGTAAAAACCCGTGTTATTTTCACTGGGGGTTTTGTTTAGACCAAGCAAATACACGATGGGAAATTCCAAACCTTTGGATTTATGAATACTCATCAGATGTACGCCTGTTTCGCTAGGCAACACCGCTCTTTTGTGTGTCTCGTCTAGCTCTTCTGGTTTTTGCTGCATCATTTGCTCATACCATGCCAGCAGGCGAGATTCATGCAGATGATTTTGTGTGCCAATCAATTCAATCAACTGCCACAAATCACTCAAATACCGTTCGCCAAGCTGTGCTACGGATAATATCAACACATCTTCATGAGATAAATTTTTTAGTAAAATTTCATTTAACGCTGCCGCCAAGCCATTTTTTTGCCATCTGTCATGAGCTTTTTTAAGATAAGTGATGAGGGTTAGTTTATCCAGTCCGACGGGCAATTCATCACTCATCTGCTCATCATCGTCCACACCAAGCAACGCCATCGCTTGCGTTAGTGTCAGACCCATCATTGGCGTTACCAACCATCTGCCCACATAATCGGTGCGGTTTGGCTGCAAAATCGCTAACATTAACGCATATAAATCCTTGCCCGCCTGCGTCATAAAGACATTTTCATCTTTGGCATCAATGGCAGGTATGTTTAGTTTTTTTAATTCTTTTTGTAGTTTTGATAACTCATTATTGGTTTTGGACAGTACCGCCACATCGCTTGGCATGACTCGTCGCCCTGCCAAATAATGCTCGCCTTGCAAAATGGCATTGATGTGTTGTGCCAATAATTGATATTTCTCTTTTTTGTCTTCATAGGCGATGTGCAGCACCGTCAGCGGACTGTTGCCCACATAATCCACGCCATCATGTTGTTCGTTTTGTTGCCAAGACAGTCGCTGGGTTTCCTCAAATGCACTGATTGGTCGATAATAAATCTCGCTACCTAGATTGGCATGATTGGCAAATCCTGACGCACCATTATCCACAAACCATACATTCAATAATTCAATCAAGGCACGATTGGAGCGGCGGTTGGTGTCCAGCACCAAAGAACGATTTAGCACCGATTGACCACTTTGTTGTTCGCCATAATATTTGAGCAAATTATAGTTGGCGACATCGCCCCCACGAAAACGATAAATCGCCTGCTTAGGGTCGCCCACCAAAAGCAAAAAACCTTTTTGTGGTTTTGGCTGGTCACCACCAATCTCATCAAAGCGTTTCATTTGCAGTTGATAATTAAGCATATCTTTAAGATATACTTGTTCCAATAGCTCAACTTGCAAACCGTTCACATCTTGGGATTCGTCAATCAATGCCACAGGATAATGATGGCGAATGTGTTTTGCCAAAGCAGGATTGACGGATAAGGCGGTATTTAGTCGCACCATTTGCAAGGTAAAAGTTGTCTGCTTTTGGGCTTCTAACACACCAGCCAGACGCTCTTTGATGGTCAAGGCAATCTGATAAGACAGCTGACGAATATAATGTTCCTGCACCGATAGTAGCATCTGCGGGCAAGCCGCCAAAGTCGCCATCTCTTCTAACAACGCAATCAACCTATCTTTGGCTGATTGGTCATGCTTTTTATTAAACACATTTTTCCACTCGGCATCAGACCATGACTTAATGTCTGCCAAAAATGCGTGTTGTTGCTTACTTAAATGGGCAACAAAATCAAGCCCATGTTGATTAACCATGTCTAATATGGTCTGCCAAAGTGGCAAATTTTCCTGCAAGCTATTGGCGGTTTTTTTGCTTATGCCAAGAAAGATGTTATGATTGGCATCATAAAACTCTTGCAAACCATCAAAATCAACACAACCAACATCATGTAGAATATCTTGAATATCCTCCAAAGTAACATCGGCTGGCGATACCTCATCAATCGGTGCAGAAAAAAATTGTAGCACCTGATTGATGCGATGCATCATGGTATTGACATCGCCAAACAGATTGGGATACTGCTGCAACAACAAACGATACAACAAAGGATTATCCAGCTTTAACTGCACTTCTTTGGCTCGCAGCTCGTCATGAATCATCGCTGCGGTATATCGTGTGGCATCTGGTGAGATTTGCACATCGCTATGATGACCGATTTGGGCGGAAAATTCTTTGAGCCATTTTTGGGTCAGGCTATCTAGCGTCCCCACAAACAGCTTATCCAAAGTGGTTAATAATAGCCCAGTACGGCGAATGGTCTCATCTAGGGTCTTTTCGCCAGATTGTATCAAAAAACTTAATAAATAAAGATGAATTGGATCACTACCATCAACACCTGCCATTGATGCCATGTTTTCAATTTGCGGTAATGACTGTGCAAGATTTTTAACATCAAACCACGCTTGATGATGGCTTTGCTGGGATTTTAGCCAACGAATCAACGCATAAAAATTTTGTAGTCGTTGCAAAATTCTCTCTTGCATTTCTGCGGCGGCAGCTTTGGTAAATGTCGTTGCCACAATGCGTTCAGGCGAATATTTTTTTTCAATCAGCAGTCTTAAAATAATGCCTGTCAGCGTCCAAGTTTTACCTGTTCCTGCTGATGCCTCAATCAGATACCCGCCTTGCAAAGAGCAATCCAAAGCTGCAATGCCCGTTGGTGTGTGTGTCTTTTTGTCCATCATTTTGTCTCCTTATCGTCTTTGATACAATCCAAAGACACCAAAGATTGTTTAAAATGACTATATAATATTTCAACCAAAATACTGGCTTGCTTCCAAGCAATCAAGGCATCGGTATCGCCCAAAATCAACCGCCAAGAGTCGTGCTGACTACAAGAATCATACGCCACGCCTTGATGATTGACCGACAGCCATGCTGAAAATAAACTGCTTACTTTGTTCAGCTGATTTGTTGAATCATCACGAAAATAGCCCAATAAATCACTGTCACTGGCAAGTAGCCCAACATAAATCAAAGAGTTTTCCACCGTCATCGGTATTGCCAACTTTCTCATCAAATAAGCCAAGCAAATAAAATTGTCCAGCAATCGTTTTGCCGTATCGGCAGGTACAGGCGTGAACATGAAAGTTCGATGCTCATCATGCCCTAACGCCTTTAATTCCCTGCTTTCTCGATGAAAATAACCTATCGTACAGCCTGCATTATTTTGCACCGCCTGTACATCTGTGCCTTTGTCCACCTGCCAAGCCAAATGGCGTATCCACAGCATCAAAAGATGCTTTGCCTTAGCAGATTTTGGCAAGACAGACAGCCAAGCATCGGTGTCATCTTTGGGAAGGTTGGCGGTCAGCTGAATCGATTGTCCAACCACATCAAGCAAGAGTATGCGTTCATCACAAGCGGTGATGAGCTTGGCATAGTCGGTTGGCGTAGTCATCAGACCAACCACAGATGTCTTGCCACTGTTTTGCAAAACCTCATAAAAATCATTGGCTTGGCTCATGCTAAATGCCAACTGCTTTTGCAAGCTCGTCCATCTTGACGCACCTGCTGGCAACTGATTGCCATAGTTTAATGCCATCAAGCGTTGCCAAGCCTGCTGGTTTTCTGCCGAAATCTGAACATCATTAAGACCCAACTCTTGCTGTTCAAACACAGCAGGGCTAATGCCATCAAACACCCCTTGTGCCAAAGCGTCCAAAATGGCGGTTTGCAGCTGATATGCTCCAAGATTATCCAAAATCAATGGTTCATCAAGTTCGTCTTCTTCCACTTGTTTTGTCAAAAAAATCTTATCAGCAAAAAAAGTCTTGGCAGGCGAGTTGATGTTAAAAATAATGTCATTTAGATGAATAAAAGCAGGTAATTGGATATGATATTCATGCAGCAGTACCGACAATGCCTGCCCATCATATTGATGTAGATTGTCCGCCATTGCCTCAACAATCTGCTGGTACTGCTCATCACTTGGTAATGTGACGACCAAGCCCCTACTCTGATAGCGACTGTCTAACACTTGACGAATTTGTTGCCACAAAGGAGCTGGTGGCAAAAATACTCGCCAAGATTCGTGAAATTGAGCCAATTTTTCGGACAACGCCTGCCGAACGATTGATTTTAGGTCTTGTGAATGACTCTTATCACTCTGATGAGTGGTTTGATAAAATAACGCTTTATCAAAACTGGTCGCCTGATGATGTGTGACCAGATATTTTTCTATCAAATCAGGCATCATCTGAGCGATGGTTTGCCCAATCATTGCCTCATCTGCACCGATGGCAGACAAGTTAAAATTATCCTGCCAATCCACGCCATTTTTAAAAAATTCTAATAATTCACTGACGGGCGAGGCTGGTAATAATTCGGTTACACCATCACTGGCGACGGCAGTATAAAAAATCATACAAGCATCACGACTACACAGTAATGCCTCCAAAAACGCCCCATTGTCATCATCTTCCATCGCACGGTCGCCACGACGACGCAAGCCTGCTTTCATCAAGTCCATGCTTGCCCTACTGTCTTGGCGTGGAAAAGTTGCCAAATTCATGTCCAGCATGATTGTCAAGCCAAAAGGAATGCTACGAAGTGCCCCAAATCTGGCAAAACTAATCACATTGGCAGGTTCGGCACTGACCGCCTGTGCTGCCACTTGATTGGCAATACTTTCAAGCACAAATCGCAAACTCAGCCTAATTTGCTCATTGCCATGATGTTGGTATAATTTATTTGCTCGAATGCTGGCAGCAATACTGTTTTTGGCATCAAAAATGGCACGCAGCTCGGGCGTGGACTGCAACCCATCAAAATAACGATTGATGACCTCCTCTTCGATGGCGTACAGCCAATGCTCGATGGTGTCTATTTGCTCATACTGCCCACGCACTGACGATAATCCTTCATAAATTCGGCACAAAGCCTCAATGATGGGAGCGTCTGCCAACGAAACCGCCTTTAATGACACAACCGCCTCGCCAAACGCTTGGTTTTTCCATGCAAATGGGTATAACAACGCATTGGGCAATTCGTCTGCTTGCGGTGCTAACAATCCCATCGTCAATCTGTCTAACGCATAGCCAAAACTATACCGATAATCCAAATCATCACTATTTAGTGTTTCTGATAAATGCTGAGCATCAAAACCACGCTTAAATCCTGCCTGTGCCAATAGTTCACATGCACGATTCATCTGCTCAAAAGTCAGTCCAACACTCTGATATAGCATGGGGTTTAGCAGCCATTCAAACACATCATCTTGATAAAATCGGTTGCTAGGGTCGCCAAGCAAAGTATAAAATCCCAAAATCGCCTGTAACAACTCATCAATTTTTCGGCTGGTCGCCCCTGTGATTTTGGCGGGCAATACCAAGCCATCTGCTGCCATGCCATCATGAAACACCAACGAAATCAAGTCCTTAGCTTCGTCAATATCTGGCACATAAATCACCACATCAGACAGTTGTCGCTGTGAGCCGTCAGCATTGGGCTGATTGAGATAGCGAGCAATCATCACACGAGCAATCTCTAATTGTCGTTTTAGACCATGACAGGCGTGAATGCTGATGCTGGGTAACTGCTGAGCATGGTGCAGGCTAAATTTACCACGCTGCTTGGTCTTACCCAGCAAATCAATGACAGACCTTCCCAATACTTCATGGGTGGTATTATCATCAAGCATGAGAATATCATTTTTTAGTTGGTTTAATAAATCATCATTGGCATTCATCACAAACTTATCCTGCCAGATGACCTGCCAATCTTTTGGTGTGTGATAGTTTTCTTTGTTGGTACGATTCAACTGACCCAAAGAATGATTATCTTCATAATAAAACTCACCGCCAGACATATCAGCAAGCATCGCAAAAGTCTCACGAGACTCTTTGCCAAGTCTTGATAACAATCCATGTCCAGCGTCTTTAAGATAGACTGATTGTGGCTTAATGATTTGCTGAGTGGTAAGCCAATTTTTATCCACAATATCCGCCCAAAACATCTGTGATGGATTTAAATGAAACAGGTGTACATGAAGATGGGTTGATAATCGCTTTAAAAATTGCAGCTCCACTTGGGGAATTTGTTGCACCGTGAACAGATACAGCTGTCTGGGCAAGCTATCTTTGACCGCTCGTGCCAATTCATCACCACCCACACCATCTAACACCGCCCAAAATCGCTCTTCTAAGCTCTCACGGTACGCATAGACCTGCCCGAACAGCTCATGCCACAGCTGTCTAAGCAGAATCTCCAAATTCTCATACTGCTCAATCAACCATTCAGGCGTACCATCGGTATCGCCAAATTCTTGCCCAAACCGCTCCTTATCAGCAAGCATCTGCCGCACACTGATAGGCAAATCCAGCCCATATGTCCATGCGTGCAACCATTCTGGACGATGGGTTAGATATCGCACATAGACAGAGGATAGCTCTTGGCATACCTGCCACAGTCGATGTTCTGGTACACTTTGGCTTTGTTCTTCATACAAAGAAGTCAATAAACCATGTAAAAAATGTGCTTTATCATTTAAAATATTTAATAAATATTTTTTTGATATTTCAGATAAATAACCAAACAATCGCCATCGCATCACTGAGCCAGACAAGACCGCCACTTCTGGAACGGCAAGGGCGGTATTTGGGTGATACTGTGCATCAATGTTAAGAGCGGTTTGAATCATTTGCCATTGATAACGACCCCAAAACTGAGCGGTAAATAGCGTACTGATGCCCAATTTTCTTGCCACAGATTTATTCAGCCAGTCGCCCAATACCATCGATGGCACAATCACGGTAAATGGCTCAAACACCCATGCTCCCAATGAGGAATGCTGAGCAGAAGAAAATTGTTGTTGATGGTATTGTTTGATAAGTTCATCTAATAAAACATTGGTGTCGTTTGATTGTATAATCTGAAACATGGTAGCCGTTTTTTAAGTAGATTGTCTAAGCCATCATTGATTTTTTGCCAAGCAATGATGATTTTGTGCAAATTGGGGAAAATTATATCAATAATTCTATCGTCAAGCGTGATATAATAGCACTTTTATCAGGGTGTGTGAAACTTTTGTCTGTGGCAACATCTGTGATGCTTGCCCGCCAGTACCGCCATCAAGATTCTGATAACCAGTAAGCTCATCAGGCGTTACCTGCCTAAGTCTTGTTCATCACCACAACATTGCAGTAGTAAGGATTGTCATGTCGTTTGTACATTTGGGTGTACGCAGTGAGTATGCCATCGTCGATTCCATCATTCGTATCAAAGAGTTGGTCAAAGCCGCCAAAGATGACGGACAGACCGCTCTTGGCTTGGTGGATTGGAATAATATGTTTGCGGCGGTCAAATTTTATAAGGCATGTGTCGGTGCTGGCATTAAGCCCATTTTGGGGGCGGAGGTTGTGATTGGCGATGCCATCGACCGTCAAGCCGAAGACGACAAATACAGCATCATGCTCTACGCCATGAATAATGATGGCTATAAAAATCTACTACGACTACTGTCTGATGCTTATACCGACCGACCAATGGGGGCGAATGGCACGGTCAGTATCCACACACCCATCATCACCAAATCCGCTCTATTTGCTCGCTCCGAAGGACTGATTGCCATCTTGACCAGTCGCTCAGAAATCGCCCCAACCTTGCTTGGTAATCACCCAGATTCTGCTCTAAATGCCCTACAAACATGGCAATCGGTATTTGGCGATCGTCTGTACTTGGGCATCAAACGCACCAAAACAGGCGATGACCGATTTAATGTTCAGGCAATCATTCAGGGTTCTAAACTTGGGATTGCCGTCATCGCTCACAACGATGTGCGTTTTTTGAACGCCACACCGCAAGCTGATATTGGCGGTAAAGATGTCGATACCAGTAGTGATTTTGACGCTCACGAGGCTCGTGTGTGCATTGCCACAGGTTATACATTGGGCGACCCAAACCGACCAAGAGACTACACCGAATTACAATATTTTAAAAGCCAAACAGAGATGGCAGAGTTATTTGCTGACTTGCCACAAGTTATTGAAAACACCGCCCTACTTGCCAGTCGCTGTAATGTTACCTTGACTTTGGGCATCAATGTCTTGCCTGACTTTCCGATTCCAGAGGGCGAAACCATTGAAAGCTTTTTTAGAAAAACCTCTGCCGAAGGTCTCAACCGCCGTTTGGACAAACTATATCCTCCCAGCGAACGAGGCGATGACTGGGCAAATATTCGCAAGCCCTATGACGAGCGACTTGATTATGAGCTAGACATCATCATCAAAATGGGCTTTCCAGGCTATTTTCTCATCGTGATGGACTTTATCCGCTGGGCAAAAGCCAATGGCGTGCCTGTCGGTCCAGGTCGTGGCTCAGGAGCAGGTTCTTTGGTGGCTTATGCATTGAACATCACCGACCTAGACCCTTTGCATTATGACTTGCTGTTTGAAAGATTTTTAAACCCAGAGCGTGTCTCGATGCCTGACTTTGACATTGACTTTTGTATCGAGGGTCGAGACCGTGTGATTGACTATGTTGCTCGCCAATATGGTCGTCAGGCAGTCAGTCAAATCATCACTTTTGGTACGATGGCGGCTCGTGCGGTGGTGCGAGATGTGACTCGTGTGCAGGGCAAGCCTTTTGGTCTGGGCGATAGAATCTCCAAACTGATTCCAAAAACCCCTGGCATTAGCCTTGCCGATGCCATCGAACAAGAACCGCAGCTTAAAGACTTATTAACCAATCCAGAAGCCAGCGACCATGAGCTTGCCAGAGAAATCTGGGACATGGCAGAAAAACTAGAAGGCATTTGTCGAAATGTCGGTAAGCATGCAGGTGGCGTGCTGATTGCCCCAAATCGCATCAGTGATTTTAGTGCGGTATATTGCGATGATGAGGGTCACCCTGTCAGTCAGTTTGATAAAGATGATGTTGAGGCAGTTGGACTGGTTAAATTTGACTTCTTGGGGCTTAGAAACCTCACCGTCATTCAGGCAGCGGTCGATAACATTAACGACACTCGTGCCAAACTTGGGCAAGAGCCGATTGACCTTGAAACCTTGCCACTTGACGATATGGCGGTCTATGAATCGGTGCTACAACAAGCCAAAACCAGTGCCGTATTCCAGCTTGAAAGCTCGGGCATGAAAAAATACCTAACCCAGCTTAAACCGACTAATATTGAAGATGTCATTGCGATGTGTGCCTTGTATCGACCTGGCCCACTTGAATCAGGCATGGTGTCGGATTTCATTGACCGCAAACACGGCGTACAGGAAGTGGCTTATCCACACGCCCAATATCAGCATGACAGCCTAAAACCATCGCTAGAATCCACCTACGGAGTCATCGTTTATCAAGAACAAGTCATGCAAATCGCTCAGGTGCTGGCAGGCTATACGCTGGGCGGTGCTGATATGCTGCGTCGTGCTATGGGTAAGAAAAAACCCGAAGAAATGGCAAAACAACGCAGTACCTTTGTTGAGGGTGCTGTTGCCCAAAATATCGATGGTGTGCTGGCGGCTCAAATTTTTGATTTGGTTGAAAAATTTGCAGGTTATGGCTTTAACAAATCGCACTCAGCAGCCTACGGTGTGCTTGCCTATCAGACCGCCTACCTAAAACACTACTACCCTGCCGAATTCATGGCAGCGGTACTGACTTCGGAAATGGACGATACCGACCAAGTGGTGTTTTTATTAAGTGACTGTAAAGATAACTTTAATCTTAATGTCATACCGCCAAGCATCAATCACAGCCAGTGGCGATTTGTGGTGCGAGATGCCAAGACGGTGGTCTATGGCTTAGGAGCCGTCAAAGGCGTGGGCGAAGAAGCGGTTGCCAGCATTGTCAAGGCACGCCAAAGTGGGCCTTTTAAGGATTTGTACGACTTTTGCAACCGTGTGGACATCAAAAAAGTAGGCAAACGCACGCTCGAAGCCTTGATTAAAGCAGGCTGTTTTGATGTCTTGGCAGAAACACTCAAACCACACTATCTGACTGATGAGGGTGATTTTAGCTACCAAATCCGTCGTGGATTATGGGAGCAGTTGCCTGATGCCATGGCAGCCGCTGAACAAAATCGCCAAAATCAGCTCATTGGTACTTTTGACTTATTCCAAGAAGTTGATGATGGTTTGTCGGTTGCCCCAGAATTGCCCGAAATTTTATGGAGCACCCAAGACCGCCTGCGTTTTGAAAAAGAGACGCTTGGACTGTATTTGACAGGACACCCGTTGGACGAATTTCGTGGCGAGCTTGCCAATTACACCACCGTTGCCAGCATTGCTGATTTATCCGACACAGGCTATAATAAATACAGTCATGTGGCAGGACTAATCATCGATGTCGCCAATTTTGGCAACCGTGTGGCGGTCACGATTGATGATGGCAAAGGACGAATGGAATTAAGCTGTTTTAATGATACTTTTAATCAATTAAAACATATTTTGACCGTTGATAAATCCGTGCCATTATTTAACGAAGATGGTTCGCCAATGCTTGACAAAAACCACAAGCAAATGACCAAAAAAACCGACAACATCATCATCGCCAAAGTCAGCATTCGTGAAGATGGCGGTCGAATGTTTGCTCGACTGCAACACGCCCAAACCACCGAACAGGCACGCTTGCACAAACTCAAAGAAGTCCATGCCAAGATTGGGGCAAATGACACACATCATTTGGATAACTTATTAAGCATCATCAAGGAAAATGACCCTTTGGCAACCACCATCAATACCCAAAGGCATCAAGATGGCGAATTTTATGTCGATGACTGCCTGCCCATTCATCTGTATGTCTATGATGAATGCGGCTTGGCAAAAGTCGCTGTCAATGACCGACTGCGACTCTACCCCAGCGATGATAATATCATCAAACTCAAACAATGGCTGACTGCCGATAATGTGGTGCTACGCTAAATGAACGACTTGACCGCCCAGCTTGCCAACATTCGCATTGTGATGATTGGCACAACCTTGCCAGCCAATATCGGTTCAGCAGCTCGTGCAATGCACACGATGGGACTGACCGACCTAGTGGTCATCAATCCACGCCTGCCCATTGATGATAGCAGTATCGCCAATGCTGCTGGCGGCAAAACAGTCTTGGATAACGCCATCATCAGTGATGATTTGCATCATAGTGTGGCGGATTGTACGCTGATTTTGGCAGCCAGTGCCAGAACCAGACAAATGCCAAAGCCCATCATTACACCACAACTGGCAAGCCAACTGATTGCCAGACATCAGCAGGCACATGGCAAGCATGGCAAAATTGCCATTTTATTTGGTCGAGAAGATAGAGGTTTAACCAATGAGGAGCTGGCATTGGCTGATTATCATATCCAAATCCCTGCCAATCCTGATTATCCTGTGCTGAATGTCGCCAATGCCGTTCAAGTCATTGCAGCCAGTATTTATGCAACGCTGACGCATCACGACGACTACACGCCACTCGCCAAAGAAATGCAGGGCGTTACCGCTCAGGAATATCCGCTGGACATTCATATTCGTGGCGTATGGGACGAACCTGCCATCACACACGCCCAAAGACACGGTCTTGATGATGCCATCATCGACCTCATGAAACAGCTTAATCTTGCCCAAGATGACAATTTGCGACTGCTACCCCAAAGATTATCCAGACTTAGCCAAAGATTGCAACTTGACCAAAAAGAGTACGCTTTACTGCGTTCCTTACTTGCAAAAATTAAACAAAACTTAAAAACATAACACCTGTATTGATTGATACAATCAGGTTTTATTGAATGCACTTTTGTAATTAACATGGTAATTTTATGTCCCTCATCAAAAAACTCAGCCAGCTAAAAGACAACATCAGTGATGACATCAATGCCGTCCTAGCCAAAGACCCTGCCGCTCGCACACAGGCAGAAGTTTTATTGACTTATCCTGGCATTCATGCACGCATTTTACATCGTGGGGCTCACGCTCTATGGAATGCTGACCGTAAGTTTTTGGCTCGTGCTTTATCTCATTTTACTCGCTGCACCACAGGCATCGAAATCCACCCTGCCGCCAAGATTGGCAAACGACTGTTCATCGATCATGGCATGGGCGTGGTGATTGGCGAGACTGCTGAGATTGGCGATGATGTGACCTTGTATCACGGTGTGACTTTGGGTGGGGTCTCTTGGGAAAAAGGTGCAAAACGCCACCCAACCTTGGGTAATAATGTCGTGGTGGGTGCTGGTGCAAAGATTTTGGGTGGATTTAGCGTGGGCAATAACGCAAAAATCGGCTCAAATGCCGTCGTCGTCAAGCCTGTGCCTGATGATGCCACAATGGTTGGTAGTGCTGCCCGTCTGATTGTCAAAGAAAAAGAACCTGCCAAACTTGCCAACGAAGCTCAATCACAAGAACTGTTTAATGCCTATGGTCTAAAACCTGATGCCAAAGACCCTGTGGCATCAAGCATTGCCGCCCTACTGGCTCATATCCAAAAACAAGATAAACAAATCGATGTTCTGATGGACGCCATTTGCAAACTTGACCCAAATTTTTGCAAACAAAACATCAAATCTTTGTGCAAAGACGACCTAGATGTCCTAGATGGCGACTGCGATGACGACAAATAATCCGATTCGTTGCGATTGGTGCTTGTCCGACCCTTTGTACATCGCCTATCACGATCATGAATGGGGCAAGCCCATTTACGATGACAGACAACTGTTTGCCTGCTTATGCCTTGAAAGCATGCAGGCAGGGCTTAGCTGGATTACCATCTTAAAACGCCGTGAAGCGTATTATCGTGCCTTTGATGACTTCGACCCTGCCAAAATCGCCTTATACGATGACCAAAAAATCGATGAATTGATGCAAAATACAAGCATCATTCGCCATCGTGCAAAAATCTGTGCCATCATCAATAATGCCAAAGCCTATCTTGCTATCTGCCAACGCCAGTCTTTTGCTCAATATCTATGGGGCATTGCCTGTGCCGATGGTGAGCCTATCATCAATCACCCAACCCGACTTGAAGACATTCCCAGCCAAACCAAAACCTCTGCACGCCTTGCCAAACAGCTCAAAAAAGATGGCTTTACTTTTGTTGGAGCAACCACCTGTTATGCTTTTATGCAAGCGGTGGGTATGGTCAATGACCATTTGGCATCGTGTGATTTTCGATGATTTTATCCATCAAAATGACAAAAGTCATGCAGCCAAGTCATCTTAGGCTTGTCTGATGGGCTTTTTATCACTAAGTGTTGGTTAAAAAACCTTTTGGTAAAACACACCATTTTTTGACAAAAATGATGGTATAAATAAAATAAATATAGATTGATTATCCCCATTAAGCGTGATACCATATTGACAGTAAGGTTTTTGTTGTTTACTTATACGCTATTTAAGGAGTTTTTATGTCTGCTACACAAACCAAGACCACCAAAGTGGCAACCACCCCAAAAAAAACAACACCAACCACGCCAACAGCCACCAAATCCCCTGTGATGGCAAAGACTTTGGGTCAATTAGAAGATTTACTAGAACACGCCACCCCTGATGAGTTGGCTGAGTTTGGTCAAACCCTTAGCGAATATTTGCCAGCAGCTCGTATCGCCAGCCAAATGCGTACCGAAAAATCCAAAGACACTCAGCTGTCAGACAACTGGCGTGAAGGCGGCTATCCTTATAAAAACCGCCTAAGCCGTAAAAATTATGAAGCCCAAAAATACAAACTACAAATTGAGCTGCTAAAACTACAACACCACATCAAGACCACAGGTCAAAAGCTGGTCATCATCTTTGAAGGTCGTGATGCCGCAGGTAAAGGCGGTACCATCAAACGCTTTATGGAACACCTCAATCCTCGTGGTGCCAGAGTGGTTGCTCTTGAAAAACCAACCGACCAAGAACGAGGTCAATGGTATTTTCAACGCTATGTCCAACATCTACCAACCGCTGGCGAGATTGTGCTGTTTGACCGTTCTTGGTACAACCGTGCAGTGGTTGAGCGAGTGATGGGCTTTTGTAGCGATGATGAATATCGCACTTTCATGCGTCAAGTGCCTGAGTTTGAAAAACATTTGGTGGAATCGGGCATTCATTTGGTCAAATTCTGGTTCTCGGTTAGCCGTGAAGAACAAAAAGCTCGCTTTGCCAGCCGTGAAAATGACCCACTAAAACAATGGAAGCTATCGCCTGTCGATAAAGCCTCTTTGAACAAATGGGACGATTATACCCTTGCCAAAGAAGCGATGTTCTTTAATACCGACACCGCAGAAGCTCCTTGGATTGTCATCAAATCTGACTGCAAAAAGCGTGCCCGTCTGAACGCCATGCGTTATGTGCTTAATAAGATGAATTATGAAAATAAAGATTCATCACAAATTGGCAATATCGACCCACTCATCGTTGGTCGTGCTGGTGCTTTATACGAGATGGACGAACGCACCGATTTGGCAGTTTCTGCCGCCAAAGTTCAAAAAGCGGCTGCCAAAAAATCAAATAAAAAATAACCATCGAACGCCAATAAAGGCACTTCATCATCGAAGTGCCTTTTGTTTTTGGTGTAAACAAATTGCCATCTAAGCACCTCTTTGTTACAATAATATTTTTCATCAGCGATATTGCCATGCCCAAATCCATCACAAAACAAGCCTCATCACTTCATCTGTCAGATAATCTTGATACCATTGAGCAAAAACATCGAGCTCTTGCCGAGCGTTTCGCCCAAGAGCTGACCGATGACGATGGCGATGATGGCATGGATATGCTGCCCAATGCCCAACTGTCTTTGCATGACTACTTAACGGCGGTCAAGATGGTCATTGATGATACTTTTGACCATGAAGTTTGGGTGCGTGCTGAGATTCGTGCGATGAACAGCAAAGGCGGTCATTATTATTTTGAGCTGGCAGATAAAGATGATGCTGGGCAAATCATCGCCAGTTGTCGAGCCACGCTATGGCGATATAAAGCAAACGCCCTACTAACCAAATTTGCCGTCACCACAGGTCAAAATCTACAAGCAGGCATCAATGTGCTGATGAAATGCTCCGCAAATTTTCATGCCCAATATGGATTTAGTCTCAATATCAGCGACATAGACCCCAACTATACGCTGGGCGAGCTGGCAGCAGCCTATCACGCCATGAAACAACGCCTATACCAAGAAGGGTTGTTTCATCTAAACAAATCTCTACCGACACCATTTGACATTCGTCATGTGGTGGTCATCGCTCCCGAACAAGCGGCTGGCTTGGGGGATTTTCGTGCCGAAGCTGACCGATTGATGATGGCAAAGGCTTGTCATTTTCAATATCATCACGCCACTTTTCAAGGCAATCATGCACCCAAAGAGATACGCCAAGCCATCATGGGAAGTCTAAATGATTTTCGCACACAACATGATGCCCTGCCTGATTTATTAGTCATCATTCGTGGTGGTGGTGCGGTGGGCGATTTGGCATACCTAAATGACTATGAGCTGGCGGCTATGGTCGCTGAATGCCCTGTACCCGTCTGGGTGGGCGTGGGTCATCAAAGAGACTTGGTTATTTTGGATGAAGTGGCTCATAGAAGTTTTGACACGCCATCAAAAGTCATCTTGGGCATTGAGACACATTTGGCACAAACAATCCAGCTTGCCAAACAAAAAATACAACAAATCCAACAAACCGCTACTCAATTTTTGACCACCACCAAGCAAGATTGCGAGCGAAAAATTCATCACATTCGCCATCATGCCAGCAAAACCACCCAAATCGCCAAACAAGACAGTAAGCATCAGCTTAAACAGCTACACACGACCATCAAACATCGCAGCAAACAAGAAACTCTGGCACTCAACACCCTGATGGCGAATACAAAAAAATACGCCCACGCACAACTGACACAAGCCAAAAAAGACAGTCGGTATTATTTGAATGAACATAAAAAGCTCTATTCACACCTAACCCTAGTACGTGAACAATGTCGCCATCTACAAAGTCTGATACTCATTCAGCACCCCCAAAGAACACTACAAAAAGGCTATGCTTTGATTTATGATGATGCCAATAAGCCCATCAGTAGTCGCCATATGCTCAATCAAGGACAAACGATACACATCGCCTTGCATGATGGTCAGGTGTCAGCACAAGTACAATCTCATCTTGATTAATTCCTCAAACATAATAAAACACCGCCAAATAAGTGGCGGTGTTTTATTATGAGGTTGCATCTAGCTATGGCTATTTGGCTTGCTTTTTGGCAGCTGCCTCAGCCTCTTCTTTGAGCCATTTTTCGCCTTTTAGCTCCTCTACCGTTGGGCGAGCAACCACAGGCACATCTTTAATGCCCATTTCGTGGAAACCAAATGCAGTCACCAGCGTCATTGCCTCTTTGGTAGCGGCAGGTGTTCTAGCACCGTGACCCTGATCTTCATCAGCAAATAGCAAGGTTGGGTTGGCACAAGACTGATTTTCCTGCAATGCCGCTGCAAACTTATAAGAATGGAATGGTAATACACGGTCATCACGCTTAGAGGTCATCACCAGCGTTGATGGATAGCACACACCTGCACGCACATTATGATATGGCGAATAAGATTTTAGGTAGCGGTACATCTCTTTGCTGTCGTACGCTGAGCCGTATTCACCGTCCCAAATGCCCTTATAAAAACGCTGGTCATGACGAAGCATATCAAGCACACCCACTTGTGGGAACGCTACACGATATTTTTCAGGATTTAGCGTCATTGATGCACCAACCAGCAGACCACCATTCGAACCACCGATGATTGCCAGATATTCAGGTGAGGTATAGCCGTTGGCTGTCAAGTAATCCGCAGCCGCCTCAAAATCATCAAAGACATTGAGTTTGTTTTGGAATTTACCTTGTTCATGCCATGCTTCGCCATATTCAGCACCGCCACGCAAGTGTGGACGAACAAAGACACCGCCATGCTCCAACCAAGGCACATTACGCAGGCTAAAATTAGCGGTATCTTTGACCGCAAAACCACCGTATGCCAGCATCAATGTTGGGTTTTTGCCATTCAGCACCGTACCCTTTTTATAGGAAATGCTCATTGGAATTTCTGTACCATCTTTTGATTTATACTTAACCAATTTGATTTCATAATCATTGTGGTTAAATGGGAATAAATCACGACGACGCACATCAATAAATTCGCCTTTGCTGATGCTGTATTTGTACACCGTACGAGGCGTAATAGGATTTTGGAAACGGAATGACAGATGGCTTTCATCGCCTGATTTTACATCAGTGCTCTTGCTGTCAATCTCGGTTTCGCCAGCCACATAGCTGAACAAATCTGTAATCTCGCCAACCGCACTAGGGGTCAAATCTTTTAGCGGATTACCCTTGGCATCTGTTAAGATGACACGATGTTGACCATCTTTGCTGTACTTGATTAAAAAATAGCCTTGACCTTCTTTATGATAAATCGCCTCTTCCATCTGGTCGTAAGCCGTATTAGCAGGCACAACCACTTCACGCTGTTTTAGATTGTGAATATTGGTCTTAATAAGCTCGCCATGCTGCTCATCATTTTCGCCAGAAATCAACCACAAATCGCCTGTTTTGGTGTCTAAATGCACAAAACTTGCCAATACGAAATGTTCAGCATATTTGCGGTTTTTGTCCGCCTGTTTTTGGTTGTACGGGCGGTACAATTTGCCAGTTTTCAAATCTTTGATGACAAAGGCATCTTGACCAACATAAGTGCTAATAACCATGTAACGCTTATCATCACCCTCTAATCCCATACCCATAATGGCAGCATTGAGATGAGACCAATGTACTTCGATGGGGTCGTCAAAGCGTTTTTTATTCAAATCACGGCGTAGAATTGTAGCAGGGTTGGTTGCCATGTCGCTATAAAAGAAAGTATCATTATCTAGCCACTCAACCGCCAAACCACGAGAGTCAATCTGGCGACCAACAATCACAGACCTACCCACTTCCTTACCCGTGGTGGTCTCATAAACATGCAGCTTAACCTGATCGCTATCGGCATAGCCAGAACTGAGCAGCAGCACCACATGACTGCCCGATTCATTAACATACATATCGCCATTGGTAAGATGGCGTTTTGAATCTGCCTCGCTCCATAGTAATTTTTCTACACCATTGCCATCAATGTACACCATGCGAGTATTGGTGTCTTCACCACGAAACAGTTTTAGCTCCCCGCCTGCTTTTACTGGGCTTTTGCGAATCAAATGCTCTCTGGCGTATAGGCTTTCAACATTTTGGCGAACTTTATCCACAAATGGGATATTATTCACATAGTCACGAGAGTCAGCATTTTGGGCATCAACCCATTGTGTGACTTCACTGGTAGGGCGATTTTCATCGATTTTTTGTAGGCTTTTTAGGGCACGGTTATCCATCTGACCGTTAGGAATGTCAGATTCTGAACGAGTGCCAATGAAGTTTCTTTGACGTTCTTCGTTGGTTTCTTTGGCATATTCTGGAGAGATGTGGTCTAATTCCTCAAACCAGCGATATTTATCCACCACTTTTTCGCCAAAATAATGGTCAATGCCATCATCAACCTTAGCACCAGAATGTACCGAAAAATTCGCTCGACCCTCTGAGGATAGGTTTTCTGGTCTGCCAGTTTCGCCTGTCAAGAAGCGGTCTTCTTTTGACTGATGGGTACGAGTGGCTGGATATTGATGTTGATTGGTGGTAGCTTGGGCATTTGCCATCGGTGCTTGCACGGTGGTGCATTGGGTCAGATACATACCTGACAACACCATAGCGGTCAAGGTAGCAATTTTATTAAATTTCATGATAACTCCCATTATCATTACTGGGTCAATCATTGATACTTGGTGCAAAATAATGCACCAAGTCCTGTCCATATATCAAATACTAGGCGTGATTAGAAAACAAAAGAAACGCCCAGACGGTATGAAGTGTTATCCAATTTGGCATAATCACGACCTTCTTGCTTGGCTTGCACTTCCTCTTTTTGAGCCTGACCGTAGAAGCGTAGATTTTCACGAGCGTAATAATCGCCACGCACATAAGCCTGCTGCTCTTCTAGCTTTTCAAACATGAATGGGAAAGACATCTGAGCACTTAGACCAGCGGTATTTGGGTTAAAGACATAGCCACCAGCCCCATCTTCGACATAAAATTGACCCAATAGCTGATCGGTTGCATCCTGAGCGGTCAGACCATTGGCATATTTTCTATCGCTCTCTTTTTTGCCATAGCCTGCCACGATATTAAAGCGTGGTGTTACCTCAAAGCCTAGCTTAAAGCCTAGATAATCACTATCTACGCCAGCCACTGTCTGACCGTTTAGCTTGGCATCACGACGACCATAGTCTGCCGCTGCCAAGAATCGACCAGCACGATACTCCAATGAAGCAGCATAATTGTCCGACTTAGCATCAAAAGCATCGGTGGTTTGTGGATTGGCTCGGTTATTGCTATAACCTGCCGCTAGTCGTAGGCTTTGATTGTCTGTGATTGGTAGCTTGTAGCTTGCTGACGCACCATAGCCCTCAACTTCGGCAAAATCTTGCTCGCTACGCACATCATTTGATGATGGCAATAGATAGTAAGCACTGGTGTGCAAGTTTGGCAACCCATAATAATCCAAACGCACTGCTTGCTCACCAAAAGTATCTAATGGTGTGTAAGTACCTGTACGAGTCACATGACCTGTGTGTAGGTACTGACGACCCAAAGTAATCGCACCAACATTAAGTTTATCCAATGAAACATTGGCAGAGTTTAGATAAGTGCCACTACCTGCCTGAGTGTAACCCATGCCCAAAGTTCCAGTCACACGCCAATCATTTGGCAGGGTTTGAGAGGCACGAAAATCAATCCAAGAAGAACCTTGGTCTGCCGCCAAACGCACACGCTCATCGCTAGCGTCTTGGTATAGACCTTTTAGGATTGGAAATTGACCCTCGATTTCTTTTTTATCGGTTTCGGCATACAAATTTACCTCGCCGTTAATATCTAGGCTTAGACCATCTTGTTTGTATAGATTAAAAATTGCATGAGCAGAATTTGCTGCTGCCAATACGCCAGCTGTTGCAATCATGGTTGATAGTAGAGTCTTTTTCATCTTTTTTTCCTTAAAAAAATTAAATCAAATTACCAATAAAATACCGTGCCTAGTGCATAAGAATCATCAACATTTTTGGCAAAGTCGCCATCTGTTAGGCTGTATTTGGTGGTTTCTCGTTTGACATCAGCAAAGACAGACGCATTGCGATGAATGTTAAAGGAAGCACCAACACCATACATATCACGGTTGATTTTCTTAAATAGCTGGGTTTCTTGGATTGGTTGTTTGCCATCGGCGTACAAGGCGTTGTTATAAAGCGTCTCGAAGTTTAGATTCACGCCATCAGCCTCGTTGGAAGTTGTGCGTCTAGCACCATAAAAACCATAAGTGCTCAGGCGTGGCGTGATTTCATAGCTAAGACGCACGCCAGCAGTTTTGGTTTTGGCATCGCTGATGATATTGCCATGATAATCAGACTTAGAAACACCGCCATCGACCGATAAAGTGGTCTTATAGTAATTGTAGCGAATGCCTGCCATGACCGCATCTTTATCTTGTGCCACAGAGTTGCTTTGTAGGTCATGTCGTCTTTGGCTGTGCGAATAGCCTACTCGCATATCCAAGTCATTACGCAAACCAAAAGAATGCTGATACGAAGCGGTTGCACCGTATCCTTTTTCGATACCTGTATCAACAGAGCCTGCGGCGTTTGGCATATCAGCAAAAGCATAATAAGCACCCAGACGCAGATTTGGGATTTGTTTATAGCGAATATCGACCGAAGTACCTTGTCTGTCAAGCGTATTATAAGTGCCAGAAGTACCAACACTACTGGTTGGCAATCTGCCATTGATGTTCAAAGTCAGCTCGCCCAGCTTGTCATAATCAAGACTTAAATCACCGACAAAAATCTGGTCGCCAGCAAAATAGGTGCTGATACCAAGAGAGCCTCTCGCTTTGATGTCTGTATTGATGTTTTGACTGACATCAAAACCAATCCAACCACCATCAAACCCTTGCAAACGCAAGCGTTCATCGGTAGTACGGCTATTTTCGTAGCGAAGCAGGCGTTCTAGATTGCCCTTTCTGATGGCAGAGCCGTCCGTACTCCATCTATCGAGTGCTCGCAAATCGCCATACAGGTAGGTAAATTTTGAGGAATTTTGTGTCAAGGTAGGGGCAAGAGAGCCAGACACATTCACGGTCATGTGGTCTTTGTTGTAAGTACGGTCTAATTCAACCGCTTGGGCAGACATTGCAGTACCAACCGCTAAAGCTGTCGCCAAACCAACAAAAAGATTAGTTAATTTCATAAACAAGCATTCCTTCACTTGTGCTTGGAATTAGATTGTCCCAATAAGTATCGCAAATAACACATATCGTCAATCGGTTGCAATCATAACTGATAAGATTAAAAAAATGCAACTAAAATTTACAATTATTGTCAAAATATTGCTATTTTATGGCTAAATGCTAACAATGTTGATTGATTGATAAAATTTTTCAATAATCAATCGTTAATAATTGCTCAAAAAATCAACATAATAATAATGTTATTTCATTTTGTTCTGATAATGTGGCTAATCTTGTCGTCAAGAAGCCATCACAAAAAATGTCATATCTTTCATAACACACTAAAAATCCCCCAAGCCAATCCGCTTGGGGGATTTGTTGATGAGTCATCCAGATTGGTCAATCCATGATGTCATTTGATTTCGATGATTTTGCCATCGCCCAAACGATATGCCACAAGACTACCTCCCCAGACACACCCTCCATCTAAGGCACGCACATTTTTGGTATCTACCTGTGCTTTTAGAGCCGCCCAATGCCCAAACAAAATTCGTCTTTCTCGCACCACATACCAGTCAAACCAAGGACGAAAATCACTTGGCATTTCATCTTTTAAAGACTCTTTAAAGGAAAATTCAAGCAAGCCATCTTGGGTGCATAGACGCATTCTGGTTAGATAATTGGCAATGGCACGCATTCTTTGGTATCCGTGCAGTTTGTCTGACCAAACATCGGCTTTTTTGCTGTATAATTTTGGCAATAGTCGGTCAAGCTGTTTTAGGCTACCAGAGAGTTGGTTTTGTAACTCTTGGGCGTATTTTTGAGCCTCTTTGATTTGCCAATTTGGCGGTATGCCAGCGTGTGTCAAGACGGTTTTTTCGTCTGGATACAACAATAAAGGCTGTTTGCGCAACCAGTTTAACAGCTCATCACAATCATCAGCCTCAAAAATTGCAGCGGTTTTATCTTTTGGCTTGATGGGTAAAACGCCACGCCAAGTCGCTATCAGTGTGATGTCATGATTACCCAGCACGGTGGCTAATGCTCCTTTATCAGCCAGTCGCTTGGTCTCTCGCAGTGTCGCCAAAGAATCCTCGCCTCGTGCCACAATGTCGCCAGCCAGCCATAGCTTGTCTTGATTTTCATCAAAATCCAAGACTTTTAGCAAGCGATTAAACGCTCCAAAACACCCTTGCAAATCGCCAATCACATACTGATGGCGATAATCGTTTCTTATCATAACTTACCCTGCTTATCAACCACCAAATCTGCCAATGCCACAAAATCCACCACGCTCAGCGTCTCTGGACGAGCTTGTGGATTGATGCCAGCTTGCTCAAATGCTGTCTCATCTAGACTTGATAAGAGTGCATTATTCTTAAAAATCGCTCGCAAAGTCTTACGGCGATGATTAAACACCTCTCGCACCACGATGGCAAAAACTCGCTCATCTTTGGCAGTGATGGGCTTGGTGTCATAAGGAATAAGGCGAAAAACTGCACTGGTAACTTTGGGCGGTGGATTAAACGCCCCTTTTGGCACGGTCAATAAATATTCAGATTGGCAATGGTACTGCATGATGACCGATAATCTGCCATATTCTTTGGTGGCAGGCTCAGCGGTAATGCGTTCTACGACCTCTTTTTGGAGCATAAAGTGCATGTCCTTGATGACATCACTAAATTCAAGCAAGCGAAACAAAATCGGCGTGGAAATATTGTATGGCAAATTACCCACCACACGAAACGCCCCCTTGCCCACCTGCTCGGCAAGATTTCGATAATCCACCTCCATCGCATTGTCATTGATGATGGTAAAATCAGGGTGGCTGTTTGCTCCAATGTTGATTTTGAGTGCACTTGCCAAATCACGGTCAAGCTCAATCACGGTCATGCCGTCCACTTCGGCAAGCAAAGGCTCAGTCAATGCACCAAGCCCTGGACCGATTTCTAACAAATTATCATCACGCATCAATCGAATACTACTGACAATCTGAGCAATGACATTGGTGTCGTGTAGAAAATTTTGCCCAAAGCGTTTGCGTGGCGTATGATTGGCGTTTTGTGGAGATTTTGGAATGATGTAAGTCATTGTTCAACTTCTTTTGTTTTATAAAATTAAAAATTAAGGCGTAGCGGTAAATCCAATCAAGGCATGGACGCTGCAATCATCTGATACGCCTGTCTGATTGCCTGTGCTAAACTGCTGCTTGATGCCTTGCCAGTTCCCGCCAAATCAAGAGCCGTGCCATGATCGACAGAAGTGCGAATATAAGGCAGTCCCAAAGTAATGTTCACGGTGTCACCAAACCCATGTGATTTTAGCGGTGCAAGACCTTGGTCGTGATACATGGCAATGATGGCATCTGCTCGTGCCAAATGATGTTTGGTAAATAAAGTATCAGCTGGCATACTTAGTGAAATATCCATGCCCTGCTTGGCAAAATCCGCCAACACAGGGTCAATGATGGTCATCTCCTCATCGCCCAGATGACCGCCCTCGCCTGCGTGTGGGTTGAGTCCACACACCAAGATGGTCGGATTGGCGATGCCAAATTGCTTGGTGAGTGCCTCATGCGTGATTTTTACCGTATTGGCAACCTCATCAGGCGTGATGGCATCTGCCACCTGTCTAAGCGGTAGATGCGTGGTAACCAATGCCACTTTCATCGTGCGATTGGCAAGCATCATCACCACTTTGTCGCAGCCTGCTTTGTGCATGAAATATTCGGTATGTCCGCTAAACATATCGCCATTATCCAAGCTGATGCCAGCGTCAATCATCACAGACTTTTGGATTGGGGCAGTGATAATCGCTTGCACGAATTGTTGGCTGGCAAGCGTATGAGCAGCTGATAACTGTTGCTCGACCATGTAAGCATTTTGTACAGACAATGCACCTGCTTTGACTGGCTCACGACAAACCACGTTTAATATCACAATTTGGCAAGCTGATGAATGCGT
This sequence comes from Moraxella nasicaprae, assembly GCF_025643275.1. Taxonomy (NCBI): domain Bacteria; kingdom Pseudomonadati; phylum Pseudomonadota; class Gammaproteobacteria; order Moraxellales; family Moraxellaceae; genus Moraxella; species Moraxella nasicaprae. The sequence continues at coordinate 146,479 of NZ_CP089977.1, forward strand.
GTGATGCCAAACCATTTGCTCTTGCCAATCTGCACCAAACTCAATCACAGGATATGTTGGCAATGAATAACCAAGCAATGTCGCCCTGTCATACAATGCCTGCTTATCGGCGGCGATGATGACAAGTCCTGACAAAAGCTGCGACTGATTCGCCAACACATCAATCACAATATCCATACCAATACCCGCAGGTTCGCCTGTGGTGATAAGAATGGCAGGTTTTTTGTCAAAATGCTTGGCGTTCATATTATGCCTTTTGATTGGTTTTATGATAAAATAAAAAACTAGATTGTAACACAAAAGCCAATCACGCCCAATATTTTTTATCCGATTCCACTCATATTGCCCAGTTATTTTCCAAAAAATACAATCAATACAGGCATATGGTTGATGAATGGGTGATTGACAAAATACCAACACCAGTCAAACCACCAAATGCGTGTTTTTATTGGTAATGTTATCTTATTTTTTAATATTGCTAATAAAATAGCAAATCACCCAACCATCACTAATGGTAATAATCATGAGTAGCACCGAAACGCACAACACCCCTTCTGACAATACAGCAAGCATCAATACCCTGCCACACAATATTGACATGGAACGCTCCTTGCTGGCATCATTGATGGGCATTGATGATTCTTTTGAGAAAATTGACACCATCATCACTGCTGATGATTTTTATGGCGAAAGACACAAAAGAATTTTTGAAGCCATCAGCCATCTATCACGAGTCAATGAACCTTATGATGCCTTGATGGTTTATGAATATCTAAGCCGACAAAATCAGCTTGGCTTGGTCGGTGGCGAAGAGTATCTCACCCAAATCAATCAAAGTCCAGCGACTTTTTTTAATTTGGTCTCCTATGCCGAAAAAGTGCGAGAATTATCCGTCTATCGACAGATGATTAAAGCTGCCAACAACATGCTAAACCTCGCCTACCACCCAAAAAAACAAGGCATTACCGATATTTTGGATGTGGTTGAGGCAGATATTTTTCGTATTGGCGAAAGTTATGCCAATGGCAGCAGTAAATCAGGGCCAAAGAAAATCGATGATGTGCTAGGCAGTGTCGTCAATCAACTGCAAGAACTAAAACTAAGAGATGGCAATATCACAGGCTTGGATACAGGTTTTCTTGAACTAAACAACAAAACACTTGGTCTGCAAAACAGCGACATGATTATCGTGGCAGCCCGTCCATCGATGGGTAAGACCACTTTTGCCATGAACATCGCCCAAGCTGCTCTGATACAAAATGTACCTGTGGTTGTCTTTTCTATGGAAATGCCTGCCGAATCCATCGCCATGCGTCTGATGTCTTCATGGGGCGGTATCCATCAAGGTCGTCTGCGTTCTGGTACGATGTATGAAGATGAATGGGCATCTTTGATGAGTAGCATTACCTTTTTACAAGACAAACATCTATACATTGATGACCGAAACAATCTATCGCCATCAGAAATGCGTTCAACTTGTCGCAGACTTGCTAAAAATCACCCCGATGGTCTAGGGCTCATCATCATTGACTACCTACAATTGATGAAAGTGCCAGGCATGGAGAACAATCGTGTCGGTGAGATTGGCGAGATTTCTCGCAGTATCAAGGCACTGGCTCGTGAGATGAACTGCCCTGTCATCGCCCTATCACAGCTCAACCGTAGCCTAGAAAATCGCCCCAACAAACGCCCTGTCATGTCTGATTTGCGTGAATCTGGACAAATCGAGCAAGACGCTGACTTGATTTTGTTCATCTATCGTGATGAGGTTTATTATCCCGACAAAGAAAACAACAAGGGGCTGGCTGAAATCATCATTGGCAAACAGCGAAATGGTGGTTTGGGCAAAGTGCCACTAAGATTTATTGGCGAATACACTCGCTTTGAAGATTTTATTGATGCTCACGACATTCCAAGTGATTATCAAGATGAAGAATAACCCAAGAGCCATTATGAGAAACACCACCATCACCATCGACAGTCAAGCACTAACACACAACCTTGCCCTGATTAAAAGCAAACTGGCAAGCACCACCAAAGTTATGGCAATGGTCAAGGCAGATGCTTATGGACATGGCATTGCACACGCTTTACCCCCTCTACAAGACGCTGATGCCTTTGGTGTGGCGTGCATGAGTGAAGCCCTACAAGTCAAGGCGTGCTTACAACAATTATCCATCGACAGACCTGTGGTTTTGATTGAGGGTGTATTTAGCCATGATGAATGGCAACTGGCGATACAGCAAGGGTTTGGCTGCGTGATTCATCAACAGCAGCAACTGGATTGGGCATTAGCAAACCAGCCAGCATCAGGCAGTTTTACACAAACAATCTGGCTAAAACACAATACAGGCATGAACCGTTTAGGATTTGATGATGAACAAATCATCACTGCCGCCCAAGCCCTGAATGAAGCAGGCTATCGACTGATTTTGACCAGTCACTTTGCCTGTGCTGATGATGTATCCCATCCACTAAACAAACAGCAAATCGACCGCTTTGGTCAAGCATTAAAACACATTCGCCAATTCGCCCCACAGACTTTGGCATCGCTGTGCAATTCGGCAGGGATTTTTAATTTTGCCAATGAGCATCACGACTGGGTGCGAGCAGGCATTGCCCTGTATGGTGGCACACCGCTTGCCAATCAAAGTGCCAGCCATCTTGGGTTGCGACCAGCCATGACCCTAACCGCCCAGCTCATCGCCACGCACGACATCAAGGCGGAAGAAGCGGTTGGCTATGGCAGTATCTGGCAAGCCAACCAAGACCAGCGTATTGGCGTGGTCAGTATCGGCTATGGCGACGGCTACCCCAGAGTGGTCAAAAACGCCCAAGTCAAACTTCAAGACAACCACCAACATTGGCATCTTCGCCCCATTATTGGACGAGTGGCGATGGACATGCTGATGGTGGATATTGACGGTCTGGATATTGATGTGGGCAATGCTGTTATCCTATGGGGCGATGCACCGCACATTGATGACATTGCCAGTCAGGCAGGGACGATTGGCTATGAGTTGATGTGTCGTTTGACCCAGCGACCCATTCGTGTTGTACGATGAATTCTGACACCCATCATCACATGAAGTATCAACGCCCAAACGACAAAGTCATTTGCCACATAGTTGCCATGGTCATCATGGTTTTAAGCTCTTTGGCAGATTAAGCAATAAGTTTGGCAGGCAATAAACAGACATCGCTTCTATTTTGTTGCCTGTCATATCATCTGATAACACTAGTCTATGCTGGTGTTTTTTGGCAAAAATTTTCACAATTTTATGTCATAAAATTACACATATTCACACACAAACTAAAATTGACTGACAAAGCCTTTTTATAATAAGATTAGATTGATTAAACACCCATGTTGCTCATCATTGATTGATGATGATTAGAGTCATTGATGATGTCACACAATAATTGGAAAATTACGATGAAATCGACACTTGTTTTTACCACTCTAACAGCAGTTTTGGCAAGCCTAAGCAGTGTGGCAATAGCACAAACCGCCTACAATCAAATCAGCTTTACCAGCGAAGCACGCACCAAGATTGCCAACGACCAACTACAAGCCACACTCAGCAAGACCGCCCAAGCTGCCACGCCAGCCGCCATTGCCAATGAACTAAACAAAAGCATCAATCAAGCCTTAACGCTTGCCAAACGCTATCCTGAGGTTGTTGTCAGCACTTCTCGTCAGCACACCCAGCCTCGCTATGCCAATAACCAAGATGATAGCGACCAAAAAATCATCGGTTTTACAGGTTCGGTGTCATTGGAGTTGTCCAGCAAAAACTTTGAAAAAGCCAGCCAATTAATCGCTGATTTGCAGGACATCATGATTATCGACCAGCTTAATTTTGGCGTTTCGGAGCAAACTTATGCCAATGCCGAAAAACAGCTTCAAACCCAAGCCATCAAAAATTTCCAAGACGAAGCTCAAAACATCAGTCAATCTTTTGGTGCATCTGGCTACAAAATCGTCAATGTTCAGCTTAATCATCATCAATACGCCCCCGCCTACCCAATGGCGATGATGGCAAGTGCTAAAATGGCAGACAGCCGTGCTGTCGTGCAAGAGTTTTCAGCAGGCGATAGCACCATTAACTACACCATCAATGGAACCATCGAACTGATTAAATAACCCAACCACAAGGAATGCACCATGAAAAAACCATCTTCACTACTGACCATCTGTTTGGCTCTAACCACGCTGAGTAGTCCTGCCTTTGCTGGCGAACAAGAAGGTATTGTTGTGCCTGTATCAACCAATCATGGTCAAAACGCCATCAGTAGCGTTGAAAAAAATGGCAAACGCTACTTAACCTACCATCTTGCTGATTATGCCAAGCTGGTCAATGAATCGGTTTGGTCGGCTGACATGACAGCCAATCCTGCCATGACCGTCAAGTTGCAAACTTTGCTTGATTGGAATCATGCCTCGCCTGGTGCGATTGATGGTGGTTGGGGTGCAACCAGCAAAAAAGCCCTGCAAAATTTTCAGCAGTTACAAGATCTAGAACCGACTGGCAAAATGAATGAGGCCACTTGGCAAGCATTGCACAAAAACATCGCCAGCGACCAGCCCATCTTGGTTTCCTACACCATCACCGATGCTGACATGAAGGGTAATTATGCCAAACTGCCCAGCGAGCTAAGCGAACAAGCCAAGCAGGCAGGATTGTATTATGAAAATGTCGAAGAAATGCTTGGCGAACGCTTTCATATGTCGGTTCGTTATCTTAAAAAAATCAATCCTGACAAAAAATTTGTCGCAGGAGAAACCATCACCGTCATCAATACTGGTAAACCTTTGGACAAAAAAATCACTCATTTGATTGCCCATCGCCAAGATGGCGTGTTGTACGCCTATCATGAAGACAAACTGATTGCCACTTATCCAAGCATGATTGGCAAAGACGATAGCAAAACTGGCAATAATCGCTTTAAAATCACAGATAAAGTCAAAATGCCAAGCTATAAAGCCACAATCAACAAAGACGGCAAAACCAGTACCGTCATCTTGCCATCTGGTCCCAATAACCCTGTTGGCGTGGCATGGCTTGGTATTAACAAGCCCAACTGCGGTATTCATGGCTCGCCAATGCCTGACATCATTGACAAACCTGCTGAACTTGGTTGTATCAAGCTGACCAACTGGGATATTTTGGAAGTGTACGCCAATATTGAACAAGGAGCAATCGTCGAGATTCGCTAATCTACCCTGCATGAGCGGCTTAGAAAAAATGCCTTTGGCAGATAAGCCGCCAAATTTCTAACATGACAAAATGGTTTGGAATAGTGGGCGATGGGCATTTGGCTGGTGCTTTTGTTCTTATACCGCATGGGCGACTTAGAAAACTTGGTTAAGCCCTCGTTGCCAATACGGTAAGCTCCACCATCTAAAATAGAGTGTTCGCCAATAACGGCAACGCCATTGGCTTTTGGGTATTTTGCACTTTTTTTCTTGTTTAAAGGTAAGCCATTTTTCAAATTTTGACAGGTCAAGACCTGCTGGCATATACCAAGATTTATTGGTACTATCCCATTTTGCCCCTAGTGATTTGGCTTAGTCTTTCTTAGCATAAGGAGTATTGAGTTTGGTATTATATTGAAAAATATTGGGTTTTGGTGCGGGTTTATGTGGTTGTTGCTTATCGGACCAAAATTTCCCTAAATTTTTTTTAATAAAATATATTAGCTTAAATCCTTTCCTATTTTATAATTATGGGAAGGGTTAGTATTTGATAGTGAGGGGTAATTGATATCCAAAGCCATCAATGAATTGCTGACCTTTTCTACTCTCCCAATACAGCACACCATTTAAATGTTGCCAGCCCACATAACCTATATTTACAGCAGTTTCGTTCCTTACGCCACACAGGCATAAAAGATAATACATATTACGCCCACCTCCCATTCTTTAACCATGACATGGAAACAAAAAGAACAAAGTTCAAATGAAGGCTTACTCATTGCTACTGAATTATTCATCGGATTTGTCTTGTATTTATCAAAAAATTAAATTTATCTATTGTGGTTTTCAATAAATCAAGTACATTGACGATACATTTTCTGATAAATTTTGCATTTCACTCAGTTTATTCTATGGAATAGCATTACAGTAAATGATATAATTGTTATTGCTAGTTTGTTGCATTTGTGTTATTTGCAACCCTATTATCATTAAGGACAACACCATGTTTAATTTTACCCAACCGCAAACACCTTTGCGTGATGCCATTACCAATGCTTATCGCTTGGACGAAGTGATTGCTGTGCAAAATTTGCTCGCTACCTTAGGATTTGATGCAGAGCAAAAAGGTCGTATCGATGCATTGGCTCGTCGCTTGATTACCCAAGTGCGTGCTGACCGCAGTAAATCATCTGGCGTTGATGCCTTGATGCACGAATTTTCTTTGTCCAGCGAAGAAGGTGTGGCATTGATGTGCCTTGCCGAAGCTCTACTTCGTATTCCAGATACCGCCACTCGTGACCGCCTAATCCAAGACAAACTTGCCGATGGCGACTGGAAAAGCCATGTTGGTAACAGCCCATCAATGTTTGTCAATGCCGCTGCTTGGGGTTTGGTCTTAACGGGTAAACTGACCCAGCCGACCACCGATTCACTTGGCTCATCATTGACTCGCCTAATCCAAAAAGGCGGTGCACCATTTATTCGAGCTGGCGTGAATCACGCCATGAAAATTTTGGGCAAGCAGTTTGTGACAGGTCAGACCATCAATGAAGCACTTGCCAATGGTAAAGCTCGTGAAAAGCTAGGCTATCGTTTTAGTTTTGATATGCTGGGCGAGGCCGCCATGACCCAAGAAGATGCTGACCGCTACTATCAAGATTATGTTACCGCCATTCACGCCATTGGTAAGGACGCACAAGGTCGTGGGGTGTATGATGGTAACGGCATTTCTGTTAAACTATCTGCCATTCACCCACGCTATTTCCGTGCTCAGCGTGAGCGAGTGATGAATGAGCTGTTGCCACGCCTAAAAGCATTGTATGTGCTTGCCAAAGAATATAACATCGGTCTAAACATTGATGCCGAAGAAGCCAACCGATTGGAGCTATCACTAGATTTGATGGAACATTTGGTATCTGACCCTGATTTGGCAGGCTTTAATGGCATTGGTTTTGTGGTGCAAGCCTACCAAAAACGCTGCCCTTATGTGATTGATTTTCTGATTGATTTGGCTCGTCGCAACAACCAACGCCTCATGATTCGCCTTGTCAAAGGTGCTTATTGGGACAGCGAAATCAAATGGGCTCAGGTCGATGGTATGGACGGCTACCCTGTTTATACTCGCAAAGTACATACCGATGTGTCGTATCTTGCTTGTGCCAAAAAATTACTGGCTGCCCAAGATGCCATCTTCCCACAATTTGCCACACACAACGCTCAAAGCCTTGCCACCATTTATGAAATGGGTCAGGATAAAGAATTTGAATTCCAATGCCTACATGGCATGGGCGAAACCCTGTACGATCAAGTGGTTGGCGAAAAAAATCTGGGTCGTCGTGTGCGTATCTACGCCCCTGTTGGCACACACAAAACCTTGCTTGCCTACTTGGTGCGTCGTCTGCTTGAAAATGGTGCAAACTCATCATTCGTCAATCGCATCGTGGACGAAAAAGTTAGCATTGACGAACTGGTTGAATCACCGATTGATGAAGTGCTTGCCAATGGCATCACACCAAATCCACTAACCCCACCACCTCGTCGCATCTATGGCGAGCGAGACAACTCTTACGGATTGGATTTATCAAACGAGCATGTGCTGGCTCAATTACAAGCCAATATGCAAGCCGCCAGCAGCATTGATTTTGATGTCAAATCCTTGACTTCGGTGGAGGTATCGCATCAAGCTGCACACGCCGTACTAAACCCTGCCGACCATAGTGATGTGGTGGGTCAAGTATCCTTTGTTGCCCCAGAAAGTGTCGGTCAGGTCATCACAGCCGCCATCAATGCTCAAAGTTCTTGGCAAGCGGTTAGTCCAGCCCAAAGAGCGGCGGTTTTGCGTAAATTTGCTGACTTGATGGAAGATGCACCACGCATGGCACTATTGATGATGATTGCTGTGCGTGAAGCAGGTAAAACATTGCTAAATTCAATCGCCGAAGTGCGTGAAGCGGTCGATTTTTGCCGTTATTATGCCGATGAGACCGAACGCCTTGCACTGTCAAATCCAGTCGGTACTGTGGTTGCCATTAGCCCTTGGAACTTCCCGCTAGCCATCTTTGTGGGCGAAGTAGTATCGGCACTGGCAGCAGGTAATACTGTGGTTGCCAAACCTGCCGAACAAACCAGCCTTATCGCTCATCTAGCAGTATCTTGGCTGCATGAAGCAGGTGTACCAACCGATGCCCTACAATTAGTCTTGGGTGCTGGCGATGTTGGTGCGGCTCTAACCAGCGACAATCGTATTGACGGTGTGATTTTCACTGGCTCAACCGATGTTGCCAAACGCATCAATAAAATCCTAGCCGCTCGTGATGACAACCCAGTCTTAATCGCCGAAACTGGTGGTATGAATGCGATGATTGTGGACTCAACCGCCCTACCTGAGCAAGTCTGCCTAGATGTATTGGCGTCTGCATTTGACTCAGCAGGTCAGCGTTGCTCTGCACTGCGTATCTTGTGCGTTCAAGAAGATATTGCCGACCACATGGTTGAGATGATTAAAGGTGCGATGGACGAACTGGTAGTCAATAACCCAGCCGCCCTATCCACCGATGTTGGTCCTGTGATTGATGCAGAAGCCCAAGAAAATCTGCTTAATCACATCAATACCCTCAAACAAACTGCCAAATATCACGAAGTTGCCATCAAATCAGATGCCCAAAGCTCAACCTTTGTTGCACCGATTATGTTTGAATTAAACGATTTGTCGCAACTGAAAAAAGAAGTGTTTGGCCCTGTGTTGCATGTGGTGCGTTTTGCCGCTCACGAACTTGATGAGCTGATTGACAGCATTAACAAAAAAGGCTACGCTCTAACTCACGGTATCCATAGCCGAATTGATAGTACGATTGAGCACATCACCAGTCGTATCGAGGCGGGTAATGTGTACATCAATCGCAACATCGTTGGTGCAGTAGTTGGCGTACAACCATTTGGCGGTCATGCGATGAGTGGTACAGGTCCAAAAGCTGGTGGTCCTTTCTATCTACAACGCTTAAGCTGTCTGGCTAAATGGCACACTCCTGTGCTGGATAAAACTGCACAAGTTGATGAAAAAGCCCTACAATCTGTACTATCAGCCGTACAAGCCTTGTCTCTTAGCGAAGAGCAGTTGTCAGCCATCAATGCACAGATTGAGCAAGCACGCCAAACCACACTGACCCAAGCTCGTGCAACCCTATCAGGCCCAACAGGTGAGGCCAATACCATGACTTGGCACGCCCCTGCGGCAGTCACGCTATATGGTGGCGATGTTGCTCAATCAGCAGCAGCGGCTGCCATCTTGGCGATGAATGGTACTCAAATCCACATCAGCCCATCTCACCCATTGGCAGAAGTGGCGGAACGCAGTGGCTCTATCATCGTGGCAGAACAACCTGCACTTGACCAAAATAGCATCGTTGTTGCTTTAAGCACCATGCCTACCGATGAACAAGTGCGTTTGGCAGAATTGGACGGCAGTATCCGCCGCATCATTGATGCCAGCAATGGTTTGGACATGACTCGTCTATACCACGAAGTCAGCCAAAGTTACAACACCACAGCCGCTGGTGGTAATGCAAGCCTAATGGCATCTGCATAATCAAACCTCATCAAACAACGCATCATGGCAATGGTGCGTTGTTTGTCATTTTAGATAAACACACTCTAAATCAATCAGTCAAATGTCAATGGTTGATATTTTTTATGATAAATTTTGTTAAGCAATCCGTTTCATATTTCCAAAAAACACAGTAAAAAATTAAAAAATCAATTAAAAAACAACTGGTTATGATTGATTGCTATATTCACTAACACATCATCATTCTAAAAAATAGATATATTTTTTTATTCAATGATACTTACTATTTTTATCATTTTATGATTTAATATAGCTTTCTGAGAAATCCCATCATTTGATAGATGATTTTTTAATGAGTGATTTCCCAACAGTTTGCCAATCCATTGATTGAGCAGCCCCAATTTCTGTGAGATTAAACCATGACCACAACAGTTACCGCTCCTGATTTTGTCCGTCATCAAGCCCTAATCAATTGGGTTAATGACATTGCCAAACTGACCAAGCCTGCCAACATCGAATGGTGTGATGGTTCAGAAGAAGAAAATCAACGCCTACTTGATTTGATGATTGCCAATGGCACAATGATTAAGCTGAATGACGAAAAGCACCCAAATTCTTATTTGGCATTTTCAGACCCAACCGATGTGGCTCGTGTCGAAGACCGCACCTTTATCTGCTCAGAAAAAGAAATTGACGCTGGTGCAACCAATAACTGGGTTGAACCAAGCCAAATGCGAGGCACACTAAATAAGCTATTTGATGGCTGCATGGCTGGTCGCACCATGTATGTCGTGCCATTTAGCATGGGTCCTTTGGGTAGCCATATTGCTCACATTGGCATCGAAATTACCGACTCTCCGTATGTGGTTGTCAGCATGAAAAAGATGGCTCGCATGGGTAAAGCAGTTTATGATGTGCTAGGCACCGATGGCGAGTTTGTTCCATGTGTACATTCTGTGGGTGCACCACTTGCTGATGGTCAAAAAGATGTGGCATGGCCATGCAATGATGAAAAATACATCGTACACTTCCCAGAAACTCGTGAAATCTGGTCTTATGGTTCAGGTTATGGTGGTAATGCCCTACTTGGCAAAAAGTGCTTGGCACTTCGCATCGCTTCGGCAATGGGTCGTGAACAAGGCTGGCTTGCAGAGCATATGCTTATTCTAGGCGTGACCAATCCAGAGGGCAAAAAACACTACATCGCAGCCGCTTTCCCATCAGCGTGTGGCAAGACCAACTTCGCCATGCTGATTCCGCCAGCAGGCTATGAGGGTTGGAAAGTGGAAACTGTCGGTGATGATATTGCTTGGATTAAACCATCAGCCGATGGCAAGCTATATGCCATCAACCCAGAAGCGGGCTTCTTTGGTGTCGCCCCAGGCACGAACACCAAAACCAACTCAAACTGCATGAGCACCCTAACCTCTGATGTCATCTACACCAATGTGGCGGTGACTGATGATGGCGAAGTATGGTGGGAAGGTAAAACCAAAGAAACCCCAGCCAATCTAACCAACTGGAAACGAGAGCCACACACAGGCGAAGAGCGTGCTGCACATGCCAATGCTCGCTTTACCGTTGCTGCTGCTCAATGCCCATCTATTGATCCACAGTGGGAAAATCCAGAAGGCGTGCCTATCTCTGCATTCATCTTTGGCGGTCGCCGTGCTGATACTGTGCCTTTGGTATCAGAGGCCTTTGATTGGGTTGATGGTGTCTATAAAGCCGCCACAATGGGTTCTGAGACCACCGCTGCTGCTACTGGTGCACAAGGCGTGGTACGCCGTGACCCATTTGCAATGTTGCCATTTGCAGGTTACAACATGGCAGACTATTTTACCCATTGGCTTGAAATGGGTGAAAGCGTTGGTGCAAAAGCTGCCGCTGCTGGCAACCAATTACCAAAAATGTTCAAGGTAAACTGGTTCCGCCGTGATGCAGAAGGTAACTTTGTATGGCCTGGTTTTGGTCAAAATATGCGTGTGCTACAATGGATTATTGAGCGTGTCGAGGGTAAAGCCAATGCCACCAGTACACCTATTGGTCTAGTACCAACCTATGAAGACATCAACTGGACAGCTTCTGATTTTAGCAAAGAACAGTTTGAACTGGTTACCAGCCAGAACAAAGAGCAATGGCTGGCTGAGCTAAACGACCATACCAAGTTGTTCGAAAAACTAGGCGAGCGTATGCCAACAGCCCTAAAAGAGCATAATGCTAAGCTGATTGCTGATGTGCAAGCATCTTAATCAACTGCACAAAAAGCCCTTGAACCATCAAGGGCTTTTTTATTAACCGCACATTCATCTTCATAATCCACCGCACTGCTTATACAATATCTTTTTTGAACATAGGGGCGATTATGTTATCCATCAACATGGTTGTTTAATGCACTTTACCCCATCTTAACCCATTATTCTCACACACTCTACGCTCTTTTTGCACCATCTTTGAGCGATCTCCCCATCTACTTCCATACTGCCCAAACCATCAGCGTTGTACATCCCTATCATATCATCAGGCATCGCTTAATCATTGATAAAATAATCATAATCACAATCCCAAATGAACACACCCAGCTCATTGCCTACCCATAGTATCAGACCAAAATAACTTTTTTACCATTCATCTTTTTCTTGCAATCATATGATGATTGACCCAAAGAAGTATCAGTATGCCATCAATGGTGATGTTATCAATATGAGCAAGCAGTGACTGGTGTTAAATTTAAACAATAAAAAACCCAAGTATTACACTTGGGTTTGTCATCAGCTCATCAATCAATGACGATACGCCAACTCTGTCAAGATATTTTCAGCATCTGCCCAGCGAGCATTTGAGTTACTACCGCCCAATAGGACAATGATGGCAGGACGATTATTGATGTTCGTTTCCATCACAACACAGTAGCCTGCTTCACGGATAAAGCCTGTCTTTTGAACACCGATTGGATAATTACCCGAGCGAACCAGACGGTTGGTATTATTCGCCTTATAGGTACGGTCACCACTTTGGAAATTGGTGATATAAAAATCATAGCTTGGAGAAGTAGAAAAATTACGAATGCTTTGATAGCGTGGGTCGCTATTGACCGCTTTCATCATTTTAATCAAATCGCTTGCCGAAGAGACATTGCGTGGATTTAGCCCTGATGAATCTGCAAAACTGGTCTGATACATACCCAACGATTGTGCTTTTTGGTTCATTGCTGAAATAAAGGCATCATAACCACCTGGATAAGTACGAGCCAAAATCTTAGCTGCTGGATTCTCAGACTTCATCAATGCCAACAACACAAATTCAGAACGAGTCAAACGGTCGCCTGCTTTAAGATTGGTGCTTGCCTGTTTAAATCCAACCAAATCTGATGGAATCAAGGTCAGCTCTTCACGCATATCCAGCTCAGCATCTAACACTACCATTGCTGTCATGATTTTACTAATCGAGGCGATGGAGCGAGTGGCATCGATATTTTTTTCATAAATTGGCTGTCCAGATTGCAAATCATAAACCGCCACCGCTGATGAATTGGTCGAAATTGCCAGACGGTCAAAAGTGCTGGCATAACCCGAAGAAGCGTTACTGCCATACTGTGTGCTGTAATTATTAGACTGAGTGCTGTAATTTTGGCTGCTGACCGCTGGCTGCGTGCTGCTCACCACTTGCACCGTTTGGCTTTGTGAAAGCTGCGGTGCTGGCGTAGACTGCGCCACCACAGTGGTAGATGGTACCGCCGCAGGCTTAGATTGTACTGCAACAGGGCTTGCTTGCACATAAACACGCTGACTAACCACAGGGGCTGTGCTGGTGGTATTTTTGACAACCACTTTTTGCTGGCTGTTATCCACCATAAATGCTGACGCACTACTTGCACCAGAAATCAGAGCAAAACCGATGGCAAGCTTGATGCCTTTGTATTTGGTCAGGATTGTATTATTCATTGTTGTTCCTCGTGTTAGGGTTTGCACCTTGACATCATCAAAGTAAAACCAATGATGATTTTATTATAGCACATTTCCAAAAAACCACCGTTCATGTTGGCTAAACTTTCATCAAAAAATACCAAAAACACGCAATGCTGTCTTTAATTTCATACAAATCATTGATTTGATAAAAATTTAGAAACAATTTTGCAATATTTTGTATAAAAATTATCCAATTCAATGGATTTTCTCATCACTTTTTTAAGAACTGATGGCGATAAAGGGATAATTTTGATAAAATAGCCTCCTAAAAATCACGACAAGGCGATGATATGATAAAAGTTCTGGTAGTTGATGACCACGACTTAGTACGCATGGGCATTACTCGTATGCTTGATGATAACCCAGAAATTACCGTGATTGGCGAGGCTGACTGTGGCGATAGTGCTGTCCGCCAAGCCAAAACCTTATCGCCTGATGTGATTTTACTTGATGTCAATATGCCAAATATTGACGGTGTGGAAGCTACTCGCCGCATCAAACAATACAGCCAATCCATCAAAATTTTGGCAGTCTCTGGGTTATCCGCCCAGCCCTATCCATCAATGTTACTCAAAGCAGGTGTCGATGGCTATATCACCAAAGGCACACCGCTGGACGAGATGATTTTTGCCATCAAAAAAGTCTATAACGGCTCTCGCTATTTTAGCCATGATGTCGCTGAGCAGTTGGCACAAACGGTGCTGGGCGAACAAAACGAATCGCCCTTTGATGCCTTATCCGAAAGAGAACGGCAAGTCGCCCTTATGGTGGTGAATTGCCAAAGTACTCAGCAGATTGCTGACCAGCTATTTGTCAGTGCCAAAACCGTGAATACTTATCGCTATCGCATCTTTGAAAAACTTGGTGTGGATAGTGATGTCAAATTGACACATCTTGCCATCAGGCATGGCTTGGTTAATCCTGAGTAAGCCACCTCATCCACATGGCTGTTATCTTTTATCGCTTGGTCAGATGAACACCAAAAAACCGTTTGTAATCTGCCATACGATAAATCCAGTAAAAGAAGGGTGGAAATTAAAATCCACCCACAGGAGAAAACTCCACCGCCTCACTGTTGGTCAGCTTACCCTGCTCCATAAGATTGAGCGTCAGTTGTAGCCAGTCCTCACCATCGCCAACCGAAACCGTCTCAAAATGCACATCAGGCACAACACCCACACCGTCAATTTTTGCTCCTTTGGGTGTCAGATAATGAGCGGTTGTTAATTTGACTGCTTGATTATTGCCAATCGGAATGACGGATTGAATGGACCCTTTACCATAGCTGGTCTCGCCAACGATTAACGCACGATGCTGTGATTGTAAAGCACTTGCCAATACCTCAGCAGCAGACGCTGAATAACGATTTTGTAGCACGATGGTTGGCACAACATCAAATAATGCAGAACCTTGTGTTTCTAGCACTCGCTCCACACCATGACGATTGGCGACCTGCGTCACCACCTGCTTTCGCATGAATAGCGATGCCACATCAACCGCAGATTCTAGCACCCCACCTGGGTTATTTCGCAAATCTAGGACAATGCCTTGTACGGGTGTGCCTATATGAGCGATGCTGTCCAAAATTTGTTGGCGGGTGTTGTTTTGAAATACGGGTAATTTGATGATGGCAACACCGTTTTGGGTCAGGACTTCCACGCTACTTTTTTCAAGCAAGCTTCTGGATAAAGTCACGGTTTGCTTGGAACGCCCTGCCCTTGAAAAACTCACATCAACGCTTGTGCCAGCAATACCGCCAAGCAACTGTGCGATGTCATTTTCGCTATGAGAAGCGTTGAGTTTAATCTCGCCAATTTGGTGCAAATAATCGCCCAAAGCAATATTAGCCAAAGCAGCTGGCGAGCCAACCGCCACTTCGCTCACCACCCAGTGATTGTCTTTGGCTTGCCAAGTTGCCTTTATACCCACCCCTGCCACATTGCCATCGGTAAATGATTGTAGATTGGCAAGTGCTGAGGCATTGAGAAATTCGGCATTTTTATCCGTCTTGCTTAGCATACCATTGATGGCGTGGGCAAATAGCGTTTCGTCATCAACCTCATAAATGTACTCACGACGCATCAAATCCACCGCCTGCACAAAAGATTTTAGCGTGTTTGGTGCGATGGTTTGTAGTGGCACTTTGCCCAAATGCACGCCATCAATTCCTTGCAAATGATTGGGCTGCGTGCCTAGCACATCAAGCGACCCATCGTCAGGCACGGTCTGTGGCACATCATCTGATTGAGCAGGTACTGTCTCAACCTGATCCGACTTATCGCCAAAGCCTAAGAATTGACCGATTTTGGTCAATGTTTTAGGAGTTTGGGCATAAGAAACATTGGCGGCTGTCATCGCCAGCACAGTTACCATCGCCAACATCAGACGAGATTGTTTGGTGTTTTTACTCATTACTCAGACCTTGTCAGACAGCAAACTCTCGCCTGTCATCTCATTAGGTTTGTCAAGCCCCATCAAGTCCAATATGGTAGGAGCGACATCACACAACCGCCCACCGTCTCGTACCTTGACCGACTTATCGCCCACATAAATAAACGGTACAAGATAGGTGGTGTGTTGGGTATGAACTTGTCCTGTTTCATAGTCAAACATCTGCTCGCAGTTGCCGTGGTCGGCGGTAATGAGCAAATGCCCACCCATCGCTTTGACAGCCTCTGCCACCCTGCCCACGCAGGTATCTACGGTCTCAACCGCCTTGATGGAGGCGGTCAATGAGCCTGTATGTCCTACCATATCGCCATTGGCGTAGTTTAAAATCACGGTATCAAATTTGCCTGACAAAATCGCCTCTACCACCTTATCAGTAACTTCAAAGGCACTCATCTGTGGCTTTTCGTCATAGGTCTTGACTTTGGGGCTATTGACCAAAATGCGTTCTTCGCCTTGATACAACTCCTCTCGCCCACCACTAAAAAAGAAGCTCACATGGGGATACTTTTCGGTTTCAGCAATGCGAAGCTGGGTTTTGCCTTGATTGGATAGGTATTCGCCTAAGGTATTTTTTAAATCATTGGGCAAATAGGCGATACTCACTTTTGGGTTGTTTGCCAAAGGAGCAGAATATTTGGTCATACATACAAAGGCGGATAACTCTGGCACACTTTTACGCTCAAAGCCTGCAAATTCTGGCTCCACAAAGGCATTGGACAGCTCTCTGGCACGGTCGGAGCGAAAATTCACAAAAATTACACCATCGTTATCACAAATAACCCCATTTTCATCAATTATTGTGGGGGCAACAAACTCGTCCGTTTCGCCATTGTCATAAGCTGACAAAATCGCTTGATTGCCTGTTTCGCATTCTCGCACTGCTTTGGCAATGGTCAATAAATCATAGGCTTCTTGTACTCGCTCCCAGCGATTGTCTCTGTCCATCGCAAAAAATCGCCCCACCACACTGGCAAGTTTAACCTCGCCATCAAAGGCTTGGTTTAGGGCATCAAGCTCATTTTGTAATTTTGCCAAATAAGTGTCGGCAGATTTGGGGGCGGTGTCTCGTCCGTCCAAAAAAGCGTGTACAAACACTTGGCTTGCCCCTTGTGCCAACGCCAGTCGGCAAGTGGCATAGATATGGTCTTGGTGTGAATGCACGCCCCCATCGGACAACAAACCAATGACCTGTACCGCCCCTTCATTGGCAATGGTGTCTTTGACCGCTTTAACCAATACAGGATTGGCAAAAAAATCGCCATCGGCAATCTCTTTGCTAATTTTGGTGGAATCTTGGTACAAAATACGACCTGCCCCCAAATTCATATGCCCCACTTCTGAATTGCCAAATTGACCCTCAGGCAATCCCACATCAAGCCCAGAAGTGGAAATCAGTCCATTTGGGCAAGTGGCAAGAAATTTATCCAAATTGGGGGTATTGGCTTGGGCAACGGCATTATCCTTATTGTCATCACGATGTCCAACACCGTCCATAATCACAAGTACATGTGGCGTTTTTTTAGTCATTTTATGCTCCATTGTTCATGTTGTGTGTTTATCACGCCAAATGCGTTTTGTGCATGAGATGACGGTCAAATCATCAAACCGACCGCTTTGACCAAATCACATTGGCAAACAGTCTTGATTTGAACACCAAGCTGGTAGTCTCATCAAGCAACGCATTTGTCATACTATTTCTATTTTAGCACAAAACCCTGCCAAATTAAGCAAAATTATGCCAAGATAATAAAATAAAACCCCCTTGTGATACACAAGAGGGTTTGGTTGTTAGCGGAATTTGACACCAAAGGCAGCACCGCCAGAATAATCACCTGTGGAGGTTGCACCACCTGCAAATTTGAAAATGTATTTACCATTATCAGAGATTTGCGAGTAGCCCACAGAAACCGCCGAAGTGCCTTTATAAGTACCGATTGCCACGCCACCCAAACTTTCGCCTGGATTGAACGCTTGTGGCAATAAACCTGTGGCAATGGCACTGGCTGTGCCTGCATAAGCAGACTGCTCCACATCATACAAGCGTTCATTGATGGAGGTAATGGAGCGATTGATGCCTTGTTGCAATTCATAAATCTGAGCACCATTGACCGCCTGCGTACTGCTTGCCGAGATTTCAGCTGGGGCAACACCATTGACAACATTATTGCCCATATTGATAGGCTGACCTGCTGCAACCGTGATACCGCCATTGGCGTGGATTGCACCTGTGGCATTAAGCTGACCGCCCACACTCACATCGCCTGTGGTTTTGATGGTGTCAGCTTGCACCGATTTGGCATTGATGGCGTCTGTGTTCACTGTCGTGGCGTTCAATGTTGTCGCTGTTACAGTGGTGGCATTGACTGTCGTTGCCTCAACACTCTGAGCAGTGACTTGTTTGAAATCTGGATTGTCCGTTGTTTTGACCGTGATGTCTGTGCCAGAGCGTTCAATGATAATATTGTTGCCCTGCACGAAATTCACTTTGCCATTATTGGCAACTTTTTGACCATCATCGCCATTGGCTTTGACCGTCCAACCAGCATTGCTAACGGCTGTGTTGAGATTGTCATTTAGGGCTTTGGTTGCATTATTTAGCTGTGCCACATTAACCGCATCACCATCTGCCACGCCATCTGCCACGCCTTGCACTCGGTTATTGCCCAAGCTGACAACTTGACCGCTTGCTACTTCCAAACCACCGTTTGCGGCTAATTTACCACCCACACTCACATCGCCTGTGGTGCTTAGGGTGTCAGTTTTAACATCAGTAAAGCTGACATTTTGTTTGGTGGCGACTTTGATATTGCCATTGTCGTTAGTGATGCTGATGTTATCGCCATCAATGAAGTTTTGGGTGTTGTCGGTTTGGTTTAGAGTTTTGACTTCTTGACCATTGACAGAAGTTTTGATTTCTTGAATGGCGGTGTTTGCTTTGGTTAGATTGGCTTTGGTGGTTTCATCTAACTCAACATCATAACCATTGTCAGTCTTAGTGGCGGTAATGCCATTGTTGCCATTCACGACTTGTACGGCTGTATCAGCTTTGGCTAGGCTGGCTTTGGAGGCTTCGTCCAAGCCTACCGTGACTGTATCGCCTTGTTTGGTTGTGGTGATGCCGTCTTTGCCATTGACTGTTTGTACGCCTGTGTTAGCCTTAGTTAGGCTGGCTTTGGTTTCATCTGACAAATCAATCACATAGTCAGTTACGCCATTGGCTTGTTCGCCAGCTTTGACAGTCAAGGCATTTGATGCTGTTGAAACTGTTGCTGATGTGTCTTTGGCATTGATGGTATAGGTTGTACCATCAGCAGTTTGGGTTTTATTGATAGAAGTGATGTTACTGCCTGCCACGATGTTGGTGGTATTGGCTTTTAGTTGAGATAGATTAACTGCTTCATCATTGGTGGTGGCGTTGGCGACGCCTTTGATGGTTTGGTTGCCTGCGTTGATGCCAGCATTGTTAATCAACACGTTGCCAATGCTTAGGCTGTCGGCAGTCAAATTGCGATTTAGACTGATTGCCACACCTTGTTCACTGGCGGTGGTGATGATGTTATCATCGCCTGTGATGGCAAGGGTGTCGCCTAATTTTTTGGTGTTGGTACTGCCTGTATCGCCTGTGAAGGTTAAGCCTTTGGTATTGATGTCAGTATTGGCTTGCACACCCTTAGCAATATCATCACGGGTTGCTTGGGTTAGACCAACTTGGTAGTCAGTTGTTTTGCCATTGACGGTGGTTTTGACGATTTCAATGCCGTTCGTACCGCTGGTTGAGGCGGTGGTGTCGGCAACTGCTGCCAAGCGTTTCACATCATCAATGTTCGCAGCATTGGTGCCTGTATCGCCACCGCTGGCTACATTCGTGATGACATTGTTACCCATATTGACGGTTTGACCGCCAGCAACAGTTAAACCGCCATTGGCATTTAGCATGCCACCAATGGTTGCTGTGCCTGTGGTGGTTAAGGTGTTGGTTTTAACATCAGTAAAGCTGACATTTTGTTTGGTGGCGACTTTGATTGCACCGTTTTCATTGGTCAGCTCAATGTTGTCGCCTGTGATGAAGTTTTGGGTGTTGTTGGTTTGGTTTAGGGTTTTGACTGCTTTACCGTCAATTTGGGTTTGGATTTCTTGTACAGCACTGTCTGCCTTGGCTAGGCTTGCTTTGGCTTGTTCGGTCAAATCCACCGCATAATCTGTTACGCCATTAGTCTCCGCACCTTTGCTTACCGTAACTGGCGAGCCTTGAACGGCAGAGACAGTCGTGTCTTTGGCATCAATGGTGTAAGTAATGCCATCAGCGGTTTTTACTTCATTGACTGAATTGACATTTTGACCTGCTTTTAGTGTGACCGATTGGGCTTTTAGCTGGGCAAGATTGACTGCTTCATCATTGGTGGTGGCATTGGCAACACCTTTGATGGTTTGATTGCCTGCGTTGATGCCTGTGTCTTTATCAATGCTTGCTGTACCAACGGTTACTGTGTCAAAGTTCACTTGCTTAGCCGTAGCAACTTTAATACTACCACTGTCATTGCTGATGACAATGTTATCGCCATCAATGAAGTTTTGGGTGTTGTTGGTTTGGTTTAGGGTTTTGACTTCTTGACCATTGACAGAAGTTTTGATTTCTTGAACGGCAGTATTAGCTTTAGTTAAGTTGGCTTGGGCATTGTCGTCCAATGTTACATTGTAGCCAGTCGCTGTTTTGCTGGCGGTAATGCCGTTTGTGCCTGTAACTTCTTGAACGGCTGTATCGGCTTTTTTCAAGCTCGCCTTCGTCTCATCGCCTAAATCCAAGGCAAAATCAGTAATGCCGTTGCTTGGTGTGCCAGCCGTTACTTTTAACGCTTTATCATTAGCGGTGCTGACTGTTGCCGAAGTATCTTTGGCATTGATGGTATAAGTGGTGCCGTTGTCGGTTACTTGGGCATCAACCGAGGTGATGTTTGCACCGCCCACCACGCTGACTTTGGTGGCGTTAAGCTGTGATAGATTGACCGCATCGGTGGCGTTGGTGGCGTTGGCGACACCCTGAATACGGTTGCCTCCCATATTAACCGTCTGACCAGTTGCAACGGTTAAACCGCCATTGGCATTTAGCATACCACCGATGTTGGCTTTTTGATTTACTTGCAATGTATCAAACTGTGCATTATCTGCCGACAGTGTAATAAAATCACCAGATTTAGCACGAATTGTATTAGCATTAATGGTATTAGCAGTTAAGGTTGTAATATTCCCTGTTGCCGCCTTAATGTCGCCAGTCGCAATTTGCATACTGGTTAGATTATTGATTGTTGCCGTGCGTGCTGATAAATTGACTGAAACAATATCATCCGCCTGCACATTCTTAATGCTGGCATCTTTTGCTGATAAAGTGGTTGTATCCACTTTGTCAAAACTAACCTCTTTTTTGGTAGCAACTTTAATTGCTCCATTTTCGGCGGTTAATTGCATATTATCGCCTGTCACAAAATTGGCGATATTGTCGTTTTTGTTGAGCGTTTTAACAGATTGACCATCAAGCTGGGTTTCAATTTCCTGCAAAGAATTATCAGCCTTATTTAGGCTATCTTTGGTCTCTTGGGATAAATCAATGGCATAATCAGTAATGCCTTTATTCTCCTCGCCTTTATTGACAACCAGATGTGTTGATGTTGCAGATACAGTCGTATCTTTGGCGTTGATGGTGTAAGTAATGCCATCAGCATCAGCAATCTTCTCTATCGAATTGATGTTTTCACCAGCAACAACTGTGGTGGTGTTTGCTTTGAGTTGGCTTAGGTTTACCGCTTCATTGTCACTGGTGGCATTGGTGACACCTTTGATGGTTTGGTTGCCTGCGTTGATGCCAGCATCATTGGTGATGCTTGTTTTGCCGATGGTTAAACCCTGAGCATTGAGCAGATTATCGCCTGTTTGAATGCTGGTTGCTGTGATATCTTTAAATACTGGGTTTTCGGCAAATTCAATGGCAATACCTGCATCGGTAGCGATGGTTTTGATATTGGCACCGCTATAATTGCCCGCCGTGATTGCCTCTCCCGTGATGGCAAGTTGGTCACCAAGATTGCGATGAGCCTGTCCTGTATTACCAGTAAAATCCAAACCCAAATTGGTTAATTGAGTCTTAGTGTTATTCAACTGCCCCACATTAACCGCATCACCATCTGCCACGCCATCTGCCACGCCTTGCACTCGGTTATTGCCCAAGCTGACAACTTGACCGCTTGCTACTTCCAAACCACCGTTTGCGGCTAATTTACCACCCACACTCACATCGCCTGTGGTGCTTAGGGTGTCAGTTTTAACATCAGTAAAGCTGACATTTTGTTTGGTGGCGACTTTGATATTGCCATTGTCGTTAGTGATGCTGATGTTATCGCCATCAATGAAGTTTTGGGTGTTGTCGGTTTGGTTTAGAGTTTTGACTTCTTGACCATTGACAGAAGTTTTGATTTCTTGAATGGCGGTGTTTGCTTTGGTTAGATTGGCTTTGGTGGTTTCATCTAACTCAACATCATAACCATTGTCAGTCTTAGTGGCGGTAATGCCATTGTTGCCATTCACGACTTGTACGGCTGTATCAGCTTTGGCTAGGCTGGCTTTGGAGGCTTCGTCCAAGCCTACCGTGACTGTATCGCCTTGTTTGGTTGTGGTGATGCCGTCTTTGCCATTGACTGTTTGTACGCCTGTGTTAGCCTTAGTTAGGCTGGCTTTGGTTTCATCTGACAAATCAATCACATAGTCAGTTACGCCATTGGCTTGTTCGCCAGCTTTGACAGTCAAGGCATTTGATGCTGTTGAAACTGTTGCTGATGTGTCTTTGGCATTGATGGTATAGGTTGTACCATCAGCAGTTTGGGTTTTATTGATAGAAGTGATGTTACTGCCTGCCACGATGTTGGTGGTATTGGCTTTTAGTTGAGATAGATTAACTGCTTCATCATTGGTGGTGGCGTTGGCGACGCCTTTGATGGTTTGGTTGCCTGCGTTGATGCCAGCATTGTTAATCAACACGTTGCCAATGCTTAGGCTGTCGGCAGTCAAATTGCGATTTAGACTGATTGCCACACCTTGTTCACTGGCGGTGGTGATGATGTTATCATCGCCTGTGATGGCAAGGGTGTCGCCTAATTTTTTGGTGTTGGTACTGCCTGTATCGCCTGTGAAGGTTAAGCCTTTGGTATTGATGTCAGTATTGGCTTGCACACCCTTAGCAATATCATCACGGGTTGCTTGGGTTAGACCAACTTGGTAGTCAGTTGTTTTGCCATTGACGGTGGTTTTGACGATTTCAATGCCGTTCGTACCGCTGGTTGAGGCGGTGGTGTCGGCAACTGCTGCCAAGCGTTTCACATCATCAATGTTCGCAGCATTGGTGCCTGTATCGCCACCGCTGGCTACATTCGTGATGACATTGTTACCCATATTGACGGTTTGACCGCCAGCAACAGTTAAACCGCCATTGGCATTTAGCATGCCACCAATGGTTGCTGTGCCTGTGGTGGTTAAGGTGTTGGTTTTAACATCAGTAAAGCTGACATTTTGTTTGGTGGCGACTTTGATTGCACCGTTTTCATTGGTCAGCTCAATGTTGTCGCCTGTGATGAAGTTTTGGGTGTTGTTGGTTTGGTTTAGGGTTTTGACTGCTTTACCGTCAATTTGGGTTTGGATTTCTTGTACAGCACTGTCTGCCTTGGCTAGGCTTGCTTTGGCTTGTTCGGTCAAATCCACCGCATAATCTGTTACGCCATTAGTCTCCGCACCTTTGCTTACCGTAACTGGCGAGCCTTGAACGGCAGAGACAGTCGTGTCTTTGGCATCAATGGTGTAAGTAATGCCATCAGCGGTTTTTACTTCATTGACTGAATTGACATTTTGACCTGCTTTTAGTGTGACCGATTGGGCTTTTAGCTGGGCAAGATTGACTGCTTCATCATTGGTGGTGGCATTGGCAACACCTTTGATGGTTTGATTGCCTGCGTTGATGCCTGTGTCTTTATCAATGCTTGCTGTACCAACGGTTACTGTGTCAAAGTTCACTTGCTTAGCCGTAGCAACTTTAATACTACCACTGTCATTGCTGATGACAATGTTATCGCCATCAATGAAGTTTTGGGTGTTGTTGGTTTGGTTTAGGGTTTTGACTTCTTGACCATTGACAGAAGTTTTGATTTCTTGAACGGCAGTATTAGCTTTAGTTAAGTTGGCTTGGGCATTGTCGTCCAATGTTACATTGTAGCCAGTCGCTGTTTTGCTGGCGGTAATGCCGTTTGTGCCTGTAACTTCTTGAACGGCTGTATCGGCTTTTTTCAAGCTCGCCTTCGTCTCATCGCCTAAATCCAAGGCAAAATCAGTAATGCCGTTGCTTGGTGTGCCAGCCGTTACTTTTAACGCTTTATCATTAGCGGTGCTGACTGTTGCCGAAGTATCTTTGGCATTGATGGTATAAGTGGTGCCGTTGTCGGTTACTTGGGCATCAACCGAGGTGATGTTTGCACCGCCCACCACGCTGACTTTGGTGGCGTTAAGCTGTGATAGATTGACCGCTTGATCGCCCTGGGTGGCATTTTTCACACCTGTAATCACTTTATCACCAGCGTTGATACCGTTTTCTTGGCTGATTTTTACCGTGCCGACAGTAACATTATCCACCACGATATTCGGTTCTAGGGCAATCTCGATGCCAGTATCTGCTGTCGCTGTTGTGATGATGTTGCTACCGCCCGTGAAAGTGATATTACTACCCGCTGGCATGAGACCTGTCGTTGTACTGCTATCGCCGTCAAAAGCATACATGCCTTGGCTGAACGCATCCAAAGCCTCTTGACCTTTGGCAATCTCATCTCGAATGGCTTTGGTCAAGCCCACTTGATAATCGGTGGTTTTGCCATTGACGGTGGTTTTGACGATTTCAATGCCGTTCGTACCGCTGGTTGAGGCGGTGGTGTCGGCAACTGCTGCCAAGCGTTTCACATCATCAATGTTCGCAGCATTGGTGCCTGTATCGCCACCGCTGGCTACATTCGTGATGACATTGTTACCCATATTGACGGTTTGACCGCCAGCAACAGTTAAACCGCCATTGGCATTTAGCATGCCACCAATGGTTGCTGTGCCTGTGGTGGTTAAGGTGTTGGTTTTAACATCAGTAAAGCTGACATTTTGTTTGGTGGCGACTTTGATTGCACCGTTTTCATTGGTCAGCTCAATGTTGTCGCCTGTGATGAAGTTTTGTTCATTGGCAGTTTTATTTAGAGTATTGACCGCTTGTCCATTGACTTTATTAACAATGGTTTGTACCGCTGTGTCAGCTTTGGTTAAGTTGGCTTTGGTGGCATTATCCAAATCAACCGTAACAATGTTGTCATTGCCTTTGGTTGCGGTGATACCGCCTTGACCTTTGACATCTTGTACGGCGGTATTGGCTTTGGTTAGATTGGCTTTGGTGTTATCGTCCAAGCCAACGGTTACGGTATCGTCCTGTTTGGTTGCGGTGATGCCGTCTTTGCCGTTCACATTTTGTAAGGCGGTGTCGGCTTTGGCTAGGCTTGTTTTAGCTTGCGTGGTTAAGTCCACAACAAAATCCGTTACGCCATTAGCCTCTATGCCTTTGGTTACGGTAACTGGCGAGCCTGTCGCATTAGAGACGCTTGCCGAGGTGTCTTTGGCGTTAATGGTGTAAGTTGTGCCGTTTGGCGTGGCATTCTTGGTGATAGAACTGATATTCGCCCCTTGGACGATATCCACTTTGCTGGCGTTGAGCTGTGATAGATTGACCGCGTCTGTGCCAGCGGTGGCATTGGCTACGCCCTGAATGCGTTTATTGCCAGCGTTGATGCCACTATCTTTGTCAATAACGACATTGCCAAAAGTCGCCTTATCCAAATTCAGCGTTCGATTGAGTGCAATCGACACGCCATTACCGCTGCCTGTCGTCTGAATATTGCTATCCGCTCCCTTGATGTCCACCGCATCGCCCAATTTACGGACATTGCTCGTGCCGGTATTGCCAGCAAAAGTCAAACCCGTATTATCCACTGCATTTTTGGCGGCAACACCCTGTGCGATTTGATTTTTTGTCGCATCGCTTAGTCCCACCTGATAAGTGGTCGTATCCGACCCATTGTCCACCGTTGGTGTTACGGTCAAATCACTTGTTGTGGTTACAATGCTTTTTTCTGCATTGATGGTAATGGTATTGCCACTTTTTTCAATCTGCACATTATTACCATCGACAAAGTTGACCACATCGCCCGGCTTGACAATCGAACCTTCTAGCCCATTGGCTTGTAGATTAAAGCCAGAATTTTTAATGGCATCAACCACCGTCTGAGCAGTCGTCAAACCTACCGTGCCTGTCGTGCTTGGCACGCCATTACGCACATTGATATTTTGGGTATTAACATTGATTTGCACATCGCCAGCGGCTGACACAGTAGCGGTGGTGTGCGTACCGTTATTGAAATTTAGGCTGTCGTCTTTGTTGATCTCTTTGACTTGCGTGTTGTTATTTTTTAGATTAAAACCGCTATTATTGATACTTTGGTTGATATTTTGGACATGATTATTGATGATGGTCTGCACGCCTTTGGTGATGTCGTACAGCTGAGCACCATTGATAGCATCTGTCGAAGTAGCAGTGATTTGACCGGGTGCGACATTTTGGATTTGGCGTTTGACTGTTTCATTACCGACCGAAACGACATTACTGACATCAAAGTTGCTCTTTGTGGTTGAGTCATAGGTTTGTCCATTAATATTATACTGCTGACCTGCCGCCGTTACCTCCACACCTTGACTGGTAACGGAACCTGCACCCAACGCCACCGAACCTGCCAGTTCTGCCCTTGCACCAGAACCGACCGCCAGCGTATTTGAACCTGCCGAACGAGCCGCCAGACCGAATGCAGTTGAGCCAGAACCAGTTGCAAAAGATAGCGTCCCAACCGCAGTCGAACCTTCCACGCTGGCGGTTGAGCCTAGACCGACAGCTGTCGCTCCCTTACCATTAGATATCGCAAAAGTACCAATACCAACCGCCCCTTGACCATAGACCGTCAATGATCGATAACCAGCACTATTAAAATTGCCAGACTCAGTAGCGGCGTCTTGAAAGTTAATGCCTGCAATCATACCCAGTCCACGAGCACTGCCTGCATCATCACCACCGATGGCAACAGCACCTCGTCCTTGCACATTGATGTTATTACCAATCGCCACCAGTTGATGCTGGTTGGCATCACCAGATTCAGCAACAATACCACCTGTCTTAATCTCAGAGCCAATCAATACTCGCTGCGAGCTTGTCCCATTATCCGAAATCTCAATCGCCCCAGGGTTGGTGCTAGGTCGGCTTAGCGTGCCATTATTGAGAACCGTTGCCCCATAGACCGTATGACTCATGGATAATGACGCAAGAATGCTTAGCGATAGCACGGTTCTTTGTATAGAAGTACGCCCTGTTCTTTCTGATTTAATTTTGGTGCGTCCTTTTGCCAGTTCCGATACTGCTGTCCAAGTTTGCGTGGCGTGGTTGTAGATAACACGGTAGATTTTGTTCATCTTAGACTGACCTTTGGTGGTTGGATTGCTGGTTTAACTTTGTTACAAAAATATTGTTATTGTAGTATATCATCATTTGCAATACAAGCATATCAAATATGTTTAATATATAAGCAAAAGTTTCCAATCTTATACAAATCTAGAAATTCAAGAAAATCATGGCAAAGCTCACCCCTCTACACCGTCTATTCTAATCTAACATGGGTAGTGATTTTGATGTAAACTTGTGATGATGTCTTTTTTCTTGCTGATTTTTTGGCTTTGTTTTCTTTAAAAATAACCCAACCTGATGGGCAATCTGTAAGATTGATACCCTTGCTGTATCGTCTATGATGCCATTTGTGTTAGGGGTGTACAAGACGGAGGTGATGCCATCGAAGAGTCTTGGTTTTTGTTCAATCTTTTGGGCTTTGCCCTCAAACGCTTTGGCAATAGCATTAGCAAGCTAAACCTTAAATAAAAAATAAAAAATACTGCCTAGATATACTATAACCATTAGAAAAAACCAATAAAATCTTGATAGCTTGCTATCATTTGATTTTAGCTTATTTCCAAATGACCAAAAATCCCTACCATTAACATAGTCATAAACATCCACAAAAACCATCAAAGAAATAAATAAAAACATAAAAAATTCATAAATATCAAAATAATATTTTCTATCTAACTCAATTGATACAGCCATGCTTATCAAAAAAGGTGCGATAACAAGCATTTTATTTTTGACACTCATGTTTCTCTTTTCCTCTAAGATTGTGAGATGAACAGCTATTTGTGAACTTATTTTTAATTTTTTTTGAAAGTAATTTAAAAATATAACATTGCACCATATACATGAAAAGCCAAACAAATCATGATTGCACCATACCAAAGTAGAGAAAATTTTATATAAATTTGCTATTGATTATATCATTTCTTAGCAATAAAAAATTGCTGGTATAAACCAAAGCATAATAAATGACACTCCATAAAAAGCATCTTGTATATTTCTAAATCTGGTTGCATAAGCAAAGAAAGAGACTTTATCATCAAATAAACAAAAAATAAAAAAAATACTAGAAAATATACCGATATATGAAAGTAGATTAAGTTATATTTAATTGCCTGACTTTATCTATTTTTTCAAAAAATAATTTTAAATATACAAAAAAAATCCAACGATGCCAAAACTTATCATATAGTAAAAATTAATAATTAGCAAAAGTAGAGCAATTGCATTTATCATTTTTGACATTTTTTGTACTTTTATTCTCGGCGATTTCTTGTAAATATATTAAAATTCCAACCAACCATTTTCATCACACCCCTCCCAATCTTCCTTTGGCATAGACATCTTGTCATCTGATACCATTTCTTGATTGACTGCTTCATCTTTGGCATCTGACATCATATTGCCACCACAAACCAATCAGAAACAATAAACCCCAATTTGACAGTATTCAAATTGGGGTTTTTTGTTGATTATACTCGCTCTACCGCCATCGCAAGTCCCATTCCACCACCAACGCAAAGCGTGGCAATGCCTTTTTGTTTACCACTTGCGATAAGCTCATGGATTAGCGTTACCAAAATGCGGCAGCCAGAGGCACCAATGGGGTGTCCTAAGGCAATCGCACCGCCATTGACATTGACCTTGTTGTCATCAAGTCCAAGCTCTTTGGCAACACCCAATGCCTGTGCAGCAAAGGCTTCATTCGCCTCAATCAAATCCACCTCATCTAGCGACCAGCCTGCCTTATCCAGCACCTTCTCTACCGCCCCCACAGGTCCAAGCCCCATCACAGCAGGGTCAATGCCAAAGACGCTATACGCCACCACCTTGACAAGTGGGGTCAGTCCAAGCTCTTTGGCAGTCTCACCACTCATTAGCATCACCGCCGCCGCTCCGTCATTTAGCCCCGAGGCATTGCCAGCGGTTACCGTGCCATCTTTTTTAAAGGCAGGTTTAAGTTTGGCAAGTGCCTCGCTTGTGGTATTTGGCTTAATATATTCATCTTTGTCCACCAAAACAGGCTCGCCCTTTCGCTGCGGCACGGCAACTGGTGTGATTTGGCTGGTAAATTTACCGCCATTTTGGGCATTGGTTGCCTTGATTTGTGAATTTAGGGCAAATTCATCTTGACTGGTGCGGTCAATCCCCAATTTTTCAGCGACATTTTCGGCAGTAATACCCATATGATAGCCATTATAAACATCGGTCAAGCCGTCTGCCACCATTGAATCGGTCAAAGCGGTATTGCCCATTTTTTGACCATCTCGGATATGGATAAAATGAGGGCTTTGCGACATTGATTCTTGACCGCCTGCAATGACAATCTTGGCGTCCCCTGCTTTGATGGCTTGCACGCCCATTTGCACCGCTTTTAATCCAGAACCACACACGACATTGACGGTGGTGGCAGGGGTTTTGTGGGGTAATCCTGCAAAGATGGCGGCTTGACGAGCGGGGTTTTGCCCCACGCCTGTGGTTAGCACATTACCCATAATCACTTCACTGATCGCATCGGCAGCAATGCCTGTATCGCTCAATAATCGCTCAATCACTGCCGCCCCAAGTTTGGGGGCGGATACGCTTGCCAATGACCCCAAAAACGAGCCAATAGGCGTGCGAGTGGCAGATACAATCACAATATCATTCATCATCAATCTTCCTTAGTTAAGTCTATCCAATCATATTATCAATTACTAAACACCGCTCAGGCTTGCTAAACGGTGTTTTTATCATCATTACTGCCCAAGCGTTTGCCACAAAAACTCATAGGCAAGTGCCGACATATAGGCTCTTTGTTCGTTGTTGGCAGCCCCACCGTGTCCGCCTTCAATATTTTCATAATAGTAGGCGACTTTGCCAGCTTCGCTTAGTTTTGCCATCATCTTTCTGGCGTGGGCAGGGTGCACCCTGTCATCTCTGGTGGAGGTGGTCAAAAGCACGGGCGGATAGGCTTTTTTATCATCAAACAAATGATAAGGCGAAAAGCTCTTAATATACGCCCACTCGTCCGCCTTATCAGGGTCGCCATATTCTGCCACCCACGATGCCCCAGCCAAAAGCTTGTGATAACGGCTCATATCAAGCAGTGGCACTTGAATGACCACCGCCCCAAACAAATCAGGGTACTGGGTCAGCATATTGCCCGTCAAAAGCCCACCATTAGAACCACCTTGCACGCCCAAGCGTTTTGGGCTGGTGATGTTTTTGGCAATCAAATCTTTGGCGACAGCAGAAAAATCTTCATAAGCCTTATGGCGTTTATCCTTTAAGGCGGCTTGATGCCAAGCTGGACCGTACTCGCCGCCACCACGAATATTGGCAAGCACATAAACGCCGTGTTTACCGTTTTTGGTCGTCTTAGACAGCCACGCATTGCCCACACCGCCTGAATAACTGGGCGTTAAAGATACTTCAAAACCACCATAGCCATACAGCAGTGTTGGATTGTCGCCATCTTTTTTCATATCCTTATGGTGTACCAAAAAGTAAGGCACTTTGGTGCCATCAAGGCTTGTGGCAAAGTGCTGTTCCACCACAAAATCCTCTTCTTTAAAGAAACTGGGTGTGGATTTTAATTTGGTTAAGGTGCTGTTTTTAACATCAAACAAATGTAAACTCACAGGTGTGGTAAAACCACTCACCGTCAGCCAAAGCTCATCGGAAGTCTTATCGTCCACCGCCGACACATCAAGTTTGCCATTTTGGGGTAAGCCCTTGACAGCCACAGACGAAAAATCCTTGATGGATAAGACTTTGAGTACACTTTTGACATCGTCCAAAACATTAAGCACCACATAGTTTTTTGTCCAAGACACATTCTCCAAAGAAGTGCTATCGGTTGGCTCAAACAGCACGGTGATGTTT
Source organism: Moraxella nasicaprae (assembly GCF_025643275.1). Lineage (NCBI taxonomy): Bacteria > Pseudomonadati > Pseudomonadota > Gammaproteobacteria > Moraxellales > Moraxellaceae > Moraxella > Moraxella nasicaprae. The sequence goes on from NZ_CP089977.1 coordinate 178,092, forward strand.
TGTTTGCCATTTTGCCAATCGTTTAGGTTTGCTACCAAATAAGAGCCTGCCTTATAAGTTTTGCCCCCTATTGTCCAATCTTCTTTTGGCGATAGGGTCAAAAATTCTTTGTAAACGCCCTTATCCATCAAAAGTGGCAAGTCTTTGACTTCGTCCAAGGTGTTTGTTTTTGGATTGTGGATAAATAGTTTGGTATTATAAAAATCAATGGCATCAACGACATAGCCAAGCCCTGTTGTCTCATCAAAACCTGCACTGACCGCAGTATGGCTTTTGTTGGCGGTGTAGATGGTCTTAGCAGACTCAATGGGCGTGCCTCGCTTCCAAAGTTTGACGGTATTGGCATAGCCTGAGTTGGTTTGTTCGTGTTCGCTGGCATTGGTCAAATACAGCAAATTCTCATCAATCCAGCTGGTACCACCTTTGGCTTCTGGACGATAAAAGCCTTCTTTGACAAAGGATTTTGTGGTTAAGTCAAATTCACGGCTGACATCAGCGTCCGCACCGCCACGAGACAAGGAAATGATACATTTGTTATAATCGCTTTCTAGGCAGTCGGCACCGTGCCAAACCCAGTTTTCGCCTTCTTTAGCGTTTAATTCATCAAGGTCAAGCAAAACCTCCCATTTTGGATTGGGCTTTTTAAATTCTGCCAAAGTCGTTCTACGCCAAATGCCGTGTTTGTGCTTATCATCTGTCCAAAAGTTGTAATAAAACTCGCCTCGTTTGCCAACATAAGGGATTTTTTCGTTGGAGTTTAGGATTTTTAAAATGCTTTGTTCAATATCCCTAAATCTTGGTGTTGTGGCAAGGGCTTGGTCGGCTTTATCATTGTGAGCTTTAACCCACGCCAGCTGTTTTTCGCCTGTTACTTCTTCAAGCCAAAGATGAGGGTCTGTTTGGTTGGCAATGGTGGCAGTCTGAGTTTTTGGTGTTGTCATTATGTTTTCCTGTGCCGTTTTTTGGTTGGGTTTTGTTGTATTTAGCGGCTGCGTGCTGTGGCAAGCAGTCAATACCGAAAGCGTCAAAACACTCAATGCAATCTTTTTCATCGTCATTCCAAGAAAAAACCAAAAGAAGTAACCGCCTAAAAATATTTAAGCGGTAAAATATCATTTATTGAATAATGCTCACGCCAGTCTTGCCCTGCACTTCCTCAAAACTTACCCCATCGGCAAGTTCTACAAGTTTTAGCCCATCTTTGGTAACATCTAGCACACACAAGTCTGTGATAATCCGATGTACCACTTTTTTGCCTGTTAAAGGCAAATCGCATTCTGGCTTGATTTTAAAGCTACCATCTTTGGCGGTGTGTTCCATCAGCACAATGACCCTTTGCACGCCTGCCACCAAATCCATCGCACCGCCCATTCCTTTGACCATTTTGTTTGGAATCATCCAGTTGGCAAGGTCGCCAAATTCAGACACTTCCATCGCCCCCAAAATCGCCAAATTCACCTTACCACCACGAATCATCGCAAACGACTGCGATGAGCTAAAAAAGCTTGCTCCCTTTTGGGCGGTTACGGTCTGCTTGCCTGCGTTAATCAAGTCTGGGTCAATGGTCTCTTCTGTGGGAAACTCGCCAATGCCAAGTAGCCCATTTTCGGATTGGAGCATGACGCTCACCCCATCAGGAATATAATTGGCAACCAAAGTCGGCAAGCCAATGCCCAAATTGACATAATAACCATCTTGTAGTTCTTTGGCGGCTCTTTGTGCCATTTGTTCTCTTGTCCACGCCATTTTATGCCCCCTTAATCGTTCTTTGTTCAATGCGTTTTTGTGGGTTTTTATTGACCACAATACGGTGTACATAAATCCCTGACAAATGAATGTTATCAGGGTCAAGCTCGCCAATCTCCACAAGCTCTTCTACTTCCACCACGCAAATTTTGCCAGCCGTTGCCACATCTGGGTTAAAGTTTCTGGCGGTTTTGTTAAAAATCAAATTGCCTGCCTTATCCGCCTTGTACGCCTTAACCAGCGAGACATCAGCCGTCAAAGACCGCTCCATCAAATATTCTACGCCGTCAAATTCACGCACTTCTTTGCCTTCGGCAACCTTTGTGCCAACGCCTGTTTTGGTAAAAAAGGCAGGAATACCAGCACCGCCAGCACGAAGTTTTTCCGCCAGCGTGCCTTGTGGGGTCAGCTCCACTTCCAGCTCGCCTGATAAAAACTGGCGTTCAAATTCTTTGTTTTCGCCCACATAAGAGGCAATCATTTTTTTGACTTGGCGAGTTTGTAATAGCAGTCCAAGCCCAAAATCGTCCACGCCTGCATTGTTACTAATACAAGTCAAACCCTTCACGCCACTATCACGCAAGGCATCAATCAAGGCTTCTGGAATACCGCACAAGCCAAAACCGCCCACCGCAATGGTTTGATTGTCCGCCACAATGTCCGCTAGGGCAACTGTCGCATTTTCATAAACTTTTGACATTAACAATTCCTTTTTTGTGAGAAAATACAGTCCTTTATACTAATCCGATACGCCCGACTTTGCAAGCAGGATTTTTGTACAATTTATCGGAAAATTGGATAACTTGTTTCCAAAAACCATCAAACTAACGCCCTCAAACACCGCCATCAAATGATAAAAGCCGAACCGCTTATCTTAGAAACGGTTCGGCTTTACCAATCAATCAACACCTATGCCAGCTGAAAACTCGCCCAAATCGGTGCATGGTCAGATGGTTTTTCCATCGCACGAATCTGATAGCTAATGCCTGCTGACTGGCATAAATCCGCCAACTTTGGGCTGCATAAAATGTGGTCGATACGAAGACCTCGTTTTGGTTCATCTTCAAAACCACGAGAACGGTAGTCAAACCAGCTAAATTCATCATCACGCTGCCCGTGCAGATGACGATAAGTATCAACCAGCCCTGTTGCCAACAATGCTTGATACCACTCTCGCTCTTCTGGCAAGAATGAACACACACCTTTGGATAGCCAGCGTTTGGCATTGACCTCGCCAATCCCCACATCGCAATCCTCTGGCGAAATATTCATGTCGCCCATCACAATCAGCGTGCGATTTTCCTGATGAAGTGTCGTAATATAACGATTTAGGTCAGCATAAAATGCCTGCTTCATCGGAAATTTAGTCTCATGACTTCTGTTTTCGCCCTGCGGAAAATAGCCATTGATGACATCAATCTCCTGCCCATCAATCACATATCGAGCATGAATTAAGCGTCTTTGGGCATCTTCATCGCCAAAAGGAAAGCCCTTTTGCACAAAAATTGGTGCCATCTTAGAAACCAACGCCACCCCGTAATGGGATTTTTGCCCAAAAAACTCCACATGATAGCCCAAATCTTGCACCATCTGCACAGGAAAAGCCTCGTCATGCACTTTGGTTTCTTGCAGACCAATGACATCAGCATCTAATATTTGTTTGACCGCTTCTAGCTGATGCGGTCTGGCACGCAGCCCATTGATATTAAAACTAACAAAAGTCGCCATAAATATTCATTCCAAAATAAACCAACTATAACAAGATTACCAGCGATAATCAAGATACGCCAAAAGCGTCTTTGTGGCATTTTGTGCATAAAATGATTGAAAAATCAGGTTGTGCCAATTAGAATGAGTATCATCTGACCATCTTTTGGAAAAAATCATGGCAATCTTTGAAAAAATTTACAAAGTCTATATCAATCACACCGACGCTGGCGGTATTGTTTATCACGCCAATCATCTGACTTTTTTTGAAAATTGCCGAAGAGATTGGCTAACCACGCTAGGATTTGATGGTTATTTTTTTAACCTTGATGACACATCGCAAGCCAAACACGGTTTATCGGGTGCGGTTCATTTTGTCGTCAGTGAAGCCAATCTAAAATATCGAACACCCTTATTGGTTGATGACGAACTGTCTGTTCGCATTGATGAGGTCATCATCAAGCCCGCCAGTTTAATTTTACACCAAAGCATTCATCGCCCCAATCAGGACAAAGCAGCCACCACAGGCATCATCACACTAGCCTGCGTGCGTAATGACGGCAAACAAATCACGCCGTGCCGTTTGCCCAGCTCCTTTATCGCCAAAATGCTAGCTTAGGATTGTGATTGATGGTACTGGTGTCATTCGATGGTTTAAGCATGGTCAGTCATGGCAAAACCCTCATTAAGCACGCCACCGCTCAGATTATGGCTGGCGATAAGATTCTTTTGACAGGGCAGTCAGGTGCGGGCAAATCGCTATTATTACAATTGCTTGGCGGACAGATTGGTCAGCATACTGGCACGCTATATCATCAAGGGAAAACACCAGAACAACTAACGCCTAGTGTGTGGCGACACCGTCTGGCTTATTTGACCCAAAATCCTCAGATGGTTGATGGTACTGTTTTGGATAATTTACAACTGCCATTTAGATTTTCTTATCACAGTCAACGCCAATTTGACCAAAAATTTCATACAGATATTTTATCAAAATTAAATAAATCGGCAGATTTTTTGACCGCTCCCATTGCACAGCTTTCAGGGGGCGAGCGACAGCTGGTGCATTTGCTACGCACTTTACAGCTTAACCCGTGTGTCTTATTGCTAGATGAACCCACCGCTGCCTTAGATGTCAATACTGCCGCCCACATCACCGCTCTGCTTAATACATGGGTTGATGCCAGTACCATTGATTGCCCTCGTGCTTATGTGTGGATTGACCATCATCAAACTCATGATGCCTACAACAAAAAATGGCAAATGCTCAATCAGATGCTACACACGGAGATGTTGTGATGATGCTTGATGGTTTGGATATTATTTTTGCCAGCTTGCTGGTTGGCGTTGCCCTGCTGATTTCTTGGAAATTACACCTCAATCTGGGCAAATCCATCGTCATCGCCAGCATTCGTACCATTGTCCAGCTGAGTTTTGTTGGCTTGATTTTGGCGTGGGTATTTGCCCAAGAATCATCAATACAAGTGCTGAGTATTTTGAGTGTGATGACACTCATTGCCTCGCACGCTGTCAGTAAACGCATCAAAAAGCCCTATCGTGGGCTATTTTTGGACACCGTGCTATCTTTGGCGATGGCGACCATGCTGGTGGTCTTTGCCGCCATGTTATTGATTTTAAATATCAAGCCTTGGTATTCGCCACAATACATCATTCCCATTGCAGGTCTGATTTTGGGAAATTCTTTGACCGCAGTTTCCTTGACCAGCAGCCAGATGATTGATGATTTATACCAACAATCAACCAGCATTCGCATGATGCTCGCTCTATCTGCCACGCCCTTTGAGGCTTGCCACCACATCATTGTCAAAGCCATCAATCACGGCATGATGCCCACCATCAATTCGATGATGGTGGTCGGCTTGGTTAGCTTACCCGGTATGATGACAGGGCAGATTTTGGCAGGAGCAGACCCCTCTCAGGCGGTACGCTATCAAATCATTACGATGTTTTTTATTTGCACAGGCAGTGCCTTATCCTGCACCATCATCAGCTTGCTTATTCTAAAAAGATTTTTTAATAAAAACAATCAGCTCATCTTATAAATGAGCTGACACCACCAAACACCATCAACAAAATCAGACTTTAAAAAACTCATCTTATCAATAGCAATCTAGCCAGTATTCAAATAAATCGCTTACCCAATGAATAAAAAAAGACCTGTCCAAACAAGTCTTTTTGTATCAAAAAAAGTTTAGATAAACTTCGTGATTAGTCTTAATGGTAAATATTTCATGCCAAGACCAATGGGCAACCAAGGCCATGCTGGAACATAAGCCTCATCAACTTTTGCCTCAATCGCCTTGATGATGACTTCCGCCCCCTCTTCTTCCTCAACCTCAAACGGCAAATATTTTGCCCCGATATTAAGGTCGGTACGCACATAACCTGGATAGATGGTGGATACCGTGATGGGTAGTTTTTCTTTAATCATGTCAGCTCGAATGCCCTCAGCCAGACTTGCCAATCCTGCCTTAGCAGCCGCATAAGTCGTCAAATGTCGTGGCAAACCACGCACCGCTGACATGCTAGAAATCACCACCAGATGACCGCTATTTTGCGAACGAAAAATCTGCATTGCCGCCTCGCATTGAGCCATTGCAGCAATAAAATTCGTCTCAGCGGTTGCACGATTGATGTTAAAGCGACCATGCCCAATCACTCTACTATCGCCCACGCCTGCATTCACGATGATTTTATCAATCGTGCCAATTTCTTTGGTAAATTCGCCAAACACATCAAAAATCTGGTCATAATCGGTCACATCTAGGCGTTTTGCATGCACCTTAATGCCATACTGGCTTTCAAGCTCCTCTTTTAGGGCGTCCAATCGCTCTAAGCGTCTGGCACAGATTGCCAAATCATAACCCAAAAAAGCAAATTTGCGTGCCATCATCGCACCCAAGCCACTACTTGCTCCTGTGATGAGGACGGTTTTATTTGCACCAATGCCTCGAATGTCATTTAAGTCTTTGATTTTACTAAATTGATTGGCAATGACACGACCCAATTTATCGGCTCGACCAAACAACTCTTCCAGCTTTTTCATATTTATCAATCTTCTAAAAAATTCGCTATTCTACATCAAATCATCAAAAGTTACAAACCACTCCTTATGGGCGAGTGAATTTGCTGGCTGCCTGACCCAATGCCTGTATCGTATGCTCAACCACACCCTGCACACTCAGCCCAGAGTCGGACAAACCCAACTTTTCCATCAAAGTCGGTTTACTGCGTGTATGCAGTGCATAGACATGATGATGATTTAATAAAGACAAAATATAACTGTCCGAAGTGCCAACTTCATCAATCAGTCCCATCTGCATGGCATCTGCACCAAGCCAAATCTCGCCTGTGGCAATCGCCTCGATATTTAAGTTTGGGCGGTGTGTTTTGACAAATTGCTTGAACAATTCATGAATGCGATTGATGTCTTCTTGATGTTTTTGACGGTCTTCATCGGTATTTTCGCCAAACATGGTTACCGTGCGTTTGTATTCACCTGCGGTAAACTGCTCAAAACCAATGTCATATTTTTTCATCAGTTCATGGAAATTCGGCAGCTGGCTGATGACACCCACCGAACCAATCACACCAAAATCACTGGCGATGATTTTATCAGCAACACACGCCATCATATAGCCGCCACTGGCGGCAATCTTATCCACACACACCGTCAAAGACAGTCCTGCTTGCTTAATACGCATCAATTGAGCGGCCGCCAAGCCATAGGCATTCACTTGACCGCCGCCACTTTCTAGACGAAGTACAATCTCATCGCCTGCCTTAGCACTACTGATGATGGTGCTGATTTCCTCTCGCAGATGCTCAACTGCTGATGCTTTGATGTCGCCATCAAAATCAAGCACATATACATTCTTTTTCTCAGAATGCAGCGCCTCTTTATCGTCAGATTTCTTATCTTCTTTGGATTTTTTGATGGCTTGGCAAATCTTAGCAAAAGGTGTACAGCCTGATTTTTCCTCTTTTTGAGCATCAGCAAGCTGCTTTTTGGCGGTTTCTTGAGCCTTGTTTAGATGAATGATTTGTAATTCAACAGGTTTTTTTGATGAATAAAACAACATATTAACTTCCTTTATATCACATGATTGACTTGGTTTAATGGCTTATAATGGGTGCATCAATGCTGATTTTAAAGACAAAGAACACCAATATTACACAAAACACACAAAAAAACAGAACAAAACCCGTTCAGACTTTGTTCTGTTTTTTGGCTTGGCAAGGCGGCTTAATCCTTATGGTAATTTTTTAGCCCCACCCCACGCAATCTGCCTTGACCATCAATATCACGCACAATCAATGACCAATGCTCATTAAGACGAATCTCATCGCCTTTGACAGGCTCAGTGGCAAATTCATTTAGCATAAATTCTTCCACCGTCATATTTTGCGATTTGGTCAAAGTATCAATCAGCTCATCATCAATCCCCGTCAAGCTGGTTGCTGAGGGTGCTAGCGTGAATATCTCCCATGCTGCCGAAGTCTGCAAACGGCTCAAACGATTGCCATTGGTATTGAGCGTTTTGGTTGCCAAATTATAAAAAGGCAAATCAGCAATTTTGGCGTGTGGCGACAGTAGCCAATCGCCATAAAACTGGCTATTCTTTTGGTATTGAGCGGTTGAATTATTAAAAATTTTGGCAATACTTGCCGCATGGTCACCGCTCATCGCATACCACACCAAATCGCCCGTTTTAAGCGTTGTGTCATCATTGATGGTCAGCAGTTTTTGGTGACGCACCAATGCAAATACCGAGATGGCATTAGGGCTTACCTTGCTAGAAATGCTCTGAGGGTGGCGATTGATGGCAAACGCACCTGGCTTGACTTCAAATTCATACAGCGTGATGTTGGCTTGGTCACCCACCCAAATCTCATGCTCCGCCTTAGGCTCATTATCAGTTGGTACCCATACACGAAATAATCTGGACATAAAAGGAATGGTTGTGCCTTGTGCCAATAAGGATAAAATCACCACACCAAAAGTGATGTTAAACGCCAAATCCGCACCTGGCACTTTCATCATCACAGGAATAATCGCCAGCGTAATCGGTACTGCACCACGCAAGCCAACCCAAGAAATGAAACCAATCTCACGCAAGCTAAAATGAAATGGCAATAAAGAGGACGCCACCGCCCAAGGTCTTGCCACAAACAACAAAAACAAGAAAATCAGCAAAGAATAATGCCACACTTCAAGAATGTTTGATGGCATGACCAAAAGTCCCAAAATCACAAACAACGCCGCTTGTGACAACCAAGCAAAGCTGTCCATCACACGCAGTACATGCTCTGTGGCTCGCACTTTGGTATTACCAATCACCACGCCTGCCAAATACACCGCCAAAAATCCTGAACCGCCCAGCAAGTTGGTCGCCCCAAAAACAATCATGCCTGCCGACATGATTAAAATGGCATACATACCATCTGCCAGATAAACTTTTGGCAAAAGACGAGATAACGCCCAACCAGAAAGCAATCCTACAATCAAACCTGTACCAATCTGCTGCACCAACATCACAAGCAGACTACTGATGCTTTGACTGTCTGGGTCAAGATTGAGGGCAATCATCGCTGTAACCAGCAAAATCGCCAACGGGTCGTTCGCTCCTGACTCAATTTCTAGGGTTGCTTGCACACGGTCATTGAGCTTGACACCACCATTTCGCAATAGAGAAAAAACCGCCGCCGCATCAGTTGAGCCAACAATCGCTGCCATCAATAAACCCAATCGCCAGTCCACATCTAGCAGCCAAGTGGCAAAGATGCCCAATGCGGTTACTGTTGCCAACACACCCCAGCTTGCCAGTGTGATGGCAGGTTTTAGACCCACACGAAACGAATTGAGCGAAGTGCGAAGTCCGCCATCAAGCAAAATGCACGCCAATGCCGCCTGACCGATAAAGTTGGCAAGCTGATAATCAGCAAAAGGAATGCCAAGCACACCCTCTTCGCCTGCTAGCATGCCCACGCCCAAGAAAAACAACAATAATGGCACACCAAGCCTTGCTGATAGCGTGCTGGTCATGATGCTAATAAAAATCAGCAATGATGCAACCACATATAAGGTATTTAAATAATCCATAACCGCACACCCTCATCAACCAGCAAAATAGGCACAACTAAGCCATCAAAGCACATCAAAACAGGATTTAACCCCATAAAAAATAAAGAAAATTTCTACAAAATATCAACCCACCAATCCTATCACAACTCACCCCATTGTGCCATAAAAAATACAAAAAATTTTAATCAGTAAAGTATCAGCAAATCTTGTGTTTACATCTTGCTCACTCATCGCCAAGCACCATCTGACACAAACAAGCTATCACAATCCTCCTAAGCGGTATCCATGGTATTAGTCACCAGTAAATACCCCTTTCATGCCTGGTGAATTTTGATGATGTTTGCTAAAAATGATTTTTAATCCATCATTGCTCAATTTTAAATCAAGATAAAAATACAAAAACCTAATAAAAAAATCACTCGCACCCCTTGAACCCAAAACAATTACAAGGCATAATGTATGGTTTAAAGACTTAATTTGGCGACAATCTCGCCCAAAGATATTGATTGTTTTCGTTTAGATTTATAAATAAGGCAAATTCTATGATGCGTACTGCATACTGCGGTTTAGTAACCGAAGAACTGATTGACCAAACCATCACCATTGCAGGTTGGGTGCATCGTCGCCGTGACCACGGTGGTGTGATTTTCTTGGACATGAGAGACCGTGAAGGCTTACTACAAGTAGTCATCGACCCTGATACACCAGAAGCCTTTGCTACTGCTGATGCTGCTCGCTCTGAATACTTGCTAAAAATCACAGGTCGTGTGCGTCGTCGCTATGCAGGCACCGAAAACGCCAACATGACCAGCGGTCAAGTGGAGCTTTTGGGCAAAGAGATTGAACTGCTTGCTAAGGCTGACACACCACCATTCCCATTGAATGACGAAAATATCTCTGTTTCAGAAGAGTTACGCCTAAAATATCGCTTCTTGGACATGCGTCGTCCAGAGATGCAAGAACGCATGAAGTTCCGTGCCAAAGCCACTTCTACCATTCGTCGTTATCTAGATGATCATGGCTTTCTTGATGTTGAAACCCCGATTTTGACTCGTGCCACCCCAGAGGGAGCAAGGGACTATCTAGTACCATCTCGCACTCGTCCAGGTAACTTTTTTGCCCTACCTCAATCGCCACAGTTATTTAAGCAACTACTGATGGTGGCAGGCTTTGACCGCTATTACCAAATCGCTAAATGCTTCCGTGATGAAGATTTGCGTGCTGACCGTCAGCCAGAATTTACCCAAGTCGATATCGAAACCTCTTTCCTATCTGACGAAGAGATTATGGACATTGCCGAAGGCTTGACCAAAGATTTGTTCAAAACGATGCTTAATGTTGAATTTGACAAATTCCCACGCATGACCTATGCCACTGCAATGCGTGATTATGCTTCTGATAAGCCAGATTTGCGTATCCCATTAAAATTGGTTGATGTGGCTGACATCATGCAATCGGTTGAATTTAAAGTATTCTCAGGTCCAGCTGCCGACCCCAAAGGTCGTGTTGCCGCTCTACGCATTCCAAACGGTGCTGAAATGAGCCGTAAGCAAATTGACGATTACACCAAATTTGTCGGCATCTACGGTGCAAAAGGTCTTGCCTACATCAAAGTCAATGATGATACCAAAATCAACAATGGCGTGGACCAAGAATCAGGTCTACAATCACCAATCATCAAAAACATGACCGATGAAGTGTTGGTGGAACTCATCAAACGCACCGAAGCCAAGACAGGCGACATCATTTTCTTTGGTGCTGATAAAGCCAAAGTTGTCAATGACGCCATGGGTGCGTTGCGTGTCAAAATTGGTACTGACCTAAATCTATTCACTTGTGAATGGGCACCGCTATGGGTGGTTGATTTCCCAATGTTTGAAGAAACTGACGATGGTAAATGGACATCGGTTCACCACCCATTCACTCGTCCAAAAGGCTCGGTAGAAGAACTAAAACAAAGTCCAGAAACCGCCCTATCTATCGCCTATGATATGGTGCTTAATGGCACAGAAATCGGCGGTGGTTCATTACGTATCAACACTGTTGAAATGCAAGAAGCAGTTTTTGATGCACTTGGCATCTCAAAAGAAGAAGCTGAGCTAAAATTCAAGTTCTTGCTAGATGCACTGCGTTTTGGTGCACCGCCGCACGGTGGCTTGGCATTTGGTCTAGACCGTCTGATTATGCTAATGGTAGGAGCAAGCTCAATCCGTGATGTGATTGCCTTCCCGAAAACCAAAACAGCAGAATGTCCATTGACCGAAGCTCCTGCTGGTGTTGATGCTAAGCAACTTCGTGAACTTGGCATTCGAGTTCGTGAAAAAGAAAAAGCCGAATAATTCACATTGACCGTATGGCTTTACATTTAATTAAATATGTGCCGTTGTCAGTCCTGCGTGGATTGGCAACGGTTTGTGCTTGCATCGCAAATACATTTCATCTGGGTATCTATCGGAGCATTTGGGCAAACTTAACCCTCATCAATCCTGAGATGTCTGATGAACAAAAAACCAAACTTTCCAAAAAAATTCTAAAAAATCAGCTACTTAGCATAGTTGATACCCTAAAAAGCTGGGCAATGCCCCCAGCATGGTCTGTCAAAAAAATCAGCAAAGTTCATCAGCTCTCCATCTTGGAGGCAGGCTTTGCACATCCCAATGGCATGCTCTTGGTTGTGCCGCATTTAGGCACTTGGGAGATGATGAATCCTTGGATTAATAGCTGGGGTTCGCCAACCATCATGTACAAGCCCATCAAACAACCAATACTCAACAACTTCGTGCTTGCCAGTCGAGAACGCACCAAGTCCACACTTGTCCCCACTGATGCCACAGGGGTAAAAGCAGTATTTAAAGCCTTAAAAAATGGCGAGTTTAGCGTGATTCTGCCTGACCATGTGCCAGATTTATCAGGTGGTGTGGTTGTGCCTTTTTTTGGCATTGAGACTTTAAGCAGCACCTTGACCAGTAAACTTGCTCAAAAAACCCATTGTGCCTTAGTGGGCTTATCATGCATTCGCACGCAGACGGGCGATTATGAGGTCTTCTGTTATGAATTAGACGACCCACAGTTATACGATAAAGACATTCATGTTGCCACTGCTGCACTCAATCGTGCCGTCCAATCCATCATTGAACCGCATTTTGAGCATTATATGTGGGGATATCGCCGATTCAGAGAGACCCCTTTGATAGACAACCCCTATCCACTTTCCATCGATGAGCTTACCTTGCTGGCAAAACAATTACACGCCCGCACACAATCTAAGGATAATGAAGGATAATACATGAATACAGAAACCAACTACATCATCTGCATGAAATGGGGGAAAAAATACGGTGCTGAATATGTCAATCGTCTGTACAATATGGTACAAAGAAACATCACCCTGCCCTTTACGATGGTATGCTTAACCGATGATAGCACAGGTATTCGTCCAGAAGTAGTCTGCTACCCAATTCCCCAACTTAATCTACCTGACAACTTGCCAGAACGGGGCTGGAAAAAGCTCACCACCTTCAAACCCGACCTTTATGGGCTGAAAGGCACGGCATTATTTTTGGATATTGACATCGTCATCGTGGGTAATATTGATTGCTTTTTTACCCATCAGGCATCACACGATGATAGTGTCATGATTATCCGTGACTGGAAAAAGCCTTGGCGAATGGTTGGTAATAGCTCCGTCTATCGCTTCAAAGTTGGTCAAAACACCTATCCTGATTTATTAAGATATTTTGAACAAAATTTTGAAAAAATTCGTCAGGAAGTTCGCCATGAACAAGCCTTTTTATCCAATTATCTACGAAAACACCATCATTTAGAATATTGGGATTCTAGCTGGTGTGTCAGCTTTAAATATCATTGTTTGCACAAAATTCCTTTTGCTTATTTTCTACCCCCCAAAAAACCCTCCGATGCCAAAATTGTCATTTTTCACGGAGAAATCAATCCACCAGATGCCATCAAAGGTGGTGGTGGAAAGTGGTATCGCTATGTACTACCAAGCGACTGGATTAAAAAGGCTTGGCAATAAACCAACAAATCAATTAACCTCGGACGAACATCAAAAAAGCGGATTATCAAATCCGCTTTTTTGGCACATCAGTCTATCAGCAAGTCACACATTAACGATTTTGCAACTGCTCTAACTGACGAAGCAATTCTTCTACTTGGGCTTGATTGGCTGGCGGATTGTTTTGACGAGTGCCTTGTAGTTGCTCCAAATTCGGTCTTTCGACTGGCACAACCAGTACCGTCAATGCCTGACCTTGACGCTCAATCTCCACATTTAACTGACTGCCTGGTGCTTTATTTGCCACCAAATTAACCAACGCATTGGCACTGCTAAGCGGTGTGCCATCAATGGACAGCAATACATCGCCACGCTGAATACCGGCTTGTGCAGCTGGTGAATTAGGCATGACATTGGCGACCAGTAAGCCCTTTTCATCATTTGGAATGGCAGAATCTTGATGAATGGCAAGCTCCACGCCAATCCAACCACGACTAACTTTGCCATCTTTAATCAAAGCATTCATGACCTGCTCAACCATCGTATTTGGAATGGCAAAACCAATACCCATTGAACCACCAGAACGAGAATAAATGGCAGTATTAACACCGATTAACGCTCCATTGGCATCAACCAATGCACCGCCAGAGTTGCCTGGATTGATGGCGGCATCTGTCTGGATAAAATCCTCAAAACGACTCACGCCAATGCCCATACGACCTGTTGCAGAAACAATACCCTGCGTGACCGTTTGCCCCACACCAAAAGGATTGCCGATTGCTAACGCCACATCACCCACCTTGATGGGCTTGCTGCGAAACTCCATGGGGATTAACCCATTCATTTGTACTTTGATGACCGCCAAGTCACTGTCTTCATCACTGCCAATGATGCTTGCCTTAGCTTTGCGTCCATCATTTAAAATTACCGTGATTTCATCTGCTTTGGCAATCACATGGGCATTGGTTACGATATAACCATCTTTTGAGACGATGACCCCAGAACCAAGATTATGACCGCCCTCTTTGGGTAGTTGTTCAAAAAATTGACTAAAAAATGGGTCATTGGCATACGGGTGCTGAGCAATTTGCTGCGTGGTGTAGATATTGACCACCGATTGAGCTGCTTTATTGACCGCCTGATGGTAGGAGCTGATTGGTTCGGGCGTGTCTGGATTGGTGTTGTTATCCTGATTGGCAATTTTTGGTTGCCATGCTTGCTCGCTTGATGTGTCTGCCTGTGGTGCGTTTGAAGTTTGTAATTGCTTGACCTGTGGATAGACGAACCACATGATTGCCACCAAAGCAATACAAATCAGCCATGGCAACAAAATCCACGCTGACAGACCCATTTGTTGATTTGGATTGGTGTGTTTCATGTTATTTTCCCCAAAAAATAAACTTATCTCATTGTAGCACGACTTTTTTACACCTTGATGAATTTTACCGCCCAGATTGTGTCAAATTATTATCAAAATTTACGCTGATTTTGCTCGCCAAAAAGCACATCAGTCCAATATATTATCCAATTTTTCAAGAGTCAATCAATAAAAACAAATTGTCAATCATGCCTTCTTTGCGGTAAAATGTTAAAAACATTGGAAGATTATCATGACTAATATCACTGCTCATCAATTAGTTCAATTCTGTGACGATTATTTATCCACGCACGAATTTCAAGATTATTGCCCCAACGGCTTACAAGTGGACGCAGACAGACCTATTGGTCGTATTATCACAGGCGTGACCGCCAATCAAAAACTGATTGAGGCTGCCATCGCCAAACAGGCTGACGCCATCTTGGTGCATCATGGCTATTTTTGGAAAGGTGAAGCTGAGCCGCTGACTGGCATGAAAGGCAAACGCATTCGCCTATTGATGCAACACGGCATTTCGCTCATTGCCTACCATTTGCCCTTAGATGCCCACCCTGTGCTAGGCAACAATGCCATGTTGGCAAAAGAGCTTGATTTGACCATCACAGGGGCATTATATCCACACCAAAAGCACCCTATTGGCAACATTGCTAATTGTCCACCCATTCGCTCATCAGATTTGGCAACCAAAATCGGTCAGGTGCTAGGTCGTACACCCTTACACATCGCCAATAATCCAGACCGCCTTGTGACCAAAATTGGTCTTTGCACAGGCGGAGCTCAGGATATGATTGAGCAAGCTGCCAAGATGGGCTGCGATGCTTTTATTTCAGGAGAAATCTCCGAACGCACCACGCACGCTGCCCACGAATTAAATATTGACTATTTTGCCTCAGGTCATCACGCCACCGAACGCAGTGGTGTTCGTGAGCTGGGCAATTTGATTGCTAAGCAATTTGGCATCTTAGTAGAATTTGTTGATATTGACAATCCTGCCTGATGAGCATCAACCCTAACGACAAAATACACCCAGACAAGCCATGAATGGCACTGATTCTGCCTAAAAAATCAACACATTTGTAATGATTTGTAATCATCCATTTGGTCTTATTTTGTAGGAAAAACAAGGAGTTGGCATTAGTGATGGGTTTTTTCTTTACTTTTTTCCAACGGAATTTTGTCAATATTTGGGGCATAATGAGCAATCTTGTAAATTTCATGCCGCTGTCATACTTTGATTTTTGCTCAAAGATGGTGCGACAGGAGAAATAATGCAAATTAAGCAAAATCGACCCAATACCCGCAAAAAATCGCTGTATCGCCCTACACCTGTACGAGCAAAATTTCGCAAAAAACCCTACGCCAAACTGCTGTGGGCAGGTTTTTTGACCCATGTGGCTCGTCCTTTGCTGCAAGGTGGGCGATTTGTTGTGCGTCATCTGATACAGTTACATCGGACGCACCCAAAACATGCTCAACGATTTTGGCAGGTGCTGGTTTTGGCATTGCTCATCATTATTCCTGCTCGTATCTTGCTGACAGACAAACCACAAGTGCCACCGCCAACCAATCTTAGCACAATTATTGAAAACAAAATCCTAACTGTCGCCTCCACCAATCAAGATGATGGCATCATCTACGACCACGATGGCTTGATGCATGGTTTTGGCTACGATGTCGCTCGTCTGTATGCCAGCCATCTAGGAGCTCAGCTTGCGTTTGTTAATTATGCCAATGCGGATGAAGCCTTGCGTGCAGTACAGTCTGGCGTGGCTGATGTCGCTTTATTGCACGAGTTGGATAAATTTAGCCAAGATGATGAAGCGGTTGATGTACATTTTTTGGCGTGTGATGATGCTCAAAAAGCTCGGGTAAAAAAAGCAGGTTTGAACGAAAAATTGGCATTCATCACAGCAGACAGCAAGTCAGATATTGCTGACAATGTCAAAGAATTTTTATGCACCGAGGATACCAAACAAGACATTTCCTACTTGGTGCAGTTTCACGACCAAAATTTACTAAAAAACGCCTACAACGCTCAGCATTTTGCCAGCTCCATCAAGCGATTGCCCCTGTATGAATATGGTTTTAAAATCGCAGCCGAAGAGTTTGAACAAGACTGGGAAGTATTGGCAATGGTTGCCTATCAAGAATCTCATCTAAATACCAAGACTCGTTCGCCGACTGGCGTACAAGGTATGATGATGCTGACCCAAGACACCGCCAAAGCAATGGGCATCAAAGACCGTAACGATGTCGTGCAAAGTATTCGTGGCGGGGCAAAATACCTTAATCAGCTCCAACAGCAGTTTGCCCACATTCCAAAGGCTGATCGACTGTGGTTCGTGCTGGCTTCATACAACATGGGGCCAAATGCCGTCAAGCAGATTCAGGCTATCCTAAAAACACAAGGCAAAGACCCCAATCTATGGGTGAATGTCTATACCTATCTGAATCAAAATGCTGAACAAAATAGCCGATATGCCCAATGTGTGCATTATGTTACCAATATCCGCAATTATCTTGAAGCCATCAAAAAACCCGAGCAGTCTTCATCAAAATAGTCGTTTGCACCACAGAATATGACCACACAATCACGACTGACTTTGAATTAAACACCATAAAAAACGCACCAAATCACTGGTGCGTTTTTTGATTTTTTTGTCGATGAAATCATCGATTTGGCACAGTCAAAACCTGTCCGATGCGTAGATTGGCAGATGGTTCAAGATGGTTCATCTTAGCCAATTCTTCGACAGAAATGCCATAACGGCGAGCCAAAGAAATCAAACCATCGCCAGCTTTGACGGTGTAGCTTGTGGTCAGTTTTGGTAGCTTAATCCCCTGTCCCACACGCAAAGAAGCATTGGCTGGCAAACCATTTAAACTTGCCAATTCCGTCAGTGAAACACCAGCACGATTTGCCAGTGCTGTCAAACTATCGCCCGCCTTAACGGTATAATTTTCAGTAGCGATGTTGCGAGTATTACCTTTGGTAGGTTTGGCAGCCTCCACCCTCTCCACTTTCGCTGTCGAAACGGCTGGTTTTGCCTGAGCTGATTGTCCTGCTTGTGATGGTAGTTTTAGAGTTTGTCCAATTTGTACGCCATCGGTGGTAGAAAGATTATTTTCACTTGCCAATGCAGGTAGACTGACATTATATTTGCGAGCGATGACAGTTAGGTTTTCGCCTGCTTGTACCGTATGAGTATTTGGATTGGTGGTGGTTTTGGTTGGTGCTGGGGTATTAGCTGGTTTGGCTGGTTGAGCAGTTGGTTTTACTTTACCAGCAACAAGCCATAGACGCTGACCAATCAAAATATGGGCATCGCTGGCTAAGTTGTTATAACTTGCCAATTGTCCAACAGTCAGACCATTGGCAGCAGCAACAGAAGTTAGGCTATCGCCAGCTTTGACGGTGTAGCTTTCGGGTTTTGGTACATTTTTTGCCACTTCCACTTTCTCCACTTTTGCTGTCGAAACGGCTGGTTTTGCCTGAGCTGATTGTCCTGCTTGTGATGGTAGTTTTAGAGTTTGTCCAATTTGTACGCCATCGGTGGTAGAAAGATTATTTTCACTTGCCAATGCAGGTAGACTGACATTATATTTGCGAGCGATGACAGTTAGGTTTTCGCCTGCTTGTACCGTATGAGTATTTGGATTGGTGGTGGTTTTGGTTGGTGCTGGGGTATTAGCTGGTTTGGCTGGTTGAGCAGTTGGTTTTACTTTACCAGCAACAAGCCATAGACGCTGACCAATCAAAATATGGGCATCGCTGGCTAAGTTGTTATAACTTGCCAATTGTCCAACAGTCAGACCATTGGCAGCAGCAACAGAAGTTAGGCTATCGCCAGCTTTGACGGTGTAGCTTTCAGGTTTTGGTGCAGGCTTGGTTGTTTTTGGCGTACTTGCCTTGACAGGTGTAGCTTGCTCCGCTGGCTTGGTATGATTTTGAGCAGGTGGTAGCTGTGGCTTAACAGGTGCTTGTGGTGCAGAATTAGCAAAACTAATGCTCTTATTCTCGCCACGAGCGTCCAATACCGACTGACCGGTTTGTACTGCTTCTAGCTGAATATTGCCATCTTGTGGATTGACCGCCTGTACTCGTTCAGCACTTTGTGCTTGGATTTGAGCAGCGATAAAATCTCGCTCCTCTGTCGATAAAGCAGGCTCCTGAATGATGGTGTTATTTGGCGTTACCTGTGCAATGGTGGTTGGCAAGGTATTTGACCGAATCAATTCTTGCTGAGAATTTTGGTTGCTGCCTGCACCTGATTTTGGCAAGACATAATCCACACTTTGTGCTGGTGCTGTCGCCACATAATCACCACCATAGCCATAGCCTGCCAGTGCAGACAAGTTGGCGTCAAGCGAATTTGGGACGCTGTCTGGAATGACAATTCGGTTTGGTCCTGCGGCATCGACCGTGTGATTTAATAAAGCTGGGTTTAATAGGCGTAACTCATCAAATGACACGCCCGTGACTGATGATACTTCGCTTAGGCTCACACCATAATTGACAGGCACAGTTCTAAAATGACTGTGATTGGCAATGGCTGGCAAGTACACCCCGTAAGTCTCTGGCGAACTGACAATCTGAGATACCGCCAAAAATCTAGGCACATAGTTCATCGTCTCGGTTGGCAATCTTAGCGACCAATAGTCGGTTGGCAATCCTTCGGCTTGGTTTGCTTTGATTGCCTTAGAAATGCGTCCAGGACCTGCATTATAAGCCGCCAATGCCAATTCCCATGAGCCAAATTGATTATACAAACTGGTCAAAAAGTCATAAGCGGCACGAGTGGATTCAATCACATCTCGGCGACCATCGTAGCTATCACTTTGGTTTAGGCCATAGATACGCCCTGTGCTAGGGATAAACTGCCAAAGTCCAGCGGCTGCTGCATTACTGGTGGCTGATGGGTCGTAGGAACTCTCAATGATGGGTAGCAGTGCCAATTCTGATGGAATGCCTCGTCTTTCTGCCTCAGCAACCGTGTGATGCAAATAGCGAGAGGCTCTGGCAGTCAAACGATCCAAATAACTTTGGCGAGTATAAAACCAAGATTTTTGGGCTTCGATTCTGGCGTTGGTTGTCTCAGGAATACGATAGCCACGACGGATACGCTCCCATAAGTTGCCATAGCGTTGTACAGCAAGCTCGTCGCCCTCCACCATCGTCACATCAGAGGCTTCAAGCAAATCCTCCAACAAAGACAAAGTAGCTGGATCTAATTGACTATCTGCTGTGGTGGTTGATGTGGTAGGTGGGCTTGCTGGCTTGCTTGTCACAACCGTCTTGGCAGGTGCGGATTTTGCTGGGGTTGTACCAGTGCTGCTACACGCCACCAAAATACAAGACGAAATCGCCACAGTCAGTGGTTTTAGAAGAGGGAAATTGGCGGTAGTCTTTGGGCTAATCATTTTAGCTACTGTCCTATCAAAACATCAATCACACAAATATGACAACAAAAGCGGTGTCATAAATGGTGCATAATGCCTGATTTTCAGGATTTTATCAACCAAGAAACCAGTAAAACCTGCCAATTTACATAAAGAGTTACAAATTATGCCTGATTGATACCAATACAAAGCATCGCATCAACATGCTAAACCACAAAATCCTTGCCCAAATACACCTTTCTAACCAGTTCATTATTAAGGATTTCGTCACTATCGCCCCAAGCAATAATAGTGCCCTCTGAAACAATGTATGCCTTTTCGCAAATTGACAAAGTTTCTCGCACATTATGGTCGGTAATCAGCACGCCAATTCCACGATGTTTTAATGCGGTAATCACTTCCATAATATCACCCACCGAAATGGGGTCCACGCCAGCAAATGGCTCATCTAATAAGATAAACTTAGGATTAGATGCCAAGCAGCGTGCAATCTCACAGCGACGACGCTCACCGCCTGACACGCTCATGCCCAAAGAGTGTCGTACATGCTCCAAGCTAAACTCTGCCATCAGCTTTTCAAGCTCGGCAAGCTGGGCTTGCTTATCCAAATCTTTGCGAGTTTGCAACACCGCCAAAATATTTTGTTCGATGGTTAATTTACGAAAAATTGATGCTTCCTGAGGCAGATAACCAATCCCACAAGCCGCTCGTTCATGCATGGCTTTTTTGGAAATGTCTTGATTGCCCAGCATGACCTGACCACGATCCATCGGCACAAGCCCAATCACCATATAAAAACTGGTGGTCTTACCTGCACCATTTGGACCCAAAATACCCACGACTTGACCCTGTTCAATCTCAAAAGACACATCTTTGACCACCCAACGCTGTCCATAGCGTTTGCCCAGATGTCGCATACTTAGCGTTGTCATCACGACTCCAAATTAGCGTACGCCACGCTGATTGATTTCGGTATTTGGTGGGAATACCAGCTCAACACGCTGACCGCCACCTGCATTAGCTTCCACATCGCCTAATTTTAGGCTATAACGAATGGTATTACCTGCAAAACTTGAACCCGCTTGCGTCAGCTTGGCATTGCCTGTTAAGGTAACAATGCCTGTCACTGCGTTATAATCGATGCGATTTGCCTGACCCTTTGCCAAACCCTTTTCTTGGCTGACTACTTGTTGCAAAGTGGCAGGACGACCTGTTGCCACGACCGAGTTAATGCTGCGGTTGCTTGGGTTGAGATTGACAGTTAGGTTATCGGCAGCGATTTTTAGCGTGCCTTGCTCAATAGTAACATTGCCAGAATAAGTAGTAACACCTGTTTTTTCAACATAGGTGGCACGGTCAGCCAATAAGCGAATTGGCTGATTAGCATCAGACGGTAATGCTGAGGCAATCAATGGCATGCCAGCCAAGCAAATTAGGCAAAATAATTTATTAAAATTTTTCATTTCAATATCCAGTATTACTTATCAAAATAAAGATTTATCTTCTCGTTTTGGGGCATTAAACAGCACTTCGATGCGTTCAAAAGTATATTCGCCAGTCGCCAAATTTGCCGAAAAACCAGCCGCCTTAAATCTATCTTTGCCTTGCACCACTGTTAAGGGCTCTTGACTGCTGACGGTGCGTTGTTTGGTGTTGGCAGTTAATTGACGACCCTGAATGGTCAAGGCTGCTTTTTGGGAAGTGGCTTCACGCTGCATCGTAAAACCATTGGATAGATATAGCTCGCCAGTTTCTTGATTCATTTGAGCTTTGTCGGCAGTCAAGATAAAACTTTCGCCCTGAGGTGGTTGCCAACGCACCGTTGCTCCACGCATTTCATCTTCGCCAGCATCATTTTTGACCAAAGAATCAGCCGTGACCGTGTATTCAGTTTGACCAGTTTCAGGATTGGTTTGCACCGCTTGAATCTGAGTAACCTCATAACTGGCTGTGGGTTTTTCGGGCAAGGCAGGCTTGATTGGCTCTTCTTGTTTGGAATAAAACCAAGCCGCCAATGCCAGTGCTGTTACGGCAAGAACCGCCAAAATACGAACATTCATCTTAGTCACTCAGCCAAAGGTTGCAACCAAGTCGTCAAATTTACCCTGAGCCTGCAAAATCAGCTCGCAAATTTCACGCACCGCACCACGACCGCCTGTCTTAGTGGTCACAAAATCCGCCACCGCTTGCGTCTGCACACAGCCATTTGGCACACTCACGCCAAGTCCAGCCTCACGCACCGCTTTTAGGTCGGGCAAGTCATCTCCCATATAGGCACACTCTGACAACGATAGACCAAGTTTGTCTGCCAAAGTTTGCAAGGCAACAAACTTATCATCACGCCCTTGAATCAGATGAGCAACACCCAATTCTTTGGCACGGCGTTCCACCATGGGCGAGGTGCGACCTGTAATGATAGCAAGTGTCACGCCTGCTTGTCGCAATAGCTGTAAACCCAATCCATCTTGCACAAAAAATGCCTTAGTCTCAACACCGTTCGCATCATAGATGATTTGCCCATCGGATAAAATACCGTCCACATCCATGGCAAATAGCTTAATCTTGGCTGCTTTTTGATAAATCGCTTCGCTATGTTGTATGCTCATACTCGTTTCTGTCATTGGTTGATTGGCGGTCAAATCGCTTTTATCATCGGTTTGGCGTCATATCATAGCACATTTACCATCAAAATAAGATGAAAAATCCACCATGATAACCAAATTTTACATTTTAGGTAAGATTGACCAAAATGATTCATACAACAAACACGCCAAATAATAAAAAAACCTGTCCAATCGGCAGGTTTTTTATGAATCAGGCTGATATCAGACTTCGTAATCATCATCGCCAAATTTGACATCGGTTTTTTGTTCAAATTTGTTATCAAAACCCGAACGATTAAATCCACGAGTGTCATTAGATTCAAACGATTTGCCATCAAAGCCACGCTCTTCGTAGCCTGCACGGTCAAAGCCTTGACGCTCAAAACCTGTATTGATGGCTGATGGATAGCCAGTTGGGCGGTCAAAACCTTGACGCTCAAAACCGCCAGAATGTTGTGGCGTGCGAGTAAATCCACCCGCTGGACGAGTATTTGGAAAACCGCCTGCACGGTCAAATCCTGCATTGCGGTCAAAGCCACCGCCTTGATAAGTACCACTGCTCATCACACCAACATTTGGCGACTGATAACCTGACTGACCTGCACTTGGAGAATCGGTTCTTGGGTTACGAGTTGGGACTACGGTTGAAATGGCGTGCTTATACACCATTTGGCTAACAGTATTTTTTAGCAAAACGACATATTGGTCAAAAGACTCAATTTGACCTTGTAGCTTAATGCCATTGACCAAAAAAATAGAAACAGGGATACGGTCTTTACGCAAAGCGTTCAAAAATGGATCTTGTAGGGATTGTCCTTTTGACATGAGATTCTCCAAATATCATTCGATATGCAACACCAACAAGTCTGGCTAGACTTGTAATAATTGCTTTTCTACTTCTTTTATGCTATCAAATAAATCTATCGTCAGATTATTTATTGTTGGCTTGTTTATATCGGCAAGCTGTCTTAGCCAAGTATATTGGCGTTTTGCCAGTTGCCTTGTTGCATATAATGCCCTATTTTTCATGTCTTGGCAAGCCAAATCAACCGATTGAGGGCTGATTTTGGTGATTTTTTTTGCAAAAATCTCAGTATGATTATCGTGATTTGTTAAAATATGATGTTTGTCAAATGATGATTGATTTTGTAAATTATCTTGGATAAAGTGTTGCACGCTTTCATGATGAATCGCCAACAAATAATCCAACACTTGACGATAACCAACGCAACGCATCGATGGCAAATCTGGGGTCAATGTTGGGTATTTTTTTAGCAGTTCAATGACTTCTTCAACAAAACCACCCTTCCACATCATTTGCAATCGTTGGGCGATGCGTTCATGCAACCACACTCTGTCAGGCAATACACACAATCCATACCATTGCCATTTTGCATCATGGCTGATGGCAGTTTTGGGTGTCTGCTGCCAACTGCTCAAAGAACGACCTGTTTGTAGATGCACCTCCACCGCACGAGTAATACGCTGAGTGTCATTCACGCCAAATTTTTGGCAAAAAATCGGGTCATGCTGCTGCAAATACTCGTACAACGCAGCATTGCCTGCATCATCACGCCACGCACGCACCTGTTCACGCACCTGTTCATTGGTTTGCGGTACAGCAGAAATCCCATCAAGTAACGCCATGTAGTACATCATCGTACCACCAACCAGCAAAGGAATTTTGCCATTTTGATGAGTTTTTTCAATCAACTGCTTGGTATCGTGGACAAAATTGGCGACACTGTATGTCTGTGTGGGCAGAATAATATCCACCAAATGATGCGGATAAGAAATCAGCTCATCACTGGTGGGTTTGGCAGTACCAATATTCATGTCTTGATAAATCAAGGCAGAATCCACCGAAATCAGCTCAAAACGACCTGTATCATACAACCGAAATGCCAAATCTGTCTTGCCACTGGCGGTTGGCGACATTAGACAAACAACAGCATTATCTGGCAGGTTTTTATAAAATAGCGACATTAGGGCTACCCTTTTGTCAGGCGAATCTGACGACTGTCGTCATCAAGTCTATCGATGTGTATCAGCCAATCAGGCTTTGGCAAAATACCATCAGCACGGCTTGCCCACTCAATGATGACCAGTGCATTTGGCTCATCAAAATACTCAAAAAAACCAATAAAATCAAGCTCTTCTGGGTCATTTAGACGATAAAGGTCAGCATGATACACAGACTTGCCATCAATACAATATGGCTCAACCAGCGTATAAGTGGGGCTTTTTACCGCACCTGTATGCCCAAGTGCCAACAATAAATAGCGTGTAAAAGTTGTCTTACCCGCCCCCAAGTCGCCAGACAGCCAAATGCTACCCGTTGGATTTTGATGAGCAAAATGCTGAGCAAATCGCTTGGTGTCTTCTTCGTTGCGTAATATCTGCTGCATCATTTGACCTGCAAATCCACCACAGGATTATAAAATTTCTCGCCATTTTTTAGTTTGTCAAACAACAATGGGTCGCCCCATTCTGCCTTAACCTGCTCACTAAATTCAAAGTCATTCAAATCAAGCAAGCCCATTTTGGGGTTATCAATATCATGTGCAAAACATTGTGCGTAACCTGTGGCAGTCTCATGTACGATGACCGAATACACACTGATGTCTTGTTCGCCATTTTGCATCACAGTTTGTTTTAGGATATGACTTACCCAAAAAAATATCACACGGCTAAACTGCTCTGCTGATGGCGACACGGGTAAACTGACCCATCTGGCACTAAAATCTTTGCAAGCCTGAATGTAGTCTGGATTGTCTTTATCCCAAAAGGTGATGGCATGGTCAAAACTATCAATGATGTCCTTGATATGCCCTTTTAGCAATCCAAAATCATAGACCATCTGCCCATGATCAAGGGCATCAGCAGCCAAAATTAGCTCAACCTGATAACTATGCCCATGAATTGAGCGTTTGCATCGGTCAGAACTGCAATTTCGCACGACATGAGCATTTTCAAATTTAAATAACTTACGGATATGCATAGCATTGCCTTGATTGTTTTATTATTTAAAAGGCATTATAGCAAAAATTGTGAATTTTTAAAATGCACCATCATACACTGATTGACAAATCATCAGTTTTGGCAGGATTTTTGAACAATGACATCAATCCAAGTGTTTGGCACCACAGGTCTGTACTTAACCAACATACCAGTATTAACTGCCAACATACGACCACTGCTATCATATTGAGTCATGCTCTTGATACCAACTGTTCTAGAATCGCAGTCAATATGCCAATTATCCAATCGATACCCACCCTGCCCCATGTCGCTTGCGGCTAAGTTTTCAACCACTTCATTTTTTACCCAAACAGATTTTACATAGCGTCCACTATCATAAACCCCCTTGGTTTGTTCATCAAGTATGCTCATGGAATAGCCGCTTAGACCGTCATAGCCAAGCTTGATTTCAGCAACCACCTGCTGACTTAGCCCAGCAAATAACAAACCTAGTAGTAATTTTTTCATAGGACAATCCTTAATTTTCACAATAAACTGTGGGTGTATTCTACATGATATACTGCCCATTTGTCATCGCTTGATAGCACGCCTTTACGCTTAGTTTTGTATGTGTTTTTCAACAAATGTTTAGTTATTGTAACAATATAGCAACTCTTGTTTGACTAACTCATAAAAAACACGCCCAATATTGAGCGTGCTTTTTTATGAATTTTGATGGTTTATAGGCTAAATTCAAGCAGTCTATCGCCCTCTTTGTCTTGAATGCGAGTAGGCAGACCCATTTGATTAAGCAGGTTAATAAATGGTCTGGCATCAAGCTCTTCGACATTGACCATTGTGCCAGCATTCCATTCGCCTGTGGCAATCAAAATCGCTGCGGCAACTGGTGGCACGCCTGCGGTATAAGAAATGCCCTGCGACCCAACTTCTTCATAAGCCTCTTTGTGGTCAGCAATGTTATAGATAAAAATCTCTTCATCATTGCCATCTTTTTTGCCTTTGACTTTATTGCCAATGCAAGTCTTGCCTGTATAATTAGGAGCAAGGCTTGATGGGTCTGGCAATACCGCTTTAACCACTTTGAGGGGCACTACTTCCAAACCCTCGGCGGTCTTGATGGGCTGTTCTGATAATAAGCCTAAGTTTTTTAGCACCCCAAACACATTCATGTAATGCTCGCCAAAACCCATCCAAAAACGAATGTTTGGCACATTTAGATTTTTATGAAGTGAATGCAGTTCGTCATGACCTGATAAATAGCTATTTTGTACACCAACCACTGGCAAATCATCGGTGCGTTTGACCTCAAACATCTGATTGGTCTGCCAAGCGTTGTTTTGCCAAGAATACACCACGCCTGTAAATTCCCTAAAATTAATTTCTGGGTCAAAATTTGTGGCAAAATACTTGCCGTGACTACCTGCATTGATGTCAATGATGTCAATATCAGTGACGGTATCTTGGTCAAAATACGCCACACCCAAACGAGCATACGCATTCACCACACCAGGGTCAAAACCCACACCCAAAATGGCGGTCACACCAGCTTTGGCAAAGGCCTCTTTTTTCTTCCATTCATAGTTGGCATACCAAGGTGGTGCTTCACAAATCTTGGCAGGATCCTCATAGATGGCGGTATCTAGATAGTGCGTTTTGGTTTCAAGACAGGCGTCCATCACGCTCATATTCACAAATGGCGAACCAACATTGATGACAATATGAGCATCAATCTGACGAATCAATGCCACCACCGCCTGAGTGTCTAGGGCATCTAGGGCGTGAGTATGTAGTACCGCCTCGTGTTTAAAACTACCCTTGTCAGCAACACTTTGGGCAATGGCATCGCATTTGGCTTTGGTGCGTGATGCCAAGTGAATCTGACCAAAGACATCGTTTGCCATCGCACATTTATGTGCCACGACTTGTGCCACACCACCTGCACCAATAATCAATACATTTTTTGCTTGTTTTGTCATACAAATCCTCCTTTGTGCTTGTTTGCCAAGCATCATTACTCAGTCAAACAGCAAACCACCAAAAAAACACCTGCGTAAGCTAAAAGGAAGACTTGCAGCAGCAAAGCCTACGCACCCAAAATCTTGACCGCACTGGTCATCATCGGTCAAGCACAAACCAACCATGATAGAATTTATTGTGATTTTTTTCAACCAAAATTTATCAAAAACAATGATTTATCCATTAAGATAAACTGTTTTTGTAGTCTTCATAGCCAAATTGTTTTTGTACCACAATCTCGCCATTTTCACGAATAATCACAATGGCAGGCATATCCACCCCATTAAACCAGTTTTTCTTGACCATCGTATAAGGTGCAGCATTGGCAAAAGCCACTTTATCGCCAATATTTAGAGGTTTGTCCAGTAAATAATCGCCAAAGATGTCGCCTGCCAAGCACGATTTGCCATAGATTCGCACCGCCACATCATCGGCAGTTTCTCCATCAAAATCCCCACCAGCAAGCTCATAAGCCGTCTCATTGACAAAAGATAATGGTGCAGATTGACGATAAATCAGCAAATCAAGCATGTGTGCCTCAATGGACGCATCGACCACCGCCAAAGGCTTGCCGTTATGCAAAGTATCCAAAACACTGGTAACCAAGACTGCCGTATGATGCACGCTCACTTCGCCTGGTTCAAGATATACCTGTACATCATACTCGTTGGCAAATTGTTTTAGCCTATCAGCAAATGCCTTGACAGGATAATTGGGGTCAATAAAATGGATACCCCCACCAAAACTAATCCAATCCAGCTGATGGAACAGCTTACCAAAACGCTCTTCAATGTCATCAAGACTTTGGCAAAATGCATCAAAATCTGTATTTTCGCAATTATTATGAATCATCACACCAGTGATTTTATCCGCCACTGCCATGATGGCATCAACATCATGCTCGCCCAGTCGGCTAAATGGTCTGGCTGGGTCGGCAATGATGAATGATGAATTGCTGGTTTGTGGATTTAGGCGTAATCCTACTGGGATATTCTTGGCAATCGCTTTATCGGCAAACTGTGCCAACTGATTAAAAGAATTAAAAATAATTTTATCGCTATACTGCAAAACTTCATCAATCTCATCACGACTGTATGCCACGCTGTATGCGTGCGTTTCTCCGCCAAAACACTCTTTGCCCAGTCGCACTTCTTTTAGTGATGATGAGGTCGTGCCATGCAGATAAGGCTTCATCGCCCCAAAGACACCCCAAGTGGCAAAACATTTGAGTGCCAATAATGCTTTTGCACCTGATTGCTGGCAGACTTGATCGATGAGCTGCATATTTTGAACAATCGCTCTTTCATCAATCAAATAAAATGGTGTCGGTAAAGCATTGACCTTCTGTCTTTGCTCATCAGTTAGGTTTGCCAAAAAATCTCTATGAAAATTCATCACAATATCCCATCGTTGTATCATGTCATTGACATGATGATTTTAACAAAAAGTTCAAATTGTTGCACGCCCATCACTCAATCTCAAAAGCCTTACTAATGGCATTGTCCAATCGCTCTACGGCATAAATCTGTATGCCTTTAAATTGTTCGTTATCGTCCTTTGGAGCATTGGCAACAGGAATGATGGCGTGGGTAAAGCCATGTTTCATCGCCTCTTTTAGGCGTTCTTGACCGTTTGGTACAGGGCGTATTTCGCCAGACAAACCCACTTCGCCAAACACACAAAGCCTTGATGGGAGCGGTTTTTCTTTGATACTAGACGCACACGCCAAAAGCACCGCTAAATCAGAGCCTGTCTCCATCACCTTGACCCCGCCCACGACATTGACATAGACATCTTGTCCGCTAGTGTGAATACCCCCGTGGCGGTGCATTACCGCAAGGAGCATTGATAGGCGTTGATAATCAAGCCCCAAAGCCATTCGCCTTGGCTGACCTTGCGAGTCGTCCACAAGGGCTTGCACCTCCACCAAAAGCGGACGAGTCCCCTCACGGCTAACCATCACCACCGAGCCTGCAATCGGCTTATCATAACGGCTTAAAAAAATGGCGGACGGATTGGCAACTTCCTTTAAGCCTGTATCAGTCATTCCAAAAATCCCAAGCTCATTGACCGCCCCAAAACGGTTTTTGACCGCCCGAATCATTCTAAAACGGCTATCTGACTCGCCCTCAAAATACAGCACCGTATCCACCATATGTTCAAGCACCCTAGGACCTGCCAAAGCCCCTTCTTTGGTTACATGTCCGACCAAAAATAGAGCCGTGCCTGTTTGTTTGGCATAACGGGTCAAAATCGCCGCCGTTTCACGAATTTGAGCCACGCCCCCAGGAGCGGATTGTATCATTTCGGTAAACAAAGTTTGAATAGAGTCAATAACCGCCACCGCAGGTTGTTCAGCGGTGAGTGCCTGACAGATGGTTTCTACATTGGTTTCCGCCAAAACACGCAAACGGTCGGTCGGCAGTCCCAAACGCACCGCACGCATTGCCACTTGCGACAAGCTCTCTTCGCCTGTGATATAAAGGGCAGAACCTGAGAGTGACTGCCTGCCTGCCATAAAAATAGCGGTTTGGAGCAAAATGGTGGATTTGCCAATGCCAGGGTCGCCACCAATCAAGACCACCGAACCTGCCACAAGCCCCCCGCCAAGCACACGGTCAAACTCGCCAATGCCTGTGGGCATACGGGTTTCTAGCGAAAAACCGACATTGTTTAGGGTCATTACGCCACTGGTCGCCCCTGCATAGTTACCTGTACGGGGGGTGGGCTTAGTGCTTTTGACTTTGCTGTGGTGGGGCAAGGCGACATTGACACTTTCTACCAAAGTGTTCCACTCGCCACAATCGGCACATTGCCCTGCCCATTTGCCATAATTGGCACCGCAAGATTGGCAGACATAGGAGGATTTCTTGGACATAATAATTCATCGTTTGATTGATATTAACCACCAAATTGTAACACTTTTGGCAAAAAATAACGATGATAAATTCATCATCGCAGTCATTAACTTGCCCAAAGAGAAAATTTTAACACCAGTTGTCGGCACACCACCAAAAAAATCAGGGCAAAAGCCCTGATTTTGTGATGCTTATAATGAACAGCTGATTAGCAGCGATAGTACAAATCAAACTCCAATGGATGCACCGCCTCGTTCATTTTTTGTACTTCTTGCATTTTTAGCTCGATGTAAGCATCAATCATCTCTTTACTAAATACATCGCCTTTTAGCAAGAAAGCATGGTCTTCTTTTAGTGCGTTTAGTGCCACTTCCAGATTTTCAGCAACGGTTGGAATTAGTGCCTCTTCTTCTGGTGGCAGGTCGTACAGGTTCTTATCTGCCGCCTCGCCTGGATTGATTTTATTTTCAATACCATCAATGCCAGCCATTAACAAGGCTGCAAAACACAGATAAGGGTTTGCCGCAGGGTCAGGGAAACGCACTTCGATACGCACCGCCTTAGGGCTAGACACATGCGGAATGCGAATTGATGCCGAGCGGTTGGACGCAGAATACGCAAGTTTAATCGGTGCTTCAAAATGCGGTACCAAACGCTTGTAGCTGTTGGTTGTCGGATTGGTGATGGCGTTCAACGCTCTGGCATGCTTAATCACACCACCAATGAAATACAGTGCTGTGGTTGAAAGTCCTGCATACTCATCGCCAGAAAAAGTATTCACACCATCTTTTGAAATGGAAATATGCACATGCATACCAGAACCATTATCGCCCACCATTGGCTTAGGCATAAAGGTGGCTGTCTTACCAAATTGGTTGGCAACATTTTGCACCACATATTTAAACTGTTGAACTTCGTCCGCTTTTTTAACCAAAGTATTAAACGATACGCCAATCTCCAACTGACCTGACGCCACCTCGTGATGATGCACTTCTACTCTGCCCTCGCCCATCACATCTTCGATGCGTTCACACATGACTGCACGCATGTCGTGATAATGGTCAATCGGTGCGGTTACCGCATAAGCACCCTTGACATGCGGACGCTGAGCATTGTTGCCCCACGCATAATCCTTATCGGTCGACCAAGCAGCCGCTTCTGAAATAATGGTGCTTCTAGCACCTGATTGGTCAATCGACCATTTTACTTCATCAAAGACAAAAAATTCAGGCTCTGGCCCAAAAAAAGCCGTGTCGCCAATGCCTGTTGATTTTAGATAGGTTTCGGCACGACGAGCGATTGAACGAGGGTCTTTGCCATAGCCTTGCAAAGTTTCTGGCTCAATGATGTCGCACGCCACCACCACAGTTGGTGCTTCATAAAATGGGTCAAGATATGCCGTCTGTGGGTCTGGACGCAAAATCATGTCAGACGCCTCCACACCTTTCCAGCCAGCCACGCTTGAAGCGTCAAACATTTTGCCGTCTTCTAGCGTATCCTCATCAACACTACTCGCTGGAAAAGTTAGGTGCATTTCTTTGCCGTGCGTGTCCGTAAAACGAAAATCCACCCATTTTGCACCTGATGATTCAATCAAATCAAACAACTTATTTGACATATCTATTCTCCATTAAAAGCCACAACCACCCCATAGGCGGTTAGATTATTCTTTGGCTTATATCATACGCTAATTTTGTGCATTCGTAAAGTCTTATCATAATAAAAACTTATTAAATCATAGGAATTATTTATAAATAAAATTTTAGGCGTTATGTTCACAAGCCATCAATGGTACAATGACATAAATATCATAATATATTGATTTTATTATAAAAATTCTTATTTTATCAATATCATATTAATAATATTATAAAATAAAATGTTAATAAAAATATCAATAGGTTATTTTTATCATATAAAATTATTATATCATAAAAAAATATGATAAAAATCTGCCAATTTCTTAAAGCCTGATAGCAGCTTATTTGACATACACCCCCTTGTTAAACCATCAGAATAAATACGACTACTCATACTACCTATGGTTGCAAATACATCACGCCTCCAGATTTGTTATTTTGCGACGGCAAGGCCTTGCCATAAAGTCACTGGTAATCATACAGTAAATTGGTAAAGTCTGTTTTTTTATTATATAATTTGTATCTCATTTCTATGTTTTTATCAATCAAAGGATTGTCTATGCTATTTGCAAACTTCACTAAGCAATACCCACTTTCCAAAACCTTGCGTTTTGAGTTAAAACCAATTGGCAAAACCTTAGGGCACATTCAAGCCAAAAACTTTTTGGAGAAAGATGCAACCCTTGCCGAAAATTATCAAAAAATCAAACCGATTCTTGATGATTATCATCGTGATTTTATAGAGCAGGCATTAAATGATGTGGCGTTGTTGGCGTTGGCAGATTTTCAAAGCCACTATTTAGCACTCAAACAAAATAAAAATGATGATAAGCTGCGTAAAGCCTTAGAAAAATCACAAGAGCAATTACGCAAAGCCATTGTCAAACAATTTAAAAAAGATGAACAAACCAAAGCCTTATTTGAAAGTTTATTCGCCAAAGAATTGTTTGGTAATCACAAAGAATACGGAAATTTGGTTAAATGGATTATCCAAAAAGAAGGTGAAAACTCGCCAAACATCGCCCTTGTGCAACAGTTTATTGGTTTTACGACTTATTTTACAGGTTTTTATGAAAACCGTAAAAATCTTTATAGTGATGAAGCCAAGCATACTGCCATCGTTTATCGCTTAATTCACGAGAATTTACCAAGATTTGTGGATAATATTCAGATTTTAAGTCAAATTAAAGATAAATATGATGATTTATATCAACAACTTAAGCAATTAGATAGTCAAATCACTACTTATTTCGATGATTTTAAGATTGATGATTTGTTGGATATTGATTTTTATAGTCGGCTTTTAACCCAATCTAGTATTACCGCTTATAATGCCTTATTGGGTGGAAAGGTTTTGGATAATGGTACAAAGTTGCAAGGTATCAATGAACTGATTAACCTATTCAACCAAAAGCATAAAACCAAAATCGCCAAATTAAAATCATTACATAAACAAATATTAAGTGACAAACAAAGTCTATCGTTTTTACCGCCAAAATTTAATGATGACAATGCAGTTTGTGTTGCGATTAAAGATTTTTATTATGGTTATCATGACAGTTTTGCCAAGGTTGCCACTTTATTAAATGACATTCAAAAATATGATTTAAACGGTATCTATATTCATCACGGACAATTAACCCATATTTCTCATACTTTATATGGAAATTTCAATTTTATTAATAATGCTTTGGTGGAATATTATGCCAATGTTATGAATACTGAATTTAATAGCAAACTTGCCAAAGCCAAAAAAGACAGTGCCAAAGAAAAATTACTCAAAGAGCGAGATAAATTCATCAAATCCGAGCATAGTATTGCCGTTTTGGAGCAAGCATTAACCCAATATTGTCAAAATAAAGATGATATTGCATTTATTTCTATTGCCGATTATTTTGCAGAATGTGCCACTTGGCTTGACGATAAAAAATTATCAATCATCAAAGACATTGATAATAAATTTAGCACTATTAAAGGCTTTGTAGAAAAAGACTATCCAAAAGGCGAATGTAGTTTTTATAAACATAAAAAATCCCAAGACATCATCAATCTAAAATTATTTTTAGATAGCGTAATGACATTGGTGCATTTTATTAAACCATTGGCGGTTACTGCTGATGGATTAAATGAAGACAAATCTTTTTATGGTGAATTTACACCTTTGTATGATGATTTAAAACAGTTTACTTCACTTTACAATAAAGTGCGTGATTATATTTCGCAAAAAGCCTTTAATACTGAGAAATATAAGCTCAATTTTGATAATGCCACTTTATTAAATGGCTGGGATTTAAATAAAGAAAAAGATAATTTTGGCATTATCTTACAGAAAAATGGCAATTATTATTTGGCAATTTTGGATAAAGACCATAAAAAAGTCTTTGAACAAGCACCTGTTGCAACCAGCCAAGATGTTTATCAAAAAATGCTGTATAAACTGTTACCCGGTCCAAACAAAATGCTTCCAAAAGTATTTTTTGCCGATAGCAATATTGACTATTATGCACCGCCAAAAGAGCTTTTGGAAAAATATAAATTAGGTACACATAAAAAAGGTGATTTGTTTAATTTGGCAGATTGTCATCGCTTGATTGATTTCTTTAAAGCCAGTATTAACAAGCACCCTGAATGGAAGGAATTTGGCTTTGTGTTTTCTGATACCAGTACTTATCAGGATTTGAGTGATTTTTATAGAGAAGTTGAACCACAAGGTTATAAAGTGCGTTTTGTGGATATTGACAGCAGTTATATTGATGACTTGGTGGAGCAAGGCAAATTATATCTGTTCCAAATTTACAATAAAGATTTTTCTACAAAATCTTATGGCAAGAAAAACCTGCATACTTTGTATTTTCAAGCGTTATTTAGCCCTGAAAACTTGCAAAATGTCGTTTATAAATTAAATGGCGAAGCGGAAATTTTTTATCGCAGGGCGTCATTAAATCTTGATGATGTGGCAAAACACCCTGCTGGCGAAGTGTTAAAGATGAAAAATCCAAACAATCGCAATCAAAATAAAATCGCCACGCATACCATTATTAAAGATAAACGCTACACTGAAGATAAGTTTTTATTACATATTCCAATTACGATGAATTTTGGCGTAAATGCAACTGGTTTTAAAGAATTTAATAAAAATGTCAATCAAACATTAAAATCAAGCAAAGATGACATTCATATCATCGGAATTGACCGTGGCGAACGCCATTTGTTATATGTTAGTGTAATTAACCAAAAAGGCGAAATTATTGAACAAAAATCCCTAAATGAAATCATCAATATTGGGCATAATGGCGATGAGCTTAGCGTTAATTATCACACCATTTTGGATAATAAAGAAAAAGCACGTGCCGATGCCCGTGTAAACTGGGGTGAAATTGAAAATATCAAAGAAATCAAGCAAGGCTATTTAAGCCAAGTGGTGCATTATATTAGCCAGTTGATGCTAAAATATAATGCCATCATCGTGCTTGAAGATTTGAATTTTGGCTTTAAGCGTGGACGATTTAAGGTTGAAAAACAAGTTTATCAAAACTTTGAAAATGCCTTGATTAAAAAACTTAATTATTTGGTATTAAAAGGCAAAAATGCCGATGAATTGGGCGGTGTGCGAAATGCATTGCAATTAACCAATAGTTTTGGCGATATTAAAGAAATTGGCAAACAAACAGGCTTTTTATTTTATGTACCTGCGTGGAATACCAGTAAAATTGACCCAACGACTGGCTTTGTGGATTTATTAAAACCGCGTTATGAGAGTGTGGAAAAGTCCATTGAATTTTTCAAAAAGTTTAGTGCCATTCGTTATAATGCCAAAGCGGATTATTTTGAATTTGAGATTGATTATAATCAGTTTGGTAATAAACAGGTTGGCACACAAACGCATTGGACGATTTGCTCTTATGGCGATGTGCGTTATGCTTATAATCCAAGTGATAAATCCACCCAGACAATCAATGTTAATCAAGCATTAAAAGATTTATTTAAAGCGTGCGATATTGATTATCAATCTGGCAATGATTTAATTAATGCTATTTGTCAAAATAATAGCAAAAAATTACACAGCGGATTATGTTATCTTTTAAAAGTATTATTAGCATTACGATATAGCAATGCTCAAACTGGCGATGATTTTATTTTATCACCTGTAATGAATGAAAATGGCGAGTTTTTTGACAGTCGTAAAGCAGATAAAACCCTACCAAATGATGCCGATGCCAATGGGGCATATCATATCGCCTTAAAAGGATTATGGGTATTGCATCAGATTAAAGCAAGTGATGATTTGGATAAATTAAAACTGGCGATTAGCAATCAAGAATGGCTAGAATTTACGCAAAGTCGTAATAAATAAGTAGTCAGGCTCAATTTGTTATCAGATTGAGCCTGATTTTTTTGGAGTACATTATGGAACACAATGTTTTAAATATCAGTCAATTAAATGACTTTATATTTTGTCCTTATTCTATTTATTTAAAAAATGTTTATCAGGCATTAGATGATGAACAATTTCACGACACGCCACAAGTCGCAGGAAAACAGGCACACGAGACAGTAGATAATGGGAGTTATAGTACCAAAAAGAATGTTTTAACAAGTATGTTTGTGTATTCTGAAAAATATGGGCTGATTGGCAAGATTGACCAATATTTTATACAAAGCAAAAAGTTAATTGAACGCAAGAAAAAGATTAAAACCATTTATGATGGTTATAAGTTACAACTTTATGCCCAATATTTTTGCTTGATTGAAATGGGATTTGAAATTGAATATCTGGGCTTTCATTCTATGGACGATAATAAAAATTATCAAATTGATATACCAAATGATGAGATTACTTCATGGTTTGAAAATCATTTAAATAAAATCCGTCATTATAATCCCAGTTTTGGTATTAAAAATGTGAATTTGAATAAATGCCAATATTGTATTTATTCTGCTTTGTGCGACCAAACAACTTTGTATGACAATTAGGGGGTATTTATGCTAAATCAAAGTGATTTAAAACATCGTCAAGTGGTATTATTAACTAATCAAGAACTCCGTCATTTATGTATAGTACAAGGCAATATTGTGATTAAAGATGAAAATGATGAAGTCTTAACACGCTTATCCAAAAACAAAGTATTGGCAATAATGAGCATTGGGCATATTACTTTAACCAGTGTATTATTGGATTATTGCCAAAAACATAATATTGCGTTAATCTTAATGAATGAAAGATTAAGACCTATTTTATTTTTAAGTCATTCTGCTGATGCCAATTTTTTATTAAGACAAAAGCAATATTTAATGGCTGATGATTTAAAACTGTATTTTGCAAGTCTTATTGTGAAAAGTAAAATAGATGGTCAT
Source organism: Moraxella nasicaprae (assembly GCF_025643275.1). NCBI lineage: Bacteria > Pseudomonadati > Pseudomonadota > Gammaproteobacteria > Moraxellales > Moraxellaceae > Moraxella > Moraxella nasicaprae. Next base: position 215,898 of record NZ_CP089977.1, read on the forward strand.
ATTACTTTATTAAAAAGCATTAGAAATAAAAATGATGATATTAAACAAGCGATTGCTAATTTGATTCAATATCAAGAACAATGTTTAACCGCTAGTGATTTAAATTATCTTATGGGTATTGAAGGTAACTGTGCAAAATTGTTTTTTAAAATCCATTTTGGGCAATTAAAACATTGCCAGTGGCAAGGTAGAAAACCCAGATTAAAACTTGACCCTATCAATGTGGTACTGGATATTGGCTATACGCTACTGTTTAATTATATTGAATGTAATTTAAAATTGTTTGGTTTTGATGTTTATCAAGGCGTGTTACATCAACTTTGGTTTAAACGAAAATCATTGGTGTGTGATTTTGTTGAGCCGTTTCGCTGTATTATTGACAAACAGGTGCTAAATTCATTTAATTTAGGTCAATTTAAAAGCGAGCATTTTACGCAAAATAAAATGCAATATGTTTTAAAATCAGAATACAATCGTGCGTACAATACCATTTTAATGCAGGCGATTATTGAACATAAACAGGCGATTTTTATTTATTTGAAAGATTATTATCGCTTATTTATGAAATTAAATTGGGTGAATACAGAAATTGATTTTCCAGAATTTGATTTATTTACCAAAGAAACAGAACAGGAGGCAGAATGATTATCGTCAGTTATGATATTAGCGATAATAAAGTACGAGCTAAATTTGCCAAATTTTTAATGGAATATGGCGACCGTTTGCAGTATTCGGTATATGAAATCCAAAATAGCGAAAGGGTGCTAAATATCGTTACACAAAGAATCAAACACGAGTTTGAACCCTTGTTTTGTGGGGCGGATAGTGTTATAATATTTAGGTTTACAGAGCGAGAAGTATTGCGTTTTGGTAATGCTGTTCATCGCACACAGGATCTGTTGGTATTGTGAGATTATTTAATAACTTGCAAACCTTAGTCTTTCTGTTGTAAATGTTGAGTTTTTGGGGTGAAAATGAGTGAAATTTGCATAAATTTTAATCAAAATATGGCTGTTTTTAGCCAATTTACCCCAAAACGGGTCTAACGACCTTATTTAATTTCTACTATTGTAGATAGTCAAGCTCGTATAGTTCGAATACTGTCTAACGACCTTATTTAATTTCTACTATTGTAGATCATTACTTTGGCTCGCCAACGCTGATACGTCTAACGACCTTATTTAATTTCTACTATTGTAGATGCTTATGTAAGCCCCAAAAATTGCATAGTCTAACGACCTTATTTAATTTCTACTATTGTAGATTTGGCTGTTGCTGTTGATGGAGTGAAGTCTAACGACCTTATTTAATTTCTACTATTGTAGATAAATTTGTTAACACCAGCTGTGCCAAGGTCTAACGACCTTATTTAATTTCTACTATTGTAGATCCATTACTTTCAAATACGCCTGTACAGTCTAACGACCTTATTTAATTTCTACTATTGTAGATAAAGCATTGAATTAGGTGCTATTCAAGTCTAACGACCTTATTTAATTTCTACTATTGTAGATTCGCAAAAGTACACCGCCCTTAAAACGGGTCTAACGACCTTATTTAATTTCTACTATTGTAGATGACATACCGTCCAGTCTATTGTGGAGTTTGTCTAACGACCTTATTTAATTTCTACTATTGTAGATTGGTCTAAAACTTGTCGAAGAACAGCAGTCTAACGACCTTATTTAATTTCTACTATTGTAGATCTTAGCTGCTTTGCGTGCTTGTTTAAGTGTCTAACGACCTTATTTAATTTCTACTATTGTAGATCAAAGCATTGCAGTTGATGATGAGTACGTCTAACGACCTTATTTAATTTCTACTATTGTAGATAAAAAAAATATTGACAACAAAAAAGCTGTCTAACGACCTTATTTAATTTCTACTATTGTAGATAAAAATGAAAAATAATACTTGACAAGTGGTCTAACGACCTTATTTAATTTCTACTATTGTAGATTAAGCTAGTCTAATTATATAGTATTTATGTCTAACGACCTTATTTAATTTCTACTATTGTAGATCTTTTGAGAAATTGACGGCAAGGTCAGGCGGTCTAACGACCTTATTTAATTTCTACTATTGTAGATCAGGGCAAACAACAGATGATAGACAGAGTCTAACGACCTTATTTAATTTCTACTATTGTAGATATGATAATGTTGCCATGTTCATCCGCTGTCTAACGACCTTATTTAATTTCTACTATTGTAGATTTGAAGGACTTGATAAAGATTTACAAGTCTAACGACCTTATTTAATTTCTACTATTGTAGATTTTCAATCCATCTTCATCAATGCTATGTCTAACGACCTTATTTAATTTCTACTATTGTAGATCGGGCTGTTTCTTGTCTCAGTCCGTAAGTCTAACGACCTTATTTAATTTCTACTATTGTAGATAAAGTTTGGGATTGTGTATCTTGTAACAAGTCTAACGACCTTATTTAATTTCTACTATTGTAGATAGCCTTTGGGCGAGCACCACCAGAGCTGTCTAACGACCTTATTTAATTTCTACTATTGTAGATGCTGTTTGTCGTATTCGCTTGTGGTGTGTCTAACGACCTTATTTAATTTCTACTATTGTAGATCCGTGAATTTGACTTTTTCGATTTTGAGTCTAACGACCTTATTTAATTTCTACTATTGTAGATCAGGGCAAACAACAGATGATAGACAGAGTCTAACGACCTTATTTAATTTCTACTATTGTAGATATGATAATGTTGCCATGTTCATCCGCTGTCTAACGACCTTATTTAATTTCTACTATTGTAGATTTGAAGGACTTGATAAAGATTTACAAGTCTAACGACCTTATTTAATTTCTACTATTGTAGATTTTCAATCCATCTTCATCAATGCTATGTCTAACGACCTTATTTAATTTCTACTATTGTAGATCGGGCTGTTTCTTGTCTCAGTCCGTAAGTCTAACGACCTTATTTAATTTCTACTATTGTAGATAAAGTTTGGGATTGTGTATCTTGTAACAAGTCTAACGACCTTATTTAATTTCTACTATTGTAGATAGCCTTTGGGCGAGCACCACCAGAGCTGTCTAACGACCTTATTTAATTTCTACTATTGTAGATGCTGTTTGTCGTATTCGCTTGTGGTGTGTCTAACGACCTTATTTAATTTCTACTATTGTAGATCCGTGAATTTGACTTTTTCGATTTTGAGTCTAACGACCTTATTTAATTTCTACTATTGTAGATAAATCGCTTGATTGTTGATAGTACTAGGTCTAACGACCTTATTTAATTTCTACTATTGTAGATATAGTACTAGCAGACGGCTTCATTAAGGTCTAACGACCTTATTTAATTTCTACTATTGTAGATACGCCCACAGTCCTGCTCGTTGGGCTTGTCTAACGACCTTATTTAATTTCTACTATTGTAGATCAGGGTGTCAATCTGTGCCACGCCGATTGTCTAACGACCTTATTTAATTTCTACTATTGTAGATCGAAATTTTTTCCAGCAAAAACACAAGGTCTAACGACCTTATTTAATTTCTACTATTGTAGATATCGCTACATTTATTGGTAGCCAGTAGGTCTAACGACCTTATTTAATTTCTACTATTGTAGATACATGAAAAAACTCACACCTCTACTGTCTAACGACCTTATTTAATTTCTACTATTGTAGATTGGTGCAGACGGTGTTGTTGTGAACGGTCTAACGACCTTATTTAATTTCTACTATTGTAGATGTCAATACTTGATTTCATCAGACAAAAGTCTAACGACCTTATTTAATTTCTACTATTGTAGATGTCGATGATATTATGAACCAAAATAGCGTCTAACGACCTTATTTAATTTCTACTATTGTAGATTATGACGCTAATGTACTATATATTATTGTCTAACGACCTTATTTAATTTCTACTATTGTAGATTTGTCAATATAATATCTTATAAAATCAGTCTAACGACCTTATTTAATTTCTACTATTGTAGATATAAGCTACAAAAACTTGCATACTTATGTCTAACGACCTTATTTAATTTCTACTATTGTAGATTGTAGAGTCATCGTTTTCTGGCTTGCGTCTAACGACCTTATTTAATTTCTACTATTGTAGATATTTTCGCCTGTGGCGGCTGCCATTTTTGTCTAACGACCTTATTTAATTTCTACTATTGTAGATAGCATTGGCAAGTTTAGCATTTGTGGCGGTCTAACGACCTTATTTAATTTCTACTATTGTAGATCATCTGTTAGCATAAGTTGTACCATGTGTCTAACGACCTTATTTAATTTCTACTATTGTAGATAATGCGTCCACCACCCACAAGCTCACTTGTCTAACGACCTTATTTAATTTCTACTATTGTAGATGTAACCCTGATTTGGGGTTACGAAACAGTCTAACGACCTTATTTAATTTCTACTATTGTAGATAACAAGGCGTTGCCCCAGAACAGGCACGTCTAACGACCTTATTTAATTTCTACTATTGTAGATTATGACACGACAAATTATTCAATGACGAGTCTAACGACCTTATTTAATTTCTACTATTGTAGATACGGTTGGCTCATCATCGCTGAGGAAGGTCTAACGACCTTATTTAATTTCTACTATTGTAGATTTAGAACTCCTATGAAAGTTCCAGTAGTCTAACGACCTTATTTAATTTCTACTATTGTAGATCCATCAGACATTATGCAAGCCCAGTTTGTCTAACGACCTTATTTAATTTCTACTATTGTAGATATAAAATATCACTCCTTAATGATAATCTGTCTAACGACCTTATTTAATTTCTACTATTGTAGATATAAATTATTACAGCGTAACATTAACATAGTCTAACGACCTTATTTAATTTCTACTATTGTAGATGAAACGGAACGCTAGACCAAACGCACATGTCTAACGACCTTATTTAATTTCTACTATTGTAGATATATCGCCGCTGGCAATTTTGCGTTCAGTCTAACGACCTTATTTAATTTCTACTATTGTAGATCTAAACCAAGCCACGACATTGTTCACGTCTAACGACCTTATTTAATTTCTACTATTGTAGATCATGACAACGACAAGCAGACAAAAATAAGTCTAACGACCTTATTTAATTTCTACTATTGTAGATTTATTTATTATAATTATATGTCTAACGACCTTATTTAATTGCTACTATTGTAGATAATAATCGCATGGCGTATCATCTACTCGTCTAACGACCTTATTTAATTTCTACTATTGTAGATTTGTAACGCTACATTGTAGCAGGGATTAGTCTAACGACCTTATTTAATTTCTACTCCTGTAGATAAATTAGCTTGGAATTGTGGTAAACCTTGTCTAACGACCTTATTTAATTTCTACTCCTGTAGATTAAAATGGTCGCTACCCACACCGCCACGTCTAACGACCTTATTTAATTTCTACTCCTGTAGATAAAGGTAGCGACGGGTGTGTCTTTTGTCGTCTAACGACCTTATTTAATTTCTACTCCTGTAGATCTAAATATAATGGTGTTGGTCTATGAGGTCTAACGACCTTATTTAATTTCTACTCCTGTAGATTCGATTAAGAGAATCAGGAGTGAGCTTGTCTAACGACCTTATTTAATTTCTACTCCTGTAGATAAAGTAAGTATCGGTTGCTTTTTTGCGGGGTCTAACGACCTTATTTAATTTCTACTCCTGTAGATTTTAGCCAATCGTAATATTCTTGTGAGTGTCTAACGACCTTATTTAATTTCTACTCCTGTAGATCAAACTGTGCCAAGATGTCACGATTATCTGTCTAACGACCTTATTTAATTTCTACTCCTGTAGATCAGAGCTTGACCGTGATACATATCCCGGTCTAACGACCTTATTTAATTTCTACTCCTGTAGATTTGTCAATAGAAATTTTTTAAAAAATAAGTCTAACGACCTTATTTAATTTCTACTCCTGTAGATACAATCAGATAAAATATTGTCTAGTAAGTCTAACGACCTTATTTAATTTCTACTCCTGTAGATTTGTCAATAGAAATTTTTTAAAAAATAAGTCTAACGACCTTATTTAATTTCTACTCCTGTAGATACAATCAGATAAAATATTGTCTAGTAAGTCTAACGACCTTATTTAATTTCTACTCCTGTAGATTTGTCAATAGAAATTTTTTAAAAAATAAGTCTAACGACCTTATTTAATTTCTACTCCTGTAGATCAATAAACCCATTTTCATCTACTTTATGTCTAACGACCTTATTTAATTTCTACTCCTGTAGATCAGGTACTTATGCCATTGATGTCAAAGTCTAACGACCTTATTTAATTTCTACTCCTGTAGATGAACGGTTCGCCATTTCTATCAAGTTGTCTAACGACCTTATTTAATTTCTACTCATGTAGATAACGAATGACTTATCTTCTTTACATTCAATGTCTAACGACCTTATTTAATTTCTACTATTGTAGATACGGTTGGCTCATCATCGCTTAGAAAGTCTAACGACCTTATTTAATTTCCAGTATTGTAGATCTAGAACAATATTCATAGCAGCAAACCAGTCCCTGTCATCGTACGAATGACACTCATTGCTCCACCAATCATCGCAGACGCACTAATAACAATTGATAATTCGGTTACAATATTCCTAAGTTATTTCAACCAGACAAGAGGGTGCGATATGGCTTGGCTAATGATACCTTTTATAATCTTGATGTTTTTCTTGGTGGTATTTATTGCCTTATTGCCTTTTGTTGTTGCGACTTGTATCTATGACCAATACCAAATTTCAAAACGCAATAAGCAGGCTGTCAAAAAAGACTGGGACAGGCTGATAGCAAGACTTGAAAACAAGCAACCAATTTCCTAACCCCCACCCCTTCCATATCCCGCCTTGACTTGGCGGGATAGTTGTTTTAGCCAGACATCAAAGTCATCAAGACTAAGCTCATCAATGACTTGACTGTTCCACCCATACCACCACGCAAGGTCAGCAATGGCATCATAGAGCTTATCAAGCCAGTTGGGGTCAGGTTTTTTGCCTGTGTTATTCGCTAAATTTGCGAAAAGTGTCTTGGATTTGGTTTGACATAACAAACTCCGTAAATAAAAGGTTAAAAAAATACGCTCATCAAACGATGAGCGAATTTTGGGCGAAAATGGCTTTGGCGGTAGTCCTGTTGCCAGTCATTTGTTTGATAAACTTTGGTATGACAAAGCCCGCCAAGCCCTAGGACAAAAACAGGCTCTGCAAGAGATTGCCAAAGATATGGTATCTGATGTGCGAGTAGCAGGGTTTTTGGCGTGGGTTCGCCAAAGTCAAAGAATGGTAATTCTCAAAGACGAACCTATGGTATTGGCGTGGTGTCCGAACCTGTACTTACCAAAATTGCCGAGCAAGGAGTGGATGAATTAAGTCCTGTGGTGGGCTTTCGTGATACAATTATTGTAGGACACAAGGCTACTCGTCATACCATCAATAATGATGTACTGGACCTTCAAGCCTTAGAAAAAATCATCAAAGATTTTAACAAGCCCGACTTTGAACTGTGGGACACTCAAAATAAAACGGTATTATTAGCGTATCAAGTGGCAGATAAAATCGCTAAACTGACTTTAAAAACCAATAAGGGTAATATTGAAGTGATTTCTGGCTTTTATGTAGATATGCAGACAATCAACGCAGGAATTGCAGGTGGCGAGTATATTAAGATTGGACAATAAAAATCCGCCACTTCGTCTGAATCGAACAGATTAAAAACACAATTGCTTGCGTCCAGACCCCGTGCCTGACCCCGTAGCGGAATGACTTCATTATACCAAACTTAGGAAACTTTGCCAATGCTCATCATCAACCTAGACGACAGCCAAGCTCAACGCACTTTGGCTCAATTATTAAGAAATGCCAGCAATAGCCGTGTCATTATGCAAGGACTTGCCACAGAATTAGAGACAATGACAGCCGATAACTTTGAAAATGAAGCCTTTGGTGGACAGGCGTGGGTGCGTAAAGCCTTTGGTGATGGAAAAACCCTAACCAATACAAGCGAGCTAAGAGATAGCATTACAAGCTCGGCAAGCAGTACAACCGCCACCGTCGGCACCAATATGATTTATGCCCGCATTCATCATTTTGGTGGTACAATCACCCCAAAGCAAAAATCCCATCTTGTCTTTGCCACCCCAAATGGTTTTGCCAAGGTCAAATCGGTAACACTACCCGCTCGCCCATTTTTACCCGTTTCCTCTGATGGGCAATTACAAAGCGATGGCGATAGACGATTGATAGAAGTTGCCCTATCCGCCCTAACATCTGGCACCTAAAAACCACCCGCCAGTTTATGTGTTCAAATAAGGCAATAAAAAAACAGGTATTTTTACCTGTCTTTTCCCAAAAACTCAAAATTTACACCCTGACCAACTTGTTGCACCCAGTGTAACGCCCTTGCAAAATGGTCTGTCTTAACTTGTCCCACATCGTTTTACATTATCCCATTTATTGCAGAGTGTGTGGTTGGTTTATTGTGGTGGGGATTACCCCACCTTGTAAAGTGGGGGTTTGTTGTATATTATATTAATTGCAAGCACCAGCACCTTTTGCACCATATTCTGCCTGTTCTTTAGTAAACTTATCGCCATGTTTTGATGATAGTTGATCAACCAGGCCTTTGCAAGAAAAGCCTTTAAACTCCAAGTAGTTTTTAGCAGCTATAACAGCTTGCTCATTCCAATCAACATCAAGGCTATCCACAGCAACAGTAGCGTCTTTCTTACTATATCCATCGCCATACTCCGATGATAGTTGTGCAATCAGACCATCACGAGAAAAACCCTTAAAGTCTAAATAATTTTCAGCCGAACGCACCGCATTTTTTTGTGATGCAGTTAATGTAAGCTCTTCAGGTTTTGTTACTTCGGTTGCATCAGCCTTAGCTTCAGCTACAGGCTCTGACTTAGCAGTATCAGTCTTGGGCTTATTATCGCCAAGCATCGCCGTAACAAAACCAAATGCAATCAACGCTATGATTGCATAAAAAACAAACTTAAAAAACTTTTTCATTTATGTACTCCTCTATTAAATCTGAGCTTACATAATACACAAACTGTTACATTAAAGCAATAGACTGCTACAATTTATCTACCGTGTTATAAGACCATCTACGAAAATTATCGCCATCATTTTTTACACCAAAAAGGTTTAAATTAAAAAACCCAAGTTTTGGCAAACTTGGGTTTTTGCTTATTTAGATTTTTTCACTTTTTCTTATTCATCTCAGCAAGTTCAAGCCCATCAATCTTAAAAACAATCTCATCAATCAGCCATCTAGGCAGATGGCATGGATAGACCGCCAAGACGCTTGAAATATCCGCCACCGTCAAAGGCAAGCCCACCCCATCAATATAACGCCTAGCACGACTTGCCAGCACAAAGATTTTAATCATTTGGTCTGCGATGGGGTTAGATGGCTCAGCCTTTGGCGGTGTTTTGCCTAGCTTTCTGTGAGCTAATCCCCCATTTTTCAGGATATTTTACCGAACATCTATCATTTGGGTCATTAAGCCAGCTTTTGGCTCTCAAAGATAACTTACTTAGCTTTTGATAGATTTTCTGATGTTCTGCCAAGTTAAGGGTTTCAACTTGGTTATTGCTAAGATTGATGCGTTTAAGCTGTAAATTAGGGTCGAAGTAGCAATCAGCTTCTGGCCATATACCATCAATGGCCGTGTAATAAACAAAGCCATTAGTATATTTAAAGTCATTGACATAATATTCGGCAAAATTCCTGTCATTTTCTTTAAATAAAAAATAGTCCATCGGTGAATTCTCTGATGCTTCAAAATAATAACTGCCAAAATGCGTTCTTGAAATCATAAAAACCCAGAAAATTAGGAATATTGTGCATAAAGCAATCATATAGAGAAATAATTTTTTCATTTTTTAAATCTAAGCCTATTCTGATTTTTAATAACTATCTTGTAACCAACCCCAGGTCCTGGATCTCCAAAACGAGTTTCGAAATTTCTTGGGATATGTTTAATACCTGATTTTATATCAAAGTTGTATATATCATGAATCAATCTGTAATCTGCAATGTTTTGGCTATTTTTCTTTCTACTTACCACAACATTACCCAATACTGCCCATTCTGAATAATTGGTAAATGCGATTCGAGCATCATTTATTTCTTCACCAGGTGCAGATTGATTACCCCTCCAATTATTCTCCTTTCCAGTAATAATAACATCCACATCTCTTTGTAAGGTCATATAAACGACAAGATTCTCATTTGTGTTTATTTGATAAATATAGTCCGCAAGAGTTTTATCCAAGACCAATTCGCCTGAATCTAACTTTTTTTGAATGTTATTTATATCATCTCCATAGATCTTGATAAGGTCTTTATATCGATTGGAATATGGTGTAAACTTATCATACACAGCATTCCACCTCACCACCTCCTCAGCCATTTGCACCGCCATATTCACATCTTCTTCTGCTAGGGCGGCTACTGTCCCTGCGATGAGTTTGGCTTGGTTGATGATAGAACATGATGATAAATAAAAACACCCCCTATCATAATACAAAACTCATGCCATCGGTGGATTTTTACCACCCTAAAAAAGACTTTTTACTCATGCAGAAAAGCCTTTTGGCGTATGATGAAATCAAGTCAAAAAAACAACCCCCAAGTCATATCATAACTTGGGGGTCATCATCACATTAACAGTGATTAAGCATCATCTTCATCAGCAGCAGGGGCATCTTCTGACAAGATGGTCACCAAAATGTCTGCTGAAATGTCGTGATGCAATTGGATAGTAACTTTGTACTCGCCAACTTGACGGAATGCACCTTCTGGCATTTTCACTTCTGAACGATCCACTGCTAAACCTGATTTGGTTAGGGCTTCTGCGATATCACGAGCACCGATAGAACCAAATAGTTTGCCTTCATCGCCAGACTTAGCACGCATGATGACATTCACATCAGCTAGGCTGTCAGCACGGTTGCGAGCTGCTTCTAGTTCTTTGGCTTCTAGTGCTTCTAGTTCAGCACGACGAGCTTCAAACTTAGCAATATTCGCTTCGGTGGCTGGCAACGCTTTGCCTTGTGGGATTAGGTAGTTACGACCATAACCAGCTTTTACATCAACCGTTTCACCAAGTTTACCAAGATTAACGACACGCTGTAATAGAATAACTTGCATGATTTTTCTCCGTTAATTACTTGTGGTTGTCGGTATATGGCAATAGTGCCAAGTAACGAGCTTGTTTAATCGCTACTGCCAATTGGCGTTGATACTTGTTAGAAGTACCAGTAATACGGCTAGGAACGATTTTGCCATTTTCGCTGATGTATTGCTTTAATAGTTCTACATCTTTATAATCGATGTGTGTAATGCCTTCAGCGGTAAAACGGCAGAATTTACGACGACGATAGAAACGTGCCATGAGTTATCTCCTTAAAATTATTCGCTGTCAGCGTCGCTTTCACTTTCAGTGCTGCGAACATCATTACGACGGTTGGCTTTACGATTGCGTTTGTCTTCCGCTTCTTTTGCCAATGGTGACTGCTCAGTGATAGCACCATCACGACGGATAACTAGGCTACGAATGATTGCATCGTTGTATTTGAACAACTCTTCTAGCTGAGCTAGGGTTGCTTCGTTACACTCGATGTTTAATAGCACATAATGTGCTTTGTGGATTTTGTTGATTGGGTAAGCCAATTGGCGACGACCCCAATCTTCCAAACGATGGTTTGCACCGCCATTTTCTTCTACGATAGAACGGTACTTAGTTACCATGTCGGCAACTTGGTTGCTTTGATCTGGATGAACCAGTAGCACCACTTCATAATGTCTCATAAGGACTCCCTACGGATTAAAACAGCCACCCTTAGCATCAATCTAAGAATAGCAAGGAGATTGCAAAGCAGATTGGCAAGCCAATCCATTTAACAAAGTCATCATTATAAATGAAAAATCGCCACAAAGCAAGCATTTTTTGCGATGTGGCGTGTAATATGAATAAGGCGTATTTGATGGTTAGCTTAACTGTCCAGCCTTTTCTTCGGCAAGTCGGCGTTTTTCTTCCTGAATGCGTGCTGTTTCCGCTTCTTTGGCAGCAGTATTGGCAATCACACCACGAGCCAACTGCCAAATCGCACCCACGATAAGCAAGGCTGCAAATACCGCCAAGATTGGCACAAAAGCAGCAATTGCCCCAGCCCAATTTTTCATCAATAAACCATGAAATACTCCCAACATCGCAGGAGCAATTTCACCACTCTCGCCTGCTGCATGACCTGGTGCAAACATCACCGCAGCCAAAGCAACCCAGCTGATACCCTTGAACGGTCTGGGAATCAGACGCATGACCACCAGCCATAGCAGCAATACCAAGACGCAACAAACCACATACACAATCAATGGCAACTGCCCTGCTGGTACACCATCGGTCAAATTCGCCCACCAGATAAAAAATCCAGCTAAATTCTCACTAATGCTATCTAGGGGCAGGTTGCTCAATATACTCATAAGTCTTCAATCGGCTAAAAATTATCGCCATTATAGCATATTTTTTCAAAAGACATCAAAAAATAAATCATCAGACCATCATCTTTGCCATGTCTAGTCGTATTTTTTATCCTGAGCCTCTTTGGCTTTGGCAAGAGCTTGGGCTGCCAAAATATCCGCAGGTGGTGCTTGTACATAATAGCCCTGCTCGGTTAATTTGGCACGCACCTCATTGATGTCCGCCCTTGCCAATTTGTCACGGCTTGCCAAATCCAAATGCATGACAAACTGCCCAAGTCCCAATTTTGCACGCAGTGGCGACGGCAAAACGCCAAGCCAGTCTGTCAAAGTATCAGTGTCATCAGGATAATTTGGACGAGCGATATAGACATACCAATCTTCATTTTTTGGAAATTTATAAACATCACAATGCATTAAAGTCACCTACTGTATTTACTTAAAAATGTTCATTTGTCTGGATAAAATTTTACCATCACAAATATTTTTGTAAAATTGTAAAATTTTACTTGTAAATTGTAGCATTATTTTTCATAATACGGTTGTTGATTTTTTCAGGAGAGTGTGCGAGTTGATGTTATTTTTTATCATCGCACCACCGAAGGCGTAAACGCACGATTTGTGCATTCCCCATAATCGCTCAGGTAAAAGGACTGAAAAACATTCGATAATTCAATGAATTATCACAAAAATCTGGAGAATGGCGGATTGGATTACGCCTACCGAAGGGAAGAAAATCATTATTTTAGTCGGTTAATGATTGAAAATCTCAGGTAACAGGACAGATGGGGTGCTTAAAAATACTCGATTGATTAACATTTAAGTTTTTCGTTTGCCCTAAGTCTAGTCAAAGGGTGGCAAAAAACCGTTCCATACTGCGACAAGCTTGGTACGAACAGCTTTTAAACGAATTATTGTTTTTATGCACTTTTTAAGGAAAATCCAATGTCTGAACTAAAACGCACCCCCCTATTTGATGCTCATACCGCTCACAATGGCAAACTTGTGGATTTTGGCGGCTGGGAATTACCTGTCAATTATGGCTCACAAATCGCCGAACACGAAGCCGTGCGTACAGACGCAGGCATGTTTGATGTTTCGCATATGCTTGTTACCGATGTGACAGGCGATAACGCCAAAGCCTTTTTTCAAAAACTCATCGCCAACGATGTCGCCAAACTTAGCTTTATTGGCAAAGCGTTGTATTCGGCAATGCTCAACGACAATGGCGGTGTGATTGATGATTTGATCGTCTATCGTATGAACGAAGACGAGACCGCTTATCGTATTGTCTCAAACGGAGCAACCCGTGAAAAAGACACGGCTCATTTTGCCAAAGTCGGAGCAGAATTTGGCGTAACCTTAACCCCCCGTTATGAACTTGCGATGCTTGCCGTACAAGGCCCAAAGGCGGTTGAAAAATTATTGACCGTCAAACCTGACTGGGCGGAAAAAGTAAACGCCCTAAAACCCTTTGTTGGTGTGGATTTGGAGGGCGATTGGTTTGTCGCTCGTACAGGCTACACAGGCGAAGATGGTGTGGAAGTGATTTTGCCTGCCGATAAGGCTTGTGCGTTTTTTGATGAATTGGTAGGGGCAGGTGTTGCACCTTGCGGTCTTGGGGCAAGGGATACTTTGCGTATGGAAGCAGGTATGAATCTTTATGGCAACGATATGACCGATGAAGTTAGCCCACTTGAAGCAGGTATGGCGTGGACGGTGGATTTAAAAGACGAGAGCCGTGAATTTGTCGGTAAATCTGCCCTACTCGCCCTAAAATCAGCAGGGGTCAAAGCCAAACAAGTGGGGCTTTTATTAGAAAGCAAAGGCGTCATGCGTGCAGGCATGGAAGTGGTAACAGACAATGGCAACGGCATTACCACCAGCGGCGTATTCTCCCCAAGTCTTAATCAATCCATCGCCATTGCTCGTGTTCCTGCTGACTTTACAGGCGAGAGAGCCAAAGTGATTATGCGTGGCAAAGAAGTGGAAGTACGTGTGCTAAAATTGCCATTTGTGAGAAATGGGAAAAAGCAGTTTGATTAAATGAATAACATTAAAGGCAATCTTATGAAATATAAATGGTGGATAATAGCGTTTACTGCTATTCTCGTCAGCGTGTCAGCAAGTGTTGTTGCAATGACACCAAGTCACAAAAATTTAAAAAGCGAAAGTGAAACACTTGAACTTTGCCAAAATATAGCAGTTGCCTTTAATAATGATAAAATGGATTTTAAACCTATTGCTCCCATTGTAGAACCTTATTGGCGATTTGGCAAAGACCAACTAGACTTAATGCAAAAACAAAGTGAATTAAGTGCAAAACAAGGTTTGGAAATATGGGGAAAGCCCTTAAATACAATTCATATAGATAGCGACAAAGCAGGAAAAGGTTATTTTTTGCGACACCGCTTTTTAATGAGACGAGAGCATACAGGTTTATTATTTCAATGCTTTTTCTATAAAACAGATAAAGACGATTGGCAATTTCATACAATAAACTGGAACGACCAACCTTATCTATTTTTTGATAATAGAAGCACCAATTAGTTATATTTTTAACCCCAACCCTAGCTAGGAGTTTTTTATGAGTAATATCCCAAGCGATTTAAAATATGTTGCCAGCCACGAATGGCTAAAACTTGAAGATGACGGTATCATCACCGTTGGTATCACTGACCACGCCCAAGATTTGCTTGGCGATGTGGTCTTTGTGGAATTGCCAGAAGTCGGTCGCACCGTATCTGCTGACGAAGAGATTGCCGTTGTTGAAAGCGTCAAGGCAGCCTCTGATGTCTATGCCCCAATCGCAGGCGAAATCGTTGAAATCAACGAAGAGCTGGTGGACAGCCCAGAGCTTGCCAATGAAGACCCTTATGGCAAAGCGTGGTTCTTTAAAATCAAGCCAGAAAATGCGTCTGACTATGACGGCTTGATGAGTGCTGATGAGTACGAGGGTAGTTTGTAATCTGACAAAAAATAGCGTAGGTTTGTGGTAAATTTACGCTATTTTTACAAAAAATAAAATGGACCCAAAAGTTTTACAGCATTTTATCAAAAAACACTTTGCCAATATCAATGCCGAAGATTTTGTTAAAATTTACTATCGCAATGCGGACGATGTAACCTGCCGTATCTTAGTTTTGGATAAAGACAAAAATATTATCCAAGATGAAATTTGTGAATACAATTCAAATGGAAAGCATATTGCTGATATTGTATTTGCACCAGACCACACCACCATTATTGGTATGCGTCAATATACAGAAAATGGTTTTAAAGACTTTCGTAGAATTGACAACAAATTAGCTTTAATGCAAACCCAAACAAACGAATGGCTTGAACCAGACAAAAAAGCAAAGGTAAGTTTTTATAATGCAAATGGCGATTTAGTTTATTATGATATTTTTGAGAAAGATGATGATTGCGGTATGGTCATTATGGGTTCTTTTGACAAAAATGGCACACAATTTTTTTGGGACAATTCGCCTGATGAAGTAAAATTGTTGCAAAGTTATTCTGATTACTAATTTTTTATCTAAGGACAAAATATGAGTTTTAATACTTTCTCCGACCTATTTTACGAAAACGCTTTCGTACACCGTCATCTGGGCAATGACCAATCTGCCCAAGACAAAATGCTAAAAACCGTTGGGGCAAATAGCCTTGATGAGTTTGTGGACAGCGTGGTGCCGTCATCGGTGCGTTTAAATAAAGATTTGGACTTACCGCCTGCGATGAGTGAGCATAACGCCCTAGCCAAACTTCGTCAAATGGCGGACAACATCACCGTTGCCAAAAGCTATATCGGACAAGGCTACTCGCCCACTCGCTTACCTGCGGTCATACAGCGTAATGTGCTAGAAAATCCCGGTTGGTACACCGCCTACACGCCTTATCAAGCCGAAATTGCCCAAGGGCGTTTGGAAGCCTTGCTTAATTTTCAGCAAGTGTGCATTGACCTAACCGGAATGGACTTAGCAGGGGCAAGCCTTTTGGACGAAGGCACAGCAGCAGCTGAGGCAATGGCAATGGCACAGCGGTGCAGTAAATCCAAATCCAGTCAGTTCTTTGTGGACAGTCGCACCTATCCGCAGACCCTTGATGTCATCAACACTCGTGCCAAATATTTTGGCTTTGAGGTCGTGGTCGGCGACTTTGACACCGCCAAAACTGGCGAGTATTTTGGGGCGTATTTTCAATATGTCGGTAAAGATGGCGATGTTGCCGACTTGACCGAAGTTATCAATGCCGTTAAAGCCAAAGGGGCGTATGCCATTGTCGGGGCGGACATTATGAGCCTTGTGCTACTTAAATCCCCTGCCGATATGGGAGCGGACATTGCCTTGGGTAGCACTCAGCGTTTTGGCATTCCAATGGGCTTTGGTGGCCCGCACGCAGCCTACTTTGCCTTTAAAGACAAGGACAAACGCCAAGCCCCTGGACGTATTATCGGTGTCAGTAAAGACGCACAAGGTGGCACGGCTCTTAGAATGGCACTACAAACTCGTGAACAGCATATCCGCCGTGAAAAGGCAAATTCTAACATTTGTACTTCACAAGTGCTACTTGCCAACCTAGCAGGTATGTATGCCGTCTATCACGGTGCAGAAGGCTTAAAGCGTATCGCCAGTCGTATTCACGCTTTGGCGGTGGCGTTCGCTAAATCATTTGAAAAAGCACCACAATTAGGTATAAAAGTTGTTCATAATGTATTTTTTGATACAGTTTTAATCAAATTTGATAATGATGAGATTGCAGACCAAACATTTGAACAAGCCAAGTCAAAAGGTTACAATCTTTATAGACACGATGCGTTTCGCATTTCAGTTTCATTTCACGAATTAAGTGATGAGACTGATTTTAAAGAATTGTGTGAAATTTTTAGAACTATTGGTTCTTTGGATAAAGTGGAAAATGTTTTGGGCGACTTAAACCGCACCGATGAGATTTTAACACACCCAACCTTTAACAGCTATCACACCGAACATCAGATGTTACGCTACCTTAAATCTTTGGAAGACAAAGATTTGGCGATGAACCGCTCAATGATTTCGCTGGGTTCTTGCACAATGAAACTAAACGCCACCAGCGAGATGTTGCCGATTACTTGGAATGAGTTTGCAAATGTACACCCATTTGCCCCAAGTGAAGACACCAAAGGCTATATTGAGATGATTAAAAGCCTACAAGAGCAGTTAAAAGCAATCACAGGCTTTGACGAAATTTCAATGCAACCAAACTCTGGGGCAAGCGGTGAATACGCAGGACTTCTTGCCATTCGCCGTTATCACGAAAGCCGAAATGATAATGACCGCACGGTCTGCCTAATCCCCCGCTCGGCACACGGCACCAACCCTGCGACCGCTCAGATGATGGGAATGCAAGTGGTGGTGGTTGCCACAGACGAGCTTGGCAATGTGGACATTGACGATTTAAAAGCCAAATGTGAACAGCATAGCGATAAACTTGGGGCGTTGATGATTACTTATCCGTCCACGCACGGCGTGTTTGAAGAAGGTATCAGAGACATTTGCGACCTTATCCACAAACACGGTGGACAGGTGTATATGGACGGAGCGAATATGAACGCCCAAGTCGCCCTAATGCGTCCTGCTGATGTGGGGGCGGATGTTTTGCATATGAATTTACACAAGACATTTTGCATTCCACACGGTGGTGGCGGGCCGGGTATGGGTCCGATTGGCTTAAAGTCGCACCTTGCCCCATTCATCGCAAGCCATACGGTCAATCCTGTATTTAATGCTCAATCTGGTCAAGGGGCGGTATCGTCCGCCCCCTATGGCTCGGCAAGCATTTTGCCAATCTCGTGGATGTACATCACGATGATGGGGCGTGATGGTTTGCTTTCTGCGACCAAGCAGGCTCTTTTGAACGCCAACTATGTGGCAACCAGCTTGAAAGATGACTATCCTGTGCTATACACAGGCAAAAACGGACGAGTGGCACACGAGTGTATCATTGACATTCGCCCCCTAAAAGAAGAAACAGGCATCACAGAGACCGACATTGCCAAGCGTTTGATGGATTATGGTTTTCACGCACCGACAATGAGTTTCCCTGTGGCTGGTACGCTGATGATTGAGCCAACCGAGTCTGAAAGCATTGATGAGCTTGACCGCTTTATTTCTGCCTTAAAACAAATCAAACAAGAAGCGTTAAAGGTCAAAGCAGGGGCGGACGGTTGGACAGCCGATAACAACCCGCTGGTAAACGCTCCGCACACCCAAAGCGTGATTGTGGGCGAGTGGGACAGACCGTATAGCCGTGAAGTTGGGGCGTTCCCCTTGCCTTATGTCAAGGCTCATAAGTTTTGGCCTTCGGTTGGGCGAGTGGACGATGTCTATGGCGATAAGAATTTGATTTGTTCTTGTCCTAGTATTGATAATTATGAGTAAGCGTTACTTGTGATTTGAAATAAAAAAATGCCGTCAATTTGTAAGGGTTGGCGGTGTTTTTTATTATATATCAATAGAACTTTAAAATTATACTCAATTCAACTCAAAATAAGACATCAGCCCACCTTCAATACTCTCAAACTTTGACAGATGACTTCTAAGCCATCTCTTAATAGTTGCCCAAGTGTGTTCTATGGGGTTTAGGTTAGGTGAATAAGGTGGGAGTGGCAAGATAACATGTTTGCATGTTGTGTTATTAGCAAGTACCTGTAACTGCTTCATTCTATGAAATCTTGCATTATCTAAGATGATGATACAAGGTCTACCTGTTTGCTTGGCGTGGTTGTCAAGGCTAGGTAGAAGCATTTGTTCAAACCAAGTTTCAAATAAGTTGCTTACCATTGTGTTTTGATAGATAAGTGGAGCAATCAAGTTTTTGGCTTTGTTACCAATTTGTCCAGCAACCAATGATATGCGTTGATAATATTTACCACTCACCTTATCATAGACTTTTTGACCCTTTAAACTTCTGGCGTGGGTGCGGTGTAGGTAAGTGTCAATACCAGTTTCATCTACATAAACAAGCTCGTAGTCTTGTATGCTTTGTAACTGTTTTAGCCTGTCTTGATAGTCTTTGATTTTGTTTGGGTCTTGTTCTTTGTAACTTGTGGTCTTTTTTTATGGGTAATACCAAGAGAGCGTAAAGCATAAAAGATGGTACTTGTACCACAATTAAAAACTTCAGCAATTTCATACAAGTAAGCATCAGGGTTTTGCTCTACATAAGTTTTAAGCTTATTTCTGTCCACTTTAACACCACGATTGCCACCACTTTGACAGGACAAATCACCTTGTTCTTGTTTTTTAATCCAAGCATACAAGGTGCTTCTTGAAATGTTGTAAGCAGTACAAACTGTGCTAATATTACCACACTGCTCTAAGTAGGCTAAGGCCTTTTGTTTAAGTTCTATTGAATATGCCATAATAGCGATATTTTAGCATAGATTTGTAGGGTTTTAAAGTGAATTTAGTATATATACCCAACGAACCTAAAAATTACCACAAGCCGTAGGTGCGTATAACGCACCGTTTTTTGTCTAGGATATTTAATGGTGCGTGTTACGTACCTTACTTCCAAAACTGATTTTGTGGCAATTTTGCGGTTCTTTAACTATACCACAAATTTATTTTTGGCGTAGGGCGTGCTGATCACGCCCAATCATAGACCCCACCAAAGGGCGTGTGCAACACACCCCTGCAATTTGTGGCAAAAATCGTATTCGGTTGGTATATATCGCCACTACTCCATTTCACTGACACCAAAATTGGACAACAAATAACACTTATCACATTTAAAATCATACCTATCGTGCAATGGTTCTTTTAATAACCATTCGCCCCCACATTTTGGACATTTGCGATTTTTTTCATTGGACAAAATATAATATTGATATAGGTCATAATAAACAGGTTTGCCTAATTTTTCTTTTAAAATTTGACAAATCTCCAAACCCTGTTTGGATAATTCAGAATTAACATCGCTCATTTGGGTTAATGCCCATTGTTCGCCAACAACGCAACGCATTTGCAGACTGTCGCAATCTTGAAAATCTTTTTGCCAACAAATCAGATTATAATAATTTTCATTATCTTGGTTGGTTTTTGGCAAATAATGAATGGGAATGGGTTGAAATTCAAAACTTCTAATGGGCGACTCATTGGTATAACAGTGCGTGGTTAAAATAAGAGCATTTGTTTCATTTAGCTTGGCAATATCCAAACTTTCAAACTCTTTACCCAAAATTTCTATTTTTAAATCATTAGGATTTAATTTTGATAAAGTTTTCTTGATAGAAATATTATGATGCCTCTCATCTAAACTGTCGTTATTAAAAATATTAACAATCACACAAAGACAATCATTTTCTATAAAATTGGGATGTGTGCGACAATCAGCAATTTGACCATTTTGAACAAAAGCCACAATCAATCCATACAAAATATCATCGGCATTGTCTTGATGATTATCATAATCAATTTTGGCACAAAGTTTTAGGGATAATTTGGCGGTGTACATTTTATATTCCCATGATAATTTTAAAATCAGCGTTGCGGTATAAATTCTATGGTTGGTAAATGAGCTTTTGTACCATTGTGTTTATGATAATATTCCAATAAACTTTTTAATAGGATTAAAAAATCATTGGCTTTATCTTGATTGGTGCCAAAATCCTGCACAGTAAATTGTTTTTTCTTGTAAAATACCTTATCATCGCCATAAATCAAATATTCAATCACCACCAAATAATAACAATAATTACCCCTGCCTACTTGGACCGCTTCAATATAGCTATGATAAATGTCTTTAAAATAGATGAGTTGAATGCGGTGATGGTTGAGGTTAAAAGGACTTCTTTTAATAACGGTGATTTTTTCATCATCAATCAATACATCTTTTAAGTTATTTTTATGTTGATAAAACATTAAAATGGTAAAAGATAATAATGCAGTAAACAGTATTAAATCCCAAAGTCTTGTATCAGATAATAATAACAGCAAACAAAACACTGTAATAATCATCAATAAAATCACAGCAATGGTGCTAATTATCACAAAAAATTTTGAATGTTGTTTGCCTATTGGTAAAGTTAAATTGGCAATGTCATCATCAGTTAATAATTCATTCGCCCAAATATCATCGCCTATAATTTTGGCAATATCCAAATGAATGTCTGCAACTCGCCCTGTCATATTGGGCGGAATGGGGGCTGTGTGGCGAATGGGGTTATTGATGGTATTCATAGGAAAATTACTATGGTGGTCTTTGATAATATTAGTTAATTTTACTCATCATCAAGTGATGGCATTCTTATGAACAATGAACTTTCATCAGAGTGTATCATCATTCATTCCCATGGTATAAAAAATAAACCCCATAATCTTGGGGTTTATTTACAGTCAAGTCTTATTCATCATTGGCTGAGTTAATGCGTTTGATGTTTTTATTAACCGTAGTGGCATCGCCATCAACCGTTGTACCGCCAAATGAGCTTTTTCCAAATGGCGAACCACCAAATGGCGAGCCTTGCCCAAACGGATTTTGACCACCAAATGGACTGCCACCGCCCATTTGTCGTGCCATCATTTGCATCATCTTATCTTGATTTTTTAAGGCATAATTTTTGGCGGCATTGGTCAGTTTGGTTTGTACCATAGGCAACATTAGCACCGCAGCAATAAGGTCGGTCAAAACACCAGGCAGTAGCAGTAAAATGCCTGCAATGCCTAATGCCACAGATTTGGTGATGGTGCGTTCAGCTGGCTGATTGGCAGGATTGGGAATCACACCATTTTGCATTGCCTTGACTTGCTGTGCCATTGGATTGAGCGTACCAGCGGCTTTTTTAATCATGCCAATACCAATGACCGCCGCCACAATAAACCAAAAAAATACATACCAGCCACTGACAAACTGGGCAATCAGATACCAAAGAAGCATCTCGATGATGAACCAAATTAAAGCAATGCCAACAACAGCACCCATAACTTTTTCCTTAAAATATACCTACAAGCAATTAAAAATGCGTTATACTATCAAACTATTTGGGCAAAAGGCAAATTTTCAAGTCCAAAAATACAAAAGCACACGATTTAGCATAAAATAGTACAAATATGACACTTATCATCGGCATCGATCCAGGCTCTCGCATGACAGGCTATGGCATCATTCATACACAAGGCGATAAAATCAGCTACCTAGATGCAGGCACGATTCGCACCAATAGTGCCAATATCAGCGAACGCATTGCTCAGATTTTTGGTGGCGTAACTCGCATTGTTAAGCACTATCAAAAATATAGTGACACACCCATGCACGCCGCCATTGAGCAGGTTTTTATGGCATCAAATCCAGACTCCGCCCTCAAACTAGGGCAAGCCCGAGGGGCAGCCATTGCCGCCCTAACCGCTTTGGATTTAAGCGTTTCCGAATACACTGCACGACAAATTAAACAGGCGGTCTGCGGTTATGGTGCTGCTGATAAAGAACAGGTCAGTGCGATGGTTTGTCGCATTTTATCACTGCAAGTCACGCCACAAGCAGATGCAGCGGACGGTTTAGCCTGTGCCATTTGTCATGCTCATTCTAGTCATTCCATGCACAAACTGCTGGGCAATACCGCCCTACTGGGTCGCAGCAGTAGCAAGAAAAAAGGTCGCTGGCGGTTGGCTGATGATGATTTGTTGCTATTTAAAAACAAACATCAGACCAATGATGAATAACAAATCCATCAAGTCAGTCCAAACCAACATCGAAGACAAAAAACGGAGCAGTTTCCACCACTCCGTTTTTTATCACTTAACCAATTCTG
This sequence comes from Moraxella nasicaprae, assembly GCF_025643275.1. Lineage (NCBI taxonomy): Bacteria > Pseudomonadati > Pseudomonadota > Gammaproteobacteria > Moraxellales > Moraxellaceae > Moraxella > Moraxella nasicaprae. The sequence goes on from NZ_CP089977.1 coordinate 239,199, forward strand.
TCTCCACCGCCATGTCAAACAAATACACAGGCTCGTGATGTGGTTTTGGGTGGTTAAACGCCTTAATGCGTATGATTTGGCGTAAACTGCTGTCGTGCTGATAACCCTCAATCTGTCCATAAAAGTTTCGCCATGCCCCAGCCCCTGTTTTGATACCAAGCTCATCATAATGCACATTACGCACCCGCAAACACTGCTGATTATGACCTTGTTTATCCACACAATAGACGGTCTGTGGCTGAATCTCCCAAAATAGCAAGACAGGGTCGCCAAATTTGGCGGTGGGTGTCAGCTTACCCTGCCAAGTCAAAATCTCAACACCATTTGTCTGAGTTAGGGTTGCTGTTTCGCCATGACTGTCCTTAGTGATGGTTAGGACGCTATTTTGTAATCTTTGATGGAATTTATTTTCAATACTGCTTAGGTCATCACAAAACATCTGCGTGGACATCATGGCACCAAGCGTTAATTTTCCCTGCGTGAGCTGATAATCGCCCGCATAGGTATTACAACCCAAAGAATAAGAGATGTTTTGTTCATCAAATCTTAATATCGATTGTTTTTGATTGATGACCGATGAAAGAGTCTGAATATCCGCCCCTTGTTTTTGTGCCTTGACCAAAACCCATTCATAATCCATCAAGGTCTGAATATCTGCCAACATCGCTTGACTGCTGATATCGTGTTTGGTTTGCACGACTTGACTGGATTTTTGTCCATCTTGAATTGCTCCGCTGACACTATCGCCAACCTGATGGCAAGCACTAAATGACATACTGGCAATCAGCGAACTGGCAAGCAACAAAAAGATTGACTTGGGAACAAGCGTATCAGATTTAGCAGGTCTATGCAGATGATTCATGGGAATTGGGTGTCAATTTATTGGGCAAAATGTTATGATGGCAAACCGCAGGCTGTACAATTAACGCACTCGTCAGCCAATGCCACTATTAAAAAAACTAAATCAATTTATTGGTAATTATTGTAGCATTTTTTCCCATGAAAAAGCTGGTAGTTTTGTATGCTTTGTTCATCAACTTGTGATGTTTTGTAACTGTATTGCTGATTTTTTAAACAAAAAAATTGATTAAATTTTCTTAATAAATTATCCACTAGGCAAGCTGTTATTATTTTGCTACAATGGCGGATTAGTTTTTTATCAGATGACATCATGAACGAAACAAATCACCCAATGCCCTTACAACGCCATTTCACCCCCAAAACCCTCAATGAATTGGGTTTGATTGGCAGCAGTCTGAACATCAGTCTTAGCTATCAAGAAACCATCATCGCCAAAAGCGGTATGCAAAAACTGCTAAGCAAACTTCCCTTGATGGATAAATCACCCACCACCTCCATGGATTTGGATTTAAGCTGTTTGTTATTTGACATTAATCATCAGTTTATGGAGGCGATTTGGTATGGACGATTAAGAAATGACAACCAGAGCATTCGCCACAGCGGAGATGCCTTATTAGGTGCGAAAAATTTCGAACAAAGCCTGATTAGCCAAGAGGAGATTCGTCTGCGTCCTGATGAGTTTGACCCTGCCACCCATCATCTGATTTTTGTGCTATCTAGCCATCATCGCCAATCTGTTCATCTTGCCAATAAAGGTGTTGTACAGCTTAGCGATAACGAAAACAACATCGCTGATAGTGTGGCACTCAGTGACCTGCCAGAATCACAAGCGTTTATTTTATGGCATCTGCACAAACACGAACAAGACTGGCAAGTCATCGCACCCATGCAGCCCATAACAACTGATTTTGTTCGTGCTGATGGCATTGAACAGCTTGCTTGGAACATTAAGCAGTATTTACACAACGCCTCAAATCGCTGGTAAACTCATACCAAATCACGCTTTTGCCATCATCTGCCCACTATTTTTATTTGATGAGATGATGCTTAGATAAACCATACTTGAACCAATTCGACCAAATAGCCCAATAAAAAAACCCGCCTAGATAGACGGGTTTTTTTGTGTGGCATCTGCGATTAGAATTTGTATTCTAGACCGCCACCGATGCCAGCACTACGAACTTCGGTTTTGGTTTCGCCAGAACCAGTTTCGTTATTTAGGTAAGCACCGTAGATGTGACCTGTGGTTGCTTTGTTGAATGCGTATTTACCACCAACAACCAAGCGTTGCGTGTCAGCATCTTTAACGCCTTCTACATCAGACACGACATCAACTTGGGTGTATGCAGTCCATGGAGTTTGGGTTTTTAGCTGACCGCTAACAGTAAAGGCATTTTCTTTACCAGCTGCATATTTGCCGTGTTGATACAACGCACCAATGGTTGCTGCTGGGGTTGCGTCAAATGCACCACTCACACGAGTGAATTGATTGTTTTTGCCAGCACGGATATAAGATGCACCAGCACGGAATGGTTGATTTTCTGGCTCGTACTGAACAGCCACACCGAACGCATCACGACCCAAAGTATCTGTTGTATCATTTTCATCTAGGGTGTACATGGCAGATGCAGTGATGCCATTATAAGTAGGTGCTACATAAGCAAAAGTGTTGTTAGCACGAGGAGAGTCGAATGACGCTAGAACATTGTCACCGCCCAATACTGCACCGTCTGTCACATTAGCATAGTCCACACGACCATCGATGGCACTTAGACGACCAGCCAATAGTGTACCGTATTGCTTATTGCTCACACCCAAGTAAGTGTCACGAGAACGGAAGTTTTTATCTTGGTCAGCATCAACATCAATGCCGTATTCTAGTTGATAAACCAAATCAGTATTGCCAGTTAGAGCTTCTGAACCTTTAAAGCCAATGCGAGAAGCATTTGAGTTTAGCGTAAAACGACCATCTTCACGCTCGCCACCTTTGACCTTGCTGGTGTTTACATCTAGGGTAAGGAATGCTTTACCATATACAGTTGGTGCAGCTTGTGCAGCAGTAACAGATAGTGCTGCGATAGCAGTTGCTAAAACTAATTTTTTCATGGGTTTCTCCACTCTAAATAGGCATAATGCCCTACAAGATAACTTGTCACTCATCATCTGGCTATAAATCAAAAAATGATTGTTTGCGTAAGATGATTGGCCTTTTTTAAATTCAATCACAGCAATAACACAAAATTACAGGAAAGTTGCAAATGATTGACAAACTTCATTGTTGTGTCCAATAGCATACCAAGTTTGAAATATTTTGCAATACCTTTTTTGATAAAAATCATCAAAATTCAAGTAAAAAAATAATTTTATTATATAAATCAATCAGTTATGATATTTTATTTTTTGATAAAATTTTAATAAATTTAACCAAAAATGTTCTTCATGCGTGCTGACAAATTGATTTTTTGACAAAATTACATTATTTGTTACATCTTTTCATCGCCAAAAACTTGACTTTTTATCAATCACAGATAAGAGAATTGATGAATTTTTACACAAAATATTACCCTTTTATGTCTATATTTTATCAAATATTGCTCAAAAAAATCATTTGCCATCAGCAGCTTCACGGCATCGATGCGGCTGATGGTTTGTCCGCCACATCAGATAGTATGATGTTTGTCAGTCGTGATGTCATCAATAGACTTTGGTAAATTATTTCATGGCAGACTTTGCTATTTTATGATTTAGCCCATCAAAATTTTATGCTATACTTAGCTCCATCATCAAACCCATCAAGACAACCAATATCCATCTAATTCATTGATTTTAAAGAGTGTTTTTATGAATCAAGCCAGCGATATTTTGCCAGAAGACGACCTAAAAGTCATCACCACCAATGCTCGTGCCAAGACCGACATTAGTCATATCCATGAGTTTTTGGGCTGTCAAACCTCAACCAAATGGCTGGAAGTTGCCAAAAAGAACCTACCCCTACTCATGCAAGACCACGCTAACTGTGAGAAAAAAGCGGCTGGCACAGCAATGAACCTGATTTTTCGCTATGAATTTCATCGAGATTTGCAAGAAAGTTTGGCACAGCTGGTGCGTGAAGAAATGTTACACTACGAGCAAGTCATTACTTTGATGAAAGAGCGAGGCATTGATTGGTTCCATTTGCCAGCAGGTCGATATGCCAAAGGATTATTAAAACACAAACGCACCTTTGAGCCTGCGGCAATGGTTGATGTACTGATTATTGGTGCATTCATTGAAGCTCGCTCATGCGAACGCTTTTCGGCATTGGCAGAAGTGATTGATGACGAAAAACTGGCACGATATTATAAATATTTATTAAAATCAGAAAGTCGTCATTATGAAGACTATATCCGTTTGGCTCGCTCGATTTGTGACGAGGACATCGATGCACGAGTGGCGTTTTTTCGTGAAGTTGAAAAAGAACTGATTGACAGTCCTGATGATGAATTACGATTCCATAGTGGTGTACCAACATTTAGCTAAACATCAAAGCCCAATTTATTGGGCTTTTTTATGGATTGAGCGATTGTCTTATACTAATTTTATGATAGAATCTAGCACAAATTGAATGACAATAACCATCTGATGACTGATTGAGAGGTGCATGGTGAGGCGTTTGACTCTGGCTGATTATCTATTTTTTGCTCTTGACCGTGCAAAACAGCCCATGCATTTGGCGGGTGTTTGTTTTTTTGAATTACCAACCAATGCCCCTGATGATTTTGTTAAACATCTACTCAAAGACATTGACGATGCTCGCCTGCCCAATTTTCCTTTTGACCAAAAACGCCATCAATGGATTTTTTGGCAAAATATCGAAGAATTTAACCCCCAAGAACATTGCCATTATCATCGCTTGCACACGGGTGATGATTTGGAACTGATGACACTTATCTCATCTTTACATGGCGAAAAACTCAATAAAAACAATCCATTATGGTCGCTACACCTGATTGATAATCTTAATCCCAATCCCCAAAATCAGGCTCGCCGATTCGTACTGTACCTAAAAATGCATCATGCTTTGGTTGATGGTGTGGCAGCCTTGCGTCTATTTCAACGCTCATTGTCATCATCGCCTGATGATAAAAATGACTTACCTCCTTGGGCAAAAATCGTCAAAAAACGCAAAGCCAGTTTTGCCAAACATCGCCTACCTTTGAGTCAATTGCTCAAAAGCCAATGGCAAGGCATCGCTCCTGTGGCTCGTCAGCTGGTGCAAGATGTCAAAGATTATTGGCACAAAGACACTCGTTTTATCAGTAGTCTGACCGCCCCTAAAAGCATACTCAATCAACGCATCAGCGACCAAAGATTTTTTGGATTATATACCGCCCAAAAGCAACGATTTGTTCAAATCGCTCAGCGATTTGGTGTCAGCACCAATGACGCTATTTTGGCAGTATGTGGCGATGCACTACGCCGCTATCTGACCGAACAGGGTCATTTGCCAAGCCAATCATTGATTGCTTTTGTGCCAATCTCACTTCGCACCAACGACACCAGTTTTGGCAATCAGATTTCTTTTGTGCCTGCCAATCTAGGGACATATCATCAAGATGCTCAAACTCGCCTGCAACAAGTCCATCAAAGCATGGAATACAACAAAAATAAACTTGCTCAGTTTGGTTTTGGTGAGTCGCTAAGCTATTTAGCAGTCAATTATCTATGGGCAGGCATCAATCTGGCATCGGGCATCTACCCACAAAAACAAGCCTTTAATCTGGTGATTTCCAATGTGCCAGGTGATGATGAGCCTCTGTATCTTAATGGGGCAAAACTGACGGCAATGTATCCAGCCTCCGTGCTGTTTGATGGGCAAGCACTTAATATCAGCTTTTGTAACTATCAAAATACACTAGATTTTGGCATCATCGCCTGCCCCATCGCCCTGCCCAACATTGAAACACTGCCAACCCACCTAGAACAAGCATTGGTGCATTATGAGCAATTATCATGAGCATCAATACTGCCAAGAGAAAAACCACTTTCCAAAGAAAGTGGTTTTTTAGGAGAAACTATGAACAAAATCAATGATAATAAAGTAATCACGCACTCAATGCCAAAGGCTCAGCATTACCTTGTGATAACTTTGCCAATACCGCCAAAATCATCTCGGTAGTAATCGGCTTTTCTTTGCCTTTTGACAAAATATTCATCACGGCAGCTGGGGTCTTTTGGGTTGCTTGCATGGTCGTTATCCTTATTACAAAGTCATCGGTAATGCACCAAAGCACATCTTTTGACTCATCAATCTATGTGAGTTAGTATAGCCTAAGCACCCCATCTGCACAACCAAAAATCATCAATTTCACCCCATAAAGTGTAAACACTTGTTTCATTTTTGACATCTTTTGTCATACATTTTCAAGCTGTAACAAATCAGCTCAAAACAAAAAACCAGCCAAACAATGACTGGTTTTGACTGGTTTTGCTCAATCTTGGCATATTAGCCAATCAAAGCATTTTCCCAAGTAGGAATGACGGTCTGCATTAGTGGCTTTAATAATTTCATGTTGCAAGCAAAAATAGAGCCTGTGTGCATGGCATTATTTGCACCCTTATGGTCAACCACCACACCACGAGCCTCATTCACAATCAATTCGCCAGCAGCAATATCCCAAGGCTTGATGCTCATCTCAAAATAACCATCAAAACGCCCTGCCGCCACATAACATAGGTCAAGTGCCGCTGAACCCAAGCGACGAACCTGACCGCCATTTTCACAGATGGCTTGTAAGCTGGCAAAATGCTGACGAGCAAAACTGGTGCGTACGCCATCAATCATGCGTTCATAAGGATGTCCTGTGGTAAACAAACCGCCTGAGATGGTCTTGCGGTCGCTGACGGTCAATCGACGCTGATTCATCAATGCACCCTTGCCACGACTGGCAGAAAACAGCTCATCACGCACAGGGTCGTAAACTACGCCATGTTCGGTTACGCCATTTTTTTGGGCGGCGATGGAAACACAAAAATGTGGCACACCATGCACAAAATTTTGAGTGCCATCAATTGGGTCAATCACCCAGCACCACTCAGCATCATGCCCCTTGCCTTCTTGCAAGCCAAATTCTTCGCCCAGATAAGAATGATTTGGATAGCTTTCTTTTAGGGTAGCAATGGTCAGCTCTTCGGCATAACGGTCAATTTGTGTTACCAAACCGTCCAAACCTTTTGACTCCACTGCCAAATCTAGGCGGTGGCGGTTTTGGTGGGCTTTTAAAATCTCACGACCTACTTTTTGGGCAGCTTGTGCCGCCATGACAACCATCGGTTCCATAATTCACCTTGCAAATATTTTTTGGTTAAATAGCGATTTTGTATTCATCATACAAAAAGAAGTGTCATTATATCCTAAAATTGGATTCTTCGCCATCAGTTATCAGCAGATTTTTTGGTCAGCTGATTTAGGCGATGTAAAATACCTGCTTGATTCAGACCGCACTGGGCAAGCTGCTCAGCATGACTGGCATGAGCAATGAATGTATCTTCAATGCCAATATTAGTTATCTTACCTGCATAGCCTACCTTGACCAGATACTCATTCACTGCCGAACCTGCACCGCCTGTGATTTGGTGTTCTTCAACCGTGATAAACCGTGTCACTCCCTGACGAATGAGCGTATCGATAAGCTGGCTGTCCAGCGGTTTAACCCAACGCATGTCCACCACCGTCATCGGTATATGGTTTTGCTTGATAAAATCTTGACTGGCTGCCAATGCGTCATGCAAACGGGTACCAAAAGCCAGTACAGCAAATTTATCATCTGCCAGTTGTTCAAAGTCATCTGTCTGCCAGACCACGCTTGCTTGTCCGATGGCAAAATGCTCATCATCACAGCCGACAACCCTACCCACACCTTCGCCACGAGGATAACGCACCGCTGCTGTGCCTTGATGGCGATAACAAGTGTTTAGCAGTTGATGGCATTCATGCTCATCGCTTGGTGTGGCAATGATGACATTGGGAATACAGCGTAAATATGCCAAATCAAACACACCTGCGTGTGTCGCTCCATCTTCGCCTACCAGCCCTGCTCTATCAATGGCAAAAGTCACATCAAGATTTTGTAATGCCACATCGTGAATGAACTGGTCATAGCCACGCTGTAAGAAGGTGGAATAAATCGCCACCACGGGCTTGATACGACCGCTGGTTGCCATACCTGCCGCCAAAGTCACGGCGTGCTGCTCAGCAATCGCCACATCAAAAAAACGCTGCGGATAGGCTTTGGCATATTCAACCATGCCAGAACCCTCTGCCATGGCAGGTGTAATGGCAACCAGCATATCATCACTGCTGGCGGTGTGCATGAGCCAATCGCCAAATACTTGGGAATATTTTTTCTTAGGAGTAGTGACGGTATGAGCTTTATCAGATGATGAATCCGCCTTGGGCAGCTTGCCAATCGCATGATAGCCAATGGGGTCGGCTTCGGCTGGCAAAAATCCCTTACCCTTGACCGTATGCACATGCACCAACACCGCTCCTGTCAGATTTTTGGCTCGTTCAAGCACGGTCATCAGCTTGGGTAAATCATGCCCATCAAACGGCCCAAGATAAGTAAAGCCAATCGCTTTAAATAGATTATCAGCAAATAATTTATCGCCAATCTTTTCGGCAATCTTATCAGGTAAAGGCGATAGTGGCGTACCACTAAAAATCTCACCCAATTTTTCGCCAATCTTGCTAGGCAGACGGCTTGATACATCTTCTAAGGCCTCATTAGCCATGTGCAAATAGTGGCGAATGCGACGGTCATCAGTCGAAATGTCTCGCTTGGTCATCAAGATATTGCCATGCTTGTCAATATCCATCGCCAACCCTCGTTGCCATAACTTTGCCAAATGACGACTAAATCCACCGATTGCCTGTGAAATTGACATGTCATTATCGTTCAGCACCACCAATAAATCAGCGTTTTGCTGAACGGCGTCATTCATCGCCTCAAACGCCATGCCACCTGTCATCGCACCATCGCCAATCACTGCCGCTACTTTGCGAGATTCGCCAAGCAGTCTAGACGCCAAGCTCATGCCCAACGCTGCTGAAATTGATGTGGACGAATGCCCCACCCCAAAAGTATCATACTCGCTTTCGCTGCACTCTGGAAAAGCGGTCAAACCTCCTTTTGAGCGAATGCTGGGTAATTGCTCACGGCGACCTGTTAGCACTTTATGCGCATAGGCTTGATGCCCAACATCCCACACCAGCTTATCATAAGGCGTATCTAGGACTGTATGCAACGCCACTGTCAATTCAACCACGCCCAAATTCGCCCCAAAATGTCCACCACTCACCCCTGTTGAATACAACAGATAAGCTCGCAGTTCATCGGCAAGCTGTAATAGCTGATGTTGGGATAACTGCTTTAAATCAGCAGGTGACGCCACCGTGTCCAAAATTGGCGTATCAGGACGCACGGTTGGCAGCTCTTGAAAGACTTTGGCTTGATGGGAAAGGTTGGTGTTCTGGGCTAAATCTGGCATGATTACTTGTCTTTTTCCAATAAAATAATAGCGGTGCATTTCATCATCGATGATAGTGTGGCATAATATGCACACAATGAACTAAATCACTATTTTACAAGATAGGTTGTATTTTTGCTAGAAAAACGCCATATATTATTGTCAAATTTGCGTAAATTTTCTTGCACACTCATCATCAATCATTAAAAAAACACCTTAGGGGGCATATTTGTACCAATTCATCACCAAAGCCAACCTGCCTACCATGCATGGCGAATTTGAAATTCATATTTTTGAAAACGAAGACAAACAAGAACATGTTTTATTAACCAAAGGTTTGCCAAATCACGACAACGACACCATACCGCTGATTCGCATTCACTCTGAATGCCTAACTGGCGATGCCTTTGGCTCATTAAAATGCGATTGCGGCCCTCAGCTGAATGCTGCCATGCAAGCCATCAATGCTCATGGCTGTGGGGCGATACTGTATCTACGCCAAGAAGGTCGTGGCATTGGATTGACCAATAAAATTCGTGCCTACGCTCTACAAGACCAAGGGCATGACACCCTAGAAGCCAATCTGCTGCTTGGACTGCCAGCCGATGCTCGCACTTATGAAATGTGCGAAGTGATGCTAAAATCGGTCGGTATCAAACAAGCTCGCCTTTTGACAAATAATCCCAATAAAGTCAAAGGTCTGACCGACATGGGCATTGACATCATCGAACGAGTGCCACTCATCGTTGGTGTCAATCCACACAATCAAGACTACCTAAATGTCAAAGGTCAAAAGATGAGCCATCACATCAGCCAGCAGGATTTAGACCATTAACTTGTTTGTTCTAGCTTAATATCAGGAGAAAATATGCACAGCACCGCCAAATTTGACGAACGCATCGCCCAAGTTCGTGCATTTTTATTGGAGTTGCAGACCAATATCATCACCGCCCTAGAACGCCAGGAGTCTTTGGGAGGTGTTGATGGCAAAAGTGACACCAAATTCATCAAAGATGAATGGCAACGCCCAGAAGGCGGTGGCGGTATCTCTTGCGTACTTCATGATGGTAAGGTCATCGAAAAAGCAGGCGTGATGTTTAGTCATATTCACATCAATCAAATGCCAGCGTCCGCCACCACCAGACACCCTCAGTTGGCAGGAGCCAAAGCTCAGGCATTGGGTGTATCGTTGGTTGTTCACCCAAAAAACCCACATGTTCCCACCAGTCACGCCAATGTCCGACTGTTTGTTGCCACGCCCGATGATGGTAGCGAGCCGATTTGGTGGTTTGGCGGTGGTTTTGACTTGACACCATTTTATCCTGTGCTTGATGATGTCAAGCATTGGCATCAAGTGGCATTTGATGTCTGTCAGCCTTTTGGCGATGGGGTGTATGACCAGTACAAAGCATGGTGTGATGAATATTTTTATCTAAAACATCGTGGCGAGTGTCGTGGTGTGGGCGGGCTGTTCTATGATGATGTCAATACCGCCAGCACAGGGTGGGATTTTGAGCAATGTTTTGACTTCATGCAAGCGGTCGGTCAAGGCTATATTGACGGCATTATCCCCATCTTTGCCAAGCGTCAAAACACCCCTTACACTGCCGAACAACGAGACTTTCAGCTGTACCGACGAGGTCGTTATGTAGAATACAATCTGGTGTATGACCGTGGCACGCTGTTTGGTTTGCAGTCCAATGGTCGCACCGAATCCATCTTGGTAAGTATGCCACCACTAGCGGCCTGGGAGTATCGTTTTGAACCCAAGATTGGCACACCAGAGCATGAACTGACCGATTTTTATCTAAAACCAAAAGACTGGCTGTCTTTATCATCATAATCGCCCAATCAAGAAAACCGCTCACGCCTTACATGGGCGGTTTTTTGTCTGTTCATCATATGATTAACCCTCTTTTTGATTGATTTTTTTAACAATGTCGATATTGGTTAATCCAATGTCATTTAACAAACACATAAAAATCATGCCACAATGTCATCAAAACAAAACCACACCATCATCATTTTTCATAGTTGATAAAACCAACAACACCAAACATCACAACTTAGCAACCTAAGCCCGCCTGCTGTCATTGTAATATTATGATTGGATTTGAGTATAAACTGTTAAATTTGTTTTAATTTGGTTAAAAAATGGGCTTTTTATCCATTTTTTAGCTAAAATAGTTCTTCATACTTATCCGACCATCATCGTGATGATGTGTTAATGAACTTCTAGCCACTCCAATCGAGGAAGCCATGAAACTAACTAAATTTATCCTAGCAGCCACCCTATCAAGCCTTGCCTTGGTTGGTTGCACCAAGAATGAAACCACCGCCAGCGAATCTACCAGCATTAAAGCTCGTCAAGATTTGATGCAAGATTGGCGTGGGGCAAATGAAGCCATGAAAGGCATGATGGAAAATCCTGCAAGCTTTGATGCTGCCACTTTCAAAGAGCGTGCCGACAGCATTGCCAATAGCACCGCTGAGATGTGGAAGCACTTTGAGGGTGATGCCAACAAAGGTGGACAAGCACAAGATACAGTTTGGACAGACGCTGCTGCCTTTAAAGCAGAAGTTGACAAATTTAATGCCGCTGCTGCTGAATTATCCGCTGCTGCTGCCAATGCAAAAAGCCACAGCGATGTTGAAGCACAATTTGGTGCTATGGCAAGCACTTGCGGTTCATGCCACAAACAATTTAAAAAATAATCCAATCCAAAAAAACACCAGCAATCTTGTTGGTGTTTTTTTATTAACGCCCAAAAAACCACCAATAATATCAACTTTCTATCAATATTTGCGACAAAATTACAGACTTAGACCAATTTTTTTGCTACACTTAGACTTATTTTGTTTTATCAAAGATTTTGGTCGCATGGTCGCACTTTCTCAGCTTTTACCCACACAGTTTGTGCTGTATGCCGATGATGGCTACGCAAGCCATGTGGTGCGTCTTTTGCTTGAAGAAAAGCAGCTGGAATACGAACTGATGTTCATCGATGATGACCGTCCTGATGAGTTGGCAGAACTCAATCCTTATCGCACCCTACCCGTGCTTGCCAATCGTGATGTTGCCTTGTATGAAATGAATATCATCTTTGAATACCTAGAAGAACGCCATCAGATGCCAAAATTATTGCCGCACACCCCAAAAGAGCGTGCCTTAGCACGAACTTTGGCATGGCGACTACAACAAGATTGGCTGACCAACGCTTATACTCTATTGACCCACCCAGACAGTTTTGATGTACAGGCGGCAGAGAATGCCAAAAAATCTTTATCCGATTCTTTGATTACGCTATCGCCTTTATTCGGACGACAAGAGTTTTTCTTATCCGATGAATTTGGCTGGTGTGATGTGCTGATTTTGCCGTTACTTTGGCGATTGCCACAGATGGGTATTACCCTACCCACCCATCTATGCCGACCACTCATCGATTATCAAAACAGGCTATTTAAACGACCAAGTTTCATCAAAAGCATTGCTTTAACCATTTGATTTTTAAGGAAATATAATGACAGCCCCAAAACGCCCTTATTTTGTTCGTGCCATGCATGAGTGGCTAGAAGACAATCATTTGACCGCTTATCTGATGGTTGATGCCACACACCCTGACTTGGTCGCCCCCATTCAATACGCCCAAGATGGTCGCTTGGTGCTGGCGGCTTCATATCAAGCCACTCACGCCCTGCATATTGATAATGATAGCATTAGTTTTGCTGCTCGTTTTGGCGGTGTCTCACAAGATGTCTGGATTCCCATGTCAGCCTTGATGGGTATTTATGCCAAAGAAGAGCCTGAGCATGGACTATTTTTTGACCCAAACGAATACGCCGATGTCACGCCTGCCAGCCAAGAAGAAAAACCTGCCAATAAAGGCGGATTGCGTTTGGTGGATTAAGTTTCATTTTCCCACAAAAGCCGTCCAATGCGTTGTGTTTTTGGATGACTTTTTTGATATAATAAACCGTTTTATGTTGGCATGCCCACCCAAAGTATCATGATGGGGATTGATTTGCCAGTTTTTGCTAGTTTATTTTGAGGTTTTCATGAGTTCTAATCGCAAAATTCTTGTCACCAGTGCCTTGCCTTATGCCAACGGCCCGATTCATCTGGGGCATTTGGTGGAATATATCCAAACCGATATCTGGGTTCGTGCCATGAAAGCGATGGGACATACCGTAACTTATGTCTGTGCTGATGATGCACACGGTACAGCCATCATGCTAAAAGCCCAAGATAATGGCATTACCCCAGAAGAACAAATCGCCAATGTCAAGGCATTGCACGAAAAAGACTTTGCAGGATTTGGTATTGGTTTTGATAATTATCACTCCACACACAGTCCTGAAAATGAGCAGTTTTCTAGCCAAATTTACACCAGTCTTGAACAAGGTGGCTACATTTTTACCAAAGATGTAGAACAACTGTTTGACACCCAAAAAGGTCTATTTCTGGCTGACCGTTTTGTCAAGGGCGAATGTCCAGAATGTCACGCCCAAGACCAATATGGCGATAACTGCGAGGTATGTAGCAGTACCTATAACGCCACACAGCTCATCAACCCTTATTCCACACTCAGCGACTCCACCCCTGTGGTCAAATCATCAAAACACTACTTTTTTGATTTGCCCAAATTTGATGATTTTCTAAAATCATGGACCAAAGGCGATGGTCGTCTGCAATCTGCCATTTACAACAAACTCTCCGAATGGTTCGAGGCAGGTCTTGCTCCTTGGGATATTAGCCGTGACGCTCCTTATTTTGGTTTTAAAATTCCTAATACACCTGCTGGCGAGCCTGACAAATATTTTTATGTTTGGCTGGACGCACCCGTAGGCTACATGGCAAGCTTTAAAAATCTTTGCGATAAAACTGGCATGGATTTTGATGAATACTGGCGTAAAGATTCAAGCACTGAATTGTACCATTTCATCGGTAAGGACATTGTTTATTTTCACGCCTTGTTCTGGCCAGCCATGCTCGAAGGTGCTGGATTTCGCACACCAACCGCCATCAATGCACACGGATTTTTGACGGTGAATGGCGAGAAGATGAGTAAATCTCGTGGTACTTTCATCAAGGCAGAAACTTATCTTAACCATCTAAATCCTGAATATCTGCGTTATTATTTTGCCAGCAAATTGTCTGCAAGCGTTGAAGACATCAATCTTGACCTTGATGATTTTATGCAAAAAGTCAATTCCGACCTTGTGGGTAAAGTGGTCAATATCGCCAGCCGTTGTGCAGGTTTTATCCACAAAAACAATGCTGGTGTATTGGCAGATACACTCAGTGAACCAGCATTGATTCAAGAGATTATCGATGCTGGCGATGAGATTGCCAAAGCCTATGAGGCTCGTGAATTTGGGCGTGCCACTCGATTAATCATGGCGTGTGCTGACAAAGCCAATGAATACATTGACCTACATAAACCTTGGGCATTAAACAAAGAAGGCAAAACCGAACAAGTGCAAGCAGTTTGTACGGTGGCATTAAATATTTTCCATAAATTAGTGATTTATTTATCGCCCATTTTGCCAACCTTAACCAGCCAAGCTCGCACTTTTCTTAATGTAGATAACCTAAACTTTGCCAGCCGTCATCAGCATCTAACCGCTCATGCCATCAATGCCTTTGTGCCTTTGATGAGTCGTGTTGAAAAAGACAAAGTTGATGCCATGGTTCATGATTCCAAAGAAAATCTGGTCAACCAACCAGCCGCCTCTACAACCAATAAAGCGAGCAAAACCCAAGCGGTTAGCCAAAATGACACCACCATCAGTATTGATGATTTTGCCAAAGTAACCATGAAAGTGGCTCATGTCATTGAATGCAATGCCGTTGAAGGTGCTGATAAACTGCTACAATTCACCCTAGATGTTGGCGAAGAGCATACTCGCAATGTGTTTAGTGGCATTGCCAAATTCTACAAACCAGAAATGCTGACTGGCAAAAAAGTTGTCTGCGTCACCAACCTAGCACCACGCAAGATGAAATTTGGCGTTTCAGAAGGCATGATTTTATCTGCCGAAAAAGACGGACAGCTCACCGTCATTACCCTGCCTGATTCTATGCCAGTCGGTGCGACTTTGGCATGATGATTTGCCCTGCTTAGGCGGGGCTTTTTGTTATTTTATGAGAAAAATCATACACTTGGATATGGATGCTTTTTTTGCCAGTATTGAGCAAAGAGACAATCCTGCCTATCAAAACAAACCTCTCATCGTTGGTGGCAATCCCAACGGTCGTGGCGTGGTTGCAGCCGCCAGCTACGAAGCAAGACGCTTTGGCATTCGCTCAGCCATGAGCTGTTTTGAGGCCAAGCAACGCTGTCCAGAGGCGATTTTTGTACCACCAAGATTTGAGACTTATCGTGCCGTCAGCGAACAAATTCAAGAAATCATGGCACAGCTTAGCCCCATCATCGAGCCTGTCTCGCTAGATGAGGCGTATCTTGATGTTAGTCATCAAGACAACCATCAAGGCTCAGCAACTCTGATGGCAGTATGGCTCAAAGATGAAATCTATCGACAGACCCATCTGACGGCATCGGCAGGCATTTCATATAATAAAATGCTTGCCAAAATTGCCTCTGACATCAACAAACCCAATGGCATCACCCTTATACCACCCAATCATGCCCAAGCCCTGATTGACGCCTTGCCCATTGAAAAGTTTCATGGCATTGGCAAGGCAAGTGCTTTAAAATTACATCAAGCAAATATTTATCACGGTCTGCAACTTCGCCAAACTCCTATTGAACATCTGGTTGCAATGTTTGGCAATAAACGGGGTAAATTCTATCATCAAATCGCTCATGGCATTGACGAACGAGAAGTAAAAGCCACCCGAATACGAAAATCGATTGGCTCGGAAACCACCTTTGCTGAAAATCTACAACAGACTGAGGTGCTGCTTGATAAAATCTTTCAACAAAATCAAGAGGCTTTTGAGATTTTACAACACAAACAATTTCAAGCCCACACCATTACTCTAAAAATCAAATACGCTGATTTTAGCATCATTACTCGCAGTCATTCGCTCAAAACTCCTTTTAAAGATGCTCATCACAGTTTTTTGTGGCTCAAAAAATTGTTCGAACAAGTCCCCAAAGAAAAACCAATCCGACTGGTCGGTGTGACTTTTTCTAATTTTAGCAAACATGCCCCTAAGCAGCCCAGCTTATTTGATGAGCTGTCTGTCTAGATGGTTTGTGCCAAATTAACAACTCGTTGATGGCAATAAATGGGCTGAGCAATGCTTATAATGCTTAAATTGACACCAAAATAAACACATCATTACCAAGCCTATTTTGTGGTTCGACAAGCTCACTTTGAGCAAAAAACCTTTGTCTGGTTTTGAATAGAATTGACTATATTAACCAAAGGGCATGAACACCATCATTGATAAGCCACCCAATAAAATAATCGCCCATCATCTGCCATGATGAGCAATCGCTTTGGATAACCCTGCCAAGTATCATGCAAACACCCTAATGCTGGCGATTTTTTTGAAAAAACATCATCAAAATAATCACCAATAGGTACACGCCCTGCCCAAATACGCCCTGCACACTTGGATAAAACCCCAACCACTCAACACTAGGTAAATCAATGATGGTGCGTGGCAAATGATTGGTTAATTGCAATGCCAAAATACTCACGCCCAAAATCTTAAAACCAAGCACATAAATGGTCACTGTCAAAATTTTAAAGAGCATGGGAATGGGTAATTTGACAGAAGTTTTTAGTAAAATTACCGCCACAATCGCCAAAATCAATAGTGTCAAACCAATACCAAGGATAAAATCTTTCATCAAAATGTTTGGCAAAATCCCCACATAAAACAAAATCGTCTCCGCTCCCTCACGAAATACTGACAAAAAAGCAAGTAAAAACAATGAGATAAAACTACCTGTACTCATCGCTTTACCAAGATTTTGTTTAATATAGGCATTCCACGCCCTAGTGGACGACTTAGAATGTAGCCATGCCCCCACGCCAATCATCATCGCTACTGCCACGATACCAACCACGCCCTCCAACGCTTCACGATTTGCTCCACCTGTCAGCTGTGGAAAAAGACCGTACAAAGCAACCGCCCCCAGTACACTACCCACCAGCCCCAAACTTACGCCAGCATAAATCCATTTTTTGGCTGCTCTTTGACCGCTGGCATTTAATGCCGTGATGAGTGCCACCACAATGAGCAATGCCTCCAAACCCTCACGAAGCAAAATCAGCATGCTATCTAGCGAAGTGTAGCGTGCAGCAGGATTGATGGCTTGTAACTCTTTGATGATATTGGTTAATTTTTCTTGGCTTGCCGTATCGCCTTTTGCCATAATGATGGGAATTTGGCTTTCGATTTGGGTGTATAAGGCAGGATTTCGGGTAGAAACTTCGCCCTCAAACACCACCCAACTCTGGATAAATTGCCCAATCTTACCCTGAGCGTCTGCTACTTTGCCTGCCTGCAAATCATCAAGACCGCCTTGCAATAGCCTAATGCCATACGCCAAATCAATGCTTTCATCTGCCTGTACACGCATTGGCTTGCCCAGCACATAGCCATCAATCGCCTCTTTTAGCGTGGCAAATTGACTATCCATTTGAGCAAGATTTTGGGTCTCGATTGCCACACGAAGCAGAGCCATCGCTGTTTCAATCGCTCCATAATGCCCTTTTTGCGTGTTTCGCACCACTCGTTCATTAGCAACCCAAATGCGGTTAAACGCATCATAAGCAAGGCGTAAATTATCCACATCGCCATCGCCTCTAAATCGCTCAATCGCCTTAGCTAAATCATCTAAGGCAGGCTTAACCTTCTGAGCAAAACGCTCATTTGCCTGTGTATAATCCACAGGATTTTGTGCTTTTTCAAGTGTATATAAAGCGGTGGAAAGATTGCCCAGATGTTCATCGGTGGGGTTTTGTAACGCTGTTTGAAAAGCTGACAACACCGATTGTCTTAATGCGTGATGCTGACCGTCAATATTAAGTACATCAAATGCCTTGTAGCTTTTTTGCAGTTCGCTGCTTGCCTGACTTATCTGTCCATCTTTAACCAGACTCATCGCATCAGAAATACTGATAAAAATAGGGCTAAAATTAACCTTTTGTGATTGAGCGGTTTGTTTTGGCAAACTGGCTTGAACAGATGGGCTGACTTGCCGCTGATTGAGCGTGTTATCGCTGGCAAATACTGGATTAACCAGCAATAAAGGCAAGGATAATCCCAGCCGCCATAATATTTTATTACTTTTTTTCATCATTGATACCACAAACCTAAAACATTAAAACATGAACGCAAATCAGCACATCATCAGCCGCATGAATATATTTAAATCATCATCTTAAAAGATGATTAAATCATTCAAACAATGCTTGCCCCAAATAACCACCTTCGCTGACACCGCCAAAACACGCAAAAATCCCAGAGCCAATGTGTGTGGTGTATTCAGTCATCTTATCGACATTGCCAAAAGCAGATTGAATGGCACTAAACTGCATTGGTGTCTTTTGGAAACTGATGAACAAAAGTCCTGCATCAAATTGCCCACGCACAATACCACTACTATACGAATAAGAACGACGCAATAGCTGCAATCCTGTGCGTTTGGCAAGCCCTGCATGAGAGTCTTCGCCAAGCAAATAGTGACCTTTCTCATCTTTGCCATGCACATCAAGGGTGGCAAATTCATCACTTTGCCCAATCCCTGCCCCACTCTCACGATGTCTACCAAAAGTATCTTCCTGCCCCTGCAAAGAAGTTCTATCCCAAGTTTCAAGATGCATCTGAATCAGGCGAACCACCAAATACGACCCGTTTTTGAATGCCCCTTGGTCAATCCATAGCCATTTGTTGGCATCTTTTAGAGTTTCTTTATTTGCCGTGCCGTCTTTGAAAGCAAATAGATTGCGAGGAGTGTGGCTACTCTCATCGTAGGCATTATAGCCTGATTGCGACCATTTCATGGTAATTGTTGAGCGAGCCTGACGCACCAGCTGACGCACAGCATGAAAAGCAACCTGAGGGTCATCAGCACAGGCTTGTATGCAGATGTCGCCTCCTGATAATTCAGGGCGAATCTGGTCTCGTGGGAATTTTGGCAACTCTGCAAATTCGGGTGGTGCTTTATGTGTCAAATTTAGCTTCGCTAAAAACGAAGGACTTACCCCAAAAGTCAAGGTCAAACCATACGCCCCCAAACTATCCGCCTCGCCTGTGTCAGTCGGTGGCAAATGTGGGTTTTTATCATAAGGCTTGATATTTTCCCCACGCATCAATCTGGCGGCATATTCCGTCCAATCTTTGAACATTTGCTTGATTTCATCAAGGTTGGTGCTATGCAAATCCATCACCAAAAAATAAGCATGTCTTTGAGCAGGTGTCACAATACCCGATTGGTGCTGACCATAAAATTCATGGGTCAAATCCGCCAAAGGCTGTTTGCCATTCGCATCAGGACTTGATGTCGCCACAGTCTCGCTGGCTTTTTGGGTGCAAGCCCCAAGTGTCGCCACACCCAGCAAACTGGCGGTTTTTAAAAATGTTCTGCGATTTTGCATAAAAAACTCCCAATTCCTAGTGAATAGATGACCACTCATCATCTTGATTCATCTAACATTATCCAGCTCATCCATCCCAAGCCTAAAAATATCATGAATCTGCGATGATTTGTCCGACCATCATTCAATTTTTTTAAGTTTTATTTTGCTTTTAATATAGATAATATTAAAAATATAAAAAACAAAAAGCACCAATCTTCATCGGTGCTTTTTGCATGGCTTACTGCATAACAATGCCCATTTGTGATAGTGGCTCGCCCAGTTTATTGACGCTTTCGGCAAGCTGAGCGATTTCTTCTTTGGTTAATTGGTCATAAGCCTTGTAGTCTTTATCGCCCACTTTTTGCCGATTAAGCAAGGCGTAAACATCGGCAAATTTGGCTTTTAAATCCGCCACTAATTGTGGATTTTTGCTTTCTAGTTTTGGGGTGAGGATTTGGAAAATCTTATCCGCTCCCTCAATATTGGCACGAAAATCATACAGGTCGGTTTTTGAGAAAATCTCTTCTTCGCCTGTGATTTTGCTGGTGGTGACTTCATTCAACAAATCCACCGAACCTTGAATCATCAACTCAGGCGTTACTTCGGCGGTTGGGATTTTGGCTTTTAGCTCTTTGACATCGCTTAGCAGTTTGTCAGCAAGCTCTTCGGTGCCTTTGGTGGTGTTTTGTGTCCATAGAATTTTTTCGATGGTATGAAAACCTGTCCACACCTCGCCTGCCTCAAGGTCAGCCTCACGATTATCAATGCGTGGGTCAAGGTCGCCAAAACTCTCAGCAATCGGCTCTGAACGCTCAAAATACATTCTCGCCAAAGGATACAATGCTTTTGCTTCGTCCGTCTTGCCCTCTTTAAGCAAGGCAACAAACTTTTCGGTATCGACAACTAATGCGTCAATCTGAGTTTGTACCCATGCTTTATATTCAGCCGTTTCTTTGCTAAGGTCTGCTGTGGCAGCTTGCTCGGTGGTGGTCTGAGCAGCTTGCTCGGTAGCTTCTGATTGTGCTGGTTTGGTTTCTTGTGCAGGCTTATCACACGCTGTCAAAAACAAGCAAGAAGACACAGCCACTGCCAATAACGAAAGTTGTAATTTCATAAAATATCCTTAGTAATAATGAAAAAGCAATGTCATTATAAACTTAATAATAGTAATTATCAATATCAATCATCAATTTTTATCAATGACGCCATCTGGCAAACTTTTTTATTTAGCAATGTATCACACATCAGCAATATTTGATTGGAATTTTTAATCAGATTTTCATGAAATATCTTAAAAAATCTCAAATAAAGAAAAAGTATTCATCACCGCAAAAGTTGAGCCAACATAAACGCTTATCGCTTTTTTGGACTGTCTTGATGATAAAAACTTGGTTTTATAAAAAAATCACCAAATCCATCGCCAATCCTTACACCTTAATGACATCAAAATCGTTTGCCAATATCAACCGCCCATCATAGACCGACTCCACCTCCGTGCGTATGTGTCCCATATTTGGTGACGGATTATCAGGTTCATCAAACAAAGCAAATCTGGCACTAAAATGCGTCAAAATCAACATCGGCACATTTGCTTGACTGGCAAATTGACCCACCTGCAATGCACTGCTATGCATCGGGTCGATGATTCCTTTATCCAAGATTTTTTGCTTAATCTGTGCCGTATAGGTCGCTTCATGCACCAAGGCTTTTGCTCCCACCACCATGCTATCAAGCAAATTTGGTTCATCATTATCGCCTGCGATGACGATTTTATTTGTGATGACTTTGTCGTCTCGCAGTTCATCGACCGACCAAGTGCCGTACGCCCCAAGCTCAACCATCTTATCTTGGCAATGCAAAATCTTGCCCCAAAGTCGATTTTCAATGCCCAATTGTGTCAATTTTTGGGTATGAAGTTGTCGCTGATGATGGTACTGTGTGATGGCAAAGGCATAACTTTCACAGCGGTGGCGTAACGGCGTGGTACAAATACCAAGCCACCAATGCGAATCTAGGCGAATGAGGTATTCATCAGGCAAATCTTCTATATATTGCCAAGTGATTGGGTAACTTAGGGTCAGTTGTGTTAGCTCAATCAATGACTGCATCAAGACATGGATTACTTTGGGTGCAATGATGGTTAGTGGCTGCTTTCGTCCATGCATGGCAAGCGATGCCAGCAAACCAGGCAAACCGTAACAATGGTCGCCATGCACATGCGTGATTAAAATGGCGATTAAATTTTTTGGTCGCAGTTTGGTGTTCATGAGCTGATGCTGGGTCGCCTCCCCGCAATCCACCAATATCCAAGGCGTGTCTTTTCCCAGAGCTTGTTGCCTACCAAGTAATGACACCGCCAGTGCTGAGACATTACGATGGCGAGTTGGCACGCCACTTGATGTGCCTAAAAATTGAAGTTGATATGAATGTGGTTGGCTCATTATCATCACTCTTTGCATATTTATGGGCAAAAATCAGACTGATTGATTTGCTTATTGGTTTGATACCATCATCATAATGAGGCTGATGTTTGGTAAGGTTTGATAAAATTAAAAAACGAACAAAAATTCTCATCTTTGTTCGTTTTTTCGCATGATTGATGATGGACAATCAATTAAGCATTATCAAAACGCTTTTGAGCTTCGTCCCAATTCACCACATCCCAAAACGCCTTGATGTAGTCTGGGCGTTTGTTTTGATATTTTAGGTAGTAGGCATGCTCCCACACATCAAGACCGATGATTGGTGTACCTTCACAGCCAGCCACCGCTTGACCCATCAATGGGCTGTCTTGGTTGGCGGTTGAAACCACAGCAAGTTTGTCGCCTTGTTTAACCAGCCACGCCCAGCCTGAACCAAAACGAGTTGCCGCTGCCTTTTCAAAGGCTTCTTGGAATGCTTCCACTGAGCCAAAATCACGCACGATGGCATCTTTTAGCGAACCGCCAAGCGTTGTGCCAGTTTTTAGAATGCTCCAAAATAGGCTGTGATTAGCGTGTCCACCTGCGTTGTTACGCACCGCTGTTTGCTTGTCGGCTGGCAGTTTGTCAAGGTTGGCGATGACTTCTTCTGCTGGCTTGTCCGCCCACTCAGTACCTTCTAGGGCAGCGTTAGCGTTATTCACATAGGCTTGATGATGACGGCTGTGATGAATTTCCATCGTTTCTTTATCAAAATGCGGTTCTAGTGCATCATAGGCATAGCCTAGCTCTGGTAATGTAAATGCCATAATAATATCCTTTGATTAGTGAATGATAGACCAAATGCAGTCTGCCTACTAATATAGTGATAAAGCGGTATAATTTCAAGATGATTTTTTGGTGCTGATGAAAAAAATGTGTTTTATTAACCAAATCATCACTTTGTTTGATGGCTATGCTCCCCAAAATTGCCATGCACAGCTTAATGCAATCAGCACAAACATCACTCTTCCCACGATGGCATTATGTCTAAATGCCTTAAAACAATTAAGTCGTTCACGGGTTTTGATGAGGCGGTATTGATAATTCATCATCAATATGAATGGCAGCAAACAAATCACTAAATAAAGATTTAACAAATCATGCAATAAAAACATCATGATTGCCAAAAATAGCCCTTGCAATGCCATGATAAAATGCACATCATTTTTGCCAAACCATGTTTCAAATAAAATGGCGGTGGATTTTACCCCAATCTTAATATCATCGTCCTTATCACACATGGCATATTGGGTATCATACGCCACCGTCCAGCATATATAGGCAATAAAGGTTAGCCAGCCTGTTATCCCAACCTCTCCAATGCCTGTATTGATACCGCCCATCTGACTATTGACCGCCACAAATGCCATTGGCACCGCCCACCCAAAAGCCGCCGCCAATACCACTTGGGGCAAATGGGTATAGCGTTTCATAAACGGATAAATAAAAGCAAGAATGACCGCAATTAACGACCAATAAAAAACTTGTATCGGTAAAAATAATAACAAACACGCCGACAACAATGCCAAGCCCACAAAAGTAAATACCGCCGTTTTGGCTTTTAAGCGTCCATCTGCTAAGGGGCGACCCTTTGTCCGCTTAACTTTTCCATCTACTTTACGGTCAGCAAAATCATTAATCGCACAACCAGCGGAACGCATTAAAAACGCCCCCAATGAGAATATCACAACAAGTTTAAGGCTGGGCAATTTGCCATATTGACCACTTGCCAAAAACAATGCCCAAAGCGTTGGATAAAGTAATAATTCTGTACCCACAGGTTTATCAAGGCGAATCAGTTCACACCAAGCAATCAATTTTTCTTTGGCGGTCATTGGGGTGTGGGTTAAATGGTTTTTCATAATTAAAAAATATTACTTATTTTTTGCCAAATGATGTACTTCTACTGCTTCGGTTAGTCTTAGTTAGCCATATACATCAAATCTGATGACTTCATTATTAAAACTTTGATTGGGTGATTTATCGGCAAAATTAGGAGCAGACAAGGGGCGTTTAATCACCAGTTTATCGCACTTTGCTATGGCGGTATTAAAAAGTTTTAATTCATCATCGCTATTTGGCGGATTAACCATCAAATGCAAAATTTGCATATTTTTATTAACCGCCCCCTTGTAGCTGTCATTGGGAAACATTGGGTCAAGGTAGATTAAATCATGTTTGACACCATCATTGATAATCTTATTACTGTCGCCAAAGACAATCGTAATTCTCTCCATCAGTTTTTGCCAATTTTTATGTTGGCTCATTTTTATTTTTTCAAATATGAGCATTAAAAAGACAATGGGATTTTGTTCAATGAATGTTACCCTTGCCCCTGTACTTGCCAATATCAATCCATCAATGCCAAATCCTGCCGTGCCGTCAATCACACTCATTTCTTTATTTAATTTACACGCCTTTAATAACAGTTCATTATTTTTCCCAGAAGAGACAATGCGTTGTTGTAGGCTTTGCCAATTTAGGCAAGTTTTAATCAGCTCATTATCAATCATTTGAGATAACATTAAACTTTGTTTATCAAAAAATACAATGGGCAAATGATTGTCCAAACTGATATTTTTTAAAAGTTTATTATCAATCTTTGGTACTGTGATAACAGTTAAATCAATGGGTAGCTGATATTGATTGATAACTTCATTGATAATCTTATCATCATTATGGATTGATAAAAAACACGCCTTCATCAATTAACCCTCTATGGCATAACCAAAACCAAAAAAAGCAATTAAAACAATAATCCCTGTAACAATTCTTAAATAAGCAAAAATCATAAAGTCTTTTTTACTAACCCACGCTACCATAAAGCGAATGCAAATTAACGCAATGATAAACGAAGTCATAAAACCGACACCCAATATCGCCCAATCATTCGCTGTTTGCATTGCCTCTTTGTGTTTAATAAGCCCAAGTAATGCCGCCCCCATAATCACAGGAATGCCCAAAAAGAATGAAAACTCCGTGCCAGCCGTGCGAGAAGTGCCAAATAATAACGCCCCAATAATGGTCGCTCCAGAACGAGAAGTGCCGGGGATTAGGGCAAGGCATTGTGCCAAACCGATTTTAATGGCGGTTTTAAAATCGATTTGTTCGGCGGTTTGAGCGATAATGGGGCGTTTTGTTTTTTCGGCATAAATAATAAGCACCGCACCGACAATCAGCATAATTGCCACCACCACAGGGTGAAATAATTTTTCGGTAATAAAATCTTCAAATAACAAACCAATGACCATGACAGGCAAAGTAGCAATGATGAGCGATAATCCTAATTGACGGGGTTTTTCTAATCCTTGTGCCTTACCTGTTAATAAACCCATTAAGGCATTCCAAAGTCTGCCCCAATAATCATACACTACTGCAAGCATTGCCCCCATTTGAATGACGACAATAAACAAAGCCGCTTTTTCTTTTGTCCAAAAGTTCATCAAATCTGCCGACAAAATCAAATAGCCCGTACTAGAAATCGGCAAAAACTCGGTAATGCCCTCAACAACGCCCATAATAAAGGCTTTGATAAATAATAAAATGTCCAAGTTAAATGACCTTAATGTGTTTTAATTAAAAATTTGATAGGGTTTTTAATATTTGGGCGAATTACAATTCGCCCCTACGGTTCATTGGTAAGGTGCGTAATAGGCACCTTACGATTGATTTAAATTTTCTTTTTCTTGAATGTTTTTAAAAAATTCTTTGGCTTCCTCCCAAACATCATCGCTAATTTCAGGATAATCATCAACTTCTCGCCAAAATTCTCCACCCCATTTTAATTCAAGATAAACACCAACAATCATTAAAACAAGCATTGAAATTCCAAGAAATAATTTAATCATTTGCTTTTCCCCTGCTCTGCCAAAGTTTTCCAAGCATTATGGCGTAAATAGACAGGTAAGGCATTTTGGGCAGTAACACCGCCATTGGTTAAATATTCTGCATACGCCATTTTGCCAATATCACAAGCAGTCGGATTTAAGTCAATTAACTGACCGTCTGTTTTGATAAATTGACCGCCATTACCGATAATAAAATCAGCCTTTATTTCATTATCATAAGGCAATAAGGCTTCATCGCCAATTTGGGTTAATTTATCATTTTCAATTTGATAAAAACAGGCATAAACTTCATTTTGGCGAGCGTCAATACAACTGGCAATCACAGCATTATCAGAAATGCTATTTTGCATAACAAAGGTATTGGCAAGCGTTTTTAGACTTGATACCCTCACACAAGGCAAATCAAGGGCGAACGATAAAGCCTGCACCACCGCCGTATTGATACGAATACCGCTAAATGCTCCCGGCCCTCGATTAAAGGCAAGCACATCAACATCATCAAGCGTCATCTGATGCTGGCTGAGCAGATTATCAATGATTGGCAATATGGTTTCGGTTTGTCCACGATTGCCCAAAATCGTTGTTTCGCCAATCACACCATCATTATTTAACAGTGCCACCGAGCATTGTTCAAAAACAGTATCTAATGCCAATAATATTGCCACACGCCACGCCTTTTTTAAATCATTACTTTAAAATCAATATACTAAAATACAACAACACCCAATGGTGTCTTGGGTGTTGTACCAGATACGCCATCAAAAACGCTTTTTAAAGTTTGGAGGTAACTGACTGCCCAGCTCTTGCATTTTTTTCTGCATTTCTTCCATGCTGGGCATTTCGTTGGGATTTAGCCCTAAATCTTGCATGGACTGCCTCATTTGAGCCATGTCTGGTGCAGCATCTTGACCACCCTTACCGCCAAACAAAGGACCTGACGCCATGCCACGAGTCAGACCTTGTACTGCTTTCATCATTTTGCCCAGACCCTCGGGACGACTAATCATCTTCATCATGCGAGCCATCTGCTTGTGCTGTTTGAGCAGGCGGTTCACATCTTGGATTTGTTTACCTGAACCTGCGGCAATACGGCGTTTACGGCTTGGTGTGATTTTATCAGGATTTTGGCGTTCAAAAGGCGTCATCGAATGGATTAAGGCTTCCATTTCCTTAACCTTTTCCTCAGGCTTTGCCTCTTCCATCGCTTTTTGGATATCAGCACCGCCTAAGCCTGGCATTTTATCCAAAAATCCAGCCATGCCACCCAAATTTTTCATTTGTTGGAATTGGTTGAGCAAATCTTCAAGGTCAAACTCCCCACCCTTTTGGATTTTTTTCGCCATGCGTTCGGCTTGCTCACGGTCGATTTTTGCCTCAACCTCTTCAACCAGCGACAACACATCGCCCATGCCCAAAATACGCTGAGCGATACGCTCTGGGTGGAACAGCTCCAACGCTTCTAATTTTTCGCCACGACCCAAAAATTTGATGGGTTTGCCTGTAATGGCTCGTACTGATAAGGCAGCACCACCTCGTGCATCGCCATCGGTTTTGGTCAAAATCACGCCTGTCAAAGGCAAAGCATCATTAAAGGCTTTGGCGGTATTGGCAGCGTCTTGACCTGTCATACTATCAACCACAAACAAAGTTTCCACAGGATTGACAGCGGCAGCAAGCGATTTGATTTCGTCCATCATCTCATCATCAATGTGCAAACGACCTGCGGTATCGATGATTAAAATATCTTGGTATTGTAATTTAGCCTCGTTAATCGCACGATGGGCGATGTCTAACGGCTTTTCGTCAGGGCTTGATGGCACAAAACTTGCCTTAACCTGCATTGCCACCTGTTCAAGCTGCTTAATCGCTGCTGGACGGTACACATCGGCAGAAACCAGCATGACTTTTTTGTTATGTTTTTCTTGCAAAAATTTGGCAAGTTTACCTGCGGTTGTGGTTTTACCAGCACCTTGCAGACCAGCCAATAAATACACCATGGGTGGCTTGCCTGTCATTTCCAGCGACTGATTGGCAGCACCCATCATTTCTGACAATTCGTCATAGACGATTTTAACAAAGGCTTGACCTGGTGCCAGCTCTTTTAGCACCTCTTGACCCAAAGCCTGTTCTTTGACTTTGGCAACAAAATCCCGAGCCACAGGCAAGGCAACATCCGCCTCCAATAGTGCCATACGCACTTCACGCAGTGTGTCTTTGATGTTGTCTTCGGTCAGTTGACCTGTGCCTGCAATATTACGCAGACTGCCAGAAAGTCGTTCGGTTAGAGTATCAAACATAAGCGTTCCGTTAAAATTTAATCATAATCAATGATGGCAATGAATGTAGCTAACTGGCATCAAATACACCCATCAACTCAAAGCTCCAATCATCAATATCGTTACCAATATTGGCAAAAATCTATGCAATATCCACCATGATATCATCAAGCCATTCTTATTGTGCGTAAGTCTAGCATTGATTAAAGCCATTTGCAACGAATGAAGAACATTATCCCAAAAAATCAAGCCTTTATCATCTTATCTTGCTTACCATTCATTTTTTATGCCTTAAAAATTTATCTTAATTTGATTTGATGGATTGCCTTGGCTAATCCTTAATGATATTACGGCTAAAATTAACCGTATTTGCCCCCAGTACGATGTTAATTGCTAATGCCATCATATTTCCTTTGGGTAATAAAAAACCCACCGATGAGGGCGGGTTTGGTCAATGAGTTTGGTTAGGCTGTGATAAAGGGTTGTAATTTTTTTAAACCCGATGTATCAGCTCTTAGAATCGCCTGCCTCCCATCTCCTGCTTTTAATGCAAGATAGTGGTAGGTTTTATCATCTGGTGCTGTGAGCAACCCAAGTGCCAATGTACTCAGCCCCAATCCAACCGATCCAGTTAAAGCAACCCCAGTCGCTACAACGGTTCCGACCTGATGAATGCCCCCAAGTAGCGATTGAGCGGTTTCTGTTTTATCAAGTAGATGTAGCGTTGTTCCTGGCTGATTAAGGATAATTTCTGCATTTCCTGAAAACAGCCCACGCTTTTTCGGAAAAATCAGTGCAGGAGGTAGGTGATTATTCCGTACAATCATGGGCATATTCTTGTCAAAATCATTGGACTCAAAGACTGTTATCATAACCATTTAATGCTATTTGCATTGCTTATTCATTCCATTTTGATTATAAAATTAAACAAATCCAAAAACAAGTATTATTCAATCCTTCGCTCCAAGCCCTGCAATCAGCCGTGCCATACACGCATCAAGTTCAGCTTGTCGCTCTGCTTGATACTACTCAACAATGTTAATTGCTAATGCCATCATATTTCCTTTGGGTAATAAAAAACCCACCGATAAAGGTGGGTTTTGTAAATCATGTTGTGATTTAAGAAATGTATTTTAAAAACTGCTGATATTTTTTCTTATCAAGCTGCACAACAGCAGATTTGCCATCAGTAAATTCAATATGAGTAACATAAACATCTTTGGTGTGGTTTGGTAATTTGCTGCCAAACCACAATGCCGCAAGTGCAGGAAAGACACCTGCACCAAACAGCATTGCTCCCACAGTCATGCTTAATGCACCATTTTGAACTGAATTTGCCAAGGTTTTTACTTTGTCAGTATCAACCAGTTCAAATTTTTTTACTTGGGTGGATAAATTATATACTTGGCTTTTGTTTGTTTCTTTATCGGTCATGGCAAAGAAACGACCAGTTGAAGCCCCGCCATAAAGCACAAAATCATCAGAATGCAATATCTTGATACCAAACATAGCAAATCCCATCAGCAAAGATTGTCTGTACCATACTAAGTTATCCTAAAATTCAAGCAAGGGCAAGCAAATGCCTAATGCAAATAATACTGTTTTTTGGCACGGTGCTTATCAAGGAATGCCAAAACTTGCTTGCGTCGTTCAGCAAAAGGCATTAAGCTGCCTGCTGCTTGTTCATTCTCGGAAGTTGGCAAGGTCTTTTCGTTTCTGACACAATAAATTCTGTCATTGACATATATTCAAAATGACATTAGAATATATGTCAATAATCAATCTTAAAAAAGGTACTATTTTATGTCATATTTGAATACCACCGAACTACTTCAAAATCAAGACACTTGGAAACGCTCACAAGTACGCCTGCCCAACAGCCTTTATCAAGTGGTTGCCAAATATGCAGAAGAGCAAAGTATGTCTTTAAATACTGCCATCATTCATCTTTTGGACATAGCTTTGGTTGAAGCCAACGCCAAAAAGCAAGCTCTAAACAACCAATCAGAGTCATAAAACAAGCGGGTGTTTTTGCCTGTTTTATGGACTGTTGGTAAATTTACACTTGCTTTGCCTGATGCTTGGCAAACATCGCCATCAGAGCTTCGGCATCTTTTTGGGCTTGCACTTGTGCCTTATGCCGTTCGTACTCTTCACGCATTTCATCGGTCATGGGGTTTGGGTCAATGGGCAAAAAGTCGCTGATGGACACCCCGTCATTACCCAGCTTGGCATACAATAGATGGGCGGTCTGAATGTCCTGACGAAAGCCGCCGAAGGGGTCTAGGCGGTCGTAGGCTTGCCATTCGATGAGTTCATTATAAGACAGCTCATCTTCAAGCTCGCCTACGGTGCGCTCTAATCAATGATGTATATTGACCGTTTGTGATTGATTCATCAGCCTTGCTTTTGTTAATTATTCATATTTATCTTGTATTTTGACTATTCATCAGTTCAAATCTATGATAAATTAGCAAGCATTTCCATTAACATTGCACCATGCCCATTAACTTAATCACCCAAATGTGTGCTGATGAGCTTGATGGCAATAAAAGAGGTTTGTGTGCTGATTGTTTTTTTGATGACCACCATCATCTATTCCACCAGCAGTGTGTATCTGACACATACACTACTGCAAAAAACTACCCCAAATAAGTTTGGGTTACTGGGTTTCTTGATACTCGGTGTGTGCTTGCACGGTTATCTACTATATCCACAAATAATGACTTTACATGGCTTAAACTTCAACCTGTTTAACACATTGAGCCTAACCAGTCTGTTTTTTGTGATTTTTTATGTGCTATTTGGATTGTATCGCCCCATTTTAAGTTTAGGGATTTTGGCAGTACCCATCGCACTGGCTGGTGTTAGCACAGGTTATTTTGGCAAGGCAAGTTACCAACCGATTGCCAGCCTTAATATCGGCTTGCAGCTTCACATTTTGTTATCGTTTGCCGCTTACTGCGTTTTATTGATGGCAGCCGTGCAGGGTTTTATCCTAAAATTACAAATCAAAGAACTAAAACACCAAACCATTCATCGCTTTTGGGTCAGTCGTCTGCCTGCCTTGCAAAGTATGGAAGGTCTGCTGTTTGATATGATTTTGATGGGCTTTGTCATTTTAAGCATTGCACTTGGTTTTGGATTTGTGGCAACCTATGACATCTTAGACCAGCACATCGCCCATAAAATGTTTTTTAGCTTGGCAAGTTGGGTTGTGTTTGGCATTTTGATTGCAGGGCATTATCTGCATGGCTGGCGTGGTAAGCGTGCGGCAAATTTCACCATTTATGGTTTTATCTTACTTGCCATCGGTTTTGTGGGTTCAAAGGCGGTGCTGGAATTGATTTTGTAGGTTGATGCTTTATTTGATGGCAGACGCTTCATCAATTTGCACAAAAAACAACAAAATATTGCCAGCATCGATTGATTTATCAGAAAAAGCCATAAAAAATAGCTTTATTTTTTCACAAATTCGCAGATTTCCTACTTGAAATCTGCCATCATATCTCCATTTATTAGCTTATGCTTATCTTTCCCAATTGTAGCTTTTTGTAGCCAAAGGGATTTTTACTGGTTTTCTGGCATTGAATGTTATAGAATGCCTGCAACTTTCACTAAGTTTTTAATGAAATTATGAAAAATTTAACCACAAAGTTCTCGCTAAGCATCTTGGCAATGACACTGACCGCTCAGGCTTTTGCCGAAGTAAAAACCACCATCATGCCAGCAGGCGGTGTCACTGTGACCGTCCAGCCAAGCACCCAAGGTAGCGAGAAGTTCACCCAAACCACCCAAAGCACAACTTATGCCAAAAGTGGGACTTTTTATAACGCCAATAACAATCAGACCAATTATAGCTCATCAGCATTTAGCTCTTACTCAACAGAAAACTACTCCAACTATTCATCATATAGTGGCAGTGCCAGCAGAG
Source organism: Moraxella nasicaprae (assembly GCF_025643275.1). NCBI lineage: Bacteria > Pseudomonadati > Pseudomonadota > Gammaproteobacteria > Moraxellales > Moraxellaceae > Moraxella > Moraxella nasicaprae. The sequence continues at coordinate 271,651 of NZ_CP089977.1, forward strand.
ACAGCTACGACCATCTCATTCGTGACGCCGCAGCTCGTCATGGCGTTGACCCTGCGTTAATCAAAGCCATCATTCACACCGAATCAACCTTTGACCCTTATGCCAGATCTCGTGTTGGTGCAGCAGGTCTAATGCAACTGATGCCTGCCACCGCTCGTGAAATGGGCGTCTGGGATGTGTACGATCCTGCTCAAAATATTGATGGTGGCACCAAATATTTAGCATTTTTACAACGCCAGTTTAGCAACCAAAATCATGTGATTGCTGCCTATAACGCAGGCCCTGGCAATGTACGCAAGTATGGCGGTATTCCACCATTTCGTGAAACTCGCAACTATGTCCAAAAAGTCAATGACCGCTATAATAACATTTATAGCCTAGATGCCAGCCTGTATTCTGGCTCAGGTCGTTATTCAAATCTGGCGATGAACACACCAGTTGGTGGTACGACCGTTACCCAAACCAGCAAGGTCATCAGTTCATCAGGGGTTAATTTTGCCGCACCACAAAACCCAAGCGTGAATTACACTGATGGTCGAGTGTTTATTTCGAGCAACCCTTAATGTCCATCATTTAGACTTTGTTAATTTTTTGTGAAAATATGGGCAAAATTGGTCATTTCTGATTGGTTTTGCCTTTTATTTTGACAAATCGCCCAAAAATAATAGACACATTCTTCGTATTACCTACCCGCCAAGACCAAACCGCTTGGTCGGTTTTTTTAAAAGGAATCCCTATCTATGATGCGAATTGGTTTATTTCTACTGACCAACCTAGCTGTAATTATTGTATGTAGCATCGCTTTTGCTGTGTTATCGTCAGTTTTTGGTTTAGGCAGTGTTCATGCAGGTGGTGGTCTTAACTACGCCAGTCTGATTGTGATGTGCTTTGTCTGGGGCATGGTTGGCTCGCTGATTTCATTGTTCATGTCAAAATGGTTGGCAAAGAAATCCACAGGTACTGTTGTGATTGAAACGCCACGCAATGCCACCGAACAATGGCTGGTTGATACCGTTGCCAAACAAGCCCGTGCGGTTAATATCGGCATGCCAGAAGTTGGTATTTTTGACAATCCTCAGCCAAATGCCTTTGCCACAGGCTGGAATAAAAACAACTCATTGGTTGCTGTCTCAACAGGACTGCTACACACCATGACCGCTGATGAAGTAGAAGCGGTACTGGCTCATGAGATTGGTCATGTCGCCAATGGCGATATGGTAACTTTGGCACTAATTCAGGGTGTGGTCAATGCCTTTGTGATGTTCTTTGCACGCATCATTGGTAACTTTGTTGATCGTACAATATTTCGTAATGAAGACGATGCTCCTGGCATTGGTTATTTTGTGACCAGCATCGTGATGGATATTTTGCTGGGCATGCTGGCTTCTGCCATCGTAATGTGGTTCTCTCGCCGTCGTGAGTTTCGTGCTGATGAAATGGGGGCAAAACTTGCCAGCCGTGATAAAATGATTAGTGCTTTGAACGCTTTACGCCCTGCCGAAAGCCGCCCTGATACCATGCCAGAAGGCATGAGAGCCTTTGCCATCTCATCAGGTCAATCACAAGGATTTAGTATTGCCAGCCTGTTTCGCAGTCACCCAACACTAGATGACCGCATTGCAGCCTTGCAAAAATTACCACAAAACTGATTGAACAAACCCAAAAAATCCATCAATGAGTTGATGGGTTTTTTAATTTTTAATGCTTAACACTCACTCCCTTTATCTGTTATACTATACTGACAACCCAATGAATGAAAATTGACAAGGATTGGACAATGCGTCATTTATTTGCCACTACATTGCTATTTACCGCCCTATTGCTTGGTACAACTGCTCACGCAAGTGACCCCAAACCTGAACAATGGCTGTATCAAGATTCGCCTTACGATAAAATCAATGGAAAAAATTTATTTCAAACCACCGCCATACGCAATATTACAAACAAATTACCGTCCAGTACAGCAGGCGTCATCAAAAGAGCCAGAATGTCACAAGATGTCATTTTGCAAAGTAAAGTTCTTTATGTGCAGATTTGGGATAAAAATGAAACAGATACGACAGTTCATTTATTTTATCACATCAAAAATGGGAAGTTTTGGGCATATCATCAACAGCAGGATAACTCCATCAGATGTTATGCAAACAACCATGATGATATGACAAACTTTGAATTAGCAAACTTAGATTATATCCCCACCTCACAATGCAAAAAGTATAAAACAAAAAACCACCGCTCATGGTGGTTTTTTTATATATCAACTGACCTTAAATGATATTTCCCCCGCCTCATCAAGCAGCACCGACACTTGACCGCCGTCAGCCAATTCGCCAAACAGTATCATAGATGCCAATGGTTTTTTGAGTTTATCTTGAATCAGTCTTGCCATAGGTCTAGCACCCATCAAACGGTCATAGCCATGCTTGGCAAGATATTCACGAGCTGTTTTATCCACCGTCAAAACGACATTTTTGGCAAGCAGCATCTCTTGTAATTCACTGACAAATTTATCCACCACAAAATCCATCACCATGGGCGATAATGGTTCAAAATTAACCATCGCATCAAGCCGATTGCGAAACTCTGGCGTAAAGGTGCGTTTAATCGCTTCGCCATTGTCGTGCTGATGATTTTGTTCGGTAAAACCCATTGATTGACGGCTGATGCTATCCGCCCCAACATTACTGGTCATGATGAGTATGACTTGACGAAACGACACCGTACGACCATTATTATCGGTGAGCATGCCGTTATCCATCACTTGTAATAACAGGTTAAAAACATCAGGGTGAGCCTTTTCCAATTCATCAAGCAACAAGACGCAATGAGGAAACTGCTGAATTTTTTCAGTCAATAAGCCACCTTGATCATAGCCGACATAACCTGGCGGAGCACCAATGAGTCGTGATGCGGTGTGCGATTCCATGTATTCTGACATATCAAAACGCACAAACTCCACACCAAGCATGAACGCCAGTTGTTTGGCAAGCTCCGTTTTGCCCACACCTGTCGGACCTGTGAACAAAAATGAGCCAATCGGTTTATTGGGATTGCCAAGCCCTGCTTTGGATAGCTTGATGGTGTCGCTCAATACCTCAACCGCCCTATCTTGCCCAAAGATGACTTGTTTGAGCTGATGTTCTAATTGGGCAAGCTGTTGTTTGTCATCACTGGCGATGCTTGATGGTGGAATACGAGCCATCTTGGCAATGATGGTTTCAATCAAAGTACTATCCACCATTTGCTCATCTTTGGGATTAAGACGCAAATAAGCACCTGCTTCATCAATCACATCAATCGCTTTATCGGGTAAAAAACGCTCATGCAAATGCTTGACTGACAGCTTGACTGCCGTCTCTATCGCTTCATCGGTGTAAGTAACCTGATGAAAATTCTCATAATATTTTTTTAGACCCTGCAAAATCTGTATCGCCTCTGCCACCGATGGTTCTTTGACATCGATTTTTTGGAAGCGTCTGGATAAGGCGTGATCCTTTTCAAAAAGCTGTCGATATTCAACAAAAGTTGTCGAACCGATACATCGCAACTCGCCACGAGATAAAGCAGGCTTAATCAGATTGGAAACATCGACATTACCATCGTTGGACGCACCTGCCCCAATCATCATATGAATCTCGTCAATGAATAAAATGACATCAGGCTTATTTTTTAGAATATCCAATAAATTTTTAATTCTTTTTTCAAAGTCGCCACGAAATTTAGTCCCCGCCACCAAAGAGCCAATATCTAAGCTATAAATCGTGGTCTGTGCCAGCAGGCTTGGGACTTGCTGATGAACGATTTTCCACGCCAGCCCTTCAACAATGGCGGTTTTACCAACACCAGCATCACCCACAAACAATGGATTGTTTTTGCGACGACGGCATAAAATTTGTATCGCTCGCTCAATCTCATCATCACGCCCCACCAAAGGGTCAATCTTGCCAAGCTGGACTTGTTCGTTAAGATTGGTGGTGTAGGCGGTCAAAGGATTGATTTTTGTTTCTTGTGCCACATCATCTTGGGTGAGTTTCTCAGTAAACTCTTGTCTATCTAGCTGAGAAATGGTTTTGGTCAGCATCAAGATATCCAGCCCCAAATCCTGCAAAAGCTGATTGGCAAAGCAATCAGATTCTTTGAAAATCGCCACCAACACATCGCTGGGTGCGACTAATTTTTGGGTTTGGCTTGCTTGTACTTGATAAATTGCCCGCTGTATGATTCTCTGCACACTCTTGGTTGGTTTGGGATTAACATTTTCTTTACTGATGAGATAATCTTGAAAATAATTGGTCAGATGCTCTTTGATTTTTTCTTGCTCAATCTGACATTCTTTGAGCACCAAAGATACTTTGTCATCATCAAGCAAATGCCACAGCAAATGTTCGCTGGTCATGAGCGAATGCCCAAGTCTTTGGGCATGGTCAAGAGCAGATTGATGAATTGCTGAAAACTCTGGACTAAACACAACTTATTCCTTAATGCTTATCATGCTGGTTCGATGGTGGTTAAAAGTGGATAATTTTCCTCTTCGGCAAGCAAATCTACTTCCTCAACCTTCATCTCAGCAATCTCAAATGGCAATGTTGCCACCACCGCTCTGCCTGTTTGATGCACCTTCATCATCAGCTGGTAAGCCTGCTCAGTATTATGCTCAAAAATATCCATCAGCACATACATTACAAACTCCATCGTGGTGTAATTATCGTTGTGCATCACGACCGCATACATAGACGGACGGCGAACCTGTGTCTGCACTTGACTTGTCACCGCCACATCGCTGTCGGTATCATGCTCTGCCATTGCTTGTGTTTGATTACAAAAAATTGATTGAATATAAAACATGACTCATCATTCATCAAAATAAAAAGCTGCAAGCATGCCCAAGACACACTTACAGCTCATCAAAACCCAAAGATTATTTGTCGTTTTTGACGATTGGGCGGTTGCTGGTATTCGGCATTTCGGACAGTGATGTTGGTGCATCAGAGACGATTTTACCGATTTGCCAGTTGTATAATTGTTGTACTTTTTGCGTGCCAGCAGTCAGCTCCAACTTCATCTGCTTAGGTTCAAAACCCTCTGGCATCACGAAACGACCACGAATATTTGCCACGCCCTTGATGTCGTAGCTTGATGGTTCAAGCGGAATCTCCACCATGTTGGTTGAGTTAAGCAGGGTTAATTTTGGAATCATTTTGACCGCTTGTCCTGAAATATCAATCATCGCCACATCAAAACGATACTCAAAAGTATTTTGTGGCAAAGAGATAATCTCTGATGCGATGATGTTTAATGCCACGCCACCCTGTTCTGCCACCGATGACTTTAACAGTTCATTGACTTGTTCAAGCTGCAAATTGGTTGTCTTTAAATCTTCAATCTGAGTACGCAAATTATCCAGATTAGACATACTGACATCACGCTCCTGATTGGCAGTGGCAATGTCTTGTTTTAGTTTGGTGTTTTCTTCAATCAAAGCACTGGTATCAGCACTAACAGCGGCTGGTCTGTTCTCGTCTGCACTATGCACACCTTGACGATAACCAAACTTGTAGCCAATGACTGCCACAACCAAAGAAGCAAAAATCAACGCCAATAAGAACAACGCCAAAATCTGACCTATTGCCCCGCGCTGATTGCGTAAATGATGAGAATGAATTGTTGGCATAAAAAACCCAATTGATATAAATATTTCAATCCCACTATTATAGCAATTTTATGCAAAAAATAGGATATTTTTTGTTAAAAAAACGAAAATAGTACAATAATTCTCATTTTCACCAATAGAAAATGGATATTTTAATGGTACTGACCGACATCAAGCCTAATACAACAAGCATTGATTGAGCATCGCAAGCATTAAACCCCCCCAAAAAATATCAGGGGGTCATATTTTTTATAATTGATATTCATGCACCGCATCAATAAAGGCTTTGGCATGGTCTGGATTCGACCATTGCGTGATGCCATGTCCAAAATTGGCGATGTATCCTGTCTTGTCAAGCACATACGCATCATCAAGCATTCGCTCAACCTCTTGCTTGATACTTTGTGGACTGCCATAAATGGTGGCGGGGTCTAGGTTGCCTTGCAGGGCTTTTTTGGCATTTAGAGCATGCAAAGTATGTCGTGCCTTATCCAGTGGCATCGTCCAATCCAGACCCAATACATCAGCCTGACTGTCTGCCTGAATATCTAGCCACAAACCACCACCTTTGGTAAACAGCACCACAGGAATGCTTGGGTGCTTTTGTTTTAAGGCAGCGACAATCTGACGATTGTAAGCATGGCTAAACTTGGCAAATTGACGATGTCCCAATGCCCCACCCCAACTGTCAAAAATCTGCACAATCTGAGCACCAGCAAGGATTTGTGCGTCCAGATAATCAATCACTGCCTCGCTAATCTTGCCCAATAAAGCATGCAGCAGTTCTGGTGTTTGATACATCATTTGCTTGGTGTGACGAAATTCACGACTAGAACCGCCCTCAACCATATAGGTTGCCAAAGTCCAAGGCGAACCTGAAAAACCAAACAGCGGCACTTGTCCATTTAGTGCCATGCGAATGCTACTGACCGCTTTCATCACATAGTCAAGCGATGAATTCATGTCAATTTTTGGTAGATTGGCAATGTCTTGTTCGCTACGCACCGTCTTAGATAGCTTAGGACCTTCGCCAGCTTCAAAATACAAACCCAAATCAAAAGCATCTGGAATGGTCAAAATATCACTAAACAAAATCGCTGCATCAAGCTCAAAACGACGCAACGGCTGCAAGGTCACCTCTGTTGCTTTATCGGTGTCTTTGCATAGACTTAGAAAGTCGCCCGCCAATGCTCGCACTTCTTTGTATTCTGGTAAATAGCGACCTGCCTGTCTCATCATCCAAACAGGCGTGGTGTCCACTGGCTCAAAAGCGATAGCACGCAACAAGCGATCATTTTTTAGGGCTGGAAATTGCTGGTTTGTCATCACAAAACTCTCAATCTGTTCACAAAATCAATATGGTGCGTACTCGACCGCCACATCATAATCATCTTCGTCAAAATCGTCCTCATCGTCCACGATGCCCTCTCTTTGAGCTTTACGCATCGCACGATAAGCCTCTTTTTGGATTTCGGTATTATGACGCACTTCTTCTTCAAGACGGCAGAATCTGGCAGCTCGTTCATTGGCAAATTCTGGGTCTTCAAGCTCTCGCTCTTGCTCTTCTTCGATGGCACTCATTAGATGAAATTTGACCGCTTCTACACCATCGCCTGTCAATGTTGAAGTGCGAAACACCTCGCCTGTCCAGCCCAAGCGTGCAATGATGTCATTACAAACTTCATCTTGCTCCTCATCGTGCAGTTGGTCGATTTTATTTAATACCAAAATCTGTGGCAACTGTGATAATTCATGAGAAAACTTGGCAAGCTCATTAAGAATAATCTTGGCATTGTCCACAGGGTCGCTGCCATCAATCGGCTGCACATCAATGATGTGTAGCAAACGGCGAGTACGAGCCACATGTTTTAAAAACCGAATGCCCAAGCCTGCCCCATCAGATGCACCCTCAATCAAGCCTGGAATATCTGCCATCACAAAGGATTGGTGCGTACCCACATCGACCACACCCAAGTTAGGCACAAGCGTGGTAAATGGATAATCAGCCACTTTTGGGCGTGCTGCTGACACTTGGCGAATAAAAGTTGATTTACCTGCGTTAGGCAAGCCAATCAATCCCACATCAGCCACCACTTTAAGTTCTAGTTTGATGTTTTTCATCTCGCCAGCAAAACCTGGTGTTGCTTTTCTTGGGGCTTGGTTTGTGCTGGATTTAAAGCGAGTATTACCAAATCCACCATCCCCACCTTTGGCAATCAAGATTTTTTGACCTTTTTGGGTTAAATCGCCAATCACCAAATCAAGGTCGGTATCAATGATGGTTGTGCCAATCGGTACAGACAAATAGACATCATCTGCCCCTTTACCTGAGCAGTTTTTACTACCACCATTCTCGCCTCGCTTGGCTTCAAATTTACGAGTATAACGATAGTCCACCAAAGTATTGGTGTTATCATCAGCAATGGCGTAAATATCGCCACCTTTGCCGCCATCGCCACCATCAGGACCACCTTTGGGGACAAATTTTTCACGGCGAAAACTGACAATACCATTACCACCATCGCCTGCTTTAACGCTAATCACCGCCTCATCAATAAAACGCATAATCTATTTACTCTAAATTTTGATTAAATTATCGTCTATTGTAGCACAGTTTTTGAATTTGCACGAGATGGCAATGACATTGATAAAATTCAGGTTACCGCAGTTAATCTATTACCCAAACAAACCTTAGAAAATACCTTTAAAAATACTATGACCCTAATGATGGGCGTGGTGCTCCAATTTCCACGATGGCACGCTTGGCATTGCCTTTGGTGCAAGGGGGAGTGGTTGGGCTTCTGCTCATTATGAGCGTGGCGAACAGGTTATTAACCTTACTAAAACAAGGGGTGCTGGCTCTCTGGCACATGAATGGTGGCACGCCCTAGACCACTATATGAAAAATGGCGATGACCTACTAACACGCCATTTAAACGCCAACAGCACCGCACGACACCAAGAGCTTATCGCCTCAGTCCGTGAATTAGTTAAAGATATTCACAAATCGGAATTATACAGCCGCTCGCTCAAAGCAGACGCATACCGCAGTCAGCCCTACTTTGCAACCGATGTGGAAATGACCGCTAGGGCATTTGAAGGACATATCCAACACACCCTATCTAAAATGGGGATTAAAAATGATTTCTTGGTAAATATCAAAGCTGAAAAAGACTGGCAAAAGAACTTGGACGCTTATCCCTACCCCAAAGCGGAAGAATTAGAACCACTTGGTAAGGCGTATAATGCCGTTTTTGACACACTCAAAGAAGTGGATAAAGAATTTATACCAACTCACTATGAGCCTGAACAGATTATCCACGCTGATACTTTGGCTGTTACAGAAGCTGAAAAGACAAAAGAAAACCAGCCTTTTGCATTGGATGCACAAAATCAGGACAATACTTACTCAAACAGTATTGATAACGCCATACAAGGCAAGCCACTAGAGAGTGCCAAAATTTGGGTGGGTAGAACGCCACAAGTTTTGCAAATGCTAGGGGTGCAAGATTTGCCTGTGTATATTCATAGAAAAACCGTATTAAAAGACGCTATCAGAAAACACAATATAACCGCAGATGATATAAAAGCAATTCCAAGTCAGCTTGAAAGACCTATTGCGGTAATGAAATCAGCACAGACATCCAGTAATCCAAACGCTTATTTGGTTCTGACTGAACTGATCGAAAAAGAAAATGGGAAAGATAAGCCTGTTATTGCTGTCTTGTCTGTCGCTCAAAAAGAAGACAGTATAGAAATTAATTCAGTATATGGCAGAAGACAAAGCCAAATTGAAAGAGACTTGAATAATGTGCTGTATTGGGATAGCAAAAAAGGTCAACAATTTATTGATAGCTTCGGGTATCAATTACCCCCCTCGCTATCTAATGCCGACCTTTTGCATCATTATAAAACAGAGAAAGATTTAAGTCAATATATTTTGAAAGCAAATCTTGACAAAGATTACCATGCTAAAATTATTGAGGATAATGTTAAAAAAATCTTGCAGGATTATACAAAAGATATTATTAGATTTAATTCCAGCATTGACAAAGTAATTGGTGGCAGTTACGGGCGTGGCTATGTACCTATGGGAAGAACACCTGATGTGCTGAAAATCTTGGGTGTGCCTGATACAAAGGTTAGAATAAAGGAACAACACCTTGAAAAGGTAATGGCAATCCATCTTGGCATTCCTGATGGTAAATACGAAACGCCACACAATGTAACGCCTGACACTTTGCGAAAAATCCCAAGTGAGATACACAATCCAATTGCTGTATTTAAATCTTCCACAAGGGATAATTCTTATTTGACTTTAACAGAACAGCATGAGCAAAAAGCAACCACTGGTGAAAATTCGCCAATCGCTGTGATTTTCAATGTCAATGCTGGCAAAGATGAAATTGATATTATCAATATTGGCAGCATCTATGGGCGTTCACAAAATCAGCTTGTCAAAGATTTTACAGAAAATTTACTGTATATCAATACAGAAAAAGGTCAGAAATTTCTGAATACCGAAAGGCTTCAATTGCCGTGGGATTTTACATCAGATACTTCTAACCTTTCCCAAGATTATAAAACAGAGAAAGATTTAAGTCAATATATTTTGCAAGCAAATCTTGACAAAGAACGCATCGAGCAATTTTTACAAATTGCCACAGAAATCCAAGCCAAGATTGATAACGCTCCAAATAAAGAGCTGTCTGCATTTGCACAGGTTATCTATGAAGATATTCAAAGCGTCCATGATAAGGCTCAAAAAGAAACAGCCCCAACCTTTGATGAATTGGAAATTGCCAAGCGGCATCTTGAAGGACTAAATTATTCTTTTGAAAAAAAATAGCACCTATTATCAATTTGGCGGGCTAATCAATTATGCCAAAATGTCCATTTATCACGAAATCGATCGCCAAGACTGGCAGAAAGTCGATGATGTGCAGGTATCGTATGACAGCATCCAAGATGAAGCCAGTCATCTGTATTCTATCAAAATCAATGGTAAAACCTATGAATTATCCAGCCAAGATATTAAACAAAGAAATTTTGATGCAATTAAAGCTGACTTAGGATATGTGGTGCATAAACAACATGATGAATATCTACAAAAAATTGCAGACCAAATCTTAGAGCATGAACAAATTATCCGCGCTGACACGCTGGCAGTTATTGGTGCTGAAAAGACAAAGGAAAGTTTAGAGCCAATTATGGAAAACCAAGAAAACAATCCCCTTAATATTATTGCCAAAGATTTTAGCGATGACCCAGCCTCCAAAGAAGTACAAGATAGAGTTATGGCGTTAGCTAAACAGCACCCACAAGAACTAATTAAAATTTATACAGAAATGAGTTCTACTTTTAACGGTCGCTATATCGCTTCTGATATGATGAAAGAAGTGTTTGAGGATTTTAATCGATCGCCAGCTCATCGCAACCAATTTAATAACGCCGTACACAATTCGGCAGCCACATTATCCGCCTTACATTTTGAGCAAATGATTAACGAGCCAGTTATAGATGGACGTGATACAGTCGTATTTTTAACAGGTAGCCCAGGGGCTGGTAAAACTTCATCGGTAATGAATAATGACGGCTTAGATGAAACAACCAAAGTAGTTTTTGAAGGGCAACTAGCCAATGCTCATATTAGTAATGCACCCATACAAAAAATACAACAAGCCTTAGATAACAATTTAAAAGTTAAAATTGTTGCGGTTAATCCATTGCCTGAACAAGCCTTAGAAAACACCTTTAAAAGATACTATGATCCCAATGATGGGCGTGGTGCTCCAATATCTACAATGGCACGCATCCAAGGCAATACTTATGACGGCTTAAAAGCCATACATGATAAGTTTGGTGATAAAGTAGAATTGCATATCGTTGATAAACCAGACGGTAACAAAAACACTATAAAATATACTGGCTGGCAACATTTAGATGTGCTAAAATCACAAGGTGCAGAAGCTGAAATTGCAAAGCGACTGGAAAATCATCTTATCAACCACTATTCACAGGGAAAAATTAATTATGAATGCTTCAAACAATCAGCAGGTTCAGATGAACGAGCAAAACAACTCATTTCAAGCTTGGATAGATCGCACCATCGAGGGACACAAGAGAATGGCAACAGACGAGAAATTTCGTCAGGAAGTCGCCAAGAAAGCCACACCCAGCAGGGAAGAAGTTCAAGCCCTGTTAGCCAAGCACATACCCACATTACAAACAGCCAAACCAAACCTAATTTAAGCACTCAAAACACCTATATCAACTGCCCCTATACCGAGAAAGACCAAGCCAAATCACTAGGGGCAAAATGGGACAATACCAATAAGTCTTGGTATGTACCAGCAGGTCTTGATTTAAATAAATTTGAAAAATGGCTGACTTCTGAACAAGAGAAAAACACGAAAACACCAACCAATCAACAAAACAAAATCTACCTATACACCACCCCTGAAGACATCCAACAACTGCAAGAGCTAAAAGCTCAGGGCGTGGTTGCTTTTGATATTACACATAAAGTTTGGTATGCCAAAGAAGCTGACAATCCAGCTGTAAAACAATGGCTAAATAGACCAAACATCCCCACTCCACAAGAGTCATTTGCAGAATACCTTAAAGCCAATGGTATTGCTGTTGTTGGTGAACACCCTATTTTAGATGGTAGAGCTCACCGTATTAGCAATAAAGGTTTAGCTGATAAAAAACACGCCCTATTGAGCGTGTTTTTGTTAGAACAAGTTGGTTTAGTAGCGGATACCTGCCATCTCTTCGGTAACACGGATAACCTGTGTGCTATAACCCATCTCATTATCATACCACACATACAAAGTGGCACGATTATCAGTAGCGATGGTGGCTTTGGCATCAAAAATAGCCACTTTCTCAGAACCCACAAAATCAGTCGATACCGCTTCTGGCGAGTCTGAATAATCAATCTGCTCTTGCCATTGCAAACTTTGGCTGGCTTGCTTGATGAACGCATTCAAGGCTTCGGCTGAACCAACTGCTTTTTCGAAGTTTAGGTTTAAAATCGCCAAAGACACATTTGGTGTTGGTACACGAATGGCGTTGCCAGACAGCTTACCTTTTAGCTCAGGAATGGCTTTTGCCACCGCAGAAGCTGCACCTGTGCTGGTCATAACCATGTTTAGTGGTGCAGCACGACCACGACGGTCTGCTTTATGATGGTTGTCCACCAGATTTTGGTCATTGGTAAAGGCGTGCACCGTTTCCATATGACCGTTGATGATGCCATACTCATCGTGTAGCACTTTTAGGGTTGGTGTGATGGCGTTAGTGGTACAGCTTGCTGCTGATACGATGGTGTCATCGCCAATGGTTTGATGGTTCACGCCATACACGATGTTTTTCACTTCGCCTTTGGCTGGGGCGGTCAATAATACTTTTGCCACACCTTTGCTTGCCAAATGCTTGCCTAGACCTGCTTCATCTTTCCATTTGCCTGTGTTGTCAATCACAATGGCGTTATTGATGCCATAAGCTGTATAATCCACTTCACTTGGGTCGGCGGCATAAATCATTTGGATAAAGCGACCATTAGCGATGATACCATTATTGGCTTCATCAACGCTCACACTGCCATCAAACCAGCCGTGTACTGAGTCTCTTTCTAACAAACTGGCACGCTTGGCAAGGTCGCCTTCACCTGCTGGACGCACGACAATTGCTTTTAGCTGCAAGCCAGTTTCAGAGGCTGGGCGACTCATCAATAGGCGTGCCAAAATACGACCGATACGACCAAAACCATACAACACCACATCAGTAGCTGGTGCAACACCCGCCTTAAAATCAGCTGCTGTCTTGCCAGCCTTAACCGCCTGACCCAAATCGATACGGGCGGTGCTAATGCCTGATTCAACCAATGCTTGGGCAAGTTTTAGCGTGTCAGCAATCGCCACACCGTGCATATCATGCAATGCCAAAATTTGAGCCACTGATAATGCCACACGCTGACCAAAAAATGAGATTTGCACTTCTTTGGCAGCCAACAAGCTCAATGCGGCAATCAACGCAGCAGCATCTGTTTCTTGAACCTTACGGCTTGATAGATGATTGGCAAAAACTGTCATAAGATTTTCCTTTATTTTATGAGTGGAACACAAAAGTAACGCCTAACTTTTTCAAATTGTAAATCAAAAATTGCATTTTGGCAATCGTAATTCATTTGAAAAATATACATATTTTTTATATGAATATATAAATCAGACAGCCCACCGTCCATCATCTTTTATCATGCGTGTGCCCGCTCATCTGCCAACCAAGTCAAAATTGCCGCATTGGCCTCTGGCAACGCATCTTGACTGGCTAACAAGGTATCTTTTGACAGCCACAGCAACGCCTGTCCTTCTTGTCCCACTTGGCGATTGGCAAAAGCTGCATATTGCTCATCATTCATCATCGCTTGACAAATATGCAATCGCACGGATTTGTCATCATAATGATGCTCAATCTCCCCCATAAAAACCAGCTGGTCGGTTTTTAAAGATAGACCCAACTCCTCCATGACCTCTCGAATCACAGCATCAAAAAATGACTCGCCTGCGTCTATCTTACCACCAACAAATTCCAGTTTACCACCTTGATGTTGATGCAATGCACGCCTTGCCAATAAAAATTCATCGCCATATCGCAAGACCGCCACCGCCACTTCGATGATTTTTTTGTCAAAATTGACTGCATGCTGGGTTTGATTTATACCGTTTATCATAAAAAATATACCGTTTATCTAAAAGTTGACCAATTTTATCAAATTTTGCATTTTGTATTTGCAATCTTTGAAAAATTTGCTATCATAACAACAAATGATAATTATTATTGTTTAGTAACAAGTATCATTCTAGCAAACAAGATACCAGCCAAACAATCATTATCATTTTCTTGCGTCCATAGACGCAGTGTGTTCATTTAAAGTTTTAGTTTAAGCCAATGCGGCTCGGGAAAAAACCCGTTACCCGCCAACAGAAGGAAAATCGCCATGACTATGACCATCGCTCGCTATTTTAGCAACCGTGATAGTGTTCGTTTGCCAACACTATACTCTCAAAATCTATTTGCGATGACCAAGGAAGTAAGAATTGAACACCAAGGGGAGGAGTATCGCCTTCGCCTAACTCGCAACAATCGCTTGATTTTAACCAAGTGATTCATGGATTTTATCTCTTAATTTCTCCAAAGCCAAAAAGCACCGTCATCATCTGGCGGTGCTTTTTGGTATCGATAAAACAAGCCTGACATCATCAATGAAAGATTAAAACTTCCAGCGATAGATGACATCAACCAAATTTTCGGTCGCACTGGTTGCCTCGATGAACACTCGGCGAGTCAGTTGATAACGCATCGACAGTGATGATTCAGCATTAAACACCCCAATGCCATAGCGAATGTACAAATCAGGTGTGATATAGCCTGTCACATTCACATTGGTGTCAGAAGCACTGCCTGATGCGTCAAGTGTCAAACTTTGTAGTCCCAATGCTTGTCCAATCTGATTGGTCAAATTGCGAGTGCCTGACAAGCCAAAACTTAGCCCTGCTGCTGCCAACTGATTGGTGACCTGTGAGCGAAAACCCTGCTCGGTAATCTGAGCGTCTGCTGACTGGCTTAATCGACCCGTCACCAAGGCATTCATTGCTTGCTGCTCAGTCAATCCTGCGTCATTAAATACCGTAATCACAGGGCTAGATGCCGTACCACGAATACGCACCCCAATGGTCTGACCTTCGATTTGTTTTTCGCCCTCGATGGATAATTGTGGGTTGAGCAAATCTCGATTGAAGCGAATTTGAGCATAATTTAGCTCCAAATTCTGACCAATACCATCAATCTTGGTGCGTTCTGATACCTGAACAACACCACGAGCTTGCATCACGCCACGCCCCACTTGGGTTAGATGCAATGCACCTGCCAATGGTAATTTTGCCCCAAAACCACGAAATTCCACCTGATTGCCCAAATCAACACCGATATTGGCGTTAATACTCCAAGGCTCAACCACCGCCAAAATCTTATCCACATTGCCACCCAAACGACGGTCAAGTACCGATACATCTTCGGATTCGCCAACAATCTGAGCGGTTGTCTCAGGCGGACGCAAAATCGCCTGTGGAATACTGACCACGCCCTGAATATCCACATATTTTTGCATTGGACGGACAATAATTTCAAAATCAGGGTTGATTTTTGCAGTAACGATTGGCAGCTTATTAACTTCCAGCTCCTGACCTGTGATACTCATTTTTGCCTGAATGTCTTTTTGCCAATCAAGCTCGCCAGTCAGCACACCCCGACCTTGTCCAGCATCAAATTCGCCTGACAATAAGGCGTGATTGCCATCAATTTGGGCAGCTGCTTGGATATTTTGTAATGCCATCGGCACGCCTGCAATCGCCAAAGCACCATCTGACAAATTTGCCTGACCATGAAATAACGGCTGTCTGAGCGTACCGCCTAATTTACCAGCAACATCAATTTTGCCCGTCAAAGTTTGCAGACTTGGGAAAAATGGACGCAATACCGCCAAATTCATCTGACTAAGCATCAAATCGCCTGTGATTGGCTTGCTGTCCTGATAAGGATTTAGCGTGATGTCTGCATAACCAACCCCTGCCACACCCGCCACATCGGTATGAATCTGCAACCCAGCAGGCACGCTTTTGGCAAAAAATGACACTTGCTTATAAGGCATCTCCACATAGCCTGTATCATCTTGATTTAGCCCAATCCGTCCATCATCAGAATACAGCACCGCATCTACCGTAGGAGTTTTGCCTTGTTGCCATTGCACTTTGGCACGACCATTAAGCAATGAATACCACTGAATATCGCCAGGCAGTGCTGCCGAAAAAATCTGCGTATCTAGATTTTGGACGACCAGATTGACATTACCCTGATTTGGCGACAGCACCAAAGTGTCTTGTAGGCATAGTACGCCTTGACCATCATAGATATTTTTGCCAGTCTGCCAACAATGTGCAGCAAGCTGGACGCTATTATCATTAAGCCCATACGAAAACTCGGTCGGTTGTTTTTGGGCAAGCACACCAAACTTGCTTGATACACGACTATCTCTTAGTACACCACTGTATCGCATGGTTTTTTGGTGGAATGAACCTTGAACGGTGGTTTGTGCCTCAATGTCGGCATTTTTTGTGCTGGCGGTCAAAATATGATTATCCTGCGTACCTGCAAAGTCAATACGAGCTGACTTGATGACCTTGCCCATCACAATGATGTCACTGCCCTGCACCAACAACTGACTGACTTCATTGCCCAAATTGACAATTTTGCCAATCGCCTGAGCCTCTTGAACAACCAAACTTGGTGTACGAATCTGTGACAAATTCATGTCCACATACAAGGTTGGTAGTGCTTGACCGTCATTGATGATAATCAGACCACCTTGAATCACACCACGAGTTTTGTCAATAATCTGACCCAAATCAGTGATGTTAATGCTGGTGATGATTTGCTCATCATTGCCATGCATTTTTAGCTGATTATCGCCCAGCTTGATGTGCAGATTATCCGCTCGAATCGTATGAATGATGCTTTGTATCTGACGAGCATTGCGATCAAGCTGTCCACGCAACGCCAAAATGCCTTGTCTGGTATTGGCTTTGCTGGCGGATTTTTTTAGATTATCTAAATAAGCATTGATGTCTTTTGGTAACGACAGCTCGGCAATGAACAGCCCCTTTGCTGACATGGGCTGACCATTAAGCATACCCTGAATGTCCATCTTATCGATGATGATTTTTTGGTTATGCTCCTGCCAATGTCCACGACTATTTAGTACACCTGTTAATTGACTGTTTAAATTTTTAACAAATTTACCTGCATTAAATCCTGCCAATCGAGCCTGAATATCCCAAGCAACACCTTTGGATACATCTACCCAGCCTGACACCTGCAAATCACCTGCCACGCCTGTATGCTCAATTTTATCAATCACAAAATGATTATTTTTGCCTGTTGCGGTCAGTTTTAATTTACCCTCTGGTAGATTTTTATTGATGACATTGCCATCAAAATCAACGGATAGCTCGCTGATTTTATCCTGATAAAAACTACCTCGACTGCTGACATTGCCCGACACGACGGCAAGCAGGTGTTCATCATCAATGAACTTAGCGGTATTAAATTGATTGAGTGCCGCCTTAATATCCCAAGAAATCTCCCCCTTGGCATCAAGACTGGCTACACCCACAGTCTGTGCCGAAGCTGGTGAATGTATATCGCTGGCATCAAGATTAAATCGTGCTGACGCTGACTGCAATTTTTCGTTGCGATATACACCCGTACTCATGACATCGCCAGACATCAGCACTGCAAAACGCTGGTCATCAAGCAGTTTACTTGTGTTAAATTTATGAAGTTTTGCTTTAATATTCCAACCAATGCCATCTGTCAAATCCAGCTCACCTGTGGCTTGAATATCTCCATGCTTGCTGACCACATTACCCTGCTCAATGGTCAGTTTGGATAGATTACCGCTGGCACGAATGTCTAGGTTTGCCGTATCAAGCTGCGGGAACATGGACTGCTGTGTTTGACCTACAAAACTGGCAGAAAAATGCTGCAACTCATTGTTTTTTAGATGAAGGGTTGCCTCTGACTTACCCGCAATATGCACACTATGCCATTCATTATTTTGCTTGATGCGTGCAGATAAATCGCCATCACTTAGCTGCACTTCATGCACCATCACGCCTTTATCTTCACGCATTCTGCCTGTAGCAACCAGACGACCTGTCAGTTGCTCAATCGGTGTTTTATCATCGCCCAGATAAGCATTGGGCAGTAGTTTTTTGGTGTGCAGATTTGCTCGCCAAGTCAAAGGCTGATGCGTGGTGGCAAAATCAATCGAAGCCACGCCAGTCAAATCGCCCATCACCCCTTGATAATCAAGGTCTGTAATGTGAATGCGTTCGCCCTTATCAATGTTGGCGGTGAGTTGATAATGACCTTTTGGAGCGGCATGAAGCTCATCAATATCAGCCGTTGCTTGAATGTGAGTTTTGCCCTCTTCTAGGCGGATACTGACATTGCCAGCACGACTGTCAATCACATCAAGCTGTGGCACATGATGTCGTTTTAGATGTTGCCAATCGGCTTGGATTCGCCAAGGAGCATTGGCTTGATTTTGCTGCTGTGCCAAAGTTGCATTGATATGCTCGCCATCTTTTTGACGAAGTTTAAATTCAAACTTGGTATCGCCTGCTTTATTAAGCAGTTCGTAACGCATACTAAGGCTGCCGTCCAGATATTCGGGCAAATAAGCCTGATAATCGGCATACTCTGCTGGCATGACTTGGCGGATTTTAAATTTATCGCCTGTAATGTGTGCATCAAGCTCAAACTCATCAGACCATTGCATCTTGCCGTTGGCGGTCAGAACACCGCTTGGCGTGTGTGCCTGCAAAAATGGAATATCCATACCGCCATCACGCACGATACCACGACCACGATAACGACCCTGAGGAATATCCTTGCCCACAAGGTCAGTATCAATGCGAAGCTCAATGTCAGACACCACGCCATCGGCGATGATTTTACCCTTGCTAAGCGTGATGTGCTGTTCTTCGGCGTACGGCAAAACCACTTTGTCAAAATCAAGACTTGCGTGAAATGGCGAACCTTCGTCCAAACCCTGAGCCACAAATTCGCCCGCCACTTCATAGCCATTATAACGGCTAGCCACCTTACCCACAGTACGTTTTAGCGTACCGTCTGCCTTGACGGACAATCTGTCAAAATAGACTTTTTCTAATGCTAAAATATTGATGTCTGCATCTAGTTTTAGGGGATAATCTCCCGACAAATCAATCCAACCATTCGCTTGGCGAACATCTAGCACATCGCCATAATCAAGTTGAGTATCGCTGACTTGAACCTTAGAATCCGTCCAAGTTACTTTTTCGCCTTGAATGTTGTGCATTTCAAAAGGCGTACCGTCTTTTTGGGTATAATAAAGGTGCTTAATACTGACATTGTCTAGATATAGACTGACAGGTGTGGCGATGGTCGCATAATCAAACGGCTCGCCTGTGGGGGCTTTTTTATTATGGATTTTGATGGTGTTGATTTGTGGATTGACCAAATGCACCTGACGAGAAAAAATCGCTCGCCAGCCAAGCTGAACATACGCCTTATCCACATGAACCGTGATGTCTTCGCCAGCATCAATATCAATATCACTGACCCAGACACCATCTCGCAGATTGCCCTGCTGATAGTTTAGATGAATGCCCGTTTCGCTGACAATTTTGTCTAACAAAAATTGCGAACCACGCTGTGTGCCTGCCATATAAAATAGTAGCGACACCAACAAAATCATCGCCACCAATGCCGTCACCAGCAGACGAATCAAATAAATGAACCATTTAGGCTTATTTTGGGTAGGCGACGCCACATCCGTCTGGTGATGAGTCTGATGAGAATCTTGCCTAGCCATAACAATCAAGCCTTTTTGTGAATAACATTAATTTTATTTTTTAAAATATCGACGGTGTATCTTTGGGTAATCAATCGTCCGTCATTAAAACACAAATAAGTGCATTTATCAAAACTTTTTTAGAATGGTGTACCAATAAAAAAGTGCAACTTAATCTGCGTGTCTTGTTCTTTTAAGCCTGTGGCAACATCGACACGCACCTGCCCCACAGGAGATGCCCAGCGAATGCCCACGCCTGCACCCACTTTGGTTGGCGTGCTAAACTTCTTGTCATAAGCACCGCCCACATCGCCAAAGACCGCCAAGCGAAAATCCTTCATCAATTCATAATTGTACTCGACACTACCCACCGCCAATGCCTGACCACCTGTCAAGTAACCTTTATCAGATACAGGCGATAGACTGCCGTGATTATAGCCTCGCACGCTTTGGTCGCCTCCTGCAAAAAATCTCAGCTTATAAGGCACGGCATCAAAATCATTCGTCCAAATATAGCCTCCTTGCAAGCCAGCCACGACCTGATGAGCCCTATCCTTGCCGTAGGCATTATCCCCAAAACTATACACACCGCTCACACCTGCTTGAACGATGGCCATATCTGCATCACTGATGAGTTCTTTACTACCCACTTCCAAAGAATAATTTTGGCGATAGCCACGCAATGGATTGACCAAGTCATCAGCAACAGTCTTATGTAATGCAAATCCTGCCAATAAAGCCTCTTGGGTTGGCTTGCCATCTCGAAAATTGACGGGCAAATCCTGCCAAGTTGATGGGTCTGCTTTGGTTTCTAGCTCATCTAAGCGATAACGCAATGAATAACTGCGATTCCAGCCATTTTTATTGATGATATTACGACCAATGCCTTGTTCTAGCGTTCTGGTTGTCAGGTCAAATCCATTGGTTGATTTACCCACCACCTCCTCAAAATAGCTGAGACTGGCTTGCAATTTGTCATTGATGGGGTGACTAAGTGGTCTGCTGGCATACAGCTTAATACCTTTTTTATCTTCGGATAAGCGTACCTCTGCACCTGCCTGATAGCCATTGCGATTGATGAGATTATGTTCAAACTTGGTAATCAAGCGTGTGCCACTGTCCGACCCCCAACCCAGACCAATATGAGCATCACGAGGCTTATCAGACATCACAAAAATGTACAAAGGAACTTTTTTGTCCTCATAGACCGCTTGGGCGGTTTTTTTGCCAGCCAGTTCAGGCTTACTAACCCCTTCTGGCAAATCCAGCACATCTTTACTCTCATCTGGCAAGATGACTTTGGCAACATGCTTGATGGCATCACTGACCTTACCAAGTAGTGAGGTTGATTGATTTTGTGTCTGGTCAATCGGTAGCAGTCTATCATCAGGCAAATCATATAATCGCTGTGCTTTTTGGGCAACCAGATTGAGTTTGTCTTTGATGACCTCAGAAGCACTAAACTCAATCGGAGCAATGTCGGCCGTGATACCATCGCCCAGCTCAACCATCTGTGTTACGCTCTCTTTGGGCTTGTTGCTTTCATCAAATTCCACGCCTGCCACAGGATTTTTTTGAGGATAAATCGTCTCGGTATTAACGGCATTAAAATAGCCTGTCGCCAACAAACTGTTGGATAATTCTCGTACCGCCTGTCGATTATAAGCATCGCCCAGTTGAAAATTTAATAATTTTTTCAATAGTTTTGGCTTTACAGGCAACTTATCAGGGTCGGTGGTCAGCATACCCGTATCAGGGTCAATGGTAAAAAACACCACTTCATCAAACTGATATTGCACCCCTGTGTCATAAATCAAACTGACATCAGCAATATTGTCTGGCAAAACCACATCGACTGATTTGTTCAACCATTTTCCGTCCAAAAAACCCTGCTCACCACTGATGGTTTCGATGGCGGACTTACTGGCTTCATACTTGCCATGATGAAATACATCGCCTGCTTGTAAAACATTAGAATTAACCACAGCTTGATAATCGGCATTATTCTGCCCATCGCCACGCACTTCCAAGACACGGTTATCTACCTTGACAGGGTCGCCAAGCTGATGAATGATAAGATTGACTTCGCCTGCTTTTTGTTTTTGTAAACTAAAATCCACCGAATAATAACCCACTGCACGAGCAGCCGCCTGCACCGCTTGACGCATTCTGGGTAATGAACCATTAAAGTCAGTTACTGATTCTTGGGTGATGTCCTCCAAAGCGGCTTTCATGTTAGCGTATGGCTCTTGCATCAAAGTTTTGCGACTGATTTCTACCAGCTCATCGCCTTGTTGCTGACTGGCATGATAAAGACGGGCTTTTAGGCGTGGAACTTTGGCAACACCGTCATTAAACAAACGATTATACAGACGGCGAATCGCTCCATCGGTCTTTGGGGCATCATGCGTGATGGCTGGGAATGTCGCCATTTCTGCCGCTTGTATATCCAGCAAATATTCAGCAGGATTTAGATTTTCTTTGTCCAACGGTTGCACGGACATCTCTTGGGCAAGCTCTGTATCCAAGCCAACAGGAATCTTGTTTTCGTGCAAGCGTGAAATGATTTGCTCCTCAGGCAACCCATCTGTCTGTGTCTGCTCGCTACTTAAATCACTAAGCAAACGCTGCTCCAAATTGATGGCATTTCTGGCAGCGGTCAGATGTGCCTCAATCTGCTGAGGTGTTAATAACGCAATGTCATTATTTTGAACCGACTGGTCGGTTTTATTTGGCTCAGTTTTGTTCTGGGCGGTGGCGGTAGAAATCAAAACCGCCGAACACGCCAGCCATAAAGACGAACGCTTAAATGCTGGGCGTAGCATTTTTTTGAATTTCATAAGCACACCTGACCATCGTAATGCAAGCAAAGATACAATTTTTGCACAAAAAATAAAAAAACTTAAAAATAATACCTGTTATTATAGCAGACCCAAACGAAGTTTGATGACTTTTGTAAAAAATGTAACAAATTACACGCTCATCATTCAGTATGATAATAACCAACACTTTGTTTTTATTTAGACCATGACAGCCAAGCCATTGGCATTTTTATGATGATTTTTTATGGCAAGCCAACTCTCCTTATTCAAAAAACCTGCATTTAGCTCCATGTTTTTTACCCAGCTATTTGGGGCATTTAATGATAATATTTTTAAACAAGCACTTATTTTATTATTAACTTATTCAGCTGCTGCAAAACTTGACATGTCGGTCAGTCTGCTTAACAATCTGGCAGCAATGCTTTTTATTTTGCCGTATTTTTTATTTTCAGCATTGGCAGGACAGCTTGCAGATAAATACGAAAAATCTTGGCTAACTCGCCAGCTAAAACTGCTTGAAATCATCATCATGATTGTTGCCGCTGTTGGCTTTTTTTATGAGATTTATTGGCTACTGTTTGTGGCATTGTTTTTTATGGGGACGCAATCTACTTTCTTTGGCCCAATCAAATACGCCTATCTGCCAGAAGTGATGCACAAAGATGAACTGGTCGGTGCCAATGGTCTGTTTCAAAGCAGTACCAGCCTTGCGATTTTGGCAGGCATGATGTTGGCAGGTCTTTTGACCCAATTATACTTTGCTGAATACTGGCTGGCAGCGGTGACCATCATCGTGGCGTTATTTGGTTATTTGGCAGCCAGTGCCATTCCAAAAACCCAAAGCCACGCCAAAGACCTTGTCATTAACCATAACATCATCAGCACCAGCTGGGACATCATCAAGCACTTATACAGCTTACCTTTGCTATTTTTTATCATCATGGGTAATAGCTGGTATTGGTTTTATGGGGCGACTTTTTTGACCCAAACCCCAGAAGTCAGCAAAACCATCTTGCGTGGCGATGAGTCGGTGGTGATTTTTCTTTTAACTCTATTTTCGGTCGGTATCGCCATTGGCTCTGGTGTGTGTAAAATGTTCACCAAAAACCAAGTCAGCTTAAAACTTTTGCCCTTTGGCATTGCAGGTTTGACGATTTTTGCGGTTGCTCTTCATTACAGTTTGCTCCATGTACAAATACCAGCCAGTCAAATCGTCTATGGCATATCAGAATTGATGACTTTTGATGGTGTGTCATCGGTCTTTATTTTACTGTTTTTGTTAGGATTTGCAGGCGGTATCTATATCGTACCACTCTACACCTGCATGCAAGCCTATTCGCCCATCAGCCATCGCTCTCGCATTGTTGGGGCAAATAATATTTTTAATGCCTTATTTATGGTTGGCTCAGCGATATTTGCCATCGTGATTTTGACTGTCTTAAAGTTAAATTTGCCGCAACTGTTCTTGATTACAGGTATTCTTAATCTCATTCTTGGCGTGTTTTTTTACCATAAACTCAAACAACACGAAAACAGTTTGCCCATCAATGAAGGCAGTAACTTGTGATGAAAGCTGGCAAGTATTACAATATTGCAACATTTTCATCATCACTTTGTACAAAAAGATGACGATATTTTTTGGCAAATCTGTTATGATTTGACAAATTTTTTGGCACAATCATGTTAGTTGTATTTATTTAGGAATTTGTTATGAAAAAATTGACCGCTTTGGCAGCATTGACCGCCATCATCAGCCAAGCTGCTTACGCCAATACCCATCAGTCGCCTGCCATGCGTGGCGAGCTTACCCAAGCCATCGCACACCCAGCATCGGCAAACCTGCTTAGCACCAGCGTCAAAGGTCTGCCCGCACCAAGCGTATCAGTCAGTGAAGTCAAACACATTCCAACCGTACTCATTCCAGCCGATGCCGCTGGTACAACGATGATTGATGTAACCTTGATTGATGAATTTTTGGACGATGTTGCTCCAAATGCACGCCACTATCCACCAAACTTCCCAAGCCGTACCGCAGAATACTTGACCAGCGAAAACATCAAGCATCTATCTGATTGGATTGAGCCTTATGCCACCGCCGCCAATGCGTCATTTGATGTGGTATTGCGTGCCGCCAAAATCAATGGCATGGCTCGCAACCTAAATGTTGGCGACAGCTACACTTTGCGTGCTGGCAAACACATGGAGCAAGCCATCAAGCTACAACCAAATCACGCCGAAGCCAATTTCCTATATGGCATGATGATTTCAGAAGCTGGTGGTTTTAAGGAAGGTCGTAAATATTTGGATAAAGCCACCTCGCTAGGCTATACCGAAGCTGAGCAAAGCATCGCCCAAGCTGACCTGCTGAGCGACAACAAAACCGCTGCCCTAAAACGCCTGCGTGATTTGGCAGCTAAGCACCCAAATAATGCCCAAATCGCTGAGCAGGTGCGTATCGTTGAAGATGGTGGTTTTTATATTTGGAACATCAAAGACAGCAATATCCAAGTCAAACCAATCAAATAAGTTCCAATTTATACAAAGTCCGCACGGTGTCATGCTGTGCGGATTTTGACACATTGAATACATCAAGATTCATCAATACCTCATTTGCAGAGTTTTTCATCGTTCATCTCATTGATTATGCCAGTCAAACAATTTTTACCACAAGCCATCTTTTTGACCACTCTTACCCTGTCTTTGAATGCGTGTAGCGTGCTTGCTCCAAAACCCAAACAAAATGCCGCCAACCTACTACAACAAACCAGAAGTAGCATCATCACCAGTCATGAACTTAGTGCCACCAGCCAAGCCGCCATCTTATCATCAGGGTTTAGCCAAGAAAGCTGTTTATCAGAATTTGAGCATTGCTTACAAGGTGTTCAAAATTCGTTATTGATTGACGCACCAAACCGCCATCTGTTATCGGTATTGGCAGAACTGCATTATGCACATTCCTTAAAACTTGCCAGCCAGTCTGCCTGTCGTAGTGAGCTAGATAGATTACCCATTGATGAATATTATCACAACCAACCGCCAAGTCTTGATGAACTGGAACAAAAGTCACAAGCCAGCCAAGAATGCACCAGTCAATATCGACAAGCACTTTATCAGACGATTAAGCACAGTTATGCTTATCTGTTTTATGACAATCTAAACAATCATCATTCTGCCAGCAATATCGCCCAAGACAGTGATATTCGCACGCTTGATTTGTATCATCTGGCAAGCAATGATTTAATCAGTGAGATTTATCGTGATGACTTAGGTGCATTTGCCCACATTGCTCGCACGCAATACGACATTCGTCACGCCCCCATTGAGCCTTACTATCATCAAAAACAAATCAGCAAAATAACCACCATTGATGACAAGCAGCACACAACCATCAATGCCTTTATCGAAAATGATGATGACTACCTAAAACAACTGATGCGTGGCAATCAGCAGACCATCACTGATTTGGTTTCTGCGTATGATCCTAGATTATCTAAACTTGATGTCAATAGTCGTCGCTCTGGTATTGGGGTGAGCATGATTGGCTCGGTTGATGGGCGTTACACCATAGACAAACAAACCAGACAAGCCCTGCAACAAAATACTTGGCAACAAAGCCAAAATCCCAGCGACCGCATTCACACCATGGGACATCTACAAATCACCGCCATTGTAAAACCGACTGGTCGGACTGTATTAGAGGTTTTGGCAAGTGATACACTCAATATTCATCTATTTAACCCACAAAATCATCAGCAAGTAGAAATTTTGGGCAAAAGCTATCCGCTAAGTGCCAATTTTTCGGCAGGCTATGCGTTATGGTTGTCCGAAAACAAACTTAGTCAAGCCAGTCTGATTGGCATGCTTGCCAAGTCCAATCACGCCAGACTACCAGAACTTTTTATGCTAAAACCGTTCAATCCCAAACAAAAAGTCATCATTATGCTGCACGGTTTGGCATCAAGTCCTGCCACATGGGTAAATCTAACCAATACCCTATTATCCGACCCTGCATTGAACGAACAGTACCAAGTTTGGCAAATCGCTTATTCGACCAATTTGCCCATCTTGGAAAATCGTCATCAAATCCAGCAGCTCATCGAAACTGCCTTTGCCAATGCCGACCCATCAGGTCACGCCATCGCCAGTAAAGATGCGGTCATCATTGGGCATAGCATGGGTGGTGTCATCGCTCGGCTGATGCTCTCTGATGATGACCTAACCGTCAAATTAGGCGAATTGGGCGATAAAGCACAACAAGATTTGCTCAAAAAACTTCCCAAAGACCAAAGAATGGCAGTTGATGAACGGCTAAAATTACACGCATTACCACAAATTGGTACGGCGGTATTCATCTCAGCACCGTTTCGTGGCACAGACTATGCTGACCGCTGGTTTACTCGTGCCGCCAGACGCATCATTCATCTACCGCTTGATTTAACCCAAACCACAGGTGCTATCCTAAAAAACCTTGATGCAGGCAGCAATCAGCAAAATATCGGTGCTTTGTACTTGCAAAATGGTGCCAGCCAGCTCTCTGACCGTTCCTCATTCATGCAGCTGACCAAAGACATACGCATTCACCCAAAAGTACATTACCACACCATTGTTGGTGACCATCAAGGTATTCATGGTAAAGAAAACACGGTCAGTGACCATATTTCTGATGGCATTGTGCCGTATCTAAGCTCACACTTAGATGGTGCGACAAGCGAAACCATCATCACAGGCAGGCATAATATCCACGAAAACCCCAAAACCATTTTGCAATTACGCAAAATCCTGCATGCCCATTTAAACAAGAATACATCGCACACTCACTAAGCCAATAAAAAACCCCACCGTCTTTGGTTGGGGTTTTTGCTGATGGGCTTGAAATGCTTATGCTTTGCTATTTAGCACCGCAAAAATCTCATCACGCACCACATCGATGGATTTTGTACCATCAAATTGATGATAGCTTGGTGCATTTTCGCCAGACTGAGCAACTTCTTGATAATGACCAATCAGTGTGGCGGTCTGAGCATGATACACAGACAATCTGTCTCGCACCACTTCTTCTTTGTCATCATCTCGCTGCACCAAAGGTTCGCCTGTCACATCGTCCACACCCTCAGTCTTGGGCGGATTGTGAATGATGTGATAAGTGCGACCAGATGGTAGATGAGCTCGGCGACCAGACATACGGCTGACAATCTCATCATCAGGCACGCTGATTTCAACCACAAAATCAATGTCCACGCCAGCAGCTGATAATGCCTGAGCCTGTGGAATTGTGCGAGGGAAACCATCAAAAATACAACCATTGGCACAATCTGGCTGAGCAATACGCTCCTTGACCAAATTGATGATTAGGTCGTCAGAAACCAACTGACCTGCATCCATCACGCTCTTGGCAAGTTTACCAAGCTCTGTTCCTTCTTTGATGGCAGCACGAAGCATATCACCTGTGGAGATTTGTGGGATATTGAACTGTTTTGAAATCAGTTGAGCCTGTGTACCTTTGCCTGCACCAGGTGGACCTAACAAAATAATACGCATCATAATTTATTCTCCAAGATGATTATACCAAAAAACCCTGCAATGATGGTTCATCAAAATCCTCCCTGCACACCATCTCTCCATTACTCATCACAGACGACACTACTATAAAGCAGTCTGTCAAATTGTTCAAGTTATTTTGTATCAAATCCATATAAAAAACTCATCTTTCAACCAATACCTAAAAACTCATCACAAAAAAACACATCAACCAACTGATTGATGTGTTTTTAAATGAACCGTATTGCTAAGCAAAACCAACTAAGGAATGATTTGAGAAATCATCAAAGAGACTTGCTGGTCGTTCTTTTTTAGCACCACAGGATTAGCCGCCAAATCGCCTGACTGACTCATCGCATTGCCTGAGTGGCTGATACGAGCATTGACCACCAATGTCACGCCAGCATCACGCCCCATGCTCAGCGTACGATTTGGCATCATTGCATCAGCATCACTTAGCGTGACCGTAATCGCACCTGCTTTGATGTCACTGGCTGCCAAGCGTTTGACCGCATAAGGTGCACCGCCCGACTGCTCTGCCACTGACACAAATAGCGAATCATCAACCTTCATCTGTGCCAGTAAAGAAGGCTCGATGCCAACGGTAATCTTCACGCCTTGTGATGCCATTTGTTCTTGTTTGGCGATGTTTTGTGATAAATTATCCAAACTTGCCAATGCTTCGCTATGGTCACCAGAACGAGAAACAATGGACGAACGCAGTTTGGCAATCCACGCCTTTGCCATTGGATAATTACCCGCACGAGCCTCGCCCATCACCATCATCATCAATGCCCCTTCGTGATTTGGCGAGACGCTCAATACTTGGTTTAATACAGCACGAGCATTAGCATCTAGCTTACCCTCATTGGCAAAAAAGCTGGTCTGAGCATAGGTAATGGCAATCTCTTGATTGTCAGGTTCAAGACGGTTGGCACGAGCCAATGCCTCTAATGCCTGCGGTTTGGCATCAAGCATCATGAACAGCTCAGACAGTCTCATCCAACGATTGGCGTCATTGGCGTGCTGATGAACATTGGTCTGTATTGCAGAAATGAGTGCTGAGGAATTTTTTGCTGCCCATTCTGGCGGTGTGTCTAGCTTGCCTGTCAATAGGTCATCTGCCACCTGTCCCACGCTGTCTTGTGCAGCCCACAAGGTAAATACAGGCGTACGGTCAGCAGTGGTCAGATAAGCAATTGCCACCAGAATCGGAATCCACACCAGCACAATGATTCGCCCCTTGATGCCCACAGGCGTGTGCGTTTCTGCCACCGTTTGAGCATCAAGCAGTTGGCGTTTTAGTTCAATGGTCTGGGCTTTATAATGCTCATCATCAATCAGACCAGCTTGTTTATCGGCCTCCAATTCAGCAATGCGTTCGCCAAAAATCTGCACATTCACCGCCATCAACTGATTATCCTGCTGCCGTGCATGTCTTAGCCAAGGAAAAATAACCACTAATGACAACAAAAAAGTCAGCACCGCACACAGTGAAAAAAACAACAATAAACTTGGTGTCATGATGATTCCTTATTTTGTGTTTGTTGGTGTGTTGCCAAAATTTTGGCAATTTTTGCCTCTTCGCTGGCAGATAGCTCGTCAGTTGGCTCGTCAAACTTTTTGGCATTATGCCCACGAGATTTGTATAGCCAGCCTAGCAATAACATCAATAATAGCACTGGTGGAAAAAACCACAAAATCCAAGTCGATGGACGAATTGGCGGTTTATAACTGATGAAATCGCCATAGCGTTCAAACATATAATTGCGAATCTCGGTATCACTTCGACCCGCTTTAATCATTTCATAGGTTTGCTGCTTTAAATCTTGGGCGATGGGTGCGTCCGACCCTGCTAAATTTTGATTTTGGCATTTTGGACAACGCAACTCCTCAATCAAGGCACGATATCTGTTTTCTTGTTCAGGAGAATCAAATTGGTGCAAGTCAATACTGGCAGTCGCCGTCATCATCACTGCACTAAGCAGCATCGCCAAAATGGATTGATTGATGTTCATTTTATTCTCCCTGCTGGCACGCCGCTTGTTTGGCGGAAGTATCTAATGATTGATTTGCCAAAGCAGTCAAACAAGGCTGAATTTTTGCCTGCCAATTTGTATCATTGATTTCGCCAACGATGTGCTGATAAACCACACCATCAGTGCCAATAATAAAGCTCTCTGGTGCACCAGTTAGACCCAAATCAATGGCGTATTTGCCGTCCAAATCCTGCAAAGAATACAAAAATGGGTCTTTATAAGTGTTCAGATAAGATAAAGCATCGCTAAGCTCATCTTTATAATTCACACCAATCATTGGCACGCCTTGTTCGTGTAGTTTTAGCAAATATGGGTGTTCAATTTTACAAGTTGGACACCAAGAACCCCAAACATTGAGCAAAAACGGTACTTTTGGCAAATCCGCCTTAGTCATCGTGCGAGTGGTGTCAGACAATAATGGCAACTCATAAGCAGGCAACTGCTGATTGAGCAAGCGACTGGGAATGATGTCAGTTGATTTTCCCAATCGGAAAAAAAACATCACCACCAAGCCAATAAAGACCATCAATGGCACGACAAATAGCATTAAGCGTTTGGTTTGTTTGGTCATTTGTTAGTCCTTTTTGGTTGATGAAAAACGATAGCGTTTGTCAAGCATGGCAACCAATGCCCCAAAGCCCATCACAATCGCCCCAAGCCATAGCCAACGCACCATTGGCTTGACATAGACACGCACCGCCCAAGTGTTGTTATCCACCTTGCCATTGGCATCGGTGATTGGTTCGCCCAACGCCACATAGACTTCATTAAGCAGACTTGGACGAATACCCACTTCGGTCATCGGCATCATGCTCACGACATAATTGCGTTTTTCTGGATATAGATTGGCAATAATGTCATCGCCTTGATGCACCGAAATGGTGGCACGAGTTGAATCATAGTTTGAGCCTTTGATTTCATCAAAAGCGTGTAGATGAAAATCATAACCTTGCACATGTACGGTATCGCCCACCGTCATTGCCACATCTTTTTCTAGGCTAAAACTACTGGTTGCTGCCACACCCAACGCACAAATCAGCACGCCAATATGAGCCAGCTGCATACCATGATAGCTGGGTGTCAGTTTGGCAAGTCCCGACAATACAGAACCTTTGTGATGGCGAAGTTTGTCACGAATGTCCATCACAATAAACAGTAGCACCCAAGCAGATAATGCAGCCGTGATATAGATACTGTATTCAAAACCGCCATCTTCGGTCAATAGGCGAATCAGGTAGGTCATCACCGCACCCAGCACGCCTGCACTGATGGCAAAAGCAATTACTGTACTGGCAAATGGTCGGCTGTCGTATTTGTATCGCAATACTGCCCCAATACCCATAAACGCAAGCAATAGCCAGCTTAATGGCACAAATAAGGCATTAAAGTATGGAGGCCCAACCGACACCTGCCCCAATTTGAACGCATCGGCAATGATGGGATATAGCGTACCAAGCAGCACCACCAAAGTCGCCACCAATAAAATCATGTTATTGACCACCAGCACCGTTTCACGAGATTTTAGGCGATAGCTACTCTCTACGGTCAGCTTCCAGCCACGCAAGGCAAACATGAGCAGCCCCACGCCAATAACAATCGCCAAAATTGCCAGCACTGTCATACCACGCGTTGGGTCGGCAGCAAATGAATGCACTGAGGTAATCACCCCTGAACGCACCAAAAAAGTACCAAGCAGGCTTAGTGCAAACGAGAAAATGGCAAGCATGATTGTCCACGCCTTGAACACGCCTCGTTTTTCGGTAACGGCAAGTGAGTGCAACAAAGCGGTCGCAGCCAGCCACGGCATCAAAGAAGCGTTTTCGACAGGGTCCCAAAACCACCAGCCGCCCCAGCCAAGCTCATAATATGCCCACCAAGAACCCAAAGCGATACCCAAGGTCAAGAACATCCAAGCCGCCAGCGTCCACGGTCTGCTCCAACGAGTCCATACTGCGTCCAAACGCCCTGCCCATAACGCCGCCATACAAAATGCAAACGGTACCGCTAGACCCACATAGCCCATGTAGAGCATTGGCGGATGAAAAATCAAACCAGGGTCTTGCAATAATGGATTTAAATCCGTGCCATCAACAGGCAGGTTGGGCAACACTCGAACGAATGGCGATGAAGTAAAAATCAACATCGCAAGCATCATCACCTGAATCATCGCCAGTATGGACAACACTCTGGCACGAATATCTAGTGGCAGACCACGGCTAAATACTGACACCAGCATGCACCATGCCGCCAAAATCGTCATCCAAAGCAGTAGTGAGCCTTCATGCCCACCCCAAGTGGCGGACAGCTTATAATACCAAGGCAACAGACTGTTAGAATGGCTGGCAACATAAACCAAACTAAAATCATTGTACAAAAAGCCCGCAATCAATGCCAAAAACGACATCATCATCGCCAAAAATTGTGCGGTTGCTAGGCTTGGGGCAAGTTTTTGCCATTGTACTTGATGACGCATCACGCCAATCGCTGGCAAAATCGCTTGCAAAATCGCCAAAACGAACGCCAAGAGTAATGCAAAATACCCAAGTTCTGTAATTAACATAAAATACACTCATTAGGGTGCAAAATGCACAACCATAGATTTAGCTAACCTTATTATTATCCATATAAGTTGGCTAATCAATTTCTTTTTAAAAAAACACAACAATCAAATGCAACCAACCTGCCAAGAATCCTGTGATACCCCCCAATATAATTAGGGTGATTTCATCTTCTTGGAAAGCAGGTCTTAATAAATTCTGAAATTCTTTGGGGGTGAGTGCCTTGATACGACCTTCAAATAACCCAAAAATCTTACTGGCACGAGAAGTATTCAGCTTAGGGTCTCGGATTGGCACCATCGTAGCATCAATGGATTTATCCAAAATCGTGTCCTTAAAATCGTCCAATGCTCGCTCGTCCATACCCATTTTGAGCGTGGTTGATACCACAGGCGATTCTAACATTTCGTACAGATGTGATTTCATCACTTGGCGAGTTTTATCAGCACGATGCCCATACATCATCTCATTCATGATGTTTTCAAGCGTCACCAGCTCTTCGACAACAATTTGGGCAAACACACTAGATACCTCGTCTTGGCGTTTCATAAATCCACCTTGCCAAGAATAGCGATGCCAATGCGGCATCATTAAGCGAACTTTTTTGTTGTCATCATAGCAAAACACTCTGATGAACGGCACGATTTTTGGCTCAACAGGATTAAACACCATCCAAATGGCAATCCAGTTGGTCAACGCCCCCCAAATCATGGCAAAAAAAGGCACTGTCCAATGCTGAGGCACAAAATAAAAAATCGCCATTTGCAGCACGCCAAACCCAAAACCAATCAAGGCACTGATTTTCCAGATGAAATTGATTTCTTTTTTGCCCACTCGCAAAAACATATCAACCATCAGCTTGCGGTCGTTTTCCATTTTTTGCACAATCATCGCTTTCATATCGACCAACTCTTCGACATGATAGGTCAAATCCATCACCAGTGCTTTCATGACTTCGGGCAATTTGCCATGCACATGAGCATAAATACGGCGTTTGATGGCATACGGCATGTGCGTCCATAGCTGATACGAACGCTCCAACATAATCTCATCAATCAAACTTTCTAAGTTTTTATCGACCGTTGCTGTGATAAAATCCGCCATCTCTTCTGGCTCCATCGCTTGAAAAAACTCATCAAGCGAGCCAAGTTTGGAGAGCGTCTGATCGACAATCACGCCAGAAATTTTGCCAGCCTTAGCAGGCACAATTCCTTGCCAACCAAGACCCTGCAAGCCAAATGGCATATTTTTGATTTTAATCCCCCAAAAATGAATGGGGTAAAATAACATTTCTAACGCCATCCACACATGAGCCCAAGTAACAAATGCCGTTACAGGCGGAATGGTTAGCATTGCAATAAACTCTGGGTGCTGGGCAAGTGCTTGCCAAACAGATGAAAACATGAGTGCAACCGTTTTTTGTTGTGAATGACTG
Organism: Moraxella nasicaprae; assembly: GCF_025643275.1. NCBI lineage: Bacteria > Pseudomonadati > Pseudomonadota > Gammaproteobacteria > Moraxellales > Moraxellaceae > Moraxella > Moraxella nasicaprae. The sequence goes on from NZ_CP089977.1 coordinate 306,154, forward strand.
GCAATACGGCAAATTTGCCAATATACATTAGGATAACAATTTTACCACAAAAGCCTTATCTCGCCCAATCTTGCCAAACAACATGTCGATTTGTTACAAAACTTCATCAGTTAAGCAAGTATTGTGCAATCAAGCAGTCCATCAAGCGATGAGAGATTTGTCAAAAAAATCTTTGCGTGCTTTTTTTGCTAAATCGACCGATTTGTTCATCAATTTTTTTGGCGGCATTAAGATAGTGTTCGCCCACCGCTTGCGTTTGTATGGTTTTTGGTGTGCCTTTATCCATCTGTTCACGAATACTGGCAACCAAAGGCAGCTTACCCAATAGCGGTACTTGATATTCTTGGCTCATCATCTGACCACCACCTGACCCAAAAATCTCTTCGCTATGTCCACAATGAGAACACACATGCACCGCCATATTTTCTAACACACCCAAAATTGGAATGTCGGTTTTGATGAACATTTCAATGCCTTTTTGGGCATCAAGTAACGCAATGTGCTGTGGTGTTGTCACAATCACCGCACCTGTGACAGGGATTTTTTGTGCCATAGATAGCTGAATATCGCCTGTACCAGGTGGCATGTCGATGAGTAGATAATCAAGCATGGGCCAGTTGGTTTGACCATATAGCTGCATCAATGCACCCACCGCCTTAATGCCACGCCACGCCACAGGAGTTTGTTCGCCATCAAGCAAATTACCGATTGACAACATGGCGATACCGTCAGCGTCTATTGGGACAAATTGCTCGTTTTCCACCAGTGGTTTTTGTCCTGACACACCAAGCATGGCAGGAATAGAAGGTCCATAAATATCTGCATCTAAGATACCGACCTTTTTGCCTAATTGTTGTAGGCTTAATGCCAAATTGACCGTCGTGGTGGATTTGCCCACACCGCCCTTGCCTGAGGCGATGGCAATGATGTGTTTGATGCGTGGGTGTGCGGTCAGCTCGCTTTGTTTTGGGGCGGGTTTGCTGGGTTTATCCGCCTTGTTCTCAGCTTTGGGTAGCGTACTAGGCTGATAAGACTGCACCACAGAATCGCTGGGTGTTGATGTCTTTGTTTGTTGCTTGGTTGAGGCGGTCACAATCACATTAAGATTAACTTCATCAATGCCCAAAGTGTGCAGTTTGCTTTGCAATGCTTGATATTGTCGTTCCAACTCTGCCGTGTCATCATCTTCTTGAATACGCATTTGCATCTCGACCACACGGTCTTGAACGCTCAGCTTTTCAACAAACAAACCAAACGACTGACCATAAAGCGTCATCTGGTTAATGATGGCGCTAATCTGCTCTTCTTTGGGTTTGTTTTTTTTAAATGGATTAAACATGGTCTGACTCGCCAAATTTTATTTATTATGTTGGTTATTATAAAATCAAATTAAGTGCTTATCCATTACTATTTTTTAATTTCTACAAGTAATTTTGCCAATCGTCATACTTATTCAGTCAAGTCTGCTCCATTTGTTCTCATTTTAAGCTAGTGAAAAGTACGGTTTTTTGCTAAAATAACCGCTTTATCACTGGTTAAGCGATTATTTTTTATGCAACCATCAGACACGCCTTTATCGGTCAATGATTATGACTATCATCTGCCAGATGAGCTGATTGCTCGCCACCCATTATCCAGCCGTAGTGCCTCTCGCCTACTATATATCAATGCTGCTGGTATTCATCAAGACAAAGTCTTTACCGACATCATAGACTTGTTTGAAGCAGGCGATTTGCTGGTGCTAAACGACACCAAAGTCATGAAAGCTCGCCTGTATGGTCAAAAATCGACTGGCGGTGCGATAGAAATGCTGGTTGAACGACTGCTAGATGGCGATGGCGTGTATCAACATCGTGCTTTATGCCACATCAAATCCAGTCGCTCGCCCAAAGCTGGTCAGACGCTACATCTGGCTGATGGCAATATGCACGCCACCGTTTTGGGTCGTCAGGACAATCTATTTTTGGTCAATTTTGACAATCCAATATTGCCAGACCTAGACCGTTATGGACAGATGCCCATTCCGCCTTATTTTGAACGACAAGCAGATGACACAGATGACGAACGCTACCAGACGGTTTTTCACGACCCCAACAAAAGTGCCAGTGTCGCTGCCCCAACCGCCAGTTTGCATTTTGACGACCAATTATTAACCGCCTTGCAAAATAAAGGGGTGCAAATTTCATTTGTAACTTTGCATGTCGGGGCTGGCACTTTTGCCCCTGTCAAAACAGAAGACCTGCGTGAACACATCATGCACGCCGAATACGCTCATTTGCCACAGCAAACTGCTCAGCTCATCAATCAAACCAAAGCAGCTGGCAAGCGTGTCATCGCTGTTGGCACGACCGTTACTCGCACCTTAGAAACCGCCAACTTGCATCGCATTGACGGACAGCTAACATCATACCAAGGGGATACTGATATTTTTATTTATCCTCCCTATCAATTTGGCGTGGTAGATTGCTTGATTACCAATTTTCATCTACCGAAATCCACGCTACTGATGCTGGTATCAGCATTTGCAGGCGTTGATGTCATCAAACAAGCCTATCAACACGCCATCGCACAAAAATATCGTTTTTTTAGTTATGGCGATGCAATGTTTTTGGAAAAATCAAATCGTTAAACCATCGTTTATTTTTTAATTCAATCATCGGAATATCAATGAAATTTACCTTACACAACACAGACAATGGCAACAACCACGCCCGTCGTGGTACAGTTCATCTGGTTCATGGCGATGTACAAACACCTGCTTTTATGCCTGTGGGCACTTATGGTACGGTCAAAGGCATGCTACCAAGAGACATTCATGGCATTGGTGCAGACATTATTTTGGGCAACACTTTTCATCTATGGCTGCGTCCTGGTATGGAGGTCATCAAGCAGTTTGGTGGATTACATCAATTCATCAATTGGGACAAGCCTATCTTGACCGATTCTGGTGGTTTTCAGGTATTTAGCTTGGGAGCAATGCGAAAAATCAGCGAAGAAGGTGTGGCATTTCGCTCGCCTGTGGACGGTGCCAAAGTCTTTTTGTCGCCAGAAACCTCCATGCAAATCCAAAATGACCTAAACTCCGACATCGTGATGCAGTTTGATGAATGCACCCCCTATCCTGCCACCCACCAAGAAGCCCAGCAATCATTGGAGCTATCTTTGCGTTGGGGTGAACGCTGCATCAATGAACACCAAAAACTTGGCAACAAGAACGCTCTGTTTGGTATCGTACAAGGCAGCATGTACGAAGATTTGCGTATGCAGTCACTTAAAGGCTTGCTGGATATGCCATTTGATGGCTATGCCATTGGCGGTCTGTCTGTTGGCGAGCCAAAAGATGAGATGATTGGCGTGCTAAACTACCTGCCCAATCGCATGCCATCAGACAAACCACGCTATCTGATGGGCGTGGGCAAGCCTGCCGACATCGTGGAGGCGGTGCGTCGTGGCGTGGATATGTTTGACTGCGTGATGCCAACTCGTAACGCTCGCAATGGTCATTATTTTGTGACAGGCAATGCCGAAAACAAAGGTGTGGTACGCATCAAAAATAGCCAATACCGCCACGACCTATCCCCACTTGATGAGCATTGCGATTGTTACACCTGTCAAAATTTTAGCCGTGCTTATCTGTATCATCTGCACAAATGTGGAGAAATGCTGTCCGCTCAACTTGCCACCATTCATAATCTTCGCTATTACCAACGCCTCATGGCTGATATTCGCCACGCCATTGAGCAAGGTCAATTTGATGAATTTGTTGAAAAATTTTATGCTAATTGGGGTTTGCCTGTGCCAGCATATCATAAAGACGACTACTAAGTCGCCAAACCCATCAAAAAACCCATCTTGCATCAGCTACTGGTGCAAGATTTTTTTTGCACTCAATGATAACCGCTGACTGCATTGAGCAAGCTAGGGTTTGTAATAAGATATAGTCAATTCTATTCAAAACCAGACAAAGGTTTTTTTGCTCAAAGTGAGCTTGCCTACCCATAACGAAAAATCCGCCCACAGGCAAGCTTGGGGCGAACGGTTTTGCTGTATAGTTTTGATATGAATTAAGTGTACAAACCATCTTACTTTATACAGGGACTGATATGATGACAGATGTCTTGCCATCAATCCGTGCAACATCAATCAAAACACTTATCCATCAATCAAAAAAAACAAAACATCATCAAATGCCTATATTTCAGCATATTTAAAAGGCTTACTATTTAATATTGATTTTAAATATTAGTAATATTATATCAACAAATATCTACATGTATCGCAACTCATAAAAAAACACGCCATATCTAAATAGAAAATGGCGTGTTTTTCATTCATGATTTATCAATCATCTGGTACCTGATTTATGTCAATATCAGGATTTTTTACCAAATGAATGGCAGATAAAATAAGACCACCCCAAACGGCAACGATGGCAACAATCATCACAATTAATGCTGTTGTATTCATTAACATACTCCTTTTATTCGTGGTGAGTTTTATCACCCTTGACGAGCGAAAACACCACAGAGACGATGATAAAGAGAGCGACCACTCCCCAGCCAAAGATGTTGATTACAACAGCAGGATAGTCACCATAACCTTCGCTTAGAAGAGATTGTAGTGATAGCACCAATGCCACAATTAACGACAGTGGTGTGATAATCGTCAGCATAAATGACCAACCAGCACCCACTTTAAAGCTAGAAATTGCATTGATATGATTAATCAGTTTTGGTAATACACCACGATTAAACCAAGAAACCCAGATGATTGATAGGATTGCACCGACAACCACGCCGATATTATTAGCAAAATGGTCAATCACATCAACAAAGGTAATAGCATTGTAAGTACCAAACATCGCTATCGAAATCACTGCGGATACACCGCCAACAATCGTGACTGCTTTATTTTTTGACCAACCAAACTTATCTTGAACCGCTGATACTGGCACTTGTAGGATAGATACCATTGAGGTAAGACCAGCCACAAAAAGAGAGCCAAAGAACAAAATACCGATGATACCACCTGCATCACCCATCGTAGAGATGATTTTTGGAAAAGCAACAAACGCCAAGCCAATACCGCCTTTGACCACCTCTGACACTGGTACGCCAGAAGCCTGAGCCATAAAGCCCAGCACCGAAAAAATACCAATACCAGCCAGCAGCTCAAACGATGAATTGGCAAAACCCACCACCAAACCTGAACCTGTCAGGTTGGCATTGCGATTTAGGTAAGAGGCATAAGTCACCATAATACCAAAGCCAATCGACATAGAGAAAAATACATGTCCATAAGCGGCAAGCCATACTTTTGGATCTGCCATTTTTTCCCAATTTGGGGCAAAGAAGGTGTTAAGCCCTTCGGCAGCACCTGGCAACATTACTGCACGCACCACCAGCACCGCAAACATCACCACCAACAGTGGGATAAAGATACGGTTGGCCAACTCAACCCCTTTACGGATACCGCCATACAAAATAAACAGCACAATCGCCCAAACAGCAATCAACCCAATCAATAAATGTGGTGCATAGCCAAAGGTAAGTTCGCTGGCATTTTGTAGGTAATTATTAAAGAAAAATCCTTCGGTGTCCTCGCCCCATTGTTGCCCAAAAGCAAATAGCGTATAATTGCCCGCCCAACTTAAAACAGAAGCATAATAAATACCAATAATACTACATACCGCCACCTGCCACCAGCCAATCCCTTCGGCAGATTTAATCATACGGCGATACGCAGTTGGTGGTGCTCCTTTATATTTTTGCCCTGCAACATAGTCCAAAAACAGCAATGGAAAACCCGCTGTCATCAGAGCAATCAGATACGGAATAAAAAACGCACCACCACCATTTTCATAAGACACATAAGGGAAACGCCAAATATTTCCCAAGCCAACAGCCGAACCAATGGCTGCCAAAATAAAGCCAGAGCGTGCTGACCAACTCTCTCGTTGTGCCGACATAGCTTTCTCCTATCAATCCACCGCCACTTTTGTGGTTATTCTTATCACAATCATGTGGCGATTCGGTTATCTTTTGTGCTTAATCCACCAGAACATATCATGGTTTAAGCACCCCAAACACTCTTAATCATGGCATCACTCATCACATCATGGACAATCGCCCCATGTGCCTTTAAGCCATAATCAATATTTGTTAAAAAATTTAGCCCATCTGACACCATCAGTCTATTTCATGATGGATTTCATAAATGATAATTATTCCTAAAAGTTAAATTATTGATAACTATAATTTATGATATAAGCAAAATTTAAAACCAAAATGATAGTTTGAATTAAGATGCCAAAAAAGTCAAATTTTTTGCACAAAAAAAGCCCATCATCAATACGATGTGGGCAAATTTTGGCAAAATCTACCAAATCAGCGAACTAAACCTCGTTCGCTTTTTTGGATAGATTGAATGAGTAGCTCGATTTTTGGTTCATCTTTTGCCAATGTTTGCAGTTTCTCCACCGCCTCATCACGCAATAAACCAGAACGAAACACCACCTTGTAGGCTTCATCAATGGCATTGATGGTTTCTTTACTCCAACCCTTGCGACGCATACCCTCTTTGTTCAGACCGTGTGTTTTGGCAGGATTACCAGAAACCGTCACAAAAGCCGCCACATCTTTTAAAATCAGGCTCGCTCCACCAATCATGCTATAATCATCGATACGACAAAACTGATGGATACCAGACTGACCGCCAATGATGACATGGTTACCAATATGGCTATGTCCTGCCACACCCACATTATTGGCAAGCACATTATAATCCCCCACCACGCAATCGTGTGCCAAATGCACATTAACCATGAATAGATTATGACTGCCAATTTTGGTTAGTCCATTGTCTTGACTGGTACCACGATGAAAAGTACACGCCTCACGAATGCGATTGTAATCACCAATCTCCAAGAAAGTCTCTTCGCCTGCGTATTTTAAATCCTGAGGATTTTCGCCAATACTGGCAAATTGATAAATCTCGTTATGCTGACCAATGCTGGTGTTTTCGCCGATAATCACATGGCTACGAAGTACCGTACCTGCACCGATTTTGCTATTTTTACCCACGATGCAATATGGTCCAATCTGGGCGGTTGGGTCGATGATGGCGGTTGGGTCGATGATGGCGGTTGAGTGAATGCTCATAAGTTGCTCCAATATTGCTTATCCATACCAAGAACTTAGGCGTTCATGCCATCAACTTTTTGACGAGCAATCATAATTTCAGCACTGCACGCCAGCTGTCCATCAACATGAGCGGTGCAGGCAAATTTATAAATATCTCGTTTATTCATGATGGTTTTTGAGCGAATAACCAACTGATCGCCAGGCGTGACCAATTTTTTGAAACGCACTTTATCCACACCAGCAAACAAATACAAATAGCCATCTTCGGAAGTCTGCCCTGCACTGATGAATCCTAGAATACCAGAAAGCTGTGCCATCGCCTCGACCATCAGCACGCCAGGCATGATGGGATTGTCAGGAAAATGACCGTTGAATAACTCTTCATTGATACTGATGTTCTTATAGCCTGTAATCCATTCATCAGGACGACAAGCAGTAACACGGTCAATCAACATAAAAGGATAGCGATGAGGCAGATAGTGTTTAAGCTGGTCATATTGCATTGGCAAGGCAACACCACGCTCAGCCAACTGCTGAATATCTGTCTCATTGAGCAGTTCATAATCAATCAAAGATACTGACATAGATTTTTCTTCCGATTAGATTCTTAATATTATTTTTCGCCCATTTGACGAAAACGCACCGCTGCTCTTCGCCAGTTTGCTGATGGCATCGCTGCTGTGCCAGATGAATAACTGCCCGCCTCTTTAATGCTATTAGTTACCATCGTCATGCCGGTAATCGTTACACCATCGGCAATTTGAATATGCCCAGAAATACCGACCGCACCACCGATAATGCAGTTTTTGCCAATCACGGTACTGCCTGCAATACCAACCTTAGCAGCAATGGCTGTACCCGAGCCAATCTGTACATTGTGAGCAATCTGCACCAGATTATCAATGATTACATCACTGCCGATCACGGTATCCTCGACCGCCCCACGGTCAATGCAGGTATTACTACCAATACGGCTGTCATCACCAATGACAACACGACCAAGCTGAGCGATGCGTTGCCATTTGACTCCGCCCTCCACATAAGGAGCAAAACCAAATCCTTCTGAACCAATGCTGGCATGGCTGTGGATACGTACTCTTTGACCAATCAGACAATCATGAGCAATCATGACCTGTGCATCAATAAAGCTGTCTTGACCAATATGCGTACCTGCACCAACATGACTGCCCACGCCGACAAAAACACCATCGCCAAGCACCACATCAGCTCCAATGACGGCATAAGCACCAATGGCGACATTCTTACCAATCTTAGCCGTCTCATCAATGATGGCGGTTGGGTGGATTGCTTGATGAGGTCTGCGAACAAAAAGTGTGCTGATGCAAGCATGTGCCAAATACGCATCTTTGACAATGATTGCAAGGCTGTTTTTTGGCAATATCTGAAGTGCTTCTTCAAAAAACTTTTGAGAAATCAGCACTACACCTGCTTGCGTATTGGCAAGCTGCGGCAAATATTTTGATTGTGCCAAAAACGCCACTTGATTCGCTGTGGCACTACTTAAACTGCCCACACCTGATACAGATAGGGTTTTACCTGTCAGTTCATCAAGATTGGCAATCGTTTGACGACAAGCGATTGCCTCCAATAAAGTGTGTAATGCTATCATTAAAAGACACTACCAATTTGGAACTGTACTTTATCGGTCTTGTCATTTTCTTTTGCACCAAAGGTTTTGGCATAGCTTAGTGACAACGGTCCAATCGCCGTGTACCAAGTAATACCAGCACCTGCACTATAACGCAAACGGTTGTCGTTTTGTAGTAGCTGTGCCTGACCTGATAGATTTGGGTCTAGCTCCGACAAATCGATGTACTTATCGGTCGCTCCTGTGGTATCAAACACCTGTCCACCTTCGGCAAACAATACGGGACGAACTTGACTGGTCCAGTCGCCCTTAAATGGCAGCGGTAAAATCAATTCAGCACCAAAGGTGGCGATGGCATTACCACCGACCACTTCGCCACGACCCACACCACCGTTAAGCATCGTTGTGGCGGTTGCCAATGTTTCTTTTTGGTCATCGCTCAGTGTACCACCTGAGTTTTGGTATGCTTCTAGCGATGCTTTTGCACGAGCAGCATTGACAATGTTGGTTACCGCACGAGATTGTGGGCCTAGACTTGATTGGTCGTAGCCACGCACCGAGCCATAGCCGCCTGCGTAGAAGTTTTCATAAAATGGCAAATTATTACCATAACCCAAACGAGCATAACCACGCAAAATGGTGTCTTTAATCAAAGGCTTGTAAATATTACCTTGATAGACTGCTTTTTGATAAGTTTTATCGCCAAAACCTAGCGTCAAGTCCACCGTGTGACTCATGCCAGAAGTTGGGAATACTGGCTTATCTAGGCTTGAATAGCTCCAACCAAGCAAGGCATTATAGGTATTGTATTTTTTCTCAAAACCATCAATGGCAAAAATTGGATTGTCAGGATTCACGCTGTTTTCATAAAAACCGCTATGCACCTTACCGCCATCTTTGACCAGCTCATAGGCATTATTTAGACCCATATAGCGACCACCACGCACCTTGATGCTGTCTAGGTTAATACCGCCACTGATGCGTTGATTTTCATCAATCGGATAGCTATAAGTCAAATTACCGCCATAAGAGTCTAGTACATAGTTACTGATGTTTTTGCTGTCATATTTGGTTTTACGATAGTAACCACCAATGGTCTGCGATACACCATTGACCGTAAAATATGGGTCGGTTAGACTCAGGCTATAAGCATCTCTGGTTTCTGAGCGAGAAAAACCAGCCGACATACGATTACCTGTTCCCATAAAGTTATTTTGAGAAAGGTCAAACTGGAAGGTCACACCGCCACTTTGTGAATAACCTGCCGAAATGGTCGATGAACCTGATGGCTGCTCTTCTACGACAAAATTGACATCAATTTGGTCTGGTGCATTTGGCACAGGCTGTGTATCTACGATGACATTTTTAAAGAAACCTGTACGCATCAGACGCACACGAGACAACTGGATTTTTTGGTTAGATGCCAATGCTCCTTCCAGCTGACGCATTTCACGGCGTAGCACTTCATCTTTGGTCTTATGGTTGCCCGAAAAATTGATGCGACGCACATAGACAGGACGTACAGGGTCAATGTGATACTCGATATCGACCGTGCGAGTCTTGTCATTGATGATGCTGATTGGGCGAATTTGGGCATAATAATAGCCATCATCGCCAAACTTGCTGGCGATGGCAGAATTGGTCTCATCCAGCTTGCTTTGGGTGTAAGTATCGCCTTCGCCAAACTTCACCAAGTCACGCAGTTCATTTTCAGGATAAGTCAAATTACCTGCAAAACTAACTTTACCAAACTGATATTGCTCGCCTTCGGTAATGGCAACTTCGATGAATACTTTCTCTTTTTCTTCATCGATATTTAAGGTTGCATCATCAATATTAAATCGCACAAAACCATTATTTAGATATTTGGCACGCAGTTTTTCGACACTGGCAGTCAGCTTTTCTTGGGTGTAACGGTCAGCACGAGATAATGGATTGATCGTTTTGTCCTTGACAACAAACTCTCGTTTTAGCTCTTCGGTATCAAAATGTTTATTGCCAATGATGTTGATGTCGGTTACTCTGGCTCGCTTGCCTTCCACAAACTCCAAATCCAGCTTGACACGATTGCCATCAAGCTCAGTTTGCTTAGCACGAATTTGGGTATTATAGTAGCCTTGCGAAGCATACTGGTTAATCAGCTCGCTCTCGATTGCCTTGATGCTTGGTTGTTTTAGCACACCGCCCTTGACCAAGCCACTTGATTTTAGACCTTGCTCCAAGGCATCTTTTGGAATCAAACGGTTGCCAGTAAAATTTAGCTCGGCAATCGTTGGGTATTCACTCACACGAAATAAGACACGGTCGCCATTAACATCAGCTTGCACATCAGAAAAATGACCTGTGGCGTACAACGCACGAATGCTTTGTGCCAACTGTTCATCACTGACTGCTTGTCCCAAGCGAATCGGCAACACCGTCTGCAAGCTTTCAATCGTAACACGCTGCAAGCCTGTGATGGCAATATCATTGGCAACAAAAGTCTGAGCCTGTGCTTGACTCATCATCACCATCGACACCGCCGCCGCAATCGATGTTGCAGCAAAACCAGAAAAAGTAGAATTACGCATAAGTTTATCCAAACTATTTTTAATACATTATCTTGTTAGAAAAACTTGATTATAGATGTCATTATTGGCAAAATAAAATCAAAAATCTCTACCAAATAAAGACTGATTGATAATCAAGTACAATCATTGGTGATAAAGGTAAGCTAAAAACGCTTTTTTGGCAAGTCCTAAACGCAAATTTTGTGAAAATTCGCCAAATTTTTTGATAAAAGTTACCAATTAGCCAAAAATTCTCATCACATCGTTACTTATTGCAAGTGCCATGAAACAAAATAGCATGAGTGCACCAATCTTTAATGCGTTCATTTGCATGGACTGCGGCATTGGCTTACCCGCCACCAGCTCATAAGTATAAAACACCAAATGCCCGCCATCAAGCACAGGAATGGGGAGTAGGTTTAGCACCGCCAGCGACAAACTCAATAGGGCAGCGGTCGATAATACTTGTTGCCAGCCAATCTCAAAACTATTTTTGGACACTTCGGCAATCGCAATCGGTCCTGACAGATGCTCCAAACCAATCAAGCCCATCATCATCTTTTTGATTGAACCAAGCGTCATCATCGCCAAATCATAAGTTTTGCCCAATGCCTTGTCAAACGCCTGACTTGGTGTATGCTTAATCATCATTCGATACTGGGCAGGAATAGCAGTGTCTGGGTCATACGCCACTTGTACACCAATTTGACCGATTTTTTTGCCATCTTTATCCATGACTGCATTGGGCAGCACTCGAACATCAAGCACTTGATTGGCTCTCTGCACAGAAAACACCAAAAATTCATCTGGGCTTTGGCGGATAATCTTTGCCACTTCCTGCCAGCTATTGACTTGTATTTGGTTGATGCTTAACACCTTATCGCCAGTTTTTAGACCCATCACATCCGCTGCACCTTTTGGCACAACCTGCCCAATCACGGGTGCTAACATTGGCTGATAAGGCAACACACCAAAATCACTCAGAGGGTCTTGCTGCGTGTGTTTGGCGTGTTGCATGAACGAAGTGATGGCAACAGGAATGGTTTGGCTGACTGATTTTGTGTTGTCTTGCTCATGAAGCACGCCGACATTAACCACGCCAGTCTCGCCCATACGGTCACCAAGTGCATACGCCACTTCTTCCCAAGTCTGCACAGGCTTACCATCAATGTGCGTGATTTTATCACCCAGCGTCAAATGACTGGCGGCCGCAGGTGAATCTGGTAGTAGCTGACCAATTTTGGTGTTTAACTGCTCACTGGGCTGTAAAAACAGCACAAAAAATAAAGCAATGGCAATCAAAAAATTCATCACAGGCCCTGCGATGACGATGGCGATTTTTTTGAGTGGATGGGCATTGTTAAAAGCTAGATGTTTCTCACTCTCGGCAACTTCGCCCTCTCGCTCGTCCAGCATTTTGACATAACCGCCCAAAGGCAGAGCAGATATACGATAATCAATGCCTGTTTTTTTGGAAGTCCAACCAAACAGGCGTGGGCCCATGCCAATAGAATAAGTCAAAACCTTCACCCCACACAAACGAGCAATAATATAATGCCCCCATTCATGCAAAGCAATCAGTGGCGTCAAAACACAAACCGCCGCCAAAAACATAAGTAATGCGTTCATCATTTCTTAAATATTTTAAAATCAAATTTTCTCAATAGGCTGATACATTTTGGCAAATTTTAAAACATTGGGTGTATTTTCTATCGTCATTGGATAAACAACTGCACAACATAAATTACCATTCAAAATTGTACTCTCGAATGCCAAATGACAATTTAACAAACTTATTTTGCAAACTCTTATTGCTCAATTTATCCATTTCATCAAAGATAATCAATCATCAATTGAGCAATTTTTCTAACCCTTTTATCCAAATCCAAAATATCCACCAACTTCTCAAAACTTGTTGTTAATTCATTTGCCAATTCATCAAACGCCAAACACTTTTCTACCACCACCGCAATGTCGGTCAATTTAATTTTGCCTTTTAAAAATGCCTCCACCGCCACTTCATTGGCGGCATTTAAAATAATACACGCCCCATTGCCAAGTTTCATTGCTTGTTTGGCAAGGGCTAGGCAAGCAAATTTTTTCTCATCAGGCTTAATAAATTCCAATTTTGCCATTTCAAATAAATTCAAAGGCTTAACGCCACTTGCCAGACGGTTTGGGTACGCCAAAGCATAGCCAATCGGCGTTTTCATATCAGGCGTGCCACATTGTGCCAAAAACGAGCCGTCCACATATTCCACCAAGGAATGCACCACGCTTTGTGGATGAATGGCGACCGCCACCTGCTCCACGCCCACGCCAAACAAATGACAGGCCTCAATCAGCTCCAAGCCCTTATTCATCATCGTGTTGGAGTCCACCGTGATTTTTTGCCCCATTGACCAGTTGGGGTGATTGACCGCCTGTGCGACACTTGCCGTACGCATTTCGTCATAAGATTTGTGCAAAAACGCCCCACCGCTGGCAGTTAGCCAGAGTTTACGAATGCCAAAATTTTTGCTATTTATCAAGGTATTATCGCCCTGTACCGCCTGTGGCAAACATTGAAAAATGGCGTTATGCTCGCTGTCAATCGGCAAAATGGTCGCCCCTGTCTCTTTGGCGGTTTTCATCACCAAATCGCCCGCCATTACAAGGCTTTCTTTATTGGCAAGCAAGACTTTTTTGCCCGCCTTGACCGCCAACAAAGTAGAGCTAAGCCCTGCCCCACCGACAATGGCACACACCACCGTATCGGCTTTGTCGTGGCTTGCGATAAAATCCAAGCCCTCGCTTGACTTTAACACTTGCGTGGCTAAGTTTAATGCACGCATTTTATGATAAAATTCATCAAAATACGCATCGCCAATGACCGCAAATACTGGGTTAAATTCTTGACAAATCTCCAAAAGCCTTTGCACATTAGAAAAGCCAGAAACAGCAAATAAACGGTAACTGTCTAAATGCAGACGAATCAAATCAAGGGTGCTGGCACCGATAGAGCCTGTGGCACCCAATAAAGTAATATGGTTAATTGAAGTCATTAAAATAATCGTCTAATCTTTAAAGGTTAATAGCTGGTATTATAACCCAAACTTTTACAATACTTGGTATGCTCAAAATACTCACTCATCGCCTGAGCATCGTTTTTGTTTGGGTATGGGGTTTGGTGCTGGCAATTTTTATCAAATCGCCTAATGCCATTTTGATTAACACTTGGTAAGGATTGACTGGCACACGCAGTCAAACACAACGCCATCATTGCCAAATAGACACTTTTCATTGTGTTACTCCTAATTGAATTAAAAATGGACTTTGATATTTTACCAAGAATATTATCTTAAACACCCTATCAATTGATAAACACAAAAAGAGTATCAACCACCAAACAACTGATAAGCCATCACAAAATGCGGTGTAAATTTTATGCCAAGCCAATCACAAATTAATATCCCAAAGGCAAAAATAGGCGTTGCCGAAAGCAAACTGTCAATCCTATCTAGCACCCCACCGTGTCCGGGTAAAATCGTGCCAGAGTCCTTAACTCCTGCTCGTCTCTTTAACATTGATTCAAACAAATCGCCAAGCACACTGACACCAACCACAACTGCCGACAACGCCAAAAACACCAAAAGCGTTGCCATATCCAGCCCCAAATACAGCCCCACGCCGACCGCCACAAGGCTTGCCGTTGCCACACCACCATAAAGCCCTTCTAGCGATTTGTTGGGCGAGACATTGGGGGCAAGTTTGGTTTTGCCAAACTTTCGCCCAACAAAATACGCCCCACTATCAGCACACCACACCAGCACAAAGACATACAAAAGCCACCATGCCGACAACTGCCACAGGGCATACATGGCGGTAATGGCGGATACCAAAATGATGACTCCCATCGTCCATAGGCGTTTGCCGTACCAGTTTTCTTTGGCAGGATAATCCTTGACCCACTTGGCGGCAAGTACCCACACAGGCACCGACAAACCCCACCATACCGCCCACGACTGTGGCACAAAAATACTCACAAGGGTAATGATAAGCACCAACGCCACAAACCAATGAGCCTTGTCTCGTCTTTTGGGCATCAGTTTTGTCCATTCGTGTGAGGCAATCAGCACACCCAATGTCAAAAGCGGTAAAAAGAAAAAAGGCTGACGGCTGACAAACATTGCCGTGCCGACAATGATGACAAGGATAATTGCGGTTTTAATTCGTTGCCACATTTAAGGGGTTCCAGTTTAATTAAAAATAGTATTAAAAAAATGCTAGATTATTTATTCATACCATTTACGGCAAATATAACATTTTCCGCTTTGATTATCCATTTGACAAATTAAATCGTCCCAAACTGCTCTGTCATAATCATCTACCGAAAAATTATCACGATTATCAAGTGCTTTACTATAAGAAACAAAAGTTAATGAGCTATCAAATTCATTAAAATTCACATTATCTTTTGCTCAGTTTTCTATATATTGACAATCTATTCTGGTAAAAACGGTATGTTTAACAATAAAAGCATTTTTCTTTATGGCGATTTAAATCATCTAAATATTTGGCGTGATAAATTTGATTGGGATTTTTTAAAACATAAACCAAAATTACCACACCTAATATAATAAGCCAAACAAATATTCTAGTTAAAAATTTTTAATATTTTTTAAAGATTGATTTCAATATTTTCAATCCTTAATTTCATAAGCAAGGGAGTGCAATCATGGCGATTTTTTGAAGCACCGACCATCACAGTGACACAAGTGACTGCTTAGAATTTGACTATACTTAGATGCTTTTAGCAATGATGCCAATCGAAAAGTCACTCTCCTTTTGCCACTTGTTCAGAAGTTTTGCCAAATCTTCGTTCACGACTGGCGAAACTCTCCATCATGCTTTGCAATTCATCAGGCGTAAAATCAGGCCATAAAGTTTTGGTAAAAAACAGCTCAGCGTAGGCACTTTGCCATAGCAAAAAGTTTGAAATACGATACTCGCCACCTGTACGAATGAGCATATCCACAGCTGGTAAATCAGCCAGCTCAACACAACCACCGAGCATATTGGCATCTATCTTATCTGCATTGAGTGTGCCAGCTTGCACCTGCTTTGCCAAAGTCTTAGCTGCCTGAGCAATGTCCCATTGACCACCATAACTGATGGCAATCACCAAAGTCATCGCATCAAAATGTGCGGTTCTGTCTTCGGCATCACGCATCAAGTCCGCCAACTCCTCAGACAACAAACTTCTATCGCCAATAAAACGCAACCGAATGCGGTATTTGTCCATTCGAGGCATTTGCTCATGAATGCTTTGGGCAAGCAGTCGCATCAATAGTGCCACCTCCTCAGGTGGTCTTGCCCAATTTTCAGACGAAAAAGCAAATACCGTCAAAACCTGCACACCACAAGCCAAACAATGCTCAACGATAGGGTCAAGTGCATTTTTGCCAGCAATATGCCCCGCCCCCATTGCCATTTGGTGCTGCTTACCATAGCGATTATTACCATCCATAATGATGGCAATGTGTTTTGGAGCATGGGGCATGGTTGGCGATGTGATTGGCGAGGTTGTCATGATGGTTTATCAAATCTTTTATGGTTTAAACAAAAAAAGGGCTGGTAGATGTTAGTATTTTAATCACGCTAAACAAACAACCAACCCAAACTGATGATGGTGGATTAAACTTCCATCAACTCATTTTCTTTCTTTTCAAGGCGTGCGTCAATCGCTGCAATGAATTTATCCGTCAATTTTTGAATTTCATCAGAAGCACGGCGTTCATCATCTTCTGAAATTTCTTTTTCTTTTAGCAAATCTTTGATGTCGCCAAGCATATCACGACGGATATTACGCACAGACACACGGGCAGATTCTGCATCGCCACGAGCGATTTTTTGCATATCACGACGAGTTTCTTCGGTCAATGCTGGCATTGGCACACGAATCACATCGGCAGTCATTGGATTTAGACCCAAGTCCGCTTCACGAATCGCCTTATCCACCGCCTGCACCATTGAGCGGTCAAAAGGCTGAACCAGTAGGGTTCGGCTGTCTTCGACATTGATGCTTGCCACTTGATTTAGTGGTGTGTCAGAACCATAGTAGCTAACCATAACACCAGACAATACACCAGGGTGAGCTCGACCAGTACGCAACTTGGCAAATGCACCTTCAAGGGCTTCTAGGGTTTTGTTCATGCGGGCTTCGCCGTCTTTTTTGATGTCGTTAATCATCTTTTATCCTTTAAAATATCTAAATAATAAAACTAATTTTTATCAATGATAAACACGAGTGCCTTCATCTTCGCCCATCACCACATTTAATAAGGCGTTTGGCTTATTCATATCAAATACCTGTAATGGTACATTGTGCTCACGGCACAAAGCAATGGCGGTCAAATCCATCACACCCAGTTTCTTTTCTAGCACTTCATCAAAACTTAGGCTATCAAATTTGACAGCGTCATCATTGGTAGTTGGGTCTTTATCATACACGCCATCAACTTTGGTGGCTTTTAGGATAAGTCCTGCCTCAATCTCGATGCCACGCAAGCAAGCAGCTGTATCAGTGGTAAAAAATGGATTGCCCGTGCCAGCCACAAAGATACAAACTTCGCCATTATTTAGATGGCGAATGGCATCACGGCTAGAATAAGACTCAACCACCGTATCGATGGCAATCGCTGACATTAGGCGGGTTTTGATGTTGCGGCGTACCAACGCATCACGCATTGCAAGCCCATTCATGACTGTGGCAAGCATGCCCATCTGGTCGCCCGTCACACGCCCAACCAAACCCTCTTGTTGTAACTGACTGCCACGATACAAGTTACCACCACCGACCACGATACCAACCTGCACGCCCAAACCACACAGATGAGCGATGGATAAACTCATTTGGTCTAATACAGAGGCATCAATGCCCATGCCTCGACCGCCTGCCAACGCTTCGCCAGAAAGTTTTAGTAGAATGCGTGAAAATTTTGGATTTTTATCAGACATACCGCCCCCAAATCATCATTGATATAAAGCCTTAGATAAATTGTCCTGATTGTAGCATATTTGATGGCATTTTGATAGTTTTTCTTGAAATTCATCTTGATTGATGGTGCCATCACTTAACAAGCAAGCCCACCAGTCATCATCATACATCAGTAACGCATTTGCAAAAAAACACCCGCACTAAGACGGGTGTTATTGATATGTCAATCAGTTATTTAAGCAAATTTTTGATGACACCCATCAAGCCACGAGTGATGGCACGGGTTGCTTGTTTGTTAATCTGACTGCCCAAGGCGTCAGCGGCATTATATGCCACGCCTTGCCCTGCTTTTTTGCGACCGCCTGTCAAACCACCAATAAACCCATCTAAGGCACTTGGCTCACTTTTGGCTTGTGGCTGACTGCTTGCCTGTGTCTGTTGCTGAATGGCAGCTTGCTCAGCTTGTGCCAAGGCTTCCTGTTCAGCTTTTTGCAACGCTTCAAATGCAGAATAATTATCCACCATGTCTTTATAAACACGGTACAAAACATCGCTTTGATAATGCGATTGACGCTCTGCATCGTTAAGCGGTGCTAGCTGTGATGATGGTGGCAAAATGTAAGCTCGCTCTACCACGCTTGGCATGCCTTTATCGTCCAAGAATGATACCAAAGCCTCGCCCACGCCCAGCTCGCTAATGGCACTTGCCACATCAAGTTTGTCATTGCTACGGAAAGTCTCTGCCGCAGCCTTGACCGCCTTTTGGTCTTTTGGCGTGAAGGCTCTTAAAGCGTGCTGAATGCGATTGCCCAACTGACCCAAAATCGCATCTGGCAAATCCAAAGGGTTTTGGGTCACAAAATACACACCCACGCCTTTTGAGCGAATCAGACGCACCACCTGTTCGATTTGTTTGGTTAAGGCAGACGGCATGCCATCAAATAATAGGTGTGCCTCATCAAAAAACAGCACAAATTTTGGCTTATCCAAATCGCCCACTTCTGGGAAAGTCTCAAAAATCTCCGCCAAGAACCACAACAAGAACGCCCCATATAAGCGTGGCGAACGCATCAATTTATCAGAATTTAGGATATTGATGACCCCTTGCGAGCCAATCGTCTGCACCCAATCCTCCAAATTCAGTGATGGCTCGCCAAAAAAGGTGTCGCCTCCTTCGCTTTCAAGTTGTAGTAATTGACGCTGAATCGCACCGATACTGGCAGCAGAAACATTGCCATACTGTGTGCGAAATTCTTTGGCATTGTCCGACACAAAACTGAGCATACTGCGTAAATCTTTTAAATCCAAGATATGCCAACCACGATCGTCCGCCACTTTAAAGACCAGATTAAGCAGCCCCTCTTGGGTGTCATTCAAATCCATCAGGCGAGCCAACAGACTGCTACCAAGCTGAGAGATAGTCACACGCACAGGAATGCCTGTTTCGCCATACACGTCCCAAAAACGCACAGGAAATCCGCTCAAATAACTATTATCCAGACCAAATTGGCTCATTCTTTCGCCAACCTTACTGCTTGCCTCGCCTGCCTGCACAATGCCTGACAAATCACCTTTGACATCTGCCAAAAACACTGGCACGCCTGCCTGACTAAAACTTTCTGCCATTTTTCGCAAACTGATGGTCTTACCCGTACCTGTCGCCCCTGCAATCAAACCGTGTCGGTTTGCCATTTTGGCGATGATTGCCAAATCTTGCTGACCATCAATACTTTTGGCGATATTAAATGCTGACATCATTTTTCCTATTATGATAAACCAAAAAAGTATGTTTATTATACGCACATTACCAAGCTCTGCCCATGTTATTTTTGTAAATTTGGCGAAAATTTGCGATAATATTTTGGCTATTTTTTATGACATGGGAATGATTGATTATGCGTAAATTACTTATTATTGTACTACTGGTACTACTGGCGTTGGTTGGTTATTTTATTGCATCGCCTTACTTGACACTCAACAACATCAAAAATGCTGCCCAAAATAAAGACATCGATACCATCAGTACCTATGTGGATTTTCCCAGTGTCCGCAGTGGTATCAAAGAACAGCTAAAATCAGAACTTAGCAAAGACATTGACCTTACCCAAAAAGACACCAATAACTTTGAAACCTTAGGGGCAATGATGGCGATTGGCATGATTGATGGCTTGGTAGATACCATGATTACCCCTAATAATCTTGGCGTATTACTTGAAGGTAAGGATTTTGCCAAACAACTTAGCCAAGCAAATGACACTTTGGCAAACCATGATGACAATCAATCAGCAAGTAATGCTTTGGACAAAGACTGGCAAATCGACACCGCCTATCAATCCACCAATCAGTTTGTGGTGAACATCACCAACCCAGACAACGGCAAACAAGCCCAAGCCATTTTGCAGCGAGATGGACTGTTTGGCTGGAAAGTGGTCAAGCTCAACCTTCCGCTAGACAATCTAAAATAACCCAACAAAAAACCCCTTGAAATCCAAGGGGTTTTGTCTCTTTGTACGCATCATTTGATGCCATATTTTGCCAATAAAGCGTCCAGCTTTGGCTCCCGACCACGAAACGCCACATACAGCTGCATTGGTGATTTTGAGCCACCATTCGCCAAAATCGTGTCCTGCAACCGTTTGCCAATCACAGGGTTTAGCACGCCCTCCTCTTGGAACTTGGCAAAACCATCATTGGCAAGTAATTCTGACCACAGATAGCTATAATAGCCCGCCGCATAACCACCTGAGAAAATATGGCTAAAATAATTGGGGCGACGCACAAAATCGGGCAAAGGCATGACACCCACCTGCTTGGTTGTATCCAGATAGACTTGGTTGGCGTATCCCTCTTTTGAGCCTGCCACATAATCAGTATGAATCTTCATGTCAAATAAGGCAAATTCAAGCTGACGACTTAGATTAAATGCCCCTTGATAATTTTGAGCCGCAATCAATTTATCCAGCAATTCGCTTGGTAGAGGCTTGCCTGTCTGATAATGCGATGAGATGAGTGGCAGGCTATGCTTATCATAGGTAAAACCTTCCATCAACTGACTTGGTACTTCTACTGCGTCCCATGGTACACCATTTAGCCCTGTCACACCCTGCACTTCCATCTGAGTTAGCATCAAATGCAAGCCATGTCCAAACTCATGAAATAATGTATTGGCTTCACTGTGCAGCAGTAGCGATGGCTGACCTTCGGCTGGTTTGCGAAAATTGCACACCAAAGTCGCCACAGGGATTTGGATTGAGCCATCAGCTCGGCGAATACGATCAACTGCCGTACTCATCCATGCACCGCCTCGCTTATTTTCACGCGTGTACAAATCCAAATAAAACGATGCTGAATGCTTGCCCATTGCATCATAAATGTCATAAAAACGCACCGATTCGTCCCAGACATCTGCCTTCGATTGTTTGATGGTAATGCCAAATAATCGTTTGGCAATCTCAAACAAACCTGATAACACTTTGGTTTCTGGGAAGTATTCACGCAGTGCTTCTTCGTCAAAATCATACAAGGCATTTTTTTGTTTTTCGCTATAATAAGCGATGTCCCAAGCATTGATTTTGTCCACATGATAATGCTGTTTGGCAAAGTCAGTCAGCTCTTTGATTTGCTCCTGAGCCTGACTGCGACTGCGATTGGCAAGCCCTATCAAGAAGTCTAGCACCTGTTTTGGTGAGTCTGCCATCTTGGTTGCCAAGGAATATTCGGCATAATTATTAAATCCAAGCAGCTGTGCCATTTTTAATCTTAATTCTAAGATTTCTTGCACCACAGGGTTGTTGTTCCACTTGCCAGCATTGACGCCATTTTCAGAGGCACGAGTGGCAGACGCTTCATAAATCTCCTGACGCAAAGCAGCATCGTCAGCATAAGTAATCACCGCCATATAACTTGGAATATCAAGTCCAATGCGATAGCCCTCTTCGCCCTTATTTTCGGCAGCTTGTTTGGCACTTGCCAGAGCAGACTCATTTAAACCTTTTAGAGCATCTTTGCTGACAGTCTTGCTCCAACCGTTCGTTGCATCTAGAACATTGTTGCTATAAGTGGTTGATAATTCAGATAATTTTGCATTGATTTTTGCCAATTCCTCTTGCTTATCTTTTGGCAAATCAATTCCCGATAAACGGAAATTTAGCAAAATATCATCAATCGCCTTTTGCTGTGGCACAGAATAACTGGCAAACTCTAAGGATTGTTTAAGCTTGCTTGTGGCATCAAATAATCCTTTGTGCATGCCACGCCAAGTATAAAAATCGGTCAATTTGGTGCGTGCATCATTATATGCCTGACGCAAATCGTCATCATTACGCAAAGAGTGCAGATTGCCCACCGCCGCCCAAGCGCGCTCGATTTTATCGTCCATCAATGCCATGGGTTCATAAAAATTTTGCCAAGTGGGTGCTGATTGGCTGGCGATTTGTTCAATCAACTGCTTGGATTGTTCAAACAAAAACTCCATCGCAGGCACGATGTGGCTGGGCTTGATGCGTGAGTATTTTGGCAAGGCAGAAAAATCAAGCAATGGATTGTCCGCCAACGACTCAGGAATGAGCAATGTGTTATCCGATAAAGTCGCCCAAGAAAAACTTGGCATGCCAATGGTACTCAATGCAGCCACACCCAATGAACCAGATAAAAATTGACGACGCTTCATAAAAACTCCTTGCGTATTATGATTAAGAAACAATGATTCCGTTTTACTGACATAAGACGATGACAGCGTTTTTATCTTAGCATAGTTTTTGGGCAGCTGCCAGTTGTTTTATGATTGTCGATATTGCTCCAATAAAGCCATCTTGTCATCATCATTGACCGACAAAGCATAAACCCATGCCGTCATACAACCACCATCATCACACTCTACCGTAACCAATTGGCGAGTATAGCCATCACCCTCAAAGTCGTCCAATGCCTGCCAATGCTCCGATAAATGTGGTGATGAAAACAAAAATCCCTCAATCCATGCACCAGCATCGTCAAGAATGACCGCAGGATAACCCTGAGTCGCTCCCCAGCCCATCGGAATTAAAGTACCACGAATACGCCCAGCGGTAAATTGACCGCCAATGTTGGTTAACCAATGGCTGTTGCTGCGATTTGGGGCAAGCGTGCCATATACAAAAAGATGATGAATGTCAGACATGAAGCGTTTTTCCTTAATAAGAGAATAATTAGTGAAAATGACTGTTTATCGCACAAAAGTTTTTTATTTTTTAAAAAGCAAGGCAAGACAAAAAGCACAGCTGATTGGATAAATTTTGCACCTTTTAATGGCATTTAAGATTATCGTGCTTAACTTGGCAACTGGCTATTTTTGTACCTATAATGCTCAACAACCGAATAAAAACATCATATTGCATGAAGAAAAGACGATTGTATCATAGATTTATTCAAATCAGGTATCACAAGACAACCATCTGCTGACAAAAAATCAATTTCAGCAAAAAGCCACTTTTATTCTTTGGTTAAAGAATGAAAAAAATAAGCGATTTTGTCTTGTTAATGCCACTCAAATGCTTTTTTATTGATGGCACAACCCTCACACCACATCAATGAAAAAAACACCCACCAAAGTGAGTGTTTTTTTGAAGATTATCGAGCTGATTGGGTTGGCTGAGCGATATTAGGCACTGGCTCTGGGGCTGGTTGGGCGATTTTTGGTTGTTCATCGCTTTCAACCACCTTAGATTCAATGACAATCGGTTCTGACGATTGACTTTGATTTGCCAGATTTGCCGTACGCATTGCGTTTTTTTGCGTTTCAAATTCAGCAATTTGGTCAGCCGTCAGGCTAGCACCACCACCCAACGCTTGATATAGCTGGACTTGGCTGAGTGCTTTTTGTAGCTCCAACTGCAAAATCCCCTGCTGATTGGCAAACAAGGTACGCTCTGCATCAAGCACATTAAGATAATTATCCAAACCTGCACGGAATCTGGCGTGTGCGATATTATAGGTTTGTTGATAATTTTTTTGTAGCTTGTATTGCGATTCTAATTGATGACCAAGGGTTGCACGCACAGCCAGCACATCAGCCACTTCTTTAAAGGCGGTTTGAATTGCCTTTTCATAAGAGACCAAAGCACTCTTTTGAGCGATTTGTGCCATTTCATAATTAGCACGGCGATTGCCTGCGTCAAAAATTGGCAGACTAATGCTTGGTCCTAATGACCAGCCCAATGCACTACTGCTAATCAAATCACTCAAACTACTACTGCCCAAGCCTACGCTGGTGGACAGCGAGATTGATGGGAAGTAAGCAGCACGAGCCACATTGATGTTCGCACCAGCCGCTTTTAGAGCGTGTTCTGCTTGAACAATATCAGGACGATAATACAGCAATTCGCTAGGCAATCCTGTGCTAAACAGCGTTTGTGTCGTGATGTTGTTCACCGCCATTTCTGGCAAAAGCTGATTTGGCACAGGTGTGCCAAGTAATAACTGCAAGGCATTGCGAGCTTGCAAGATACCAGTGTCAGCTGAATAGATTGCCAGCTTGGCAGCTTCCAGTGAGCTTTCAGCTTGCAGGCTTGGCGACTTAGAGTCAATGCCTGCACTAAAACGACGCTGAGTAATCATCAGCGAATGCTCACGAGTTTTTAGCGTTTCAACCGCTAATTGTCTTTGAGCAAGTGCGTAGCTTAGATTGACATACGCCTGCGCCACCGCAGAAATCAAAGAAATCTGCACCGAATCTTTGGCGGCGTTGGTTGCCAAAAAGTTGTGCAATGCCTGTTCTTTTTGACTGGCAACCTTACCCCACAAATCAAGCTCATAGCTTGACATGGCAAGATTGACATTGTAGCCTGCCATCGAATTGGCATCGCCTGAACGAGCCGAACGAGTCGCTCCGCCAGCCAGACCCACTCTTGGTAGGTCGGCTGAATCAGTGATTTGATATTGTGCTTTGGCACTTTGAATGGCAAGCAAGGCTTTTTGTAAATCCTTGTTGTTTTCCAAAGCCAGCTCAATCAATGATTTTAGCTTAGGGTCAGCATAAAACTCCTGCCAACGCATTGAGGCAACACTGGGTGCCTCAGCAACGCTGATGGTCTCATTATCAAGCACAGGATAGCTGCTGTCCAAAGCAACATTTGGCACTGCCAAAATTGGCGTACTGGTGTCCAGCTTCTTTGGAATACTGCTGCACGCAGCCATCGCAAGGCTCAATGCTGATAGCGTCAATGTACGCAACATTTGATTTGTTTTCATTGAATCAGTCCTTATATTGAGCGGTGGCGGTTTTGGTGGTCGCCTTGTACGGGAAGATGGTACGAATCCACACATAGAACATTGGGATAAAGAATACACCCAGCAAGGTTGCTGAAATTACCCCACCCACAACGCTTGTACCAACCGCATTTTGGCTGCCTGAGCCAGCACCTGTCGCCAGATACAATGGCACAACACCCATACCAAAGGCAAGCGATGTCATGATAATCGGACGCAAACGCATACGAGCCGCCATCATCACAGATTCTTTCAAAGATTTACCAGACTCTTGTAATTCTTTGGCAAACTCAATAATCAAAATGGCGTTCTTGGCAGACAGACCTACGACCGTCAATAGACCAACCTGTAAGTACACATCATTTGCCAAACCTTTAAATGCCGTTAATAGCACTGCACCCAAGACACCCAGCGGAATAACCAACAGCACCGAGAATGGCACAGACCAGCTTTCGTACAATGCCGCCAAGCACAAGAATACCACTAGGATTGATAAGGCATACAATAGCGGTGCTTGACCGCCCGATAATTTTTCTTGAAGTGACAAACCTGTCCATTCATAGCTGATACCATCAGGCAGCTGAGCAACCAGATTTTCCATCGCAGCCATCGCCTCACCCGTACTCTTACCTGGTGCTGCTCCGCCTGTTAATGCCATAGATGACAAGCCGTTATAACGGGTCAGGCTTGGACTACCGTACTCCCAACGACTAGACGCAAACGCATTTAGGCTAACCATCTCGCCTGCGTTATTGCGTACATACCATTTGCCAATATCTTCTGGTACGACACGGCTATCTGGATTGCCTTGCATATAGACTTTTTTGATACGACCACGGTCGATGAAGTCATTCACATAGCTACCGCCCCATGCTTGTGCCAATGTGGCATTGATGGCTGAGATTGATACGCCATAAGCAGAGGCTTGTTCTTGATTGATGTCCACTTTTAGCTTAGGAGAATCCTCCTGACCGTTTGGACGAATAGATGCAATGGCTGGGTCTTGCATTGCCATACCCATCAACATATTGCGAGCTTCTAGCAATTTTTCATGCCCCACGCCGCCAGCATCTTGTAACTGCAATTCAAAACCACTGGCGTTACCAAAACCTTGAATGGCTGGTGGTGCCATTGGGAAAATCAAACTGGCCTCTGGAATCATCATATTTAGTGCCATTGCACGACCAGCAATCGCTTGGGCGGAATTTTCCTTACCAGTACGAGCCTCCCAATCTTTTAGCTTCACGAATGCCATACCAGCATTTTGACCACTACCCATAAAGCTAAAACCAGAAATGGTAAATACCGATTCGATATTTTTCTCTTCTTGGCTTTGGTAGTAACCAGCCAGCTTGTCCATCACTTGATTGGTTTGATTAAGCGTTGAGCCAGGTGGTAGTTGCACCAAAGTCATCACAGAACCTTGGTCTTCTTCTGGCACGAACGAGCTTGGCAATTTCATAAAGACAAAGCCCATGCCACCAACGATGAGTGCATAAACCAACAAATACACCAATTTGGCAGAATAAGTCTTGCCCACAAAACTTTCGTATTTTTGACTGGCTTTATAAAACGCACGGTTAAACCAACCAAAAAAGCCTTTTTGGCTATGAATATCATGATGCTTTTTGCGTTTTAGAATGGTGGCACAAAGTGCAGGTGTGAACACCAAAGCAATCACGGCTGACAACATCATACTGGTAATCAAAGTTACCGCAAACTGACGATAAATTACCCCTGTTGAACCGCCAAAGAAAATCATCGGTACAAAGACTACTGACAGAATCAACGCAATACCAATGATGACTCGGGTAATCTCGCCCATCGATTGTATGGTTGCGTCAAACACTGAGATATCAGCATTTTCTTCTAAGATACGCTCCACATTCTCCACGACAACAATAGCATCATCGACAAGCAAACCAATGGCAAGCACCATCGCAAACATCGTCAAAATATTGATGCTATAACCAAGCAAACCAAGCACAGCAAAAGTACCCAAAATAACCACAGGTACTGCCAAAGTTGGAATGATGGTGGCACGCCAGTTTTGTAGGAACAAGAACATGACTAGGAAAACCAGCACCACCGCCTCAATCAGCGTCTTGACCACTTGCGTGATTGACAAACGTACAAATGGCGTGGTGTCATAAGGCACAAACATACTTAGACCCTGAGGGAAATTGTGAGACAACTGATTTAATCTTGCCTCAACCGCCTCACGAGTTTCCAAGGCATTTGCACCAGGTGACAGCATGATTGCCACACCAGAAGCTGCCTTGCCATTATACTGAGCTCTAAATTGATAGTTTTCACTACCCACTTCCACATCAGCCACATCGCCAATGCGAACTTTTGCCCCTGATGCGTCTGTTTTTAGAAGAATGTTTTTAAACTCTTCGGCAGTTTGCATATAGCTTTGAACACTAACGGTGGCATTGATAACCGCACGATCTTGCTTGGTTGGTAGTGTTGCCAACTGACCTGCTGACACCTGCACATTTTGTGCTTGGATAGCAGTGGAAACATCGGCTGGTACTAAACCATAAGCACGCAGTTTTTGAGGGTCAAGCCAAATTCGCATCGCATAAGGCTCACCAAACACATTGATACTACCCACACCTTCAACACGGCTTAGCGGATCAACAATATTGGTGTTAATATAGTCAGCGATGTCGGTTTGGTCCATCTTACCATCTTCTGATGAAAAACCTGCCACCATCAAAAAGTCACTAGACGACTTTTGAACAGTCACACCCATTCTTTGTACCATTTCTGGTAATGAACTGGTGGCTGATTGTAGCTTGTTTTGGACTTGAACCTGAGCAGTATCAGGGTCTGTACCATTTTCAAAAGTCAAGGTCACAGAAGCAGTACCTGTTGATGACGAATTTGATGACATATACATCAAACCGTCCAAGCCTTTCATCTGTTGTTCAATGACTTGGGTAACAGAGTTTTCAATGGTCTCAGCATCTGCACCAGGATAAACGGCATTGACAGAGATGGTCGGTGGGGCAATCTGTGGGTATTGCTCAATCGGCAAACCACGAATGGATAAAATACCCACCAACATAATCAAAATGGCAATCACCCATGCAAAAATGGGTCTTTGAATAAAATAACGAACCATATCTCACCCTTGCCAATTATTGCTGTGCTGGCTGATTTTCAGCCTGCTCTTGTGGGCGAGCCATTGGTACAGCTTGTTTGGCTGCTGGCTCAGTTCGTTGTTGTGCTTGTGGAGCAGGAGCCGCTGGGGCTGCCTGTGCAGGAGCGACTGGGGCAGCACCTGCTGATGCGTTTGCCTCCAAACTGGCTGGCGGCAACTCTTTGACATCAACCTCTTGGTCTGGTTTGACTTTTGCCCCGCCAATCACCACCACACGGTCGCCATTGGCAATGCCACTGGTTACAATCCAGTTGCCATTATAAGTGCCAGCCGTTTGAACATTTCGCACTTCGATTTTGTTTTGGGCATTAACCACATAAAGCTGGGTTTCGCCTTTTGGTGTACGCATGATTGCTGTTTGTGGTAATAAAGCAGCACTATGCACCACTGACTGAATCAAACGAGCATTGACATACATACCTGGTACCAACACTTCGTTTGGGTTTGGAAATACTGCACGCAAGGTCATTGCCCCTGTCGCTTTATCCACTTTGGCGTCCGCCAATGTCAAACGACCAATCATCGGATAAGTCTGACCATCTTCTAGCACAAGCTGAACTTCGGCACTGCCACGACCTGCTTTGCCAGATTCGATTTGCTCACGCAAACGCAACATCTCAGTCGATGATTGGCTGATGTCCACAAACACCTGATTGGTGCGAGTGATGGTCACCAGTGGTGTTGCCTGATTTGCCGCCACTAACGCACCTGCGGTTACTGCTGAAATGCCTGCATAGCCACTGATTGGTGCTTTGACGATGGTGCGATTTAAATCCAGCGTACTGGCATCAAGATTTGCCTTAGCACTATCAACTGATGACATTGCCCCTTGAATGGACGAATCCGCCTGAGCCACAGCTGCACGAGCCGCCTCAACGCCCGCCTCTGCGGTACGCACTGCGGTTACCGCTTGGTCGTATTGCTGACGAGAAATCGCTTCTACTTCTAGCAAACCATCAAGACGAGCCAAGTCTGCTTTTGCTTGTTTTAGCTGAGCTTCTTGGGCAAGTAGATTTGCCTGCGATGAGGCTTTGGCAGCTTGGGCATTTTGGACAGCTGACTGAGCATTTTGAATGGCTGCCTCACCTGCACGAATTTGGCTGGTATAGCTATCCACATTGATGCGATACAAAGGCTGACCTGCTTGCACATAACTGCCTTCACGGAATAGCACTTCATCAATGATGCCTGTCACCTGTGGGCGTACATCAGAACTTTCGATAGCCGCCACACGACCTGAGAAGGTCTGAATCACAGGCACAGGTTGCAGATTGATGGTTTGCACATTGACCACAGCTTTTGGCATTTGTTGTTGTGCCGCTGCCGCCGCTTGTGCCGCCTGTTCATCTTTGCCACAGGCGGACAATCCAGCAACCATACCTGCCATCACAGATGCCATCATGACTGCTTGTAATTTTAGTTTCATAATTTACCTATGTATTAGTTTGCGTTGATACAGATAAAAATGATTTTATTAAATTTTAAGGCTTTGACTGCTCAATCTTTGACAATCAATTCAAGCAAAACCTTAAAACCCAAAAATCTGATTGACAGCTCAGTAATAAAACAACTTCATCATGATGTCCATCAATCATGCGTTTAACCATTGACACACTTTTGATATATCAATCAACCAAAATTTGATTATAAATTTTAATATTTTTATTCATCAATTTTGGTGTACGATTGCTAACACAAAAATAAAATGGCTAACAGACTATTATACTGAAAAATCCCAAAAAATAAGTAATTTTTTTTACTCCATCGTCCACAAAAATCACTTGATTTATCAGAAAAATTGTGTACAAAGTACGCACGAAAAACATTTTTTGAATTTTTTTTATAAAATTGAAAAAAATGCTTGTATTTTTGAAATTTTTTGGTAATATATCGCACATTGATTGGCTGGATGGCAGAGTGGTCATGCAGCGGACTGCAACTCCGTGTACGCCGGTTCGATTCCGACTCCAGCCTCCAATTCTTTGCCCGGGTGGTGAAATTGGTAGACACAAGGGATTTAAAATCCCTCGCTCTTTTGAGCGTGCCGGTTCAAGTCCGGCCCCGGGCACCACCTATTAAAGCCTTGATGATTCAAGGCTTTTTTATTTGCACCAAATAATCCCTCCACCATCAAGCTCATCATCTTATGACATGAGCGAAGCAATATCTCTGACATCATCAATCATCAGTACGCCATCATCAATCATCATAAAAGCAATATCCACCTGTTTGTACCGCATTGTAAATGACTCATTGCAGTGCGTCTGACGATAAGCAGGTCTTGGGTCTTGGGCAATGAGTGATTTGATGATTTTAATATCCGCCCAATCAAGATGACCCATCTGACAAAATTGCTCAAACAAGGCTTGTGCTGCCTGCGTCATAAAAACAGGTTTGATGACTGGCGTGTCAATCTGCTCACTGCTTGCCGTCTGAATACTATCTGCAAAAGGCAGGTACGGCTTGACATCAACGATGGGCGTGCCGTCCGCCATGTCTGCTCCAATAATGTGCAACCTTGCCAATCCATCAACCACCTGCACGCCAGCAAGCTGCACCACTGACAACCCAAGCTGAGATGGTCTGTACATACTGCGAGTGGCAAACACACCCATTTTGGCATTACCGCCCAAGCGTGGCGGTCTGACTTGCGGACGAAAATTGGCTTGCTCACGATTATGATGAAACTGCCACATCACCCATAGATGGCTGTATCGCTCAATGCCCACAAATGCAGCTGGCGTACCAAATGGCGACTCAAATTCGATGGTGCTTGGTACATCGACCAGATTGGGCTGTCTAGGAATACCAAATTTTTCACTCAATGGCGAGCGATGATAAGCAATGATGGGTAATTGTAAAAAATTCATGACAACCTAATCTTTTGTTCGTGTTGTTCTAATCAAAGCAAAACATATGAGCGTGGCATTATACCACACCCCATCCATGAAAATACGCAATGATTATGGCGAACCGTTCTCATTTATGCTAAAATGATGGGTACTTATTCCAAAAATACCCTAACACATTTTGCCAAGCATCGCTATGATAGGTCAGATTTTTTGCGATTGCTTGTGATGAGGATTTTTATGTCAAAATTCATTACCGAAACCGTTACCTATGTTCATCATTGGAATGACAGCCTATTTACCATCAAGACCACTCGTGGCGACAGCTTGCGTTTTCGCAATGGCGAATTTGCCATGATTGGCATCATGGTGGACGGCAAGCCGTTGGCTCGTGCCTACTCCATCGCCAGCCCAAACTGGGCAGAAGAATTGGAATTTTTTTCCATCAAAGTGCCAGATGGCCCACTAACCTCTCGCTTGCAGCATATTCAAGTTGGTGATGAACTCTTAATCAGCAAAAAACCCACAGGCACACTGGTGCTAGATGATTTGCTGCCTGGTAAGCATCTGTACATGCTGGCAACTGGTACAGGGCTTGCACCATTTTTGTCATTATGCCGAGACCCAGAAGTCTATGAACGCTTTGATAAAGTGATTTTGGTACATGGCGTGCGTCATGTTGATGATTTGGCGTATCGTGATTTCTTTGAAAACGAGCTGCCTAATGACGAGATTTTTGGCGAGTGGGTGCGTGAAAAATTCATCTATTACCCGACCGTCACTCGTGATGAATTTAAAAATACAGGTCGTGTGACAGACTTGCTTAAATCGGGCAAGCTGTTTGAAGATATTGGACTACCACCCATCAATAAAGACGATGACCGTGTGATGATTTGTGGTAGCATGGCGATGAATGCAGACACCGCCGCCATCTTGGACGAGTTTGGCTTGACTGTATCGCCACGAATGGGTGAGCCTGCTGACTATGTGGTCGAAAGAGCCTTTGTTGGCTAATCTTCTTTAAAAACAAAAATTGGGTCAATATTGACCCAATTTTTTTGCAATTCATCATTTATTTGGCATGGATTTGATGAGCAAGCTCCTTAGCAAGTGCTGCCAGCTCATCATGATTTGCCATCTTGTTTGGGGCTGGATCTCGACTGATGTTATAAAGGTTGGTTGGAATTAGGTGCAAGTGATAATGAAACACCGACTGCCCAATACTGCTTCCATTTAGTTGCAATGCAACCGACCCCTCTACACCCAATACTTTTTGCTGAGCTTTCATCACTTTTTGGGCAGTGGCAAGCACAGCAGCACCGTAGTCTAGTGGCAAATCAGCAAGATTGACCGCTTTGCATTTAGGAATCACCAGCACATGCCCTCGTGTGTCAGGCATGATATCCATGAATGCCAAAGTCATCTCATCTTCATACACTCTATGGCAGGGAATTTCTCCACGCAAAATCTTGGAAAAAATGTTGTTGTCGTCATAAATTTGACTCATTGGATTCTCCATCAATCATTACAAAAACGCATTTTATTTTAACACGGTTTTTGTGTTATAGTAGTATTTTTTGGGTTCAAGGCAATCTTAATGACAAGCGAACAGACATCACTGATTTTACAAGAATTATTAACCGATGAATCCATCGCTTTTCGTGTGCATAATGTCAAAATCAGCAAGCTATCTGATGAGGTGGACTTGCCACAGATGTTTTTGGCTCATTATAGCAGTCTGGACGAAGAGATTCGAGCCAGTACGCCACTGAGCGACCAACTACTTCGCCATATCAATCAAATGATGAATGCCAATCAAGCCAGCACACTACTAGGCTTACCAGCTGGAACCGTTCGCCCTGCTCATCACATCAAAATCAACGGCACGGCAGTCATCGCCCATCATGATTTATCCATTGCTTTACACCTGTCATTCACCAATACCGCCAAATCCAGCCAAGCGGTCTATGGGCAAGATGTCAGAGCCTTGATTGAAACACAAGCCAATGCTTGGCAATTTGCTGGCAATGTCAATCTACTACACAAATCAAGCAAACACACACTCATCAGTCAGGATTTGCACGACCAGCAATTAACCATCAAGCCTAGTGATGGCTATATTCGCCTACCCAACAGCCACGCCCTTGCCACAACGCACACGCTCAATACCTTAAAACACACCACACCATCACAACTGACCCACCTACAACAAGCCATCATCGAAAAAATCATGGCAACTTTCGATGAACAGCAAGAAATGAACGGTTAGTATTGGTGGTCATTTTTTATAAAATATTTTTATGATTATCATAATAAAATAAACTTAAAATGATACATGACGCCCTTTTTAAATATGCTAAAATAGGTTCGTCATAGCCAGTTATTACTAGCCCAATCTTAAATAATCAGGAAAAAATATTATGCCAACTTACCGCTCCAAAACTTCTACATCAGGTCGCAATATGGCAGGTGCTCGTGCCTTGTGGCGTGCCACAGGTATGACCGATGAGGATTTTAATAAGCCCATCATCGCCATTGCCAACTCCTTTACCCAGTTTGTGCCTGGACACGTGCATTTAAAGGATTTAGGGCAACTGGTCGCTCGTGAGATTGAAAAAGCAGGTGGTGTCGCCAAAGAGTTTAACACCATTGCTGTAGATGACGGCATTGCAATGGGGCATAGTGGTATGCTTTACAGCTTGCCAAGCCGTGATTTGATTGCCGACAGCGTAGAATATATGGTTAATGCCCATTGTGCGGACGCACTTGTATGTATTTCCAACTGCGATAAAATCACCCCTGGTATGCTGATGGCGGCTTTACGCTTAAACATTCCCACCATTTTTGTCTCTGGCGGGCCGATGGAGGCTGGTAAGGTCTTGGCAAGTGAGCTTGCGGACGGACATACCACGCACGAGACCGTAACTTCTGATGACGGCAAAAAAGTGCGAAAGTTGGATTTGGTGGACGCAATGATTGATGCAGCGGACGACCTTATCAGTGATGAAGATGTGGCTAGCGTGGAACGCTCGGCTTGCCCCACTTGTGGCAGTTGTTCTGGTATGTTTACCGCCAATTCTATGAACTGCTTAACCGAAGCCTTAGGCTTGTCTTTACCTGCTAACGGTTCACTCTTAGCCACGCACGCCAAGCGAAAAGAGCTGTTTTTACAGGCAGGCAGAATGATTGTTGAGCTTGCCAAACGCCATTATGAAGGCGATGATTATAGCGTTTTGCCAAGAAGTATCGCCACCAAGTCGGCTTTTGAAAATGCAATGAGCCTTGACATTGCAATGGGCGGTAGCACCAATACCATTTTACACCTTTTGGCGGCTGCACACGAGGCAGGCGTGGACTTTAAAATGGCGGACATTGACCGTCTGTCTCGCTCTGTACCGTGCCTATCCAAAGTCGCCCCTGCGACGCAAAAATACCATATGGAAGATGTCCACCGTGCAGGGGGGGTAATGGGGATTTTGGCAGAATTAGACCGAGCAGGACTGCTGACGACCGATGTACCAACCGTGCATTCCCCCACCTTGAAAGACGCTCTTGCCAAATGGGATATTATGAATCCTGACAATGTCGAGGCAAGAAACCTTTATATCGCCGCCCCTGCTGGCATTCGCACCACGCAAGCATTTAGCCAAAACCGTGAATGGTCAAATCTTGATGTCAATCGTGAATCTGGCTGTATTCGTAGTAAAGAATTTGCGTACAGTCAAGACGGTGGCTTGGCAGTGCTGTTTGGCAACATTGCCGAGCGTGGCTGTGTGGTTAAGACGGCAGGCGTGGACGAAAGTATCCTTAAATTTACAGGGCGAGCCAGAGTCTTTGAAAGCCAAGACAGTGCGGTGGAGGCAATCCTTGCCGACCAAATTGTCGCAGGCGACATTGTCATCATCCGCTATGAAGGCCCCAAAGGCGGGCCAGGTATGCAAGAAATGCTCTATCCGACTTCTTATTTAAAATCAAAGGGTTTGGGTAAGGCGTGTGCGTTGCTCACAGACGGCAGATTTAGCGGTGGCACATCAGGGCTGTCTATCGGACACGCAAGCCCAGAGGCGGCAGAAGGTGGTAATATTGCCTTGGTGGAAGAGTTTGATACCATTATCATTGACATTCCAAACCGCTCTATCCACCTAGATGTTACGGACGATGAGTTAAACGCACGCCGTGAAGCGATGAACGCAAAAGGCAAACAAGCGTGGAAACCTGTCAATCGTAAGCGTGAGGTTAGCCAAGCCCTACGAGCCTATGCAGCCCTGACCACCAGTGCCGATACAGGGGCGGTCAGAGATGTGAGCCAAGTAGAATAAATCTGATAAAAGCCGTTATTTTAACGGCTTTTTTATAAATCTTTTAACCCATTCGGAGTAGATATGCACACACTTTACACCAATGCCACCACGCCTTATGGCAGAATCATTCTTTTGGTCGCCAAGTTATATCAAGTTGATTTGGAACTAAAATCAGTTGCACCCTTTGAACTACCAACAGAACTTACTAAGCTCAATCCTTTTAGCCAAGTGCCGACTTTGCTGCTGGATAATGGCGATGTGATTACTGAAACACCGCTAATTTTACAAGCCATTGCACCCCAGCTTTATGCCGACAATCCAGAATACAATCTACCCAAGCTGGCAAAAGCCTTAGGTATTTTGTTTCAGGGTGTGCGAGCAATCTCACTGACCAGATTGGCAGATGGCGACAGTAACAGCCACCCATTTATTGCTCGCTCTTGCCAACTGCTAAAAAATACCCTGCCCGACTTACCTGTGCTAAATGCAGACAGTCCGCATTGGGGAGATAAGATTTTGATGGCAGCATTGGCTTGGATTGAGTTTCGCTTGCCAGAAGTTTATGCCACGCTAAGTGATGACAATAAACAAGCGGTCGCAGAATTTTCCCAAACAGAGCTGATGCAAAAAACCAGCCCACAAGCCCTAGAACAACTACCAAGTCATATTAGCCAGCTTTAATCCACTAATCACACCAATAAAAAATCTCTCTTTATGAGAGATTTTTTATTGAACAACTTAACCCATCATTCAGGCTTGAAGCTGTCTTTTAGACCGACAATCTGATTAAAGACTGGCTTGTCGCTGGTATGTTCAACAAAGTCAGCCACAAAGTAGCTTTCTCGCTCAAACTGAAAACGCTCGCCTGCCACAGCTTTTGCCAAATCTGGTTCGACTACCGCCTGACAGATGGTCAAAGAATTGGGATTTAGGTGCTGTTTAATCCAAATCGTATCCGCATCATCGCCATCTGTTGCTGCTGGCAAATCAGCAATCTCATCATCTTCAAGCAATAGATGTTCATACAAACGAACCGTTGCAGGCACACCATGCGTTGCCGATACCCAATGAATCACGCCTTTAACCTTGCGACCTTCTGGATTGTTACCCAAAGTCTTTTCGTCAATGCTAGCAATCAGCTCAACCACTTCGCCCTGCTCATTTAGGATGTGCTCATCAATTTTAAGCACATAACTATTACGAAGACGAATCTCTGGATTTTCTGGCGATAGACGCTTATAACCTGCTGGCGGATTGATTTGATAATCTGCTTGGTCGATATAAATGGTCTTGGTAAATGGAATCTGTCTATTGCCCAAATCCAAATTTGGGTGCTTAGGCTGACTTAGCCATAGTACACCATCGGTTAGCGTGGCAACGGTTTTTTCAGATTTTAAGGCATCAAAATTCGCCACCGCTTCATCAAAATTTTTGATGGTCACTTTTAATGGTCTTAGTACCGCCATGCCACGAGCAGTATTGTCTTCTAGCGATTTACGCACGCTAAATTCCAGCATACGAAAATCCACCAAACCATCAGATTTGGTAATACCCACTCGCTCACAAAAATCTTTTAGACCTTCTGGCGTATAGCCACGACGACGCATACCTGCCACCGTTGGCATTCTTGGGTCATCCCAACCTGTGACCACACCCATCTCCACCAAGCGTTTTAGTTTGCGTTTTGAAGTGAGCGTGTGGTCGATGTTCAAACGACTAAATTCATATTGGTGGGGCGGATTGTCAAAACCAACTTTCTCAACCACCCAATCATAAAATGGACGATGGTCCTCAAATTCAAGTGTACACAACGAATGCGTAATACCCTCCAAAGCATCAGACAAAGGGTGTGCATAATCATACATTGGATAAATGCACCATTTATCGCCTGTCTGATGATGATGAGCATGCATCACACGATAAATGACAGGGTCTCGCATATTGATGTTAGGGTGCGTCATATCAATCTTGGCACGCAACACCGCCTGACCTTCGGCAAACTCGCCTGCACGCATCTTTTCAAATAACGCCAAATTTTCAGCCACGCTATGATTGCGATAAGGCGAATCCTTACCCACCTCCCAAGAAGTGCCACGATTGGCTTTAAGTTCCTCAGGGCTTTGTAAATCAACATAGGCATCGCCTTGTTCGATGAGCTGTACCGCCCACGCATACAACTGGTCAAAATAGCCAGAAGCATAACGCACCTCGCCCTGCCAATCAAAACCCAGCCACTGAACATCTGCTTTGATGCTATCAACATAATCTTGTTTTTCGGCAGTTGGGTTTGTATCGTCAAATCGCAAATTACACGCACCGCCAAATTCTCCTGCCACACCAAAATTTAGGCAAATTGATTTTACATGCCCGATATGTAGATAGCCATTTGGCTCTGGTGGAAAACGGGTCAAGATACTTTGGTGTTTGCCAGATTGTAAATCTTCACGAATGATGGTACGAATAAAATCATTTTTTTCGGTGGTGGTAGAAATGTCGCTCATTTGGCTTAATCCATATTCTTTCGTCATAAATTATCCAATTCTAACATAACAGACTGACAACGCAAGAATTTTTTACCTGTTGGTACTAATTTTCTTTATCCTTGTTAAAGTTGTGCTATAATGCTTGCAATACTCACGCCAAATCCATTTATTTTTGGTATTTGGCAAACATTATCAGACCTATTTATTGTGTTAATTTTAAGGAAATCGTTATGGATTTACCAATCGTACAGCTTGAAACCACCGCTGGCAATATCGTGCTTGAACTAAACAGCGAAAA
This sequence comes from Moraxella nasicaprae, assembly GCF_025643275.1. Taxonomy (NCBI): domain Bacteria; kingdom Pseudomonadati; phylum Pseudomonadota; class Gammaproteobacteria; order Moraxellales; family Moraxellaceae; genus Moraxella; species Moraxella nasicaprae. The sequence continues at coordinate 344,781 of NZ_CP089977.1, forward strand.
AGCACCATTGACCGTTGCCAACTTCATCGATTATGTTGAGTCAGGTCATTATGATGGTACTATTTTTCACCGTGTGATTGATGGCTTTATGATTCAAGGCGGTGGCATGACTGCTGACATGAGCGAAAAAAATACTGGCACGCCAATCAAAAATGAAGCGGATAACGGTCTTGCCAACAAAACTGGCACGATTGCCATGGCTCGTACCTCTGACCCACACTCTGCTACTGCTCAATTTTTCATCAATGTCAAAGACAATGATTTTCTAAACTATTCAAGCCCAACACCACAAGGTTGGGGCTATGCCGTATTCGGTCAGGTCATCGAGGGCATGGATGTTGTTAATCAAATCAAAGGCGTGCCAACAGGTCGTTTTGGCTATCACGCTGATGTGCCAACAACACCAATCGTCATCAATACCGCCAAAGTCGTCAAGAAATAATGCCTAGTGTTGATTATTTTTTGACCAAAAAACCGTCTGACATTCAGGCGGTTTTTGTTAGCGATTTACATCTATCTGCCCAAACAGACGCATTTAACCGTGCTTTTGTTCATCTGCTGACGGATTTGTCGCACCTGCCTCATCTTAATGCAGTCTATATTTTAGGCGATTGGCTTGATGGCTGGATTGGCGATGATGATTATTTATCACTGGATTCTGCCCAAAAAAACACCCATTGGCTGACACCTATTTTGACCGCCCTAACCGCTCTGAGCCAAAAAAATATCGCCATCTATGTCATGTGTGGCAATCGAGATTTTGCCATCAGTCAAAAATTATGCGATATTTTTCATGGTACATTGATTAAAGAACCTTATCAATTAACCACCAAGCACCACACCATTCGCCTAGAACATGGCGATGCTCTATGCACTGACGATAAGTCCTATCAACGCTATCGCAGCATCATTCGCAATCGTATCATATTACAGATTTTGCTCATGCTGCCATTGTCATACAGACGCAAAATCGCTGGCAACATCAAACAACAATCCCATCAAGACAAACAAAAAAAATCCAGCAATATCATGGATGTCAATCCAAAAACCGTCCAAGATGCCCTACAACATTGTGATGTGTTATTACACGGTCATACGCATCGCCCTGCCATACACACCCATGAAAATAAAACCAGAATCGTACTGGGCGACTGGCGATTAACCGACCAAAAAGTATCTGCACACATCGTGATGATGATTGATGACGAGCTTCATTTGGCAGAATTTCACGCATAAAAAAATCCGTTTAAAAAAAACGGATTTTTTAGTTAATATCATCAATCAAGCAATTTAAAAAAATGCTCACGGTAATGACGAAGTTCACGAATAGAATCTCGAATATCGTCCAACGCCAGATGCGAACCGCTTTTTTGATAACCATCAATCAAATCAGGTCGCCAACGATAGCACAGCTCTTTGACAGAAGACACATCAAGATTGCGATAATGAAAATAGGCTTCTAACTTTGGCATTTGGCGAGCCAAAAAACGGCGGTCTTGGCAGATGGAGTTACCGCACATTGGCGATATGCCAGCATCGACCCATTTTTTCAAAAATTCAATGGTCTGCTCTTCGGCATCAGCCAAAGTGACTTTGCTGCGTCGTACACGGTCGGTAAGACCTGATTGTCCATGCTGCTTGGTACACCACTCGTCCATGCCGTTTAGGATAATGTCTGGCACTTTGATGGCAAGCACAGGACCTTCGGCAAGGATATTTAAATCATCGTCAGTAACAATGGTGGCAATCTCAATGATTTCATCTTTTTGGGTGTCAAGCCCTGTCATTTCCAAATCAATCCAAATCAAGGCTTTTTTTGCTTTGGCAGACGGTTTTGGTGTATGGATTTTTAGTTTATCACTCATGGTAAATTTCCAATCTTTTTTGCCATTTTAGCATACTGACAAGCCATCGACCAAGTGCTAATTTACATAAAAATATGATGCCAAATCGCCCAATCAATCTATTTTTGGTATATCAGTAACAATCTCTTTACATTTTTGTTCAAATATCATACAATTTAAATATAATGATAATTGTTCTTATTATCATTTTTACTCAAAAATAAAAGGGAGTCTTCTGATGAAACATATCCAAAAACACCCACTTGCTGTTCTGATTGGTGCCGTCATGCTGACCGCTTGTTCTAGTGGTGGCGGTGGTTTTGATTTACCAAGCACAGGCAGTACCGCCATACCAGTCGCCACCAAACCAAACACAGCAGGTACGACTGGCTCGGGTGGCTCGGGCGGTCAGTCCACCACCCAGACCACGCCAGCAGCCCCACCCAGCTATCAAGATGAAAACAATCAAAGACGCACCATTGACACCAGTACCAGTCAAGCAGCCTTGGGTTATGTGGTTGATATTCCACGCCGTCATAACAATGCTGAAATCGCCAATATTCAGACACCAAAAGCCACCAATTATGCACTAGACAATCTGCCTTATGCTGACGAAATCAAAGCCAGACCAAAAGCCAGCGAAGACGGCTTGGTGCATTCTCACGACGGTGGTTCGCCATCTCGCACTCGCTCATTTGATTATGTGCGTTCAGGTTATTTTATTGACACCGAAGCTGGCGTATTGTTTATCAAAAATGAAGAAACAGGCAAACGAGATATGTATCAAGGGGCATCTGGCGTGGTCTATTATCAAGGCACAAGACCCTCAACCACCCTGCCCACGCAAAGTATCAAATATCAAGGTGTTTGGGATTTTGTGAGTAATGCCGATAAAACTCGCACCAATTTGGCTGATGGCTTTACCAGAGACAACCAAAGCTCACCTGCCAACGCATCAGGGGCAACCCCGCTTGATGCCTATGTCAATCACAGAATTGATGGCAAAAAATTGGCTCACAGTAGCGAATTTGATGTAGATTTTGGTTCAAAAACTTTGACAGGTAAACTTTATAGCAATGGCTATGTCGCCACACAAGACAGCGAGCAAAAAATCAACGAAAACTACACCGTCGATGCCAAAATTCACGGCAATCGCTTCAAAGGCACCGCCACAGCCACGCAGAACAATCACGAGATTTTTGGTAAAAATGGCGAACTTGAAGGCGGGTTTTTTGGTGAAAAAGCCGAAGAACTGGCAGGTAAATTTCTAGCCGAAGATAACTCTTTATTTGCCACTTTTGCCGCCAAAAGAGACAAAGTTAGCGATGATGACTTACAAAAATCATTTGATGCCATCAGTATCGCCACCGATACTGACAATCTACAAAAAAGCGATTTGGACACTTTTGGTAATGTGGCTTACTTGGTATTAGATGGCAAGCCTTTATCGCTCCTACCAGCAGACAAAACCAAATTTGCCGATATGGCATTTTATGATACCGTTGTACACCAGCACAATGACAAGAGCATCTCTGTTGGTGTATGTTGCAATAATTTAGACTATGTCAAATTTGGCAACTATGCCACCGCCAATCAAGATGGTGGCGTAACCAGACTAAGCGATGGGCATTTGTTCTTGCTTGGCGAACGCACTGATACCAATAAAATCCCAAATTCAGGCACAGCACACTATCGAGGTACTTGGGAAGGCTATATTGAAAGTAAAGATGGTCGCAGATGGTCAGAGAGTGCTGGTAATGGCGAGGCGGACAATCGTTCACGCTTTGATATGGATTTTGGCAACAAAAGTTTTACAGGCAAGCTCATCGCCAAAAATGGCACAGAGGATTTACCACTGCTGACACTTGATGGCAAAATCATTGGCAATGGCTTTACAGGCACAGCCAAAACTCGTGCAAATGGCTTTACGCTTGACGCTGGTAGCACAGGCAATGCCGCCATCGCTCATCTAAATGCTGATGTTATTGGCGGATTCTATGGACCAGACGGTTTGGAGATTGGTGGTATCATTCACGCCAATCAAGCTAATGCAGATAAAGTTGGCATTGTCTTTGGTGGTAAACGCCAAACCAAAAAATAAGACTTTTGTATTACTTTTGGCAAGCCAGTCTTACAAACTGGCTTGTCTGTGTTGATATTATCAAGGAATGAGTATTTATGAATCATTTTCATCAAAAACCAACCATGCTATTTTTGGCAATCAGCACCATTTTATTTAGTAGCATTGCTCACGCTCAGCAGACCGATGACGACAATGATGAAACCGTCGTCAATCTTGGCACTCAAACCGCCAATATCAAACTTCGCACCACACGCAAAACCAACGAAATCACAGGACTTGGTAAAATCGCCAAACAAAGTCGTGATATTGACCAAGAAATGGTACTGGGCATTCGTGATTTGACTCGCTATGATCCTGGCATTTCGGTTGTCGAGCAAGGTCGTGGAGCAACTTCTGGCTATGCCATTCGTGGTGTAGATAAAAACCGAGTTGCTATTAGTGTCGATGGACTTAGTCAAGCACAATCTTATCTGACACGACGGACGCTGGCAGGTAGTGGCTCTATCAATGAAATTGAATATGAAAACATCAAAAGTATTGAGCTAAGCAAAGGGGCAAGTTCTTCCGAATATGGCAATGGTGCTTTGGGCGGTGCGGTTGGTTTTGTTACCAAAGACCCAAGTGATGTGCTTAAAGATGGGCAAAATTGGGGTGTGGATACCAAAAGCAGTTATAGTAGCAAAAACAAGCAATTTACCCAATCTGTCTCTGGTGCGGTCAAGCTGGGCAATTTTGAGCAACTTGCCATCTATACACACAAAGAAGGAGAGGAAACTCACGGGCATAAAGCCGCTGATGATTATGTGCATCATTATCAGCCTTTGACAGGTTATTTTGAAGAATATCGACTCAATAGCAGTACGCCAGAAGTACGCAATCGTGGCTACTATCTGGTAGCTGATGACTGCCCGACACTTGACTGCACCCCAACAATCATCGCCAGTCCAAATAATAACAAAACCCCCATTCGTACCACGCCAGCACTGACTGATAAAGAGCAGCTGCAGGCAAACAGCACTCGCTATCCAACGCATACCGCTAGCACCAAAGCCTATACAGGCATTGATCGCATTCACGCCAATCCTATGGAACAAAAAAGCCAATCCATTTTTTATAAAGCAGGCTATGACATCACACCAGCACATCGTGTGGAGGGTGTGGCTGAATACACCAAACAAAGGTACGACATTCAAGATATGACTTTGCCCGCCTACTACACACAAAGTGATGTTGATGGTCAGCCAAGCCGTCTAACACAAGGCAGTGTCAATGCCGAGACGGGGCTTGCTGTGGGCAACTCTGGCATTCCTGATGTGGCGGATAATCCTTTGAGTGGACTGGTGTTTAACATTGGCAGCAGTAAATATGGGGCAAGATATAGTCGCACTCGATATTTTGACGAGCGACACAACAAAAATCGTCTGGGTTTATCATATCATTATACAAGCCCTGATAAAAAAGGTCTGATTGACCACGCCCAAATCCAGCTAGACAGACAAGTCATTGATTTGGATAGCACTGTGCATTTGGGGCGTTGTAATGATTATCCCAATTTGGACAAATGCCGTGCCAGTATTGATAAGCCTTGGTCTTGGTATGGGAGCGAGCAAAACAACTATCAAGAAAAACAACTGTCGCTACGCCTAAATTTTGATAAGCTCTTTCATTTGGCTGGCGGACGGCACAAACTTAGTCTAAGCACTGGCATCAACGACCTACGCTCTATTTTGGCACGCCAAGCAATGCAGGTAGAATATGTCTCAGCAGGCTATGACAACATCTACCATCAAGGACATAATGGCTCTTATGAAAAACCCTATATTTATCAAAGAGTAACACCAACCCTACAAACACTCTCATCGTGTAACGAATCCAATGGCGATAACAACAGCTGCCAGCCACGCATCATCGATGGCAAACAATACCATCTGGCAGTGCGTCATCACGCCCATCTGAACCCTTATTTGGATTTGGGGCTGGGCGTACGCTACGACCATCATCGCTTTGATTCAGATGACAGCTGGACAGTAACGGATAATTATCACAACATATCCTACAATGCTGGCATTAACTTTCGCCCAACCGACAATCTGGTATTATCCTATCGCTATGCCAATGGATTTCGTGTGCCGTCATTTTATGAATTATATGGCGATAGGGTCGGTGCGTCTGGCAAAGATAATGAATATTCTAATAGAGGCTACACCAGCCGAGTGGCTCCAAAGGCTGAAAAATCGCATAACCACGAATTTGGCATTGGAATTTTGGGCAAATTTGGTCAGTTAGAAACCAGCGTTTTTTATAATCAGTATAAAAATTTGATTGCTCGTGGCGATCGATCAAAAGCAATCATACGCATTACCGATTTTTATAATATGCAAGACATCAGCTTGCAAGGCGTGAATGTGCTAGGCAAACTCTTTTGGCATGATGTGTCCGCCAAATTACTAGACGGTCTATATTCCACGCTCGCCTACAACCATATCAAGGTCAAAAAACGCCAAATCCATGATGGTTTTACGATGACAACCGATCCCATCTTGGATGCAATCCAGCCTGCCCGTGTGGTTGCTGGTATCGGCTATGATGACCCAGACGGTCAATGGGGCTTTTATCACACCTTGACATATTCGCAAGCAAAGAAAGCGGACGAGCTGACAGGCAATGCGTACTATGGCATCTATCGTGTCAATCTTAATAGCAAAACCAGCAAAGATTGGTACACGCACGATTTGACCGCCTATCGCCGCTTGGGTCGTCATTTTACCTTGCGTGCTGGCGTGTATAATCTGATGAATCACAAATACAGCACTTGGGAGAGTGTGCGACAATCGGGTGTCAATGCCGTCAATCAAGATTTTGGCACAAACACCGCTCGCTACGCTGCTCCTGGTCGAAATTTTGTACTGACCTTGGAAAGTAAATTTTAGCCAATATAATCAAATTGACCAGCCAGTCAATCACACAAAAACCCACGCCAAGCCATCATTAACCAAAAACCAACGATTTTTTGGAAGGTTTTGCGTGGGATTTTTGTGCAAAATTTGCTATAATCTTACAATATTATCACGCATCAAATAGCCCAAACGCAGCCAAAGATTATGCCAAAGAATAAACTAAAAGCCTGGTTACCCACTCCTGAAAAACTTCGTGAAAACCGACTGGTTGGTATGTTTGCACCATTTTTGGCAGACCCTAGACTTTGGCAGATGAACCGAAATTCTTTAAATCGTGCGGTATTTATCGGTGTATTAGCAGCATTTTTTCCCCTGCCAGGTCAGATGCCACTTGCCATCATTGGTTCGCTTTTGGTTCGTGCCAACATTCCTATGGCGATAGCCTTAACTTGGATTACTAATCCTTTGACCGCCATTCCTGTATTTTGGGTGGCGTATTGCTTAGGAGCATTTTTGCTAGGCGAGCCAATTTTGGGCATACGGGACATCGGTGTGTTTTTAACCGACTTAACGCTATGGCTAACTGCTGATGGCATCAACCCTTTTACCCGTCATCAGATTTTTTCTTGGCAGGCGTTTGCCTTAGGCTTAGTATTATCCGCCATCATCACCAGTACCGTGCTAGGATTGGCGTTTCGCTGGTTTTGGCAATATCGCACCATCAAAGATTGGCAAGCACGACATGGATATAACGCCAAAGCACCCAAATTTTCTAGCCAAAAAGGTCATAAGCAACGAGAACAACAAAAACAACCGATTGATGAAGATTTTTCCATCTAAATATCCATTTTGACACCTAGTTAAAACGCTGATTGGTGGTTTTTTCATGGTCATATAACAATTATTCATTAGCAATCATCATCATTTTAGCGTATAATTTTCCGCCAAATACCCAAAGATTTTTTGGTATCTGATGCTTGGAGCATCAAGATGTTTGCTTGCATGATGGGTATTTCTTTTGTCAAGCCTAAAAAAGCCACCAAAAGTCATGCAATTTTTTTATTAAATTAAGCGAATTTTTTATGAATTATCATCTATTTACCTCAGAATCGGTCAGCGAAGGTCATCCAGATAAGATGGCCGACCAAATCTCAGACGCCTTGCTTGATGCCATCTTAACCCAAGACAAAGACGCTCGTGTGGCGTGCGAAACCTTGGTAAAAACAGGGGCAGTGGTACTGGCAGGCGAAATCAGTACACACGCCAATATTGATGTTGAAGCCATTGTGCGTCAAACAGTCAATGACATTGGCTATAATCACTCCGACTTAGGATTTGACGGCTCAACCTGTGCGGTCATCAACATGATTGGCAAGCAGTCGCCAGAAATCGCACAAGGGGTAGATAGACAACGCCCAGAAGACCAAGGGGCTGGCGATCAGGGATTGATGTTTGGCTATGCGACTATTGAAACCGATGTGTTGATGCCTGCACCAATCCAACTATCGCATCGCTTGATGGAATGCCAAGCCAGATTGCGTAAAGATGGCACTTTGCCATGGTTGCGTCCCGACGCCAAAGCTCAGGTTACTTTGCGTTATGATGATAATTTTAAACCTGTGGCGGTTGATGCGTTGGTCTTATCCACCCAGCATGACCCAGACATCAGCTATGATAACCTAAAAGAAGCAGTGATGGAAGAAATCATCAAAAAAACCATTCCTGCCGAACTGCTGCACAAAGACACCTTATATCACATCAACCCAACAGGCAAATTTGTCATCGGTGGTCCTGTGGGCGATGCTGGTCTGACAGGTCGCAAAATCATCGTTGATACCTATGGTGGCATGGCACGACATGGTGGCGGTGCATTCTCTGGTAAAGACCCTTCAAAAGTGGACAGAAGTGCTGCCTATGCTGGTCGTTATGTTGCCAAAAACATCGTAGCAGCAGGTCTGGCTGATCGCTGTGAAGTGCAGGTTAGCTACGCCATCGGTGTTGCTGAACCAACTTCCATCTCGGTCAATACCTTTGGTACAGGCAAAATCAGCGATGAACAAATCATTCGTCTGATTCGCACTCACTTCGACCTGCGTCCTTATGGCATCACTCGCATGCTAGATTTGCTACAACCCATGTATCAAATCACCGCAAGCTATGGTCATTTTGGTCGTGATGGCTCCAACCATGCCTTTACTTGGGAAAAAACCGATAAAGCAGAAGCCTTGCGTGCTGACATCTGATTAAGATACAAATTGACAGTTTGCTCATTAAGCCTTAGAATAAATGCGTTCTAAGGCTTTTTATTAGGAAAAAACAATGAGCAATCAACCAAACAACGAAAACTTTAATGAAGAAGAATTTCAAGCTCAAATGAATGCTTTTTTTGAGCGTGCAGATGCCATCATTAATCTTGCCAATAGTCAACTTAGCCCAAGCTCGCACTCTGGGCAAGTGGCCGCATCGCTCAACTATGCCGCTGCTCGTTTTGCCATCTCGGCTGCAACCATCGGCTTTGTTAAAGGCAGTGACTTAGCAAAAGAAAAAGATGAGATTATTAAGTTTTATACACAAAAATATCAACAAATGCTCATCGAAAATCTTGACCAATACATCGAAAATTTTGATAAATATGTTCAGCTTACTGACCAGCAAGGCTGATGATTTGACATCAGATTGTTCATCATCTGGCCACCAAGAGTCATCTTTGTACTACAGTATGGTTGGTTTAGCTTTAAAAAACCGTCAAAATCGCCCAAGCCAAGCCTGTGGGCAGAGCGGTTTTTTGTTAAATTTTCCAAGCTCATCACAAACAAAAAAACTTAAAGCGGTGTATTTTTAAGTTTAATTAGCCATACAATAAATTTGTATGTCCGTCCTGATGACAGCGATAATCAAACATCATAAAAAAAACACAATGCCATCAACATTGTGTTTTTGCTTATCTCTCCAACCAATCACATACCGCTTATGGTCAAATCATTCAAAATTTGGCTTGATACTCATGCCCACTGACCACTTTTCATGGTCAAAATACGGTCTGCTTTGGCAGCAAGCTGACGGTCATGCGTGACCATCAATAATGCCATGCCAATCGATGATTGTAATTCACTAAGCAGCTCAAAAACCATCTGAGCATTTTCATCGTCCAAATTACCCGTTGGCTCGTCCGCCATCACAAGACTGGGTTTGGTGACCAAAGCACGAGCAATGGCAACACGCTGTCTTTCGCCACCTGACAGCTCGCTGGGGCGATGATGACAGCGATGAGACAGACCTACTCTATCTAGCAGTTCATTTGCTTGTCGCTTGGCCTCTTTGATGCCAACTTCATGACGCATGAGTAATGGCATGGCAACATTTTCGGTTGCACTAAACTCTGGCAATAGATGATGAAATTGATAAATGAACCCCAAATGACGGTTACGAAGCTCGCCACGCTGTGTTTCATTAAGCGAACTTAGGCAAACATCGCCCAACCACACCTCGCCTGTGGTCGGAATATCCAGCCCACCAAGCAAATGGAGCAAGGTAGATTTACCAGAACCGCTACTGCCCACGATGGCGACTTTTTCGCCAGCCTGCACGGTCAAATCCAGCCCCGACAACACTTCGGTGTGGATTTTGCCTTCTTGATACACTTTGCTGATATTTTTGGCTTGCAATACAATGCTCATCACACACTCCTATTCATAGCGTAGCGTTTGGGCTGGCTGGATTTTGGCAGCTTTATAGGCAGGATAAATCGTCATCAAAAAACTCAGCAAAAATGACGCAATCACAATCAATGCCACATCAGCAAACTGCACCTGCGATGGCAGATAATCCATGCCAAAATACACACTGCCGTCAAATAAACTGATGCCAAAAGTGCGACTGATTAAAATCAAAATATCATTGACCGTCAAAGCAAGCGTGACACCTAACACCGTACCCAGCACCGTACCAATCACGCCAATAATCATGCCTTGCACCATGAAGGTTTGCATCACAAGTTTGGGCGATGCACCAAAGGTTTTTAGGATAGCAATGTCTGATTTTTTGTCCGTTACCAGCATGACAAGGCTTGATACGATGTTGAATGCCGCCACAATCACGATTAAAAATAGCAACAATCCAATCATGGCTTTTTCCATGCGAATGGCACTAAATAGATTGCCGTGCGTATTCGTCCAGTCGCCTGGCAGTAGATTGCCAGCGTCCAATGATGCTGCTTTTTGGGCAACTTGTGGGGCAACAAAAATATCGCTCAATTTCATACGCAGACCCTGAGCCCCTTCTGGCAATCGAAGCATCACGCCTGCATCACGCATCTGCACAAAACCCATCGCACTATCGACTTCATTGCTGATGCGAAACACACCCACCAGCGTAAATCGCTTAAATCTTGGGATAACGCCCGCTGCTGATGGCGAGGCCTCTGGCAATACCAAAGTCACTTTATCGCCTAACTGCAAGCCTAATGAAATCGCCATGCTCTCGCCCAGCACAATACCAAACTCGCCTTCTTTAAGGTCATCAAGACTACCTGCCAGCATATGCTCATCGATGATGGATACTTGTTTTTCATAAGCAGGGTCAATGCCTGTCACCATCACGCCAGATACCTGACCTTCGGAGGTGAGCATGCCTTGCAAATGAATAAAGGGGGCGACTGCCTGTACCTCTTTATTGTCATCTTGGATTTGTTTGGCGAGCGGCTGCCAATCGGTAATGATGTCATAAGAGCTGACTGTCGCTTGGGGTACCATGCCCAAAATTTTTGATTTTAGCTCTTTGTCAAAGCCATTCATCACAGATAAAACGGTAATCAACACCGCCACACCCAATGTCAGACCAATCATCGAAATGAGTGAAATGAACGAAATAAAGCCATTTTTTCGTTTGGCTTTCGTGTAGCGAAGTCCAATGAACAAAGCTAACGGACGAAACATAGTCATTTTCCAAAAATTAAAATAGACGCATATTTTACCAATTATTAACGATAAACGCCAATCAAACCGCTTCTTGTCTTGATTTTTTTATAAAAATCCCCATGATGTCAGCAGGTTTTTTTGAGATTTTATCATGACAAACAGCACACAGACTTTTCATTACCGCTATCAACACGACACACCTGTGATGAAGATTGACTTACCCAAAGACAAAAACGCCAGTCACGGCGACCATTGGGCGATTTTGACAGAACACATTGGTGATGATGTGCCAAACTGGCTACAACAGATGCTAGATAAGGCGACTTTACCAGTCGGATTGGGACAAAATCACGCCAACGCAGGCAAATTATTGATTGGCACTAATGACACTTGTCACATCAAACAGATTCTTGCCATCAAAGACGGTAAGCCACAATCATTCATCAACGCCTTTCCTGCGGTCAATAGCCCATATGGTCTCACTTGCCAAATCGAACGCATCATTCGCTGCGATGAGACTTCTGATGCGATTTTACGCCTCAAAACCCCCGATGGAGCAATCATCTACGCCTTTGACCAGCTATACGCCATCAATCGCACCGAATATCGTGCCAATACAGATTATTATGTCAATTTTAGTGCGTGGGCATATAACATCGAACCCAGTCGAGATGATGAGACGATTTTGGTTGAAGACCAAGACGCCATTCGCTATCATCGTGCCTTTAATGACATTGTTGCTGCCAATGATGGCAAAGTACCCAATGACATCGATGAACAAATTCGCCAATGGCAACCAAAGGACCATAATCCAGATGAGCCATTTGCCCCTGTTGAAATCAATCTAGGACACATGTGTGCCTATCTGTTTGGCGAGACTTTCGGTCAAGAAGACGAAGCATGGTGTCAAGGTCAGGTGCTTGGCAAATCATCTGACAGCTTTTTTGGACAAGACATCACTCTATTTGATGTGGTCATTCTAAGAGAACCTGACGCTCAGCCATTTGTGGTGCGTATTGCCACCCCAAGCACACCGCAGACGCACAGCATTCAAGTTCATGACTACATTCAGGCAAACATTTGGCTACAAGCTACCATCTACGCTGCCAACCAAAAATAACTGGTTAAACAAAAAACGCAAGACAATCAAGCTTGCGTTTTTTTGTGATTGATGAACATTGATTGTCGATCAAGGCAGTAAATACGGAACAAAAATCGGGGCAAGAAAAGCGGTGATGATGCCATTTAAAATCAGCCCCAAAGTTGCATACGCCACATAGCGAGAGCCAAGCTGCATCGAGCGAGCCGTCCCCAAAGCATGTGATGCCGTCCCCAACGATAAGCCTGTCGCCATTGGGCGATGAGATTTGGCGGTGCGTAGTACATACACACCCACCATCTGACCAACCACGCCTGCCACCAATACCGTCGCTGAGGCAATACCCACCACACCGCCTAGCTGCTCAGTCACTTCGATGGCAATCGGCATTGTTACTGATTTGGCAGCCACAGCAATCATGCTTGCCTGACTACCGCCAAGCCATCTGACCAATAGCACCCCTGTGATGATACCAAGCACGCTACCAATCATCTGCGAGGTCAAGATAGGCAACCACTGCACCTTGATTTTTTGCCATTGTACATACAAAGGAATGGCAAGACACACCACCACAGGTTGCAACCAAAAGGTCAAATAACTGCTGGCTTTTTCAAAACTTTGCCATTCAATGTTCAAAAATTTTAACACAGCAATCACCACAATCGTGGTAATCAGCGTTGGATTGATGAGTGGTTGCTTGGTTTTTTGTCGCAACCAAACACAGCATTCAAATACCGCAATCAATAAAAACAACAACAAAAACGGACTGCTTGACAATGCCTTAAAATCCATCTCTACCCCTTTTGATTTTTATTTGCTGGTGTATTGGTGCGTTTTTGTAGGATTCTTAATCCCTGATAAGACCATGCTGTCCCAATCAAAACCAACACCGTGCTGACTGCCGTACCCACCAGCAATACCCAAAAATCATCACGAATCACATCAAGATACTGCATGATAGAGATACAAGCAGGCACAACCAGTAGCACCAGATAATCCAGCAGCACTTTGGCAAGTTTTTCCATTGTGCTTAATTTCACCAGTCCTGATTGTAAAGCAAAAAACAGTAGCAACAAGCCAATCACACTGGGTGGCAAAGGCAAGGTAAGCCACTCAACAAGCACCTGACCGATGAATAGGCAACCAAAAACAATCAAAATTGCTTTTAAGACCATCTCAATAACCCTTAGGATTTTAAACCCATTGCATAACTTGCCACCATCGGCTTAATACCTGGAATTTTGTCAAAAGCAATCAGTCCAACATTGCGAGCAAACTTCATCACAGGATTGGTGCTGGTAAAACTACCCACCACCGTATCACAAAATTTGATGACTCTTTTTTGGTCACTTAGGCGAGAGCGTTCATAATGAGACAATCTGGCATAATCGCCAAAATCATAGCCATCATCACCTGCCTGACTTTTGGCGCGTGCCAGTAGCTGTGCTAGACTTCTGGCATCTCTTAGACACAGATTAAAGCCCTGCCCTGCCACAGGGTGCAAGGTATGAGCAGCATTACCCATCAGCACAAAGCGTCCCAAGACTTGTCTGTCCGCCAGCACCTTGCTCAGCGGATAAGCACCTCGCCTGCCTGTCGCCAAAAAACGCCCTGCACTATCGCCAAACACCTGTTGCAAAGTCTGCAAATAGTACGCATCATCAGTCAGGTAACGCTCTTCTTCGCCTTTTGGGCAAATAAACACCACAGAGCGGCGATGACCCTTAGTATCATCTGTACCACCATCGCCAAGACCATCTGTCAAAGGTAGTACCGCCAAAGGCCCTGCACTACTAAATCGCTCAATGGCAATATGCTGGTGCGGCTTATCCGTCTGCACCACGCCAACAATGCCCACCTGCTCATAGTCGTGTGCCTGTATGCCAATGTTTAACAGCTGTCTGATTGGCGAATCCCTACCATCACACGCCACCACCAACGGAGCGGATAATTGCATCGCTGGCGTATCATCGTCAAACACCACCTTGACGATGGCCTGCTTTTCATCTTGACTGATGTCAATCACACTAGCTCCATCATATAGCGTGATGTGATGATTATCCTTGACCGCCAACAATAGCTGTCTGCCCATGTGTGCATTTTCGATGACCTGACCAAAACTCTCCACACCCTCTTCATGTTTATTAAGCCTTGCTCGACCAAAACTACCAAGCTCACTGATGGTAACTTCATCGATACGGCAAGCATGGCTTTTTAGTCTATCCCACAGACCAATCTCTTGATAAATTTGTACCGTTTTGCGAGAAAGTGCCGTATTGCGACTGTCCAAGTATGCCTTTCTTTCAAGGTCTTCATCAGGGCTAATCTTTGGGTATCGCTGCTTTTCGATGATGGTGCTATCAATGCCAAAATGAGCCAATAATAAAGCAAAAGATAAGCCCACTTGCCCACCGCCAACAATCAACACATGATTTGGGTTATTCATAATCAGTCCAATGTCATCAGTCTCATAGATAATCGGCTAATTTTAGCAGATTTTTGGTAAATTTGATATGAATGCATCAAGCGTATTCTAAAAGAACGATAAATCAAGTACAATAAATTCCATCACCCATTGTATTAAGTGTCCGATTATGAACAAGCAACCAAGCCTCTTAGAACGACTGACCATCGCCATGATTGGTTTTTTTGCCTTTTTACAAGTGTATTCAGTACAGGCGATTTTGCCCGTATTGCAGTCTGATTTACACGCCAGTGAAGTTCAGATTGGCATGGCAGTTGGTGCAACAGTGCTTGCCATTGCTCTGATTTCACCATTCATTGGTATGCTTTCTGATGCCTTTGGACGCAAGCGATTCATTGTCGGTTCGCTGTTTTTATTGGCGTTACCAACGGCGATGATTGGCTTTGGGCATACCGTTGATGAGTTGATTTTTTGGCGATTTTTACAAGGGCTGAGCATTCCTGGTATCACGGTTGTGCTGATTGCCTACATCAGCGAAGAATACAAAGACAGCCTGACCGCCATGATGTCTTTGTATGTCTCTGGTACGGTACTAGGTGGATTTAGTGGACGATTTTTTGCAGGCTATTTGGAACATTTTATCGGCTGGCGTTATGGCTATTTGGCGATGGCAGGCTTGACGCTCATTGGGGCGGTGTGGGTGCTAAACAGTCTGCCCACCTCACGGCATTTTGTGGTGAGCGAAAACTTCAAATCCGCTTTTGCCACGCTCATCAGCCACACCAAAAATCCCCATGTCATCAGCAGCTGTGTGCTTGGTGGCTGTGTGCTGTTTTCTTTGGTGGGTTGTTTTACTTTCATCAATCTGCATTTGGCAGACGCTCCCTATCAACTCTCCACCGCACAGCTTGCCAATATTTTTTCTATTTATTTGATTGGCATGGCAATCACACCTTTGACCACACAACTGATTGCTCGTGCTGGCATGGTTAAAACCATCATGCTTGCCATCAGCCTATCCGTCATTGGCATCATACTGACGCTTAGCACGCCTTTATCTTTGGTCATCGTTGGTTTAACTTTAATGTCATCAGGCGTATTCATCACTCAGTCAGCAACCATCAGTTATCTGACCAGTCATGTCAATCAAGGTCGTTCGCTGGCATCAGGCTTATACTATTTTAGCTACTATGGTGGCGGTTTTATTGGTGCTTATGGCTGTGCCATCGCCTATCAAATGGGAGCTTGGAATGGCACAGTTGTGTTGATTTTGATATTGCAACTGATGGCCTTGATGATTGCTTGGTTTTTTATGCACCAAAAAACCCAATCTGCCCATTAGCCAAGCCCCACCAGACCACCACATCACACCAAGCCAACCACCCGTGTCAAAAAACCGCTCAATGTTAACATTGAGCGGTTTTTTTATCAGCGTTTTTTGGCATCAAGCATCGCTTGGATATTGCTTAGATAATTTTCTGCCACTTTCTTTGGGTCTGACTTTGGTCGTCTGTCTGGATATTGTACATATTCCTCAGGCATTTCGTCCAAAAAACGAGAAGGTGTTGAATGCTTCATATCTTTACCAACTTTGTACTTTTTGGGGTATAGCACCGTCAGCTCTTTTTTGGCACGAGTGATGCCCACATACATCAGTCGTCTTTCTTCTTCGACACCATTATCGTTAATCATGGCATTTTTGTGTGGCAGGATTTCTTCTCTAGCACCAATGATGTACACAAAATCAAACTCCAAACCTTTGGCAGCGTGCAGCGTCATGAGGCTAACCTTATTCGTATCGCTCTCCTCTCGCTCCTGATCTAGCATATCTAGCAAAATCAGCTTGCGAATGACCGCATCAATCGTTTTCTCATCATCAGTTTCAGCACGCTCAATCAAGGCAGAAATACTTCTATAAAGCATGTCAATATTATCCAGTCGAGCCTTTTCTTGATGAGGGTTTTTGGCATCTGATTTGATGTAATCGACATACCCAGTTTCTATAATCATTTGCTTGACTGTCGGGATTGGCTCAGGATTGTCATGCAATTCACGAGTATAATGCTCAACAAATCTGGCAAAGTCATACAAGGTATTGCCAGCCTTATTACCCAAAGCGGATTTTAGATGATTATGCGAGCAGGCAGATAATAACGATAATCCATGCTCTTGGGCAAATAATCCCAATTTTTCAAGAGCAACCGAACCCAAGCCTCGTCTTGGTGTGTTAATCACTCGCAAAAATGCTGCATCATCATCAGGATTGATGATTAGACGCAAATAGCCCATCACATCTTTAATCTCGGTGCGTGAAAACATCGAAACACCGCCAGATATTTGGTAAGGCACATTATACTCTCGCAATGAAACCTCCACAGCCCGAGATAAAAAATTACTGCGATACAGCACAGCGTATTGCTCCCAGCTGTGGTTGTTTCGCATTTTATGCACCAAAATATCTCTGACCGCCCGTTCAGCTTCTTCAAATTCATCATTCGTGGCAATCACACGGATTTTCTCCCCTTGCCCCTTATCCGACCAAAGCTGTTTTTCAAACAGATGCGAATTATTAGCAATCACGGAGTTGGCAGCGTGCAAAATGCTGTTGGTAGAGCGGTAGTTTTGTTCTAACTTAACCACCGTCAATGCAGGAAAATCCTGTTTTAATAACGCCATATTTTCAGGTTTTGCACCACGCCATTCATAGATGGACTGGTCATCATCGCCCACCACCGTAAAGCGAGACTGAACCCCCACCAACAGCTTAATCATCTCATACTGTGCAGTATTGGTGTCTTGGTACTCGTCCACCAGCAAATAGCGAATGCGATTTTGCCATTTTTCACGCACCTCCCAGTTTTCTCTTAAAATCTTGACAGGCATCACAATCAAATCATCAAAATCAACCGCATTATACGCCCTAAGATTTCTTTCGTACAAAGCATACAAATGGGCAAATTGCTGGTCTTCTGGGTCTTGTACGGTTTGCAAGGCATCATCAGGGTCAATCAAATCATTCTTCCAGTCACTGATGAGCTGTATCGCCTTGGTCACAAAAAGACGATTATCAGTACCGCTAATGTTATCTCGCACCATCAAATCCAGCAACAGTCGCTTCGAATCATCGCTATCCATGATGCTAAAATTTGACTTCAATGAGGTGTGTTTTAGTTCGGCTCGAATGAGTTGTAAGCCAAACTGATGGAAAGTTGAGACCGTCAAGCCACGAGTTTTATCGGCTGGCAATAATTTTTGGACACGAGACTTCATCTCACGAGCCGCCTTATTGGTAAAAGTAACCGCTGTAATGCGTTCGGCTGGAATGTTGCAATTCTCAATCAAATGGGCGATTTTTTGGGTGATGACCGATGTTTTGCCCGAACCTGCCCCTGCCAAAACCAACAAAGGCCCTGAAATATGAACCATCGCTTCATGCTGTCTGGGATTGAGTTTGCTCATTGTTTTTACTCTTATTTTGCTGTACAAATCAGATAGGATTAAGGGTTTTTCTTGGGAATTTTGGTGATTGGCAAGAAATGATTTTTGCCAAAAAAATCCCATCAAGCGATGGGATTGCTGATAATGACACTACACCAAGCGACTGCTGGCAAGGGTGGTTAATTGATACAATCCATCACGGTATTGGTTGGCAGGTAGTTGCTCTAATGCCTGCTGTGCCAGCGTGGTCTCCTGCAATGCTCGCTGCTTACAATAATCCAACGCACCACACTCACGCACCATATCAATGAGCTTGGCAGGATTGTCCACCTTGCCCGTCTGCACCGCAATGCGTAGCGTGTCATAATCAGGCGAATGGTTATTTTTTAGGATTTCTAGGGTCTTGATGATGGGCAAAGTTGGCTTACCTTCTGCCAAATCATCGCCCAGATTTTTGCCCATCACAGCAGCATCGCCCACAAAATCAAGCACATCATCAATCATCTGAAAAGCATTACCAAAATGATAAGCAAAATCGCCAAGCGGTGCTAACAACTCATCTCTACCCTGCAAAATCGCAGCCCCTTTGGTCGCCATCATAAACAGGCGAGAAGTCTTGCCATCAATGATTTGCAAATAATCTTCTTCGGTGGTTTGTGGATTGTGCTGATGTTGTAATTGAAGCACTTCCCCTTCGGCAATATCACAAGTACCATCAGAAAATAGCTTTAATAAAGGCAAATTATTAAAGCCCACCAACAGGTTAAAAGAACGAGCAATCAAATAATCGCCCACCAGTACCGCTGTGGCATTATCCCAAGTGGCATTGGCAGTTGGACGACCACGACGCAACCCAGACGCATCAATCACATCATCATGCACCAAAGTGGCGGTATGCAACATCTCAGTAATGGCTGCCAACTGCATTGCTTGTTCGCTTTGGGTGTCGTTTAGCATGCGTGCGGTCAAGAGCGTGATGAGTGGTCGCATTCTTTTACCACCAGCATCAATCACATGCTTAGAGACACTCATCACCAGTTGCACTTTTGAATTTAGACTGCCAAATACTTGCTTATCCATAATCGCAAAATCATCAGCCACGATGGCTTGAATGTCGGCATAAGTTGGGTGTGTTGTGGTCATTTTGTTCTGATAATCCTAAACCATGTTACTGGGCAAGCCAGCTTTGCTTTTTAAAATTCGCCTATCATATCATACCTAAGAGTTTTCTTAAAGTCTTGACCCGTCAAATCCTGCCATTTGCATCATTGCAAACCATTAGTTTGGCTGATTGCTGATATTTTTCATGTAAACAACTGTTTTTTTGGCTTGTAAAGTTTGGTAAGTCAAGGCATAATAACACCATTTATTTTATTGTGCTGATGGTGCCAACTTTGACACATCACGATACACGCTTATGATGATTGTATCTATTGAACAAAATTAGCCAGCATATTTAGCACAGATTGATTTTTTTAGGCAAGGGGGAAGCGATGAGCCAAACCATTACCCACAATCCAGACATTGATGACGTGAATATCGAAAAATTTATCCCGTTGGTTACGCCAAGTGCTTTAAAAACAGAATTTCCATTATCTGACGCTGCCAGCAAGACTGTGTTAGAAGGTCGTCAGGCAATCCAAAATATCCTAGATGGCATCGATAAGCGAATCTTGGTGGTCGTTGGACCTTGCTCCATTCATGATGTCAAGGCAGCTCATGAATATGCCGATCGCCTTAAACTGCTCGCTCACGAGCTTAAAGACGAACTATTCATCGTCATGCGAGTTTATTTTGAAAAACCACGCACCACCACAGGCTGGAAAGGGCTAATCAACGACCCTGACATGGACGATAGTTTTGACATCGAAAAAGGGTTGCGTATCGCCAGAAAGCTGCTTCTGGAACTCAACGAAAAAGGTCTGCCCTGTGCCACCGAAGCCCTAGACCCTAATACACCACAGTATATCCAAGATTTAATCAGCTGGTCAGCCATCGGTGCTAGAACCACCGAATCACAGACGCACCGTGAGATGAGTTCTGGCTTATCCTGTCCTGTTGGTTTTAAAAATGGTACTGATGGCTCAATGACGGTGGCAGTCAATGCCATGCAAGCGGTACAATCAGGACATAGCTTTTTGGGTTTATCGCTCGATGGTCAGGTATGTATCATTCAGTCTAAGGGCAATAAATACGCCCATGTCGTCCTGCGTGGTGGCAACGACCAGCCTAACTATGACGAAACCGCCATTGCCGCTGCTGAAAATGAACTTGCCAAAGGAAAAACCAATGGCAAAATCATGGTCGATGCCAGCCACGCCAACTCTGGCAAAGACCCTTACCTACAACCCATGGTCATCGCCAACATCGCCACCCAAATCCAAAATGGCAACAAATCCATCATGGGTCTGATGATAGAAAGCCACCTAAAAGGCGGTCGTCAAAACATTCCTGCCGACCTATCGGAACTAGAATATGGCAAATCTGTGACAGATGGCTGTCTGGACTGGGATAAGACGGTTGAGACTTTGCGTAGTTTTGCCAAAGCGGTCAAAGAACACCTGCCAAATCGTTGATGATAAAAAAACCGCTTGAAGTTTCTGGCGGTTTTTTCTTAGAGATGACAAATAGCCAACCAAACAGTTTTGAGTCAAACATGAGCAATCCAAGTTTTAAAGATTTATTATCCAAAGAATTTAGACAAGATTTAAAAAACCTTGCCAAGCCCACCAAGTCAGAACACGGCATTGGCAAACCTGAACAAAATGTCAATCTGCCAAATGCCAAGCAAGTGGCTGGTGAGGTCAAGCGATTTAATCACGCCCAAGTGGACGAAGATAAAGTGCTGTTCATGCAAGCAATGCAAGGTGTTGCACCACTAAAAACAGACAGCGTCATACACCATCGCCCCATCAAGGCAGACGAAAACGCCCTACGCCGCCGTGCTGCTGCCGAAGGGCCAGAAGAAATCTTGGGAGCAACCTTATCAGACATGCAAGCCTTGCTCAATCCTGTGTCTGGCGAAGCCTATTTATCCTACAAAAATCCCACACTACAAAATAAAGTCTTTGAACAACTCAAACAAGGCAAGCTACGCTGGTACGATGCGGTTGATTTGCACGGTTCAAGCATCGAAGACGCTCGGTCAGCTGTCCAACTGCTAATTCATCAAGCCCTGCAAAATGGCGAAACTGTCGTCAAAATCGTACATGGCAAAGGCAAAGAAGCCATCATCAAGACCTGCGTCAATGGTTGGCTGCGTCAAATCAGCGATGTGATGGCGTTCGTCTCCGCCCCTGCCAATGATGGCGGTAATGGTGCAGTATTGGTATTGCTAAAACGCAAAACCCTCACCAAAAATGACACCAATTAAAAAAACACCGCCAAACTTAGGCTAACCAAGGTTAGCATTCGGCTTGGCGGTGTTATGATGAGATAATCACGCCTTGATGACAGGCTTCACCTGATTGAGTAGATTGATAAAATTTTGGCTACTGATTTGCCCAATCTCTTCGGCTGTCTTGCCATAGACTGCCGCCAATGCTTGTGCCACATAAGGCACATAGCTTGGTTCATTATCCTTGCCACGCTTTGGTACGGGGGCAAGATAAGGACTGTCTGTTTCAATCAATAAACGGTCAAGGGGTAGTTTTTTGGCAACCTCTCTAAGCTGTTGAGATTTATTAAAACTGACAATGCCTGATAAAGAAATATACAATCCCATGTCCAATGCTGCTTTGGCAAAAGCGTCATCTTCGGTGAAACAATGAATGATGCCATGTTCGCATTTTTCTGCTTTTAACAAATCCAAAGTATCATCATACGCACTGCGAGTATGCACCACGATGGGTTTGCCCGCCTGCTTGGCAGCCTCGATGTGGGTGGCAAAACTGTGTTTTTGGGCGGCTTTTTTGGTGTCGTCCCAATGATAATCCAGCCCTGTTTCGCCAAACGCCCATACTTTATCGCCATCATAAGAAAGCAGTTTTTCGACACAGATTGATGATAGTGTCTGCTCATCTTGGCAAGGGTGCAGACCTACGCTCATGCCAATATCCACCGCTGCCGTCTGCTCGCCAAGCCTAACCCACTGGGCAATCGGTTCGTATTCATCTAGGCGACACATGATTGCCATCGCACGAGAGACTTTCGCCTCTTGCATACGCTGCAAAAGCTGGCTTGGGTTGTCTTTGTAGTTATCCAAATAAATCAAATGGCAATGGCTGTCGGTGTACATCGTTATCACTCAGTTATTTTTTTAATGGCATGACAAACGCCCAAGATGGATTGGCACGCTTGTTGTTTTGCTTATTATAATACAAACCATCATTGAATGGAAAATACAAACGCACTTTGACCCTATTGGACACACCCAAAAAAACCAACATGGCGGCTTTCACCTAAAAAATAATTCATCATCAATAGAAAATATTTCATTAAAATTGACGATGTAACAAATTATTTCCATGTTATAATAATGGGCGAAATTCTTAACGGATTTCCACCGATAATTTTTATAATTGATAAAAGGTTTGATGTTATTATGTCTTCTATTGCTTTACGCCGTGCCATCATTTTGGCATTAGCCCCAACAAGCATGTTAGCTGCCCATGCCCAAACAGGCGAACCAACCACTACGGTCGAGCTTGACCCTGTGGTCGTTACTGTCACCAAGACCCCCACCAAAACCAGCAATCTGGTCGCCCAAACCAAAGTTTTGACCGCCAAAGAATTGGCACATTATCAAGGTCAAAATCTATTTGATGTCATCAAAAATCAAGCTGGCATCAGCTCATACAATAGTGGTGGCACTGACAAAGCCAGCAATTTTTATATGCGTGGTTTTGACAGCAAAGGTGTCTTAGTCATCATCGATGGTATGCGTTATGGCAGTTTGACCACAGGTCAGCCAGCACTTGGGCTACTTTCCGCCAACGAAGTGGAGCGAGTAGAAATCCTATACGGTGCATCGGGTTCTAGCGTCTATGGTGCAAATGCGATGGGCGGTGTAATCCAAGTCTTTACCAAAAAAGGCAGTGCTGATGGCTCAAAAATCGCTCTCACAGTCGGAGCAGGTTCACACGACAGTTTTAATTATGGCATTAGTGCAGGATTTGCAAACGAAAACACCAAGCTAAATCTATCTGCCAATCACAGCGAAAGCGATGGCATTAACACCATCGTTACCCCATATCACGCCCAAAGCCGTGATGAAGATGGTTTTGAACGCCAAAGTGCCAGCCTAGCCCTAAGCCATCGTGCTGGTCAGTTTGAAGCTGGTCTAAACGCCCTAGCCAGTAAAGCCGATGTCGAATACGATAACACTTGGTCAGACCAAAGCGACATTCGTGATAAGCAAAAAGGCGGTGCGGTAAGCATCTATGGCACTTATCATTATGGCAATGGCAGTGATGTCAAAGTGCAATATGGCGAATCTTTGGACGAAAGCAAAAACTTTGCTGGGGCAACCATGACGGGTGAATATCAAAGCCGTCAAAAACAAGCCAACCTATCTTTGACGCACGCCATCGGTGCTGGCAAAATTCTAGCAGGTGCTGAACACCTAAAACAAGAAGTAGAATCAAGCGTGGCATACGCCCAAACCAAGCGAGATAATACTGGCGTCTATGTTGGCTATCAAGGCACGCACGACAAACTTGATGCACAAGCCTTTGTTCGCTATGATGATAATTCTTGGTACGGCAAGGACACTACCTATAATGCAGGTCTTGCCTATCGCATCACGCCAAATCTACGAGTGGGTGCAAACTATACCACAGGTTTTCGAGCCCCAACCTTCAATGACCTATATTGGCCAGGTGGTGGTAATCCAGACCTACAACCAGAAACCAGCAAAAACAGTGAAGCCTTTATCGAGCTGACTGGCAATCATCACAAAACTCGTCTGACAGGCTATCATAGCGATGTCAAAGACTTGATTGCTGGCTGGCCTGCCAAAAACATCAATAAAGCCAAAATCACAGGAGCGACCATCAGCTCAGATTGGCAGTTTGGTCACTATTTGGCTGGTGTCAGCTATGATTATCAAGATGCCAATGATGTTACCCCAAATGCACTTGGCGAAAAAACCAAATCCGACCTAGCATTCCGCCCAGAGCATAAGGGTACAGCGTATGTAGGCTATGCACACGATGATTTTAATGTCCGTGCTGAATACCAAAAAGTTGGTAGTCATTATGCAGGCAGCAATCATAGCAGCAAAATGCAAGGCTATGGCTTGCTTAATCTAAGTGGCACATACGAACTAACGCCACACATCAGCATCACACATCGTTTCAATAACATTTTGAACAAAAAATACACCACCAACGAAAGTTGGGGTACTCGCTACAATGCTGATGGTGCTAATGTTCACACTTCGGTTACTTTCAAATACTAACCCTAAATGTGCAAAAAAAAAGACGGCTGATTGGTCGTCTTTTTTGTCAGTTGGAGCATGGTAAGCAGATGAAATCCGAAGTCTTTTTTGTTATAATGATACATCGCCAAGAGATGTTGCAACTTTTTAAGCAGATTGTTTGATTAAAAAGTCAGGCTTGGTTTAATTATGATTCATCAAATAATTATAAAACAACGACATCTGCCTATTTCTTTTTTACCGATAAGGAGTGGACAGATGTCTACATTCACTGACTACAAAGTCGCCGATATTTCACTTGCTGAATTTGGTCGCAAAGAGATTAAACTTGCTGAAACCGAAATGCCTGCCTTGATGGGTCTGCGTAAACGCTATCAAGATGCTCAGCCCTTAGCTGGTGCTAAGATTGTCGGCTGTATCCACATGACCATTCAAACAGCCGTTTTGATTGAAACGCTGGTGGCATTAGGTGCAGAGGTTCGTTGGACTTCATGCAATATCTTTTCTACCCAAGACCACGCTGCCGCTGCCATTGCTGCTGCTGGCATTCCTGTCTTTGCGTGGAAAGGCGAAACCGAAGAAGAATATGAATGGTGCCTAGAACAACAAATCCACAAAGACGGACAGCTTTGGGACGCTAACCTAATCCTAGATGACGGTGGCGATTTGACCGCTTTGATTCACAACAAATACCCACAAATGCTAGACACCATTCACGGCATCAGCGAAGAGACCACCACAGGCGTGCATCGTTTGATTGACATGCTAAACAAAGGCGAGCTAAAAGTACCTGCCATCAATGTCAATGACGCTGTCACCAAATCCAAAAATGACAACAAATACGGTTGCCGTCATTCACTCAACGATGCCATCAAGCGTGGTACGGATATGTTATTGGCTGGTCGTCGTGCCTTGGTCATCGGCTATGGCGATGTGGGCAAAGGCTCTGCTCAGTCTCTACGCCAAGAAGGCATGATTGTGCGTGTCAGCGAGATTGACCCCATCTGTGCAATGCAAGCATGTATGGACGGCTATGAATTGGTGTCGCCTTATGTGGGTGGCGATGCTGCTAATGGCGTCAATACTGCCCTACTTCAAGATACCGACCTTGTCGTTACCACCACAGGTAACTACCATGTGTGCGATAGCCAAATGCTAAAAGCCCTAAAATCTACGGCTGTGGTCTGCAATATTGGGCATTTTGATACCGAGATTGACACTCAATTCATGCGTGACAACTGGAAATGGGTAGAAGTAAAACCACAAGTTCATCAAGTCTATCGCTCAAACGATGAATCTGATTATCTGATTTTGCTATCAGAGGGTCGTCTTGTCAATCTGGGTAATGCCACAGGACACCCATCACGCATTATGGACGGTTCATTCGCCAATCAGGTATTGGCTCAAATCCATCTTTATCAAGAAAAATTTGCTGATTTGCCAGCATCTGAAAAAGCTCAGCACCTGTATGTCAAAGTCCTACCCAAAAAGCTGGACGAGGAAGTTGCTGCTGCCATGGTTGCAGGCTTTGGTGGTGTGATGACCAAGCTAACACAGGAACAAGCAGACTATCTGGGCGTGCCTGTTGAAGGTCCTTTTAAATCCGAAGAATATAAATACTAAACCTTCATGATTTGACAATCAAAAGCGATGGGGAGACTCATCGCTTTTTTATTAAAAATATCAAATTACCATCAAGCACTCATCACTGAATTTCAATTAACAAATCAGCAAAAACCTGTTATAATTTTCAACAAAAGTTGAGAATAATTAAATTAAATTTGATTTCATTCATATAGGAACATCATGAGTCAACATACCCTAAATCGCCTACAAACCATCGAAACACTCTTGGGCGAATTAAAACAAGATTTGGCGGTCAGCTTACAGCCAGCACGCCAAGAAACCCATGCGAAAATTCCGTTTTCTTTCGAATTTTTTCCCACCAAAACAGATGATGCACAAGCCAAATTACTCAGCACTTTCAAAGAGCTGGGCGAATTAAATCCACAATACTGCTCAGTCACTTATGGTGCTGGTGGCACAACTCGTGAACGCACGCTGGGCATCGTCAAATCTTTTCGTGAGCAGTCCGCCATTCCTGTTGTACCGCACATGTCATGTATTGGCGATAGCAAGGCTGAGATTGGCGAATTGCTTGATTGTTATAAGGGCTTGGGTGTAAAACGAGTGGTTGCCTTGCGTGGCGATTTACCATCAGGTCAGGTTGGTTATGGCGAACTGCCATTTGCCCTAGATTTGGTCAAATACATTCGTGAGCATAGTGGCGAGCATTTTAACATCAAAGTTGCCGCCTATCCTGAAATGCACCCACAAGCCAAAAGTTTCAAACAAGACATCAAAAATCTGGCGGATAAATACCACGCAGGGGCGAATGAGGCCATTACTCAGTTTTTTTATAATGCAGACAGTTATTTATTTTTAAGAGATGAATTGGCAAAACTGGGTGTTCATCAAGAGAACTTCCCCATCACCGCAGGCATCATGCCAATCACCAAAGCCAGCAATCTGATTCGTTTTGCTGATAATTGTGGGGCGGACATTCCGCGCTATATTCGCAAACAACTGACAGATTTTGGCGATGACACCAAAGCCATCAAAGAATTTGGCTTTGAGGTGGTGTATCATCTATGTCAGCGTCTGATGAGCGAGGGCGTGCCTAGTTTGCATTTTTATAGCATGAATCAGGTTCAGCCAAACAAACGACTGGTTGAAAGCCTAGGCTTGGTATAACGCTGATGTCTCGTTTTTTTATCCCCACACCGTTATCGCCCAGCCAGCTTGGGCAAGAAATTAGTCTGACTGATGACATTTATCATCATTGGTGCAAAGTGCTGCGTGCCAAAGTGGGCGATGTGGGCATATTGTTTGATGGCCAAGGTGGCGAATATCAAGTAAGCCTTGTTCATATCAACAAAAAAACAGCTCTGGTACGCCTAGATGAATACAATCCCATCAACCGCACACCGCCTTTTGTGGCGACGATTGGACTGGTGATGAGTCGTGGCGATCGCATGGATTACGCCATTCAAAAGGCGTGCGAGATGGGTGTGGCAAATATTCAGCTTTTGACCAGCGAACGCTGCCAAGAACATCTTAAATACGAACGGGATTTAAAAAAAATCACACATTGGCAAGGTGTGGCGGTATCAGCGTGTGAGCAATGCGGTCTGAATCTAGTACCCAAAATCATCAATCCTGTCAATCTTGATGAGTGGGTGGCACAGTGTGACGATGAATTAAAATTGGTGCTGGCGTTGTCCGATGGCAATCCACAGTTTGCCAAACCCCTACCCAAACACATTGCCCTACTCATCGGTGGCGAAGGCGGTCTATCGCCTCGTGAGATAGCACTTGCCAAGCAACATGGATTTTTGGCATGGACGATTGGCGAGCGAGTGCTGCGTACCGAAACCGCCCCTGTGGTGGCTTTGACCGCATTACAGATGCTTAGCTGATGTGTCTTGTAGCTGTTGCCACATGGAGAGCATCTGCACGCTACTAGCCACATCATGCACTCGCACGATGCTTGCCCCAGCCTGCACCGCCAGTAATGACATACCCGCCCCCATCAGGTCTCTGTCTGCTGGCGTGTGCGTCTTCCATGCAGGATTAGCATGACTTAAAAGCTCGCCCAAGAACCGCTTGCGAGACACCCCAAATAACATTGGTAAATCAAAATACTGCACCAGCTCATCAAAGTGCTGCATGATGAGCTTATGGTGTTCAAAATTCTTGGCAAATCCCATGCCCACATCAACAATAATCTGCTTACGCTGAATACCGACTGCCATCGCTTGATTGATTTTTTCATCAAGCTCCGCCTTGATTTGTTCTAACACTAAGTCATACACCGCCAAATCATTCATCGTATCAGGCTCGCCACGACTGTGCATCAAAACCACAGGAACACCAAGCTGTGCCGCCATCAGCAACGCCCCATCACGCCCCAAGGCTCGAACATCATTGATGATGTCTGCCCCAGCATTGATGCCTTGCTCCATCACAGCAGGACTGCTGGTGTCAAGCGACAACCAGATTTGATTGCCAAAATGCTCACGAATCGCTCGCACCGCTGGCACAACCCGAGCCAGCTCCTCTTCTTGGCTGACCTTATCAGCATTAGGTCTGGTGGATTCTCCGCCAATATCAATGATGTCCACACCAGTCTGTATCATCTGCTGACAATGTGCCAAAATCCGCTCAATGGTGGTAAACTGACCACCGTCCGAAAACGAATCAGGCGTAACATTAAGAATCCCCATAACTTTGGGCGTGGATAAGTCTAATTGCTTATGATTGGCAGTCAATAATACGGGGGTGGATTTTGGGTAGATGATGGACATAGGCTTTGCTGTGCATAAAAAAATAAATCCTACATATCATAGCACAGTTATGCCATGATTTTGATAAGATACTTTCATCTTTTGATGATTCTGGGTCAAACTGTGACAAAAAGATGGATAATACTTGCCATCAAACCAGATTTATTCTTATAATTGACAAAACAACCGACCAAAACCAATAAAAAGCCATCTTATCATGATACTCATAACAAGATGGTTGGCATTGATGATGGTTTAATATCAATATATGATTGATTTTTAAGGAAAAATTTTGCAATATTTTGACAGGCACGAAGGTGGGGAAAATGCCATTTTGGTGCATTTGGACATTCATCAAATCAGCGACCCAGATGATTTGGAAGAATTTCGCCTACTGGTGCATTCTGCTGGGGCAAATGAAATTGAAGTCATCACAGGTTCACGCAGCAAGCCACACGCCAAGTATTTTGTTGGCACAGGTAAAGCCCAAGAGATTGCTGATGCGGTCAAGCGATTTAGAGACACGCACGAAGATGGCGATGATGTGATTGTCATTTTTAATCACAATCTAAGTCCAAGTCAAGAACGAAACCTAGAAGCCACGCTCAAATGCCGTGTGCTAGATAGAACGGGTCTGATTTTGGATATTTTTGCCCAAAGAGCCAGAACTTATGAAGGCAAATTACAAGTCGAGTTGGCACAATTAAACCATTTGGCAACTCGACTGGTGCGTGGCTGGACGCATCTAGAACGCCAAAAAGGCGGTATTGGTCTTCGAGGACCTGGCGAAACTCAGCTAGAAACTGACCGCCGCCTGCTCCAAATTCGTGTCAATCAGCTCAAAGCCAAGCTCGAAAAAGTCAAGCAAACTCGTGCTCAGGGTCGCTCAAAACGCCAAAAATCAGAAACACCCACCATTTCTTTGGTTGGTTATACCAATGCGGGCAAATCCACCCTATTTAATCGACTTGCCGATGACAACATCTATGCTGCCGACCAACTGTTTGCAACGCTTGACCCAACGCTTAGACGAGTCAAATGGGCAGGTGTAGGCAATGTGGTGCTGGCGGATACGGTTGGTTTTGTGCGTCATTTGCCACACGAGCTGGTAGAAAGTTTTCACGCCACCTTAGAAGAGACTTTGGAGGCGGATTTGCTACTGCATGTGATTGACGCATCAAGCCCAGACATGCACGAACAAATCGATGCAGTTAATGATGTACTCTCGCAAATCAAAGCAGATGCCCCGATTTTATTGGTGTATAACAAAATCGACAAAAGTGGCGAACCTGCTGGTATCTACTACCAAGAAACCAACACACCTGCCAGAGTTTATGTCTCTGCCCGTGATGGCATTGGCATGGATAAACTCATTCAAGCCGTCCAAGAACTGCTTTCTGGCAATCTACATCACTACATCATCACACTGCCCTATCATGCAGGGCAACTAAAAAATACCTTGCACGAACTTGGTGTGATAGAACATAGCGACTATGATGATACTGGCAAAGAAGTGCTGAGCGTTAGGCTTTCTGCCAGCAAACTTAAACAACTTTTGGGGCAATTTAAACTTGATGCCAAAGAAGTATTATCGCCCAAAGATGCTAAAAGTCTAGCTCCTGCACTTGAACCATTTGAAGAAGCAATACAACAAAGTCGTGCCATCAAAAATAAAAATGATGAACATAGCTTGACAGACCTTGACCCTTTTTGTCATTAGACGGTACAATCGCCATTGACCGATGTTTGATGAACATCAAGATAAATACCCAAAAGGATATACATAATGACAACCGCTCGACAACCTAGATTTTGGCTCGGTATGATTGCCACCATTGCCATCGTGGTTGGCGTACGAGAATTGTCATTGCTGATTTGTGCTTATTTTGGTATGCCCACCGCTGCCAACATTGTCGGCTTGGTAGGTCTGTTTGTGATACTGATTGGCGTGCGTATGACACTAGGCTTGCCAGAGTGGCTTGCTCAGTCAGCCAGCAGACTGCTGGTCGATAGTGGTTTTGCTTTTTTGCCTGTTTCTGCTGGTGCTGGCATTTTGCTGTTTGGCTTAGGGGCGGATTTGCCAGCCGTCTCTTTGGTCATCATCATCAGTACCGTACTGCCCTTGTGGTTTTTTGCCAAACTGTCCGCTCTATGGCTGGCTGACCACACTCAGGGAGAAAGCAAATGACAGTCCTAGATAGCAGTACCATTGCTTTGGCATTCATGATTACGCTGGTGGCACACATTGGCTCAAAATATGTCCTAAGATACCTCAATCGCTACATTCGTGGCATTCCAATGATTATCATCGCCATCTGTTTAACCCTACTGATTTTATGGGTGATTGGACTAGATTATCATCATTATTACGCTCACGCCAAGCCTATATTTGATAGACTCTTAGGTTATAGCACCGTGCTACTGGCTGTGCCGTTGGCTGGCATGAATTTTCAGGGATTACCCATCAAAAAACTTAGCCTCATTGTACTATTTGCCAGTATGGTTGGTGCTATCTTACCCATGTCACTTAGCTATCTGCTTGCTCTAAATCACGATACCCTACTTGCCTTTGCTACTCGCTCTGTGACCACGCCTGTGGGGCTATCTGTTGCCCAAATCATCGAAGCACCGCTGGTCATGGCAAATCTTATCATCATCGTCTCTGGTATCTTAGGGGCTGGGATTTGTCGTGTGCTATTTCGCCACATCAAGGACGAGCGAGCTCAGGGGCTGTCTCTTGGCTTAGTGGCACACGCCATTGGCACGGTTGAAGCATGGCAAATCAGCCCAACCGCCGGACGCTATGCCGCTTTTGGTCTGGCGATTAACGGTCTGGTTACGGCGGTCTGGTTGCCGATTTTTATGCTAAATATCATCTAACATACACTCTCTATATCGCCGTCAATCTTGGCGGTTTTTTTTATCCAGATGGAAAATAGCCACACCAACAAGCAAGCCATCACACCAATACGATAATACAATCCATCAAACCTAGCAAAACAGCCATCTTGCCATAACAATTTATACAAGCCATTCATCACCAATGATGTGATGGTCTGTTACTCATCATGTCCATCTTATACAAGCCCACATCAATGCCAAAAAATATATTCAACTCACATCAAAATCATACAAAAACCCTTTCTCTTAGTAATAGGCTTGTCGAATTATCAACGAGTGAAGTGGTTTTTGCTTGATTTCCCAAGCCTGCCACAAACAAAAATCTTGATTGGCTTTTAAGATATGCCTCAAACTTAGCAAAAAAGTCATATATAGTGATTTAACTTCAAAAAATCACCAAAACCGTTCGCCCCAAGCTTGCCTTCGGGTGAGGGTTTTCCATTATGGGCAGGCAAGCTTATCACGAACGAAAAAACTTAATATAATGTGTTTTGAGCTTAATTTATACTCAATTCAACTCAAAATAAGACATCAGCCCACCTTCAATACTCTCAAACTTTGACAGATGACTTCTAAGCCATCTCTTAATAGTTGCCCAAGTGTGTTCTATGGGGTTTAGGTTAGGTGAATAAGGTGGGAGTGGCAAGATAACATGTTTGCATGTTGTGTTATTAGCAAGTACCTGTAACTGCTTCATTCTATGAAATCTTGCATTATCTAAGATGATGATACAAGGTCTACCTGTTTGCTTGGCGTGGTTGTCAAGGCTAGGTAGAAGCATTTGTTCAAACCAAGTTTCAAATAAGTTGCTTACCATTGTGTTTTGATAGATAAGTGGAGCAATCAAGTTTTTGGCTTTGTTACCAATTTGTCCAGCAACCAATGATATGCGTTGATAATATTTACCACTCACCTTATCATAGACTTTTTGACCCTTTAAACTTCTGGCGTGGGTGCGGTGTAGGTAAGTGTCAATACCAGTTTCATCTACATAAACAAGCTCGTAGTCTTGTATGCTTTGTAACTGTTTTAGCCTGTCTTGATAGTCTTTGATTTTGTTTGGGTCTTGTTCTTTGTAACTTGTGGTCTTTTTTTATGGGTAATACCAAGAGAGCGTAAAGCATAAAAGATGGTACTTGTACCACAATTAAAAACTTCAGCAATTTCATACAAGTAAGCATCAGGGTTTTGCTCTACATAAGTTTTAAGCTTATTTCTGTCCACTTTAACACCACGATTGCCACCACTTTGACAGGACAAATCACCTTGTTCTTGTTTTTTAATCCAAGCATACAAGGTGCTTCTTGAAATGTTGTAAGCAGTACAAACTGTGCTAATATTACCACACTGCTCTAAGTAGGCTAAGGCCTTTTGTTTAAGTTCTATTGAATATGCCATAATAGCGATATTTTAGCATAGATTTGTAGGGTTTTAAAGTGAATTTAGTATACTATATTTTTAGCATGATTTGACCAAGTCCTTTATCAATAACAAAAATCACTCAAACACCAAAACAAAAACACGCCCACAAAAAACACCACCCATCAAGGGCGGTGTTTTGTCATCTTCTGTGTTTACTGTTTGTGTGTTTGTCAAACAGTAAATACTAACAAGATTATGGATTTAGGATACCAGAGCCATCCACATCAACGGTCACACGACGGTTTGGTTGCAAGCAGTCGATAAGTTGGTTGCGTGGTAGTTTGGTGTCACATTGTTTAACTGGGTCAGTTTCGCCAGCACCAACAGAACGAATGATGTTTGCTGGTACGCCACGCTCTACTAGGTAGTTAGTCACAGTGCGAGCACGGTTTTGAGATAGGCGTTGGTTGTAAGCGTCAGTACCTAGGAAGTCGGTATGACCTGTAACGATGACAGCGTTTAGCTGGTCGAAAGTGCGTAGACGAGCAGCAAGCTCATCTAGGTCTTGACGACCTTGTGGTAGCATGTCGCCCACAGTGTGCTTGTCAAATCTAAATAGTGCATCAGCATTTAGCGTGTAGCGTTGTAGTTGTGGTGCAGCAGGAGCAACTGGTGCTGGTGCTGGTACAGCTACTTCTTTGATGATGACTTGTGGTGCAGCTTCTTGTACTGGTGGTGGGCAAACTGCATCAACTGGATCTACTGGGTTCCAGAAGAATGAACGAGTGAACTTGTCTTTGTCAAATAGGACTTTAAATTGGCAAGTAGTTACGCCATCAGTACCAACACCTGGGGTGTGGAAGTGGAATAGATAGTTCCACTCACGAGGACGCCATACTTCATCATAGTGTGGACGACCTAGTAGATGATATAGTTGGTCTTTGGTCATGCCAGCTTTGACTTCTTTTAGGCTAGCAAGATTTGGGAAAGTACCACGATTTTTGTCAAAAGTCACAGAATCCCAACGAGGCCATACTGGGT
Organism: Moraxella nasicaprae; assembly: GCF_025643275.1. Taxonomy (NCBI): domain Bacteria; kingdom Pseudomonadati; phylum Pseudomonadota; class Gammaproteobacteria; order Moraxellales; family Moraxellaceae; genus Moraxella; species Moraxella nasicaprae. The sequence goes on from NZ_CP089977.1 coordinate 379,512, forward strand.
TTTCAGTAGTACCTTCTTTGGTGACTTTGGTAGGAGTAGTGGCACAAGCAGTAACCGCAGCAGCTAGGGCTGATACAGTTAGGGCTTTAAACAGAATGTTTTTCATAATAAGTCCTTAAAAATAAATGGGAAACCGCCCCACCGCAGGGGTGGGGAGGTTTGAGTGGTCAGATTACCATTGATAGCCTAGACCAACAGTACCGCCGAACTTGCTTTCTGAGTTACCAGTCGCAGTACCTTTTAGAATCCAGTTGCCACCATCGCTGATGCTAGAGAAACCAACTGCATAGCCAGTCTTACCTTCATAGGTACTTGCTGCTACTGCCACTAGGTTTTTACCTGGTAGGTAAACTTGTGGCAAGCCAGCCGCTGCCAATGCTGCCGCAGTACCTGCTTCTGCTTTGTCTTCTACATCATTGATGCGTCCGTTTAGAGCATTTGCAGTGTTATTCAAGTTGTTGTTGAATGTATTAGCAACATTGTATAGCTGACCACCATTGATGGCGTCTTTGCTATTTGCTGCGATGGTACCGTCAGCAACATTGGTTACTTTCTGATTGCCAGCATTGACACCTGAGCCGCTGATAGATACATTGCCAGTTTTCACTGAGCCATCATTACCCAAATCAACATTCTTAGCCAGTTTCACTGCCAAGCCGCCTTTACCATCTGATACTACACCAATGTTAGCATTGTCAGATAGTTTGGCTTGATCTTTTTCACCGCCAGTCAAAGTAACTTTATTGTTCAACTTAACAGCAGAGTCTTCACCAGAGTCACCAGCAAATACCAAACCATCATTCATGGTGGCTACTTGCTCTTTAACACCTGTAGCTGGATCGGTGTAAGTGATACGAGTCTTACCTTGACCACCTGCACCGTTTGTGCCATCAACGCCATTTGCACCTTTTTCATTGGTGTTGGCATCATCATAGCCTTTCTCGGTTGAGATGTTAAGATTTGAACCATCTTTACCATTTAGACCAATGGTTTCAAAGGTTGGATTCTTTGATACTGCAATGGTAACATCGCCAGCTTTTTGCGTTAGGGTGATGTTATCGCCAGCAATCAAAGTAATGCCGTCTTTAGATAGCTCAGATTGCTTACCATCTTTACCATCTTTACCATCTTTACCATTTGCCACAGCGTTGGTTGCTGTTACATCTACCGCAGTAGAGACCTTGGTGGTGTTTGCAAATTCTTTGATAAGATCATTTAGCTGCTTAACATTCACAGCGTCATTGTCATCAGTACCAGTAGCAACATTGCTTACTTTCTTGCCAGCAGCATCGATACCGTCTTTGCTGATAGATGGGCCGTTTGTGCCGATAGATACTTTATCGGTCGCTGTTACAGTAGTGAACTTCGCATCTTCTGCAATCTTCACAACCAACTTACCGTCTTCGCTATCAACACGAGTATTGATGTCGCTTGCTTTTGCATCATTGGCTAGACCACCGATAACATCAACTTGCTCACCAAGTTTCTTGTTAATCACCTCGCCTTGGTTGCCAGCAAAGTTTAGACCTTTGTTTAGCACGCCATTGATTGCTGTGCTTGCATTGTTTGCAGCATCAGCAACTGCTTTTAGCTGATCTTCGGTTGCTGCTTGACCGCTGGTGATGTTTTGTGGGTCGAAAGTCTTATTGGTTAGACCACCGATTGTACCTTTGTTACCATCAACAGTCACAGGGTTGCCACCAGTTTTTGGACCAATGGTAACCACTGGGCTTAGATCGATATTGGCGGTTTTTTCACCAGTTTTAGGATCAGTCTTGGTGGTGATAATCAAATTGCTATCGCTATTGGTCACACCATCAAGTTTGCCTGATACTTTATCAACCACTGCATACAGCTGAGCACCATTGATGGCATCAGTAGATGTTGGGTTGATTGCACCGTTAGCCACATTCGTGATTTGAGATGGATTGCCCTTATCATCAGCAACACTGATTGCGGCAACATCACGAGCTGGGTTGTTTGGCGTCACACCATCAACTTGCAAATCTTTACCTTGAACACCAGTCAAAGTTGGTACTGGGTTAAACACAGGGTTGCCTTGTGCATCAACTTTTGGTTGTGTGGTTAGCTTAATGGCATCAAAAGTTGGTTTGTCAGCGATTTTAACAACCAATTCGCCATTCTCAACATCTACACGGGTGTTTCTGTCAGATGCTGGCTCTGAGCTGTTCAAACCACCACGAATCACCAACTGCTCATTCAATTTGGTGTTGATGGTTTCTTTGATTGGGTTGCCATTAGCATCTTTTAGTACTTCGCCTGTCGCTGGATCAACCTTGTTGGTGTTGCCAGCAAATTTGATGCCGTCATTTAAAGTAGCAAGTGTTTCTTTGATGGTGTTGCCATCTTCATCTTTAACAGGGTTGCCATCTTTATCTGTTGGTACATACACGATACGAGTTTTGGTATTTTCTTCTGTACCACCAACACCATTAGTACCATCAACACCATTTCTACCGTTGTTATCAACGCTAATGATGGCACTTGGCTGCTCAGGAGTAGCTGGCGTTGTGTCATCAGCTGGTTTTGCTGGGGTGTTTAGAGTGATAGAAGTAACACCTTTGATGTCGCCCTCAACATCATAAGCAATCTCATTTGCACCTGTGGTTGCATTCACTTTGACAACCGCTTTTGTGTTTTTACCATCAACAAAATCAACGGTATCATAAGCAGTTACCACATCAACAGCATTACCATTGTTTTTCAAATTCCAGCCAGCATTAAGCACATCACCCAATGTCGCTGCATTGTCCTGTTGCTCTTTGGTTGGCTTGCTGTCGTTTTCATTAGAGGCACTTTCTGGTGCTTTGATGGTGGTGTTTAGACCATCGATGGTATTGTTGCCATCTTCGTCAGCACCAATCGTGATTGGAGCTTTGGCAGGCTGACCATCTTGGGCAGGCTGACCGCCAACGGTGATTTTATCCAATGTCACTTCTGGATTTAGCGAGTAGGTAAACTCTTGACCTTCTTGCTTCATGATTAGGTTGTCGCCAGCGATGAATTTCACTTCTTCGCCTGCTTTCACCACTTCAATGGTTGCACCTTCATCACCACGCTTGCCTGTGCCAGTTGTGCCAGAAGTTGCTTTCCAGCCTGCATTGTTAATAGCATTGATAACAGTGCCTGCACCAACGAAACCACCCAAATCATCGCCATCTTTTACTTTGATGACGCCATCTTCAGCATCAGTGGTCGTTGTGCTTGGTTTGGTTTCCAAAATAGAAGTGCCAGCCAATGAGAAAGATACTTGGGTATTAGTGCCATTGCTGGTGGTTGTTACTTTAACACCAGTGCCAGAGTTGAATTCAACTGTGTCATAAGGTTTTACAAAATCAACATCTTTGTTGTCACTCTTCAAATTCCAACCAGAATTTAGCACATCACCAACGGTGGCAGCTTTGGTTTGGTCTTGCGGAGCAATGCTTGGTGCTGGCTGAGTTTTGGTTGCATTGGTCGTCTCTGGCAATGTATTGTTCAAGCCAGAAATACTATTGTTACCATCTTTATCAGCACCAATAGTGATTGGAGCTTTGGCAGGCTGACCATCTTGGGCAGGCTGACCGCCAACGGTGATATTGGTTAGGCTGACATTTTCTTTTAGTGCGTAAGTGATTTTACCAGCAGCATCTTGTTTAACAGATAGGTTTTTGCCAGCAATCATTTCAACAGCGTCGCCTGCATTGATTAGCTCGCTTGCACCACCTAGGTCGTCACCACCATTAACCGCTGAATGCTTCAAAGTAAAGCCAGCATTGTTGATAGCGTTAGCAATGGTTGTTGCATTTAGTAGCTTGCTACCTTCTGTACTGTCAGGGGTGTTGATTTTACCAGTGTTGTCTGGTGCTACTGACAAAGTTGTGGTGTCGATGTCATATTTAACAACTGTGGTATCGCCATTGGTAACCACATTTGCCTTTGTGCCATTGCCGCTGACAAAGTTTACTTTATCACCAGGATTAACCACAGAAGTAGTGCCATCGCTGTTAGTTGTTGTCCAGCCTGAGGCATTGATGGCATCAACAACATTTTGAGCGGTGGTTAGTGCATTTGGATTAGCGGCAGCTTGGTTGGTGTTACCAGCCTTGGCAGGTGTATCGCCAACAACAGCCTTGCCGTCAGTTGCATTTGTTTTTAGCTCTTGGGTAACAACATCATAAATGACTTTTGCACCGCCATCTTCTGGGTTAACAATAACCTTAGCAACAGTCAAATCACCATTGTTAAAGTCAATCTTGTTGTTTAGACCAATGTTGGTTGCGTTGTTGTGAATGGTACCAGCAGTGTCGTTCTCACCTAATTGGAAACCAGTATTTGCCACACTTTCAATACGAGACATGACAGCAAATAGCTGAGAACCGTTCACACCATCGGTTGAGTCAGCAGAGATTTTACCTGCGGCCAAATTCTTGATTTGACGCTCGTCACCAGCAGCACCGATAGAAAGATAGTTACCTGTTTTATTTTCGTCTGGCACGCCTGCATAGTTATCTTCACCATAGGTAAAAGACTTACCGCTGCTTGAAACGATTTCAGTATCGCCAGCGGTGGTGTAACCTACTGGTGCAGAGTTTGCACCCAATACCACAGAGTTGGCGTGTGGGTTGGTGATATTACTACCTAATACAAACGCATTGTTCGCAATCACGGTGTTATTTAGACCGATAGCGGTAGATGCTGTGCCAGTAACATTGTTCAAGGTACCAACAGCATTAGAATATGAACCAGATACTTGGTTGCCTGCACCAACAGCGTTAGAATATGAACCAGTCACATTGTTTTGAGCACCAAAAGCACTAGATGCTGTGCCTGCAACATTATTTTGAGCACCTGTTGCGGTTGAAAGTGGTGCACTTACTGTTGTGCCGTTACCAATAGCAGTAGCACGGTCAGCAGTTGCTTTGGCTTGGTTACCAACAGCGATTGAGCCGCTGCTTTGTGCCACAGAGCTAGCACCAACAGCAGTAGAACGCACGCCAGAAGCGGTAGATAATGCACCAGAAGCAGTTGCGAATTCAGCAGTTGCTTGTGAGTAACCACCAGATGCGGTGGCTGCGGTAGCGGTTGCGTGTGACAAAGCACCTGTGGCTGATGCACCTTGGTTAGTTGCAGTTGCACCAGAACCTTGTGCCAAAGAGTCACGACCGCTAGAAACAGAACTCACACCGATGGCAGATGAGTATTCGCCAGAAGCGGCTGCACCATTACCCAATGCCATTGCGTTTGTACCAGAAGCATGAGTGTTGCCTGGACCGATGGCCATTGCACCATCTTTGTCAGCAACAACATCAGTACCTAATGCGATGGCGTTTTTTGCTTGTGAGGTGGCGTTAGTACCAAGTGCAATACCATTACCTGAGCCAGTTACATTAGCATTAGCACCAATAGCAATTTTGGCATTTAAGTCAGAGCCTGTTGCATTGGCATTTGTACCAATGGCAATACCACTTCGATTGCCACCAATGGCATTACCACCGATAGCAATAGAGGCATTTTGTGCAGAAGTATTGGTACCAATAGCAATAGCACTACCACCATCACCAACGGTGGTAGCACCACTACCGATAGAAATACCTAAGCTACCAGCAGAAGCAGTATTAGTGCCAGCACCTGCAGCCACAACAACTTGTGCAGCTTTTGGGTCAATGGCGATACCGCCAGGTTGTGCAGTTGCAGCAACAGCTTCACCTGCCACAGCCAAGGCAACAGCAGTCGCTGCTACACTCAATGATTTGGTTTTGGTTTTTGATTTGCCAATTTCTGAAACCGCTGTCCAAGTACCAGACGCTGCGTTCCAAATGACTTTATAAACTTTATTCATAAACAAGTCTTCTCAAAAATTAAGGTTTAAAATGATAGATCGATTAAATTTTAAACAAAAAAGATGATTTTGTTATAAAAATTTAACAATTAATCAAAAATACTAACCCTTACCAAAAACCCATCATTGAAAGAAATTTGGCAAGTTGTGTAGATTATATCATCTAAATTTAAAAAATCTACTCCCCCCCCCCCCTGCGAAATTTTAGTTTTTTATCATTGTGTATATTTGTTCATTTTTTGTTATAATTTAAAAAAATTATTAAAAATCATATAGTTATAAAATATTCAATTGAGGATTTATTTTTTTGTTACATATCATTACAATTAGAAATATTATCATAATTTAACAATTTAAAACATATATCACACTTTTTGATAAAATCAAATTTGTATAAAAAATATGCAATATCCATGAATTTTTTGATGATAAAAGAATGGGATAATATTTCAAAAAATCTGAAAAAACTTGATTTTACTAGATTTTTTGTCCATTACTTCATTTTTTTATATTATTTTATTTCATAATCATTTTATTCGATATAAATGATGAATATTTAGCTATTTATCATAAAAATATTTGAATAAGGCAGTCCATAGACGGTAAATTTGCCAATTATGTAAACTAATATTTGCATCATGTATTTTTGTAAGAAATTGTATATTTTTACCAATGCTAATCAACAACAATAATAAAAAAGACGGCGATAATCCGTCTTTTTTTGTGTGGCACCAATGATTCATGACGGTATCATGATTGCACTTTTGCCTCGGCAGCTTCGACCGTCTGACGAATCAGGGTATTGATGGTCATCGGCCCTACCCCACCTGGTACAGGCGTGTATGCTGAGGCAATCTCCTGAATACCATCAAGCTCAATATCGCCACAGCCGCCCTCATCGGTTGGGTGGAAACCTGCATCGACCACGACCGCTCCTGTCTTAATCCAATCTTTTTTGATGAGTTCTGGCACCCCAACCGCCCCGACCACGATGTCGGCTTGGCGGATATGCTCGGCAAGATTGACCGTCTTAGAATGGCAGATGGTAACGGTACAGTTAGCATTAAGCAACATCATCGCCATCGGCTTGCCTAAGATGGCACTACGACCAACCACGACAGCGTGCTTGCCAGCCAGCTCAATCTGATGATGCTCTAATAGGTGCATGATACCCTGCGGCGTGCAAGAACCGTAGGCAGGCTCGCCCATCGCCATACGCCCAAAGCCCAAGCAAGTTACACCGTCCACATCTTTGGTTAGGCTGATACGATCAAAGCAGGCTCGCTCATCAATCTGAGCAGGTACAGGGTGCTGTAACAAAATGCCATGCACATCTGGATTGGCATTAAGCTCATCAATCTTGGCAAGCAGTTGCTCTGTGGTCGTCTCTTGGGGCATCTCAACACGAATGCTGTCCATACCGACTCGCTTGCAGGCATTGCCTTTCATACGCACATAAGTCGCTGACGCTGGGTCATCGCCCACCAAGATGGTCGCCAAAATGGGCGTGCGTCCTGTGGTCTGTTTGAGGCGTTCAACACGAGTGCGTAGTTCGTTTTCGATGTTGCTTGCCAGTGCTTTTCCGTCCAATACCAATGACATGGTTAGTTCCTTATAAAAATGAATGTGAGGGGTAACTTGGGTTAATGAAGATAAATACGGTGTTTTGCCAAAAGCCAAATCATCAAGATACCAAACCAATCAAACGCCCATCAGACCAAAGTCTGTATCAAAGCGTGCAGTCTTGGTGTATGAACTTGGCAGATATGACAAATAAAAATGGGCGGATTTTAGCCTACGCTAATCCGCCCATGTTATCACAGACCAATCTCGCCAATGAATGGTAGATGGCGGTATTTTTGGTCGTAATCCAGTCCATAGCCAACGATGAATTTGTCCTCAACCTCAAAGCCTAAAAACTGCACAGGCAAGTCAATCACACGGCGAGACGGCTTGGATACCAGCGTACAGATGTTGATAGAGTTTGGGTTGCGAGTGTGTAGGATTTCCATTACCTTAGATAGCGTACGACCAGAATCAATGATGTCTTCGACAATTAGTACATCTTTGCCAGCAATCTCGCTGTCTAAATCTTGGATAATCTTAACATCGCCACTAGATACGGTGGACTTGTTGATATAGCTTGACACCGTCATAAAGTCAATCTCGTGCGACTTGTTGATTTGACGGCACAAATCTGCCATAAACAGCACCGAGCCACGCAACAAGCCAACCAGCACCAGCTCTTTATCGCTATTGGCATAGTGGGCGTTGATGGCATCGCCTAATTCTTTGACACGCTGGGCGATTTGCTCAGCAGAAATCATCACGGTTAATTCTCTTGGTTCGCTCACAAGGCTACTCCTAAAAACAATCACAAATGATGGCTGATAAGCACATCACAAAGAACAAAATCACTTCCCCAATATCTGATATATTGGCAGTCATGCTGGCTTGTATAGGATTTTGCCCAAATTAGCCAATCTTTGTAAGGCTTGATGATAAACCATCATCAAATCATAATATATCAGCGTAAAAGACACGCCAAATAGATAAAATACCTATTATACCAAACTTAATGCCATTTCCGATAGAATAAATTGACGAATATCATTGAGCATCGTGGTATCGTAGTTATGAATAAAGGCAAAAGACAGCTGACGGCTTGGGTCACAGAACGCCACAGAACCGTTATAACCCATGTGTCCATAGGCTTGGCTGGCGTTTTGCAAGCTAAATACTCGATGAAATCCAGCTCGCCAACGCATATTGGCAGGCATCACAGCATCGAAGCCGTCTGTATAGATGGCTTGCATCTGAGTAAGTGTCTGGGCATTGATGAGGATTTGGTCTTGCCAGATACCATCATTGGCGTGCATGGCGTAGATGGTTGCCAACGCATTGGCGGTAGAGACACCATTTGCCGCAGGAATGACTGCCGTCAAAACTTCATCGCTATGATAGCTTAGCCCATCTCGCCCATTTGGCATTAGAGCGTTTTTATAATTAACCAAATTCATCTGACTGGTGTCAAAATACAGTCGATTGATGTTGGCGGTGGTCAGCTCACTCGCCTGTTGCCAAAGTGGTGTTACAGGTAGCTCGCCTAAGGTTTGTTTGGTGGCATCGCTGTCAGGTTTTAGGGTTGGCTTGCGTCTGGGGGCGTCTGCTGTCTGTGGGTCAAAATATCGCTCGGGCTTGGCAATCAAATGCAACTTATCACTTGGCACGCCATAGTATAGCTGACCCACCAAATCCAAAGGCTTGGCAAGATACTCATCAAGAGCCGCTTGCAAACTTAGCCCTGTTACACGCTCAACCAATCCACCCAAAATCCAGCCAGACACTAAGGCACTGTACGCACTGGCATAATGCTTGCTTTCTTGACCTGCTGGCGTGCTGGTTGGCATCTGTGCCACCAAATCAGTCATCGCCTGCCAGTCAATCAGCGTCTGGGTATCGCTTGCCACCGAACGAACATCAAATAAGCCTGCGGTATGCGTCAAGACATCAATCAAGCGAATGTGCTGCTTGCCCTGCTTAGCAAATGCTTGCCAGTAATGAGCGATGGGCATTTGATAATCTAGCATTCCTTTGGATACCAAAATGGCAATCAAAGTCGCCATCACGCCTTTACCGATGGAAAAATTGACCGACAAAGTATCGGTCGTCCACGCCATGTCAGGTAAAGCAAGCCCTGTGGCGGTATTCACCACTTGCTTGCCTTGATGGTAAATCGCCAATGCACCACCACAAGGAGCATCGTCAAACTGAGTCAGTGCTAATAGTTCGTCAAAATCTTGCCAGTCAATCATTGGTGTTATTCTTGTCATTAGGTTAGGATAAAGATAAACAAAAAACGACATCATCAACCAGATGCCGTTTTTTGTTTGATGATTTATAGATAGGCGATGCTACCCACCAAATGCGGTTTTTCGCCATCAGCTTGATAAATGCCAAATTCAATACCGATTTGACAAGGAGTGTCGCTGATAAGCTCAACCTGCGATGGTAAAAATATCGGCTGTTTAAAAGTCACATCGACACGATAAGAATCTGGCAATTCATAGGTCTTGGCAAGGATTGCCAATGCTTTTGCCTTACTCCACATACCATGAGCGATTGCCTTTGGAAAGCCAAAAGCCCTTGCTGACAATGGGTGTAGATGAATCAAATTAAAATCGCCCGACACGAACGCATAGCGTCTGCCAATATCTTCGGCAATGCTCAGCACTTCATGTACGCCCCCTGCCATTGGTTCAGGTTTTGGGGTGGCGATGGGTCGTGGTGCGGTAGATTGCTCTTTGGGTTGTTTGGATTTTTTTTGACGACACAAATAAGTCGATACCCCCTCCCAAATCAGCTCATCGCCCACAGATACGCTGGTGATGAAATCAAACTGCTGCCCTTTGTCATGTCCACGCAAATTATCCAAACGCACCGACATACTGACTGTCTGGGTATCAAAAATCGCCCGATGTACCGTCACGCTATTTTCTAGATGTACCAGTCCAAGCATCGCAAATGGAAAGTTTGGCTTTGCCATCATGTTCATCTGCAAAGTCTGAGACAATACCGCAAAATAAGTCGCTGGCACTCGTCCATCGTCCACAAAACCACAGATTTTGCGGTATTCTTGCAAGTTGGCTTGGTCAATTACCAGCTTATCCACCACATAGACATCATCAGGCAAAGTAGTTGCTTTTTTGTCATTACTTGGCAATAGGCTTTTGATGACATTGGCGTAAGTGGTGTGCATCTTTGGCAACTGGTCAAATTGTTTTTTTGACATACATTATCCTACTGTTTATTGACGAACCAATCATGCACCCAAGATACTCTGACCGCAAACACGCACCACACGACCATTGATACCGCCTGCTTGTGGTGCAATCAGCCAAGCAATCGTCTCAGCCACATCAACAGGTTCGCCCCCTTGTGTCATCGAGTTCATACGGCGACCCGCCTCTCGAATGGCAAATGGAATTTGCCCTGTCATCTTGGTTTCGATAAATCCTGGTGCGACTGCATTGATGGTGCGATGAGTGCCTTTAAATAGTTTGGCAGTCGCCTCAACCAAGCCAATCACGCCAGCTTTACTCATTGCATAGTTGGTCTGACCTAGATTGCCAGCGATGCCCGAAATGGACGATATGCACACGATGCGTGCAGCATCAGACAGACCATCGTGTGCCAATAGATAATCATTGATGCGTGCAATGGCAGTCAAGTTAATGCCTAGCACCAAATCCCACTTATCCTCACTCATGTTTGCCAAAGTCTTATCACGAGTTACGCCTGCATTATGCACCACACCATCAAGCTGACCACAAGCACGCACAATCTGCTCGCCTGCATCGTCTGCTGTGATGTCAAGCGGTAATGCCTGACCGCCAATCTGTCCAGCCACTTTTTGTAGCTCTGGCAAGGCTTGTGGTACATCAAGACAATACACTTTTGCCCCATCTCGTGCCAAGATAGTGGCGATGGCTTGACCGATACCACGACTTGCCCCTGTTACTAGGATTTTTTTGCCAGCCAAAGTGTCATTGGTCTGATAAGATGATTGGCAAATCGTAATCGGCTGACCTGACACATAGGCAGATTTTGCTGACATGAAGAAATTTAAAGTGTGTTCCAGTTCGTTTTCTGCACCTTTTTGTAGGTATAGCACTTGGGCGGTGATGCCTTTTTTAAACTCTTTGGCAACCGACTTAACAAAACCCAACAACGCTCTTTGAGCAAGGGCAAAATGCACATCGCCCCCTGTGCAACAATCAGGGCGAGCAATGACAATGATTCTGCCTGATGACTTGATACGACGAGCAATCAGATGAAAAAACTCATAAACCTGTTTTAGGTCATCGCTGTTTTTTAGGTTGGTGGCATCAAAAATTGCCACTTTAAAGCGAGCATTCTCATCGCTCAATCGCTCAGTTAAGCTGGTGCTGGCAAGCGTCAATAATTCGCCTTGATTGGTGGAAATGTTGGCAGATAGCTTGCCCAAAATCTGTGCCAACTGCTGACGCACCGCCTCATCATCGCCCACAGACAGACCCAGTGCCACCTCGCCACGCAAAATCGGCTGACCTGCTTCATAGCGGTCAAGTTTCATTGGGACAGGCAGTCCTAGATTTTTGGCAACTTTTCTACCCAAAGAAGACTGCATCAATTCGCCATAACGGTCACTCATAATTTCTCCCAAAAATTGGCTGTATTGCTATTTTATTTTATGCTAACACCTTACCACAAAATCATCAAAAAACCAAACCCAACTTACATACCAAATACCACATTTAACGCACAAAAAACCGCCAGCCAGCTTAATGAACCCATCAAAACACCGACCGACGGTTACAAATAAAGCAGTAAAGGCAATCAGGTCAGCGTGGTCTGCTTAGTCTCACGCACCATCAATAAACCAATCAACGACAGCACCGCATTGACAAGCATATAGCAGCCCACGCCAATAAGACCAAACTGAGCGTTAAGCTTGATGGCGACGATGGTTGCTACACTTGCCCCCAAAATGCCCGCCAAAGTAAAACCAAGCGACGCACCCAGATAACGCACCTGCGTGGCAAATAACTCAGGCAAAATCACCGCCATTGGTCCAAAATTTGCCCCAAGCAAAACCATGCCAATGCCAATAAAACCATACAGCCCGACCGCCTGATACACCAAGCCATCTTGTGCCAATAACATCGGCAAACACAGCCCAAACACACCAATCAGACTGGTGCTGGCAATTAGGACAGTTTTGCGACCCAGTTTATCACACAGATGACCTGCCGCCACAATACTGATGGCAAATACCACCGCCCCAAACAGCAATGCCATCGTAAACTGCTCACTGGGCAAACCTAAGCCCTGTGCATGCCCAAAATCAGACAGCTGCGTACTGCTCTTTGCATAAATCTGCCCAAAAATAACCACCATATAAAATTGCACATAGCCAATAATAGCAATCAAAATCGCCTTAAAAAACGGCACTTTATGCGTTGTAAAAATCTGCTTAATGGGCAATTTGTGTAGTTTATCCTGATTTTTTGCATGGTCAAAAACCGCACTTTCTTGCAGAGTAAGACGCACATACAGACCAATCATCACAAGGCAAGCAGATGCAATGAACGGCAATCGCCACGCCCAAGCACTGACCGCCTCTTTACCTAAGCCAAGTGCCAATCCCAAAAAGACCAAGTTCGCCAAAAACAGACCTAGTGCCGCTCCCAGCTGCGGAAAGGCAGTGAATAATCCTCGCTTGCTTTGTGGGGCGTTTTCCAATGCCACCAATGCCGCACCACCCCATTCGCCACCAAGTCCAATGCCCTGCAAGGTACGACATAAAAATAGCAATACTGTCGCCCATACGCCAATGCTGGCATAAGTTGGCAAAAGACCAATCACCACCGTTGAAACACCCATCAACAGCAGTGAAATGACAAGGGCATTTTTTCGCCCCAAAGTATCGCCATAATGCCCAAACAACATCGCCCCCACGGGTCGTGCCAACAGATTGACCGCAAAAGTGTAAAGTGCTGCAATCTGACTGGCAACAGGGTCACTATGGTCAAAAAATTGCTCAGAAAACACCAATACCGTCGCCATTGCATAGATATAGTTGTCAAAATACTCAATGGTTGTGCCAGTCATTGTAGCGATGGCGACTTTTTTGGGGTTGTTTTTTTGGGGTAAAGACAGATAATGATTATCGCCAGATTGGTTCATTTTAGTTGCTCCACAGCAGTTATGATGTTGTCAGCTTGCGTGATGGCAGAGATGATTGCCACGCCATTTGCTCCATAAGTACGCAAAGTCTGAGCGGATTGATGTGTGATGCCACCAATTGCCACAAAAGGTTTTTGGATACCAGCTTGTCGCAAAATTTTGGGAAATTCGATGCCGACAGCAGGTTTTTGATCGCTTTTTGATTGGGTTGGGAAAATCGGACCTGTGCCAAAATAGCTCACTTGCGGTATGCTATCCCAATATCGAGCCTGTTCCAGAGTATTGACCGACAGACCCAGAATCATCGGTTTGGGCATTTCTTGGGCAATGTCAATAATCGACTTATCCCCCTGTCCCACATGAATGCCGTCCACGCCAAGTTCAAAGGCAAGCTCCACCATGTCATTTAGAATAAACGGCACGCCATACCGCTGGCACAGCCGCTGGCATTCTTTGGCAAGTTGTTTTTGTTCGCTTGGATTATCTTGCAGCGAAAATGCTCCCTTATCTCGAAATTGGTAACAGCTGATTCCTGCTTGCAAGGCTTGATGTAGGATATTTAGCAGATGCTCGCTGCGGTCGCCTGCTAGATGCCGACAGTCTTGTGTTCCTGCGATAAAGTATAAATTTAGGATTTTGGGGTCAAATGATGACAAATTCATAACAGATGTTTCCTTGCTTTGATGGCGTCCGCCCCTGCCCAATGATTGACAGGATTGATGCCGCCTCCGACCTTAATGGGGTTGGCAATGGCGTGCGTGATGAATGCCTTAGCGTCTTTGATGGCATCCATCATCGGCACACCTTTGGCAAGCTGAGCTGTCAGGCAAGCTGAAAAACTACAACCAGTGCCGTGCGTCCCTGACTGTAAAATCCGTCTTTGCTCCACAAAAAATCTTGAACCACCTACCGACACCCAATCACGACACCACTCATCATCACGATGACCACCTTTGATGATGACTCCTTTGATGCCCATTTGATGCAACTTATCAATGGCAAGCTGTAAGCTGTCATCATCACTAATGCTCAATCCTGTCAAAACTTGTGCCTCTGGAATGTTGGGCGTGATGACATCTGCCAATGGCAATAATTTTATCAATGCCGTTACCGCATTTTCTTGTAATAAATTTGCCCCACCTTTGGCAATCATCACAGGGTCGATAATCAATTTGCCAACGCTTGCCTTGTGCTGTACCAAAAAATCATACACCGCCTGTATGCTTGCCACATCGCCAAGCATACCAATCTTGCACGCCTTAATACTAAAATCATCAACCACCGCATGTAGCTGGCTTGTGATGGTCTTAGGCGGTATCTGATGAATATCAAACACACCTTTGGTGTTTTGGGCGGTGATGGCGGTAATCACCGAAGTGCCAAACACCCCGCACAGCCCAAAAGTTTTCAAATCTGCCTGTATGCCTGCACCGCCACCAGAATCCGACCCTGCGATGGTTAGAGCTTGATACATCATGACAATCCTCCTTGATACTCATCAATCTTGGCAAATTTGGCAACCGTGTCATCATCAATCGCCCCAAGACAATCCATCAGCCCCACATAAAACTGCCCCAACTGGGTTTGTTCCAATCGAGCTGCCACCAATTCTCCTGCCACAGCATAGCTACCAGCTGCCGCCACAACCGCCTGCAATGCCTCAGATGGATTTGCCACCGCCAAAAATGCACCGCACACGCCAGCCAAAAGACAGCCAGATGCGGTAATCTTGGGAAACATTGGTGTGCCATTATTGATGGTAAAGACCACATCGCCATCACTGACATAATCCACCGCTCCGCTAACCGCCACAACACAGCCGTATCGATTGGCACAGTCTTTGGCAAGCATCGCCACATCAGCATGACCACAGCCAGCGTCCACGCCTTTGGCTTGCCAATCCACACCTGCCAAAAACGCCACCTCGCCAGCATTGCCACGAATGGCAGAAAAACGAATTTCGCTAAGCAGTTTTTTGGCAATCTGTTGACGATAAGCAGTTGCACCAGCACCCACAGGGTCTAGCACCACAGGCTTACCCAGCTCATTCATCGCCTTGCCAGCCACAAGCATCGCCTCTACTTGTGTGATGCTCAACGCCCCCATATTGATGACCAAAGCATCGGCAATGGCAGGCACTTGACTCATCTCATCAAGTGTGGACGACATGAATGGCGATGCACCAATGGCAAGCAATCCATTGGCGGTAAAATGAGCAGACACCAGATTGGTGATGTTATGCACCAAAGGGTTTTGCTGGCGAATCTTGGATAGATACTGAAAATTCATAAATTCTCCCTAAAAACGATTTTATTCATCGAAGATTGATGGCAGATTGTCATCAACCACCAGTATTTAGGTCAAATTCATCAAGACAGTAAGCACTCATCAAAATTGCTTGGACAATATGATGCTTACCAAAAAGACAAAAGCCCTTTTAGGTCTTGATAAAACAGACCCAAAAAAGGCTTAGTTAGGACGGCAGACAACCGTCAAATAAATCAAATAAGTTCATCTTAGTTCCCTACGCCAGTGCTAACTGTATCAGGTTCACGGGTATCATCTCAGCCTGACCATCACGGTCTAGGCACCCCGACTAAATTTTGTCATTTAGTTTAAACAAATCAAAAAATATTGTCAATATAAAATAAATCACTGTATAAAATTAAATCAAAATAATAACCATAAGTATTCAAATATAAATTTCTTATAATATTTTATTATAATATAAGGAAAAATTGGCTTAATTCATGATTTTGTTGGTAAATAATGCTAATCTAAGCCCAATCACCATTCATCAATTAGGAAATTTCACATGACCATCAAAAAAGTCGCCATCTTGGGCGGAAATCGCATTCCCTTTGCTCGTAGTAACGGTGTGTATGCCGATGCCAGCAATATTGATATGTTAAGTGCTGCATTGGACGGTTTGGTTGAGCGGTTTGATTTGGCGGATAAAGAGATTGGCGAAGTTGTTGCTGGCACTGTCCTAAAACACAGCAATGACCTAAATCTTACCAGAGAATCACTGCTCAACACTCGCCTATCGCCAACCACACCAAGCTACGATATCTCCCAAGCGTGCGGTACAGGCTTGCAGGCAGCATTTGCTGTTGCCAACAAAATCGCACTTGGTATCATCGATAGCGGTATTGCAGGCGGGGTGGACACGACTTCGGACGCACCGATTGCCTTAGGCGATGGCGTGCGAAAATCCTTGATTCGACTGGGTAATGCCAAGACCGCCAAAGACCGCCTGACCGCTCTTAGCACCATCAATCCAAAACAACTGCTTGCTTTCCCCCAAAATGGCGAACCACGCACTCGTCTATCGATGGGGGAGCATCAGGCCATTACCGCCCTAGAATGGAACATCAGCCGTGCCGCCCAAGATGAATTGGCTTATCAAAGCCATCAAAATCTTGCCAAAGCCTATGCCGAGGGGTTCTTTGACGACCTAATCACACCATACAAAGGTCTTAGCCAAGATAACAACCTGCGTGCCGATACCACGCTTGAAAAACTTGCCAGCCTAAAACCTGTATTTGGCAAAAAGAATGCCAACCCCACGATGACCGCTGGCAACTCCACCCCATTAACCGATGGTGCATCTTGTGTTTTGCTTGCCAGTGACGAGTGGGCAGATAAACACGGTTATAAGCCCCTAGCCTACCTAACCCATCAGCAAACAGCGGCGGTGGATTTTATTGGTAAAGAAGGCTTGACCGAAGGACTTTTGATGGCACCTGCTTATGCTGTGCCAAAAATGCTTGCTAAGGCTGGTCTGACTTTGCAGGATTTTGATTTTTATGAAATTCACGAAGCCTTTGCATCACAGGTGCTATCGACACTTGCCGCATGGGAAGATGAAAACTTTTGCAAAAACCGCTTGGGTCTAGATGCACCGCTTGGCTCAATCGACCGCACTAAACTCAATGTCAATGGGTCAAGTCTGGCTGCTGGACACCCTTTTGCCGCCACAGGTGGGCGAATCCTTGCCAGTGCTGCCAAACTCCTTGCCCAAAAGGGCTCTGGTCGTGCATTGATTTCTATCTGTGCTGCTGGTGGTCAGGGTGTAACCTGCATCCTAGAACGCTGATTGACAATCCAAAAAAAACAGCACCGTCATTGGTGCTGTTTTTTATTCATTGATTTTTCGATTGTTGTCGCCACGCCTTATATTTCATATTGGCAAATAAGATTGGCCATATACCAACTGCATATAACGCCCCGCCCAGCCATTGAAAATAAAGCGTTTCCTCGCCAAACATATGATTGGTATAAACACCCAATAAAAAGAAAACGATGGTAAATAACAACCAATCTAGCTTGATTGTCTTGCCGTCCCAATAACAAAATACCAAACTGGCAAGTCCCAAAAATGCCAATATGCTCATCGTCAAATCAAAAGAAAAATCATAATATGTCATCATCGTCTAACTCCTTGATTGGTTGGTTAAAATTTTTTTATTCTAAATTTATCCCTAAAAATATGGGAACGAAGCAACTGTTCATATTGCGGACGAGAGCTTTGAGAAACAACCAATGATATGATTAACACCATCGCCAAATGCATTGCCATGACATTCGCCGTCTGCTTTTCTGGATAATGCCACAATAAAAAAATACTGGGCAAAAACCCCACCGCTATATGTAGCAGACGCCACCAGTGAATTTTCTTATCATGAAATAGCATGACTAACAAATAAAACTGACATGCAAAAACCAGCTCTGTTGCAAAAAATCCAAGCATCACAACACTCCTTGATTATTCCGCCCAAAATACCCTTTCTTTCAGCTGAGCAACCTTCCACCCTTGATAAAACCAAATAATGAAAAAAGGCGACATTGCTCTTGTTACGGCAGCATAAACATAATTAAAAGCGGAAGCACCCAATTCTTTTCTTAGCTCGTTGGTCTCAATTAGATTTTGTGTCTCAACAATATCTGAATGTACAGCAGCCATCGCAACCAAAACCAACACAATCAATACATGTATCATGGTCGTAAATTCAATGACATGTTTTCTCCAAAACAGCAAGGTAAAAAAAGCACCAAAAATCAATGCCATAAATACATTCGCCATCCATCAAACCTCCATATCATCAATAGACCGCATAAGCAGTCTATTGATATTGTTTAGATATTATTGATGAATTTGGTCTTTGCCATCTGTATCTAAACACTTCTCGTTCAAACTTTTTACCATCATCACGACTGTTGGTTGTTCTTTGTATTTTTGCCATCAGAATTACCTTATTTGGATTTGGTATCATTCTTTGAAGGTTGTGAATCAAATCGCCAACTTTCAAGCCAAGAAATACCATCTGTGATGTTAAAAGCACCTTCCATGAAAGCCTCTATTCTGGCTTTTAAAACACCCATATTTAATCTTAAACCACCGCCATGAAGAGATTTACAAGACACATCGGTCGCAGACCGCATCTATCCAATTTTTATAAAGTTATTTGGGATTATTTGCCATCATCGGCATGAGCGATGCTTGTTGCCAGCATCGTGATGAGCGTACCAGTCATCAATAGGTGATGTGTTTTCATAAAAAACTCCTTTTTTGATTAAGATAGACATTGCACAAAGAAAACAATAATCAGCACATCTTCCTTGTGCATTTTTATACTATTACAAATTTATACTATTACAAAATAATCTGTCTGTCAATATTTTTTATTAAATAAACTTAATAAAAAACACGACAGCCTAAGCCATCGTGTTTTTTGATTATCTGACGATGATTTAGTCGTCTAACTGCTGCTTAGTTGGGCGAACCATCATCATGAATACCACAAAAGACACCGCAGTAATCGCCAATCCCAGCCATACCGACAAGTCATAATCCAATCCCAAGCCAATCGGAGCATTGAGAATAAAGGTGGTACATACCGCTGTCATGAATATCGCAGGCACGGTAGATACCCAGTGGAATTTCCCTTTATTCATCAGATAGGCAGAAGTTACCCATAGTGTTACCATAGCTGTGGTTTGGTTTGCCCAACCAAAATAACGCCACAAAATCTGAAAATCAACTTTGGATACCAAAAAGCCCACCACGAATAACGGCAAAGCAATCATCAAACGCTTCATCAATGTTTTTTGTTCAAAGTTCAGCCATTCAGCAATCGTCAAACGAGCCGCACGAAATGCTGTATCACCTGAGGTAATCGGCAAAACCACCACGCCAAGCACCGCCATGATACCGCCAGCCATGCCTAACATGCCAACCGCAGAATCATAGACAACTTTTGACGGTGTACCTTGCAATGCCTCCACCAATCCAGCTTGACTGTCATAAAAACTTAGCCCCACCATACACCAAATCAAGGCAATCACACCCTCGGCAATCATCGCTCCATAAAAGATAAAGCGAGCCTCTTTTTCATTTTCGGCACAACGAGCCATCAGTGGTGTTTGCGTGGCATGAAAACCAGAAATCGCCCCACAGGCAATGGTCAAAAACAAAATTGGCCAAATCGGCACATTGTCTGGATGCATATTTTTGAAGAAATCAGCAAAACCAATGTCTGTACCGACCGTACGGAAAAAACTGATGTCATTGGCAAGCAAGCCATACAACATACCAAAAGTCATGAATAACAACAATGCCCCAAAAATTGGGTAAATGCGACCAATGATTTTGTCAATCGGTACTAAGGTTGCCAAAATATAGTAGGCAAAAATGACGGTCGTCCATACCGCCAAGATAGTCTCTTTTGACCAACTGCCATTGGTTGCACCACTCAAATCCATCGTGATGTTTGTCAATAATGAAGCAGGACTTGCCACAAACACCACGCCCACCAGCAGCAGTAGCAATACCGCCAAGATGTTCATAAAGTGTTTAAAAGGCTTGCCCAGATATTTACCAGCCAAAAATGGTAAATTCGCCCCACCATTACGAATGCTTAGCATGCCAGTCAAGTAATCATGCACCGCACCTGCAAAAATACAGCCAAACACAATCCACAGCATCGCCACAGGTCCATACAACGCCCCCAAGATTGGCCCGAAAATCGGACCTGTACCAGCGATATTTAGCAGTTGAATCAGCCAAATTTTGCGTTTTGACATCGGTACATAGTCCACACCATCAGCCATCGTATGAGCTGGTGTGGCTCGCTCTGGACGAATGCCAAAAATCCTCTCAATGACTTGGCTATATAAAAAATAGCCCATCAATAGCAAGGCAACGCACGCCAAAAACCATAACATATCTATACTCCCTATAACCCAAATAACATCACACAATCCATCAGCAAACCCAGCAATCAGCCAATTTGCCAATCCTTATCACTCATTTGACAAAACATCATCTTGATACACAAGCCAACTTACACTCGCTCATTTGGCATCATTAGCCTCATCTGCCTGAACGGGCAAGCGATGTTCGATGCGTTTGCCATTGTCATCAAACTGATATTTTGGCACGCAGCTACGACAGCCGCCTTGCTCCACACCCATGTCTTTGCATAGCTGGTTATAGGCATTCCATAATTTTCGCCAAAAACCGACATTTTCTTGATTAGACATTGATACTCCTTATCAGTTGCTTGTCTTTGTTTTCATTCTATACAAATCAGCAACAATACGCAAATAGTTTATACATAAATCAATAATCTCATTACCCAACATAATCCTATTGCCCAATCAACACAACATCGTCACGCAATCATCATGCCTGACAGACAGCAAGAGACACTCTGTTTAAACATCGACCCAAGCATTGTCACAAAGCTGATTTTAAGATGGCAAACTGAGTATGCTACACACCAAACGCCCATCTTGCCTAAGCAGTTGAGTGGTTAAACATGATTGTTAGCACCGTATCATCAATTCTCATTAATACAGCAGTAAACATCAAGCCATAAAAAAACACGACAGCCTAAGCCATCGTGTTTTTTGTTTGATTTGATTATTTGATACGCATATCGCCAGTTTCGACAAAGCGTTGATGCCATGATAGGGCTTCTAGCAAAATGTGCGGTGTATGTAGTCCGCCTGCTTTTTCGGCACGGTCGTAATAATCTCTTAGCATATCACGGTAGTCAGGGTGTGAACAGTTGTCAATAATCAGCTTGGCACGCTGACGAGGCGACTTGCCACGCAAATCTGCCATACCCTGCTCAGTGACGATGAACATCACATCGTGTTCGGTGTGGTCATGATGCGATACCATCGGTACGATTGCAGAGATTGCCCCGCCTTTGGCAGTTGATGGACTGACGTAGAATGAGAAGAAACCATTGCGAGTGAAGTCGCCAGAACCACCGATACCGTTCATCATCTTAGTACCCATGATGTGTGTTGAGTTCACGTTACCATAGATGTCCGCTTCAATCATTGAGTTCATGCCAATGACACCCAGACGGCGAATCACTTCTGGGTTGTTGCTGATTTCCATTGGGCGTAGGATAATCTTATCTTTTAGGAATTCGATGTTTTCATTAAAGCGAGCCAACGCATCAGGACTGAACGACAAAGCAGTCGCAGAGGCAGTTTTCATCTTTTTGGCTAGGATTAGGTCAAGCATGCCATCTTGAAGCACTTCGGTATAACCTGTCAAATCTTCAAATGGTGCATCAAGCAAGCCTGCCATCACAGCGTTCGCCACATTGCCCACGCCTGATTGTAGTGGCAGCAAGCTCTTAGGCAAACGACCAGCCTTGACTTCATGGTCAAGAAAATCAATCACTTGGGCGGCGATGGCTTTTGAAACCTCATCAGGCTCAGCAAATTTTGAGTTACGGTCGCCAGCATTGGTCAAAACAATGCCCAAAATCTTGTCAGCAGGACAATCTAAGGCAGTTGTACCAATGCGGTCAAACGCACCAATGATAGGAATTGGCTTACGATGTGGTGGCAAACCAACCTCAGCATAGACATCGTGCATGCCTTCTAGTCCAGCACTCAATGCTCCATTGATTTCGATGATGACTTTTTCGGCATTATTAACCGCTTCAACGCCATGCCCAATACCCATCGCAGGAATGATTTTGCCATCTTCGGTAATGGCAGTCGCCTCAATGATGGCGATGTCAAACTTACCATAGAAACCTTGACGCATCTGCTGCTCGACATGCGATAGGTGCATGTCTTGATAAGCGGTATTGCCAGCGTTGATACTGTTACGCAATGTTGGGTCTGATTGGAATGGTGAGCGGAATTTAATGGCATTGGCTTCGGCAAGCACACCATCACACTCAGGGGCAGTAGAAGCACCTGTTACCATACCAATGCCAAATGATTCGCCACGAGCGTGAGCAGCTTTGGCTTTTTCAGCGATGGCGGTCGGTAGAGCTTTTGGATAGCCTGCACCTGTAAAGCCAGTAATGGCAAGATTCATGCCGTCCTTGACAAATTCAGCGGCAGCTTCGGCACTCATCACTTTTTGGCGTAAGGCTTCATTTCTGATGCGTTCGATACTCATTGTGTTATCCTCTTGTTTTTTGGGTCATCGCCCAACAGTTTCCAAAGTATTGAATTTACAGTTGTAAATCATCTTTGATTTTACCATTAGATGAGATGTAAATAAATACCCAAAATGAAATTTCAACCAGCTTGTTTGTATTTATTGTTAATCCATCGGGCATCAAGTAGCAAAAGACACATTTTTTCTGGATTTGTTGAGCTGACATTTGGTTATTTCAAGCCAATTCTTAGCACAATAAAAACAAAAAACCACCGCATGACACGGTGGTTTGATGATGATTTACAATCCAGCTTTTAAACTTGCTTCAATAAATCTATCTAAGTCGCCATCAAGCACCGCTCCTGTGTTACTGTTCTCAACGCCAGTACGCAAGTCCTTAATGCGTGAATCATCAAGCACATAAGAGCGAATCTGCGACCCCCAGCCAATGTCAGATTTGCTGTCTTCTAGGGCTTGCTGTTTTTCCATGCGTTTTTGCATTTCTAGTTCATACAGCTTGGCACGCAGCATTTTCATGGCGGTGTCTTTGTTGGCATGCTGTGAGCGTTCGTTTTGACACGCCACGACCACCCCTGTGGGTTGGTGGGTAATACGCACCGCAGAATCTGTGGTATTAACATGCTGACCGCCAGCACCTGATGAGCGATAAGTATCGATACGCAAATCAGCAGGATTGATGTCAATCTGAACATTATCATCAATTTCAGGGGAAACAAACACCGCCGCAAATGAAGTATGACGACCATTATTGCTATCAAACGGCGACTTACGCACCAAACGATGCACACCTGTCTCGGTGCGTAACCAACCAAAAGCATAATCGCCCTTGACTGAGATGGTTGCTGACTTGATGCCAGCCACGCCACCTTCGCTGATTTCGATGATTTCTGCCTTAAAGCCGTGCGACTCACACCATCTGGTGTACATTCGTAGCAACATCTGTGACCAATCTTGGGCTTCTGTACCGCCAGAACCTGCCTGAATGTCCAAATAGCAATTATTGGCGTCCATCTCGCCAGAGAACATACGCTTAAACTCTAAATCCTCAACCTTAGCACGAGCTTCATCAAGCTCACTTTGCACATCGGCAAGCAAGCTCTCATCATCTGCCTCCACCGCCAGTTCAAGCATGGCAATGGCATCTTCTAAGCTGACATCCAGCCCTTCAATGACACCGATAATGCCGTCAAGCACCGATTTTTCTTTGCTAATCTTGGTGGCAAGCTCTGGATTGTTCCATAGTTCAGGATTTTCCAGTTCCAGATTGACTTCTTCTAAGCGTTCTTTTTTGCCTTCAAAGTCAAAGATACCCCCGTAGCTCTTGCCCACGAGCAGCTAGGTCTTTGATTTGTTCTTGATAAATGGCGATTTCCATAATAACTCCAATAAAACTTTTTTGGTACAAAATATACCAAACACTCATCACAGCACGATAAAATGGCAAATTATACCAAATTTTTTGCCCTGATTGCTAATTTTATGCCATTGCCCAATCTTCAATCCGCCAGCCTTGCTCTTGGGCGTATTTAGTCAATATGGCATCAGGATTGACACACACCGCCTCGTCAGCAAAAGACAACAAGGGAATGTCATTTTTTGAATCAGAATAAGCAATCAATCGGTCAAACCGTACACCTTCATCAGCATATTGGCTGATTAGGCGATTCAGATGATATAGTTTGCCCTCCTTAAAGTTTGGGCGGTCAGCAACTCGACCAGTATAAGCATCATCAATCACTTCCAGCTTGGTTGCCAAAGTATGCTTTTCATCAATCCCAAACAGACCTGCAATCGGCACGACCACAAAATCATTGGTCGCTGAAATAATAACCACCGTATCGCCAGCTTGTCTGTGTTTGTGGATTTGTTGTATGCCCAAAGGTCGCATGTTTGGCTTAATCCAACTATCCAGATACGCTTGTCGATGAGCGTGCAACTTACTCATGCTCTGCGTTTTTAGAAAACCTGCCACAAATTCATTATACTCAACTGCATCTAGCGTGCCAGCAATATAATCTTGATAAAATTTATCATTGGCATTGGCATAGAACTTTGCATCAATCAAGCCTTGCTCGACAATAAACTGCCCCCAGCTATGGTCACTGTCCATATTCAACAAAGTCATATCCAAATCAAATAATGCCAAATTTGCCATTATTTTAGCTCCTGTTTTGCTTATCAAATCCGTCCTAATTATCCCCCATCTGCCCAAAACTTGCAATAAAAAACCAGTCCATACCGACTGGTTTTTTGTAGTCAAAACAAAATTATCTCATGTTTTGCATTTGAGCAAGTAATTGAGCAATCTCATCATTTGCCGCACTTTCTGTTTGCAAATCGCCCTGCGGTGTCAGACCATTAACCACTTGGGGTAATAGTTCAGCAATGCCCTGACAAACCTCATGTTGGCTAGCACCTGTTTGTTGGCAAGCGGCATCAATCTCTTCTGCACCGAATAATTGTTGGATATCGCCAGCATCGATGCCATCATTATCTTGGTCAATATTGACCCAAGATTGAGCCTGACTGCCCATACCCTGATTGGATAGTTTGCCAAGCAGACCTGACAGACCGCCATTTTTTTGGATAAATGCCAACACGATGGGTAATAAAGCAATCAATAGCGCGCCTTTATTAAAGCCACCTTGCTGACCAGCAGACTGGCTACCAAGCACATTACCCAAAATACTGCCCAAATCAGTTGGGCTGGCGGTGGTCTTTTGACCGCCAAGTACACTGCCCAATACAGCATCTAGACCGCCTTGTTGTCCAGCAGACCGACCACCAAGCACATTGCCTAATAGACCACCCAGACCAGCATTCGACTGATTGCCGCCTTGCATAGCACCTGCCAAGCCGCCAAGCAGACCGCCTAGACCAGCTTGATTTTGGGTGGGCTGCTGTGTTTGACCTTGTACGGCATTTTGGATTACTTGGGTAACGATACTTTGTAATAGACTCATTCTGATATTCCTAAAAAAAATCATCTGGCAAGATTGCCAACTTTGACACACATCATAACAAATCCAATCAACAATCCTTGTATTTATTATGCGTTTATCTGTATCATTCTTGTTATCGTCATGCCAATCATCGATATTGACTGGGGCTAAATTTGGATAAAACAACCAATTTGGCAAACTTATTTTTTGGCAACATGTCATCAAAAATCAGTACCGTCATCGACCGCTTTTTTGGCAAAATGATAAAAAACTGCAAACCAATCACTTGTGCCACGCCCAAATCAGCGTGCCATACTTTGACCAAATAGCCTTGCCATAGCTGCTTAGGCTGAGCAAACAAAACACTCTCAATCTGCCAAAGTTCATCAATGCTTTGTGTGCCAAGTGATACAATGCGTCGCTCTATTGCCCACCATACCATCAAGCCCACACAAACCGATAGCCAAACCAACCAATGCCACCAAGACAAATTGGCTGCCAATAGCAATATCGAAAAACAGGCAACCACTCCCAATAAAATCCACCATCGGCGATAAGAAAACCCCAAATCAATCTGCAAATCCAGACGATTTTTTGAGTGTGATGATGGACGATTTGGCATAAATCAACTGGCGTATTTGAGTGCTTTTAGTTTTTGAATCAATGCCCATACCGCCTCTTCGGCTGGTCGCTCTTGCTCCAAAAAAAACAGCAGCAAATCAGGGTCTTCATAGCCAAGCAAGGTTTCAAACGCTTTTTGCTCATCAGCATCTGCATTTAGATAGTGCGACTTGACATAAGGGTCAATATAAAAATCCAGCTCTTTTAATCCACGGCGTGCCTGATAAATGATACGGCGTTGAGCATCGGTTGGGGTCATGATTCACTCCATCAAAAAAAAGGTTCTGGTTCAAAAAGTATGCTACAAAAAACCCAGTTTGGCATACTTTTTAGACCACTACCCAAAAAATCAACCACTTGCTTTGGCAAATGATAAATATTTAAAAAAATTTTAAGATAACCACAAACAGCCAGCCACATCAGCGTTTTATTTTTGGCGGTGTTATCTTGTTTTGGTGTCATCGCCATATATTAACAGATTTGGGCATCACTTGGCAAAATCGCCAAGCCAAAAAAATCATGACCTTGCAAACTAATTTCATTAAAACAATCATCTTTTTGCCCATGATTGATGTATTATTCAAAAAAAATAAACGCCCAATCATGAGCGTTTTTATATCAAATCATTGAGCTTGACTGGTAAATTTGCGTTTTAATCTGACCATCAGCCAAATCAAGACAATCACACCAATCACTGCAATCGCCATACCCAGCACAGGCATAAAAATCGTCAATGCTGACAAACCAACCGCAGCACCTGTCTCTGCCATGCCAAAAGCAGGATTGGCAGTGCCAGCTGTCGTGGCGGTCGATACCGCACGAGTGGCTGCCGAAGTACCTTTAATAGTGGCGGCAGCTCCACCGCCAGCCACGATTGCCAACGCCCAAGTGGTTGCAGGGCTAAAATCAGTCAGCGTGCTTGCCATCACCAAAGTACCAGCCACGCCCGCCAATGGCACAGCAATGGTGTCTAACAGATTATCCACCACAGGCACCAGATAGCCAATGGATTCCACCACGCTTGCCACACCCAAAATCACTAAGGCGTACACACTGCCGACCCACTGCCAAGTCTCATTGAGCGGAATGACGCCAAAATAGGACGCCAGCGACAATCCAAACAATGGCACAAAAACTCGAAAACCAGAACTTGCCGCAAGCCCGATACCTAAGCAAATACTCAATATCATCTCGATGGTCATGACGATTTCTCACTTACATTGGTTGATGGTTGCTGGGTATTGGTGGGCGATGACGATTTGCCAAAAACAGCAATCTCCTTGATGATTTCATCAATGATACTGATGCCATGTCCATTGATGCCAGCATTTTGAGCATTGACAAACACGACCACCACATACCAATTATCCGCACCATCTTTGGCATAACCTGCCACCGATGCCACATCATTGAGCGTGCCTGTTTTTAGCCATGCACGCCCAATGGCTGGGCTGTCTGGGTGTCTTTTGGCAAATGCCGCCATCGTGCCAGCCTGCCCCACCACAGGCAATGACGCCAATAATGGTTCAAATACCTCAGATTGATAAGCATATCTTAATAGGTTTGCCATCGAAGTTGGGCTGATTTGGCAATCACGGCACAAACCAGAGGCTCGGCTCATTTTAGGTGGTTTGCCATCAATCTTCTTTTGCCACCAGTCATTGATAAAAGCAAATGCCTGTGTATAATCACTGCGTGTCGCCCCAGCAAATAATGGTAGACTCAACGCCAGTTGTTCAGTCATCACATTATTAGAAAACTGGTTGATGTCGCGCACCTGCTCAGCAAGCGATTTGGAAAAATGACGCACGATGGGAAATTTGGCTTGCCGTTCTGCCAATTTGTCAGCATCAAACTGCTCGTCAATAAAACGCACCTTGCCAGCAAATGTTGGGTCCAACTTTTGCCATTCGCCCTTGACCGCTTTAATGGCAAACTCTGACGAATCCCCAAAAGCCAGCCACTTGCTATTTTTGGCACATTGATTGGAAATTACACCATGAAGGCTTAGCTGGCTTTTGCTCAACTCCATTTTTGGTTCATTGGCTCGGTTGCACTCCCCAGATGATGCAGCGATACTGCTTGGTGATTCAAAATCTGCCAAAGTTGGCGATACCTGCACCAAAGCACGACTTTCGCCAATCGCAGGAGTAATCTCCACTTCAATCGTACCAAAATTCACCAAAAACGCATGCGGTGATGCATTATAAGCACGGGACGACTGTCCGTCAAAAGCCCCTGTATCAAATGCCACATTGCCAAAAGCACGATCGTCAATGATGATGTCGCCTGTGATGTGCCAAACGCCCTTTTCTTTTAAGGCACCAAGCAGATTGCGTAGTTGTCCATAGGTCATCGCAGGGTCACCAGATGCCACGATGACAACATCGCCATAAAGCACACCACCCACGACCACGCCATGCTGATAAATGGTGGTTGTCCAACGATAATCCGCCCCCATATTATCTAGGGCGGCAATGGTGCTGACCAATTTTTGAGTAGAGGCTGGTGTTTTGACATCATCAATCTGATGATGGATTTGATAGCCTGCCACCGATTTGTCCATCGGTTCAACCAGCACGCCCACCGCCGATGGCTCAATGTGTGCCTCAGTCAGTTTGGCTTGTATATTACTGGGCAAATCAGCCCAAGCCTGAATACTTGCCAGCAAACAAATGGGTAGTGATTTTTTTATCCAGCCAGTGGCAACATTCATAGAATACATCAATCTCATGATTTATATTAGCTAAAATATTTTTGCAAACCTTCATTAATGCCAGCACTAATAGCACCTTTGAGTGGCTTGGCAAAAAACCCCAAGTTGGCTTCAAAAACAATCTTATCAGCCGTCAAAGTAGCCTTGGCATCAACGCCAGCCTTACTGATGCTGGCAGTGTCTTGCTCGACCCCTTCAACATAATTGGCTGTCAGACCAAATTGCGACTCAGCCTCTGCCAGCCACTGTTTGGCATACTGTCTGGCGGTCAAAAAATCAAATTGATGTTGTTTTTCAATCAAAATATCACTCATCATACACCTTTATCATGGTAATCAGCCCGTCTATTGTAACTGAATCTTGACCAAAATATGAGTATTATTGTGATGATAATTTGTAATCATCATCACAAAACCCCTTTAATCACAATATTTAAAGGGGTTTTGTTGATACAGACAGCGGGCGATATATCAAGTTTTTGGCAAAGTCACGCCCGTTTGTCCTTGATATTTACCGCCACGGTCTTTGTAAGAGGTTTCGCACACATCATCAGCATCTGATTGGAAAAATAGCATCTGAGCCACACCTTCGCCTGCATAAATACGAGCTGGCAGATTGGTGGTGTTACTAAATTCTAGGGTAACATGACCTTCCCATTCAGGCTCTAAGGGCGTAACATTGACAATGATACCGCAGCGAGCGTAGGTGGATTTACCAAGACAGATGGTCAAAACATCTCGTGGAATCTTAAAATATTCCATCGTCCGAGCCAAGGCAAATGAGTTTGGCGGAATGATACACTCATCGCCCACGATGTCAATGAAGCTGTTTGGGTCGAAATTTTTTGGGTCAACGATGGCAGAATGCACATTGGTAAACACTTTAAACTCTCTGGCACAACGCACATCGTAGCCATAGCTTGAAGTGCCATAACTGACCAGTTTGTCGCCCTGCTCATTATAGCGAACTTGATTTGGCTCAAATGGCTCAATCATGCCATGCTCTTGTGCCATTTTGCGAATCCAGCGATCGGATTTGATAGACATAGTTTGCCCTTTTTTGATAACTTTGGTCGATTTGGTGCATTATATGCTATTTACCATCATTTTTGTAGCCATTGATTGCAAATCATTGATTTTTGGTTGGCTGACCGACCAAGACCCTCGCTCATTAGCAACCATCGCACGCCACCAAAAAAATTCACAGTCCAGTACACAAAAAATGTCAGCACCGCACAATGGCAATTCTTGATGAATTTGACTATAATAATTCTTATCAAGTCCCAAAAAATAATCTTAACTGACGCACATCGCTAACATCTTACCAAATTTTATGAAAAAAAAGCCACGCTCAACCACCCCAAAAACCACCAATCAAGTTCGCATCATTGGCGGTATGCATAAACGCCGACTGCTTAGCTTTATTGATGCTGATGGATTAAGACCCACGCCAGACCGTATGCGTGAGACATTATTTAATTGGCTTATGGGGCATCTCAGTGATGCCACCGTGCTTGATGTTTGTGCTGGTAGCGGTGTTTTGGGTGCAGAATGCCTATCTCGTGGAGCAAAATTCGCCACATTCATTGAATACCAAACCGCCCAAGCCAAGCTACTAAGCGACAACCTAAACACCCTGCGTCTTAGCGAGCAAAGCCAAGTCATTGCAGGCGATGCCTTGACCAAATTACCCAGCTTAACACAAACTTATGACATCGTATTCATTGACCCACCATACGCACTTAATCTATGGCAAAAACTGCTCAATATCTTGCAGGACAATAAACTGATACACCAAGATAGCCTGATTTATTTGGAAGCTGATAAAAGCATTGAGACCATCATCAATCTTGATGATTATCACATCATCAAAAACACAAAAACAGGTCAAGTGCACAGCTATCTATTGCAAATCGCCTAAAAAACACACAAACAATCGCCCAAATACAAATTTTTATTGCCAAGTCATTGGGTGTGGCATAGAATAAAGCCTTCTTAATCACTATTGATAGAGCGTGATAATATGAAATCACTAAAAATCGTTATTCTGCTGACCGCTTGTTTTAGCTTGCAAGCCTGCGTGCATAAACTAGTTACCGTCCCTGCCAAAATCGCCTATAAAACCACCAAAGGCGTGGTCAAAGGTACGGTTGCTGTTGGTAAAGCCATCATTCCTGGCGACAGTAGCGACAAAGATAAAAAATAATCTGCCAGACAGCCCATCAAGCACCAAAAATTCTTTTTGGTGTTTTTGTTAAAATATGAAAAAACATTGAACGAAACAGTTGCATTAAATTGCCAAAATAGGCTATAATGTGGGCTGTTTTTTGAGAGCCCTTCGTTTCCCAACTCTGAAAAACAAATAAAATCAGGCAATCGCTTGAATTTTTTATTTGTATTACTCTCAAACTCAACTTAAATAGGTTTTATATGACTACTACTATCAGTGCCAAACCAGCTGAAGTTGTACATGACTGGTATGTCGTGGACGCCGAAGGCAAAACGCTAGGTCGCCTAGCTACTGAAATTGCATCTCGTCTGCGTGGCAAACACAAGCCATCGTACACCCCACATGTTGATACTGGCGATTATATCGTGGTTATCAATGCTGACAAGATTTCTGTTACTGGCAAAAAAGCTCAGGATAAGAAATACTATCGTCACACTGGTTATCCAGGCGGCATCAAAGAGACCAATTTCACCAAACTTCTTGCTCACAAGCCAGAAGATGTGTTGCATAAAGCTGTTAAAGGCATGCTTCCAAAAGGTCCTTTGGGCTATGCAATGATTAAAAAGCTAAAACTGTATGCAGGTACTGAACATCCGCACGCAGCACAGCAACCTAAAGTACTAGACATCTAATAAGGAGACATTATGGAACGCAATTACGGCACTGGTCGCCGCAAGACTTCTACCGCTCGTGTCTTCTTGTCTAAAGGCACAGGTAACATCGTTGTAAACGGTAAATCACTAGACGAATACTTTGGTCGTGAAACTTCTCGTATGGTTGTTCGTCAGCCGCTAGAACTTCTAGAACTAACTAATAGTGTTGATTTGTACATCACTGTTGTTGGTGGTGGTATCAACGGTCAAGCAGGTGCAATCCGTCACGGCATCACTCGTGCATTGATTGAATCTGACGAAAGCTACAAACCAGCTCTTCGCGCTGCTGGCTTTGTTACCCGTGATGCTCGTGAAGTTGAGCGTAAAAAATTGGGTCTACGCAAAGCTCGTCGTCGTCCACAATTCTCAAAGCGTTAATTTTTTATCGTTTTTTGGAAAAATCCCCATTTTATTGGGGATTTTTTTATGTCAGTCATTATTTTCACAAAAAAAATCGTCAAACACCCCTGTTTTACCCATAGAAAAATTAGGGAAAATTTGGTAAAATATTCAGTTGCAAATAAGCAATATTTCTAAACATTGGTAAAGATTGAGAGATGTTGATGTATTTGATTATTTTTTATAATCATTTTAATAAAAATATCTTTGCAATCACTCCTTTTTTATGAATTCATTAAAATTTTTGCGACTTTTTTACTCAACTTTGTAAGAGAGTAATTTATTTTATTACAAAAATAGCTTAAAATAGTCATATTTAGCAAAATAGGCACAGCAAATGTGGTTTTTTATGGCGAAATTGTTTTGCCATAGCCACACACCCAGTATGGGAATTACCCCTTTCTTTTTTGGAGGAAGTTCTAATGAGCCATGCCGAAGGCGTCAATGTAAAACGCCGTAGAGTCCTAATCGCAACCACCGCTGCCGTTGGTGCTGTCGGTGTTGGTGCGATTGCCACCCCATTTGTCCGTTCTTGGTATCCAAGTGCCAAAGCAGAAGCTGCTGGTGCAGCTGTCGTTCAAGACATTGCTGGCGTTGAAAACGGTCAAATGATTACCGTTAAATATCGTGGCAAACCAATCTTTGTTGTTAAACGCACCGAAGAAATGATTGCAAACCTAGAAAAGGTAACACCAAAACTGAGCGATCCAAACTCAGAAGCATCTGTGCAACCTGAAGAATGTAAAAATCCAACACGCTCACTACAACCGCAGATTTTGGTTGTTGAAGGTGTTTGCACCCATTTGGGCTGTGCACCAACATTCCGACCTGAGGTTGGTGCTGCTGACTTAGGCGGTGCAGACTGGTATGGTGGTTTCTTCTGTCCTTGTCACGGTTCACTATATGACTTAGCGGGTCGTGTTTATAGCGGCGTTCCTGCACCAGCAAACCTACCTGTGCCAATTTATAGTATTGATGGTACAATCCTAACTGTTGGAGAGGTGTAAGATGAGTATCGCTAAGAAATTCATGGGCTGGATAGATGCTCGCTATCCAGCAACAGAGACCTATGAATATCATATGTCAAAATACTATGCACCAAAAAACTTTAACTTTTGGTACTTCTTTGGTGTTTTGTCAATGGTTGTCTTGGTGAACCAATTGGTTACTGGTATCTGGCTAACCATGATGTTCAACCCAAGTGCCGAAGGTGCATTTGCTTCACTAGAATACATCATGCGTGATGTCAAAGGTGGCTGGCTCATTCGCTACATGCACTCAACAGGTGCATCAGCTTTCTTTATCGTGGTATATCTACACATGTTCCGTGGCTTGATGTATGGCTCGTACAAAAAACCTCGTGAGTTGGTTTGGCTTATCGGTATGGGTATCTACCTATGCTTGATGGCAGAAGGCTTCTTTGGTTATCTACTACCTTGGGGTAACATGTCGTACTGGGGTGCTCAGGTTATTCTAAACCTACCAGCGGCTATTCCATTCATCGGTGATGCTTTGGCAGAATGGGTGCGAGGCGACTACCTGATTTCTGGTATTACTCTAAACCGTTTCTTTGCTCTTCATGTAATTGCTATTCCTTTGGTATTGGTTGGCTTGGTATTCATGCACTTGGTTGCCTTGCACCATGTTGGCTCAAACAACCCAGATGGCATTGACATCAAAAAACTAAAAGACAAAAACGGTGTACCACTAGATGGTGTACCATTCCACCCTTACTACACCGTGCATGATATGGTTGGTATCGTGGTGTTCTTCATCTGTTTCTTTGCAGTGGTATTCTTTGTACCAGAAGGTGGTGGTTATTTCTTAGAAAAACCAAACTTTGAAGTGGCAAATGCTCTAAAAACACCGCCACACATTGCTCCTGTTTGGTACTACATGCCATTCTATGCCATCTTGCGTGCTGTACCACACAAACTAGGCGGTGTCATCGCAATGGGTGCTGCAATTGCTGTGTTGTTCGTATTGCCTTGGCTAGACCGTTCACCAGTGCGTTCAATTCGATACAAGGGCATTTTGTCAAAAATCGCTTTGGCAATCTTTGTGGTTAGCTTCATTATTCTGGGCTACTTAGGTGGCACGGCTTCCACACCAACAGCAACCATTATTGGTCGTATCTGTACCGTCCTATATTTCTTGTATTTCCTATTGATGCCATTCTACACCTCAATTGAGAAATGCAAACAACCACCTGAACGAGTAACCGGAGGTCACTAATGAAAGCGTTTAATTCAATGACCAAATTTGGTGCTGGTCTTATCTTGGCTACTCTTGGTGCTTTTGCTGGCACCAATGCTCAGGCTGCAGGTGGTCACGGCTGTGGCACTTACACCCAAACTGATGGTACAGAAGTTACCTTAGAATGTAGCAAAGCTCCAATTGACCTAACCAATAAAGCTTCATTGCA
Source organism: Moraxella nasicaprae (assembly GCF_025643275.1). Taxonomy (NCBI): domain Bacteria; kingdom Pseudomonadati; phylum Pseudomonadota; class Gammaproteobacteria; order Moraxellales; family Moraxellaceae; genus Moraxella; species Moraxella nasicaprae. The sequence continues at coordinate 414,512 of NZ_CP089977.1, forward strand.
GCGTGGTGCAGCCATGTTCATGAACTATTGCGTTGGCTGTCATTCAGCTCAGTATGTTCGTCATTCACGCATTGCTCAAGATTTGGATATTCCACCAGAATTGGTTGAAAAATACTTGATGGTAACCACCAAATCTATCGGTGATCATGTAACCGCTCAAATCAATCCCGAAGTGCAAGGCGAATGGTTTGGTGCTGCACCGCCTGATTTATCACTAGAAACTCGCTTGCGTGGCGATGACTGGGTTTATACTTACCTACTAAGTTTCTATGAAGACCCAAGCCGCCCTTGGGGTTCAAATAACCTAGTTCTTGCCAATGCGGCAATGCCACATGTGCTGTATAATCTACAAAATGAACTGGGTAAAGCTGAATACGAAAAGCGTGTTGGCGACCTAGTGAACTATATGGCATGGATGGCAGAGCCTGTACGCCATGACCGCAAAATCTACGGTGCATTTGTGATTATTTTCCTACTTATTCTACTAATTCCTGTTTACTTGCTAAACAAAGAATTCTGGAAAGATGTCAAATAATCCAACTTGTATCATTAAGCCGATTGCCTTTGCAGTCGGCTTTTTATTTGACAATTTGCCTTAATCATCTTACAATCAGTCTAAATTTTTAAACTTATCAAAACTATGAACGAACAAGCCCACGCAATGCAATTAATGAAAGACTGCATTCCCATTTTTACCGTGCTTTCGGACGAAAACCGCCATTTGATTTTGAAATTATTGTTGGAAAATGGGGCGATGCGGGTCAATGACATTACCGAAAATCTGCATTTGTCTCGCCCTGCGGTGTCGCACCATTTGAAAATTATGCTATCCGCCAATGCCGTCAGCGTAGAACAAATCGGTAAAGAACGCTTTTACAGTTTGGCGATGAAAGATGAAATTGAAAAAATGGGCGAATTGGTGGCATTGATGAAAAAATATTGTCCGAGTAATCAAAGTGAATGAGGCAATCAAGGTAAAATAAAATGAAAGCAATTGTTATTGGTGCAACGGGGGCGACAGGCAATGCCCTGACCCAATTATTATTAAATAATGAGCATTACCAAAGTGTGATGATTTTTGTGCGAAAACCTGTGGCAATCACGCACCCAAAATTAACCGTGCATTTAATTGATTTTGACAAACCAGATGAATGGCAGGACAAAGTACAAGGCGATGTGTTGTTTTGCTGTCTTGGCACAACTTTAAAACAAGCAGGCGGTCAAGAAAATCAACGCAAAATAGATTATGATTACCCGCTTGTGTTTGCCAATATCGCCAAACAAAATGGCATTGCACGATTTTTGGTCTTATCATCGGACGGAGCGAATGCAAGTAGCCGATTGTTTTATTATCGTTTAAAAGGCGAATTGGAAATGGCTTTGCAAAATATTGGTTTAACCCATTTAACCATTTTGCGACCGCCTTTATTAAAACGAGCAAACAGCGACCGTTTGGGCGAAATGGTCAGCGAAAAAGCCTTGTCATTTTTAAATCAATTTGGTTTATTGTTATCCGCCAAACCTATGCCAACCGATGTTTTGGCAAAGGCGATGATACAGGCGGTTACCGACAATCAAACGGGAATTTTGGAGAAAGGGGAGATTTGGAGGCTTGGTGTTTGAATTTGGGTGTCTTATGACAATTATGGGATACTCTGCCAGAGAAAACCGCTTTTTTGATAAAAAAGATTGGTATGCTTGGCTTGCTTATGGGGCGAATGGTCAGCCAATAGAAGACAATGACGACCAAGTGCAGTATTTAAACGATGATTTCAAGAAAGCCATTCGTATAACTTATGAAGAATATGGTCGTTTTGATTTTGTTTATTATGTAAGCGGTTTTGATGATGGTAAGATTTTGATTTTAAATATCATCACCAATAATCTAACTATCGCCACAACCAATTTGAATAAAACCATAGAAGATTGGTTAAATGGTGTTTTGGTGGGGCTTGACTGATTAAACATCTTGCAAATCTATTTTCAGGCAGTCTGAAAACCCCTTGACTTCCCCCACTTTCCCCTTTATAATATGTTTAAATTTTTAAACATATCAACTTAAAAGAGACGTTCTATGCTATTTCAACCCTTTACTTTCCCCAACGGCACGACTGCCAAAAACCGCTTTTTTAAATCGGCGATGGAAGAACAGCTTGCCGACAACAACAAACCCACACAAAACTTGGTCAATCTGTACCGCACTTGGGCAAAAGGTGGGGCAGGGGTTTTGGTTACAGGCAATGTGATGATAAACAAAGAGGGCAAAGGCTCGGTGAATGATGTCGTGGTGTCAAACGAAGACGATTTGGCTATGCTGACAGCGTGGGCGGACGCTGGCAAAACAGACGGCACATTGATGATTATGCAAATCAACCACGCAGGCAAGCAGTCGCCCAAAGCGGTAAATCCTGTGCCGGTTGCCCCAAGTGCCGTACCGCTTATCGGAATGGACGGCTTTATCAATCCGCCACGAGAGCTGGCAGGCGATGAAATTTTAGGATTGATTGATGGTTTTGTGAAGACCGCCCAAATTGCCCAAAAAGCAGGGTTTAGCGGTGTGCAAATTCACGCCGCACACGGTTATTTGATTAGCCAATTTTTGTCGCCACACCACAATACCCGTACCGATGAATGGGGTGGCTGTTTGGATAATCGTATGCGATTTTTAATTAAAATTTATGAGGGCATTCGTGCCAGTGTCCGTCCTGATTTTTTGGTGGGGGTCAAATTAAATTCAGCCGATTTTCAAAAAGGCGGATTTGATGAAAATGACAGTCTGGCTGTGGTAGAAAAATTATCACAAATGGGCATTGATTTTATTGAAATTTCTGGCGGTAACTACGAAAGCCCACAAATGCTCACCGCCAAACAAAGCACCAAAGAGCGTGAAGCATTTTTTATTGACTATGCCAAAAAGATGAAAAAAATCAGCCAAGTACCACTCATCATCACAGGCGGATTTAGAAGTAAAACGGCGATGAATGAGGCTTTAACAAGTGGCGATTTGGATTTGGTGGGCATTGCTCGCCCCTTTGCTCTTGTGCCTGATTTGCCCAATCAAATCCAAAATGGCACTTATAGGACGCTTGCCACAAACCGCATTCAAACAGGTGCTTCGTTTATTGACAAAAAAGCAGGGGCAATGCTTGAAATGAACTGGTATATGGCACAAATGCGTTTGATTGGTGAGGGCAAATCGCCTAATCCGAAATTGTCGGCTTGGAAGGTGCTATTTAAAACTTTATGGGAAAATGGCAAGGCGGGACTCTCTACGGGGCGAAGTTAAGCAAATCACACTTGTTAATTTGCTAACAAAACCATCGGTCAAGCCCAAAGATGCCAACTCTCATTCATTGATGATGAGGTTGTACCGATGTATTTGTTTAATTTATCCACACATTCATTCACACCACCAAATTTTGGTGGTTTTTTATGGCAAATCATCAGTAAATGTCTTGTTTTCATTGCTTTTTTTCACATTCATCACTACAATAGCGTACCTAAGCGTAACCAATGAGAAACTTTATGCTAAATAAATTTTTTGAGCTGGATAAAAAAGGCTCAACTGTCAAAACCGAAATCGTGGCAGGCATCACGACATTTTTCACGATGGTTTATATCGTGTTTGTCAACCCTTCTTTGCTGGGTATGGCCGGCATGGACGCACAAGTAGTGTTCGTTACCACCTGTCTAATCACTGCTTTTGGTACGATTGCCATGGGGTTGTTTAGCAACCTGCCCATCGCCCTAGCACCTGCCATGGGTCTAAATGCCTTTTTCACTTTCGTGGTCGTTCAAAAACTGGGCTACTCATGGCAAATTGGCATGGGAACGATTTTTTGGGGCTCAGTCGGTCTATTTTTATTGACATTATTGCAAGTGCGATATTGGTTCATGTCTGCCATTCCACTTGGCTTACGAGTTGGTATCGGGGCTGGTATTGGACTATTCATCGCTTTGATTGGTTTTAAGAACATGGGGCTTGTCGTGCCAAATCCTGATACTTTGATGGCACTTGGCGAGCTGCACGACCCAAAAGTTCTGATGGGTATTTTGGGCTTTTTTATCATTGTTGTATTGGCATCTCGTGGCATTCATTCTGGTGTACTGATTTCCATCACTGCCATCACAGGTCTTGCTTTGGTATTTGACCCTGCCGTCAGCTTTCACGGCATCATCTCAGCCCCACCCAGCTTAGGTGCTGTGGTTGGTCAAGTGGACATCGCTGGTGCATTAGATACTGCATTATTGGGTATTATTTTCTCATTCATGCTGGTCAATCTTTTTGACTCGTCTGGCACATTGATTGCCGTAACCAATAAAGCTGGCATGGCTGACGCACAAGGTCGCTTTCCAAAAATGAAACAGGCTTTGTATGTTGATAGTATCAGTGCCATGGTGGGTTCTTACATGGGTACATCAGCCATCAGTACCTACATCGAAAGTGGCTCTGGCGTGTCAGTTGGTGGTCGCACAGGCTTGACTGCGGTCGTGGTGGGTATTTTGTTCCTGCTAACCATCTTCTTCTCGCCATTAGCAAGTGTTGTGCCAGCCTATGCCACCGCTGGTGCTTTGGTATTTGTTGGCATCTTAATGGCATCAAGCCTAATTGAGGTACAATGGGACGACCTAACCGAAGCTGCCCCTGCCTTCATCACTACTGCCATGATGCCATTTACCTATTCGATTACCGAAGGGATTGCATTTGGCTTCATCAGTTATTGCATTCTTAAAGCATTTGCAGGTCGCATCAAAGAAATTCACCCTGCGGTTGCGGTGGTTTCCGCCCTATTTATTCTCAAATTTATCTGGGTTGGCTAATCCCAAACAAAAAAGCGGTCTTTGATTGACCGCTTTTTTGTATGTCAATTTCATCATTTGCTGGTCAAATCATGGCTTAAATCAATCAAAGTCGCCAATTCCTCTTGCTCAAATCCATTATCCAGCACAATCGTCAGCCAATGCTCTTTATTCATGTGATATGCTGGCAATGCCAAACCTGCTTGGCGTAAAAAAATGACATGCTCTGGATGGCATTTTAGGTTCACAAAGTCTGTCTGCCCTGCCCTATCCAAACCAAGTTTTCTCCCATCAATTCGACCAACCAAAGCAAACCATTTTTGCTTAGCATTTTGGTGTCGAAACACTGCATGATTGGGGAATTTTTGCCATAGATAAACTGGCATGATGCCATATTCATCGGCAATGTACTGCTCAATCCACATTCGTTGATTCATTAACTTGACCACGCTTAAACCATCGACCACCAAACACCTGAACAACCAACGCCATCATGACAACGGCAGAACCCAACCAATGCCAACCATTTAAAGGTTCTTTTAAGGCAAAATACGCCACCATCAAAGCAATGATGGGAATCAATAATGCCAATGGCGTGATTGTTCCTGCTGAATAACGAGCCAGCAGACTGCCCCAGCTGGCATAGCCCATCAATCCTGCCACATACGCCAAAAATCCCACCGACAACCAGCCACGCCAAGTCATGCCCTCAATTTGTTGCACAACACCAGCCACACCATGCAACGCCATCGATGCCACAGCAAATAATAACACCGTGATGACATTGCCCCAAATGACCAATGACAAAGCATTAACTTGACCGACTTTTTTAACCACTGCATTACCAACCGCCCAAGACAAAGCAGCCGCCAGCGTCAGTAGCAGACCCATCATGGGTAGCTTGCCTTGATACTGACCTACTCCAACCAACATCAAGCCCACGCCTGCCAAAATCATCGCCAGCAGATGATTTACTTTTAGCGACTCTTGCCACAAAAAATAAGCAATCAATACCGTAAAAAATGCCTGACTCTGATGAGTCAAAGCAACAATCCCTGTTGGCATGCCCACCCAAATTGCCCAAAACAACAAAGTAAACTGCCCAAAACTGATTGTCACTCCATACAAAACCAGCCAATACCACGCCACCGCTGGGCGTTTGATGATAAAAACAGCTGGCACAAGCAAGCAGACAAATCTTAATAAACCCAATACCATTGGGGAAAGCTCTTGAACGCCAAGCCTAATAAAATAAAAATTAACACCCCATAGCAGTATGACCATCACCGCCAATAAAATATCTTTTTTATTCATCTGATTCATGGTACGCTCAAACTTTCATTCATATTACATCAATTACCATCTCCATCAATCATTGATGGACTGCACAAAAAACATCTTTTGGCTCAACGCCATATCCATTTGTTGGGTAAAAAAATCATTCATCAACACATCAAAGCATGGCAATATCATGCCTTTTTGCCACCAAATAAAGGCATTGACACCAAAATCAATATTGAATATCAAGAATAGTGCTGAATGGTCGTCAAAATATCCTGACGAATGATTTGACTGCTGGGCATTTTTTCAGCATGAAATCTCATGATTGGAATGCCAGCACTGGCAAGAGCCTTGTCTTTTTTGTCATCTTGTTTTTGGCGAGCCGTACTCTCATGCGTCCAATCATCAAGCTCAATGGCGACCAACACGGTCTGCAAATCATCATCTACCACCACAAAATCCACACTTTGACGGCAAATACGATTGAACCAGAACTGTCTGTCCCTACCTGTGCTATCATCAGGCTCAATGATGCGACTGAGCTGTACTTGGCTAAAAATATGATATTCTGGCAATGCTTGTTTAATTTTATGGAAAAATATCACTTCGCTGTCTGTCATCAAGGGCATCGGCTCAAATGGCCAAATAGGCAGCTCATCGCCACGCACCATCTGTCTTTTTGGGCTGGTCAGCCAAAAAACCAGCACCAGTAGCACCACCACGCCACCCACAATCCACCAAGTCATCAACCATCTCCACCAAAAAACCAAAAAAGCACGAAATACCCATCGTTTTCGTGCTTATCCTTATCAATAAAAAAACAGTGTAAATTTATTCAACCTTATGAATAAATGCACCATCTGAATTGACACGAGAGTCATTAGCAACTTTTGAACGCAGCGCTTTGGCAGCGTCAGCACTTTTTGCTCCGCCAATCAATACCCTAGTACCACGACTGGTGTTGCTAGTATTGACCGTGTAGCCAGCTGCACGATATTGCTTGACTAATTTATCCACTTTGGCACGGTCAGGCGTGATGGCAACTTGCACTGTATAACGACCCGCCAAGTGTGGATTTTGATCCTTGCCAGACTTATTGGCTCTGACATCTGATTTGATGTTTTGTTTTTTATCATCTGACTTTTTATCAGATTTTTTCTCTTCACCTTTTTTGGTTTCTACTTTTTTACTTTCAGCTTTTTTCGTTTCAGTTTTTTTTGCTTCTGCTTTTTTGGCATTTTGCTCTTGCTTGGTTTGATTTTTTGCCCAAGCTGCTTTATTGTCTTTTGTGCGAGATGCCTGTGAGCCAGATGGGATTTTGAGCGTCTGACCTTCACGAATGATGTCGCCTGTACTCATACCATTTGCCTGTGTCAAAGCCGCCACAGAAACGCCGTGTCGATTGGCAATACCTAGCCAAGTCTCACCTGCTTGAACTTGATACTGACCTGATTTTCCAGCCTTTGAATCACGGGCATTGGTGTCAGATTTTTTGTTTTGAGCATTTTTGACCTCAGCACGCTTTGCCTCTTCCGCCTTTTTGGCTGCTTGGCGTCTTTCTTCGGCTCTTTTTTCTTCTAGGCGTTTAGCCTCATCGGCTTTTTTCTTATCCGCTTCATTGGTATTGGTGGCTGATTTTTTGGACTCTTCTGGTTTTTTGGGTAGACTAGCCTCTGCTGCTTTTTTAGCAAGTTCAGCTTTTTTTGCCTCTTCTGCCAATCGTTTTGCCTCTTCTGCTTGGCGAGCTGCCTCCACCGCCTCAGGGCGAGTTTGTACTGTCGGTAAAGCAATCAGTTCGCTTTTTGCTGCTTTATCAGCGGGTAGCACCGACTCTGAACCATTTTCGGCATTTGCCTTATTTAGGGCATTTAGACGAGCCTTTTGCTGTTCAGCAAGCAGTTGTTCTGTCTGCTTTTGCATTTGGCGAGTGTGAGCCTCTCGCTCCTTTTGTTTTTGGGCAAGTAAACGCTCCTCTGTCGCCACATCGGCGGTCAAAGGCTGTACGGTTGGCTTAGCAATTTGCGGTGCCTGACCAGTCTTTACAACAGGCTCCTGTACTGGCTTATCATTTTTTGCCAAAGCAAAAAAAGTTACGCCACCACCCAGCACCAACGCTGAACCTAATAATACTTGTTTTGAAATCATTCTCACACTCCGCATCAACCCTGCATTGGCAGTCGTTATGCAAATCAAACAACCAAAATTCTATCAAAATGATGATATTTCGACCCATCAAGTACGCCAAAATCCACCATCAAATAAATCATTATACAAAATTTGTCAATCATATCATACCAAGAATTGAACTGGCTGTAATACCTAAACACATTTTTTTACAATATAATCGCAAATTATTCAAATTTTGTTCAATTCGTGGTAATTATTTAAGCAAATTTGTCAAAAACTTTTGCCTATCAAAGCAGTCAGACTCTCACCAATGGTATGAAATGACCCAAACGCCACAATCAAATCATCATCGCTACTTGCTTTAATCACCCCTTGTGTTGCCTGTGCTAGATTGTCATAGGTAATGATACATTCTGGCTCTATTTCTTTGTTTAAGTAATCAAGCAAACACGGCAAGCTCATCGCTCGCTGATGGTCAATGGCGGCAATGTGCCACATCGCCTGAGGCAATGCTTGCTCATCAATGGCTTGACGCACCTGCTTAATGACCGACGGCACATCTTTATCGCCCAGCATTGAAAATAGGAAAAACAGATTGGCATTAGGTTTATTGGTTTGATATTCTTTCCAATATCTTGTTAGTTGTTCTAATAAAAAAATGATGCCAGCCTCATTATGCCCCACATCAAAAATCCATTGGCGATTTTCTAAGACCCTTTTGTCAAATCTTCCTGCCAACTGCACCTGTTGTAATCCTGTCTTGATGGCATTCACGGAGATATTTAGCGAACTTGCCAGCACAGCACTCACGGCATTGGCGGCATTTTTTAAAGACAGATTCGGCTTAGGTAGTGATGCGGTGATGGCAGATAAGCCATAAGTCCAATTCTCTAAATTTTCTTGATAGTCATAATGCACGCCAAGCTGACAAACCTTGGCATCTAAGGATTTGGCTTGCTCATAAACACTTGCCGGCATTTGATATTCCCCCAAAATCACGGGAATATCCGCTCTCATGATACCTGCTTTTTCTCGTCCAATATCATCAAGATTATCGCCCAACCAATCCACATGGTCAATGCCGATATTGGTAATGACCGCCAAATCAGGGTCAATGATGTTCACAACATCAAGTCGTCCACCCAACCCAATTTCTAGCACCCAAACATCACAATTTGCTTGTAAAAATAACCAAAAAGCCGCCAAAGTTGTCATTTCAAAGAATGACAGGCTCACTCCCTTGTTCAGCCTTGCCTGTTCTATCACTTCAAATGCTTTGATAAGATTATCTTCACTTATCTCGACACCATCAATGCGTACTCGCTCAGTGAATGACACCAGATGTGGCGATTGATATAGGGCGGTTTTTAGCCCTGATGCTTGGCAAATTTGAGCAATGGTCGCTGTGGTAGAACCTTTACCATTAGTACCCGCTACTGTAAACACATAGGGGCATTTGCCCTGCCAAGCAGATTTTAACAGCCCAAGTTCATCAGCCACAGGCAACACTCTATCTAGCCCCATGTCAATGGCAGACACATGAATACTGCCCATATATTCTAGCCACTGGCTTAGATTTTTTTTCATAGTCAATCCTAGCTTTCTACAACAACAAACACCCAAAACCAACGAATTGGCTTTGGGTGGGTTCATATTCCAATGTAATGTTTAAGCAGCGTTTGCTTTGGTTAATTTTGCCAAAATACGATGCGTGGTGTCAATCAGCTGATGACGATGCACCACCATATCCACCGTACCTTTTTCTAACAAAAATTCTGCTCGTTGAAATGGCTCATCAAGCACTTCACGCACCGTTTGCTCAATCACTCGCTTACCTGCAAAGCCAATCATCGCACGAGGTTCAGCAATGTGTACATCGCCCAGCATGGCAAGGCTTGCGGTCACACCACCATAGACAGGATTAGTGAGAATTACAACATAAGGCACACCTGCCAAACGAAGTCGTTCAATGGCTGCTGAGGTACGAGCCATCTGCATCAAAGACAGTAAGCCCTCCTGCATTCTAGCACCGCCAGAAGCAGCAAAACACACCAAAGGTTTACGCTCAGCAAGGGCTTTTTCGGCGGCCTGCACAAAACGGTCGCCCACCACCGAACCCATCGAACCGCCCATAAAGCGAAAATCAAAGGCACAAGCGATGATGTCTAAATTTTTCAGCTTACCGCTCATCACCACCAAGCCCTCACTCTCACCCGTCTTTCTTTGGGCTTCCAGCATTCGCTCTGGGTATGGCTTGCTATCAACAAATTGTAGCGGGTTGCCAGCATTGAACTCTTGCCCCAGCTCTTTATCCACGCTATCCAAAAACCACTCCAAGCGTTTGCGAGCAGTCATGGGCAGGTGGTGGTCGCACTCTGGGCAAACATTTTGGTTCAAAATCAATGCCGTATTGGTTGTCATTGCATGACACTCAGGGCATTCGGTTGATGGTTCGGTGGCAACCGCTGATAAGGTTGGCACGGTACTTTGCTTAATGCCTGGCACGCTACGATTTAGCCAAATGGTCGGCTCTGTGCTGGCAATGTCGGCTTGATTTGACATAAAGAATCCTATTTTGTGCAATTTTGCAATTTGACATAGTTTACACTTGTATTATTTATTTGGCAAATAAATTTTATGGCAAGTGTTTACATTTATCATCGCTCATCAATCGCAGCTCGTAGCTCGTCCATTTTTGCCAAGATATTTGCTTTCGCCTGTTCGATTTTTGCCAAATCATCGCCCACATCAGCAAAGTGTCTGACAAGCTCACTCCCCACAATCACCCCATCGGCAAACTTGGCAACCGCCTTTGCACTCTCGCCATCACGAATGCCAAACCCAACACAAATCGGCAAGTCGGTATCCGCCTTAATCGCTTGTACTTGGCGGGCGACTTCGTCAGTGTCCAGTGCCTTTGAGCCTGTAACGCCCTTAACCGACACATAATAAATAAAGCCCGAACCGTGTTTTAGCACCGCTTTTCTACGCTCGCTTTGGGTGGTGGGGGCAAGTAGGAAAATTTGGTTAATCTCTTTATCAGCGAGTTTGGCGGATACACTTTCATCAGTCTCATTGGGCGGTAAATCCACCAACAGTAAGCCGTCCACGCCATTTGCCTCACACAGATTTAAAAAATCATCATAGCCGATAATCTCAACTGGATTAAGATAGCCCATTAAAAGCACTGGCGTGGTGGTGTTCGTCTTACGAAACTGCCCCACCATTTGCACGGCTTGGCGTGTAGAAGTGCCATTTGTCAATGCTCGCTCGCCAGCCAATGAAATGACAGAGCCGTCCGCCATTGGGTCGCTAAATGGCAAGCCAATCTCAATGATGTCCGCTCCGTGTGCCACCAAATCGTGCATCAAATCCACCGTAATAGCAGGATTTGGGTCGCCTGCCATAATGTAGGGGATTAGGGCTTTTTTGTTTTGCTGTTTTAAAGTCGCAAAAGTTTCTTGAATTCGGGTCATTTTAAGCACTCTCCAATCATTAAATCATATTTTTATTGACATAATTTTTCTGTATAGCTCATCAAAGGCTTTAATATTTTCTGGGCTTTCTGAAAGGTTTCGCATATACGAGTCTACATCTTCATACTTGATACTCAAAAACTCATCAAAAAATGCCTTACCACGCCTTATGTTTGTGTTTTCAGGTACATAAATATTGCCTTTCATCTTCTTATTGTTGAAGAAAAATAAAATCGGTTCAATTTTAGCGTTTGGGAACTCACGTACCAAATAGGCGTAAGTTTTGATGAATTTACGGTTAATATCAACAAATTTTCCCGTGTTGTGGTCGTCATTATACTTTACTTCAAGGTAGTAAATAACGCCTGTTTGCTTGTTTTGAAAAAGAATATCAATATCGTGCTTGATTGTTGAAAGATTGGTATCATTATCGTTTGCAATGGCGTATAACAATTTGGGAAATTCTTCATCAAGATTTATGGTGTTGTACTGGCAAGAACTTATGAAATTGTTGATTCTTGTGTCATTTTGGGTAGATAACTGAAAACTATTGCTTTTCTTACTGCTATAATCTTCCAAAATGGTATAACGCCCATCATTCTGGATTAAATTTTTCAAGAAAAAAATAGCAAAACAATCAAGATTGATGTTAAATTTTTTCATTATATCAAAAAAGCCATAATCTTGATTTTTATTTTTCTGAATGTATAATTTTCTTTTATTTAAACAACAGCTTAAAGAAAAATTAAATGCTTTATCTATATCTTGCATAGATTACTCCTTATCCAAATATTAAATTATCTATATCTTTTGTTTTAATTGTACTATCATATAGCATTTGAATTTCATCATAATTGATAAACCTAAACCTTTCTTTATTATTTTTGTGAATTTCCAAATTTATTGTTTTTTCAAATTTTTTTCGATGTTTTTCTGGAGCAATGATAAAAAATTCTGAGCGAAAATTCTGTAACTGCAAGCAACGATTAAAAGCCCCATTTAATGTTCCAATACTATCCACCACTTCAAATATTTTTTGAGGAAATACCAGCCCTTTTTTGTTTAACCAAATAACATCAATTCTTGTTGCCTCCTCCAAAATGTTGTCATATGAAAATTTTGGCAGAGTTTGTAATGATGTTAAATCCTTTAGTTTAAGATTGTCCCGATAAAATGATGAAGGATCAGCTGTGTAAGTATGGTAACCATTGAAATTACCTAACTCAATACATAGACCTTCAATAAAAGAATGCAATCTTATATCTTCTTGAAGTTTAGGCTTTTGCTCCACAATGTAGTCTTGCAAAGCATAAATACCCACACCTATTTTTTTAAACAATTTACGCTCACCAACTTCACGATATAAGACACCTCGAATGCCAGCTTGCCATTGAATGGAACTTTTGATACTGGGATAATACTTTTCAATATTATTGTAGATAATATCAAGTGTTGCAACACCCCCATTATCTTCCATTATCCTGAGAATTGCCTGAATTTTTGTCATAGGTAACTTGCCACAAATTTCACATTAAAAATAAAGAACCAATAACCCAAATTGAACCTGTTGGCCTTAAAACCCTTTTGCATTCTGTTAGCCATTCTTCACAAAAAGAGTCATACTGTTTAAAATCATTAAACTTGTCCCATTCATCTTCTACGCCTGAAAATTTTTCGCCATTAGTGCGTAGTAATTCCCACTCCGTTTGCATAAAATACGGTGGGTCAGCAAAGATTAAATCAATGCTATTACTGGGTATTTTTTTAAATTTTCTATACAATCCCCTTTTAGGATTGTATTAAGAAATTGATTTATATTGTCTTTCATAATTCTTGCTCATCTTTAATGATAAACTTTTTCAAAGTTTCATCAAAATAAATCCGCTCATCAAAAATATCGTATTTTTCCCAGTCAATATATTGATGTTCGGGTTTGGTTCTTAAATCTTGCAAATAAGCCACCTCCGCAAGACAATCATCAATATCCTCTTGCGTTAATGGCTCTTTGGCATAATGAGAAAACCGCCCAAATAAAGTATCATTTTCTACCACTTTTTGAATGGTGTCATTATTATTTGCAATGCCATACAAATCTTCAATGGAATTAAATTTTTCCATTATAATTCAATCCCATCCACTTTCATCACCGTATGCAAATCTTTATCGCCACGCCCTGATAAATTGATGACAATGGATTTGTCCTGCCCCAATGTCTTGGCAAGTTTCAATCCATAAGCCACAGCGTGCGAGCTTTCTAGGGCTGGGATAATGCCCTCCGTCTTGGTCAAAATACGAAACGCCGCCAATGCCTCATCATCGTTAATCACGCCATATTCCACACGCCCCATATCCTTTAAAAAGCTGTGTTCAGGCCCAACCCCAGGGTAGTCAAGCCCCGCAGAAATGCTATGCGTTTCAATAACTTGCCCTTCATCGTCTGCCATCAGATAGGTGCGATTGCCGTGCAGGACACCCACACGCCCTGCATTTAGGGGGGCTGAATGCTTGCCTGTCTCAATCCCATATCCGCCAGCTTCTACGCCATAGAGCTTGACGGTTTCGTCATTTAAAAACTCATAAAACAGCCCCATTGCATTTGAGCCACCGCCCACGCACGCCACACAGGCATCGGGCAATTTGTCTTCAAATTGCAAATGTTGCAGACGAGCCTCACGCCCAATAATCGCCTGAAAATCACGCACAAGTAGCGGATAAGGGTGTGGACCTGCCACCGTGCCGATGACATAATAGGTGCTATCCACATTGGTAACCCAGTCTCGCATCGCTTCGTTCATTGCGTCTTTCAATGTCCGAGAACCGCTCGTAACAGGCACAACAGTCGCCCCAAGTAGTCTCATACGATAGACATTCATCTTTTGGCGTTCCACATCGTCCGCCCCCATATAGACCACGCATTCTAAGCCCAATCTAGCAGCGATGGTTGCCGTTGCCACGCCGTGCTGACCTGCCCCTGTTTCGGCGATAATGCGTTTTTTGCCGACAAGTTTCGCCAAAAGTGCCTGCCCAATGGTATTATTGACCTTATGAGCCCCTGTGTGGTTTAAATCCTCTCGTTTTAGATAAATCTTAGCCCCACCAGTTTCTGCTGTTAAGCGTTTGGCAAAATACAGCGGTGTGGGACGGCCGACATAGTTTATCAAATCGTCATTATATTCTTTCCAAAATTCAGGGTTATTTTTAACGCTTAAATAAATGCGTTCTAATTCTTCAAGTGCCGTCATCAAAGTTTCAGAAACAAATCGTCCGCCGTGAATGCCAAAATGACCTGTGGGGTTTGGGTATTGGGTAAAGTCTGTCATATAAATTGCCTTTTTAATTGAATTTGTTTAAAAACTCATTGATTTTTTTCAAAATAACTTTGTGCCTGAGAACTTAATTCATCTAGCGTTAAATCTTCAAATAATTTTTCTTGCCATTTGGTATAATCAAAACTTTCACGGCGAATTAAAGCAATAAATCGCTCTGCCTGAACTTCACCTAATGCTTTAATTAGGCTTTGCATACCTGTTAGGCGAATTTCACTATCACTAATCATCATTTAATTTCCTGTATAAAATCAATTGGGTTTAATGCAATAATATCATTATTTGCTTGCATTTTATTCAACAATTTATTATCAGTTGATAAAAAGTATTCTGCTTGTGCATTGACAGCACAGGCAATATGCAAAGCATCTTTAATTTTGATATTTTGCTCCATTAAGATTTTGGCATAAGTTTTTATTTCTTGATTTTCACCAATCAAAACAGTGGCTAATTTTTGCCATTTTTCTATGGCAAATCTACGCTCAAAAAATGGGTTTTGGCTATTTTCATAAGCCAAAATATAAGACCAAACCAAATCCAATTCACCATTTTTTATTAACTCTTGAATATGTAATTTGCTTTCGGTTTCTAATCGCACTCTGATATTATCTTGATTGTCAAAAGGGCGATTAAACATACAGTTATCCAAATAGACAAGCATAATTACATATCCTTAACCACCGTCAATCCTGCAAAAGTTTGGGCGACAGGCATGACTTCTAGGCGGTTGATGTTAATATGGGGTGGCAAGTTAATAACATAATGCACCATATCGGCAATGTCTTCGGGGCGAATATAGTCCACCTTTTCATAGGTTTTATTAACTTTTTCATCATCGCCTTTAAAACGGACATTGCTAAATTCTGTACCGCCACAAAGACCGGGTTCTATATTGGTAACTCTGACCTTTTTACCAATCAAATCGGCTCGCAAATTTAAACTAAACTGCTTAACAAATGCCTTTGTCGCCCCATAGACATTCGCCCCAAAATAGGGATAATTCCCTGCCGTTGAGCCAATGTTAATAATTAAGCCATTGTTATTTTTTACCATATAAGGCAAAATCAGATTGGTGATATTCACAAGTCCTAAAATATTGGTATTTATCATTTGTTCCCAATCATTCATATCCGCTTTGTCGGCACTTTCTAACCCCAATGCCAATCCTGCATTATTGATAAGGACATCAATATTGGTCAAAATACCATTATCCAAACCGTCAATGGCGGATTGTGTGGCGGTCAAATCAGAAATATCAAAACATAAGGGAATAAACTTCTCGCCCAATTCTGCTTGAATGTCGCTAAGTTTATCGCCTCGTCTACCTGTGCCAATGACAGTATGATTTTCGCCAATTAAGCGTTTGGCGATTGCCAAACCAAAACCTGATGTTACGCCTGTGATAAGAATGTTCATAAGTTTTACCCCAAAAGTCAATCAAAAAATAAATTTATAAACCAAAGTTGCCATCATAAGACCAACCGTCACAACCAAAACTTTTTTGATGATTGCTCCATCACTTTTAATAGCATGCAAGCTCCCAAAATGATTACCCAACAAATTAGCAATAATCATTGGAATACCAATGGCAAAAGCCATTTTCCCTGCGATTGCAAATGCAACAAATGCTCCGATGTTTGATGAGAAATTAAAAATCTTTGAGGTGGCTGACGCTTGTAATAATGATAAGGAGTTGATTAGATATAAAGCAATAATAAAAATACTACCAGTTCCTGGACCAAAAAATCCATCATAAAATCCAACCAATAAACAAGTGACAAAAACCGCCAAAACAGATTTTTTTATTTCTCCTTGATGGTCTTTTACAATTTTACCCTTAAACAAGGTGGCCATCAATCCGATGGGCAAAAAGGCGAAAATAATATATTCAATCACATGGCTTGGAAACATCAATATGGCTTTTGCACCAATAAAAGCTCCTATCAATGCAGCAACAATCCCAATGGGTACAATCTTCCAGATGATGGATTTTGCCTTGATAAAATTCTTAATGGCTGCCACCGTACCGATGGTACTGACCAGTTTTTCTTGACCAAGTGCCAGCTGAGGAGGTAAGCCCACCAACATAAATACAGGCACCAAAATCAGCCCAGCACCACCAGCAACGGCATCAATATAACCCGCCACAAACGAAGCAATGACCAATAAAAACAAACCAATATAAAAATACTGTGCAATAATACTGCCGTCAATAAACATTGTCTTATATCCATATAGCAAAATTGAGCGAAAATAAATTGTGAAAAAACAGTTTATTATCGCCAACGCCAACGGACAGTATTAAAAGATGAGATATGAAAAAGAATGCCATCATTGCGATGGGCAATAAGAAAGGAACAAGCCGAATAAAGTGCTGCTAACAAAGCGATGACTCCCAGTCTTGTTATGACCATGCAACAGCTGTGCATTTGGTCATTGATTGACACCCATTGTAGGCTGAAACCGACGGTCTTGTCAATGGTTTTTTATACCCTGAATAAATCCTGCCATTTTTTCCTGACATTTCACCCCCTTTTCCTTTTCAATCCCACCACTGACATCAACACCACTAATCTTTGCCATTAACTGTGCATTATTTACAATATCGCCAATATTTTCAGGGGTTAAGCCTCCTGCCAGATAAATGGGCAAAGGCGAATTGTCAGGGATTTTTGCCCAGTCAAAGGAATGCCCTGTCCCACCATAAGCCGTCTCGCTAAAAGTATCCAAAATCACGCCACTTGCCCCATACGCTTGCAATTCATTGATTTTGTTTAAAATATCATTGGCGGTGTCGTCATTTTTGACACGAATTGCCTTGATGTAGCGTTTATTTACTGCCTTTGCTAAGGCTTGGCACTCGCTGGGCGTTTCATCGCCGTGAAATTGGATAATATCAAAATGGACTTCTTTTGCCAAGTCCAAAAGTTCGTCCTGTCCCATATTGACCACAAGGGCGACAATGGTGGTAAAGGCTGGCACAGATTTGACCAGCTCGCCAGCAAGTTGCATCGTTACCGCTCGTGGGCTTTTTGGATAAAACACAAGTCCAATAGCGTTCACGCCCAAATCACAAGCGGTGTTGATGTCGTGGGCGGTGGTTAATCCACAGAATTTAACGGCAAGAGATTGACTCATCATAGATACTCGCTTTATTGGTCTAAAATTGGCATCTGACACACGCCAGCACCCTGCTGATGCACCTCTATCTGTACATCAGACAATGCAAATAAACGCTCAACTTGTTCTGCTGCGTTATCCGCTGCCATCGTCAAAATATTACCTGCACAAGCCTTACTTAGCACCTCTTGCTTGGCATCTTGTTGCACTTTGGTAAATAGTTGATGGTCATGCGACATCATGCCAAACAACCCAGTTTGCCAATCATAGATTTGTATGTCGTCCAAAAATACTTCAAACACCTGTGGCGGTGGTAGCTTGACCATAATTTTGGGCGATGTGCCTGTCTGTTTGGCGTGGTGTACACCGACATCATCGGCAGTGATTTTTGTCAAGTCCACACCCGCCAAGACTCGCCCTTTGATGACAAATAGTCCTTTTTGTTCATCTTGCCACAATTTTTGCCAACTGCCCTGTTTTTGAGCAGTAACAATACTATCCACCGAATACGCCACTGTCTGCAAGCGAGATAATGATTGGATTTGGCTAACGGTTGCAGCTTGGGTGATGGTATTGGTATCATGATTCATTGTTGTCTTATAATAGTACACGCCCAAAACAACAATCGCAATCAACACAAAAAGTTTTAGCAAATTTTTCATCGATGACCTGTTTTATACATCACAATGTCTTTGGCGGTATAAAATACCACAAAAACACAGGTAAATGTGCTAAATTATGAAAAAATTCATTGTACATTATGTCAAATTTACCGTAAGATATGACGATAACTCATTATCTACTCAAATAAAAAAGGTTCGTTATGAAAGCCAGTCAGTTTTTATTTTCAACACTCAAAGAAACGCCAAGCGATGCGGACATCGTATCTAGTCAGTTGATGGTGCGTGCAGGTCTGATTCGCAAACTTGCCTCAGGACTGTATGTGTGGATGCCAATGGGGCTTAGAGTGTTACGCAAGGTCGAAAATATCGTACGAGAAGAGATGGATAAAATCGGCTCACAAGAACTGCTCATGACCGTCACTCAACCTGGCGAACTATGGCACGAATCTGGTCGCTGGGATAATTATGGAGCGGAGCTGCTGCGTTTTAAAGACCGTCATAGCCGTGATTTTGTCCTTGGGCCAACACACGAAGAAGTCATTACCGACATCGCTCGCAACGAACTAAAAAGCTACAAACAGCTGCCTGTAACTTTTTATCAAATCCAAACCAAATTCCGTGATGAGATTCGCCCACGCTTTGGCGTGATGCGTGCCAGAGAATTCACCATGAAAGATGCGTATTCTTTTCATATTGATACAGACTCTTTGGCAGTCACTTATCAAGACATGTATGATGCTTACAGCCGTATTTTTAGCCGTCTTGGACTAAACTTCCGTGCTGTACAAGCGGATACTGGCTCGATTGGCGGTTTTGCCTCACACGAATTTCATGTCTTGGCTGATAGCGGTGAAGATGATATTGCTTTTTCAAGCGATTCAGACTTTGCTGCCAATGTGGAGCTTGCCGAAGCCATCACTACTGGCACTCGCCCTGCCCCGAGTCAAGCTCGCACCAATGTATCAACACCTAATATGCCAACTTGCGAACAAGTAGCACAACATCTAAACATCGACCTAAGCCAGACTGTCAAAACTTTGATTGTCAAAGGGGCTTATAGCGAAGAAACACCAGAAATGCCAAAACTTGTGGCATTGGTACTTCGTGGTGATCATGAGCTAAACGAAATCAAGGCTGAAAAAATTGTAGCCATCGCCAAGCCGTTTACCATGGCAAGTGAAGAAGAAATCAAAGAAGCAGGTTTAATCAAAGGCTACATCAGTGTTGATTTGGATGTGCCTGTCTATGTTGATCGTGCCGCAGCCATCTTAGCAGATTTTGTGTGCGGAGCAAACATTGAAAATGAACACACCACAGGCATGAACTGGGAGCGAGATGCTACCATCACCGAAGTGGTGGATATTCGTAATGTTGTCGATGGCGACCCATCGCCAGATGGTCAGGGTGTTATTTCCATTAAGCGTGGTATCGAAGTTGGGCATATTTTCCAACTTGGCGACAAATACTCTGATGCACTGGGCTGCAAAGTATTGGGTAAAGAAGGCAAGCCTGTGACTTTGATGATGGGTTGCTATGGTATCGGTGTTAGCCGTATCATCGCCGCCGCCATCGAGCAAAATCATGATGACAATGGCATCATCTGGGCAGAACCAGAAAATCCTGCTGACAGTATTGCACCATTTTATGTTGCTATTGTGCCAATGCGTTCCAAAGATGGTCAAGCCGAACAAAAGGCTGATGAACTCTACCAAACCCTAAAAGCACGCAACATCAATGTACTGCTTGACGATAGAGACGAAAGACCAGGTGTTAAATTTGCCGACCTTGAACTGATTGGCGTGCCTCATCGCATCGTGGTATCAGAAAGAAATCTTGCTGAGGGCAAATATGAATATGTCCACCGTGCCACAGGCGAGAAACAAATGCTAAGCCTTAATGAACTACTGGCAAAATTTGCCTAAATCACAAAAGCCCAAGTTGATGACTTGGGCTTTTCTTTGTTTGATTGTATTTTTTGGTTTACCCCATCAACTCATCAATCAATTCTTTCACTGTTTTAATGCGGTCAATCGCTGAAATGCCATTACCCACCGACACATAGCCGTTTTCAAAATCGCCTTCTAACATACCCAAACGCATTCCCGTGCCAGCATTCATCACTTTGGCGATTTCAGAGCGAGTTGCCCCATTTTCACTCATTTCAAAGCATTTTTTGGCAAGTTCGGTTGGCAAGGAGCGGTAATAATACGGCTCGGTGCGGAACAAGAGTAAATCATTGGCGGTTGCATTGACAATCCATTCTTTGACTTTTTGATGGCTACGGCATTCGGTTGTGGCGATAAATGCCGTGCCAATCCACACCCCTTCCGCCCCAAGCGTTAAGGCAGCCTGCACCGCTTTTTTATCGGCAATGCCACCAGCCAGCATTATCGGCAAATCCACTTTACCCACAAATTCTGAAAGCACATTAAAACTGCCCACTTCTTTCATCGGCAAAGTACCGCCCTCATCAAATCCCGTCAGCACCAAAATATCTGCACCGAGTTCTTGGGCTTTTAGTGCGTCCGCCAAATTAGGATTAGGCAAACGGCAGATGATTTTAATGCCCGCCTGTTTGAGTTTGGCGTAAATTTCAGTGTCAAGCCAGCCATTATCCAGTACCACAGGCACACGCTCTTCAATGAATAAATCCACCATTAAGGGAATCAGCGAAAAATCATAAGACAACATAAACGGCACACCAAACGGTTTATCGGTCAAGGCTTTAACCTTGCGGATTTCGTTACGCATACGCTCTAAAACTTCTTCGTTGGAAGTGGGGTTGGTCGTCTGCCCTGCGTGTGGGGCTAAAAAACCAAGCCCACCAGCCTCAGCAACGCTTGCCACCAGATGTGCATCGGTCAGCCAACTCATTGGCGCTTGGACGATGGGGTGTTTGATGTTTAAGATTTGGGTAATGCGGTTCATTGGATTTTCCTGTTTGAATGAAAAGAATTAGGCGTATTTTAACGGTTTTGGATTTGGGAGGGAATGAGTAAAAATGGGAAGGTGGTTTTCGGATTTGGAAATATGTCATTTGAAAAAGCTGTCAAAAAAATCTATAATATCCAAAATCTCAATCAAGGAATAACACATTATGCACTTTAATCCAAGTCGCGCTCTTGAATTATTAAGACAAGGTTCAAGTAATCCAAATGCTAAATTTCGTGATGGACAAGAGGAGGCTATTACTCATCTTGTTACCAGCACACAAAGACTGCTGGTAGTGCAAAAAACAGGCTGGGGTAAAAGTTTTGTTTATTTTATTGCCACACAATTATTACGAGAATCAGGTGCTGGCATTACGCTACTTATCTCGCCATTATTAGCGTTAATGCGTAACCAAATTGCGGCAGCAAAAAGAATGGGCTTAAAGGCGGTAAGTATCAATTCGGAAAATACCGATGATTGGAAGCAAATAGAACAAGAGATTATTTTAGGACAAGTGGATATCGTTCTAATCTCACCTGAACGATTGGCAAATCAGAACTTTATCAATAATGTTTTGAGTCAAATTGCTGGAAATATTGGTTTATTGGTTATTGATGAAGCACACTGTATTTCAGATTGGGGACACGATTTTCGTCCAGATTATCGTTTAATTGAACGAATTATTAAAAATTTACCACCCAATCTGCGTGTTTTGGCAACTACAGCAACCGCCAATCAGCGTGTAATGGATGACCTTATTGCCATTCTAGGACCCAATATTGCGGTTTCAAGAGGAGATTTAAATCGCCCATCATTAACCTTACAAACGATTAAATTGCCCAGCCAAATTGAACGTTTGGCGTGGCTGGCTGAACAACTGTCTCATTTGCAAGGTAGCGGTATTATTTATACTTTAACAGTGAGAGATGCCAATCAAGTTGCTGATTGGCTTAAATTGCAAGGTTTTGATGTGGAAGCCTATACAGGCGAAAGTGGTGATAAAAGGATTGAATTAGAAGATAAACTACTTAATAATCAAGTCAAAGCATTGGTTGCCACAACTGCTTTGGGAATGGGATATGATAAGCCTGATTTGGGATTTGTCATTCATTATCAAATGCCAAATTCTGTTGTTGCTTATTATCAACAAGTTGGACGAGCTGGGCGAGCATTATCGAACGCTTATGGCGTTTTATTGAGCGGTATAGAAGATGATGAAATCAGTGCGTTTTTTATTGACAGTGCTTTCCCAAAACCAAATGAAGTGAATCAAATTTTAAATGCATTAAAACAATCGCCAAATGGATTATCATCAAATGAATTGCAAGACAACATCAATTTAAGTCAAGGCAGAATCAGCAAAGCATTAAAAGTCTTATCATTAGAATCGCCAGCACCTTTGGTTAAGCAAGACACAAAATGGCAATTAACTTCCGCTACATTATCTACTGATTTTTGGCAAAGGGTTAATCGCCTCACAGAATTAAGAAAAAATGAACATCAGCAAATGAAAAATTATGTTGATTTACCATTTGGTCAGCATATGGCATTTTTAGTTAATGCACTTGATGGTGATACACAACAAATTATGCCACCCCAATTACCACCATTACCAACTTTAATTCACCCAACTTTCGTTCAACAAGCCAGTGAATTTTTGCACAGAAGTAATGTGATTATTGAACCAAGAAAGAAATGGGCAACAGGTGGTTCAACACAATTTTCGCAAAAAGGTAATATCAATCCAAATTTTCAAGCAGAGGAAGGACGTGCATTATCCATTTGGGGCGATGCTGGCTGGGGCAAATTGGTCAAACAAGGAAAGTATCAAGATAATCATTTTGCAGATGAATTGGTGAATGCCTGTTGTGAAATGATTGAGCGTTGGCAACCCAATCCAAAACCAACTTGGGTAACTTGCGTGCCGTCTTTGCGACACCCTGATTTGGTGCCTGATTTTGCTAGGCGGTTGGCAATGAAATTGGGGTTGCCATTTATGCCAATTATCCAAAAAATCAAAGAAACTGAGCCACAAAAAATGATGCAAAATAGCCATATGCAAGCCCATAATTTAGATGGCGTATTTCAGTTGAGTGATAATCCATTGTCAGAACCCGTTTTATTGATTGATGATATGGTGGATTCTCGTTGGACTTTAACCATATGTAGCTATCTTTTAAAATTTAATGGTAGTGGTGCAGTCTTTCCACTTGTACTTTCTCAAACCAGCAATCAAGGTGAATAAGAAATGTTTATTTCAGATAATACCAAAGCCATTTTACTTTTAACTGCACCATTATTATTGGGAAAAAGTCAAAATAATATTAAATTATTAAGCAATAAAGAATATCATCAGTTAGCTGTTTATTTAAAAAATCATCATAAACAGCCTGCGGATTTACTGGGTAACGAATTAAGTGATATTTTAGCTGATTATGGAAAATTAGAATATGAGCGAATCCAGCAATTATTACAAAGAGGTTTTTTATTAAGCCAAACTCTTGATTATTGGTATTCTCGCAATATTTGGGTCATCAGTCGTGCAGATAAAACTTACCCAAGTCGTTTAAAAATTCGTTTAGGAGAACAAGCACCACCAATATTATATGGTTGTGGCGATGTTAATTTACTCAATTTTGGCGGGATAGCAATTGTAGGCTCTCGCAATATTGACGATGAATTGATTGCTTATACACAAAATATTGCTCATCTAGCTGCACAATCTGGCAAAATGGTCGTTTCTGGTGGAGCAAAAGGAGTAGATTTAGCAGCAATACAAGAGGCTTTACAGGTTGGTGGGGTTGTTTGTGGTGTGTTGGCAGATAGTTTGGAGAAAATGGCTTTGAATGCAGTAAATCGCTCTGCATTACAAGAAAATCGTTTAGTGCTTATTTCTGCGTGCGACCCCAAATCTCGTTTTATGGTTGGCAATGCAATGCAACGCAATAAATATATTTATGCACTTTCGGACATTGGCTTGGTTGTTAATTCTGATTTAAATAAAGGGGGAACTTGGGCTGGTGCTGTTGAGCAATTAGACAAATACAAGCACATTCCGATTTATGTCCGTTCAACTGGTACTGAAAATGCAGGATTAAATGCCTTGGTAAATAAAGGAGCATTATGGTGGGATAATCCAAGAGATACACAATCATTTTTAGATATTTTTAACGGCAAATTTGTATCAAATATGAATACACCAAAACCACAAACAAATTCATCCCCTAATGATAAATCAATTACACATCCGAATCTTGATTTATCTCCAGAAAAAGAGTTATTTTTATTGGTTAAAAAACTGATTGAGCAAAATTTGCAAGAACCTAAAAAAGAAAAAGAGCTGGCTGAATTATTGGCAGTTTCCAGTTCTCAAATCCGAATATGGCTTGAACGCTTAATTAAAGAAGATGTGGTTGTTAAACAAAATAAGCCTATACGATATGCCCTGCGTTCAAAATCTGAGAATTTGGAATTATTTCCTTCTTAATGGGAAAAACAAAAATGAACCTCAACACCCTCCGTCTTTTCGTTGCCGTTATCCAGCACGGCAGTTTGTCCAAAGCCTCCGAACGACTCAATGTGCCGATTGCGACCATTAGCCGTCAAATTGCCGATTTGGAAAAAGAGCTTAATATTCAACTCTTTGACCGCCAAAAATCAGGCGTTAAACCCACAATGGCAGGGCAACGCCTGTATGAACAGGTGCATTTGTCCATTGAACAGCTTGCCAATGCCAAAGAAGTACTCTTTGAAGAGCAAGGCAATTTAAAGGGTAAATTACGCCTGTCGGCAAGCCCTGCCTGCGAGCCTGTTTTGGCGTGGATAGCTGATTTTCAGGCAGCCTACCCACAGGTACAGGTGCATTGCACGCTGACCGACCGTCTTTTGGATTTGTCGGCAGACGGCATTGATGTGGCGTTTCGGATTGGGCAGTTACACGGCGAACAATTTATCGCCAAAAAAGTGGGGCAAATCGGCAGCAAATGGGTGGCACACCCTGATTTATTGACACGATTGGGTACACCCAACACCATCAAGGATTTGAAAAATTTCCCCATTGCCGCTTGGGCAAAAAATGAAGCAAGCGTCATCACGCTAGGGGTTGGCAGACAAGCGGTGGAAATTCCCTATCTTTTTGCCAGCAATGACAGCTATGCCATTGAATATATGGCAAAACAGGGCAAAGCAGTGGCTCTGCTTGCCGACAGCACGGTGGATAGACTCGTGGCAGAAAATGGCTTGGTGGAGGTCTTAGGCGAGACAGAAAACCCCAAATTTGATTTGACGATGATTTATGCCGCCCATCGTTATCCGTCTAGCATTGTACGGGCGTTTGTGGGGTTTGTGCTTGATAGGGTAAATAATGAGACTTTGGACGATTCAGCCATTTGACTGGTATGAAACACTGATGAGTGATGGCGTGATTTATGCCAAAGGTGAGCTGATTGATTGGTTAAATGAAGACAATTTTAAAACTGCCTATCATTGGCTGATGGGGCAAATGACACATAAGATCGGCAAACCGCCAATGCCTGATGTTTATCCGATTTGGGCGTGGTATCAATGGCAAAACGCCAAGAAGAACAAGCCTGATTTAAGATTTGGTGGCATTGGCATCAAAGGTCAAAAAAGCGTTTTATTGGAAATTGAAAAAAGCGATGATGAAGTCTTATTAAGCGATTTTGATTTATGGCATTGTGTATTAAATGAATGGCATATTGCCGATAACGAACAAGAAAGCGATTGGTTTGATGATTGTCTAAGGCAAGCGGGGATTGATTTTTGCGATAAACATCTTTATCCGCCCAATATTCGCCAGATTATGCAAAACAGCTGGCAAAAAATCTTTGATATGGATTATTGTGCAGAATACAGCACCAATTCATTTTCACAAAAAAGCATTCAAGCGACTTTTTGGCAATTGTCCATTGATGAGATTAAAAGCGTGCGGACTTTTATCGCCAAATAAAACACCGCTTAAACCTAACGCCAAACGGTGTTTTTGCCACACCCAAAATTAGCCCATCTCAATCACAATCTTACCCTTTGCTCGTCCGCTTTCGCTGTATTCTAAGGCTTTTTGGGTATCATCAAAGGCAAAAACTTGGTCAATGATTGGGCGTAATTTACCCGCTTCTGCCCAAGTTTTGATGATATTTAACTGCTTGCTAGACGGTTTCATAAACAAAAATTCATAACTTGTCCCATAATTTTGGGCGGTTTTGTGGATTTTGGCACTGATTAAGCCCATTATCAATTGTTTGACCCAAGAAAGCCCCATTTCTTTGGCAAAATCTTTGGTTGGTATTCCTGCCACACTGATGACTTTTCCGCCTTGTTTTAAAATTTTAAAGGATTTTAACAAAGTTTCACCACCCACCGTATCTAGCACAAAATCAAAATTCTTTAATTTTTGTTCAAAATTTTCTTGTTTATAATCAATCACTTCATCAGCACCCAGTGATTTGACAATGCCTAAGCCCTTACCACTGGCGGTGGTGGCAACATACAAGCCCAAAATTTTGGCAATCTGTATGGAAACACTGCCCAAGCCCCCTGCCCCTGCGTGAATGAGAACTTTATCGCCTGATTTGATGCCCATTTTGTCAAAGGCTTGAATGGCAGTCAAAGCGACAAGCGGTAGGCTTGCCGATTGGTTAAAGTCTAAATTGGCAGGTTTTTTGGCAAGATTGTGTTGATTGATGGCGATAAACTGTGCAAAACTGCCAATCCGCAAAGTATCCGTACGGACAAACACTTCATCGCCAATGGCAAAATTTTTAACATTTTTGCCAACTGCTACCACCACACCAGCAAAATCATTGCCTAAAATCAGGGGCAGAGAAAAAGGCAAAACCAGCTTTAAATCGCCATTTCTAATTTTAAAATCAAGCGGATTGACGCTGGCACTGACTACCTTGACCAAAACATCATCATCGCCAATTTTTGGGGCGGGAATACTGGTTTTTTGTACAGGGTATTTGCCATATTTTTGGACGGTCATTGCAGTCATTTGGGTGGGCTTAGCCATTGATATTCTCATAGGTTTAAAAATTTAAACATATTATAATGGGGAAGATGAGATGGGTCAAGACTTACTTATCATCATGACTACCCATCACTCAACAAAAAACACCGCTTTACTAAACGGTGTTTTTACTTTTAATCATTTAAAAAAATCACAAATCAAAAGTCTCAACCACATTGACATGCAAACGCACCTCAACATTGCCACGAGTGGCATTAGAATATGGGCAGACTTCGTGAGCTTTTGTAATCAGCTTTTTGGCATCATCAACGCTAATGCCCTCAACGGTAATGGTGATGTCCAAATCTAGGCTAAACGCACCGTCCGCCTTTTGACCGATACCGACCGCAACGGTGGTGGATGATTTTTTGGGTTTGATGTTTAGGCTTGGGGCAACATGGTTCATCGCACTGTCAAAACAGGCGGCATAGCCCATTGCAAATAGTTGTTCAGGGTTGGTGCCAACTTTACCGCTTTCATTTTGAAAACCAACCAAATCAAAGCCGATAGAGCCGTCATCAACTTGGGTGCGACCGTCTCGTCCGCCTGTGGCGGTGGCTGAGGTGTGATAAAAAATTTTCATAACATATTCCTTACAAAGGTTTGGTTAAATTGATAAATTTATTATAGCCTAAAATTAAATTGTGTGCAATGATTTTTTGATAAAATTTTTGCTTACATTCTTTTTGACAAATAAAGCGGTTCGCCCAATTTTTCCAGTAAAGACAACTCTTGTTCTAGCCGAGCCAAATATTCTTCTTCGTCCGCCAAAATCTCTTCAATCAAGTTGCGAGTGGTGGCATCGCCTAGCTCATCTACTTCTTTGATGAGCTTATTTAGACCTGTGCGAGCGTCTTTTTGTAGTTCATAATCGTTTTGCAAGGCTTCACGCAAATTCTTGCCGATGTTGGGCTGGCTAACCGTAAAGTTAATCACACCGCCCAAGTCCAAAAGACGATTTTACAGATTTTCAATGGTTTCTGGCTCATCAGCGATTTTGTCGGTCATTTCGCTTGCAAGTAGGTTTGCTCCTTCACTTTGGATAACCGCAATGTGGCTTTTGTGCTGAATGAGGACTTTCCAATAAACAGAAAGCAAGTTGATGATAGTATGGATTTGGTTCATTTCTAAGTCTCCTATTTGGGAATGATGTTATTATAGTTTAAAATTAAATTGTACACAATAGTTTTTTGTAAAATATATCTGGAAAGATGGTTTTTAAAAATAAAAACATCAATTTTTTCAATCAATGCTTGTCATCAGTTCATGTTTTTATCATCAAATCATCTACTTCATTATCTTTGAGACAATCCACGCATAGCCCGCCTGATGCGTTGGGAAATCTAGCCAATCTGGATTGATGTTGCTGATGATTCTTTTGCCTGATGGCAAACTTTCAATGACATTTGGCTTAGGATAATGCAATAAATCCGCCAAATACCGCATCACAACAGATGCCTCCACAGGGTCAAAATCCGTCGCCAGATACAATGATTTTGGGGTATTTTGTGTCAAAATGCACGCCAAAACCTGTATCAAATCAGTGTCCATGATGCGATTGGTGTATTGATGACTTGGCACGCCATCTTGATGAGCAGTGGCAGCCTGTCTAAGCATTCTAAGGCGAGTCTTACCATAAATGCCTGATGCTCGCACAATGACCGCTTTATCGCCAAAGCCATCTTTTAGCACCTCTTCGGCATCAAGCAATACTTGGGCGGTGGCACTGCTGGCAATCGCTGGGGTATGCTCATCAATCATCTCTCCTTGATTTTCGCCATAAACTGCCGTCGATGATAAAAACAGCACCTGCTGCAACCGATTGATGAGAGTTGGATTATCCTTTGCCAACATCGCCAATCGCTGACAGATTGCCAAATAGCTCTCTTGATAACCTGCCACGCTTCGTTCGCTGGGCGTGATGATGATGGCAATGTGCGTCACCATAGCCAAATCATCAATGTTTAGCTGACGAGCATCTTTTTGTAAAAACTGCACACGCTGCTGATAGAATTTTGGCGAACGAGCCACACCAATGACCTTATGACTGACCGCCAATTTTTCTGCCAATGGCTGACCGATTGCCCCTTGCCCGATAATCATCATCGTATTCATGTGCTACTCCTAAAAATACCGTTGTAAAGAAATGACGCTTTGGTGCTGATAATCACGATTGACTTTTTCTAGCTTGGTACTCCATCGTATCGCATGGCGATTGGATAAATCATATTGCAAACCAGCATAAATGCTAGGCTGTATATAATACGTTCGTTGATACTGCGTGGTGTCGTGATGATAATACCATGGAACTGACAGCTCAATTTGCCCACGCAATTTGTCATTGGCATGATGAATACAGCCAATACTGCCGTCCACACCCACACGATAGCCTTGATTAAGCCGACCCAGTTGCACTCTACCTCCGCCCAGTACATAGCAAATCGTGTCAGCAATCTGACCCGTACCACGCTCTGCATGTCCTATTGCCCATGATTTACCACGCTGCATGCCTGCCGCCAGCACCAAATGACGAGGGTTGTCAGGGCTTGATGCGTCAGTCTCTCTTAAAACCCCAAGTGACATACCGCTGGCATAGGCAGCTTGACCATTTTGGGCGTTATTTTTGGCGGTATTGACTGGATTTAGGCTACGGCTGGCAAAAAGTGTTGCTTCGTTGAGCATCAGTTTTTCATCGTCCGCATGAGCCTTGATGGATAATAATTGTACATCATGAAACTGCCTGACGCCCTTAGGATTATCCAGCACATCTTGATAAGCGGCATTGATGGATAATTCGGCAATCGTTTGCTTATCAAGCTGACCCACACCAAGCCCAACACGATGCACGCTGGTGGCGGTTGCTGGATTGTTGCGACTTGGCGTGATATAAGCTGGCTGCTTGTGAGCATGATTGAGTTTGGCTTGGCGAACGGTAGCATTTGATGGCAAGAACTGCTCACTTTGCACCAATCCTTGTTCGCTTAGCACTTTGGCAATCTGAGAGGGAATGACGATTTTGCCTACTTTTTTTGCCAACTGCTCAGTGGGACGCACCACATCAATGAGCCGTACAATCTCAGTAGCACAATTATCATGGGTAAAAAAATACGGTCTTTGCATGTCTTTGACCTCCCAAATGTGCCTGATGATTTGGCGGACTTCTTGGGGGTTGAGATTTAGACGATATTGCCATAAGTCTCGGTTATCCACAACCAAATAATCATCTCGTTTTTTGGTAAAAGGCAGAATCTCCATCACGCCTGCATATCGACCAAAGATTGATTTGACCGCCGCCACAGCCGCCTTATCATCAGGATTGCCCAAGACCGTATAATTGATGGCGGTTGCCAGATTTTCATCACGACTTTGGGTATCGGCACGAATGAGTACATGAGCAAACGCTGACGCCAGATTATTGGCATGCTCCTCAGCAAACACCAATGACAAGCTATCAGCATTCATCTGCTTTTCCCAAGCACTAAAATCAGCACATTGCTGCTCATCAAAATCAATCTTTTGACCATGCTGTGCCAGCCATTCTTGTAACAACGCCGTGCGAGCAACAAAACGACACATCGCATCAGTATCGTGTTTTTCGATTGCCGTCAGCATTGCCATCAATTCATCTTGGGGATTGTAATGCCCTGATTTTGACAAAAAGAACTTAGGATTGATAAGTTTGCTGGGCGTATTCTGTTGTGCTTTATCAGTAAAAAATAGCAGTCGCCGCCAAGCAGTCTGATTGGCAAACGCCTCAACCGTCTCAACTGACAAACCAAACGGCAAGACATCAACCTGCTCATTCATGGTATTTGCCAGCACATCTTTGGGGGTCAGTAGCATTAGGGTCATCAATACTGATGAGAGAAATTTTTTGGTCATCTTATACAAATTTAAGTACACTATTACCCCATTGTAGCACAAAATTCATCACAAAATAGCCGTCATCTTTTGGCAAATCATGCTACAATATTTGGTAAAAGGCAAAACAAGCCACCACTTCAACCAAAAAACCAAATACCAATCCGACACGATTTATGAATCCATCTGTTTTTATCCATGATGGCGTACTAAACATCGCCGAACAAATCCCATCGCCCAACTTCAACGCTCGCCCTGAGGGTAAAAATGGCACGATTAGTGGCATTGTTATCCACAACATCAGCCTACCGCCTGCCCAATTTTCCCAAAAAAATAAAGATGGCATTCATCATGTCAAAGCCTTTTTTCAAAATCAGCTCAACCCAGATGACCACCCTTATTTTCAAACCATCGCCACCATGCAGGTCTCAGCCCATTTGTTCATCGAGCGAGATGGTGTGGTTACTCAATTTGTCAATTTTAACAATCGGGCTTGGCACGCTGGGACATCTACTTTCTTGGGACGCAAAAATTGCAATGATTTTACCATTGGTATCGAGCTAGAAGGAAGTGACGATACGCTATACACCGAAATTCAATACCAAACACTTGCCCAAATCATTGTCGCCATTCATCGTGCCTATCCTGCCACAAGACGACAGCTGATGGGACATAGCGACATTGCCCCAACACGAAAAACCGACCCTGGCAAACATTTTGATTGGCAAAAAATCCGCCAACTGGTGCAAGATTTACTCAACCAATAAACCACCCAATGGATTTTGTTGTCATAATTTGGTAACAAATTTTTGGGCAATTATCCATAAAACCAAGTACAATATCTCTTTTTTGATTTAAGATTTAAATTATTATGGCAAAATCTCGGCTTTTTCGTTCCACCATGACCGTCAGCTCAATGACCATGCTCTCTCGTATTTTAGGATTGGTGCGAGACATGGTGCAGATGAGTGTCTTTGGTGCTGGCACTTTGATGGACGCTTTTGTGGTCGCTTTTAAAATTCCTAATTTTTTACGCCGTTTATTTGCCGAAGGAGCATTTAGCCAAGCCTTTGTTCCCATCTTAACCGAATATAAAGAAAAAAAGACTTTCAACGAAGTTCAACTGCTCATCAGTCAGGTGTCAGGTGTATTATCGTTGGCATTGCTGGCTTTGACAGTAGTGGTCATCGCCATTGCCCCTTGGGTGATGCGTCTATTTTCCCCTGGGTTTATGAATGACCCTGCCCAATTTGCCGCCGCTACTGACTTACTTCGCATCACTTTTCCATATTTATTTTTTATTTCGATGACGGCATTTTTTGGTAGCATTTTGCAAAGTTATGGACGCTTTGCCGCTCCTGCCTTTGCACCAGTTTTGCTCAATGTCTGTATGATTGTGGCGTCATTGGTGATTGCACCGCTGCTGGATAAGCCAATCATGGCGTTGGGCTATGCGGTGGCGGTGGCAGGTCTATTACAGCTACTCATCCAACTGCCCCAACTTTGGCAACAAAAGCTCTTGGTTGCACCAAAATTCGACTTTCACCACGAGGGTGTTCGCCGTATTCTAGCCATGATGTTGCCTGCGATTTTTGGTGTGTCGGTCACTCAGCTAAATCTATTGCTTAGCACGATTTTTGCCTCTTTTATGGTCAAAGGCTCTATGTCGTGGATGTACTCTGCTGAACGCCTTAGCGAACTGCCCTTAGGGTTGATTGGCGTGGCGATTGGCACGGTGATTTTGCCCAGCTTATCGTCTAGTCGTGCCAAATCCGATGATGAAACCTTCAAAAAAACCATGGACTGGGCGGCTCGTCTGATTATTTTGGTGGGATTGCCAGCCAGTCTTGCCATGTTTGCGTTGTCTGATGTGTTGATGGACGCTTTATTTGTGCGTGGCAAATTTAGCCATCAAGATGCCTTGATGAGCGGTCTTGCCCTAAAATCTTTATCTGGGGGAATCTTGGGTTTCATGCTCATCAAGATTTTTGCCCCTGCATTCTTTGCCAATCAAGACACCAAAACCCCTGTCAAAGTCGGCATCATCTCTGTTGTTTGCAACATGATTTTTAGCGTGGTATTTGTTGGTATATTCTATCTTGCCAAGCTCCCTTTACACGGTGGTCTGGCTTTGGCAACCACGATGGCAAGTTTTGTCAATGCTGGTCTGCTCTACTATATTCTGCAAAAGCGAGCGATTTTTAGCTTTGGCAGTCATTGGAAAAAAATGTTCGCCCAATTCATCATTGCCAGCACAGCGATGATGATTGCTCTATATATTGCCATACCTTACTATCCTCTTGATGGTAGTCTTTGGCTAAAAATTGCCATCTTGCTGGGCATTTGTATTCTAGGAGCGTCCATCTACGGTTTGGCACTGCTGGCGACAGGATTTCGTCCAAGACAGCTTCGCCACTAAGCAACACTGGCATCATCGCTCTACATAAAGCATACAAAACATTGGGGTGTCATGCTTGCAATTTTTGCAAAATTCCCCCAATATGCTATAAAGTATCCAGATAAATTTAATGATTGATGAAAAAGTGAAATAGGAGTTTTAATCATGAACATCAACAAACCAGTTGTAAATCACATTGACCCAACACTAAATCTAGAACAAATTCGCCACGAATGCCAAAACCTTGCCAAACAACGAGCCAAAATCTCGGCAGGTGCTGCGGTTATTCCCGTGCCATTTTTAGATGTGGCGGTTGATGTTGTGATGCTGTCTAAACTATTACCACAGATTACCCAGCGATTTGGTTTGTCTGATGAGCAAACCGAAAGCCAACGAGAAGAAAACATCAAAGAACGCATTATTGCGATGGGTAGCCTTGTGGTAACTCGTGGTGTCGTCAATAAAACCATTCAAGGCTTTGGCGGTCGTTTCATTGGTAAGCAAGTCTCAAAATACATTCCGATGGGTGGCTCTATGGTGGCAGCAACTTTGGGTTATATGATTTTTAAGAAAATCGCTTTTGACCACATTGACGAGTGCTACAACATCGCCAAAGAAGCCCAAAAGAACGCCTTGCATCAAGCGGTACAAGAGTCATTTGGTCGAGAACCAAACTCAACGCTATGATTGTTTAGCCAGTTAGTTATCCCTACAAGCTAACCCCTCATCACTGATGATGTCTGATAAATAATTATCACTATCAGTTATGAGGGATTTTTTATATTTTGGCACACATTTTTTCTATTTTGGCATAATAAAATGATGGGTTTTGTTTGAGAAAATTTGTCAAACAAGCTAAAATATAGACACTTTTGGCAAAGCGATGATGCGTTGCCCAAAAAAATAAGCCCAAGCGTTTTATCACTATTATAAACCAGCCATTTAGCCAAGGTATTATCATGACTTTTGTTGTAACCGACAACTGCATTTTATGCAAATACACCGACTGTGTCGAAGTCTGCCCAGTAGATTGCTTCTACGAAGGCCCAAATTTTTTGGTCATCAATCCTGACGAGTGCATCGACTGTGCGTTATGCGAACCTGAATGTCCTGCTAATGCTATTTTTAGCGAAGATGAGATTCCAGCAGGTCAAGAAGAATTCATCAAAATCAATGAAGAATTGTCACAAACTTGGGCAAACATCACCGAGAAAAAAGACGCCATGCCAGACCACGCAAAATGGGACGGTGTTAGCGGTAAAATCCAGTATCTGGAACGCTAATCTGATGATGATTTTAAGCATCAAAACACTGGTTTTGGTGCTTTTTTTATGAACAATACATCAAAAAAAACGGTCATCAAAAATTGACGACCGTTTTTTGGGTTAAGAATGATTACCAAACATCTGAACGCACTTTTTGTTTCATTTTTGGATAATTATCAATCTTAAATTCAGGCTTGGCAATGCCTGCTTTTAGCTGACTTTGATAATCTTTGACCAAAGTAAACGCATAGCCTGACATCAGCAAGATGGCAAATAAGTTAATAAACGCCATTGTCGCCATCGTCAAATCGCCCATGTTCCACACCACATCAACTTTGGCAATCGCCCCAAAATAGACGAACGCCAGCACAATCATTCTAAAAATGGTCAAAAGAGCTGTATTTTCTTTTAAAAATTGAATGTTTGATTCGGCATAGGCGTAGTTGCCAATGATGGTTGAGAAAGCAAACATGAACAGCACCACCGCCAAGAAATACTGACCCCACTGTCCCACATGGCTGGCAAGTGCCGCTTGGGTTAGCTGAATGCCTGATAGATTGGCGGCATTTTCTGGCAGTTGAGCCAGCAGAATGATAAACGCAGTGAATGAACAAACGATGATGGTATCCACAAATACCCCAAGCATCTGAATCAAACCTTGTTCAACTGGGTGCTTGACATTGGCAGCAGCAGCGGCATTCGGTGCTGAGCCTTGACCTGCTTCGTTTGAATACAGACCACGCTTGATGCCCTGCATCATCGCTATTGATACCATCGAACCAAACAGACCACCGCCTGCCGCTTCAAAAGTGAATGCTTTTTGGAAAATTAGAGCAAGCACCGCAGGCACTTGGGCAATATTCATCACAATGATGACACCTGCAACCACTAGATAAATCAGTGCCATCACAGGTACAATCACCTCAGCAATCTTTGCCACACGGCGAATGCCACCAAAGATAATCGGAGCAGTTAGCACCACCAAAATCGCCCCAACCACATGCTTATAAATAATCCAATCTTCATGACAAGCATCGCCATCAATGGTACAGCCAACAGCCGACTGCACCGCTTGCGTGATGGTGTTCGCCTGAATCGATTGATACACAAAGCCAAAGCACACAATCAATGACAAAGCAAAAAGCAGACCCAGCCATTTTTGTCCCAGACCCTGCTCGATATAATAAGCAGGACCACCACGAAACTGTCCTGTTTGAGTATCTTTAACCTTGAACAACTGTGCCAGAGTGGACTCAACCAATGCTGATGACATACCAATCAACGCAATCAGCCACATCCAAAATACCGCACCAGCACCACCGACACCAATGGCAATCGCGACACCTGCGACATTACCCACACCAACACGACTAGCCAAGCCAGTCACGAATGCCTGAAAGCCAGAAATGCCCTCGCTACTGTCTTGATTTTTACGGCTACCCAGCATTGTCTTGACGCTATGCCCAAATAGGCGAAATTGAACCAAGCCAGATGCCAAAGTAAAAAACAGTCCAGCACCAATCAGCACCCAAATCAAAATATCCCACATTGGGGCGTTAAATGCGTCCACCGCACAGCTTAACGCTTGCTCAAAGTCAGGCTTAGCAACGCAACTTAATGGATTTTCATACATACAATGTCTTCCAAAACAATGTTTTTCCAAAAGCAGAAGGTTTAAAAAAAGTATGTCAGACCAAATTTAATCGCCCAACCCCAATCATCAATCGAAGGTTTGACATGATGACGGTTTGATATTAGTCAGCATGAGCGATGTTGTTTGCTGTATATTTTTTAAACCTTAGCCCAAAAAGTAAGGAATGATAGACAAAGCCATCATTCCCTTGTTATTAACAAAATGCTTACAGGCTGTATTATAAGTCATTTTTTGGTAACAATCACGCAATTTATATCAATACAAGCCAGCTTATCATCAAAACCTGATGATAAAGTGATTTTTTTGATGAAAATCAATGAGCCTGTGTGTCAATATCGCCATTTGATTTTTCGCCAAGGCTTAAAAACCAATGCAAGAAAATTGCCGCAAAAGTTGCCGTACCAATACCACCCAAGTTAAAACTACCAATCATCAAACCAAAGTCGCCTGTACCCAAAATAATGGTAATGGCAGCAACCATGAGATTTTTATTGCTGGCAAAATTCACTTTATTATCAATCCAGATTTTCGCCCCAGCAATGGTAATCAAACCAAAGACCACAATCGATGCCCCTGTTAGCACAGGACTTGGAATGGTCTGAATCATCGCCCCAAATTTTGGCGAGAAACCCAGCACCATCGCAAACACACCAGCAATCACAAAAATAATGGTCGAGTACACACGAGTTACTGCCATCACGCCAATATTTTCGCCATAAGTGGTCATGCCAGTACCGCCCACGCCTGCTGACAAAGCTGTCGCCACGCCATCTGCAAAGAACGCCTTACCAAGCTGTGGGGTGAGGTTTTCGCCCGTCATTGCCCCAACAGCCTTAATATGTCCTAGATTTTCGGCAACCAAGATAAAAGCAACAGGAGCAATGATGAGCATCGCATTGGCATCAAAAGTTGGGCTACTAAAATTTGGCAAACCAAACCAAGCAGCATCAGCAATCAGACCAAAGTCAATCGGCTTGCCCATGCCAAATCTGTTTGCAACGATGGCATAAATCACATAAGCCAAAATCAGACCCAAAAGCAGTAACAATCTTTGCATAAAGCCACGACTAAATACCGCAATCATACCCATACACAGCACTGTCACCAATGCCATCAGCAGTTCAAAAGGTTTGCCTTGCACGCCAGAAACCGTTACAGGGGCAAGGTTTAGACCAATAATCATCACCACCGCACCAGTCACGACAGGTGGCATGAGTTTTTCAATCCATTTGGTGCCTGTTGCCATCACAATCAGACCAATCACTGCATACAAGATACCGCAAGCAATGATACCGCCCAATGCCACCGAAAGATTGGGATTTGCCCCAGAACCTGTGGCATGAGCCGTCGCTGCCGCCACCACACCAATGAAAGCAAATGACGAGCCAAGATAGCTAGGCACACGCCCGCCTGTCATCAAGAAAAATAAAATGGTGCAAACACCACTCATCATGATGGCAAGGTTGGCATCAAAACCCATCAACAATGGCGCAAGCACCGTCGCCCCAAACATCGCCAGCACATGCTGTAAACCAAGCATGATACTTTGGGCAGGTGGTAGATATTCGTTAGTAGCGACAGGCTGGGTGTTAATGTCACCCCGATACGCCTGCCATTTTGGAAACCAGCTCATGATTCACCTTCTTTCTTATTATCCAAATACACTTTTAAAAAACAAAATCGGAGCATTATACAATAAATCGTTGGTTTTTTGTAAAAAATTTATCATAATTTTTGCAAAAAATATTTTTAAGTTGCACGCCAAGCCTTATTGACTGCAAAAAAAAATCAGTTAGCATACATCAGAAATCTATATATGACTTTTAAGGACATTAAGTAGATGGTGTTATTCGATAGCAATCAACAGCAATAAAGCCATTAACTTAACTATATAAAGTTAATGGCTTTATTATTTTAACGATGTCGTATTTCAATGACTAAGAATTGGTTGGCAAGTTTGATTAACTTTTCATCAACCATCGCCATATTATTTTTGTCCAAATGAGCATCCCATTCGTCCAATAATAGAACTTTAATATCATCAGATGCCACTTTGCTTAATTCATCTAATTGGCTTAATAATTGTTGTCCTGATGAACCTTGATAAGACATCGTATTGGCAAAGCATAAAGAATGTTTGGCTGGTAGATAATATGCCTTATCGCCAAAGTGTTCTTTTAATTGTAATAATAATGACGATTTGCCCACGCCATTTTGCCCAATTAAAGTCATTCTACCTGTTTTGGGTAAAGTGTCTTTATCAAAGGGTAAATTGGTTTGTTTTATACTGATTTTATCATATTGAATAAAGGGTGTTAAATCTTGATGATTGTCTTTAAAAATGGTAAATAACCCATTGATTCTTGCTTTTATCATTGCAAGACCAACATTATAACTAATCAAAGTATAGCACATTTGTAAAAGCTGAATTTGTCTTGGCAAAGTAGCAATCAATACCGCCAATACTGCATTATTATGCCAGTTTTGTTTAAATAAATATAAAGACACACCCAAAACAGGTATCATCAAAATCAGCATAGCAATGGTGGCACTGACATATCTTATCTTTTCGGCAGATAGATTGGTATGGGTGGTTTTGATAAATTGCTTGTCTGTTTGATTGCTAAATAAATGATAATTATAGTGGTTATTTAAGATAATATTATCCCAGCTGTGGTGCAAAATACCAATTAAGCTTAGGCGGGTATTTTGGGCGGTGGTGGCTTTGTCATCAATATAACAATTTAAATAATAAATCAATAAAAATGACAATGCCATTCCAATGCCATACGCCCATAAAATACGAGTATCCAATACGAAAGCAATAACCCCAATATTAAGCAGGACATTTAATAATAAAGAGAATAAATCAAAGATGATATTACTAAAATCATCAATGGTATCTTTGCTTTCTTGACTTAATAGGGCGGTGGTGGTTTGTTTTTGGGTTTGGTTATTAAATAAAGTTGCCTTGCCCAAAAAGTGAGTATCAAACGCCTTGATATAATCTTGCCAAGCACGATATTTGCCTTTTTCCAAATAAATGATAGAAAAATAAGCAGGAATATAAACGATAATCAGCGAAACAATAAAGGCAATAATAAATTGGCTATTTAACACACCATTGCCAAATTGTTCGCCCAATTTTGCGATAAAATAAGTACTACTTGCAACAATCAGCTGTTGAATGATAATAAAAATACTTGCCAAAAGATAATGGCGGTTTAATAATAAATAAACATCACGCATTGGATTTTCCTTAAATTGTAAAATTTTGACAATAAAAATCCCTTACCAATCTTAATAAGATTGATAAAGGTTAAGGAAAATGGGTTAAGGTGGCGTGAGTGGTAAAAACATCGGTCAAGCTTCCAGCTTGTTTTGTTGAAAAATCGTCCAAATACACCAGCAATCTAGCAAAACCAACTCGTTAAGTCAAACACTTTATCCTTAATGCTCACAAATTTCGTCCAATTTATCTGAATAAACCTTTATCAATCAGTCATTTTGGGCTATAATTAGTGGTTTAATCCGTTATCAAAAGAGCCGCATCATGAGCCAAGCTACTGACTATAAAAATACGCTAAACCTTGCCGATACCGCCTTTCCAATGCGTGGCGATCTTGCCAAAAGAGAGCCTGCTTGGTTGGAACAATGGCAAAAAGACGATGTTTATGGACAAATCAGACAAGCTCGTCAAGGTCAAAAAAAATACACACTGCACGATGGCCCTCCCTATGCCAACGGTCAGATTCACTTGGGTCATGTAGTCAATAAAGTCCTAAAAGACATCATCATCAAATACAAAACCCTAGACGGCTATGATGCTCCTTATGTGCCAGGTTGGGACTGTCACGGTTTGCCAATCGAACAAAAAGTAGAAGGCATCTTAGGTAAAGTTGGTCAAGAAAAAGACGGTCGCATCATCAGTGCCACAGAATTTAGAAAGGCGTGTCGAGACTACGCCAAAAGCCAGATTGAACTACAAAAGGCAGATTTTAAGCGACTTGGCGTGCTGGGCGATTGGGAAAACCCCTATTTGACCATGAATTTTGGGCAAGAAGCTGACACCGTGCGAGCCCTTGCCAAAATCTATGACAACGGACACATCACTCGTGGCATGAAGCCTGTGAATTGGTGCTTGGACTGTGGCTCTGCCCTTGCCGAAGCCGAAGTGGAATACGAAGATAAAACCTCTGATGCCATCTATGTGGGCTTTGATATTGTTAATCGTGAAAGTTTGGCACACACTGCCCATTTGGACGGCAAATTACAAGCAGTGATTTGGACAACGACCCCTTGGACACTCCCTGCCAACCAAGCCATTTCTGTTCACTCTGAGCTTGATTATGTGATTGTCAAAAGTGAAAAAGGGTATTTTATCATTGCCGAAAGTCTAAAAGACGACTTTGCCAAAAATACCCATTTGGAAAATTACGAGCTTATCGCAACCATTAAGGGCAATGAATTCACCGCCCTAAATGCCCAACACCCTTTGATTGCCGAGCGTCAAGTACCCATCATCACAGGCGAGCACGTGACTGCCGATAGCGGTACTGGTCTTGTGCATACCGCCCCTGCTCACGGTGTGGACGACTACAATGTTGGTAAACTCTACAACCTACCCACCGAAAATCCTGTGGGCGGTAATGGTGTATATTTACCAGAGGCCAAAGTCTTTGTGGGCGAGCATATCTATAAAGCACAGCCAAAAATCATCGAAACCTTGCAAGCAAGCGGTCATCTACTGGCTCATAACAAAATTCGCCATAGCTATCCGCATTGCTGGCGACACAAGACACCGATTATCTTTCGTGCCACACCACAATGGTTCATCAGCATGGAAACGCAAGGTCTGCGTGAACAAGCATTGGCTGACATTAGCAAGGTTACTTGGACACCAGCATGGGGACAAAACCGCATCGAATCAATGATGAACGGTCGTCCTGATTGGTGTATTTCTCGCCAACGCACTTGGGGTGTGCCGATTACTTTCTTTATCCATAAAGATTCAGGCGAACTACATCCACGCACCAGTGAACTGATGGAACAGGCTGCCAAGCTGATTGAGCAAGGCGGTGTTGAGGCGTGGTTTGATGCCGATGCTAGCCAATTCATTGGTGATGATGCTAACGATTATCAAAAATGCACCGACACGCTAGATGTTTGGTTTGATAGTGGAGCAACCAACTTTGCTGTACTGGGCAGCCGTGCAGAACTGGACAGCCCTGCTGACTTATACTTAGAAGGCAGCGACCAACATCGTGGTTGGTTCCAGTCATCGCTTTTGGTGGCAGAAAGTGTGTATGGTCGTCCGCCCTACAAACAAGTTTTGACACACGGCTTTACGGTAGATGCCAAAGGCTATAAACTTTCTAAATCTAAGGGCAATACCAAAGGCTTTGAACCTGCCGAGCTTGCCAATAAATATGGCATTGACATTGTGCGTCTATGGGTGGCAAGTAGCGATTACCGCTATGAAATGGCAGTCAGCAAAGAAGGCTTTGACCGTGTTAGCGATATGTACCGCCGTATTCGTAACACTCTTCGCTTTTTGCTTGCCAATACGGACGATTTTGACCCGCAAAAGGACATGGTTGCTGACGATGAATTGGTTAGCCTAGATAAATTTATCCTTAATCGTACCAAGACCGTACAAGACAGCATCA
Source organism: Moraxella nasicaprae (assembly GCF_025643275.1). Taxonomy (NCBI): domain Bacteria; kingdom Pseudomonadati; phylum Pseudomonadota; class Gammaproteobacteria; order Moraxellales; family Moraxellaceae; genus Moraxella; species Moraxella nasicaprae. The sequence goes on from NZ_CP089977.1 coordinate 457,071, forward strand.
TCGCCGCCTACAATGAGATGGATTTTCATCAGGTGTGTCAGGCAGTGATGGATTATTGCTCACAAGATTTGGGTGGTTTTTATCTAGACATCATCAAAGACCGCACCTATACCACCAAGTCAGATGGTCAGCCTCGTCGCTCAGCACAGACCGCCATTTATCACATTGCTCACGCCCTACTTCGCTGGATTGCACCAATTTTGTCATTCACGGCACAAGAGGCGTGGCAAGTGCTTAAAGGTACTGATGGCTACATTTTTACCCAAGAATGGTACAAGCTACCAGTCATTAGCGATGCCATCACAGTTGAAGATTGGCACACCATCATCACCATCAAAGACACTGTAAACAAATCTATTGAAGAAGCTCGTACCGCCAAAGTTGTCAGCAGTAATTTGACCGCCAAAGTTGTCATCACTGCACCAAAAGAATTGGCAGATATTTTGGGCAAACTGGGCGATGAGCTGCGTTTTGTCTTCATCAGCAGTCAGACCATTGTGCAAGCTGGCACAGAATTTGTGGTCGATATCAGTCCTGCCGATGGCGAAAAATGCGTGCGTTGCTGGCATATTTTGCCAACCGTGGGTAGCCATACAGAACATCCAGAGCTTTGCCCAAGATGTGTGGAAAATGCCTTTGGTCATGGCGAACGCCGTCAATTTGCCTAATTTAATCAGAAGAAACGGTGCATTAGGCATGCTTATGCACCGTTTGTAAAACCATTCTTAAATCGTTGATAAAAATACTGCGTCTGATTTGGGTCAAATTTACCACCCCAAACAAGATTGCTGTGTCTGGGCAGATGTTGTTGATGATTTTTATGGCGGTGGGCAATCACACAAAAAAATCGTTATTCTTTGGTGAATATTTATGTCAAAGCGTTTAAAACTGACCAAAAAAGCATTAAGCCTATTGATGGGCAATGCGTTTATTTCGGCAGAAACAATCAAACAAAAACGCTCTTTTAATACACCAAGAGCAGATATCACAAAGACATTAAAAAAACTTAGTCGTATCAAGATTGATTATGTGGACAACAGAGAAGTTATTGTTTTAAACCAAAAGAATGACACACAGCCAAGATTGATTTATATTCACGGTGGAGCTTATGTCAATGATTTGATTAAGCCGCATTGGGATATGATTGAATATTTAATCAAAAAAGCTGATTGTTGCGTTATCGTACCGATATATTGGCTCGCTCCCAGAAGCTCTTTTGATGATGAATTGCCTTTTATTTTGAACATATATGAAATTTATGGCAAAAATGATTGCTTTATCGCAGGCGATTCGGCTGGGGCTGGCTTTTCGTTGGCATTCACCATTTATTTACGCAATCAGCACAAACCTTTGCCAAAATCCGTATTCTTATTCTCGCCTTGGCTGGATGTTACCATGACCAATCCTGGCATTAAGGCATTAGAAAAAGATGACATCATGCTGGCTGCCGATGGTTTGATTTGGTGTGGTAAACAATGGGCAAAAGAGCGAGCAACCACCGACCCACTGATTAGCCCAATATATGATGAATTAACTGATTTGCCTGCTTTGTATATTTATCAGGGTACAGCAGACATCTTCTTGGCTGATGTCAAAAAATTTGATGAAAAAATCAAAACAACCAACACCTCTTGTCAAACAAAAATCTATCAAGATGGATTTCATGTTTTTATGGGGGCGACTTTTTTACCAGAAAGTCGTCAAGTGCTCGATGAAGTGGCCGATGTCATTCAAAGAAAATAGTCAGCAAGGTGTAAGGCATGTAATACGCACCATTTAAAGCACGATACCCAAATATGGTCGTTACACCACCCGACAATTTAACCTGTTAAGAAATAAATTATGACCCAAAACACCCCTAATACCCAACACACCTCCAAGCCAAAATTAAACGGCAAATCTGCCTTTATTTATTATATCATTGGCTTAATTGTTTTAATTTTTGACCAAGTCAGCAAAATTGGCTTTCAAAACTGGTTAAAAGTAGAATACACTTCTGTGCCTGTCATTGAACCGTTTTTTAATTGGACTTTGGCATATAATCGCGGGGCGGCGTTTAGTTTTCTTGCCAATCAAGGCGGTTGGCAAAAGTACTTTTTTGCTCTTTTGGGCATTGCCGTATCCGCCTTTATTGTCTATTATTTACGCAAAATCCCCAAAAGTGCCAAAGTCCTAGCGTTGGGGCTTGCTTTGGTGCTAGGCGGAGCGATTGGTAATGTCATTGACCGTTTGTTATATGGCTATGTGATTGATTTTATTCATATTCATTGGTACGATGTTTGGCATTATCCTGTGTTTAATGTGGCGGATATTGGCATCAGTATTGGTATGGTGCTGGTGCTATTTGACATGTTATTTTTAGAAAAAAGACGCAACCAAACCACCATTTAGTCGCCATCAAATCTTAATCAATATTTTATAATCCAAAGAATATTTATGAATAGCCCTATTTTACCCAGCGAAGAGATTCGCATCACAGATGGCAGTACCGTCAGCCTGCATTTTGAAGTCAGCCTACCCAACGGCACGGTGATTGATTCTACTTTTGGCAGAGATACTCCCGTCAGTCTTACCATTGGCGATGAAAGCCTTTTGGAGGGCTTTGAAAAGGTACTCATCAATCTAAAAGCAGGTGACACTCGCACCGCCCATCTACCACCAGAACAGGCATTTGGCGAATGGAATCAGGAAAATGTACAGTGCTTTAACAAAAGCCAATTTATCCTATCCGAACCCAATCCTGTGGTCGGCATGATGATGGAGTTTGCCGATAAGGGTAATAATTCTTTGGTAGGTGTGATTAGCGAGGTTAGTGATGATGAGGTCAAAGTTGATTTTAATCACCCCTTGGCAGGTCAAGAAGTACTGTTTAAAGTACAGATTTTCAAGGTAACGCCACAAGGTCAAACCGCCTTTGAAATCCGCTAATAAAACAGCACAAAAAACGACCCATCACGGTCGTTTTTTTGATTTAGGCGGTTACCACTTGTGCGTGCAGTCGTGCCAAGCCCTCCTCCATGGCTGACTGCAAGATGGCAGTCAGCTCTTTTTGGGTCTTATTGGCAGGATTGATGGCATCAAGCGGTAATACATAAGCGGTAATCTGCCCATTATCCGCCACTCGTTTTAGGCTATCAACCATCGTGCGATTGCCATAATAAGCAGCATCATCGGAAAGTTTGCCATCTTTATCCACATAAGCGATGACCATGGGGCAAATTGGCAATCCTGTATCCATCGAGGCTTGTAGTAGCTTGCCATAGATTTTTTTGATTTGCTTGCCGTCTGTGGTGGTCGCCTCTGGAAAAAACACCACCGAAGACCCACCCTGCAAGAATTTGGCAATCTGCTCAGATACAGAGCCTGTGTCGCCCGAGCCACGCTTGATGAATAGCGTACCGCCTGCCTTTGCCAGCCGTCCAAAAATCGGCCACTCGCCAATTTCTGCCTTTGACAAGAAAAATACAGGAGCCACACTACCCACCACAGGAATGTCCAGCCATGACACATGGTTACTGACCCATAGACCATGCCTTTGGGGAATGGGAGCAACCTGCACTACCTGAACACCAAATGAACCTGCCATTTGTCGACAAAATGCCTGAATATGTGGCGGTAGCTTATCCCTAGGTGGTTCATCGCCAAATGCACCAACACGATATGCCGCCCCAAAACCTCTGATGAGTGTTGTTGTTAATCCCGTGATTGCCTGTGTGCGTTTTAATTGTCTGCCAATAAAGCCCATTGTGTCAGCCTTTTTTCTTACCAAAGTTAAGCGTACAAGCCTAAACCCAAATCTTAAAAAAATCAAGTATTTTAGTGAACAATTATACACTTTATTGTAAATATTTGCAAAACATCACGCTCATCATAAAAAAATCCCAAACCGCAGACGGCTTGGGATTGATTATTGGCATCAGATTAGTGATGATGACCGCCAGCACCGTGAGCATGCCCGTGAGCAATCTCATCAGCAGTTGCTGCACGCACTTCTACAATCTCAACATCAAAGGTCAGCTCAACACCAGCCAATGGGTGATTGCCGTCAACCACCACCACATCATCAGTCACATCTTTGACAGTAACTAGCATGACATGACCATCATCAGTTTGTGATTGAAACTGCATACCAACTTCAATGGTATCTACGCCTTGAAAGTTTGCACGAGGCACTTCTTGAACCGCTTCGGCAAGATATTCGCCATAAGCGTCAGCAGGTGCGATGGTGGCGACAAATTTATCGCCCGCTTGCTTGCCTTCCATTTGTTTTTCAAGACCTGGAATAATGTTGTGATGACCGTGCAAATATGCCAATGGCTCGCCACGAGATTGGTCAAGCACTTCGCCTTCGGCATTGGTCAAGGTGTAATTAAATTGTACAACGGTATCATTAGCAATGATTGTCATAAAAAATCCTTAATAAAACGCCAACCAAGCACCACGCAAACTATTTGGGTGAGCTAAATTTGGCAAAAGTTAATTTCATTATACCAAAAAAGCTGACAAAAAGGATAATAATTACAAAAAATTTGCCATAACCATCTCTTGGCTTATGGGTGCGAATTTGCTATGATGACAAAGTTTAGATGGATTTTATGCTCAACTCCATTCAAAACCAGCCAAGGTTTTTTTGTTTATGACAAACTTAAAAAACCCAACAAAAAACCGTGCCACTCTTTGACCGACTTAGAGCGAACAGTTTTTTGTCTGATTTTGAGATGAGATTAAGCATAATAAAATCTGATACAGATAATCAAAATAGCAATGACACTAACAGAAAATTATTGAATCACGCAGGTATGACATGAATTATCTCATCAATTTTCAGCGTTTTTATGAACATTTGGCAGATGTACAATGCCAATTCATCGCACCAACGGATGCACCAAAGCTATGGATGCCCACTTGGATTGCTGGCAGTTACATGATTCGTGAATTTAGTAAGCACATCACGGCAGTGTATTATCAAATTGGACAGCAAACCTTTAAGGCGAACAAAACCAACAAAAACACCTTTGAGCTGACGCACGCCAAGACAGGCGATGACATCAGAGTGCATTATGAGGTGTATTGCTATGATTTGTCAGTACGCACAGCATTCATCGACCACACTCGTATCTTTGGTAATTTTAGCTCCTTGTTGCTATTTTTGGAAAATCATCATAAAGATACAGCCAGCCTACAACTAAGCGTGCCACAGAGCTTTTTGAACCAAAATCCCGATACGCTCATCGCTTGCGGTCTGCCTCATCAAAGCAAGCAAACAGATGAAGGCATCACATACACCCTGCCTGCCCTACCTGCCTTTGATTATACCGACTATCCTTTTGAGATTGGCACACAAGTGCAGTTTGAATTTGCACCAAACAATCAAGGCAAAAATATTCGCCATCGCTTCTTTTTGGCAGGTCGCCATCACGCCAACCTGACCAGATTGCAAGCAGATTTACAAAAAATCTGCCAAACTTACATCACTTGGCTGGGCGATGTGCCATTTGATGATTATACCTTTATGACAATGGTAACAGGTAGTGATTATGGCGGTTTAGAACACCTTAATTCCACCGCCTTGGTCAGTCCACGCACCGACATGCCAGCGATGAATGAACCGCAGATACCAAGTGCTGACTACCAGCGATTCTTGGGTTTGTGCAGTCATGAATACTTCCACGCTTGGTGGGTCAAATCAGTGCGTCCTGATGTGATGATGGATAACGATTTGCAACAAGAGGGTTATACGCCACTATTATGGGTGTTTGAGGGCTTTACCTCTTATATTGATGATTTGATATTATTGGCATCTGGTGTTATTGATAAGTCAAGCTATCTAAAACTATTAGCAGCCCAAATCAATCGCTATGAACAAACAGATGGTCGCCATCATCAAAGTGTTGCTGAATCTAGTTTTGATACTTGGATTAAGCTATATCGACCTGACGAAAATTCCAGCAATCAGTCCGTCAGTTACTATAACAAAGGAGCATTGGTTGCTTTGTTGCTGGATTTGACTTTGCTAGAACAATCTGCTGGCAAATACCGCTTGTTTGATGTCATCAAAACTTTCTACGATAAAGCAAAACATGCTGGTGGTTTTTTTGGCATGACCACCCAAATCATGGGCGAAGTGGTCTCATCCATGATTGGTCAGGAAGTCTGGCAATCATTTTATGCAGACTATGTCATTGGCACAGCACCACTGCCCATCGCTGACATGCTGGCAAAAGTACACATCACCACCGACATCAGCACAACAGCCAAGCCTTGGGGTATGAGTATTGATGAAAATAAATTTGGTATAAAAATCAAACAGTTGCATAGAGATAGTGCTGGCAGTCTAGCAGGTCTTTCTGCCAATGACATCATCATCGCCATCGATGGTATCAAAGCCAGTCAGGCGGTGCTTAGTCATGCCATCACACGCCAAAATCACGATAAAAAAGCCATCACCGTACACGCATTTCGCCGTGATGAATTGATGACTTTTTATGTGGCACATAAGCCCACTCAACATCAGCAAGTCAAACTCTCAGGCGATGGTGATGCTTGGCTTAAATTTAACTTTTAGGCAGCATCACATCTTAGCGTTTGACTTTTTGTAGCGAATCACTCGACTACCCTGTCTTTTTTGCAGGGTAGTTGATGGTTTGTTGGTGTAAGCCTTTGATTGTCGGGTTGTTTTATCTTGATAAAGGGCTGATTTTTTCTGCCCAATATGTCGCTTATCATCACAAGGATTGATGCCCAACGCCAATAATTGCTCATCACTTAGGTAAAACCGACAGCTTTCGCCAACCGCCAAATTTGCCAGTGTCCAATCGCCCACTTGGGAGCGAATCAGCCTTAAACACGGCAAGCCAACTGTCGCCACCATGCGGCGAACTTGACGATTTCTACCCTCCATAATGCTGATTTTTAGCCAAGCAGTTGGAATATTGGCACGCTGCCTGATGGGTGGATTACGCTCCCATAGCTTGATGGGCAAATCTTGTTCCAAAATATGCTCCACTTTGGCTGGTAAAGTCATGCCATCTTTGAGCAACACTCCCTGTCTAAGCAGTTGTAACTGCTCATCTGTGGGCAGGTTTTCCACTTGCACCAAATAAGTTTTGGCGTGCTTTTGACTGCGTTGATTGGTGTTTTTGGCATTTGGCGGCGTGGTGATGGCATGATTTAATCCACCGTGATTTGTCAAAATTAACAAACCCTCACTATCTTTATCCAGTCTGCCAGCCACTCTAAGACTTTTGTCATCAAAAAAATCCGCCAAAGTCGCCATCGTAGCAAACTCTTTGCGAAATTGACTATGCACACCGTAAGGTTTGTTAAATAAAATCACGCTTGCCATCATTGCTCCAAAAATAAAACACCCAAACGGTCATCATACCGTCTGGGTGTGATTTTGGCAAGATATATCAATCAAGCCAATTTAGCATTATTGTACGCTAAATTCGATGCGGCGGTTCTGGAAACGACCTTCTGCGGTGTCATTGCTCGCCACAGGATTGTCAGGACCTGCACCTTTGGTGCTCAAACGGTCAGCTGCAATGCCTTTTGATACTAGGTAATCACGCACTGCTGTCGCACGAGATTCTGACAATTTTTTGTTATAAGCAGCAGAACCTTGGCTGTCTGTATGACCTGTAATCAATAGCTTCACATCAGGCAAAGCGGTCAATTTGGTCACTGCCAAATCAAGAATTTCTTTATTTTCTGCTGGAATGGCATTTGAGCTGGTTGCAAAGTTGATGATTTGCATATTCAATGCTTTTACCACATCTTCGGCAGTGGCGTTATCAGCCAAGCCAGTTAGAGCTTGTTTTGCACTCTCATTGCCTGCTTTGGCAGCAGCTTCTGGATCTAGTTGCTGTGCTGGTTGGGTGGTAGCTGGTTGAGCATTTTGAGCATCAGATGCAGGCTGAACCTCAACCACATAATCGCTTGGCAAGCCAGCCTTAGCAGTTTCTACCAATTTGGCAGCAGCAGCTGGGTCTTGGGCAGAGAATTGAACAGTCTTATCAGTCACAGTCACGGCAGCGTTTGGTGTGCCTTTAACAAAACCAACAATGTTTGCCAACTGGTCAGCAGCCATCAATTGAGTACCAAAGTTTTCTTTGGCTTCAACTTGACATACATCGCCAGCAAATAGTGAGCCAACGCTGTTTTTGATTGATGCAAGAATGCTGTCATCACCTGCTTGGGCTTGACACGCTTGCAAAGCACCAGCGGCATCAGTTGATGCGGTGAATACTGCTGGCATTTTGCCTGCTGCCATATCTGCGGCAACAGCTGGCAACTCTTCAACAGTAAAATCTGCTGGCAAGATGCCCTTAGCACCTTCAATCAGTTTGGCGGTGTCAGCAGTACTGCCTGCACCAAAACGCACCACTTTGTCAGCGATAGACAATTTCGCCTCTGGCACGCCTTTCATCAAGCCAAACAAGGCTGGCAAATGCTCGGCAGCTGGCATGGTTTCGCCATGACCTTCTGTCACGCCCAAATCTTTACAAGCATCAGTACCAAATGCGGTCGCAATCGCTGTGCTGATACTGCCAACAACGCCTTGTGAGCCGACTTTGGCATCACAGCTGGCAACTGCTTGACCTTGTGCATCAAGTTGCAAATCCAAAGTCGCTGGTGTCGCTGCAACCGCTTGGCTATCAGCTTGAGCTTCTTGGTTGGCGGTAGGAGCAGCAACTGGTGCTGGTTTCTCTTGACAGCTGCGAAGCAACAGCCACGCCAACCCACCAAAAATAATCAAACCAATGATTGGCAATAGATTTTTCAAAAATCCACCTTTTTGCTCGCCAGAAGCAGCTGTGGTGGCAGCCGTATTTACATGGGTAGCGGCTGGTTTTTGCTCGGCTTTTGGTGCAACATCAGCTTTTGGTGCAGTAGCATTAGCGGCAGCAGCTACGCCTGCGGTCGTTGCAGCGGCAGCAGCAACTGGGGCGGCTACGCTGGTCGTGCTTTGTGTGCTTGTGGTGGTGCTGTGAGCATTACCCAAGCCAGCAGCTGACTCGTCAGACTTAGCAAAACCTGAAACCAAAGTTGCACCGCCAGCCAACAGACCTGCTGGCAATAGTGAACCTGCCCATGCTGGCAATGCACCACTAAAACCTGTGATGGCTTGCTTGGCATAATCAGCCACAGAAACATTACCTGCAAATTCTTGAATTTTTGCCAAACCAGCAGGTGCTGCTGCATTCAACAATGATGATACAGATTGGGTAGGTAGATTAAATTCTTTGGCAAGTTTATCTTGCAAGTCAGCAGTTTGATTGATGGTACTACCGTTATTTAATACCGCATCAAGCAAATTTTTGCCATAATTGGCATCATCTTTTGCCAAAGATGCCAAACGCTCGGCAGCATTGCCCTTGGTTAAATGAGCCACAAAAATTGGATAAAATACAGATAACAATTTTGCTTTAACGCCTTGTTCACCTGCCACATCGCTGGTCGCTGCCAATACTTGTGGCGTGACCAATTCGCTTAATTTTTCAAATAGATTCATCATTGTTCCTAAAAAAGGTTAAATTCTCGTGCCTTACAATTCATCGACAATTTTGATGGTTTGCTGACACTGGCGACTATTTTGACTGATTTTTTATTAAGATAAAAGGGCTGGCAACAATAGATAAACAAAACTTTGGCATAATCAACAGTTTATATTCATATCGTTACAAAAAACACACACAATACGACCACGAAAGTTGGTAAAACCTTCAAAAACTGCTATACTCTTTTCATCTTATTATTATCGCCAGTGAAACCAAATATATGAGTCACACCATCGCCATTATCATCATCACCGTTCTAGTCAGTCTTGCCGCCTGGCAATCTCGCCCCTTATTTGAACGACTGATTTTTTGGTCGCCCGCCATCAAAAAAGGTCAAATCGATCGATTTTTGACGCATGGTTTTATTCATGCTGATGGCATGCACTTGCTGTTTAATATGTTTACGCTGTATTTTTTTGGGCAGGCGATAGAAATTTTTTATCTAAGTAAATTTGGTAATTTTGGCTTCATTGGTTTTTATATTGGTGCAATCATCGCTGCCATCATACCCACTTTTTTACGCCACAAAAACAACGCTCGATATTATAGCTTAGGGGCATCGGGTGCGGTATCAGCGGTATTATTTGCGTTTATTTTGTTTAAGCCATGGCAAACCCTGTACCTATTTGCTGTATTACCAATTCCTGCCATCGTCTTTGCAGTTGCCTACACGGCATATAGCATCTATGCCGACAAACGAGGGCGTGATAACATCAATCACTCCGCCCATTTGTACGGAGCTGTCTTTGGGGTAGTGGCTACGCTGATTATTGAACCAAAGCTGATTGGTCATTTTGTACAATCTTTGCTCCACCCAAATTTCTAAAACACCACAATAAAGAAAAAAGCACGAAACCATTGTTGCGTGCTTTTTTTGATTACCAAGCCACAAAATGCTCTTTGATGTGCGACTTAGGCAGGGTATCTAGGGTGTACCGCCATTTTGGCTGTTTATCTTTATCAATCAATAAAGCTCGCACCCCTTCATAAAACTCGCCATAATGACAGCAACGCACCGCCACCACCAACTCCATTGCCAACGCCTCATCAAAAGTCATGGGCTTGTCATGGAAAATCTCCCAAGCCAATGCTGCCGAAGTGGGACTACCTGCCTGATAATTTTGGATTGCCTGAGCAAGATAAGCATTGTTTTGGTACTTTTCCAAGCCAATCAAGCTGGAAAATTCTTGCAAACTTGATGCAGCCATCAACTCATCAATCAACTGTTTTTGCTCCCAAGCCCAGCCCTCGCCCAGCACACGCTCATCATGCAAAGTTGTCAAAATCCTACTGACCGTATGATGATTGGGATTTTCTTGCCAATTTGCCTGTTGTAGAGCGATGATGAGCTTATCATAATCATCACTTGCCATGGCAAAATCCGCCACACCAAGTTTAAGAGCATCTGCACCATTAAACCTTGCCCCTGTCAGACCAAAAAACAATCCCATCTTGTCAGGCATTTTTTTCAAAAAATAAGACGCTCCTGCATCAGGAAATAGCCCAATACCAATCTCAGGCATTGCCATCATGGTGCTTTGGGTAACAATGCGATGACTGGCAGGCGTTGCCAATCCCATACCACCGCCCATCACAATGCCACTTGCCCAGACGATGATGGGCTTGGCATAATGCCCAATCTGCTGGCACAAACCATATTCGTGACGAAAGAATTCCAATGCTGTCGGATTGGGGAAAATGGCAGGGTCATAGGCATGATACAGACTTCGAATGTCGCCACCAGCACAAAAAGACTTTTCCCCTTCGCCACGAATGATGATGGCAAGCAGGTCATCGTCTGTTGCCCATTGTTGTAATAGCTGACTGCTTTGTTTGACCATTTCCAAATTTTGGGCATTGAGAGATTTGGGATTGTCCAGCGTGATGACACCGATTTTTTTGCCGTGATTTAGCGTGATGTATCCTTGTTTGATACTCATTTGGCACTCCTTTTTGTCTTGATTTTTTTAGATTATACCGACTTACCCAACAAAAGACCAGCCAAAATTTGAGCGATTTTAGCCAGTCAATCATGCTGTTTGATAATCTTGGGTTGGCAATTTATCAATGTTTGCTATAATAAATCCATCATTAGTCATCAGTTGGAAAATTTATCATGTATTTCTTACTTTCCCCCGCCAAAAATCTCAACGAAAAAGACTCAGTGCCTGTTTCATTTTCATCATACAGTCAGCCAGAACTGATTGAACAAGCCATCATCTTGATGCAAGCACTCAAACGCTGTGATAGTATTGATTTACAAGAGCTGATGCACATCTCTGATAAAATCGCCCAGCTTAATGTCGCTCGCAACCAAGCGTGGAGCTATCCTTTTGGCGATAATGCCAAGCCTGCCGCTTATCTGTTCGATGGCGATGTTTATACAGGTTTGGATGCTTATCATCTAAGCAAAGATGAGATGCTATACTTAAATGAACATCTGGGCATTTTGTCAGGCTTGTATGGTTTATTAAAGCCACTGGATTTGATGCTGCCTTACCGCCTTGAAATGGGCACAAAGTTTAAAACCCAGCATGCTGACAACCTTTATCAATTTTGGGCAAATACCATCACCGACCTCATCAATGCTCGCCTGCGTGCTGGTCAATATGACACTTTGGTCAATTTAGCATCAAGCGAATATTATGGTGCGGTCAATCCAAAACTGATTGACGCAACCATCATCACGCCACGCTTTGAAGACCAAAAAAATGGTCAGTACAAAGTCATCAGTTTTTATGCCAAAAAAGCTCGTGGTCTGATGGTTAATTATGCCGCCAAGCACGGACTGACCAATCCTGACGACTTGAAAAATTTTGACAGTGAAGGTTATTATTTTTATGCCGATGGCAGTGATGAGACCAACTGGATATTTCGCCGTGATGAGCAGTGCTGATGGCAAGAAAACCGCTTAGACCACCACCTGCCAAAAGCACCCTGTCATCAACACTCAACCACATCGTGCGATGGCTGATTGGGGTGCTGTTTATTGTGTTTGGCATCACGCTGTCTGTGGTTAATCTGGGGGCGGCAGCATTGTGGCTCATTGCAGGATTGGTGCTGCTGCCACCGATGGCAAAATACTTTACCCTATCTTCCGCCAAACTTTATCTTACCAGTCTAAGTTTAATGATGGTAGGCTTGCTGGTGGCGGTGATTGATGGGGTGAATAAACAGTCAGACAAAACAGTGCTTGATACCATCCAAGAGCTTGGCACAACGCTACAAACAACAGCACCGCCCAAGAGTAGCCCAAGCAAAACAACCCAAACAAGCAATCCTAAAACCAATCACAAAACTCACAAAAATAGCATTCATTGTAGAATTGTCAAAGTATCTGATGGAGATACTGCCACTTGCCTTAGCGATGACAAAACCCAGCTTCGCATTCGCCTATGGCAAATTGATGCTCCCGAAAAAGGTCAGCCATTTGGCAATGCCGCCAAACAAGCATTGGCAGAGTTGATTTTTGACAAACAAGTGATGCTAAACATTAGCAGCACCGATAAATATGGTCGCTATGTTGGCGAGATTTTTGTCGGTCAGCAAAATGTTAATAAGCAGATGGTCAAAATTGGCATGGCTTGGGCATATCGTGAATACCTAAAAGACGATAACTATCTGCGTTTGGAACAGGATGCCAGACGACAACGCCTTGGATTATGGATTGATAAAAATCCTGTTTACCCAAGCGATTTTCGTAAACAAAAGCAAAATTAACACCATAACAAAAAACACCCTAACTTAGGGTGTTTTCTTTGTTATCCAATCAGACTGGTAGTGGTGGCGGTAGCTCATTTTGAGGAGCTTGCACCACAGGCACTTCATGCTGATATTCTTTTGGCTCTCTTGGTGTTTCGCCATTCATAATTTGCAAGAACTGCTCACGGTCAATGGTCTCCCATTTCATCAATGCTTCGACCATGGCGTGCATCTTATCATGATTCTCATCGATGAGCTGATACGCCACATCGTATTGAGCCTCTAAGATACTTCTGATTTCATCATCAACTTTTTGTTGAGTCGCCTCAGAAATCGTACGAGTGCTTCCACCTAGATAGCCACCATGTTCTTCGGCTTCATAGACCATCACGCCCATCGCATCAGACATACCATAGCGAGCTACCATAGCACGAGCCATTTTGGTGGCTCTTTCAAAGTCATTGGACGCACCTGTTGATTTGCGATTAACAAAAATCTCTTCGGCAATACGACCACCGAACAAGATGGACAGCTCATTAAGCATCTTATCTTTATAGTTGCTGACCATATCATCTTCTGGTAACTGCCAAGTCACCCCAAGTGCCCAACCTCTTGGCATGATGGTAACTTTATGGACAGGGTCTGTGCCTGGCAACAAGTGAGCCACCAATGCATGACCTGCCTCATGATAAGCAGTAGCACGACGCTCTTCCTCTTTTAGTACCATTGACTTTCTTTCAGGCCCCATGTATAGCTTGTCTTTGGCATCTTCAAAGTCATTCATGTCCACACTTGTCTTGTTGCGGCGAGCAGCAAATAAAGCCGCCTCATTAACAAGGTTGGCAAGTTGAGCTCCACTAAATCCAGGTGTACCACGAGCTAAAGCATTCACATCGACACCGATGGTCTGTGGTAGCTTTTTAAGATGTACATTAAGAATTTGCTCACGACCTTTGATGTCAGGCAGACCAACTGATACTTGGCGGTCAAAACGACCAGGACGAAGTAGTGCCTTATCCAAGACATCAACACGGTTGGTTGCGGCGATGACGATAACACCATCATTGCCCTCAAAACCGTCCATTTCAACCAGCAATTGGTTGAGTGTCTGTTCACGCTCATCGTGACCACCGCCCATGCCAGAACCACGATGACGACCAACTGCATCAATCTCATCAATAAAGATGATGCACGGAGCGTTCTTTTTGGCTTGGTCGAACATGTCACGCACACGGGACGCACCCACACCCACGAACATTTCGACAAAATCAGAACCTGAAATGGAGAAAAATGGCACCTTTGCCTCGCCTGCAATGGCTTTGGCAAGCAATGTTTTACCTGTACCAGGAGGCCCTACCATCAGCACCCCTCTTGGAATGGTTGCACCAAGTCGAGTGAATTTGGCAGGGTCTCTTAGAAAATCAACAATCTCCACCACTTCTTGCTTGGATTCTTCACAGCCAGCCACATCAGCAAAGGTCACTTTGATTTGGTCTTCTGACAGCATTTTGGCTTTTGATTTGCCAAAACTCATTGGGTTGCGACCGCCACCCATGCCAGAACCGGCACCACCGCCCATGCCTCGCATGAACAGCCAAAACAGACCAATGATTAGCAAGATTGGAAAAGCTGCAATCAACAACTGCGAGCCTAGACCTTGTTTTTGCGGTGCTGTGCCTTGCACTTCGACTTGGTGCTTACGAAGCAGTGGCATCAATTCATCATCACTGATGGCAGGACGCACCGTTTCAAAGGATTTTCCATTGACTTTCGTGCCTGTAATCTCTTCACCGTCAATGACCACATCTTTGATTTTACCTTCGGCAATTTCGCTGACAAATGCTGAATAATTCATTGAATCAGTTTCAGCATTCATGCGGTCTAGGTTGCCAAACACAGCAAACAAAATACCGAAAATCACCAGCCACAATAAAGTGGTTTTAATTCTATCACTCAAACCTTCTTATCCTTTAAGCGATACACGCTTATCTGTCGTGGACAATGTCAAATTTAATCTCATCATAGATTAACACAATTTTAGAATAAATAGGGGCAATTTTTTTTACTTTCAAGTCAATTGATGACTTTGATTTATTTAATTGCCACCCAAAACATCTCTTTGGAGCGTGGACGAGAAGCAGCAGGTTTAATACTTTTAATCTTACTAAACTGTTTTTGCATATTGGCTCTAAGTTCTTGCGAGCCTTCGCCCTGAAAAACTTTCATGATTAATGCACCGCCTTCTGGCAACACTTTTAGAGCAAAATCCACCGCAAGCTCACACAAATACATCATTCGTGGCTGATCAACCGCTGACATACCAGAGGTATTGGGTGCCATGTCTGACAACACCACATCGACCCTGCGACCACCCACCTCGTCCATGATTTGATTAAACACCTCTTCTTCTCGAAAATCCCCTTGGATAAAGGTAACATTTTCCAGCGTATCCATTGGCAAAATATCAGAAGCAATGAGCGTGCCAGTATCGCCAACCAGCTTGCCCGCCACTTGCGACCAACTACCTGGTGCAGAACCCAAATCCACAACCGTCATGCCTTTTTTAATCAAGCCTGTTTTTTCGTTGATTTCTAGCAGCTTATAAGCCGCTCTGGCACGATAACCCTCTTTTTGGGCTTTTTGGACATAAAAGTCATCGATATGTTCTTTCATCCAAGCACGGCTGGATTTGGAAAATTTTTTATTTTTAATGCGAGTTGCCATTGTGTTGATTTCTCTATCATTTGTTTAATCGATTAGTTTACCATTATTAACGACATTTTTGTAAAAATTCTGCTATAATAAAGGAGATATATGACAAATTTTTGTCCACTTTTCCAATCATTCATCTGGATATTTCATGAGCAAAAAAATAAAAATGCAAGACATTAAGGCGTTGCGTGGTATTGGTCATCGCCTAAATCCCATCGTTACTGTTGGTGCTAATGGTCTTAGCCCAACTTTACTTGAAGAGGTTTCTCGTGCCCTACACGACCACGAACTCATCAAGATTAAAATCCCAGCAGGTTCTAGCGAAGAACGCAAAGAATGTGCCGATGCCATCGCCCAAGCCACCGATTCTCAGGTCATTCATCACATTGGGCGTATGGTGCTATTGCTAAAAACCAACCCAGATGCCAACGACAAATTATCTAATTTGAGTCGTTTTGGTTTTTAAGATTTTTCATGCCCAAAAGCCGTCTTTGTGCGGCTTTTTATTGGATTGAAATGATGCTGATTAAACTAACTCCGCATTTAAACTTAACAAATCTACCCATCGTACAGACCAACATCACACATCAAGACAATCAGCTGTTGGTGTCATTTTGCATTCATCATCACGGTCTTGATTTACCCAAGTTTGATGAACGACAAAATCATAGGGCGGATTTTTTATGGGAAGAAAATTGCCTAGAACTGTTTTTATCAGATGAGCGTTTATCGCCCAGCTATGTTGAAATCAATCTAAGCCCTGATGGTCGCTATGCCATCTATCAGCTCGATGGTTATCGCACCCCAAGCACCTTGCCGCCGCCATCTACGGACAAGCTACAAGTCATCTGGAAAAATATTCAACAAAATCAATTACTTAATAATGGATTGATGATGGATAATTATGAGGTCGTGATAACTTTACCTGATGGCTTTTATCCCCATCATCTCAATCCAACCGCCATTTTATACATCGATGGACAGCCCATCTATTATGCCCATCAGCACGCCACACCAGCTGATTTTCATCAGGCTGACTGCTGGGTAAATTTGCAAAACCATTAAGGAATCTTTTGATGATAAAAAAATTCATACCAGTTACACTACTTACTATCTCTGCATTAACCAGCAATCTGGCAATGGCAAACTGGCACAACATTCCAAAAGTGCAATACCTCATGCAAAATCTTGACGATAGAGACAGTATTGTTACTAATTATGCCAATGAAGCCTTACTTGAATCCATCAATGACTCTCTTCAATACTCAGAAGGTGGTATTTGCAGTCCTTGGGATATGCTTGGTGGGGTTGATTTTGATGCAGATGCGGTCAGTTCATCAGTGGAGTTTAGTATTACTGATGAGGGCTGGGTGCGTGCCGACTATCAGGCATTTTATGATTCAGATTATAGCACCAACTATTTTGCATTTGATGATAATGACTTGATTAACGACATTTATGATGCAGATGGATACTCATTTAGGGTATCAGTGCATGAATGTATTGAAAATCTTTAATCAGCCAAACCAACACCACAAAACAAAAAACCAGACCGTCAAGTCTGGTTTTTTTATTGATGCACTTATTTGTCGTTCATCGCTAGATAAGTACCTTTGTTAGCAGAAGCATCTAAATAACGAGCATCACGCCATACACTATACCCATTATGCTGGGTATATGGGCTAAACTTTGGCTGACGAAAATCAGAAACCCACTGATTACCATCATAAATCTGAATATGACCATGTGGATTTTTTGCAGAACGGTTAAATACCGCCACATCGCCCACCTGTGGTACATAATTATTGTTGCTGATTTTTACAAAGCCAGCATTGGCAAGCGTACCATTGGCATACATATAGGCAGATGGTTGAGGGGTAAATTCATAGCCAGCAGCTTGTAAGGCACGGCGTACATACAAAGCACAGCGACCTTGTGATTTGCCGTGTGCAGCACGAGCAGCTAAGTTGGCAGCAACACTTGGGGCACTATTGCCTGTCAGTTGGGCAACGATACCAGATGATGATACAAAGTTGCTGCTAAATTGATTATTTGCAGAAGCAAAATTAGAACTGTGATTGATTTGAGAAGATTTTGTTGCACGGTTGTTTTGACTAATCAATTGATTGATTGTACTATCAATATCATTATCAACAATTGTGGCAACATAATCTGAGCTATTTGAATACGCACTTTGTGATGCACCTAATTGTGCAACGGTCAATCCAGCGACTGACATCAGCCAAAATACTCGTTTCATTTAGTTTCCTCGCACTCATAAAACCTCAACCGCAAAAGCCCCGTTGTGTCTTACTCGTGTCTGTATGGGTTGTTTTGTTTAAAGCTTGTGGACGCAACACACACTCCCTAGTGTGCTAGAAAAATCTCATCAAACATAACATTTTTCTCATTAGGCGTGATACACTTGCTCTGCGGACACCATGTCCATAGATTCTTTTCTTTTTATTAAGGTGAGATATGTCCAATTCCACAAAAACCCACAATGCTTTGGCGGTCTTTCAACAGCCTAATCATCTTGCCAGCGAAGCAGAAAAAAAAGCGGTCGGTGCTCACATTCCCAGACACATTACACAAAAGTATGAACTTTTGCAAAAACGCACACAGCAGGTTCGTCAAGCATTGACTGGCATTTTGCCAGAATCTTTGCTACTCGACTGCCATGTGGTCAATGTCTCAGAAACCGAGCTTACCGTGTCGCTTACTTCGCCAACAGCGGTCAATCATCTGCGTTATGTGATAATGAATTGTGTTCAAGCTTTGCACGCATATGATTTGTGTTTTTGTCAATTACAGCACATCAAGGTCATTTTAGCCCCTGACACACCCAAACTGGACGCTCGCCAAAATCATTCAAAAAGAATCCTAAGCGAAAACACGAAGCGGATTATAGCAGACTCTGCACGCTTTGTCACGAACGACAGCCCCTTACAACAGGCTTTGTTACGACTTGCCAGCAACAATGATTGATTTTCAGCCAATAGTAACTACATAAAATTTTTAATTATTCTACATCAATAGATTTGTAATCAGTTTATGGTTGTTTTGTAAAGTTTTGTAAACATCAAAACATACGCAAACCTGTTTTCATGCTGATTCTATCAGGCAAAATAAGTAGTTATTTATATAAAAATTATTTTAAAATCAATAAGTTATATATAAATTCTCAATCAAATTGTCCAAATGACGATAAAATTCTGTATGATTTTTAAACAAAATCAGTACACGAATGTATATTACTAATTTTTTGCTTAATAATAAAGTAAAGGCAGACTCCATAAAGAATCTGCCTTTATTAGCCATCAAAATCCTAAGCATCGACATAGACAATGGGGCAGGATTCTTTGTCATAAAATGTTACAATTTGATAACAATTTTCATCGGCAAGCACGGCACGAATCAGTGCATTATTCACAGCGTGTCCTGATTTATAAGCAGAGAATTTTGCCAAGAAAGGGTGTCCAATGACATACAAGTCCCCTACCGCATCAAGCATCTTATGACGCACAAACTCATTAGGATAACGCAGTCCTTCGGCATTAACCACCGAAGTCTCATCAAGCACCACAGCATTCTCCAAACTGCCACCCAATGCCAAATTATGCCTTCTTAGCTCTTCTAGGTCTTTTAGGAAGCCAAAAGTTCTGGCACGACCGACCTCTTTGGCAAAATTGGCAGTATTAAAATCAAGGCGAGTCTTTTGGTCTGTTGCCGCAATGGCAGCATGACTAAAATCAATCTCAAAATCCATCAAAAAGCCATCATCATAAGGTTCTAATTTTGCCCATTTATCGCCATCACGCACCTCGACTGGCTTGATGATTTTGATGAATTTTTTAAGAGCGTCCTGCTCCACAATGCCCGCTTGGTCAATCAACACCAAAAACGGTGCAGCACTGCCGTCCATGATTGGAATCTCAGCAGAATCCACCTGAATGCGTAAATTATCCAAGCCATAAGCAGCAACCGCTGATAACAAATGCTCAATCGTGCCAACTTTGGCATCGCCAGAGATGAGATTGGACGACATCAAAGTATCATGAATCGCCAATGCATTCATCGGGATATCCACACCCAAATCGGTGCGTTCAAACACGATGCCAGTATCAGCGTCCGCAGGGGCGAGCGTCAAAGTCACTTTTTGACCACTATGAATACCGATGCCTGTCGCTGTGATGGGCTGAGCAAGGGTTCGCTGATATAATTTTGTCATGATGATACTCAAATACTAGATAAGGGCATTGCCCAAATTATTACAAAATATGTCAGAATAGTTTACCATTTTTGGCAATCTTTGTCATCATATCTAACCACAGCTTTTCTAATAGTTGTGTGTTGTTTTATTGATGATTTGTGAATTTTTGATGGAAAAATCGCCTCTTTTTTCTTATTTTGATGATAATTTTTAACATAAACACAACAAAAAGTAAGAATTGGTCTTGCTTTTTGTTTCTTTTGTTCATTATAATTGATGGGTAATTTTCCTGCCAACTTTGGCATTTTTACCATCAACCGATAAGGAACATCAAATGCGTATCCATAAAATCGCCCTATCTGCCATGACCTTAGGTCTAGCTGTTGTTGCCACAGGCTGTGCAACTGTTTCTCAATCAAAGCAACCCATCGCTGCTGGTGCAGGCTTTGTGCCAAGTTTTCAGGTAGAAGTCCTGCCACAACGAGCCGCTTGCGAACGCAAAGGCTATGATGGCAATTTAGTACAAACCACCTGTGTGCAAATTCGTCATGCTGGCAGTGATGAAGTTGTACTGCTAAAAACCGCCATTCAGGGTTTTGTCGCCACCGAGGGTGTGCATTATGTGCTAGACTTACGCCAAATCCCAACACCACGCACAGATTATGCAACACAACAGCCAATCTGGGCGTTAAATAAAATCATCAGCCAACAATAATATTGGCACAAAAAAAAGACAATCTTGGTGATTGTCTTTTTTATACTCATCATACATCAGACACGAGACAAGTATTCACCTGTACGAGTATCCACTTTAACCACTTCATTTTGTTGAACAAACAATGGTACACGCACAGTTGCACCTGTTTCTAGGCGTGCTGGTTTACCACCGCCACCAGAAGTATCGCCACGCAGACCTGGGTCGGTCTCAACGATTTCTAGCTCAACAAAGTTTGGCGGTGTGACTGACAATGGAGCACCGTTAAACAAAGTGATGGTGCAAAGTGCGTTTGAGTTTTCTTTTAGCCATTGAGCCGCATCACCCATCGCTGTCTTGTCCGCTTGCATTTGCTCAAAGGTCTCTGGGTGCATGAAGTGCCAAAACTCACCATCGTTGTACAGATAGTTCATTTCGGTATCAACCACATCAGCACCTTCTAGCGTATCGCCAGATTTGAAAGTTTGTTCAAGCACTTTGCCAGTACGCAAATTGCGTAGTTTTACACGGTTAAATGCCTGACCTTTGCCTGGCTTTACATACTCATTTTCGATGATTGAGCATGGGTTGCCATCAAGCATTACTTTTAAGCCTGCTTTAAAGTCATTGGTAGAAAAACTTGCCATAAAAACACCTTTTATCAACAAAAGTACGCCAAGCCTTAAACTTGGCAATGAAAAAATGAGCCTTTATCAAAAAATACGCTATAATACACACGCAATTTTGATATAAAAACATTGCATTATATAAAGTTTCTATGATTTTTGTCAAAAAATAACCATGAATTCTTCAAAAATTTTTCACAGCCAAACTCAAAATAACCCAAACGACCCAGAAAACTGGCAAAAAGAGCTGGCCTGCGGCATTAGCGACATCGCCACATTATACCAAATGTTGGGCTTATCGTTACCAGACGATGTTCATACACCCAAAAAATTTCCCCTAAAAGTACCGACCGCTTTTGTCGCCAAAATGCAATATGGCAACGAAAACGACCCTTTATTACGACAAATTTTACCCAGCAGTCAAGAGCAACAGCTCATTGATGGTTACACCACCGACCCTTTGGCTGAAAATCATCACAACCCCATCAAGGGGCTTTTACATAAATACAAAAATCGAGTGCTTTTGACCGTCACAGGAGCGTGTGCGGTGCATTGTCGCTACTGTTTTCGTCAGCATTTTGATTATTCGGCAAACATACCCACCAAAACCGTTTGGGATGAAATCATCAATTATATCACCAATCATCAAGAGCTGACCGAAGTTTTGCTCAGCGGTGGCGACCCACTTAGTGTCAGCAATCGCAAACTGACTGATTGGTTTGGCACGCTATCAAACATCGCTCATATCAACACCATTCGGCTACACACTCGCCTGCCAGCGGTTTTGCCAAATCGCATCGATGATGCCTTACTGGATTTACTTGCCCATACCAATAAATCTGTGGTCATGGTGCTGCACATCAATCACCCCAACGAAATTGATGATGTACTCAAAGAAAAATGTCGTCTGCTTCGTCAAGCTGGCGTTACCTTGCTCAACCAGACCGTACTACTCAAAGGCATCAATGATGATGTTCAGACACTTTGCAAACTTAGCCATACGCTGTTTGAAGTAGGTATTTTACCCTATTATTTACACATTTTAGACAAGGTGCAAGGTGCGGCACATTTTGACATCAGCATCGAACAGGCGGTCGATTTGTACTGGCAATTACTCGAAAACCTGTCTGGCTATCTGGTACCAAAGCTGGTGCAAGAACTGCCCAATCGCCCTTACAAAACTCCTGTCAATATTCATCAGTCAAGATTAACATAGCAATACTGCCGTGCGATTTAACCATGTGGGCAACACCATCTGATGCAACTTGATTGGTTTATTAACAAACAAATCAACTAGGCGTGATGGTTTTTGTCCAAGATTTTTGGGCATTGGCGAATATTTTTTTGTATTTTTTACAAAAAACACTTGCAAAATACCAAAACTTTGGTAGAATAGCCATCACATTTAGGCGTATAGCTCAGTTGGTTAGAGCACCACCTTGACATGGTGGGGGTCGATGGTTCGAGTCCGTTTACGCCTACCATCTTTGAACTCCTTAAAATCAATAATTTTAAGGGGTTTTTTCTTTATCTCAAAGAAAGTTCTTACAAAATAAATACCGTTCATGTTTATGCAAACCACAACCACCGACAATACACAGCAAGATTATTAAAAAAATAACAAAGCCAAAACCCATCACATCAGCACCACACCAAATAGCCACACCATCAAGACCACCAAATTTAGCCCAAATCATCTAGGTATCATCAATAAAAATCTGTGGAACATTGTTTTATTAAAATGATTTATATATGTTAATTTTACTAAAACAATCGCACACTTTTTTCTCTTTTCAATCCTTACGGCATTGGCAAAACCTTGTAATAACTTTATTTGGCTGCTTTTCCACAAAAACTGTGGATAACTTTGTGGAAAAGTAATGATTTTTTGTTGGCAAACCCCTAATTTCAAGGCTTGACACAGAATTGTACAAAATTTGTACAATTTGTTAATAAAATAAAAATTATTGAATATCAATAACTTATAATATATTTTTCAATGATGATTGACTTTTTTAAACCAAAGATATTTTACTTAGTCGCATGTCTTTAACACCATGTTTCACGGAGAAAAACTATTTTAAAGCTGTGGATAATTTTTCAATCAATCTTAGATTATCTTTATGAACTTGGTAGATTTACCAATTCATCAATGTCAATCTTTTGATGACAATCCACTTCTTGACCTGTCCATCAGAACATCAATTATGGGTGATTTATTTGGTGGTGCATGCCCTAAATGGCTTACTCACCGCATTCATTATTGGGCAATCTGGTGGCTGTTCTGCTGTATCGTATTGAATAAAAGCACGCATATAATCATTGAGCAAAGCCAACCTGCCAGAAAATAGCCGTGTCAATGGAATATCTATCTGCATGGCACAATAAAGCTGTGCGTTATGCTTACATCAAACAAAGCAATGCTAAAAATCTGGCAAGTTTATTACATTTTTTCAACCATTTTGGCGTGCTTAGTAATACAAATGAAAACCATTGTCATTATAATCAAAAACACGCATCAATGCGTACCGCTTTATTCATATATTCATCTTTGATAATACAGTAAGGAGATTTTTGATGAAAAAATTATTCGCTCTAACCGCAGTCGCAGTCGTCGCCATCACAGGTTGTGCCAATCAAAACACCAGACACCCAGATGCACCCACATCATCATGATGGCAAAATGCACGCCCATCACCATCATGGACACCATCACAAACATCATGACAAACATGGCAAGCCACATCGCCCGCAGCACTATGCTTGTGATGCCAATGCAACCGTGCAAGCCAATTACAATCCAGACGCTGACAATGTTCAGCTTAGCGTTACCGCCCCTAGTTGGAATCTGACCAATCAAGCATTGACGCTTAACGCTGCACCAACAGCATCTGGCATGCGTTTTGTCAATGGCAATGATACAAATAGTTTTGAATGGCATGTCAAAGACCCTATCGGCATGCTGACCGTCAAGACAGGTGGACAAGAACACACGCTAAACTGCGAACTGACCGCACCAGTCAAACCAACCCAAGCAAAATCCTAAGAGTGATTGAACACCAATATGCAGGCATACACCAATGTCTGCATTTTTTATACGCAAAATCATGGAAAGATTGAATGAATATTAGGCAAAAGATACCAAATCTAAACGATTTTTTGGACATTTATTATGACAAATGGCAACCTTTGGCATTATAATACCCTTTATCTTTTTTATCATATCAGTGGTATTATTATGAAAACGATTGCTAAACTTGGCATATTGACCACCCTACTTGGTCTAAGTGCCTGCTCGACTGTCAATTTACCAGAATTGCCAAGTCTATCAAAAAAATCCACCCAAAGCTCTCTGCCAGCCATCACAGTCAAATCAGGTACACAGTCATACAGCCGTTTTGATGCTCAAACAGGTAGTGTTGCCATTGATTATGTGTGTAACGAAGGAGCGGACATCACTGCTAAGCACCAAAGTAGCGGTCAGCTGACCTTGTTGGCAAGCATTCCTAGCTGGAACATTCCAAAGCAAGAGATTGCTTTTGAGCCAGATACCACCAAATCAAACGCCAAAAATGGCAATCGCTACACCAACAAAACCAATCCAAAAAGCCTGTATGTCTGGCAAACCAAAGGCACAGATGGTGTACTAAGTGTGGTGATTGATCGTCAAACTTATCAAATTCAATGCAAGGCATTGGCGACCAAATAACACAAGGTCCATTTATGAAAAAAATCATTCTACTTGGGCTAACCGCACCATTGTTACTGTCTGCTTGTGCCACTACTCAAAGTGCCAACAAGCCTGCATTGGATTGTAACCACCTAGACTGGCAAGCCATTGGGGTGCAAGACGGTCAGGCTGGTCGTTATCCCTACGAAATCAGCCGCCATCAAAAAAGCTGTCCTGCCATCAAAATCGACAGCCAAGTCCGTGCTGACTGGGAGGCTGGTCGTACACAAGGTCTAAAACATTACTGCACCAAAGCCAATGCCTACGCCTTGGGTCAATACGGTCATCAATTAAACCAAGTTTGTCCAGAAGAAGGTTTGCTTGAAATCCAGCAATCACACGCATTGGGCTACCAGCAGTATTATCAACGCAATCAACTTAATGACTGGTTCCATCGTCCATTTTATTTATTTCCTTGGGAAGTGGATCGTCGTTATTACTATTGGTAATCGTCAATCTATTGGCAAGTGTTATCTTATGTAAATAAGATTTGCTATTTTGTATAAAAGTTTCTCGCTAACACAAATAAAGTGTTATAATGGCGGAGTAATTTACCGCAATCCATTATTATTTTTAGGATTTATTTATGAAAACTTCTCTAAAAGCCCTATTGGCAACTGCCGCTTTGGTTTCTTCTGTATCAGCCATGGCAGATGATAAAGCTGGTGCAATCAATGCTCCACATGTTGTACACCCAGAAGCCACCTACACCTGCGAAAGCGGTCAAACTGTGACCACTCAGCGTGCTCCACACCAAGACCTACGCATCACTGTTGATGGTCAAACTGAAATCTTGGAGCGTAACAAGCGTTCTTCATGGCATCTATGGAGCCATGTGCGTGGCAACAACTATCTGCGTGCTCATTACAGCAACGCTAATGGCTTTGCTTGGAGCGACAATGGCGAAACTGGTACTTTGCACTTCCCACAAGAAGGCAAAACCCTTAAAACTCGTTGCCAAATCGCTCAATCTTAATCAAAAGATGAGAAAAAAGCTCGCCGTTGGTGGGCTTTTTTTGGCAATAAAAAACACCCAACCACTGGGTATTTTTTATATCAATCATCGACTTAATGTGATGATTTTTTTAGCTTTTCTTTAATAAAGGCAATCACAACTGGCAAAATACTGATGATAATGATACCAAAAATCACATAGGTAAAATTATCCTTAATCACAGGCTGATTACCAAAAAAATAACCAAGCAAAATAAAAGAGGTAATCCACAAAAACCCACCAATGACATTATAGGCAAGGAATTTTCCATAATTCATCGTCCCAGCCCCTGCCACAAAAGGAGCAAAGGTACGAGCAAAAGGTAAAAATCTGGCAAAAATCACCGTCTTGCCACCGTGTTTGTCAAAAAAGGCTTGGGTTTTTTGCAGATGATTTTGGTTAATCCACTTAGAATTACTGGCAAATACTTTTGCCCCTGTCGCCTTACCAATATGATAATTTAGGGTATCGCCAGCCACCGCCGCCACAAATAATAACGCAATCAGCAACGCAGGATTTAACGCCCCTGTTACCGCTGCCAACGCACCTGTGGCAAACAGCAAACTATCGCCTGGCAAGAACGGCATTACCACCAGACCTGTTTCCACAAAAATAATCAAAAACAAAATGCCATAAATCCACAAACCATAAGCGGTCAAAAACTCTGCCAAATGCTTATCGATGTGTAAGATAAAGTCAAATAAAGATAAAATAATGTCCATAGCAGCTCAGCAATAATCTTGGATAATCGTCATATCCTAGCAGAAATTTACCGATTTGTAAGTTGGTTTTTTATTACACAATGTTTTGGGAAATTGATTTTAATGGGGATTTGTTTTTATTCATGGCGTTCAATGAGCATTCTAATTGAATAAAAATCAATGATTTTTTATTATGATGAAAATTTTTCACATTTATACCCAAAACAATGTTAAAATATATCATCAATCCAATCTGGGGAATAATAATGCTTGAAATTCGCCATTTGCACATGCTGAGCATTCTAAAACGGCACGGCTCGCTTGCCACGACTGCCGAAGAGATGAATCTGACCGCCTCTGCTGTTTCTCATCAGCTCAAAGAGCTTGAAAATTATTATGACATCAGTTTGGTTAATCGTCGTACTCGCCCCATCAGTTTTACACCAGCAGGTTTGCTTGTTTTACAGCTTGCCGACAGTATCTTACCCCAAGTGGCTCGCACCAAATCCGACATCAAACGGCTGGCACACGGGCAATCAGGGCGATTGCGTCTGGCAAGCGAATGCCATAGTTGTTTTGATTGGTTGATGCCAATCTTGAATGAATACCGTAAAAATTATGGTGATGTTGAGTTAGATTTTGCCACAGGTTTTGAGCCAGAGCCACACCAGATGCTCATTGATGGCGAGATTGATTTGCTCATCACTGCAAGCAACCTGCCCTTTGACAACATTCATTATCAGCCGCTATTCACCTACGAAAGCAGACTGGTACTCTCGCCTGCCCATCGTCTGGCCAGTCAAGATTTCATCAATGCCGAAGACTTGGCGGAACAGACGCTCATTGCTTATCCTGTCGAAGAACAACGGCTTGACATCATTGATAAATTCCTTGCTCCCAAAGGTATTTCTCCTGCCAAGATTCGCACCACAGAACTTACTGCAATGCTCATTCAGCTTGTCGCCAGCGAACGAGGCGTGGCAGCTCTGCCTGATTGGGTCAGTCAAGAATACGAACGCAAAGGCTGGGTAGTCTCTCGACCTTTGGGCGATGGCGTGCATTGTCAGTTGTACGCTGCCGTTCGTACGCCCAGTCGCAAACTGGACTATATGAAAGGGTTTTTGGCACTGCTCAAAAACATCAAAAAGCCCCATCGCCAATAAATACTCATCAACGGCATATCAATCCATCGGTCAATGTTATTAAGGCAGATGGATTGATGATTTATTTGGTAGGTGGTAAGCGAACAAAAGTATAGGGGCGATTTGCCAGCATTGCCGTCAGTGTCCAAGCTCCTTCTTGATACTGCATTGATAAGCCTGATTTGAGCAAGGCTACCACCAAACTATCTGCTTGCATCAGATTTGGCTGGCACGCCATTCTGGTGGAGTAAACATCATGCACTACCAGTCGCCCACCCTCAGCATGATAGTCTGCCCACACATGATTACAGCCGTTAATCAAAGCTATTGACCGCCCCACAGATAATCTTAAAGGCATGCCATCACGCCCTGTCAGACTGGGTGTTTGAATTTGCCACCCTCCCAACCAATCGGAAGCTGTCATCATGACTGGTGGATTGATTGACGCTTGTGGTGATGTGATGGTGCAACCTGTCAGCAATACGCCCATCATCAATATATAACACGCTGATTTCATGATGATTTTTTACCATCTATTTCCCAAGGCATTTGATTACCCCAACCCTCGAAGCTAGTTTTTGCCATCAACCGAACGATTGCATGGCAGATTTCCTCTGCCTGCTCTGGGGTGGCGGATACTGGCGACTTTTGATATTCCTCAAAGATGCCTGACATTTGTTTTTTGGCATCAAACAAATAATTGACACTAAATGTTCGAGTGCATACACCCTTTTTTTGCAAATCATTTAAAAATCGATATACATTTTTATCATTATGAAATCCAGTATGCCACGCAACTGCCAAAATCTTAGCCAGTGTCGTAGGGAAAAAATAGCAATTGGTGTCAATATGGTGCTTTGTTGATAGTTCATACTCATCTTTAAACACCTGACCATTAAGCTCAAATGACACATCCAGCGTTTCTGTTTGCCAGCCTGATGAATACTCCCCCAGACTTTCATAAGTGTCTGGGCAAAGAAAATTGAGATTGACATCATAAAGATTTCGCATGGCATAAGCATAATCCGCCCCGCTTGCCAGCAACGCCTGTACGCCCTGCTCCACATGGCTAGGTTCATACCAATTGTCATCGTCCAAATAACAAACGATGTCTTCTTTGACCAAAAACGGTGCAATGGCATTGATACTGCTATTTGACCAGCCGCTTGCCCCTGTATTCATTGGCAGATAAGTCGCCACCACCTCAGGGTATTTATCCAAAATCGATTTTGCCGCCACCCAAAACTGCTCGCCATCGACAAACACATAATGCTTGGCCTGATAGTGTTGATTTTTGACACTCAAAATTGCTCGTTCCAAATCATGGCGACCAATCGTTGAGGTAATGACAGCAACGGTCGGGGTTTGACTTATCATAAATAATTCCTTTGACAATTCATCTGCCAACCAAACAAATAAATGCCCTTCACTAAAAACCCAAAAAACAAACAAACCAAAATCAATGATTACTCATCATCTAAACTTTGGTATCGTGCTTTCATTGTAAAATAAACCACCGTCATTGTCTAGCAAATTCCTTAATATAAAAAAGTATTATTATAAAATTTATAAATATAATCTTATCAATCAAATTGATGAAATGCAGACCAAAAAATCAAGTATAATAACACCCTTTTTGGTCAATGATGACTTTTGTTATCATTGACCAACCAATTGATATATCTAGGAAAACACAATGTCCGACAGTGCAAACAGTATTATGAGCGTGGTTACGCTACTTGGGGCGGCGGTGATTGCCGTGCCACTTTTTAAACGCTTAAATCTTGGCTCGGTCTTGGGCTATTTGGCGGCGGGGCTTGTGATTGGTCCATTTGGCTTAAAGCTTTTTGATGACCCACAAGCCATTATCCATTTGGCGGAATGGGGCGTGGTGATGTTTTTGTTCATCATCGGACTTGAAATGAAACCTGCTCATCTGTGGTCGCTACGACACCAAATCTTTGGCTTGGGGGCGTTGCAGGTATTGACCGCCATCTGTGTTTTGACGCTCATCGGCATCGCTTTTGGGGCAAAATGGCAAGTGGCGTTTGTGGGGGCATCGGGTTTTGTCTTAACTTCCACCGCCATTGTGATGCAGGTGTTGGGCGAAAAAGGCGAGCTTGCCACACCATCAGGGCAAAAGATGGTGTCTATTTTGCTGTTTGAAGATTTGATGATTGTTCCGCTTTTGACGATTGTTGCCTTACTTGCCCCCACCGACCCCAATATGAGTGAACATCACAGCTTTGGCTATGCACTGGGTTTGGCTATACTATCGCTTGGGACGCTCGTTGTCGTTGGTAAATTTGTCCTAAATCCGATTTTTGGGATTTTGGCAAAATCAAAAGCCCGTGAGGTGATGACCGCCGCCGCCCTTTTGGTGGTGCTGGGTTCGGCAATTTTAATGGAAAAAGGCGGACTGTCCACCGCAATGGGGGGCGTTTGTCGCTGGTGTGCTTTTGTCTGAAAGTGTGTTTCGTCATCAGCTAGAAGCAGACATTGAGCCGTTTCGTGGGCTTTTGCTTGGTCTGTTTTTCTTGGGCGTGGGAATGGCACTGGATTTGTCGGTGGTCGCCCAAAATTTAGGCTGGATTGTCGCAGGCGTGTTTGCCTTGATGTTTGCCAAAGCCCTTTGTATCTTTATCGTTGCCAAAGTCGCCAAGCATTCCACAGGCGAGGCGATAGAGCGAGCGGTTTTGATGGCACAAGGGGGCGAGTTTGCTTTTGTGCTGTATTCGGCGGCGGCAAGTCAAGGGATTTTGGATAGTACCGTCCACGCCAATCTGACCGCCATTGTGGTACTGTCAATGGTTTTGACACCGCTGTTTTTAATCATTCACGACCGCTTGATTGTCCCAAGATTAAAAGACCACGCAAACCGTCGTGCCGATGATGAAATCTTAGAACACAAGCCAATCATCGTCATCGGCATGGGGCGTTTTGGGCAAATTGTGGCGGACATTTTGTTGATGAGCGGTCGTGAATTGACGATTATCGACAAAAACCCTGTGATGGTGGACGGTATGAGTGCCTATGGCGTTAAGACCCATTTTGGTGATGCCACACGCCCTGAAATGCTACACGCATTGGGGCTTGAAAATGCCAAAATGCTGATTGTCGCCATTGATGATAAGGCACAAGCGGTGCAGATTGTGCATTTTGCCAGAAGTGTCAGCCCCCATTTGACCATCATCGCACGAGCCTTTGACCGCATTCATACTTATGATTTGTACAAAGCAGGGGCAAATGAGATTATCCGTGAGACCTTTGATGGGGCGGTCAGAACAGGCAAATCCGCTCTAAAAATGAGCGGTATGGATAAGCACAAAGCCGATGAAGTGGCGGATTTATTTTTCCGCCGTGATAGGGATATGCTCATCAAAATGGTGGAGCATTACGACCCCAATGCAGGACTGTTCCAAAACAAAGCAATGCTTGATGAATCCAAAAAACACGATGAAGAAACTCGCCAGATGATACAGGCTCTCATCAATGATGAGGTGGTACTGTGGGAGAATGATGAAAGTGATGATAACGGCTAAATCCATCTAACCACAATCCAACCATAAGCCACGCTAAAACCGCTCAAAATCAATTTGAGCGGTTTTTGTCATCTGACCAGCATGGGACGATGGGAAAAGCTGATAGGTGTGATTTTTTTCAGGCAGTCTTAAAAAGTTTATTTTACCCATTTTAAAAAGAAAAACACCGCTTTCATCAAAAACGGTGCTTTCCCTGTCAATAATCAAATAATCGTGCGTTTTACCACTGATTTTTGATGACTGAATGTATAAAAACTGTGCTTGCCGTGATACGCCCCCATTCCACTGTCGCCCACACCGCCAAACGGCAGATTGGGATTGGAAAAATGAGCCAACACGCTGTTTACCACACCACCGCCAAACGAAATTTGCGACAAGGTTTTTTCAATCGCTTTTTCATCTTGGGCGAACAGATACAAAGCAAGCGGTTTGGCTCTTTGACCGACTGTTGCCAATGCCGTATCCAAATCATCAAAACCAAGCACAGGCGTGATTGAGCCAAAAATCTCTTCATTCATCACAGGGCTGTCCCACGACACTTCGTCCAGCAAAGTCATCAATATCTGCTGTTTTTCATCATCAAATGCCCCGCCTGCTACGATTTTGCCGTCCGTCAAAAAGTTTTTTAAGCGTTCATAATGGCGTGGGCTGACAATTTTTGCATAGTCGGTTTGTGCATCAGCAAAAGGATTTTCGCCGAAAGTTTGAATAAGGGCGTGATTAACCAGTTGAATAAACTCATCTTTAACCGAATTATCAATCAACACATAATCAGGGGCAATGCAGGTTTGACCGCTGTTTAACACCTTGCCAAAAATCAAAGACTGCACCGCTTCTTGTAAATTGGCACTTTTGTCCACGATAAAGGGGCTTTTGCCACCCAATTCCAGCGTAACAGGCGTTAAATGCTCGCTTGCCGATTTCATCACGATTTTACCTACCGCCACACTGCCTGTAAAAAAGATGTAATCAAATTTCTCTGCCAACAAGGCTTGGTTGGTCTCAATGCCACCCTCCACCACCGCAAAAATTTCAGTCTCAAAATAATCCGCTACCAACTTGGCAAGCAATGATGATGTGTTCGGCGTTAATTCAGACGGCTTTAAAATGGCGGTATTGCCTGCCGAAATCGCCCCAATCACAGGCGACAATGACAATTGCACAGGATAATTCCAAGGCGAAATGTTCAAAGTTACGCCAAAAGGCTCATAAATGATTTGGCTTTGATATTCGCCCTTGCCAAAAAACTGCAACTCATCAGGGCTTACCACCGTTTTAGGCTGTGCCAACTCGTGCAAATGCTCGCTCAAAATATGAATTTCGTGCAGTAGCGGAGCAATTTCAGACAAATAAGCATGTTCGGTCGGCTTGTTTAAGTCCAATTTTAAGGCTTGCAAAATCGTCTCTTGGTTTTCAGACAGCATCGCCCCCAAACGGCTTAATTGGGTCTTACGAAACTCAATGGATTTGGTCGCACCACTTTGAAAAAATTGGCGTTGAGCGTGAATAAGTGATTGAATGTGGGTCATTTTTGATAAATTCCTATGTGGTTAAAAGATGTGTTTATTATAAGTTGTTTGGCAAAACCACTTTAACACAAACCGCCAAAAAATTTGCCTAATTCTCTAAATTTTTTTATAATCAGCAAAATTATTGCCAAGCAAAACAACAATGCCACAAGAAAAATTATTACAAAAAGTATTGGATTTTTATCAAAAAAATACCCCAAAAGATACAAATTCAATGCTTGAAACGCCGATTGCCGATTTTGGTATTTTTGTTCGTCATCAAAACGAGCAAAACCACTATGCCTTGCAACAGGCTGGATTTGTTCTAATTCTCCAAAATCACAAAATCGTACAAATCGGCACAGACCGCCAATTTATCCAACAGGCAGGGCAATACGCTTGTTATTCGGTGGCAATGCCGATTGTGTCAGATTATTTTGCAACACCCAATCTGCCTTATGTTGATGTGCGTATGTATTTGGATTTGGTTTTATTACGCCAAGTGGCACAAGAATTAAAAGAAAACGGCTTTGAATTCGGGCAGATGAATGGGGAAAATGTGGCAAATGCTGGTAATGAACTTATGCAATTGTTTGTTTTATTGCTAGATTTGTTTGATAAGCCCAAAGACATCGCCATTCTTGCCCCGCCTTTAAAAAAGATGATTTATTACTATCTGCTCACGGGCAAACAAGGGGCAATGCTCTATGAAATGGTCAATCAAAACAGTCATTTAAATAAAATCACCCAAGCGGTAGATTGGCTCAAACAGCATTATAACGAACCGTTTGATGTTCATCATTTGGCAAGCCGTTTGGGTATGTCGTCCTCTGGATTTTATGCGTATTTTCGTGAATTTGTCGGCACAAGCCCTTTGCAATATCAAAAAAGCCTGCGTTTATTTGAAGCCAAACGGCTGATTTTAATCAAAAAAAAGAACCTATCGCAAATCGCTTACGAAGTGGGCTATGAAAGCGTAAGCCAATTTAGCCGTGAATACAAACGGCAATTTGGGGTAAGTCCGAGTTTGGATAAATAGGGTTTCAGGCTGCCTGAAAGGGTTATTTTGTAAAATTTAAAAAGAAAAACACCGCTTGCCTTTCAACAAGCGGTCATTTCCCCTTAATTTTTTACCACCGTAAACACCTTATTTTTCAGACGATATTCACTTTTTTCATCGTGGGCAAATTGGATAATGGTTGGCTTGCGTTTACACAATTCACGCATTTTTGCGGTGCTTTGTTGGTGCAAATGTCCGTCAATGCACACGCCGTCAATGTTACCAGCAAGCATATCTTGTTCGCTGTATGACGCATCTCCGCCAATCAAAATATCATACTCGCCCATATCCACCACTACCGCCAAATGCCCCAGCGTATGTCCTGCGGTTGGTACAAGGCGGATTTTGCCGTCTTTGGTCAATTTATGACTTTGTTCAAAACTTTCAAACGCCCCATCATTAAAGGCAATGCCATCAGGCTTAAACCAATCAGGATAGTGCATTGTTAAATAGCCGTTCATCACCGCATTTGGGGCGTTGATTGCCTGTTTTTCCATCTCACTCATCACAAATCGGCTGTTTGGAAAATGGGCAATACCACCTGCGTGGTCGCCGTGCATATGGGTCATTACCACCGTGTCAATACGCAGGGGGTCAAAGCCGTTTGCTTTTAAAATTTCGCCCACTTCTTCGTGTTTTTTGACCCCACGCCGTTCGCAAAACTGCATAAATGGGTGCCACCACGGCTGATAGCCCTTGTCATTGGCACGGCTACTCTCGCCTGTATCCACCAAAATCAACCCTTCTGGGTGTTCAATCAGCCAGCAACCAATCGGCAGTTTGGGCGACCATTTTTTATCGGTCAGCACATCAAGCACACGGGCAGGACGGGCAAAAAAGCGTGCCACTTGATGATGAATTTTGATTTGTACCCAACCTGTTGTCAGACAATGCACTTTAATCATTTTGTGTTCTCATTAAAAAATCGTGGGCATATTGTAGAAAGTGCGGTCACTTTTCACAAACATTAAAAAGCTCGTATTTGGCTGGATATGCAGATAAAATTAGAAAAATGTATGCTTATTTTGAAAAAAGATGAACGATTTAAGAGTAATCAAAACCCATCTGGCAATCCAAAGCGCTTTGATTGAATTATTAGATGAAAAGCCGTTTGAAAAAGTGCAAGTACAAGAAATCATTGAAAAAGCCTTGATTAACCGCACCACTTTTTACCGTTATTATTCGGGCAAAAGCGATTTGGTCGGCAAATTGATAAAAGAAGTGAAAGCGGAATATCAAGACCTGCTCAAAAAGCGTTTTGAAAGCGACAATTTACTGCGATTTATGCAAACTATCGGCAACCGCTTATTGGAAAAAAGACGGCTGATTTTGGCACTTTGGCAAATCAAAACCCCACGCCATCATTTGTATGACGATATGCACAGGCTGTTAAAAAACGCCTTTATCGCCCACGCCAAACGGATAACATCAGATGATAAAAATTGGGCTGAGAAAAATTGGGATTACCAAGCCCATATTTTTGCCACCATCGCCCTTGAAAGCCATAAATATTATTTTGAACAAGGCAAACTTTTGCCCATTCCACAGGTGTTTGAGGCGTGGATAGAAATGGTGCAGGTGTTAAAAAGCGTTTAGGAGTAGCTGGTAAAATACCACACACAAAAAAACACCATCAAATCGATGGTGTATATCATATTAAGGTGCGTCTGCGGCGTTTCGCTGGGCATGGTAGCGAGCCTGACCTGTACTTCTTACTTCTGCCTCGTTGTTAGACTGCAATACTGACTGGCTCTTTGATACATCTGATTCATCTTGCTGTTTGGTTACGTTCGCTGACTCTGTATCAGCAATCTGAACCGTTTCAGGTTTTGCTTGAGCAACACCAATATTGAACACCAACAAAGACATGGTGCTGATAAAAACTTTTTTCATCATTATTTATTTACCTTATTTAAAAAATTAACCACCTGATTAAGGTGTCAATTTGGATACTGTCTTTGGCATGAAACACACCTTAATCATCTTTTTGCTATTATATGAAAAAAATTTAATTTTGAACAATATTATTTTTGAAAACTTATTTTGCAAAAATGCAAACATAAAAAAATACCGCCCATCAGTACGATGAACGGTATTTTATCAGCGGTGAATTACAATAAGCGGTCGATGACCTTTTTAAACACCGCCACTTCCTCAGCTGATAAATTGATACAATGACCAATTTCACAAGGAATATGTACAGCTTGATTTTCCAAACGCTGCCCATCATCTGTCAGACTGATGACCACGCTTCGTTCGTCTTTTTGGGAGCGTTTGCGTTCTACCAAGCCCTTAGCCTGCAAGCGTTTTAGCAAAGGCGTGAGCGTACCGCTATCCAAATACAGCTTTTGCCCAATCTCGCCCACACTCTGTTCGCCAAACTCCCACAAAATAAGCATCACCAGATATTGAGGGTAAGTCAAATCCAATTTGTCCAAAAATGGCGTGTACTGGCGAATGATTTCCTTAGAAATGGCATACAACGGAAAACACAGCTGATTGGTCAGTCTTAATTGTTCATGCATCGATGATGCTCCAATAAATAATAGTGTAAAATTTAATTTTATCAAATTTTATTAGAACATATCAAGTAATTTTCATCATCATTCATAGATGTAAATCATGCCCACATCGGTCGCAAAATTTAGCATTGGTGGCGTGTCCAAATTTACCACATTTTGGGCAGGAGACAGGTTGTAACTGAGGACGCATTGTTTTGGTTAATTCAGCGGTAAAAATCCCAGTTGGCACAGCAATGATGGCATAACCTGTAATCATCACCATGCTCGCAATCGCCTGACCAAGCGGTGTTTTTGGCGACATATCGCCATAGCCCACCGTCGTTAGCGTGACCACCGCCCAATAAATCGATAATGGAATGCTGGTAAAGCCGTTTTCAGGGCCTTCGACCACATACAGCACCGCACCAAAAATCGTCACCAACAACAACAAAGATAAGAAAAAAACCGCAATTTTGTGCTGACTGGTCTTAAATGCTGCCGTCAAAAAGCCCGCCTGCTGCATATACGAACGCAAACGAAACACTCGAAACACTCGCAAAATACGCAAAATACGCACCACCAGCAGATAATGCGTTCCCATAAAAAACAGACTTAGATAGGTCGGTAATAATGCCAACAAATCCACCACACCAAAAAAACTGGTGGCATACGCCTTTCTGTTTGGGGCAGAATACAGTCGTAACACATACTCAATCGTGAACAACCCTGTAAAAATCCATTCCGCATAAGAGAAAATTCGCCCATACTGCAATCTTAAATACAGCACGCTATCTAACATCACCACCAGCACGCTGGCAATGATTGCAATCAAAATCAAGACATCAAACAGCTTGCCTGCTGGGGTGTCCGTACCCTCGATGACGACATGAATTTGCTCTTTGAGCGTTTGATTTTTTTGGAATGGTTGCATAAAAGATACTTAAATTTTATTCAAAAATGGGTTGGGTAAAGGGGGAGAATTGTGCCATCAAACGGTCGTAAGCAAATCTTTCTTGGACATTTTGACCAACGGACAGCTCAATATCATCAAGCAATGTGAATAAATCTTGTAAATAATCAAAACCAATGGACAAAGAGCCTACCTGCTCGCTCACTGATAAATCAGCATGCAAACTAGGCAATCCAAGCAATACTCGCCAAATATCCATCAGCATCGCTCTACTAAGCTGGCAAAACTGTGATAAATTCAGCACTCCTTGCCAATACTCACTGGCGGCGGTGGCGGTTCGTTGTTGGCGATATAGTGCCACAAAAGTAATCAGCCAAGTTTTGCGATGGGCAAACCACGCCTGATTTGGCAAATCCAATGCCTTTAAGACCGCACCATCACTGAGTGTCAGATAGCCATCTGCTTGTACTGCATCAAACCCCTGCCCCATCAGATACGCCATCGCCTCCTGTCTGTCAATGGGGCTTAGTGGCAGGTACTGTACACGGCTTTTGATGGTTGGTAATAACTTGGCAGGATTATCACTAATGAGTATCAAAAAAACATCATCAGGTGGCTCTTCTAGGGTTTTTAATAAAGCATTTGCTGCAGCAACGGTCAGATTTTCAGCATCATCTAGCACCACGATACGCACATTGGCGGACTTGGTCTGACAGTACACTTGCAAATTACGAATGTCATCAATCTTAATGCTTTGCGGCTCATCTTCGCTGTTTGGCATGGCAGACGCTGGCAAAACCAGCAAATCAGGGTGAGTGCCACTACTAAGCCAATGACAATCATCGCATTGCCCACAGGCGGCATCAGGCGTGCGATTTTGGCACAATAAATACGCCACCAATCGCCAAACAAACGCCCTTTTGCCAATCCCTGCCATACCTCCTGCAAGCAAGGCGTGCGATAATCGACGATTGGCAATCTGCCCGACAAGCTGCTGCCATGCCGTAGCTTGCCATGGTAAAATTGGCAAAAAATACGGCAAAGTATTGGTATGATTATCCATATCAACCATCAATAGCTAAGCAGCTCATCAAGACTCATGGCATTTAGCCGCTCCAAATCATCTTGGGTATCCACGCCAGCAGGCAAGGTGGTCTTTGCCACAGCAATGGCGATGCGTTCGCCATTTTCTAGCACCCTAAGCTGTTCTAGGCTTTCTAATTTTTCTAATACACCCTGCTCCCAACCTGTGAACGCTTTGAGCATACGCACACGATAAGCATACAAACCCAGATGTCGATAGGCGTGCTGTGGCAAGCTATCTGCTTGGGCATCTCTGTCATGCGGAATGCTGGCACGACTAAAATACAAGGCTCTGCCTGCATTATCCTTGACCACCTTCACCACCGATGAGCGATGAAACTCTTCATGATTGCTGATGGGTTCGCACAATGTTGCCATCGCACAATCTGGATTATCCACCAAAAGCTGCATGACTTGTTCAAGCAATACCGCAGGCACCAAAGGCTCATCGCCTTGCATATTGATGACAATGTCATCATCATCAAATGTCAGCAACTGTGCCACCTGAGCCAATCTATCTGTGCCTGATGGGTGATTGTCTGCGGTCATGATGACAGGAATATTGGCATTCTTGACCACTTCATAAATGCGGTCATCATCGGTTGCCACACAAACCGTATCTGCAAACGAAGCTTGCAAGGCTTTTTGTGCCGTCCACAAAATCATCGGCTTACCATGAATGTTTAACAATGGCTTGGCAGGTAAGCGAGTGGATTTGTAGCGAGCAGGAATGATGAGATGGATTTTCATAAGTATTACATTAAGCAAATAATCATGGTCTTAATTATAAAGCAAAATCTGACAAACGGAAAGGGTTGCCATCAATCTGTACATCGTTCATGGCTAAAATCATGCACATTTGATACATTCATATTTTATCATTCATCAACAATTTTTCGCCCCAAAATACTTGCAACAAAAAATCCAACCCAATCTGCACAAACCATCACCCAACATCACTCTTATCAATACAATCGCCTGTGGCTTATCAGTATGACATGCCAAGAAATAAAGGCAGTTACTACAAAGATAACAGTATGCGACAAATTGGTGATGAGTGCATGACTTGCCCAAGCAAGGCTTGCTAGGAGCTAAAAAGATAAATGAGGTTTTATTGATACAGCAGATAAGCTGATGGTCGCTGTTTGGTATGATGATGTTTGGGATTTTGATGAAAATTTGGCAAAGGTCAAACAAAGCGGTAAGGCTGGCTTTATTGACAATACAGATTAAATGATTACTCCTGTACGGTTGATGATGCTGGTATTTTGGCGAAGGTTTGTTAAACTCTGGGTTAGATGAAAAAGCCTTTTATATTGACAAAACAGGCAAATTGGTTCGATGGATTTATTAAATACAACAGGCAGACCGCCCTGTTTTTTAGTCAATGCCAAACTTTAAAAGCAACTCGTCCATCTTATCGCACACCGCCTGTGATAGCACCGACTGCACAGGCAATACCCAAACATTTTCAAAAATCGAATGAGATGTCTGTTTGGCAAGTGTGCGAAGTTTGACAGCATCTTTGCTGGTCGTTATGATGGGCAAATCAGATAAAGACACCAAATCATCAAGGGTAAAATCATGATGGTCGCCAAAGGGCTTTTTAACCACAGTAAAGTGCAAATCAGCCAAAGTCTGAAAAAATCTATCAGGATAACCAATACCGCTAACCCCATAGACCTGCTGGGTTGGTAGTGATTGACAACCACCCAAAAGCGGTACAGGCTGACTGGGTGCCAGATACATTCTCATCGTCTTATCATCATACAGATGTGTGCGTGCATCATGATAGACGACCATCGCCCCATCAAGACGAGACAATGGCTCACGCAAAAAGCCCTGCGGAAATAGCTTACCATTACCAAAACCTCGTACACCGTCCACCACAATCCACTCAGCATCACGGTGCAAGGCGTAGTGTTGCAGACCATCATCACTGATGATTAGTTGCAAATCAGGATAATGCTGTAACAGCAACTCAATGGCTTGTCCACGATTTGCCCCTACCGCCATCGGCACGCCTGTCTCGCCCACAATCAAACACGGCTCATCACCCACCGCTTGTGGCGTGCTGTCTGCCTGCACCAAAGCTGGCGTACTCTGCTTGCGTCCATAGCCACGACTAATCACCCCAACGGATATGCTTTTGGTTTGCAAATATTTGACCAAAGCGATGATGAGTGGTGTTTTACCACTACCGCCCACCGTGATGTTGCCAACGACCAGCACAGGCACAGGAGCGTGATAACTTTGTTTTTTGTGAGTCAGATATAGCGATTTGCGATACTGGCTGATACCGCCATATAAAGCAGATAAAGGCGATAATAATTTGAGCATGGGCGAGTTTTTTTGCCACGCCTGCGTGAGTGCCAATTCCAATTTTTTCATCGGTCAATCTTCTTGGTTTGTGGCATGGTTTGTCAATACTACATCAAGGTCATCGGCAAAACTGCGTTCGTACATCGTTGCATACATGCCTTGCTGTTTTAGCAGCTCTTGATGCGTTCCCATTTCGATGATGCGTCCAGCGTCCATTACCACAATACGGTCAGCATTTTCAATGGTGGAAAGTCGATGAGCAATGACAATAGTTGTGCGATTTTGCATCACTGTTTCTAAGGCTTTTTGGATATAAAATTCGCTTTCATTGTCCAATGCAGAAGTCGCCTCGTCTAAAATCAAAATCGGTGCGTCTTTTAATAATGCCCGGGCAATCGACAATCTTTGACGCTGACCACCTGATAATTGCAAGCCGTCCGCCCCAATAAAGCTATCATAACCCTTAGGTAAACGAGTGATGAAATCATGTGCATAGGCAGCTTTGGCGGCATTGACGACTTGCTCGTGTGTCTTATCGCTCAATGCACCATAGGCGATGTTGTTTGTCACCGTGTCCAAAAATAGCGTTACTTGTTGATTGACCATCGCAATTTGTTGTCTAAGGCTATCAAGTGCAATCTCGTCAATGGGTATGTCATCTATCAAAATCCGACCATCGCTGGCTTGCAAATCTCTGGTAATCAGATTGACAAGGCTGCTTTTGCCCGAACCTGACCGACCGACAATCGCAATCGTCTCGCCCGCCTTGATGTCCAAACTAAATCCATCAATGGCTCGCACACCGCCATCATAGGTTAAGCCCACATTCTCAAAACGAATGTTGCCTGCAAGCGTTGGTTTTAGACCGCCTTGATTATTTTCTTCCACTTCGTCCAATAGACCAAAAATAGAAATACCAGCAGCAAGCCCTCTTTGTAATTTGGGATTGACATCAGTCAATGCTTTGACAGGAGCACTGAGCAATCCTGCGGCAGTCAGATAAGCCACAAACTGACCTGCACTGGTATCCCCCAATATCTCAGGACGCAAAGACAGCCAAATCACAAAACACAGCCCCATCGCCATCAAAAACTGAATCAGCGGTGTGTTAATGGCAGATAATACGGTAATTTTTAAACCTTTTTCTAGGTTTTGTTTA
The DNA here is from genome assembly GCF_025643275.1 of Moraxella nasicaprae. Taxonomy (NCBI): domain Bacteria; kingdom Pseudomonadati; phylum Pseudomonadota; class Gammaproteobacteria; order Moraxellales; family Moraxellaceae; genus Moraxella; species Moraxella nasicaprae. The sequence goes on from NZ_CP089977.1 coordinate 499,230, forward strand.
GAGGCTTGCTCGAAGCGTTTGGATTCATAGGCTTGACCGCCGTAGTTTTTGACCACACGGTAGCCAGACACCGCCTCATTGGTGATGTGGCTGATTTCTGACATTGAATCTTGAATGCTTAATGATAGATTTGAAAATTTCTTTGAAGCCTGTCTAATCAAATAAAAAATCGGTGGTAACATCAGCATCAATATCAAAGTCAGTCGCCAACTAGTGTACAACAAAAAACCAAATAAAGAGATGACCTTGATACCGTCTTTTAGTAAGGTTGTCAATGATTCGGTGCTGGCGGCAGTTACCTGCTCCACATCAAAAATCAGCTTACTGCTTAATGCACCCGAAGGATTATTGAGATAAAAAATCGATGGCAATGTCAGCAACTTATTAAACACCTCAATTCTAAGCACATACACCAAGTTACGAGCCATCAATGCTGAATAATAATTGCCCAAAAATGAGCCAACACCACGCATAAAAAATAGCCCCAACACCAAAAATGGAAACCACAGCTTTTTGGTGGTATCATCATGGCTAATACCTTCAATGATATATTGCAATAATTTGACTGACGACACCTCTGCCGCACCGCCAATGGCAAAACCAATGACAGAAAGCAAAAATGCCCACCAAAAGGGTTTGAGGTAGGAAATCAGACGGATAAAAATGGCAACTTTATTGGTTGATGGTTGCGTGCTGGCGGTCATAAAACTACTCTTTAATGGCTTAATTTATCAATCAGCTCGCTCAGTTCATCGTGGCTATAAAAGAATATTTCCACGCTACCCTTGCCGTCTTTGCCTTGTTTTAGTTTGACGGTTGCACCCAGTGCGTCTGAAATTTGTTGGCTTAATGCCAGCACTTCATGGTCAATGATGGGAGCGATTTTTGGCTCTGGATTGATGATGGATTTGACAAGCTTTTCGGTGTCTCTGACCGTTAAGTGACCGTCAATGATTTTTTTGGCAATGATGGGTTGCTGTGCATTAGGCAAAGATAGCAAAGCACGAGCATGACCCATGTCCAATAACCCTTGCAGCATGTAATCCTTGACCGTATCGTGCAGCTGGTTTAGTCGCAACAGGTTGGTAACCGTTGCACGAGCCTTACCCACAACCGAAGCAATGGTGGCATGACTCATGCCAAATTCGGTATGAAAACGCTGCAATGCGGCCGCCTGCTCCAAAACATTCAAATCCTCTCGCTGAATGTTCTCAATCAATGCCAACGCAATGGCAATCTCATCATCAAGCACTCGCTCGATGGCAGGAATGCTATCAAGCCCAGCCAATTTGGCAGCTCGCCAACGCCGCTCGCCTGCGATGATTTCATGCGTGACGGTCTGACTGGTCTTATCTTCATCAGACAACAAGGGGCGAATGACGATTGGCTGCATCACGCCATGCTGACGGATTGAGGCAGCAAGTTCGGCAAGTGCCTCTTCTTTCATTTCTTTTCTGGGTTGGTATTTACCAGATTGCAAACGATTGGTGGCGATTTGCACCAAAGCCACTTTTTCTCCATCTTGGGTCAGCACCATGTCCGCTTGATTATCAACGATGGTCTTTTTATTGTTTGGTGTGTCGGTTTTTTTTGGGGTTAATTGCCCTTGTGCGATTTGCTTTTCTAGATTGACCTTAGAAAGCAATGCGTCCAAACCCTTATTTACTCCCAATCCTCGTTTTTTTACCATAATCGCCTTCCTAACCATTGTCATTCATTGTCTGCAAATTGCTCTTGACCGCCATGTCGCCAAAACCATATTGCCAAAACAGCTCTATTTGTTGCCATTGTGCATTATCCAAATACACATTTGGCACAAACTGGGAGGAATTATCAGCCGACACATCATCTTGCTGCGTGGTGGTTGAGTGCGTCTTTGTATCAGGCTGCCCATCAGGCTCATCGGACTGGCAAAGTATCTGACTGACATCAGCACTGTCATCACTTGACACACAGTCTGGCTCAGCCAAATCCTGCTCCTCATTGATTGACACCACCTCATCGCTCATCGACGCCAGCTCAGACTGCTCTGCCATCTGTACCGTCTGTGCCACTTGCCGACCGACTCTGATGTTGGCAAGCAATGCGTCCAGTCCACGATTACCGCCCAGTCCTCGTTTTTTTGTCATCTTATGCTACTCTATTTTGTTTGATGGGCAGATTGGGCAAGCACTTCGTTCATCAGCTGCTGATAAGCGATTGCCCCTTTGGACGATTTTTCATAAGTAAAAATCGACTGCCCAAAACTTGGTGCTTCCGCCAGACGCACATTGCGTGGAATGTAGGTTTTATAGACCAAATCGCCAAAGTGATTTTCAAGTTCATACGAGACATCATTGGCAAGCGTATTTCTATTATCAAACAAAGTACGCACCACCCCTCGAATGTGTAGTTTTGAGTTGATACTGCTTAGCTTGTCAATGGTGGCAATCAAATCCGCCACACCTTCAAGAGCGTAATATTCACACTGCATCGGAATGATGACGCCATCAGTTGCTGCAAAGGCATTGACCGTAATCAAACTTAGGCTTGGGGCACAATCCATCACGATATAGTCATAATCAAGCCTGCCCTCAGCCTGTGCCTGCATCATCGCCTCTTTGAGCAAAAATGGGGCATTTTCTACGCCCGCCAAAGACACATCAATCCCTGCCAAATCACGGTTTGCCCCGATGACATCAATGCCCACAGGCGAAGTCAAAATCGCCTCAGCAAATGGCACGCCATCAAGCAATACATCAGCCATCGTGTATTGTAGGTTGTTTTTGTCCACGCCCACGCTGGTAGTCGCATTGCCTTGTGAATCTAGGTCGATGAGCAATACTTTTTTGTGAGCAATCAAATGTAATGCCGCCGCCAAATTCACGGTCGTTGTGGTCTTGCCGACCCCACCTTTTTGGTTAGCGATTGCAATGATTTCCATAATACAAACCTTTGGATAACTTTATTTTGATGAATTATTTTTGTAAATAGACCACACAGCGACTGTCGTCAAGTTGCGGTACGCTGATGGGTTTGACGCTGATGTGCCAATCTGCCAAAGAAGCCAGCTCTTCGTCCGTTGGGTTTTTGCCCTTCATCGCATACAGCACGCCATCTTCCGCCAAACAAGGCGTGGCAAGTGCTACAAAATCCTGCAACGAAGCAAAAGCTCGTGAAGTAATGACTTGATAAGTCTTGGCAAAATCAGCGTGATGATGCTCAATGCGACTGGCGATGGGCATGATATTTTTTAGGGCAAGCTCACTTGCCAGCTGTCGAATAAAGCGGATTTTCTTTTGATTACTATCCAATGCCGACACCTGCCAATCAGGTCGCAAAATGGCAATAATCACCGATGGCAAGCCTGCCCCTGTGCCGATGTCCAACAAACGCACCCGACCACGGTCAGCCAATGGCAAATCTGGCACGATTGCCATACAGTCAAAAATGTGCTTAATCAAGGCCTCTTTTGGGTCGGTAATGGCGGTCAAATTATACGCCTTGCCCCAAAGCAGCAGCCCATCTAAATATCGTAAAATTGCCAGCACCTGCTCATCATCAATCGACAAGCCAAGCACCTGAGCTGCTTGCATGATTTGGGTGGCAAATTCATCTGCCTGCTGAGAAATCTTAGAAAATCGGACGGTTGTCATAGTGATTGCTTAGATTGGTATTTAAATCATCTATTTTAGCACGGTTTTGCAGTGTGATATAGCTTTTTTTGGCGTAATCAGATTTTTACCAAACTTTCCTTGCTGAATGCCAAAAGACCCCAATCATCGCTCACTTGATGCACCGTAAATCATCTTTGTAACCATAAGCAATCTCATCACCATTTTATCTCTTGGCTTATCCAAGATAAGCTGACAAATGTTCATTTCTCATTACTTTGTCATTCATTACCAAAAATTTTACCCTTTTTGCTTGATTTTGGGTTAAAATTGGGGCAATTTTCTCTTTATCATTCATCATCTATTGCCAATGCAAAAACTTAGTCCAGCCGACCTAAAACGCACCACCAATCCAAATCATCTGCCCAAAAATAGCCGTGCCAAACTCCCCAAGCCAGAGCTTAGTTTTGGTCAGCAGCGTGCCATCAAAGCCATCAACACCGCCCTAAACATTCGTGCCAATGGCTATCATATTTTTGCGGTCGGAGAAAATGGCTTGGGCAAACGCACCCTCATCACTCGCCTACTGACCGAACGAGCCAAATCACAAAATACACCAAACGACCTTGTCTATGTGCATAATTTTGTGGACTCTCGCCGTCCCATCGCCATCGATTTACCCACAGGTGCGGCATTTGCTTTCCAACAAAAAATCTACAAACTGTGGCAAACCGCCAAGCTTAAACTGACCGCCAAACTGCTTGGAGAGGTACATCAAAAACACATCAGCACCATCAAAGCATCGGTCAACGACACCCAAAATCAGTATTTTGATGACATCAACAAAAAAGGCAAGGCACACAACCTGTGCATTCAGCTACATCTGGACGGTCAGCCAAAATTGGTCGCCATTGATGATAAGCAAGAGATTGACCAAAAAATCTACCAAAAACTTAGCCAAGAGCTGACCCAAATTGAGCTAAAACTTGAAGACCTAGAAGACAGTCTGCATCAGCAGCTGGACGAGCTGCATCAAACTTCTGCCCTAAAAGTGCTTGAACCGCTATTTCGTCCGCTACTTAGCACCTATCAAGCCAGCCCCAAAGCCATCGCTCATCTACAAGCCATGCAGGCAGACATGGTCAAAAATGTGGCACACATCATCAATGAAGATGATAATGATTTTGTGGCGGCGGTGCTAAGCGAAGTGCCCAGTCGCTATGCGGTCAATATTCTGGTCAGTCATAAGGCAGGCAGTGGTGCTCCGATTATTTTTGAGGATTTGCCTACCCATCTAAACTTGCTTGGGCATATCGAGTACACCACCGAGCTTGGTACGGTTTTGACCGATGTGAGCATGATACGAGCGGGGGCGTTACACCGAGCCAATGGTGGCTATCTTATCCTAGAAGCCAGTAGTCTATTAGAACACCCTTATGCATGGCAAGGGCTAAAACGAGCCTTGCAGTCTAAGCAAATCAAAATATCCAGCCTAGAACAAATGCTGACCTTAACAGGTTCTTTATCGCTAGAACCTGACAGCATTGGGCTTGATGTCAAAGTTATTTTGCTTGGCGAAGCGGATTTGTATTATGAACTGCTCGAATTTGAACCAGAATTTAATGCCGTCTTTAAAATCCGTGCCGATTTTCATCATGACATCAGACGAGATGAACAAAGTGAGTTAGGCTTAGTCATCAAAATGGTGGACATGATTAAGGCATACCAACTGCCAACCTTTGACAACACCGCTTTTGCCGCCATCATCGATAAACTAAGCGAAATCGCTGATGATAAGCATAAGATTGACCTGCACGCCGACCGTCTGGCAAGTCTGCTGGTTGAATCTGCACAGCACGCCACGCAAGCAGGCAAAAGCACGGTTACCGCCACCGAAGTCGCCGCTGCCTTAGCTGACATTCACGAACGCACCAGCTATCTACAAGAGCTGTATTGGCAAGAGATTCACGGTGGGCAGCAAGTCATCAGCACCACAGGAAAAGCCGTTGGGCAAATCAATGCCTTGACCGTGATTAGCTATGCTGACAGCGAATTTGGTATGCCAGCTCGTCTAACCGCCCTAATCGCACCACGCTTTGGCCATGGCGAAATCCTAGACATCGAACGAGATGTTGAGCTTGGCGGTAGTCTGCACGCCAAAGGTATGCTGATTATGACCAATTTTCTAAGGTCTTTGTTTAGTGAATTTTATGAGTTGAATTTTAGTGCCTCACTTGCCTTTGAACAAAGCTACGCCCATATTGATGGCGATAGTGCGACTTTGGCAGAATGCTGTGCCTTATTTTCAGCACTCAGCGGTGTGCCCATCGCCCAAAATCTTGCCATTACAGGTTCAATGAATCAGCTTGGCGAAGCCCAAGCGGTCGGCGGAGTCAATGCCAAAATCGCAGGATTTTTTGATGCTTGTGTCGCCAAAGGATTGACAGGCAATCAGGGCGTGATTTTGCCACGCACCAACCTAGACCAACTCATGCTTCGAGATGATATCATCAAGGCTGTGGCACGAGGTGAGTTTACCATTCATGTCATTGATAATATTTATCAAGCCCTAGAGCTTTTGACCGACATGCCTGTCAATGACAAAAATAAAAAAGGCGACTACAAAAAAGGCACGCTGTTCTACAAAGTGGTCAAACGCCTAGCCTCATGGAAGGACAAAGATGATAAGGAATAGCCTGTGCCATTGGTGCTTATGTAGCGTACTGAGTGGCGTGCTGATTGCTCTATCATCAGGCTGTCAAGATGTTCATCACACCTCTGCCAATCATGATGGCACTCAAACCACCCATGATGAGCAATTTCACTTTATGCTCAATGATACTATCGACCAATTTGTCGCACACACTTGGCAATTTGAAAAAGGCGAAAACATAAGCAATGAATGGCTTAGCAAATTAGACGACAGAGCGATGGTAAATTTTGCTCGCCATACTGATAATCCCAATGATTTGACCGCCCCTACCCCCAATGATGATTTGGTATTTTTGGGATTTTCAGCTTATGTTGGCTGTGCCAGTGTCAATGGCGTGATTGGACTTGATAAAACAACAGCCAAGTTTTATAAAACGAATGCAGGGTATTTTGGCAACGCACCACATTGTGGCGACATCACACAAATGGAAAATGAATTGGCGTATTTTGTGGGGCGTGGCAATATTGAATATGAATTTAAAGACAATCGCTTGATATTGCGTGATGATACTCAGCAAACGCTGTATTTTAAAGCAAGCAAATATCAATCTACGCCATAATCAAATCAAGCTATTTAGTGACAACCAATGATTGGTCTATCTTTATATTCAAACGGATAGGCAATGCTGATGATGTTATCATTGATGATTTTTTGTTTAAAATAAAACTCACCAATATGATGATTGACATAGCCACTATCTTGATTGATAAAAACAGCATTTAATTGATTCAAAGGCATACGAATACCAATACCAGAGGCTTTTAATACCGCCTCTTTAATCGTCCAATAGGCAAACCATAAAGTTTTATCACAATCATTTTTTTGCCAATGATGATATTCATCTTGATGAAAATAGCGTTTTGCCAAACCATCAAAATTCACTTGACGATGAATATTTTCAATATCCACGCCAATATTCTGCACGGTCAAAGAATAAATTAAGGCATAATCACTTTGGCTGTGTGAATGATTAAAATGCAAATGGGCAATATTGGTGCAATAAGGTTTGCCATACTCATCTTTGGCAAACGCAGGTTTTGGCAAATCACAATCCCCACAAAAATCACTCAAAATTCGCTCACGATAATCTGCAAACACTCGCTTAGATACCGCCCCGTCTTGCATGATGCTGGTCAGCGGTGCATGGTGCAAATAAATCATTTTTTCAATCGACATCATCAAAAAATCACAAATACCCAAGATAATAAATTGTGCTACAATACACGCCATTTTTGATTTGTACAATATAAATTTTATCATGACTCAAAAAACCATCAAATCCAAAGCCATCAGCCTAAGCAAAAAGCCAACCGCAACAACAAAATCGCCAAAATTGGAAATCGCCAAAACTGCCGATACCCCAGCCTCTCGCCCAATGAATGCTGACAATCGCTTAAAATTTTTTGAAAAATTAAGCCAGCATATCAAAGAGCCTGTGACCGAACTTCACTACTCCAACGACTTTGAGCTGCTCATTGCGGTCATGCTTTCTGCCCAAGCCACTGATAAGAGTGTCAATATCGCCACCGATAAATTATTTAAAGTTGCCAATACGCCACAGGCAATACTGGATTTGGGGCTTGACGGTTTAAAGTCCTACATCAATTCCATCGGACTTTATAATTCAAAGGCTGCCAATGTGATGAAAACTTGTCAGGATTTGCTTGACAAGCACGGCGGACAAGTCCCACGCACCAGAAGTGAGCTGGAAGCCTTAGCAGGCGTTGGACGAAAAACCGCCAATGTGGTGCTAAATACCGCTTTTGGACAGCCTGTCATGGCGGTGGACACCCATATTTTTCGGGTGGGTAATCGCACAGGGCTTGCCACAGGCAAAACGGTGCTGGCGGTCGAAAAAGCCCTGATGAAACGCATTCCTAGTCAATATTTGGTGGACGCTCATCATTATTTGATTTTGCACGGTCGCTATACTTGTATGGCAAGAAGTCCAAAATGCGGTGCGTGCGTGGTCTTTGATGAATGTATGTTTAAAGATAAGGAAAAATGGGCAGAATTGGCATAAAGCGGTCAGCTTGACCTTGATTTTTGCTTGGTATCTTGCGATAAAAATTAACATTTTAGCCAAAAAACCGCTATAATAGATGGTTTTAGTGGATAACAAAAGGCAGCTTATGAACATTCAGCAATTACTCTCCGCTCCAATTCAACAGGCAATGATTACCGCTGGTGCAGACCAAGATGTACAAGCATTGGTTCGCCAGTCAAGCAAAGCACAATTTGGCGACTATCAAGCCAATGGCATCATGGCTGCCGCCAAAAAACTGGGGCAAAATCCTCGTGAATTTGCTCAGCAGGTGCTTAGTCATCTGGATTTGGGCGAGATGGTTGATAAGCTGGAAATTGCAGGACCGGGTTTTATCAATATTTTTCTTAATAAAGATTGGCTTGCCAAAGAAAGCCTAAATGCCGCCTTTGATGATAAATTGGGCATCAACACACACCAAAACCAAACCATCGTGGTGGATTATTCCTCGCCTAATGTCGCCAAAGAAATGCATGTAGGACATCTGCGTTCCACCATCATTGGCGATAGCGTGGTACGCACGCTTGAATTTTTGGGCAATACCGTCATTCGTGCCAACCATGTGGGTGACTGGGGTACGCAGTTTGGTATGTTGATTGCTTACCTTGAAAAAATGCAAAATGACAACGCCAGCGGCATGGATTTATCCGACATTGAAGAGTTTTATCGCCAAGCCAAAGCTGAGTTTGATAGCAATGCTGCATTTGCTGAGACTGCCCGCCAATATGTCGTCAAGCTACAAAGTGGCGATACTCATTGCCTAACCCTATGGCAAAAACTGGTGGACATCACCATGAATCAATGCCAAGCCACTTATGATAGACTCAATGTTACCCTAACCCAAGCCGATACAATGGGCGAAAGTCTGTACAACCCCATGCTACAAGGCATCGTAGATGACCTAAAAAATCAAGGACTTGCGGTCGAAGACAATGGGGCAACGGTCGTGTTCTTGGACGAATTTAAAAACAAAGAAGGCGAACCGATGGGTGTCATCATCCAAAAAAATGACGGAGGTTTTTTATACACCACCACCGACATTGCCGCCGCCACTTATCGTTGCCACACCCTAAAAGCCAACAAGGCCTATGTCTTTACTGACGCTCGCCAAAGCCAGCATATGCAACAAGCATGGCTCATCACTCGCAAGGGTAAATTTATCCCTGATGAGTTTGAGCTTAAACACTTTACCTTTGGCATGATGCTTGGTAAAGATGGCAAGCCATTCAAAACTCGTACTGGTGGCACGGTCAAACTGACCGACCTGCTAGACGAAGCGGTTGAGCGTGCCACAGCACTCATCAACCAAAAAAATCCTGATTTAAGCGAACAAGAAAAACAAGCGGTCATCGAGGCGGTTGCCATTGGAGCGGTCAAATACGCCGACCTATCGAAAAACCGCACCACCGACTATGTATTTGATTGGGATAACATGCTTTCCTTTGAGGGTAATACCGCCCCATACATGCAGTATGCCTATACTCGCATTCGCTCCATTTTTGCCAAGGCACAGATTGACCCTGCCACACTAGACGGTCAAATCATGCTGTCTGATGACAAAGAGAGAGCATTGGCGGTCAAATTATTACAATTTGAAGAGGTGCTACTGACGGTATCAGAAGATGGCCTGCCACATCTGTTATGTCAATATCTTTTTGAATTGGCTGGCATCTTTTCTAGTTTCTATGAAGCCTGCCCGATTTTGACAACCCAAGAACCGACCAAAACCAGTCGCCTACTACTTGCCAAATTAACCGCAAACACCCTACAAAAAGGACTGGATTTGCTGGGCATCAAAACGGTCGAAAAAATGTAATGACCCAACCAAAAAGCATCTTTATAAGACAATAAAGATGCTTTTTTATCATTTAGCTTGTTATGATATGAGCGTGTCAAGAGAGTATCTTCGCCTCGTTGGCATGAGTCACGCCATCAAGCCACTCGCTTGGGGTTTTTCCAATCTCTTTGACAAAAGCTCGTGTCAAAGAGGCATTATGGCTGTACCCTACTTTCTCGGCAACCAATGCCACGGATAAGCCTTTTTTTAGAAGCATTTGGGCAAGGCTAATCCGCCAAGTCGTCAAATAATCACTGGGCGACACCCCCATCACTTCCTTAAAATAGTTGCCAAACTTAGCTTTGGACATAAACACCCTATCCGACATCGTTTGCAAATCCCAATTGTTAGCAGGATTTTGATGAATATCCAGCAGCAGCGGAGCAAGAGCGGTGTCGGTCAAGCCTCTTAACAACCCCACCTTAATCAACCCTCGTGCCAAGCACTCACGCACCACCAAAATCAGCACATAGCCGCACAGATATGAGATTAACGCCTGATGACCGCATTTTGGCGACTGGCTTTCTTTGAAAATCTCTTTGGCAATCGTCATCAAATGTGGCAGTTCATCAAGCCACAGCGTCACGATTTGACTGACATCATAAATGAGCGGATTTTGAATGCCTTGACCAAAATCAAAATTGACACAAAACACCGCCAAATCCTCACTCACAGGCTCAATGCGATGCAGGCAATTTGTGGGCGAAAATAGCACACAGGGACGGTCAATGATGATGGGTGGTTGTCCTTTTTGAATCAGGCGACAACTGCCCTGATAGATAAAATGCAAATAGCCTTTATTGGGTTCATCAAACTGCCCCATACGGCACAGCAACCCCACAAAAAATAGCTCAGTACGGAAGGAAAATTGGGTAAATAAATGGGTTAAAGCGTCCATAAGCAAACTTTAATTATTGGCAATAAGAATTATTCGGTATTGTTAATTGAGTATACTTTTCTAGAAAACCGTTCGTGGTGAGCTTGTCGAACCGCCACTGTTTTCCTAGACTTCGACAAGCTCAGTCCGAACGGAAAACCTTAAAATCTATCTTTATTTAACAATACCAATTATTCTAACAAAAACCGCCCATAGCAACAACCAAATTGCATTTTGGTTAAATCATCGATGTGATTGGTTAAATCGATGAAAAAATAAGTCGGTATAATACGCACCAAGTTTGATGAATTTGATTTATCAAATGATTGATGTTAAATAAAATTGTATATTCAATAATAAGGTATCATTATGTCAGAACAAACCTTTAATCCAGAACAAGAAAACATCGATACTTCTCGCCGTAGTGCGATTGGTGCAGGTGCAAAAATTGCCATGAGTGCAGGCGTGCTAGGAGCGATGGGTCTAAGCAGCATTGCCAATGCCGCCACCAAACCAGCTGCGGTTCAAGAGCCAAAGAAAAGCCCTTATGCTGAGCCTGAGCAGTATGGTCTTGAACGCCCTGGTATGAAAATTGACCCAAAGCGAGTGGCGTTGGTCATCGTTGACCCACAAAACGACTTTTTAAGCCCAAATGGCGTGATGTGGGGCGTGCTAAAAGATAGTATCATTGAAAACAACACCGTTGAAAACATTGAAAGTCTATTTAAGGCTGCCAAAGCGGTGGATATGCCCGTCATCGTCTCGCCCCACTATTATTACCCAACCGACCACCAATGGGAGTTTATGGCACCAGGTGAAAACTTTATGCACAAAACCAATATGTTTGCTCGCAAAAGTGCATACAGCATGGACGGTTTCGAAGGCTCTGGGGCGGACTTTGTGGAACGCTATAAGCCTTATATTTTTGACGGCAAAACCACCATCTGTTCACCACACAAAATCTTTGGCCCTGAAACCAGCGATGTGGTGTTACAGCTTAGAAAACGCAAAATTGACCAAGTGATTTTGGCAGGCATGGCAGCCAACTTGTGCATTGAGTCGCACTTGCGTGAGCTTGTAGAACAAGGCTTTGAAGTTACTGTGGTTAAAGATGCCACCGCAGGACCTCGTATTCCAGAAGGCGATGGTTATTTGGCGGCTTTGGTAAACTTCCGTCTGATTGCCAACGACTTGTGGACAACTGAACAAGCCGTGAAAAACATGGGTGCATAATCCCCATCAATAACTATCCAAGCCGTCTTTTGTATCATTTGGCAAAAGACGGTTTTGGCGTTGGTAAAATCCAATAAAAACAATGATGGTCAATCAAACTTAAAATACACCACACTGGTTTTTTATTCATAATAAAACCAGTAACCGTCTTTCGATGGAGCTTAGACGAACAATTTGGGTGTTTTTTGAAGTTAATTGACGATAAGATACAGACTTTCTAATAAAAAAATAATGGCATACCATGAACACCGATAAACTGATATTTTTAAATAAAACACCTTTGTCAGCCTCATTTTTTGCTATGCCACTTGGTCTTGGGGCGTTTGCTTTGGCTTGGCATCACGCCAGTCAGATTACCAATGTTGCCGACACCATCAGTCATGTGCTTGGCGGACTGGCGATGGCTTTTTGGTTATTATTTTTAGGATTATACCTACATAAAGCCATCAATCATCGCAAACATTGGCTTGATGAACTACATTGTCCTGTTCGCTTTGCCTTTGTGGTGCTGATTTTTGTCAGCGGTATGATTATGGGTGAGCTTTTGATGATTTGGCAATATGAATTATTGGGCAAATCATTGATTTATCTATCCATCATTTTGCAGCTTTTGTATGGCACTTGGCGGATTGCGACGCTCTGGCAAGGCGAAGAATTTAAGCAACAATCCACCCTACCGCCGTTTTATTTACCAGCCGTTGCCAGTAACTTTACCAGTGCCAGTGCGTTAAGTTTGCTTGGACTGGGTGACTGGGCGATGCTGTTTTTTGGGGCGGGCATGATTGCTTGGCTGATGTTTGAGCCTGTGCTACTACAACATCTTCGCACCCAAGAAATCCCCACTAAACTGCGAGCCACTTTTGGTATCATTCTTGCCCCTGCCTTTGTTGGTGCTAATGCCTACATCGCTGTCACAGGGCAAGTGGATATGGTTGCCAAAATGCTGATTGGTTATGGCATTTTGCAACTGCTGTTTTTGGCAAGGTTATTTACTTGGATTTTAAAGGCAGGCGTTGGGGCAAGTTTGTGGAGCTTTTCGTTTGGCTTAGCATCGATGGCAAATATCGGTATCAGTTTATACCAACACCACACCCTATCATCGTTGGGTGTGGCGATGTTTATCATTGCCAATATTGCTGCCGTTGCCTTGCTTGCTTTGACCACGCTCAGATTGGTTCAGGGTAGATATTTCGGCATTACAGCTTAATAGCATGACCAATAGGGTAATTTTTTGGTACAATACGCCTCATCAACCAGTCATGGCAGATGAGGCGTTGCTCCACAAGCCTGATTGATTATTGTTAAATTATCACTGGATAAACATGGCTACCGAACAAAAAATTGCTTTTCTTCAAGGCTGTCAATCCGCCATACCAATCTCGCTGGGCTATATCCCTGTTGCCATCGCCTTTGGCATGACCACCACCTCAGCAGGACTGCCCGAATGGGTGGTGATTGCCATGAGTTTACTGATTTATGCTGGGGCAAGCCAATTTCTCTTATTTGCCTCCATCATGAGTGGTGCTAGTGTCATGGCTGTGGTTGGACTATGTGCCTTGCTCGACAGTCGCCATTTGTTGTACGCCCCTTTGATGAAACGACATCTTAAATCGGGTCAAGGCATGGTTTGGATAGCACCACTCATCACCGATGAAGTATTCGCCACCGCCATGACCAAACTTGATACCGTCACCCACCAAAAACCTTGGCTGGCTGGGCTGGCGATTATTTCTTGGGTATCTTGGTGGGGTGGCACACTGCTTGGCGTGTATGGCGGTAAATTATTAGCCAATTATCCTTTGATGAGTGCCATGATGAATTTTGCTTTTTTGGCGTTATTTGTCTCACTCTCAACACACCTTATCATCAAAGAATCCAAATTTTATCCTGCTTTTATCGGTGCGGTGGTTGTTGCCTTGCTGTGTATTTGGCTGGGACTGGACGAACCTGCATTGTTGATTGCCAGCTTTTTTGGCATCATCATTCATCTACTCATCAATCAATTTAAAAAACCAAATGTTTAATCAAGCCAATCTATCCACACTCATCGCAGCGGTCGTCTCTATGATTATTTTGACCGCCTTATCTCGCATTCTTCCTTTCTTTTTGCCCAACAACTCTCCCATCATACGATTTTTTACCAAAGAAAATTCGCCCTTAGCTCCTTTGGGCGGTACAATCATCATCACCATGACCGTATTGCTGGCAGTGCCATTTTTCCAAAAATCCAGCGAGCATAGCCCTCTACTTGCTGTCATCACAGGCATGCTTGCCACCATGATTGCCACTCATCGACGCATGAATACAGGCATTTGTGTCATCATTGGCATGCTTGGATTTTTATGTGGATTTTTTCTCAATCAGTTTTTGCCATAAAAAAACACCGCCAATCAAGCGGTGTTTTTTTGTGGACAATCAGCCCATTAGAACTTAGCAACAAACTCGGCATAAGCATTGATAAAGCCTTGCAATGTGCCTTTGGCTTGCTCACTCACCAATTCGCCAGACTCATCGAATGCCCCTGCAAAAATCCCGCCAATGCTTGCAGCAAACGGAGCAACAGGCATATTGATATAAGTCCCTGCCGCCACGGTGCGAAGTGCGTCCACCGCACGGTTGCTACCACCTGCATTGACGCTGACAAGCCCCAAAGGTTTGCCAATCCACAGGCTTTGCCCTGCTGGACGGCTGACCACATCAATGGCATTTTTAATCATCGCTGAATAGCTGCCATTATGCTCTGGCGTTACCCAAATCACCGCATCGGCTGATTTGACCGCTTCACGCACACGGGTATAGGCTGGTACATCTTGCTCGTCCAAATCACGGTCATACACAGGCAAATCGCCAATTTCTACAATGTTTAATTGCAAAGAACTTGGGGCGATTTTTTGCAAATGCTTGACCGCCAAATGGTTAAAAGAAGTTTTGCTGGCAGAGCCAATCAATACAGCAACTTGTTTTGTCATCACTTTTCTCTCTAAATAAAAAATTTAAAAAAACATCACTAGCAGGCGTATGACATACGCCCAATGTCTGGCTATTATAGCACATTTTAACGATAATAATTCTCAATCATTGAATTATCTTAAATCAAAGAGTAAAAATTCACTATCATCATTTGCCATCACATTCAAGGCGGTCTCTTCACTCAATGCCACGCCATCGCCCTGTGCGACCGCTTCGCCATTAACAGTAAATTCGCCTTTGACGACTTGAAGCCAGTAGTTACGATTTTTGTCCAAGTCAATGATTTGACTGCTATTTTTGGCAAGTTGATAACGCCACAGCTTCATGTCTTGATAAATCTTAAATGAGCCATCATCAGCGTTGGGCGATAAAATCAGCGTACCGCCCTGCTTGTCAGCAAAGACTTTTTGGTCGTATCGTGGCGTAATGCCAAGCTCATTGGGCTCAATCCAGATTTGCAAAAGATGTAGCGTCTCATCATCGCTAGGGTTAAACTCCGAATGCGTAACCCCCGTGCCAGCCGACATAATCTGAAACTCGTCTGCCGAAAAGTCTTTGACATTACCCATGCTGTCTTTATGGGCGATTTTGCCTTGTAATACATAGGTCAAAATCTCCATATCTTTGTGCGGGTGCGTGCCAAAACCCATCGTGGGTGCAACCTTATCTTCGTTAATCACTCGCAAATCGGAAAAACCCATAAAGCGTGGGTCATAATAATTGGCAAATGAAAAAGAGTGTTTGGCTTGTAGCCAGCCATGGTCAGCATGACCTCTTTCATCAGATTTTCTAATATAAATCATAATATTATCTCACTATATCATTCACTTATTTGTTTTTGTTAAACGCATTATCCAAAGAAATTTTGCCAGCACCTGTTACCCAAAGCAGCAAGAACACCATGCAAAATAATGCAGCCGCCTCGCCTTGATTGCCGATTGGATTAAAAATCATGGCATTGGGCAAGGCGTGAAAAACAAAATAAGCCACCGCCATCATGCCAGCCAATAAAAACGCCACAGGACGAGTAAACAGACCGACCATCAACAAAACACCACCGATAATCTCCAATAAACCACCAATACCAAACACAGAAAATAGCGGTACAGCACCATTGCCATCAGTCATCGAAATGGGAAATTCAAAGAATTTTGCCGTGCCATGCAATAAAAACATATAGCCAGTCGCCAGACGCACCACCAGTAGCAAATAAGGGCTAAGCGTGTGAGCGAGCTTTTCAAAAGTCTGATTCATCATATTCCTCAAAAATTGGTCAGCACTTGATATTTAGTGCCAAATTCGTCAAAGATGTGCGTATTATAATTGTTTTTAAAATTGCAACAAGGTACAATAATACAATATTATTTTGCAAAAATAGAAAGATACCATGCACGACATCAGTCTTGACGACATTCGCCTATTTGTGGCGGTGGTACAATCAGGCAGTCTAACCCAAGCCTCCGAATTAACAGGCGTGCCTGTCTCTCGCCTATCTAGACGACTGACCGCCTTAGAAAACTCACTTGGCACCAAGCTCATCAATCGTGGCAAAAAAGGCGTCAGCTTGCATGAGACAGGCGAATCGTTTTTTGCTCATGCTCAGACCATGCTCCATTATGCCCAAAATGCCATCAGTAGCATCGACCAAAATCTACAAACCCCCACAGGTCTCCTAAAAATCTCATTGCCCATTGATGTGGTTGGATTGATTTCTCCTGCCATTGGCGAATTTTTAAATCAATACCCAAAAGTATCCCTAGAAATTTGGCGTACTCAACAAAAAATCAACATGATTCAAGATGGTATTGATATTGCCATCAGAGCAGGTACAATTGATAATGAAAATGTCGTTGCCAAAACCCTGACAACCTTAGAATTTGGGGTGTACGCCAGCCCTGATTATCTGGCTAAGCATGGCACGCCCACCACGCCCAATGAGCTGTATCAACATCAGACCATCGCCCAAATGCTGTCTTTGCCTTGGCTGTTTAGCCAAAAAGACCATCAAATCAGTATCACGCCCCAGCCTTTTGTGGCGGTCAATGACTTCATGCTGGCGTGTGAGTTGATTGCCCAAGGCATCGGCATCGGTGTACTGCCAGATGCTCTTGCCAAACACGACAACCTTGTGCCATTGTTGGACGATTGGCGACTGCCCAGCACGCCTTTATCGGTGATTTATTATAAAAATCGTGGCGGTGTGGCAACGGTCAGAAGTTTTGTTGACTGGCTATGTCAAAAGTTTAGGCATAGTCAAAACTGGCAGATTGGTGTATAATGAGCAGTATTTTTTCATCAACTTCCTGCAATGCTTGTTTTTTTATTTGCCCAAATTGACTTGGGTCGATAAAAACAGCAACCCTTGATGGTTTTTTGGGCGATTTTTGACGCTCAAATGCAGGTGGTTTAAAATTTCATCTCAAACAAAAGACAGGTGCATTATGGCAGGTCATAGTAAGTGGGCGAATATCAAACATCGCAAAGCCAAACAAGATGCCGCAAAGGGCAAAATTTTTACCAAAATTATCCGTGAAATCGTTTCAGCCAGTAAAGGCGGAGACCCAGACCCAGCCAACAACCCACGCCTTAGAGCCGTGCTAGAAAAAGCCAATGCTGCCAACATGACCAAAGATGTCATCAAACGAGCCATTGAGCGTGGTCAAGGCGGTGGCGAGGGCGACAATGTCCAAGAAATCACCTACGAGGGCTATGGCGTAGGCGGTGTGGCGGTGATTGTTGAGACGATGACCGACAATGTAAACCGTACCGTAGGCGAGGTTCGCCATGCGTTTAGCAAGCACGGTGGCAATCTGGGTACATCAGGTTCGGTGGCGTATCTGTTTACCAAGCGAGGCGAGATTGTCTTTAATGATGTATCTCTTGAAGACAAAGTGATGGAAGTTGCCCTAGAAGCAGGGGCGAGCGACATTGAAAATGATGGCGAGAGTCTACTTGTGATTACCGAGCCAAACGACTTTGGGGCGGTGGTGGACGCTTTGGCAAATGCTGGCTTAAAGGCGGATACTATGGAAGTTACAATGTCGCCAAGCACCACAGCCGACATTGATAATATTGATGATGCCCAAAAAGTGCTAAAAATGATTGATATGCTAGAAGATTTGGACGATGTCCAAGAAGTCTATACCAATGTCAATTTTAGCGATGAAGTGATGGCACAATTAGATGCTTGATTTGTTGTGGTTATGATAAATTGGCTATGATAAATCAAATTGTCATAGCCAATTTTTGTTTTTAAAAGGAGCAATCAATGATTGTGTTAGACTTACCCCAAGAAACCATTCAAGTGATTGAACAAGTGGCTCAAAAAAATGGGCAAAGCATTCAAGATTTTATTACCATTAGTGCTTATGAAAAAGCCTTACAATCTTTTGCCAAGCCAAAAGACGTGATGTTATTGACCGACTTTATTAAGGGCAAAAAATTACAGGGCTTTCAAGGTGATCCAGTGGCAGTCCAAAGGGCAATGCGTGATGAGTGGAACTAGCTATTTGTTGGACACTTGCTTTATTTTGGGTTTGTACAATGGTAATGTAGATGCACTTGCCAAAATGGCTGGCGTCAATTTAAATGAATGTACGGTAAGTATCATTAATGAAATTGAACTTTTAGGTTATCAGAATATTAACTCTACTGATGAGCAAGAGTTGAAAGAACTTTTAAATCATCTGACGATTTTAGGGCTTGATACTGCTGTTAAATCTAAAACCATCGAACTAAGGAAACGCCATAAAATCAAATTGCCAGATGCCATTGTATTGGCAACCGCATTAACGCACAATGTAGAATTATTAAGCCTTGATACAGGTTTGATGAATAAATACCAACAAGAAATTTACGCTTAGGAAATATGATGACAACCCCCCTACTTCACGCCATTTTACAATCTACCGTCTATGATGTCGCTCATCGCACACCCTTAGAAAAAGCCCATAAATTATCGGCTCGCTTTAATAACGACATTCGCCTAAAACGAGAGGATTTACAGCCTGTATTTAGCTTCAAACTGCGTGGGGCGTACAACAAAATCAGCCAGCTTACAGATGACGAAAAAGAGGCAGGGGTGATTTGTGCTTCTGCTGGCAACCACGCACAGGGCGTGGCATTTTCAGCACACAAATTGGGGCTAAAAAATTTGATTGTGATGCCCAAAACCACCCCAGACATCAAGGTGCAAGCGGTCAAAAACTTGGGCGGTACGGTGCATTTGCACGGCGATAGCTTTGATGAAGCCAACCGCTTTGCCATTGACAAGGCACAGAGTGAGGGTATGACCTACATCGCCCCTTATGACGATGAAAAAGTCATCGCAGGACAAGGCACGGTGGGGCTTGAAATCAGCCAAGACTGGCGTGAGGTGGATTATGTCTTTGTGGCGTGTGGGGGCGGTGGGCTACTTGCAGGCGTGGCAGGGTTTTTGGGGGCGATTGCACCACACATCAAGGTGATTGCCGTTGAGCCAGAGGGGGCGGCGTGCCTAAAAGCGGCGTTCGAGGTCGGCAAGCCTGTCAAACTGCCCCAAGTGTCACTCTTTGCGGACGGTGTGGCAGTCGCCCAAATTGGTCAAAAGCCCTTTGAAGTCATCACAATGCCCAAATCAGACGGCACAGGGGCGGTGGTTGAAAAAGAAGTGATTACCTGCAATAACGATGAGATTTGTGCGGCGATTAAGGATATTTTTGAAGAAAATCGCTCTATTGTGGAGACGGCTGGGGCTTTGGCGGTCGCTGGTCTTAAAAAATATATCAAAATCAATAAGTTAAAAGGTAAAAACTGCATTGCCATCATCTCAGGGGCAAACATTAACTTTGACCGCCTAAGATATGTTGCCGAACGCACCGAAATTGGCGAAAATAAAGAGGCGATTTTTGCGGTGGAGCTACCCGAACAAACAGGGGCGTTTTTGGACTTTTGTCGCACGCTACAAGGTCGCAATATTACCGAATTTAACTACCGCTTAGACAGCACAAACCCAAGCGTTGCCCAAGTGTTTGTCGGCATTGGCTTAAAAGATGGTCAGAGTGAACGCACCACCATTATGGACAATCTGGGCAAAGGGGGCTACACCGCCTTTGACTTAACCGATGATGAAGTTGCCAAAACACACATTCGCTATTTGATTGGCGGACACGGCAGACTAGGCGATGAAAAGCTGTTTCGTGTGATGTTCCCAGAACGCCCCAACGCCTTATTAAACTTTTTGGAAAAATTGGGACAAGATTTTAATGTAACCTTGTTTCACTATCGCAATCACGGAGCGGCAGAAGGGCGAGTATTGGTGGGGCTGCAAGCCAGTGCTGGCTCATCACGGCAGATTGTGGACGCTTTAAATGACATTGGTTATTTTTGTGAAGATTTGACGGATAATGTGGGGTATGGGGTGTTTTTGAAATGACCCTAAGCTTTAAAAAACCAACGCTTGATGACAAACAGGCGGTACTCACCTTTAAAAACGCCTATTTAGCACATTATGATGAAACTGGCATTCACGGCGGAGCAGAATTGGCTTGCTTTGATGAGACCAATTTTGATAAATGGCTAGATTATGTCAATGCCCCTGTTGGCACAAATTTATTTGGTTACGATAAAGTGGTTGATGATACTTTTATTATCTATCAAGACAATCAGGTGGTGGGTATTGTCAATATTCGCTATGAATTAACTGAATTTTTATTAAAAATCGGTGGTCATATTGGTTATAGCACGCACCCAGACTTTCAAGGGCAAGGTATTGCCAAAAATGCCCTTGCCTTTGGCTTATCAGTCCTAAAAGATAAAAAAATTGATAAAGCCCTAATTACTTGTGATGATAAAAATATTGGCTCATCAAAAGTCATTGAATCTAATGGCGGTATTTTGGAAAATATACTGCCCTTTAATGATAAAATGATTAGACGCTATTGGATTATACTATGATAACACTTGATACGATAGACATAAATACCCTGCCCCATTGGTCATTTGGCGACAGTCCCGAAATGGCGGACGAACTTGTCCAGCTTGTATTAAACGGCAAAAAAACCTTAACTTGTACTGCTCTAATTTGGCATTTAGAAGAAAATGACAAAACTTTGGTTGGTGGATTTGAAGTCATCACAGACGGCAGGGACACGCCAAAATGCATGGTACAGCTCACCGCCCAATTTATCAAAAATTTTGATGAAGTTGATGAGGATTTGGCAAGAAAAGAAGGTGAAGGCGATTTGTCATTAGCGTATTGGCGAGCTGCCCATCAAGAATTTTTTGAACGCTATGGCGTATTTGATGAAAAGATGGGTTTGTTATTTACAGAATTTAAAGTCGTTAAGGCGTTATGATAACATTAAGATTTTATCAAAAATCGGATAATTCGGATTTGAATTATTTATTAAATGACGAACAGGCAGAATTTACTGCTTTGCCAAATTATTGGTTTGATGACAATCGCCAAACCTCTTATAAAATCGTTATTTGTGACAACCATCAGCCGATTGGCTTTTTTGTGCTTGATGATGGCGATGATAAGTTTGATTATACCGATGACAAAAGTGCTTTATTATTGCGGTCAATGTCCATCAATCCAAACTTTCAAGGTAAGGGCTATGGCGAATTGGCATTGTTAAATTTAAATGAATTTATTGATACACAGCAAATCTCTTCTAATAAGATTGTACTTGGGGTAAATCATAAAAACATTGCCGCCCAAAAACTCTATAAAAAAGTAGGATTTATAAAAAGTGAAAGAACTTATATGGGTATTAAAGGCTTGCAATATGTCTATGAATTAAATTTATATTAAATTGGAAAATGCAATGAGTGAAAAAGAATCTTTATTAAAAGTGCGAGCCGACAAATGGCTATGGGCGGCACGCTTTTTTAAAACTCGCACCCTTGCCAAAGAAGCGATAGAGAGTGGCAAAGTGCAAATGAACGGCTCAAAAATCAAAGTTAGTAAAGAACTACAAGTAGGCGACACCTTGTCCATTCGTCAAGGACACGCCACTCGCCTAGAAGAAAAAGTGGTGGTCATCAAAGCCTTATCCGACAACAGGGGCAATGCCACCATCGCCCAAACTTTGTACGAAGAGACTGCCGAAAGCCTTGCCAATCGTGAGTTTATGAAAGAACAACGAAAACTTGATAATTTGGCTCGCCCCGATACCAAGCCCAACAAAAAAGAACGCAGGGATTTGGCAAAATTTAGAGAAAATTTTTAAAATAATTATTAGGAAAAAATGATGAACTTACCAAAATCTGTGTTATTGGTCTGTCTTGGTAATATTTGTAGAAGTCCATCTGCCGAAAGTGTGATGAGAAAACTTAGCCAAAATCAAGGGCTTGATATTAGTTTTGATTCGGCAGGTACGGCAAATTATCATACCAATGAAGCTCCTGACCCCCGAGCGATAAAGGTAGGCAAAAGTTTGGGTTATGATTTATCCACACTACGGGCAAGGCAAGTTGTCAAAGAAGATTTTTATCGTTTTGATGTGATTTTGGCGATGGACGAGAATAATTTGACAAATCTGCAAAAATTACAGCCATCAGATGGCACAGCTCGCCTAGCATTATTTGATCCGACAGGGCAAGCGGTGGCTGACCCGTATTATGGCAATGACATAGACTTTGAACAGATGTTTGCCCATATTGAGCAGGTGGTTAATGCTCGCCTAGATGCTTGGCGATGATGAGTGTTTACACGCTACTCATAACTGGCTATAATAATCAGTATTAGCCCATCATACCGATACCTATCTATGTCAGACACTCATCAAATTCATCACAACTACGACTTATCCAAGCACAATACGATGGCTTTAAGCTGTATTGCAGACACAGCCATTATTTTGCATGATGAGGCGGCATTACCCACGCTTGACTTGACATCTTTTTTTGTCCTGTCTGGCGGTAGCAATGTGCTACTACCCAGTCGTCTGCACACCACCGTGCTACTACCAAGAATGATGGGCATCAAGACAGTATCCGAAGATGACAAACAAATCATTCTCAGCGTCAAAGCAGGAGAAGATTGGCACAAGCTGGTCACTCACTGTGTCCATCAAGGCTGGTATGGATTAGAAAATCTTGCCCTCATTCCTGGTTTGGCAGGAGCGGCACCTGTTCAAAACATTGGAGCCTATGGGGTTCAGCTTGAAGATGTGCTGGTGTCGGTGCGTGCATTCGATTGGCAAACTCGCAGTTTTGTCACCCTAAGCCGTGATGACTGCCACTTTGCCTATCGTCATAGTATTTTTAAGGACAATCCAGAGCGATATTTGATTGTTGCCATTGACATCTGTTTGCACAAAGACCCAACTCGCTATAACAGCAGCTATGGCGATTTACACGCTTATGCCCAAAAACTTGCTGATGAGCAAGCTCGCCCCATCACGCCTGCCGATGTGTATCAAGCAGTCATCGCCATTCGCCAAAGCAAATTGCCCGACCCCAAAGTGCTGGCAAATTGTGGCTCGTTCTTTCAAAACCCCATCATCGCCACCGCTCAATACAACACCCTAAAAGAGCAATACCCCACTCTGCCAAACTATCTGGTTGATGACGAGCATGTCAAAGTACCCGCAGGCTGGCTCATCGACCAAGCAGGGCTAAAAGGCTTGGGTGTTGCCCCCATCTTGACCCATCAAAAGCAGGCACTTGTCCTAACCAATCACGCCCCACAAGTCGCCACCCAAGCCGACATCAAGACCGCCCAAACTTTCATCATCGACACCGTGTTTGACAAATTTGGCATTCGCTTGGTGCGTGAACCTGTCTGGGTGCGTGAAAATGGGCAAATTGGCGAGAATCAGTCTTGATTTTAGCAATAGTATAGCAATAAAATCACAACAATATAGATACAATATAACGCTTGACTGCCCAAAAAATAATCAGCATGCTGACGATGCAGAAGACGGCATTTCTGCATATTTGTTAAACACCATGTAAAACAGGAGTTGCTATGTTTAATAAATTTGTCATGTTGTCTGCCATGCTTATATTGGCTTTTGGTGTACAAAACACATCGGCATACCATAGTGAAGTTAGTTCATACTTTAAGGAAATAGACTTTCAAAACAAATCTAGGGAATTGCAAGAAGTCAAAGCAAGGATAAAAGAGCTTGAAGAAAGAGAAGTTCGTACTTGGCAGCGCGATCACTGTCGTGGTCGCTGGTGTCGCCAAATTCCACCCACGCAGGAATTTAAGCACATCAATAAACACGACTTTGAACATGAAAAAGCAAACACTCAGGAGATAAGCCATGACAGCACAGAACCTTAATACAAGAAAAGGGGTAAGCTGGCTATATGTCATCGTCGCTACGCTATCCATCTTAGTGGTGTGTCTGATTTACTGGAATTATTCTTTGACCCGACAACTGGTAATCGCAGAAGATCAAATTGAGATGAATCGACTGCAACAGCGTATCACACAGTTGGAGCAAAATTACGAGCTCAACCAGCTTGCCAAAACGCAAGACCAGCTAAAACAGCAACTGTTGGCACAAGACAATCGCTAATTTTAACAAATACCGTCTCAATCTGAGGCGGTATTTTTTGATGACAAGTCTGCAAAAAATGTTATAATCACTTTCATTCTTGAAACACCCTGTGGTCATTTGTGCATTTTGCCAGTAGATTTTCCAATGACAAACAAACGACTTATGCAGCTATTTTTGACCGCCATCATCATTGGTATTGTCATCATCATTTGTGTCATCACACCGATTTTTTCTCGCCTATCGGTGTGGCTACTTGATGGTATTGCACATCAGCCACGACCACAAACTCCGCCACAGCTCATCGTATTGCTGGGTGGTGGTCTTACCAAAAATCAACAACAAACCATCATACTCAATCATTACAGCCAAAGTCGTGCTGATACCGCCAATACACTACAACAACAAAGTAAATTGGCAATTTTGACCAGCGGTGTTGAGTCGCCTTGGCTGGGCGATTATCTAAGCAAAACCAACCCAAATGCCGTCATCATCGCCGAAAACGCCAGCATGAATACCTGCGAAAATGCCAGATTTACCGCCAAATTGCTCGCTCATCACGAACTACCAACCAGTGTTTATCTGATTACAGATGCTTATCATATGGCTCGTGCCAGACGACAATTTGCCCAAGTTGGTATTAGCACCACCCCTTACGCCGCTCCACTTGCTGTCGGTCAAAATTGGCTAAGCCCCAAGACCAACCTGACGCACTCTCGCCGTGCCTTGTACGAAATTGTCGCACTGATTCGAGACATCTATTCGCCACAAGATGACTGTCGCACGATGGACGAAATCAGCATCGAAGAAATCAGCACGCCCAGACGGCAACCGCAGATATTTTTCTAAAATTGGTATTTTACCCAAACATTTATAGAAAATTTGATAAAAAATCACAAAATCACTTGCAATTATCCAAATTTTGGTTATAATACCGCTCATTGGAAGCTTGGCAGAGCGGTTGAATGCACCGGTCTTGAAAACCGGCGTGGGTTTGTAGCCCACCGAGAGTTCGAATCTCTCAGCTTCCGCCATCTATTTTTACCAATTATTGTACCGCTTTTGGAAGCTTGGCAGAGCGGTTGAATGCACCGGTCTTGAAAACCGGCGTGGGTTTGTAGCCCACCGAGAGTTCGAATCTCTCAGCTTCCGCCATCATTACCGCCCCGACCATGGTTTGGGCGGTTTTTATTCGACCAAAATCCCCTATGTATAGTATTCTTCTTCCTCAGCTGATTCAAGGCTTCATGGTTTCTGGTGGTTTAATCATTGCCATTGGTGCTCAAAATGCCTATGTCTTAAAGCAAGGTTTGCTAAAAAACCACATCTTTTGGGTGTCGCTGACTTGTTTTGTGTGCGATGCTTTGTTGCTAAGTTTGGGCGTGCTGGGTTTTGGCTCATTGATTAGCCAAAATATCATCGCTACTTTGCTTCTGGCAGGATTGGGTGGTTTGTTTTTGCTTGTATATGGCTATCGTGCGATGCGTGCCGCCTTGCGTGGTGGCGAATCACTCAGTCTTGATGATCAGCACCATCAGCAAGGACTGCTTGCCACCATTGGGACAACTTTGGCATTAACCTTGCTAAACCCTCATGTCTATATCGACACCATCATGATTGTTGGCGGTGTGGCAGGCACGCTTAGTTTTGAACAAAAGCTGGCGTTTTTGCTTGGTGCTTGGCTAAGCTCAGGCATTTGGTTTTTTGGCTTAGGCTATGGGGCAAGACTACTGATTCCACTATTTAAAAAACCCAGCACTTGGCGACTGCTTGACGGCATCATTGCCATCATCATGTGGCTCATTGCTGGCAGTCTGTTTCTGTATGCTTATCGGCTTTATGCTGGCACAATCGCATGATTTGTGTTAAAGTGTTTTTATTTGACCATTAGCCATGACTTTGATTCGCCGCCGAAAACTGACCAAACGCCAAACCAGACAGATAGAGCAAAATCAAGAACAAATCCAAGATGACGACACACTTGCCACAGGCGTGATTGTATCGCATTTTGGCAAACAGCTCGATGTGCAAATCACTACCCTGCCCAGCGTGCTACCCAATGATGACGAGCTGGTCGTGGGGGCGATTTGGCGATGTCATGCTCGCACCAATCTGCCCATGCTGACCACAGGCGATACGGTCAAATTTAGCTTAGATTTGACCGCACGACTTGGGCGTATTGAATTTTTGGGCGAAAGGCACACGCTCATCACCAGACCAGACCGCTACAACAAAGTCAAGCCTGTTGCTGCCAATGTTGATATGCTGGTCATCGTCTTTGCTCCCTTGCCCAAGCCAGCAGTTAATCTGATTGACCGCTATTTACTCATCGCACGACTCAATGGCGTACAGCCTTTATTGGTGCTTAATAAGTCTGATTTATTAGACCAGCACCCAGATGTCAACCAAATTATCCAAGAATATCAAGAACTTGGCAACTCCTACGGCTTTGATGTCATCATCACATCTAGCACCAATCAAGATAATTTATCCACTTTGGCAACTCATATTGATGGCAAACTATCCATCTTTGCAGGGCAATCTGGTGTGGGTAAATCAAGCCTCATCAACACCATCTTACCCACCGCCAATCAATCCACCAATGTCATCTCGGCAGGTTCGCAGCTGGGTCAGCACACCACGACCACCAGTCGCCTATTGCCTTACGACCCCAGCGATTTGGGCAAGGGCGGCATCATTGACACACCTGGCATTCGTGAATATGGCATCTGGCACCTATCAGCAGACGACATTCTGGCAGGATTTGATGAATTATCAGCACTGATTGGCGAGTGTCAATTTCGAGATTGCAATCACGCTCAAAACGCCAAAGGCTGTGCCATGTGGGCTGCCGCCAATGCAGGCAAAGTGCTACCCAGACGGATTGAGAGCTTAACCAGCCTGATTGAGGAGGCCAAAAATGGCACATCTGCCGCCAAACCCTCTGCAAAATAGTCATGGCAGTAAAATGAGTGCAATTTACCACATTTAGCAGTATAATAACTGCCTTAACCAACCGTTTTTTTATATTTTCTTGGCTTTATCCAAGAAGCAATGGAGTAATAACATTGGAACGCTGGATTGAATTTATTGGCAATCACCCTTTTTTATTTGGCTTATTGGCGGTTTTGCTGATTGCATTTTTTGCCATCGAGACCAAACGCAGTGGCAAGAAAGTGCCACCCAGCGAAGTTGGGCTGTTGGTCAATAATCATAACGCTCGCATCATCGATATTCGCCCTGCCGCCAAATTTGCCACAGGTCACATCACAGGCAGTCAAAATATCCCCTTTACTGAGCTAAAAAATCACCTGACAACCCTACAAGCCATCGAAGTACCAGTCATCATTGTCTGTGATATGGGCATTCAGGCAGGAGCGGCGGTACAACTAATCAATCGCCCCAATGTCATGCGACTAGAAGGCGGTATCGCCAATTATCAAGCAGCAGGTCTGCCTTTGGTGGGTGCAAAAAAATAAGTTGCCCCACTTGAAAAAATCAACGGCAAACACCATATCCATATCACTATCGCCCCAAACACACAGGAATAGTCATGAAAGAAGTAACCATCTACACCAAAGCGACCTGCCCATATTGCATCAATGCCAAATTGCTACTACAAAACAAAGGCGTGATGTTTAATGAAATCGGCATTTTGAACATTTCAGACGAAGAAAGAGCTCAACTATCTGCTAAAACCAACGGTTATCGCACCGTGCCACAGATTTTTATTGGCGATACTTTCATCGGTGGTTTTGACCAACTTAACAAACTTAACCAAGAAGGCAAATTGGACGCAATGCTTGCCTGATTTTCCCATTTTTATTCATTTTTACAAGGATTGACCCATGTCAGAAGAACTACAACCTCAGCTTGGTCTTGAACGCATCTATACCAAAGACATCTCTTTTGAGGTGCCAAGCGTTGATGTATTTACCAAACAATGGCAACCAGAAACAGACATCAACATCTCTGCCAGCGTTGCCGACCTTGGCGAAGACTATAAAGAAGTAACATTAAGTGTTAGCGTTACTGCCAAGCTAGAAGACAGCGTGGCATTTGTTGCAGAAGTGCAGCAAGCAGGTATTTTCCTACTAAAAAATATCCCAGAAGCGGATATGGACCACTTGCTACAAGCCTACTGCCCGAACATTTTGTTCCCTTATGCTCGTGAAGTCATCAGCGACATCGTTTCTCGTGGTAGCTTCCCGCAGTTATTGCTTGCTCCTGTCAATTTTGAACAGGCTTATATCCAAAGCCAACTAGAAGCACAAGCAAATCAGGCAGACGCTTAATTTTTTTATAAGTCATCAAAGCAGCTCGATTAGTCGGGCTGTTTTTATCAACGGCAGACAAGCAACATCATCACGGAACCCCTATGAACTATGTGCAACTAAAAATCCTAAACCCAAAAATCGGCACAAACCCTGACTTCCCCCTGCCAACTCGTGCTACCGAAGGCAGTGCTGGCATTGACTTGCGTGCGTGCATTGATGAGCCTGTTACCATCAAAGCTGGCGAAACCAAGCTCATCGGCACAGGACTTGCCATCTACATCAAAGACCCTAATTTTGTTGGGCTGATTTTCCCTCGCTCAGGGCTTGGACATAAGCACGGCATCGTGCTTGGCAATTTGACAGGTGTCATTGATGCAGACTATCAAGGCGAATTGATGGTCAGCCTATGGAATCGTGGGCAAGAAGATTTTGTGCTAAATCCTGCTGAACGCATGGCTCAATATGTGGTTGTGCCTGTGGCGCGTCCAGATTTTGAGATTGTCACAGAATTTGATGACGCAAGCCAGCGAGGTGCTGGTGGATTTGGCTCATCAGGTCGCCAATAACACCGCCAAACCAATCATCAAAAATCCCCCATTATCAGGGGGATTATCAATCAATGTTTGACCGTCTTGACTTCCTGATATTCTGTGTCAGCACCATCAAATTGATAAGTGGCACTATAATCAATTTCGGTCAAGTACGGCTGTTCATCTAAATACTCAACCTCTGTTCCTTGTACACGCACGATAATCGGATAATAATCCAGCTTGGGATTGCTATCATCAATCCGCTCAATCACAGCCACGCTCTCAAAAGCAAATTCTTGGTCGCTGTCTGACGCATAGATAGTGCCACTAAGACCAATCTCTGCCGCAACACCTAAGTCCTCAATCTTATCATCGCTGACCGCAATCACTCGAAAATAATCCGAGCTAACACCTGTGGCTGTATAGCCCCATTTATAAATCATACCCATACGGTTTTTGCCAATGGGCTGCCAATCCTGTCTATCAGCGTGATGAAACAAAGCAGCACGCCCATAAGAACCTGCCGCCTCTTGATAACTTTGTCTGGCAAGCAGACCAAAACCGCCATCAGTCAATGATTTAAATAGCACAAAATCCACGCCTGCGGCACTAGGATGATACGCTTTTTGTAGCTGCCACTCGCCTGTTTCCTCTGATTGCTCAATGGGCAATCGCTCAATCATCGCCAAATAGCGTTCTTCGCCTTGTGCGTTGGTCAATGGAGAAATCTCACGAAACACCGCCAAATAGCGATTTTGACCATCGTCCACACCCATCGTGATGGCATCAGCAAGCTCATATTCATCAATCTCATCAGCATTTGGATAATATTCAAAATACTGATTTTGATAAATCACATCAAAAATATCTTCTGCTGCCAAACTATCCACCACCGACAATATCTTGGCTGGTGGACGCTGAACGACTGGCTGGGTGATTTGCCCTGATGTCTGCTGCTCGATGAATTTATCAGGTAAACTGGTTGCTTTTTGCGTCGTGGTTGTATTGGCTTGACTTTCTTGTGATTGACCGCACGCTGTCAAAAGACAGCCCATAAAAAGCATTAAATACCATTTTTTCATCAATTATCCTTCATCATCGGTAACAAAATCATTTGCTGGCAAATACTTCTTGGTACAGGTTTTCATCAAAGCCAATCAAAGCAATCGCTTCATTATGATGCTCGCCTGTGATGATTGGGCGTTTTAGCACGCTTTGGTTGGATTTGACAATTTGATAAACCGCAGACAAGTCATCACTTGCCAGCATTGCTTTTGTCTCATCGTCAAATTTACGATAAGTTGTGCCTTGTTTATTGATGACTTTATCGCCAAACAGCCCTACAAATCGCTCAAAATCAGCCTGACTTAGCACCGATTTTTTATAATCAAAAAATTCATAAGCAATGCCACGCTCACCCAAAAAATCAAAGGCTTTTTTCATGGTGTTGCAATTTTTGATGCCATAGACGGTGATGGTCATTTTTTTATCCTTTTTACGGTTAATGGAATGAAAATTATAACAAAATCCGTGAATTTTAGGTATAATAATGAGTTTATATTCTTTTGATTTTTATAATTTGGAACTTTGACCGATGACAAGCATTAGCCTAGATAATTACGATTTTGCCAGCATTGAACGCAAGCTACAAGCCCAATGGGAGGCTGACAAGCGTTATCACACCAATAACGAACCAACCGACAAACCCACTCGCTATATGCTGTCGATGTTCCCCTATCCTAGTGGCAAACTGCACATGGGTCATGTTCGCAACTATGCCATCACTGATGTGCTAAGCCGTTATTATCGCCTAAAAGGCTATGAAGTCATGCAACCGATGGGCTGGGACGCTTTTGGTCTGCCTGCTGAAAATGCCGCCATCGCCAATCAGGTCGCTCCTGCCAAATGGACTTATCAAAACATCGAACACATGAAAGGACAACTAAAATCTTTGGGTCTGTCTGTCGATTGGTCTCGTGAATTTGCAACTTGCTCGCCTGAATATTATCGCTGGGAACAATGGCTGTTTTTACAGCTGTACAAAAAAGGCTTGGTGTACAAAAAACTTGCCACCGTCAATTGGGACCCTGTGGATAACACCGTTCTTGCCAATGAACAGGTTGTCGATGGTCGTGGCTGGCGTTCGGGAGCTCTTGTCGAAAAACGAGACATTCCGATGTATTATTTTAAAATCACCGAATATGCTGACGAATTGCTTGAAGAACTCAAAAACCTTGAAGGTCATTGGCCAAAACAAGTGCTATCCATGCAGCACAACTGGATTGGTAAAAGTCATGGCATGGAGCTGGATTTTAGCTATCAGATTGGCGAGAATACCGATGTCCTTAGAGTGTTTACGACTCGCCCTGATACGGTAATGGGGGTCAGCTATTTGGCAGTCGCCGCAGAGCATCCATTGGCTCAATATGCTGCTAAGCACAATCCTGACATTGCCCAATTTTGTGCCGAATGCAAACAAGGCTCAGTAGCAGAAGCTGACCTTGCCAAAGCTGAAAAAGTTGGTATGGACACAGGGCTGTTTGCCAAGCACCCCATTACAGGTGCTGATGTACCTGTTTGGGTTGCCAACTATGTACTGATGAGCTATGGCTCAGGTGCGGTCATGGGTGTGCCAGCTCACGATGAGCGAGATTTTGAATTTGCCAATAAATACGGTCTTGCCATCACACAAGTGATTGACTTTAAAGACAAAACAGGTCAATACGATGATAAAGTATGGCAAGATTGGTATGGCGATAAAGAATCAGGTTTTTGTATCAATTCTGGCGTGCTAGATGCTCTATCCTCAAAAGATGCCACCAAAAAAGTAGGCGAATTGGTCGCTCAATCAGGTTTGGGTCAAGCCACCACACAGTATCGCCTGCGTGATTGGGGCGTGTCTCGCCAACGCTATTGGGGTTGCCCAATCCCAATGATTAACTGCGAATACTGTGGCACTGTGCCTGTTGATGAGGCTGATTTGCCTGTGGTATTGCCGACCAATGTCATTCCAGATGGTCGTGGCAATCCTTTGAAAAATATGCCAGAATTCGTCAATACCCTTTGTCCAAAATGCGGTCAGCCAGCCGAGCGAGAGACGGATACATTTGACACCTTTGTAGAGTCCAGTTGGTATGCCCAGCGTTTTACCAGTCCAACAGACGACACACAGATGATTACTCGTGCCGCTGCCGATAAATGGCTGGCAGTCGATCAGTATGTGGGCGGTGTTGAACATGCTGTGCTACATTTGCTTTATGCTCGTTTCTTCCACAAAGTGATGCGTGATGAAGGCTTGGTTGGTGGCAATGAACCTTTTGCCAATCTACTGGCTCAGGGTATGGTGCTGGCTGGTACTTTCTATCGTGAAAATGGCGATGGTAGCAAGACCTACTATTTCCCACACGAGGTCGATGTACAAGGTCAAACCGCCACTCTAAAAGCAGACGGTCAGCCTGTCGTCATTGGCAAAATCGAAAAAATGAGTAAGTCAAAAAATAACGGTGTCGATCCACAAGAAATCATCGAGCAATACGGTGCAGATACGGTGCGACTATACACGCTGTTTACCGCCCCTGCCGACCAAACGCTTGAATGGTCGGATTCTGCCCTAAAAGGTCCACATAATTTCATTAAAAAAGTCTGGCGTACTGTCAGCGAACATCTAAGTGCCATCGATGGTCTTGATGACACCAAACTCATCATCAACAAAGACAATCTAAGCAAAGTCGCCAAAGACTTACGCCGTAAAACACATGAAACCATCGCCAAGATTGATGCATCTTTGGGTGAGCACTTGGCACTTAACACACCAGTTTCTGCCTTGATGGAATTGTGCAACGAGATTGCCAGCTTTGACATCAATGACGAACAAGACTTGGCAGTTCGTCATGAGGCCATCATTGCACTACTTACCCTGCTATCGCCTTATGCACCACATGTGGGCGAGCATTTGTTGGCAGCCATGGGCATCGATGTGGTTAATGCCACTTTCCCAACGCTTGATGAAACCGCTTTGGTGAATGACACCATCACCATGGTGGTACAAATCAATGGCAAAGTGCGTGGCAAAATGGAAATCGCCGCAGGTTCAGACAACGCAACCATCATCGCTACCGCCAAAGAACTTGAAGGCATTGATAAATTCTTGACAGGCGAAATCAAAAAAGAAATCGTTGTACCAAACAAACTGGTCAGCTTTGTGGTGGCAGGTGCATGATGCGATTGGCAACCTTGATTTTGGCTGGTATGCTGGCAGGTAGTGCATTAACCCTATCTGCCTGCGGTTATCAACTTCGTGGCACACAGGTACATAGCAGCAAACTTCCTGTGGCACACGCCCAAGCACAAATCATCAGCGAAGACAACCCGCTTGGGCATGCAGTTCGCCAAAAACTCATCGACCGCCTAACTTTGATGGGGGTTGATGGTGATGATGGTAATGCAAGCAACAAAATTCAAATTAAGAATTTGCGTTATCGTCGTTATGAGCTGGTGGGGGTCTTGACCGAAGTTCGCTTACTGCTGATGGCTGATGTTCATTATCAAATCATGCAAAATGGACAAATGGTCGAAATTATCAAACCTGTTCAAGTTGAAAAAAGCTATCAG
The DNA here is from genome assembly GCF_025643275.1 of Moraxella nasicaprae. Lineage (NCBI taxonomy): Bacteria > Pseudomonadati > Pseudomonadota > Gammaproteobacteria > Moraxellales > Moraxellaceae > Moraxella > Moraxella nasicaprae. The sequence goes on from NZ_CP089977.1 coordinate 533,409, forward strand.
TTCAACGAGGCAGATGTTGCCACCAGCGACCAGCAAGGCGAGCAAAATCAACGCTGGCTACAAGACAGCCTGACCGAACGCATCGCCGAGCAGTATTACAGTTTGGGCATCACCCAATAATGCAAAAACGATTTTTGGCGGTGATGAATGAATTACAATCGACATCACGCCCAAACGGTCTATGGCTGGCACACAGTGATGAGCCACTGGTATTACAATGGCTCATCGATGCCTGTCGCCCCATTTGGCAGCAGCAGCAACAAATCATCAAACGCATTGAGCTTAGTAGCAGTAAAGACTGGCTTGATGCGATTGGTCAGCTCAATGCCCTATCATTATTTGACGAGCATCACTCCATCATTGTCTCTGGTAAGCACAAACCAGACGATAAAACCCTAGCCCACTTGGCACAATTTGCCCAATCTGCCAACGATGGACAAAATTCCAGTCATCTACTTTGGCTACTTCCCAAGCAAGATAAAAAATCTCAACACACCAAAGCCTTTACCTTATTCGCCAATGCAGGTCTCATCATCGATGCCAATGTCTATACAGAGTCCGACCGCCAAGCATTACTGGCTTGGCAGGCAGATAAATTAGGTTTAACACTAGATACTGATGCTTGGCAATTACTATTATCTCACACCCAAAACGACCTTTTGACCGCTCATCAAAACCTGTGGCGACTGTCTTTATCGGGCGACTTGCTCATCACAGCCCAAAAGCTGGCTGATGGCATGACTGATGGCGGTTTATTTACCGTGTTTGATTTATCTGACGCTCTACTGCAACAGCACCTACCACAAGCCCTAAAAATCCTGCAACACCTGCGTGATACCGATGTCGCCCTAAGCATGGTGTTGTGGGTCATCGCCAAAGATATTAAGATTTTGGCTCAGCTTCAACAAGGGGCAAATCCAACCACTTTGGGCATTTGGCGAGACAAAATAGCCAGCTATCAACGACTTGCCAGACAATATCCGCCCGCCACGCTCAATCTTTGGCTGGCGTATGTATATCACATCGATAAAAGTATTAAGGGCTTAGGGATTGATGATGGCTGGCGAACACTTCATGATTTGCTATGGCTGATTTGCACAGGTCGAACACCTCTTGCCATCACTCATTGATTACAAAACTACAACAAAAAATCTCTCATCTTTTATCATTCCTCATACAAAAATTGCTATGATTATTAGTTCAATTTTTTTATCATTAGTAGGTTGGGTATGAATTATAAGACAACCAGCACGATTAAATTTCGCCATCTAAAATGGCTGATATTTGCCATCATCATTGGTATTTTGGCATTTTTTGCCTATCGACAACTCAATCCCACGCCTACTGCTCCCACCTATCTGACTGGCACGGTGGAAACGGGCTCAATCGAAAATAGCGTGATGGCCTCTGGCAAAATCGAAGCAATCTCAACAGTCGATGTTGGGGCTCAGGTATCGGGCGAAATTACCAAGCTGTATGTGGAAGTTGGCGACCAAGTCAAAAAAGGCGATTTGATTGCTCAGATTAGCCAAGTTAATCAAAAAAACATCGTCGCCAATAATGAAGCCAGCCTACAACAAGCCCAAGCCAGCCTTGCCCAAGCCGAAGGTGAACTTGCCAGCAAACAAGGCGATGTCATCGTGGCAGCTGCCAACATCGAAACCAAAGAAGCAGAACTTTCCAAAGCCCAAGCCAGTTTTGATAGACTAAAAGGTCTGATTGAGATTAACGCCATCAGCCAAGAAGAATATGACAATGCTCGCTCAGCGGTTGCGGTCGCAAAAGCTGCGGTATCATCTGCCAAAGCCAATCATAGCAACGCCCTGATTGCCGTACAAAATGCCAAAACCGCCATCGCAAGTCAGCAAGCAGCTATCGTTAAAGCCCAAAATGATGTTCACACCGCCCAAGAAGATTTGAGCCATACCATCATTCGAGCCCCTATTGATGGCACGGTCATCAGCGTCAGCCAAAAGCAAGGCACAACCGTCAATGCCAATCAATCTGCCCCAACCATTGTCACGCTCGCCGACCTCAACCGTGTGCGTATCAATGCCCAAATCTCAGAAGCAGATGTGGTCAAGATTGATGCTCATTTTCCCATTAAGTTTAACATCATTGGTAATCCAGAACAAAAATTTGATGCCAGTCTAAGCGGTATCGAACCTGCCCCAAAAACCGTCAGTGGCAGCAATGATGATGCGGCTGTCTATTATATTGCTTATGCCTATGTCGATAATCCTGATGGTAAGTTTCGCATTGACATGACGACACAGGTTAACATCATCATCAACCAAGCTAAAAATACACTCATCATTCCCTCCTCTGCCATTATTGAAAAAGAGGGCAAGAACTGGGTTCGCGTCAAAGGCGATGATGGTTTTGCCAAAGAAATCCCCGTGCAAGTTGGTATCAATAATCGTGTCAATGCCCAGATTTTATCAGGTCTAAAACAAGGCGACACCATCATCTTGGGCGAAGCGAATGCTGATGAGAAAAAAGAAAAATCCAATAATCGTGGCAATCGCCCACCGATGATGTAGGCTAGACATGACAAGCATTGTACCCAAAAAACCCTTGATACAGTTAAGCAACCTAACTCGTGATTTTCAGGCAGGCGAAAGCAGTGTGCGGATTTTGCATAGCATTGATTTGACGCTGTATCAAGGCGAAATGGTCGCCATCATCGGTCAGTCAGGTTCTGGCAAATCCACCTTGATGAATATTTTGGGCTGTTTGGATAAAGCCAGCAGCGGTAGCTATCACATCTACGGTCGCCCTGTTGATCACATGGATGCTCAAGAGCTTGCCAAACTTCGCCGTGAGCATTTTGGTTTTATCTTTCAGCGATATCATCTGCTTGGCGACATCAATGCCAAAGACAATGTCATCATTCCAGCCGTCTATGCTGGCATGGATAAAACATACCGAGAACAACGAGCTGGCGACTTGCTAGACAGCTTGGGATTGGGCGACAAACAAAACAATCGCCCAAACCAGCTTTCTGGTGGTCAGCAGCAGCGTGTCTCCATCGCTCGTGCCTTGATGAATGGTGGCGACATCATTTTGGCAGACGAACCCACAGGGGCATTAGACAGTCGTTCTGGCATTGAGGTGATGAATATTTTGCATGGTCTAAAAGAGGCGGGTCACACCATCATTATGGTCACTCACGACCCAAAACTTGCCGCCCAAGCTCAGCGAGTCATTGAGCTAAAAGACGGTCATATCATCGCTGATTATTATACCCAGCATCTGACCGATGACACCAAGCCTGTCACGCTTGCCAACACCACCAAACATGACAACAAGAACACTCTGTTTGGTTTTTTTGACCGTCTCAAAGAAGCGTTTAAGATGTCGATTTATGCCATGAAAGCCCATAAAATGCGAACGCTTTTAACCATGCTGGGTATCATCATTGGCATCGCCTCAGTGGTCTCTGTGGTGGGTCTTGGACAAGGTTCACAACAAAAAATTCTCGCTGACATCAACCAATTAGGCACCAACACCATCACCGTCATTGACGGCTATCCTTTTGGCGACCCACGCCGTCGTTTTGGCTACGACAATCTGACCAATAGTGATGCCCAAGCGGTTGCCGCACAGCCTTATGCCAAAAGCGTCAGCCCACAAGTAGATAGCTCTGTCACCGCTCGCTACAAAAATATCGAGACCACCGCCAGCGTCAATGGCGTGGGCAAAGACTATCTACTGGTTACAGGCGAAAAATTAGCCATGGGGCAAAGCTTTACCGCTCAAAGTATTGATGCCTTAACCCAAGACATCATTCTTGATTATAACGCCTATCAGACTTTTTTTGAGGGCAAAGGCAATCCCATCGGTCAAGTCATTATGGTTGGCAAAGTGCCAGGACAAGTCATTGGTGTGCTTGCCAAAAAGGAAACCAATTTTGGTCGGCAAACCAACACACCTCAGCTTTATATGCCCTACACCAGCGTCATGCGTCGCATCTTGGGGACGAGTTATTTAGATAGATTTGTGGTGCTGATTGATGAAGACACCCCCTCTGATGTTGCCGAAAATGCCATCAAAGAACTGATAACCGCACGGCATGGCACAGATGATTTTAACATCATGAATACCGACTCCATTCGCCAAACTGTGGAGTCCACCACCAAAACCATGACCCTGCTCATCTCATCCATCGCCATCATCTCGCTCATTGTTGGCGGTATTGGTGTGATGAACATCATGCTGGTCTCAGTCACTGAACGCACCAGTGAAATCGGTGTGCGTATGGCGGTCGGTGCTAGACAATCAGACATCATGCAGCAGTTTTTGATAGAAGCGGTGCTGGTGTGTGTCTTAGGTGGGGCATTGGGCGTGGCGACTGCGTTTGGTATTGGTGGTCTCATCAATCATTTTGGCGGTCAAAATTTTGGCGTGGTGTACTCGCCACTATCCATCATCTCTGCTTTTGTTTGCTCCACGCTGATTGGTGTTATTTTTGGATTTTTACCTGCCAAAAATGCTGCTAAACTCAATCCTGTGGACGCTCTTAATCGCAATTAACCCCAAAAAATTGGAATTTTTTACCTAAAAAAAATATTTTTTAAAAAAATTCCAATTTTTTTGCAAAAAACACTTGCAATTAAAAATTATCTGCGTATAATATGCACCACATTAGCGATACAGCTTATGCTGTTTTGATGAATGGGTCGTTAGCTCAGTTGGTAGAGCAGTTGACTTTTAATCAATTGGTCGCAGGTTCGAATCCTGCACGACCCACCATTTATCCTAATGTTTACCGAAGATTAAGCTTCATTGCTTAATACGGGTCGTTAGCTCAGTTGGTAGAGCAGTTGACTTTTAATCAATTGGTCGCAGGTTCGAATCCTGCACGACCCACCACCATTCCCCAATAGCTCAGTCGGTAGAGCATCGGACTGTTAATCCGTGTGTCCCTGGTTCGAGCCCAGGTTGGGGAGCCAAATTCAAAAAAGCCCTTAGTTTTTCTAAGGGCTTTTTTATTTAAGAAATAAACTCGCTAAAATTTGAGCTTATCTGTTTGCCGTGCTATAATTTGTCAAAATACACAAAAATAGGAAGTTAGCACAATGATTCCACCACGCCTAAAAAACAAGATTCTCAATCAACCGCAAACAACCATGCGACCTGTTCATCTACGCTTATCAGAAGAAATCATCGGTCACCTAGAAGATACCGCCAAAGCACATGGTTTTAGTCGCATTCAAGGGTTGATTCGTCTGTACATTCGTCAAGGCTTGGATAAAGATAATTGTAATTATAGCCTTGCAGATGATGTGTTATTCATCGAAAAACTCTGCAAAAAAGGGGTCAGTCGAAAAATCATCGAAGAAGCCCTTAATGATGTCAATAAAGTCTGCGACTTGGACAAATAACTCAAAAAAAAACGCACCGAATTTGGTGCGTTTTTTGTTATTGTATCAACCGCTGATACATCACTGGATTTTTGCTTGTTCTGCTTGGCTAAGGCTTAGCTGCACACCTTGACCCAGTCCTTTGCCAATCTGCACGCCCAATCTATCAAAAATCTGATTCATTGGGTCTTTGTAGGTATAATTCACCTCTGGCAAATCAAGCTGTTTTTTTAGTTGGTGCATGCCACCCAAACGGTCAGCCAGCCCCAAATCAACCGCCTGTCTGCCCGTCCAAATCAATCCGCTAAATAGCTGATTTTCCTCAGGATTTTTTAATTTCTTACCACGACCCTGCTTGACTGAATTGATGAAATCTTGATGAGTGGCATCAAGCAATGCTTGAATGTGTGCTTTTTCTTTTTCTGTCATTGGGCGAGATGAGCTTAAAATATCTTTATACTCGCCTGCTGTCATGGTAACATCACGAACACCGACTTTTTTCATCAACTCTTCGACATTATAGCCAGACATGATGACACCAATCGAACCGACCAAGCTGGACGGATTCGCCCAAATCTCATCAGCGGCTGACGCAATATAATACGCCCCTGACGCACCAATATCCTCTATCACGGCATACAGTTTTTTGTCTGGATTTTCTTTGCGTAAATCCATCATCGCTTCCCAGATTTCATCTGACTGCACAGGGGAACCGCCTGGCGAGTTGATGACCAATGCCACCGATTTGGCGTTAGGATTGTCAAAGGCTTCGCTCAATGCCTCGCTCACCTCAAAAGCACTCACGCCCTCACGAGCATTACCACCAATCACACCATTGACCTCCACGACTGCCAAATGCGGACTGCCCATACCAGCTTTATCAACCGAAGCAGAATCACTGCACGCTCTGGTCAATAGCACCGCCAATATTAGCCACACCGCCAGCGTGATGATTCGCAAAATCACACCCCAACGGCGAGAGGTTTTTTGTTCTTCAATGCTGGCAAGTAGTGTTTTTTCGATGAGTTGCCACTCTCGCCCACCTAAGGCTTGTGGTGGATTTTCTTTATTTGGATTAGGTGGCCACGCCATAATAATTTTCCTTATAAAACAACTTAGATGATTATCCAGTATTGATTCAGCAAGCACACCCAAAAAAAGAATTTAGCCCATCAAATCATCATGATTTTTCTTGAATTTTGACAAAGTCAAGACTTGATACCTCTTAGGGTGCTTGCAGACAACTGTCCGAATATTCTACCTAAAAGCATTTTAGACCACAACCAAAAAATCAGCCCATCAATGTAAAACTTTTTGGGGTTGATATTGCTGTAAAATCTGTTCATTTTCAATCACATAGGGCGATGACAGCCAGATTTTTTGATGATTGGTAAAACCTTCAAAGACCTGATGGGCATCTGGGCATAATCGCTGCCACAACTCCCACGCCATTGGTTTGGCAGCACTCATCATCAGCTGCGTCCCACCAGCTGGCTCTGACAAATCGCTCATTTGCTCCATGTCCATCATCTTTAATGGTTGGTTGGCGATGATTTGCAGTTCACAATCCCATACATTTTCATCATCAATCTGTCGCCAGCCAGTCAAAGCTTGAATCTGCAAACCCTCGCCCTGCCAATGCAAACCTGCAATGCAAGGCTGATGATACACCTCACCTGACTGATGACGACCCGCCTGCCAATAACGATGAATGGCAAACTGTTCGTGCAAAGCGTCCACCATTGGTATGAATAACGGGCTTGCCGTCTGCACAATCACACCATCAAGACGATAAATACCCTGCCGTTTTAGTGCGTGAATCACACCATCAATGTGTCTTTGTCCAAGTTTTTTTGCCCCAAAATCCGCCAAAACCAGCCATCGATACTGATGATTTTGCTGACGGTATTGTAGTAATTTTTGGCTAACCTTAGGGTCGTGGCTGGCTAGATTTTCCAGTACAAATTCATCTTGCCACTCCTGCTGATAAGATAATAATATCATCGCAAGCATGGGCAAAACCAGCATCGATTTGGGTAAAACTTTGGGCAATAAAAGCAAAACCACCATCATCATGGCAAAAACAATGCCCAAAAAACCAAAAGGTGCGTACAGCCAAACCCCTAAGCCACCCAAATGAGTAGATAAACCAATCTCCAACAGCCAATGCAACGCCAACAATAGCCAAAAACTTATTTGCCATAGCATCTGTGCCAATGCTGGCAATAGCACATAAACAAGTCCTGCCAGCAGATTGATTGGCACAATCAATAAGCCAAAAAAACTGATGGCAAATAAATTGACAAACAACCCCCAGATTGACACCTTACCAAACAGCAAGATGGACAACGGCATCATCATCAAAAACAGCCAAAACTGTAATCGACACAATCGCCAAAATTGCCCCAACCAACGCCTTGCCACAGGCTCTTCTTGGGCAAGCATTTCTTCTGCCATCTGATGTCGCATCAAAATCAATACCGCCACAAACGATAGCCAAAATCCAGCCTGCCACACCACAAAGGGGTCTAGCCAAATCATCAGCACCGCCACTGATAATAAAATCGTCACCTGTTTTATAGGCAAAACAAACAATCGAGCCAGCCACATCGCCATCAACATATACACCGTACGCACAGCAGGCACATCAAACCCTGTAAACATTGCATACAGCATACCTGCACCCATCATTATTAACAGACGAATCTGCCAACGGCTGATGGTTTGATAACAATGCGGGCATAAATAATCCATCACTTTGGTTGCAAGCATCGCCAATACCACCGCCAAAAACAATACATGCGTGCCTGAAATCGCCAGCAAATGCGAAATTCCAGCCAGTTGGTATAACTCTTTGGTACTTTTGTCGATTAACGCCCTATCTCCTGTCAAAAGGCTTAAATTGACCGCTTTGACCTGCTGACTTTGCAAATCAAGCGTCTGCCATTCTTGATAGAAATGTTCTCGAAAATGTTGTCTTAATCTTTGTAGTGATAGTGAAATCGACCCATCATCAAAATCCTCAATCTGCCCTACTGACAATAGGCGAGCATTGGCGTGTATGTGCCGAGATTTGAGCCATTTTGTTTGGTCAAAAGCTGCCGATTGTTCAGATAAAGGTGTGATGAGCAGTTGTACCGTAGCGGTCTTGCCAGCGTTGAGCTGCTGCAAATATTGAATACTGTCTTTATCAAAATCACCAAAATTAGGCTGTACACTCATCAGCACTCTGATGCCGTTTAGGTGTGATAAATCGGCTGGGGTATCGATTGGGGCGATGGTATTTTCATCATAAAAAGGATTGGGTAGTTTTAGGCTCTTGCTTGTGCTAACGACGGGTTTTACCTCGCTTAAAGTGGCCACCTGACGATATGCCGTGCCAGCAATCTCATCATAAACGCCATCGCCTATCTCATCAAGATGTACGGTTGCACTCACCAAATATCGCCTGTCAGGACTTTGCGTCTTAAAACTGGCATCAGCACTCATGACACGCACCACAAATAGGCAAATCAGTACGCCATAGCCAACCCATATACCTAGCTTAGCCAGCCGATGTGCGAATTTGTGATGATAATTCAATGATTTGATGCCAATAATGACGACACTCATCATCAAAAAAACCACATTCATCAACAAAAAAGCATCATCATCGGTCAAAAGAGCAATCAACCAATCATCGAACACAACTTCGTCTGACACGCCCAGCACCATGAGCGTCATCGCCATGATACACGCATACAACCAAATCATTGACAACCCTTCCTTGATGAAATGAATATGATAAACATCCTAACAATCATCACTGATACGCAAAACTGATGTTCTATTTAAACATCAAGAAAATAGCGTGCCAATATCGCCTCAATCAACACCAAATCATCGGCGTAGGTTAGTTTCATGTTCATTTTAGACCCTTGAATGATGGCAACTGGCTTGCCCATCTGTTCTAATGCACTGGCTTCATCAGTGATGGATAGATTGTGCTGCTGCACAAAATCAAGCACCTGTTCCAAAACTTGTAGGCGAAACATCTGTGGCGTTAATGCCTGCCATAGATGCTCACGGTCAATGGTGCGAACAATATGATTGTCTTGGGCAAATTTGAGCGTATCCACCACAGGACTTGCCAAAATCACGCCCTGTGCATCGCCAGTATAATGGAGTATGTTTTGCAAATCCTGCATGGGCAGACAGGGTCTGGCAGCATCGTGAATCAATACCCAATCATCATCTTTTGCTCCACGGGCACGAATGGCACGAACCCCAGCCCAAACAGACTGCCATCGCTCACGACCGCCAGTCGTTCGATGAATGCTACTCCAAAATTCTAAGGGTGTCTTGTCAATAAAATCATCGTCAGCCGCCAAAACCAGCGTCAAATCCAGCACATCTGGGGTGTTTAGCCTTGCTACGCTGTGTGCCAAAATGCTTTTGCCCAGCACTTGTTGATACTGTTTGGGTATCTGACCACCAAAACGACTGCCACTCCCTGCCGCCACAATTAAACCATAAATCTGCTGCATAAATTACCATCTTGATTAAAATAGACAAAACGCCAACCTAAGTCAGATTGGCGTTTTGTGATGTTTGGTCATTCAGGGACAAAATCCACACTCTCTACCGTTTCCTCCACCGTTTCGGGCAGCTGCCGAGAATAGACAATGGGTGCATTAGAAAGCTGGATAAAGACTTCGCCTGATTTTATCAGCCCCAAATCCAATCGTGCATGCTCTTCGATGGCGGACAGTCCTGATTTTAAATCATAGATGTCTGCCACCAAAATATCATTGGCATACGATTGTTCTTCGTTGAGCTTTTGCTGTTTATCGACCGCCAATTGCAGTTTTTCCAAATTGGCATGACCGTATTCGCCATACCAATATTGGCGTTGTAGCAAAACCAAGACCACTGTTGCTACGATGATGGCAACCAGATAGCCTTTGTTTGTTTTTAATTCACGAATCACAGTATTTGCCACAACGCATTCCAAAATTAGCCACGCAAGCCGATGAACTCTTCACGCCCACGATAAGCGGCACGCACTTGTTGTTCGATGCGTAGTAGTTGATTATATTTGGCAACACGGTCGCTACGGCATAGCGAACCTGTCTTGATTTGACCTGCTGCTGTACCTACTGCCAAATCTGCAATGGTTGAGTCTTCGGTCTCGCCAGAACGATGGCTGATGACAGTGGCATAGCCATTTTGCTTTGCCAAATAGATGGCGTCTAGGGTTTCTGACAAAGTACCAATTTGGTTAAACTTAATCAAAATGGCATTGGCGATTTGCTTATCAATACCTTCTTGTAGAATTTTTGGATTGGTCACAAACAAATCATCGCCAACCAGCTGTACTTTATTGCCAAGCTGACGAGTCAAATACGCCCAACCTTCCCAGTCGCTCTCATCTAAACCATCTTCGATAGAGATGATTGGATACTGGCGAACCAAATTCGTCAAATAATCACTAAATCCTTGGCTATCAAAGGCTTTGTTGCCCTCGCCTGCCAATACATATTGACCGTTTTTATAAAATTCGCTTGATGCACAGTCCAATGCCAAGAAAATATCCTGACCTGCTTTATAGCCAGCTTTTTCAATGGCTTGCATAATCACCGTGATGGCCTCTTCGTTAGAGCGAAGATTTGGGGCAAAGCCACCCTCATCACCCACCGCAGTATTTAGACCTTGTGATTTTAGGACAGATTTTAGACTGTGAAACACTTCTGTACCAGCACGCAATGCTTCTGAGAACGAAGTAAAACCCACAGGCTCAATCATAAATTCTTGAATATCGACCGTATTGTCTGCGTGTACACCGCCATTTAGGATATTCATCATTGGCACAGGCATTGTCAATGAAGTCTGACCACGCAAGTTGGCAATGTATTGATGCAGTGGCAATGATTGCAGCTGAGCCGCTGCACGAGCTGCCGCCAATGAAACAGCAAGCATTGCATTTGCACCCAAATTGCCCTTATTTTCGCTGCCATCAAGCTCGATTAGGATATTGTCAATCTCTTGTTGCTGAGTCACATCTTTATCAAGCAATGCACTGCGAATTTGGCTATTGGCATTAGCAACTGCTTTTTTGACACCTTTGCCCAAATAGCGACTTTGGTCACCATCACGCAATTCTAAGGCTTCACGAGAACCTGTCGATGCACCAGATGGAGCGGCAGCACGACCGCAAATACCATTTGCCAAAATAACATCGGCTTCAATGGTTGGATTGCCACGAGAGTCCAAAATTTCTCGTGCAACGATGTCTTTAATCTCAACCGCAGTTTCATGATGTTCAGCGTACATATTCTATCCTTTTTTGACGATTAAAATACCAAGTAAACCACTTGGCTTGTTAAAAACAGTCCTATTATAACATATTTCATGCCAGACATTCAAAGTTTGGCTTAGTGTGTATCCAGTACAGCAAAACCCTTAACCAAATCATCAAGCTGTTTTAACTGGGTCAAGAATGGTTCAAGCTGGTCAAGGCGTAACGCACAAGGACCATCACATTTTGCCTTGTCAGGGTCTGGGTGAGCTTCCAAGAATAAGCCTGCCAACCCTGTCGCCATGCCTGCACGAGCCAAAGTCGTGATTTGGGCTCGTCTACCACCAGCACTGTCGCTTCTTGCACCTGGTTCTTGCAAGGCGTGCGTGACATCAAAAAATACTGGCACATTCATTGCTTTCATCGTATCAAAGCCCAACATATCCACAACCAGATTATTGTAGCCAAATGCCGAGCCACGCTCACACAAAATCACTTGGTCATTGCCAGCTTCTAGACATTTATTGATGATGTGACGCATTTCATGTGGTGCCAAAAATTGAGCTTTTTTGACATTGATGACCGCACCTGTGCGAGCGATGGCACTAACCAAGTCGGTTTGTCTGGATAAAAAAGCTGGAATTTGTAGCACATCAGCCACTTTGGCAACGGGTGCAGCTTGATATGGCTCATGCACATCGGTGATGATTGGCACATGATAAGTTTCTTTAATATCATTTAGCCAAGTCAATCCCGTTTCTAGGCTTGGGCCACGAAACGAATGCAAACTTGAACGGTTTGCTTTATCAAAACTTGCCTTAAACACATAGCCTATGCCCAAACGCTGACAAATATCAATGTAGCGTTCAGCAATCTCAAAAGCCAATTCTCGACTTTCAAGAACATTCATACCGCCAAACAAAACAAAGGGTTTGTCATTAGCAATCTCAATGCCTGCGACATTAACCACCGATTTGGCAACAGTCATCGCTTGTGTCATCGCTGTCTTCCTATAAATTTAAATGAAATAAGTTGATGGCTATTATAACGCTTATTATGGTAAAAATACATGAAAATTACCGTCAAAATTTATAAAAATTGTTCGCATTCAGCCAGCATTTGGCAAGCCTTGCATCAAATAAAAAAGCGACGGCATGACACCATCGCTTTTTGGCGGCTGATTTGATTTATTTAGCCTGTCTGTCCATTGCCGCTCGGATAAAGCTGTTGAACAATGGGTGTCCGCCTCGTGGCGAACTGGTAAATTCTGGGTGATATTGCACCGCCACAAACCAAGGGTGTGTGTCAATCTCTACCGCCTCAACCAAATGTTGCTTGGCAGAATAGCCAGAAATCTTCATGCCAGCCGCTTCTAACGCCTCGATATAACGATTGTTCATCTCATAGCGATGGCGATGGCGTTCGGTAATGTTGGTTGCTCCGTAGATTTTTGCCAAACGAGAACCTGCCACCAGTTCAGCTTCCTGAGCCCCAAGTCGCATTGTACCACCCAAATCCGAATCATCAGAACGCAGCTGCAATTCGCCTTTTTCATCAAACCATTCGGTAATCAAACCGATGATTGGCTCGGCAGTTTTGCGATCAAACTCGGTAGAGTTGGCAGACAGACCCAGCACATTGCGAGCGTATTCGATGACGGCAAGCTGCATGCCCAGACAGATACCCAAGTACGGCACGCCATTTTCACGAGCATGGCGAATGGCTTTCATCTTGCCCAAAGTACCTCGTTCGCCAAATCCACCTGGCACCAAAATAGCATCTGCTTTGGCAACCTGTGCCAGCAAAGTATCATCGGTTTCTAGTTTTTCGGCATCGATATAGTCAATGACCACTTTGGTTTTATTTTGGATACCTGCATGCAACAAGGCTTCATTGACTGATTTATAGGCATCAGGCAATTCGACATATTTGCCAACCATGGCAACAACAATCTCGCCTTTTGAATTAAACAAATCGTCAAGTACCTTATCCCAATCTGACAAATCTGCCTCAGGAGCAGTAATGCCAAATCGCTCACAAATCAAATCGTCCAAATCTTGTTCATAGAATCGGCGTGGAATCTGATAAATACTTCTGGCATCTTCACATAAGATGACCGCACGAGCCTCAACATTGGTGAATAAAGCAATTTTTTGGCGATTGTCTTCTGAAATTGGCTGTTCTGAACGACAAATCAACACATCAGGTTGCAATCCAATAGAACGCAATTCTTTGACCGAATGCTGAGTTGGTTTGGTTTTTGATTCGCCAGCAGAAGCAATATAAGGCACTAAGGTTAAGTGCATTAACATGGCGCGATTACGACCCAGCTCCACTTGTAGCTGACGCACCGCCTCCATGAATGGCAGGCTTTCGATGTCGCCAACCGTACCACCAATCTCAATGATGGCAATATCATAGCCTTCGCCACTGGCAAGGATTTTGTGCTTGATTTCGTCAGTGATGTGCGGAATCACTTGTACTGTACCGCCCAAATAATCGCCACGGCGTTCTTTGGCAAGTACCGTTTGATAGATGCGACCACTGGTAAAGTTATTCGCCTTGCTCATCTTAGAGCGGCGTAAGAATCGCTCATAATAACCCAAATCCAAGTCCGTCTCCGCACCATCTTCGGTCACGAACACTTCCCCGTGTTGGAATGGGCTCATTGTGCCAGGGTCAACATTGATATAAGGATCCATTTTGGTCATGGTGACTTTAAGACCACGAGCCTCCAAAACGGCTGCTAAGGACGCGGCAGCGATGCCTTTACCTAGTGAGGACACCACGCCGCCAGTTACAAAGATAAACTTAGTCATAATCATTCATCGGTTACTGGTAAAATAGAATTTTACTAAAATCTGCACAAAAAATATAGTGGGTAACTAAAAAAAATTGTATCGCAACACCAGGTTACCCAAAGAACATCAAATCTCCATAAAAAAGAGCCGCTGACTGCGACTCTTTTTTGTGGGCTGATTATTGTTCAGCATTTTGAGACAAGGAGCGAACATACGCTGCAAGTAGCATGACGCGTTCGTTGCCCAGTTTGGTTTGCCATTCAGGCATCACACCAGAACGACCGTGACGAATGGTGGTTTGGATAGTATCTCTATCGCCACCAAATAGCCAGATGTCATCGGTTAGATTTGGTGCAACACCAACCTGACCTTTGCCCTCAGAACCGTGACATACCACGCAAGTGCCGTCAAAGATGGCCTTACCTTGTGCAACTTTGGCAGCATCAAGTTCATAGCCTTGCTGATTACCAGAAAGATTTAGCACATATTCAGCCGCTGCACGAACGCCAGCTTCGTTTAGCTTATTGGTTTTTGCGTCTGGCATCGCACCTTGACGACCGTTATGAATGGTCAGTAGAATATTTTCTGCTTCACCACCATACAGCCAATCGTTGTCCGTCAAGTCAGGATAGCCTGTTGCACCTTTGGCGTTTGTGCCGTGACACAACGCACAGTTTTGTAGGAACAGACGGTTACCGATTTTTTGAGCTTCTGGGTCGGCAGCCAATTTATCAACAAACGGTGCAAGCAGTTTGACTTGGTCATCAATTTTGGCTTGCAATTCTGCATTCTCTTCACCAGATTTGCGTTGTGATTGCAGTTCATTTAATTTTGCCAAGATGGCGGTTGCTTCGCTAGCACCTGCATTTGACAAAATATTTTGCTCAAAGTTTTCAGTAAAAACTTTATTGTTTGCTTGTAGTTGGCTGTTTAGCTCATTTGCCGAAGTCCAAGGCACTTGTTCGCCATCGACTTCAACTGTTGTGACACCTTTCCAAGCATTTGGTTGGATTGCAGGGAATAGCACAAAATAGCCCAAACCCCAAATCAGCGTACCAAAGAAAATCACCAACCACCATTTTGGCAATGGCTTGTCGTATTCTTTGATACCATCGTAACTATGTCCAGTCGTCTCATCTTCATCTAGGACTGGCTTGGATTTTAGCGTCCACATCAATACGCCAAAGATAAATAACCAACAGGCGAGTGACAAGACAGTAATCCAAGAACTCCAAAAAAAGCTCATTGTGTATCCTTAGTGCGTTGATGAGCAGAAAAATCTGAATCATCTAACGCAAGTTGTGCATCTTCTTCAAAGCGTTTTTTATTTTTTGGGGAATATGCCCACCAAGCGATGCCGATAAAAGCAATGAATGCTGCCACGGTCGCAATACTATGTAAAACGCCCCAATTCATTAGCGTTGACCTTGCATTGCAATACCCAGTTGTTGTAGGTATGCAACCAATGCATCTAGTTCTGTCGCACCTTGCACTTGGTCAGGAGCGGCTTCGATGTCCGCCTCAGTATATGGCAAGCCAAAACGCTCTTTGAACACACGCATTTTTTGTTGAACCTTCTCACCATTAACTTCATTGGTTGCCAGCCATGGATAAGACGGCATCACAGAGTCAGGTACAACCGAGCGAGGATTGATTAGATGGTCAATGTGCCATTGGTCAGAATAACGACCGCCCACACGAGCAAGGTCAGGACCTGTACGCTTTGAACCCCATAAGAATGGGTGGTCCCAAGATGATTCTGCGGCACGGCTGTAAGGTCCATAACGCTCCACCTCAGCACGAAGTGGGCGAACCATCTGTGTATGGCATACATGGCAGCCTTCACGAATGTAAATATCACGACCTTCTAGCTCTAACGCCGTCCAAGGACGCATGTTTGGCAAAGGCTTATTCACACCACCTTCTTCGGCAACAGTTTCATCATAAATCAATGGTACAATTTCAACCAAAGTTGCAAAACTGATGGCAATGACGATAAAGATAACAAGTAAACCTGTGTTTTTCTCTACAATTTCATGCGAAAATTTTGACATCGTTTACCCCTTATGCTTGAACAGTTTCTACGGTGTCATTGCCAGTAACTGGCTCAACCTCTGCGGCGATGCTTGGCATTTTGATGGTTTTATAGACATTATAAGCCATGACAAACATACCAGCCACATATAGACCACCACCCAATGCACGAACCACATAAGGCCAGTGTGATACCACAACTGTCTGAATAAAGTCGTAAGCCAAAGTACCATCTGGGTTAGTAGCACGCCACATCATACCCTGAGTGATGCCAGAAATCCACAAGGCAACAATGTACAATACCGTACCTGTGGTCGCCAACCAAAAATGCAGCGTGATTAGGTTGGTTGAATACATTCTTGCTTTATTGTAGATGCGTGGCAATAGCACATAGATAGAACCAATGGTAATCATACCAACCCAACCCAATGCACCTGAATGCACATGACCAACTGTCCAGTCAGTGTTATGGCTGATGGCATTGACCGCCTTGATAGATAACATCGGACCTTCAAAGGTACTCATCGCATAGAATGACAACGCAACAATCAAGAAACGAATGATTGGGTCAGTACGAAGTTTATCCCAGCTACCTGATAGGGTTAGAACACCGTTAATCATACCACCCCAAGATGGAGCAAATAGAATTAGCGAGAATACCATACCCAATGACTGCGTCCAGTCAGGCAATGCTGAGTAATGTAGATGGTGTCCACCTGCCCACATATATGAAGCAATCAATGCCCAAAAGTGAACGATTGACAGGCGATATGAATAAACAGGACGACCAACTTGCACAGGAATGAAGTAATACATCATACCAAGGAATGCTGCTGTCAAATAAAAACCAACCGCATTATGACCGTACCACCATTGAACCATTGCGTCTGTCGCACCACCATACAGTGAGTATGATTTAAAGGCATCAACTGGCACTGCCATGTTGTTCACAATGTGCAATAAAGCAATCGTGATGATGAATGCAGCAAAGAACCAGTTAGCCACATAAATATGCGAGGTTTGACGCTTGATGATTGTACCAAAGAAAACAATAGCATAAGCCACCCACACCAAAGCAATGGCGATGTCAATCGGCCATTCTAGTTCGGCATATTCTTTGGCAGAAGTAAAGCCTAATGGCAAAGTGATTACCGCAGCCACAATGATTGCCTGCCAGCCCCAGAAAGTAAACCACGCCAAATAAGGGGCGAACAATCTGGTCTTACAAGTACGCTGAACGATATAATAAGAGGTTGCAAAAAGTGCTGAACCACCAAATGCAAAAATCACCGCATTCGTGTGCAGTGGTCTTAAACGACCAAAAGACAGCCAAGCTGTATCAAAATTCAACGCTGGCCACGCCAGTTGCGATGCAATAAATACACCCACCGACATACCAACAATACCCCAAAATACCGCCATGATGGCAAACAATCTCACCAAAGTGATTTCGTATTCATGGTCAGCAGAAAGCGGGGCAACTACTGATTTATATAGACTCATTGGATATTTTCCTGTGCAGCCTGATTTTTTTGTGTCATGCGTGTGACAGTTCATCAACGCACGATTTAGATATTTGTGTGCTTATTGTAACGCAAAGTTTGGCAAATATCATTAAGAAGGCAAGCAAAAATGAAAAAATCCTTAATTTTTCTAAGGAATATCGGCAAAACTGCTCAAATAACGATAAGCTACCCTTAAAAATGGTGTGATTTTGGCGATATATTTCGCTTGCTATGCTCAAAATGAGTGCTTGGCTTGCGTTTTGTGATACAAAAAACCTTGTATCAAAGGATATCCATACTCATACTAAGGTATTGATGGAAGTTTTCACCTTTTATTATACAACACAATTGTAATTTTTGGGGATATTTTGTAAAAATATTGAAATTTTTTGGCAATATTTGATATTTTTTGGGCATATTTACCATCATTGATTGGATACAAAGACCGATTTTCCCAATTTTTGTGGGTATTTTGCCCAACTTTTAATCATTTATCAAAATTCATACAAAGCATTCGGTATTTTATGAGCAAATGTTTTATAATAATGATACTTTATTTTTATTCACGAGATATTTTTTATGAACAAATTTCTAAGCCAATCATGGTTTGATGCGGTCGCCACACTCAATCAAGAAGCTGGCGAACTTAACCTACCACCAACTCTTGCCAACCTAATCCTAAATGCCAAAATCACAGGCGACAATCCTGTTGAACTACACCTAAATGCAGGTAAAATCATGCAAGACACCAACCCCAATGCCGCCAGTACCATCAGCATTGATGAAGCCACTTTGGGTCGTATCATCGAGACAGGCGATGTCAATATTGCCATCGAAGCCTTTATGATGGGTCAAATTCGCATCGATGGCGACATGACACAAGTGATGGCTCTACAATCAACCAAGCCCAGCCAAGAACAAAAAGCATTGTACAAACAAATCAAAGCAATGACCGAATTTTAATCCAAGCGATGAGTTTGCCCAATTTGCATTAAATTGGGCTTTTTTATACACGATTTTTTAATGATTGGGCTTTGTTTTTCCATCATGGCATATACTTATGCCAAAATATAGTTTGCTTTTATTGATTTAATCGTAAATACCTACAAAATAAAATACAAAATCCTTACAAAAAATGATAATATAAGCAAACAAACATCACCGCTTAACTTATATCAAGCTGTCAAACACCAACCCCGCCAAGCATACAAACTGCTTTTAGCCAAGGTTATGATTATGTCAGAACAAGAAAAACCAAAGAAAAAACGCCCCGCTCCTGAAAAAATCATTCCCCATTCCAAAGACATGGACGCCACCAAAAAGCGTGTCCACCCAAGATTTGTCACTGGTAAATACCAAAATATTCGTGTGATTAGCATGTATGCCATCTTTGTGGCATTTTTGATTGCTCCATGGATTCGTTGGAATGGTCGTCAGGCAATTTTATTTAATGTGGTTGAACCAAAGTTTTATATCTTTGGGGCGACTTTCATGCCACAAGATTTTTATTTCTTTGCCTTTGTGTTCATCATTGCCGCTCTTTTGCTATTTATGGTGACTGTCTATGCAGGGCGAGTGTGGTGTGGCTATGCTTGCCCACAAACCATCTATGTGCATCTGTATCAGCACATCGAAAAGTGGATTATTGGTGATCGTAACAAACGCCTCAAATTTGACAAAGCCCCTTGGAATGCCGAAAAAATCATCAAAACAGTGTTGGTACACGCCATCTGGGGTGTCATTTCTGCCATCACCGCTTTGACATTCATCGCTTTTATCGTTGGGACGGATTATCTATTTTTTAATGGCTCAACCCCATTTTTTATGGGTTGGGGTAAAATGACTTGGGTATTCTTCTTGCTCATCACTTTCGTCACCCAAACCAACGGTGGCTATATGCGTGAACAGATGTGTGTACATCTTTGTCCGTATGGTCGTTTCCAAAGCGTGATGTTTGATAAAGACACTTTGATTGTCTCTTATGATTATGAGCGAGGCGAACCTCGTGGTGCTCGCAAAAAAGGAGCGGTCGCTGAGGGTTATGGCGACTGCGTGGACTGCACCATGTGTGTGCAAGTCTGCCCAACAGGCATTGACATTCGTGATGGTTTGCAGGTGGAATGTATCCAATGTGCCGCCTGTATCGATGCGTGTAATGAAATCATGGATAAAGTTGGCTATGCTCGTGGTCTAATTCGCTACACCACCGAACGCCAATTGGTCGAAAAACAAAAAACCAAAATCATCGGCTGGCGTATCTTTGCCTACATTGCTGTGCTGGGAGCGTGTTTTGTGGCGGCAACTTTGGTTGCTGTGGGACGCTCACCGCTTGAAATGGAAATTCGTCATGACCGTAAACAATTAACCAAAATCAATCGTGACGGCTTGGTCGAAAATAGCTATGTGCTAAAAATCGTCAATAAAACAGACGAGCGTCAAATTTATCAAGTTCGCTTAGAGAATGCGACAGGCATGACCTTAAAAGCTCGTTTCAAAGAATTACCATTGCAGGCCAACGAACCTTATGATTTGCCAGTCAGCATCTACGGTGACCCAAAGGTCATCAAAGAAGGACATACGCCAATCACCATCACAGTGTATAGCAAAGATGGCAAATACAACAGTCAAGCCCAAGATGTGTTCATCTATGAGCCTAAGAAAAAATAACCATCAATTCATTCAAACCAAATGATTGATTTGGTTGGTTGATTTTGGGTTTTATGCACAGCTCCATTATGCTACAATGGAGCTGTTTTTATGAGCAACATTGAGCTTGTGCTATGCCATCACCCAACAAAAAAGAAAATATTTGGTACAAAAACTACATGGTGCTGATTTTTGTCATCGGATTGCCTGTTTTTGTCATCATCGTTTGTCTATTTTTTATCTTTTATTCAATCAAAATCCAAGACTCCACCGTTCGAGATGATTGGTACATGGACGGCAAAACCTTATATCAAGATGCCAGTCGAGACCAGCTAAGCTACGATTTAGACTTATCTGGCATCATGCGTTTTGATGGTAAAACGGTACGATTTGAACTGCGTTACCCTGCCGAAAGCCTAGCCAGCGGTAAGCTCAAAGATGGCTCGCCACTAGCTTATCCCAAGCAATTATCCGTTCGCATTTCGCACGCCACCGACATCAACAAAGATAAGGATTTTGTCATCACGCACACCAAAGACAATCTCTATCAAGGCACGGTGGAGCTTGACAACACGCCAGCCAAATATTATCTGCAAGTCAGTCATGACCAGCAGCCAAATTGGCGACTGATTCAGACCCAAAAATTACCCGCTGCCAATATTTCATTTCAGCCCTTATCCAGCTTTGCTGAAAGTCGCTCTGCCCTGCCCGACCAGAAAGATAAGCGAGCCAGTCACAAATAGTAAATATCACGCCATCAAAAAAGCTGTTTTTTACAAAACGGCTTTTTGCTTAGTCATATCAACACACAATCACACTTAGGTTGAGACTGCATTGGCTTTTTCTTCCTCCAAAATCACCTGTCGTGCCACATGCAAAATCAGCTGTCTAAGCCAGCGATGAGCAGGGTGATGCTGCAATAGCGGTGACCAAGCCATTGTTAGCTCAAATTCTGGAATAAAAAATGGCGGGTCTTTGACAACGATTTGAGGGTTGTTATCCGCCTGCAACTTGGCAACTCTGGTGGGCAATGTCGCCACCAAATCTTTGTTGGCGATGAGCATGGCAGGCATTTGGTAATGTCTGGTAAAAACACTGATTTGGCGTTTTTGTCCCAAACGGTGCAGAGCTTGGTCGATTGAACCTAAGCCACCTGATTTTTCAGGATTAACCCCAAAACCCACACCCATGCCTGTCTTGGAGACCCAAACATGCTGAGCCTTTAAGTAATTTTTTAGGTTAAAACGATTGACATAGGGGCTATCTGCCGATAACAAACAGCTAAAAGTATCTCGCCACACTAAGACCTGATGGAAACTTTGGGGAATTTCATTAAATCGGTTAATCGCCAAATCCACTCGCCCCTGCTCCATATCACGATACGACACATCAGACGGGGTTAGAAAGTCCAAGATGACATTAGGTGCTTCACTGCGTAACGCCTTAACCAGACGAGGCACCAAAGTTGCCTCAGCATAGTCTGAGGTCATGATTCGAAACACTCGTGAGGTGCTATAAGGACGAAACTCCGTGCGTGGTTCTAGCAGGGTATTGATGTCTGCCAAAACCTCACGAATGCGAGGTTGTAGCTCAAATGCTCTATCGGTTGGGGTCATGCCCTCTGATGAACGCACAAGCAGCGGGTCATTAAACAAAGAACGCAAACGGCGTAAAATATTACTCATTGCAGGCTGAGTAATTCCCAGTTGTTCAGCCGCACGAGTGACATTCTTTTCACGCAATAATACATCTAGATAAAATAATAAATTTAAATCCACTTTTTGTAAGTTCATAATCAATCCTACGCATGATGATGTGGCATGATAATGCTCAATCCAACCAAGTTAGCTGGTCTTGATGAACCGCCAACACGCCTGTCATCGCTTGATAATGCTCAATGATTTGTGTCATTGGTCTGTCCATCTTTGGCTTAATGGCGATGGCATTGATGTGCTTATATGTATAAATCACCACATCGCCACGATGTTCAATGGCTGATGATAGCTTTGATGTGACATCAGATGATTTGTCCAAAAAAATCAATAGATTGCCTGTATATTTGGCAGCATCTTGGGCAACCTGTGGTGCGTACTGCAAGGCATTATCCGCAGGCTTGGCAAGGCTTTTGACCAAGCCAACTTGCTGGCAAGCAGATAATATCAGACATAAAAACGCACATAACGCATATTTTGGCATTTTATATTTAATAATCTGCATGTTCATACAATCAGCACCGTCATTCCCACATCGACTTGCTCATACAGCCAAACAATATCGTCATTACGCATTCGCACACAGCCATGTGACAACGGCACGCCCATCGGCTCGCTGTCTGGCGTGCCATGAATATAGATGTAGCGAGATTTGCTATCGACACACACACCATCAGCATCATTGCCTTGATTAACACCCTCTTCACAGCCATCAAGCCACAAAATTCGACCCAAAATCCAATCTCTATCAGGAAATGATTTGCCTAATTGTTCATCATACAGCTCGCCTGTAAACTTGCGTGCCACAAACACAGCATTGGCAGGTAAATCATCGCCAAACTTTTGGGCAATACGATGTTTGCCAAGTGGCGTACAACCCGAACCCTCCATTTGACCTGTGCCATTTTTGGCAGTAGAGACCGCAAAACTTCTTAGCAAGGAATCGTCTTGGTACAAAGATAAGGTTTGTTGCTTGGTATCAACCAGTAAATATGTGGAATGTGCCATAATGAAATGATAAACATTTTTTAAATTGATAATACCAATAGTATAGCAAAGCTGGGTTTATTTTTGTGCAAAAGATTGGATAATTTTCATCAATTTTTCATTCATGCCAATCACTCATCTTAAAAGAATAAATTTTTTGCCATTTTTGGCGACAAAATCCCCACAATTCATCACAAAATTGCTATAATCAAAGCAATATCAGCATCAATCAGAGAATTTTGTATGAGCAACGCAACCATCTTACAGCACCTACCAACAGGTCAAAAAGTTGGCATCGCCTTTTCAGGCGGTCTGGATACTTCTGCCGCCCTACTTTGGATGAAACAAAAAGGGGCATTACCTTATGCCTACACCGCCAATCTGGGTCAGCCTGACGAAGATGATTATCATGCCATTCCCGCCAAGGCCAAGCAATACGGAGCGATTGAGGCACGCTTGATTGATTGCCGATTGCAACTTGCCTTGGAGGGCATCGCTGCCATACAGTGCGGTGCATTTCATGTCACCACAGGCGGTATGCCATATTTTAATACCACACCACTAGGTCGTGCAGTCACAGGCACGATGTTGGTTACCGCCATGCGTGAGGACGATGTCAATATTTGGGGAGATGGCTCAACCTATAAAGGTAATGACATTGAGCGTTTTTATCGCTACGGTCTGCTTGCCAATCCAGCATTGAAGATTTACAAACCTTGGCTGGACCAGACATTCATTGATGAGCTGGGTGGTCGTGCGGAGATGAGTCAGTTTCTGATTGACAACGGCTTTGATTATAAGATGAGTAAAGAAAAGGCTTATTCTACCGACTCTAATATGCTGGGTGCAACACACGAAGCCAAAGACTTGGAATTTTTGAACGCCAGTCATAAGATTGTTGAGCCAATCATGGGTGTGCGTTATTGGGACGAGGCAGTCAAGATTGATGCCGAAGAAGTCAGCGTTACTTTTGAAGAGGGTGTGCCTGTTGCCATCAACGGTGAGCGTCTTGATAACCCTGTGGATTTAATCTTAAAAGCCAACGAAATCGGTGGTCGTCATGGACTTGGCATGACCGACCAAATCGAAAACCGCATCATCGAAGCCAAATCTCGTGGTATCTATGAAGCCCCTGGTATGGCACTATTGCACATTGCTTATGAGCGTCTGGTTACAGGCATTCATAACGAAGACACCATCGAACAATACCGCATCAACGGTCTGCGTCTGGGTCGCTTGCTGTATCAAGGTCGTTGGTTTGACTCTCAGGCTCTCATGCTTCGTGAAACCGCCCAACGCTGGGTAGCTCGTGCCATCACAGGTACTGTGACGCTAGAATTACGCCGTGGCAATGATTATAGTATCCTTAACACCGAATCGCCAAATCTGACCTACGAGCCAGAACGCCTGTCGATGGAGAAAGTCGAAGATGCAGCATTTACGCCACTTGACCGTATCGGACAGCTGACCATGCGTAATCTTGACATCACAGATACTCGCCAAAAATTGGGTCTGTATGCCAAATCAGGTCTATTAGGATTGGGTGCAGGTAACGCTGTGCCGCAGCTTGACCAACAATCTAAATGATTGATGATACTTCCCAATCTTATTGATGTTTGGGAAGTTTTTTCATGATGATGGCTGGCTTGACATCACGACTGATTAAGCCAAGCCTTGATTATAACCCAACAGCATATTTGTTAATTTTTTATTTGATGGTAATACAAAAATGACCACAAGCATCACCCTAATCCAGCCTGATGATTGGCACATTCATCTGCGAGATGGGCAGGCTTTACAAACCACCGTACCACACGCTGCCAGCAGTTTTAATCGTGTGATTTGTATGCCAAATCTTGTACCTCCTGTCAAAACCACTCTTGATGCCATCGCCTACCGTGAGCGGATTTTGACCGCATTGGCAAACAGCACGCTGAGCGAGGAGCGAAAGGCAAGTTTTGACCCTCGCATGGTCTTATATCTGACCGACCATACCAGCCCCAAGGAGATTGAACAAGCCAAAAATTCTGGCGTGGTGCAGGCGGTCAAACTCTACCCTGCTGGGGCAACCACCAATTCAGCAGATGGTGTCACAGATATTTTGGGGCGTGCAAGCGTCTTTGAAGCCATGCAAAAACACGGCATTCCATTGCTGGTGCATGGCGAGGTAACGCATGCTGATGTGGATATTTTTGACCGTGAAAAACGATTTTTGGACGAAATTTTATCCATCATCATCAAAAATTTCCCCAAGCTTCGCATTGTGATGGAGCATATCACCACTGGTGATGCTGTCGATTTTTGTTTGGCACAAGGCGAGCATATCGGAGCGACCATCACGCCACAGCATCTGCTATTTAACCGCAATCACATGCTGGTGGGCGGTGTCAAACCTCACTTTTATTGCCTACCCATCTTAAAACGAGCTGACCACCAACAACGCCTGTTGGAGGCTGCTACCTCTGGCAATCCTAAGTTTTTCTTAGGAACGGACTCCGCTCCACATGCCACTCACACCAAAGAGAGTGCCTGCGGCTGTGCAGGGTGCTACTCCGCTCCGCATGCCCTACCCTTATATGCCACCGCCTTTGAGAGTATGAACGCTCTTGATAAGTTGGAAAATTTTGCAAGCCGTTTTGGGGCAAAATTCTATGGTCTGCCTGTCAATACCAGCACCATCACTTTGGTTAAGCAGGAACAAACCATCGTCCAAAGCTATGATTATTTGGATAATAAGAGTTTAACGCCACTTTTGGCAGGGCAAACCTTAGCATGGCGAGTAGATGAATGATGGATGAACAAAAACCAACCATTGCCAATCGTTTTCGAGGCTTTTTGCCTGTGGTGGTCGATGTGGAGACAGCAGGTTTTAATGCCAAAACAGACGCTCTGCTTGAAATCGCTTGCGTACCCATCTTGATGAACGATGAGGGTAAGTTATATCAGGGCGAGCCTCTGAACGCCCATATCGAGCCATTTGTTGGGGCAAATCTTGAACCTGCCGCTCTAAAATTCACAGGCATCAACCCTGACAGCCCCATTCGTAAAGCCATCAGCGAAGACGAAAAAGTCGCCCTTAGACGCATTTTTAAGGCACTAAAAACCCTAAAAAAACAGCATGAATGTCGCCAATGTATTCTGGTAGGGCATAATGCTCATTTTGATTTGGGTTTTTTGAATGCTGCCATTGAACGCACCAATTCAAAAAACCACTCGCCCTTTCATGCGTTTAGCGTGCTAGACACCGCAAGCCTATCCGCCCTTGCCTATGGACATACGGTACTGGCTCGCACCTGCATCATGGCAGGCATTGACTTTGATAACAGTCATGCTCACTCAGCTCTTTATGATACCCAAAAAACCGCTGAATTATTTTGTAAAATTTTTAATGAATTGCCAATGCTGCCTGTATTGCAGGCACATGATTGCCAATCGGACAACCAGCAAGGAGAATAACAATGCCATCATTTGACATCGTTTCAGAACTTAATGTTCAAGAAGTGCGTAACGCCATCGGCAACACCGACAAAGAGATTGCCACTCGTTTTGATTTTAAAGGCAGTGACATCACGGTCGAGCTAAACGAAAAAGCCAAAACCGTCACCATCACTTGCGACAACGAGCTACAAGCAGACAATGTCTATGCCATTTTTGAAAAACAGCTCATCAAACGAGGTGTGGATTTGCAATCACTCGACCCCCAAGACAAAGCCCAATCAGGCAAACACACCAAACAAATCATCAACCTAAAAGATGGGCTAGACTCAGACACCGCCAAAAAAATCAGCAAAGCCATCAAAGAAAGCGATTTAAAGGTTTCGGCAAGTATTCAAGGCGACAAAATCCGTGTTTCTGATAAGAAAAAAGACAATCTACAAGCGTGCATGGCATTTTTAAAAGAAAAATCTTTTGGCGTGCCATTGCAATTTAACAATTTTAAAGACTAAAATTCCTTTAAAATCAATACATTGTAGATTATTTTTAAAATTTAGCATAAAATTGCTTGACGCTCATCAATAATTTGCTATAATAACGCCACTTTTGAGAGATACGGTGAAAGCGTTCAAAAGTTGGTAAAGCGACTTAGATGGTCAGTTTTGCAAGTCCTGTGCTCCATTCGTCTAGAGGCCTAGGACACCGCCCTTTCACGGCGGTAACAGGGGTTCGAATCCCCTATGGAGTGCCAATATTCTAAAAAACACGCTAAGAGAATTCTTGGCGTGTTTTTTATTTTTACAAAAATTCACTGATGAGATTGTTTTTTTGAAATTTTATGCAATAATAAACAAACCAATCAACTAAATATTAAGGATTAAGATGAATACCACCATTAAAGCCGTCCTGTGTGGAGCATTGGTCATTTATTCGGGCAATGCCCTTGCCGAATCATCAAACAGCACCGCCGCCGCCAAAATCGCTGTGGTGAAAAAAGTGATGGCAAATGTCCACAATGACAACTTGATTAAATATGCCAGCAGATCATTAAGATCCGTAATGACACTCAACTATAAATTGGAAAATCAACTACAAGAGGCAATCTGTATTGATGGTCATATCGCGGGTACAGATTTTTCAGTTAGTCATATACGAAAAACCGCGAAATATAAAGCCTTATCAAATGGCGATATTGCAGTAAGTTTTAAGGGCTATCCTTCATCTTCTACACAAACCGTTTACTTTACACTTATTCAAGAAAATGGTCGTTATGTGATTGATGATTATTATCAAGCCGAATGGGATAGCACTTTTAAACAAGAGTTGCAGTCTTGCTTAGCAGAATTTTAAATTATCCACCACCCATTATTGGGTGGTTTTTTTATCGCTGGGCGAGCAGTTGGCACATATCCAGCAAGCGGTTGGCATAGCCCCATTCATTATCGTACCATGCATATACTTTGAATAAGCTGCCAGATTGCATCGTCTGCTGTCCATCAATAATGAGCGAGCGAGCATCGCCAATAAAATCGCTGGACACCAAAGGCTCATCAGTATAACCCATCACGCCTGCCAGTTTGCCATAGCTGGCGGATTTGAGTGTGTCTTGTAGCTGCACCAATGAAGGCTGATTGATAAAACTGATGGCAAGGTCAATGGCTGCCACATTGATGGTCGGCACTCGGATAGAATGCCCATTGATTTTACCCTTCATCTGTGGCAATACTCGCTCGGTGGCATTGATGCTGCTTGAAGTGGTCGGTATGATGTTGTGACTGCCCGCTCTGGCTCGTCTTAGGTCTCGATGAGCTTGGTCAAGCACACTTTGGTCGGCGGTCAAGGCATGAATCTCTGTCATCATCGCACAGTCAATGCCATATTTTTCATCAAGCAAGGACAATAACGGCACTAATGCCTGCGTGGTGCAAGACACTCCTGAGATGATGGGTAGCTTTCTAGATAGTATCTCATCATTCACACCCACCACCACACTGGCATCTACTTCATCAAATGGAGCCGCACCAATGATGACCTGTTTTGCTCCTGCCGCCAAGTGCAAACTGGCATCTTGATATGAGCGAAACTTACCCGTGCATTCTAACACCAAATCCACGCCAAGCTCTTTCCACGGCAGACAGTCGGGATTGGCTTGATGAAGCATGGTAATACGCTTTTGTCCATCGCTTGTGGATAAGCACAAATCATCTGCATCAATATTGGCTGACACACCAAGCTTATCAAGCCTGCCGTGCGTGCTGTCAAATTTAAATAAATGCAGCAACACCTCACTGTCCGCCACATCATTGATGGCAACAATCTGCACATCAGCAAACTGCTGAGCATGGCTAAGATACGCTCTTAGCAGATTTCTGCCAATCCGCCCAAAACCATTGATGGCAATACGCAATGCTGACATGGGTTAGCCCTCCTTATCGGCTTGTTGGCTGGATTTATCAATGAACACCAACGCCAGCCTGATTTGATTGTAGCTATACACTTCACGCAGCTCTTCAAATATCGGTCTTAGCCTGATTCCTTCGATGAACTCGCCTTGTGCGTCAAGTTTTTCAAACGCCTCTTTCACCGCATCAACGATGCTCTGCTCTGGGCGTATTGCTGAATAATCAAGCTGTGGCATCTTGGCAACAATCTTATCTAGATGTCCGATGATGGTAGATTCAGCATAGGCTCTTTTTTGTGCGATTTGACTGATGCTAAGACCCTCTTTGACCAAGGATAAAGTTTCACGCACGCCATCATGAAATCCATCGTGATGTTGTTGTTCTTGCTGTCGTTTTTGATGTGTTTGCTTGACGATGATTTGTTCATTTAAAGAGATTTTCTTGACATCATCAAGACCACCGCAGACTTTAATGAAGGCTTGATGAATGTCCGTCACTGTCTTGTCGTCCAATGCCAAAAACTGCTGTTCTTGTTCATCAGAAAGTTCAAGCAGTCGCCTATCCACCCTTTGCACCCACTCATCTAACAATAAACTTTTGGTATTTAATCCCAGCAGTTTTAGACCGTCCAATGATTTTAGACGAGACAATGCCACATAGCCTTGCCCCATTTCAAAGGTTTTGGATAAATCAATTTCAGCAGCGTCTAAGGTCATGCCCTGTGATTTATGAATGGTGATTGCCCACGCCAAACAAAGTGGCACTTGGCTTAAACTTGCCAAAACACCACCGTCAGCGTCCTCGATGGTCCAGTCTTCTGGCGTTGCATTGACCTCACCACCATTATTGAGGCGTACCACAGGATAGGCAGAGGCAGGAATGTCACTACTGCCATCATATTTTTGACCGCCAGCCCCAACAAAATACGCCACCACGCCCATCGTGCCATTATAAACACCCAAGTTTGGCATATTTTTGACAAACATGACTTTGGCACCGACTTTTAGAGTCAGCTCTTGCGGTGCTCGCACGCCTTTTAAAAGCATTTCTATCAAGGCTTTGTCGCCAGACACCACCGCTTTAAAGCACACGCTTTTGCCCGACAAAGTAACCAGCTCATCATCATTGATGCGATCCACATCGATGTTATGCGTGTACAATCTGGTGCGATGTGCCTGCACTTGGTTATTTTGTGTGGCTTTAAGCCTATCAATCGCTGCCCAGCTGACCGTCTGACTACGAATCTGATTTAGAATATCAGTCAGGCTTAGCTCA
Organism: Moraxella nasicaprae; assembly: GCF_025643275.1. NCBI lineage: Bacteria > Pseudomonadati > Pseudomonadota > Gammaproteobacteria > Moraxellales > Moraxellaceae > Moraxella > Moraxella nasicaprae. Next base: position 563,849 of record NZ_CP089977.1, read on the forward strand.
TCTTGATTGGCACGGCTGTCATCTTGGCGATGTTGCTCGCTCAAATAACAAATTTGAAAATTGCAGTCAATCCACGCCTTAGACATAAAAGCGTATTTTTCTTTGGAAGTCTCGCCTTTTTCGCCCACAGGTGGCAACTGAAAAAAGTCACCAGAAAACACCACTTGCAAACCACCAAATGGTAAGTTTGGGTCAATAAAATGTCGCAAAACCGCATCGATGGTATCAACTTGTTTGAGATGAAGCATTGAGATTTCATCGACAATCAGCACTCTGGTATTTTTGAGTTTATCAACAAAACCATCTTTCTCTTTTAGTCTTGATAAATTGATTTTTTCAATGTCATTTTGAATACCGATGCCTGACCACGAATGAATCGTTACACCGCCCATGTGTGTAGCAGCAATGCCTGTGCTGGCAGTAATGGCAATCGGAACTTGGCGTGCTTTTAGATAATTGATGTACTGATTTAGCACATAGGTTTTGCCTGCCCCTGCCTGCCCTGTCAAAAAAACATTCTGCCCTGTTTTTAGGATTGCCAATGCGGTTGATTGTTTCATAGTTTTATCAAAATCATTTGAAATACAAACTAACTAGCATAGCATATTTTGATGATTTTATGGCAATTTTTGGGCAATTAGTTGTTTAAAAATCACCAATAAAGCCTCAATAACAATCCGCCAAATTATTTTTAATAAAAAACACCGCTTGAATGCCTCAAACGGTGTTTTATCATTTAAAATCAAAGTAATGCTTCTAATTTTTCAATCAAAGTGTTGCTATGATTTTTGGCATTATTTTGTAATTGTGCCAAATGCTCATCATTATGCACGCCTTGTATATACAAAGCCCCATACAAAGGATACACGCCCTGCCAGTCAAAACCTGCATAAAGTGCAGAATGCTTAACAGGTTTGACCAAATCATCAATGGTCGCCACAATCTGCCCATTGTAGGTATTTTCGCCTGAGCCTGTGGTGGTAGAAACAAGAAATTTTTTGCCGTGCAGTTTATCACCACCCTCACCATAGGCAAAGCCATACAGCCACACATCGTCCAGCCATTTTTTTAAAATGGCAGGGGTATTAAACCAAAAGGTGGGGTATTGTAGTAGCACCACATCCGCCCCAATCAAGGCGTCCTGCTCTGCCTTAACATCAATTTGATAATCAGGGTATAAATCAGACAGACGGCGAACGCTGATTTTATCGCCAAAATGGTTTTGCAATTCATTTAATATCAGCTTGTTGCTGACCGAAGTATTTAAATCTTGGTGGGCAGAAATAACCAAAATATTGGACATAAAAACTCCTTATCAATCAATAAATTAAAACATCGAACGCCCGCTCACGGTTTTTTCGGGTACGGCTTGAATGGTATCCCAATGCTCAACGATTTTGCCGTTGTCGTCAAAACGGAAAATATCCACCACCGCTTCGCCCCTATCATTTTCATCAAGCTGGCTATGAACGTGCAACACCACCAAATCACCTTCGGCAATCACACGGTGGATTTTGGCAGACGATTTGGGGTGCTGTTTTAAAAATGGCACAAAAGCATCAATAAAGGCTTGACCACCGTCCCCTACGGTTGGATTGTGTTGCAAATAGGTATCTCCCACATATTTGGCTGTGGCTTCGGCAACTTTGTGCTGATTAAATGCCATTTCATAAAATGCAATGGCATTGGCTTTGTTGCGTTCGGTTTTGCTTTGTGCGGTAGATACGCTGGCTTTGGCTGGATTGGCGACATTAGACACCGTCTGACAGCCTGTCAAAGCCACGTTTGCCACTAGGACAGATAGGATAAGTTTTTTCATTTTGTCTCCACAATGATGAATATTGATTTTTAAGCTGATGAAAGGTATTATACCCCCTTAATTTAAATATAGAAGTACTTACAAATTTGTAAGTATAAAATTATTTTTTAACCAGTTGATTTTCAAGGGTTTATCAATGAGAGACTTTGACAAAGGACGAGTATTGTCCAAAGATTGTCCCAGCCGTTTGATTTTAAATCACTTAACCAGCCGTTGGGGCGTGCTTGTGATGATTGTGCTACTTGACGGTACAAAGCGGTTTAGTGAGATTCGCCGTGAAATTGAAGGCGTGAGTGAACGAATGTTATCGGAGACTTTAAAGCAATTAGAGAAAGATGGCATGCTGATTCGCAAATCCTACAACACCGTGCCACCGCATACCGATTATACTTTGACCGAATATGGGCGGCAGGCAGCACAAAAAATTGATGCGTTGGTGGATTGGCTTGAAAATAATCTCAATGGTATTTTGGCGAGCCAAGGTTAAGTTTTTTTGACAGCCTAAGACAATAAAAAAACACCGCTTGAATGCCTCAAACGGTGTTTTTATTTTATTCCACAAATTTCACCACTTCATCAAAGGCTTTGCGTGCCTTTGGCTTGATGTCTTTATCACGATAGCCAAAAGTTACCATCACCGACACCGCCCACTCGGCAGGGTCAAACAAGCCTTCATTTGCCAAGATGTCATTGACTTCTTTGTAGGCAAAACCTTCAATCGGACAAGAATCAATACCCATCATCGCCGCCCCCGTCATCATATTGGCAAGGGCGATGTAAGTTTGTTTGCTTGCCCAATCGTATAGACTGCGATCATTCTCCAAAATGGCAATGTCTTCTGTTTGGAATTTTTTGTACACCGCCAACGCTTTTTCACGAGCCTCGCCAGTTAAGCCCCGCCTGTCCATAATCTGCCCAAAATAAGGCGTGTCATAGCGGGCGTTTTTCTTTGCCAAAATCGCCACAATATGACTTGAAGTTTCCATCGTGGGAATACCCCAGCAGTAAGGTTTTAATTTTTGGCGTAAATTGGCATTTTGCAATACCAAAAATTGCCAAGGCTCAGAGCCTACCGAGCTTGGGGAGAGTCGCCCCATTTCCAAAATGGCGTGAAAATCGTCATCACTGATTTTCTTATTGCCATCGTACGAGCGAGTGGAGGCACGGTAATGAAATGCGTTTAAAATATCGTCTTTGTTGAAAAAGGTCATAAAATGCTCCAAAATTGGGTAAAAGCGGTTGAAATTTGTTTATTATACCTTGGTTTAGATATTGTGAAAAATTGAGAATTTTGATGATTGGGTATTATTAAAAATGATAATTGGGATTTTTGGGCTGCTTGAAAAGTTGTTTGGTGCAGTTCAATGATATCAAAACCTGCCTCCACCGCTCGTTTGACTAAATCGGCAAAGGCTTGTACCAAATCCTTGACTTCGGCTGTGTCAATTCTCTTGGTGTGATGAGATTTTGCCTAGCATACCAGCTCGCCATAGTGGATAGCATTTGGGGCGACGGCGTTTGGTGTGCATTGGGCCACTCTTTGTACTGGCACTCAAGATGTTGGGTGGTCAGTGAGGGTGTGGACTGCGATAGCCCCGCTTTTGTGATGAAAGTGGGGTTTTTGATATTTTGGATAAATGATTTGAATAAGTTATTTAAATTCAACTTTTATTGACGAAATGATAGATACTATTTATAATATTTTGATAATCATTATTAAATCGTATGCGGTGTGATTGTGTGAAAATCGCCAAAAAATGCCAAGGGTATTTTTTAGATTGGATTTAGTGGTTTGTATTGCACTGTCTTGCGGGCTATATTTGATTCGCTGTTTGGCGAATTTTTTATTGTATAGCGATGGTGTGGGCGTGCTTTGTTTGGAAATTGAGCGACAAGCCATAGCTAAGCCGGCATACGCTCGTATGTCCCTATCAATCTTGAGTAAATACTTATGTCTAACTTTATCACCAAAACACTGACAACCAAACCTTGGCTTAAATCCTTTTGGGTGTCGCCACTAGCCTTGTCTATCTCTGCAATCAGCTATGCTGATACCCATACCGAGACTGCGGCTCTTGATAGCAGCCCAGTAGTGGATTTGGGCGAATTGACCATTACCGCCACTCGTGCCAATACCAAGCTCAATGAATCTGCCCAAAAGGTGCTTATCATTGACAGGCAGACCATAGATAACCAGCTGTTGGCGGGCGATGATATGTCGCAAGCACTGTTTAAACTGATTCCCGGCTACGCACCACCGACAGGGAATATGGGGTCGGTGTCCGAGAGTTTTCGTGGGCGGGAAGTGTTATTTATGATTGATGGCGTGCCACAGTCCAATCCTTTAAGAGACGGTAGCCGTGAGAACCGCACCATTGATTTGTCTATGGTGGAGCGGATAGAGGTCATCTATGGGGCAAGCTCTGAGCACGGCTTGGGGGCGACAGGTGGTATCATCAACTTTATTACCAAAAAGAATCGTGGCGATGGTCTAAAGCAGAGCCTAAGCATCGGTGTCAATACTGCCAAAAACTTTGAAGGCGAGGGCTTGGGCGGTGATGTGCGTTATCAGGCGAGCTTTGGTGGCGAAAAACTGGACGGACTTGTGGCACTCAAATATGGCAAGGAAGGTATGTACTATGGGGCTGATGACCGCCTTGTCGGCACTTATGGCAATCAAGGCGATGTGATGAATGCCAGTCATTATGATGTGTTAGCGAAAGTCGGCTATGCCTTTGATGACAACAAACGCCTAAGTGCCAGCGTCAATCATTATTTTTTGGAAGGCTCACAAGAATATGTCAATGACAGCAGCCAAAGAAACCGTGCCATAAAACGCACCGATACCAGCGTCAAGCGGACAGGTGCACCCGACGGGCTAGACCCGTATAATAAGGTGCTAACCGCCAATGTTGTTTATCAAGACGATGATTTTTTGAGCGGACGACTGACAGCATAGGGCTATTACCAAGACTTTACTGCTCGTTATGGTTCTAATGCTGCTGCCAATTATCAAGACCCAGCACTTGCCCCTGTGGGTCAGCTCATTGACCAGTCGCAAATTGAATCTCAAAAGCTTGGTCTAAAAACCACCTACAATAAAGACAATCTCTGGCAGGACAGACTGTCCTTGACCGCAGGGCTTGATGTGCTTCAAGACGATACCGAACAGCGACTCATTCGCTACAACCGTTCGTGGACGCCAAAGATGAGCTATCAGAATCTGGCTCCCTTTGCACAGGCAAGGCTAAGCTTAACAGAGCGTCTGTCTTTGAATGCAGGTGTGAGATACGAATACGGCAAGCTTTCGGTTGATGATTATTATACGCTAGCAGGCTATACCCGTGCCAACAGCTTTGGTGCGCGTCGCTACACCCCAACCTTTGTCCAAGGCGGTGAGGTGTCGTTTGACAAGGCATTGCCAAGTGCAGGCTTGACATTTGACCTAACGCCCAAGCTACAAGCTTTTGCCAGCTACTCTCAAGGTCTGGGTATGCCTGATGTTGGGGGTGCCTTAAGAGCGATTACGGCACTCAATCAAAGCGTGGAGAACATTGAGCTGTCGCCCATTGTTACCGACAATATGGAGGCAGGACTAAGATTTTCTGGCGAAAAACTGACAGCGGACTTGAGTGTGTATCAATCTAAATCAGACTTGGGTTCTACCTTAGAATATGTGCCTGCTGTGCAAGGCTATCGTGCCGTGCGTAGCGAGACGGATATTAAGGGTGGAGAAGTGTCCTTGGGTTACCGCCCAAACAAAAGCCACCATTTCACAGCAAGCTTTGCCCACACCCAAGGCAAATACGATGCCAATAACAATGGCGTGATGGTGGATATGCCTGCTCGCAACATTAGCCCCAACAAGCTATCTTTGGGCTATACGCACACCTTAGCCAACCAAGGCAGTATGAGCCTGACCGCTACTCATCTGTTTGACCGCAAGTATCCCGATATTGCCGCAGGTGTTCAGTCAAAATTTGATGGCTATACGCTCGTGGATTTTGGCTATCGTCAGCCTGTGTCGCACCGCTTTGGTAAGGGTGTGATTGGCTTTGGGGTTAATAATCTTTTGAACACCGACTACCAGAACTTTATCAGCCAGACCGTTTTGGTGGACGATAGAAGTGATACCACTCGCTATTCTAGTGGGCGTGGACGCAATTATAACCTAAGCTATACCTTTGAATTTTAATCCTAGCAAGAACCGTTTGTGCCACAAGCGGTTCTTTATTGTGTGCATAGCCAAAAACGGTGTAATCTTTTATGAATTGGCAAAGTGAGTTGAGCGGTTCTGGACTTTGGTTTGTTCAGGCCTTTTTTTGGTCGTGCCTTATCTTGTGGCTAAGTGGGGCGATACTGATTACGCAGACTAAGATTGGACGAAAGTTTTGGCAGATTACCAAGCCTTGTCTAAGCCTTGCAAGTACTTTTAAGACCTTGCTGATGGTTGGGCTGCTGGTGGCTTTTGTGCTGCTAGAAGTGCGTATCAGTGTACTCAATACCTTTTTTTATAAGGGATTGTATGATGCCTTGCAAGAGATGGATTGGCAGGCTTTTTGGTTTTTTGCACTTATCAATGCTGGCATTGTTGCACTTAGAGTAATCCAAGAGATTGTGGACAGTTTTTTGGGGCAGAAATTTGAAATTCATTGGCTAGAAAAACTAAACGCCCACCTCTTGACCCGCTGGCTTAGTAACCACAACTACTACCGCTTACAGAATGCCTTTAATAGCAATCTATCGGTTGGTAATGAACGCACACTTGATAACATAGACCAAAGGATAGAACAGGACGCGACCGCCTTTATTTCAGATACGGTAGCACTGGTCAGAGGTATGATGAATTCGGTGCTGTCATCCATTGAATTCACACTGATTCTGTGGCAGCTGTCTGGGGTGCTGGTGCTGCTTGGGCTTAGTATTCCAAAAGGGGTGGTGTTTTTGCTTTATGTCTTTATTCTTATCGCCACGGTGATGTCTATGTGGATTGGTAAGCCTTTGATTCGTCTGAATTTTAATAAAGAAAAAAACACGGCGACTATCGTTATGCACTCATTCAAGTTCGTAACCATAGCGAAAGCATTGCCTTTTATCAAGGCGAACAACAAGAAAAAATAACTTTAACGCAGCGATTTTCGGCAATTATCAAGAACCGCTGGGCAATCATCAAACAATCCTTAATGCTTGATGGTTTTAACTCTGGCGTCACTCAGCTATCCAAACTGTTGCCGATTATGCTGCAAGCGCCCCGTTTTTTTGCAGGCGAGATTAAGCTTGGTGATGTGCATCAGACGGTGCAGTCCTTTAATCGTTTGATGACTGCCTTGTCCTTTTTCCGCCTGTTTTATGAGCAGTTTACGCTGTATCAGGCAAGGATAAACCGCTTACAGAGCTTTTTGCAGGCGATAGATGAGCTGGATAACAAACAGCCCAACCACACGCAACCAAATAATCCAACAGATACGCCAGCACCGACCATCAGTGCTACCACCCCACAAGAGCAGTCGGCACAGCTTTGCTTAAACCAAGTAGGGCTAACCAAAGTAGAGGGCGGACTGCTGTTTTCCCCTGTCAGTGTCTCGCTTGGTCGTGGCGATAGGTTACTGATAATGGGTGAGTCAGGCATTGGCAAAAGTAGCCTACTCCGTGCGATTGCAGGCTTATATCCCTTGCCGATGGTGGGGGCGATTGACATTGCGATGGGTCTTAAGCTTTGGTTTGTGCCGCAGCGAAGTTATACGCCACAGGGGAGTTTGCGTGCGGTGGTTTGTTATCCTGTCTTGCAGGCAGATGATGACACGCTAATCAGGCTAATGTGCCTGTGTGGGCTGGATAATTTCGTCCACCGCCTTGATGAAGTGGCAGATTGGCAGCACATTCTATCCCCTGGTCAGATACATCGGATTGGCTTTGTGCGAATCTTATTGGTTGCCCCTGATGTGGTGTTCTTGGACGAGGCGACTTCTGCATTGGACGAGCAGAATGAACGCCGAATGTATGAGCTATTAAACTGCCATCTACCCCACGCCATCATCGTGAGTGTGGGGCATGGAAGTACTTTGATTGACTATCATAACCGCCAGCTGTGTCTGGTCAGTGAGAACAAGTCGTTCTATCAGCCTTAGGCTTGTTAAGTTAAAAAATGCTTGGCTCTAGACCATCAAAATTTAAAAAAATCTCACTTAATCAAGCTCCATAAATGGCGTTGCAACTCATCAACATCTTTGTTCCAACGCCATTCACATTCTTTTAAGCGTAGGTCAAAGTTGGCAGCAACACCGTTAAATTTAGCAAGTCGTCTTTTGCTAAAACTCCAAAAGCTCTCAATGTCGTTAATATGACACTTGCCGTGAGCAAATTCATTGTTACCGTGATTTACTCTAAAATGCTTGTCATAACCCATATCAACAAGCCCATTATAACCACGAAAGCCTCAGAGTATATCACACTTTGAATATCAACTTCACCAAGTATCACAGCTTGTAAGGTTGCTTTGGTGCAGTCTGGTACAATTTTTAGTATAAACTTGCTTTGTCTCTTTCAAAGATACCAAAAACCGGTTGTTTTAATGTGCCACGACCTCTTTTGAGTTTACCGTGAAAGCCTTGTTGGTGCTTTGCTCTAAAATAGCTTTCATCCAGTTCAATTTCACCATATAATAAGCGTTTTGGTTGGTTTGATGCTCATAGATTTTTTGTCTAAAAATACCAAACCAATGATTGATTGTGTTGCAGTTTAATTCAAGCAAAAGTGCTGTTCTTGTTGCGTCTATGTCAATACAAAAGCATTTTATGATTTTCTTTTAGTTTATAGACACTTAACTTACTGTTATATTTCATATTTCTGGTCTAGCATAGGTTGGGTTGCTAGTCTAGAGCCTATTTTAATATCAAGACAAATTATCGTTTTTGGAAGCCACACCATGACTCAGATTCCCCACGCAGATGCACTGCTCATTGAACTACAAAAACTCACCCAAGCCGTTGAACGCCTTGCTAAATCGCAAGAAACTGATTTATCAGTTCTAGACACTGCTATTGCCTTTCGCTTTGAAAAAGATGGTACACAAGCGTATTTTATGCCTATCCACAAACCCAATTTGATTGATTTTGACAGCTTGTGCAATATTGACAGCCAGCTTGACAAAGTACGCAAAAACACTGAAGCCTTTGCTCACGGCTTTTTAGCAAATAATGTGCTTTTGACAGGAGCAAGAGGGACAGGCAAATCGTCTATCGTTAAAGCCTGCCTAAAATCTTTTGCCCACTTAGGGTTACGCTTGATTGAGCTGGACAAAAAATACTTAGATGACCTCCCCAAAATCGTTACGATGCTCCAAAACCGCACTGACAAATATCTGATTTTTTGTGATGATTTGGCATTTGAAGCAGGTGATGCCAGTTATGCCACCCTCAAAACGGTACTGGACGGCTCACTATCAGCAGGGGCGGACAACACCTTGATTTATGCCACTTCTAACCGTAAGCAGATGGTGGTAGAGTACAGCCGTGATAACAATGAATTGTACACAGACAACAACGGCGAACTTCGCCACAGTGATACCATTGAACAAAAAACCTCTCTGGCTGACCGCTTTGGTCTGCACATTCATTTTTATGGGTTTAGCCAAGACGAATATCTAAACACGGTGCAGTTTTGGCTTGACCATTATGGCTGGCAAAAAAGCCAAGATTGGGAAAGCGTTCGCCTACTGGCTTTGCAATACGCCACCCAACAAGGCAATCGCTCTGGACGCATTGCTAATCAATTTGCCAAAATGACGGTTGGTCAAGAACAATTACGCTTAAAAATAGGACAAAATAATGAACCTATCTGATATTGATGGCTTGATGCTCGATAAGGTGGATATGATTTTGGCTCAATGGCAACGCCAGCATGATGATTTACCTTTGCAAGCGATGGGCATTTTAGGACGATTAAAACGCTGTGTCTCCCTGTTGGACAATATGCTTTTGACACAATTTGATGCCTTTGACTTAAATTATGGCGAATTTGATGTTTTGGCAGCCCTAAGACGGTCAGGTGAGCCATACACACTCACGCCGACCCAGTTGTATTCTACTTTGATGATTAGCTCAGGTACCATCACTAACCGCCTAAAACATTTACAAAATAAAGAGTTAATAAAGCGTCTGCCCAATCCTGATGATAACCGAAGTCTTCTGGTACAACTGACTGATGAGGGTAAGATATTGGTAGATAAAGTGTTTTTTGTGCATATTACAGGTGAAAAAGATTTGCTTGCTGATATGCCTGATGAGGTGTTACAGGGGCTGGATAAAGGATTAAGAGAGCTATTATCGCAATTAGAACGCCAAATTTAGAATACCCAATTTGGATAGGCTGGTTTTTTTAAACACAAAGAAAGCATCACTTGCTTATTTCACATAATCCAAGCGATGCTTACCAAGCTAATGCCCACCCATTTTAGACAGCGTATTCATCATTATCACCTCTGCCAAAATAAGCCCTATGCTCGCAATTCCCCAAAAATCCACCTTTTCGCCAAACACCACCTACCCCAAACAGCATTTATCATCAAAACCCCGAATGGCTTTTTAAAAATTCCAGCTCATCAGGAGTGCTATCTCGTCCCAGTACGGCATTTCGGTGCGGATAGCGTCCAAAACGGTCAATAATGGCTTTGTGCTGCAATTCAAAATCAAGGGCTTTGGGATTGCCCAGTGCCTCAAACAACGCCACCGCCTTGTGATGAATGTCGGCACTTTCGCTGTGCATCAACGGCATCAGCATAAAATGACGCTCGCTTGGGTTTAGGCTGGCAAAATCAGGCTGGTTGATGGCTTCTTGGGCAAGCACCAAAGCGGTCAAATCATAAGCAAAAGCCTCTTTGCTTTGGCGGTGTAGGTTGCGTGAGAACTGGTCTAAAACGATGATTTCGGCAAGCCGCCCTTGCAAAGTCGTCCGCCAATGATACAGCTCGCCCTCTATTGCCTTTGTCCAAGTCTCATAAAATTGTTGAGAAATGGTGCGGTCAAAGTCATCATTTTGCACAAACCAAAAGGCTTGATTGTCCTGATGAAACCAAAAATCCAAAATGTCGTTTGGGGCAACAGCATAAGAGTGCGACATACAAAACCTTACTAACGGATTGATATTGTGAGGTATTATAACACGGCTGATGGTTTTGGTTTTTAAAAATTTAAGAAAAAAACCGCTTAAACATTCCTGCAAGCGGTATTTATCCTAATGCCCGCCCATTTTAGACAGCGTATTCATCATAATCACCCCTGCCAAAATCAGAGCGATGCTTGCCATTCCCCAAAAATCCACCTTTTCGCCAAACACCACCACGCCAACAATTGCCGTCAAAACAAGCCCGACACCAGACCAAATTGCATACGCCATTCCAAGCGGAATGGATTTTAAGGTCAAGGACAAACAATAAAACGCCAAAGCAAATCCCACCACCACACCGATTGACGGTAAGGGTTTGGTAAAGCCTTGTGAGAGTTTAATCATTGTTGAACCAAACACTTCACTACAAATGGCAATCGCCAATAAAATAGACCAGTGCATAAAATGCTCCTAAAATAAAAATAAATATCAGGTATTGTTAAATAAAGATAGATTTTAAGGTTTTCCGTTCGGACTGAGCTTGTCGAAGTCTAGGAAAACCGTTATGGTTCGACAAGCTCACCACGAACGGTTTTCTAGAAAAGTATACTCAATTAACAATACCAAATATCATACAGCGTTTTAAAAAAATTAAACCGCCACTCTTTGCCCAATGTCTTTTAATTCAGAAAATTTCTCTACCAATCTTGGCATATCATCAAGACTCATTGCAAAGCCCCACAAATAAGTCATCACGGCATAAATATGCCCTGCTTGTACTGACTTTTTTGACAAGATAAATAAAGTCGCCCCAAATAATATCGCCAATGTTAATCCAATCATTAAATAAGAAAAGGCTTCACGATTGGAAATGGCAATACGAATTTTGGATAATACATCATAATGCTTGATTAAATGATGATGTTTATTTTGTTCAATCACATTGACTTCATTTTCAAGGCGGTTATTGAGTTTAAAATAAAGTTTATCATTTTGCCGACTATAATTTGGCAATATCAAAATAAACACAAACAAAATAAATAGGGCAATCATTCCAGAATAAAATTCAAGCATTAACAGCATCACCACCGAACCAATAATATTAAATAAAGCCGTGATTAAAATCGGCAAATGCTCCTCAAAAAATGCCACAAACTGCCGTGCCATCACAGCGTGGGCAGTGGCTGAGGTATTGCCTTTTTGTTTTTCACTAATAATGGCTTTACTCGCCAAATCAGCGTAAATTTTTACAAAGGCACGAGTATCCACTGCACGGCGTGCCGAACCCACAGACCATATCACAAAGACCATTAAGGCATACACCAAAGCGTGCCAAGTTTGCTGATTTAATACCGCATTGACCGCAAAACTGCCCACCAATGGATATAATAAAAACAACATATTTTCTAATGCCACTAAGCCAAAAGTTGCCGATAATTTTCTTTTATTGTTTAAGGCAATATTTTTTAGAGTATGAATTGCTGTATTCATTTATTGTTCCAAATGATTTGCCATTAAGGTTTGCAAGTCTTGCATTTCTTTTAATAACAATAACATTCGCTCACCGCCAAATTCATCAATGATTTTTTGTTCAAGGTTTAACAGCGTTTCAATAATGGGTTTGGCAAAGGCTTTACCCTTATCGGTCAAGGATAGGATTTTTTCTCGTTTGTCATTTTGACTAATGATACTTGTGATTAAACCGTCTGCCTCAAAGCGTTTGCATAAAGTATTAATGGTTTGTTTGGCAAGCACATATTCATCGGCAATTTGTTTTTGCGTGCGAAATTCATTGACCCAAAGGGCATAAAAAATCGCCAATTCATTATCGCTAATGCCATATTTTTTTGCAAAAATGGCATAACTTGCCACTATTTTGGTAGAAATATCGCCCAGTTGGTCTAGGGGATTTTTGGGGGTATTGCTCATAAAAATAGTCCTAAAATTCACTAATTGCATATTTTAGTCAATTTTAGGATGAATTGCAAGGTTTTTTCAGGCTAGTTGAAAGTTTATTTTGCAAAATTCCAATCAAAAAACACCGCCTAATTTTTAAATTAAACGGTGTTTAAAATCAGCCAATTACTCTGGTTTCACTAATCATAAAATTGGCAATGCGGTGTTTAATCAGCCACTTGCCATTTTCTTTGACATAGGTGTCATTGTAGCGAATGCTGTGGTCGTGCAGGATTTCTTTGCCGTCTTTGGTCTCAACCAATTTAACCGCACAATAGTTAATCGCTGTGGCATTATTTTCATCAACAAAAGACACGCTGTGCTGTCCGTTGATATGATACACGGTGTGAAAACTTGCCAAAAAATCGCTAAATGTTTTTTCAATTTGGGCAACGCCTGCCATATCAAACACCAGTTTTCCACCAATAAAAGTTTGCACGATGGCATCAGGGGTAAACAATGACATTTGCTCGGCGACTTTTTTCTCGTCTGCTAAATTGGAAAAAGTATCTACCAAATCTTTTAAGGCTTGGCGTTCGGTGTGGATATTAAAATTCATTACTGGCTCCATTATTTATTCACACATCAACCTTATAATTCATCAAAAACTTGGCGATTTCTGGGTTGCTGTGGTCAAAAATTAGCGATTTTCCTAAATCAAGCGTGGCGATTTTGGCATTGTCGTCCGCCGTGAGTTCAAAATCAAAAATAGCTAAATTTTCCTGCATTCTTTCAAGGCGACTGGATTTGACCAAAGCGACAATGTTTCTTTGCACAAGCCAACGGCTGATAACTTGGGCGGGCGTTTTGCCGTATTTTTGGGCGATTTGTACCAGTACAGGATTGTTAAAAATGTCATTTTTCCCTTCGGCAAAACTTGCCCACGCCTGCACTACTATGTCATTTGTTTGCAATTTTTCCACTTCATCAAACCGCTGATAAAACGGATTGACCTCAATCTGATTGACCATTGGCATCACCTGATTGCCCGCTCCGAGTGCCACCGCAAACGCTGGCGTAAAATTGCTCACGCCAATGGCACGGATTTTGCCGTCATTGTACAGATGTTCCAAATCCCGCCACGCAGAATAAGTATCGCCAAACGGCTGATGAAGTAGCACCAAGTCCAGATAATCAAGCCCCATACGGTCAAGCGAACGCAACACACTTGCCTTGCAATCGGTGTAATTGGAAATCCACACCTTAGTGGTAATGAAAAATTCATCTCGGGCAATTCCGCTGTTTTTTATCGCCAAGCCGACTTCACACTCGTTTTGATAACTTTGGGCGGTGTCAATATGGCGATAACCTGCTTGTATGGCTGTACTTACCAAATGCTCGGTATCTTGTGGGGCAATTTGAAAAGTGCCAAAGCCCAAAATTGGCATTTGTACGCTGTTGGATAAAGTGATGTTTTGCATAAATTACTCCTATTTCACTTCTGAAAATTTTAAAATGGCTTCTGGCAAACGCTCGCCCATAATTTGAATTTGCTCCAATTCAGTGCGGAATGCTTTTAATTCATCATCACCAAAGACAATGTCGCTTGCCCCCAAATTCTCCATTAAATGAAAGCCTTTGGTAGTACCTGCAATCGGTACAATGCCGTCATATTGAGCAAGTAGCCACGCCAATGAAAATTGGGCTGGGGTGCAGACTTTGCGGTTTGCCCATTTTCTGATTAACGCAAAGAGTTTGGCGTTTTGAGCCAAATTTTGCGGAGCAAAACGGGGCAAAATGCCACGCAAATCTTGACTAGGGTCATTGGCAAAGCGTGTGTGTTCATTGACATAGCCCGCCAAAGTCCCCATACCCAAAGGCGACCACGGCACAAAGCCAATGCCAAGCTGACGGCACACAGGCAACACATCATTTTCACGCCCACGAAACAGCAATGAATACTCGCTTTGAATGGCAGTAATGGGAGCAATGGCGTGAGCTTTTTCAATGGTTTGAGGCGACACTTCACACAAGCCATAGCCCAAAATCTTACCTGCCTGTATCAACTCTTTCATTACCCCTGCAATCTCTTCTACTGGCACTTCGGGGTCGGCACGGTGCTGATACAACAAATCAATGCGGTCGGTTTGCAAACGACTTAACATATTATCCACCACCATTTTGATGTGGTTAGGCTTGCTGTTTACCTTGCCTGTGCGTTGTCCTGTTTTTTGGTCAATATCCCAACCGTATTTGGTTGCCAAAACGATTTGATTGCGAAAAGGCTTAATCGCCTCGCCCACAATCCGCTCACTTTTAAAAGGTCCATAGGCTTCGGCTGTATCAAAAAAAGTAACACCGTGTTCAAAGGCTTGGCGAATGATTTTAACCGAATGATTTTTATCAGGTTCTGGCACGCCATACATATTTTGCCCAAAGCCTTGACAGCCAAGCCCCAAAGCTGACACGGTCAAATTGCCTAATTTTCTTGTGGGCAAAACAGATTGGGTGGTTTTGGTGGTGGATACAACATTTTTTGAGTGTCTAGCATTTGCCAACACACCAGAACAGGCGGATACCGCCATACCTACACCGATTAACCCACTGCTTTTTAACAGATTTCTGCGAGAAATACTCATCAAATTTTCCTTAAAATTTTCAAAATGCCAAATATTGAGTGTATTGTAATCAATCATTTTGTTAAAATATATAAGCAAAATCAAAACAGACTGTTTAGGATATTGGAACAATGCCATACTTTGACGACTTATATTTATTTTTAACGATTGTACAAACAGGCAGTTTTACCAAAGCTGGCGAAAAATTGGGCGTATCTAAATCTGCACTATCGCAAAGTATCAGTCATTTGGAAAACCGCTTAAATATCCGCCTATTAAACCGCACCACAAGAAGCGTCTCACCCACGCCAGAGGGTTTGTCTTTGTATAACGACCTTGCACCCCATTATTTTGCCATTGGCGAGGGGCTTGCCAAACTGACCGAACATCAAGCCCACATCACAGGCACAGTACGCATTAACGCCAGTCATTTGGCGATACAAACGGTGATTTTGCCCAAACTTGCCCCTATTTTGAGCCAAAATCCGCATATTTTTGTACAACTTTACAGCGATAACCGCTTTGTGGATATTGTGGCAGAAGGCTTTGATATGGGGGTACGGCTTGGCGGTACGGTCGCAAGCGGTATGATTGCGGTCAAAATTTCACAAATGGTGCAAATTACGCTGGTTGCCACGCCCAATTATCTAAAAAATAAAGACATTCCAAAAAGCATTGATGACCTAGACCATCATCATCTGATTAATCTGCAACTGGATAAAAATAAACCGCCAATGGACTGGGAATTTTGGGTCAATGGCAAGGTGGTCTCTTACACGCCCAAAAGTCAAATTTTAATGAATGGCAATGGACTAAATGCCATTTTGCAAGATTTGGGCATTGGGCTTGTGGGGCTGTCGCAAGTGGAGCGTTTCATCAAAACAGGGGAACTTGTTGAAATTTTACCAGAGTTTAGAATGACTTATGAGCCATTTTATGCCTATTACCCTAGCCGAAAACACCATTCAAAGGCGTTTGAGGTGGTATTAAATGCGTTAAGGGAATAGGTTTCAGGCAGCCTGAAAGGTTATTTTGCCCATTTTAAAATAAAAAAAACCGCTTGAATTGCTCAAACGGTGTTTTTCTTTTCAAAATTGTGTCAAAGCATACTCTGCCAATTCCGTCAGCACTTCATCGGCAGGTCTTTGTGTGGGTTTTAAATTTAACGCCAAATGCGTTACGCCTTTTTCTTGTTCTTTTACCCAAAAGTCTGCCAAGCCTTTTGCCCCGCCACGCAGATAAATGTTGTTAAACAGTTGGGTGGGGGAATTTTTATCCGCCAGCACTTCCACAAATTGAGCATAGCCAAAGGCGGTTGGCGTCTCTTTTTGGCGTAAATCGGCAAGGGTTTTGATGATGTTTGCCGTGTCATCGGGGTTCACGCCGTGCCACAGCCACGCATCAGGTACATTGGCAAGATACGCCATTTCTTGCCTTGCTCGCCCAATCGCCACAATGGGCAAGCGGTGTTTGGGTTTGGGGAGTAAATCCAAATTGCCTGTTAAATCGCCATAATGTTTACCATTAAAATGGGGAAAGTCCTGCTCGGTCAAGGTTTTAATCAGTTCAATGTTTTCACGAAAACGCTCGGCACGATTGGTAAAATTTTCATTAAAAGCAGGGTATTCCACAGGTCTATCGCCAGAGGATAAGCCCAATAAAAACCGTCCATTACTGAGTTTATCCACGCTGACCGCAGACTTGGCAATGTGAATGGGACTACGCAAAGGGGCAATCAGCCCTGCCGTGCCAAGGGCGATTTTTTGGGTGTGGGCGGACAAAAAACCAAGTGTAACCATCGGGTCAAGCCCTTGCCCCACATCGCCAAAATGAGGGTCATAAAACGGCACATCTCGTACCCACAATGCTGAAAAGCCCAAGTTTTCAGCCAGCCGTGCATTGTCGGCAATGGCGGTCAAATCGTCTGGAATGTGCTTTTGATAGCCCATAAAGGGAGCGATTAAGCCCAGTGTTAATTGATTTTGCCCAAAAACTTGGGAGAAAATGGGGGAAAGCGTGTTCATTTTGGTGTACCTGTCTTATTTAAGATAAGGTATTTTAAGGGCTTTTGAGTTTGCTTAAAATGGGATAAATTGAGAAAGTGTTTTGCTAAATTGGCATAAATGATTTTTTTGGGCTGGCTGAAAAGGATTTTACCCCATTTTAAAAAACACCGCTTAATTTAAAATTAAACGGTGTTTGTACTCATTCAACAAATTGGATTGATTTGCTCGAAAACCAAATAATAATTGTTGAGTTTTGGCTAGATAGCGTACGCCTATCCTTGTGCGTTTACGATAATCTTGCTGTTGTGAACGAATCGGTTTTAGCCATTCATCAGGTTGAACCTGTGCCAAATGCTGAAAATGTGATGCCAAAACGTGCTGTTTATGCTCAATTTGTGCATTTAAATCCAAATGCTGCAAATTACAACCACCACATTGCCTATAATATGTACAAAACGGTTGAACACGATTGCGTGATTGTTCCCCAATAATCCGCACCATATCTGCCTCAATAAATATTAATTTTATTTGCAATACCAGAGACCAAAATAGGATTATACATGGGTCATATTCTCAAAATTTCATCATAAGTTATGATTTAAATTGACATCTGGCTTTATTTTCAGTTTGATAATCAAAGCGATATTTTTGCACACCGTCAGGCGTTTCTTTGGATAAAATCACATATTTTTTAGGTTTTAATTTAACCAAATGCAACTGCGTTAAAAAAGGTCGATAATCATAACCAGACGAGATATAAAAATTAGCCATCACGCCATTATCATTTTCAGGCACGCCAACAATACGATATAAGGGTTTCTCTGTATTATGACAATCATATTTCCATTCACGATAAAAATAATAACCCTTGTTATCACTATGTTCGCCTAATTCAAACACAATCGAATGATGTGTTGTTGGGTCATCATAGACCCAAAAAGCATTGGCTAAACGGCTTGCCAATGGTTGACGTTCGATATTGATTGATTGTGTGCCGACACCTGATTTTGCATAGCTGATTTGACTACACAATACTCCACCCAATAAAATACACCACACCAAGTTAAAACGCATTATACATCCCCTTCATCAATCGAAAATATTCCCACTCTTCCACCACCTGCCCATTTGGCAACACACAGACACCGTATTCTGAACCGTCAGCATTTTTACGGATTTGCGATTGTCCGCCTTGTTTCACACAAAATTCCGAAGCTGGATTAAGTGCATCGGTGATTTGGTTTGGCGTACTTTGACAGGCGGTCAAAACACTCATCATCACTCCCAATAGCAGTAAGTTTTTCATTTTTAATACCTTTTTCAGTTAAGAAATGGCGGTATTGTAAGCGGTTTTGGCTTAAAGTTTAAGTATTCAATTGTGAAATGGCTTGTCAGGCAGCCTGAAAACCCATTTTGCAAAATTTTTATAAAAAAACACCGTTTTCAATTTAACGAAAACGGTGTTTTTAATTAAAAATCAACCAATTCGCTTACCAAATTCAAATGGCATATCGCTATACACCACTTCAAATAAGCCATTGAAATATTGAATGCCGTCCATTACCCCTGCTGGCATATCTTTGTGGGCAGTTTGCAGGGCTTTTTGGAATTTCTCGGGGCTTTCCCATAAAGCGACATTCACAAATTTAAAATGCCCATTGGGGTCAATGTTTTTGTGTAATTGGGTAGCGATATAGCCATCTTGGGTTTTTAAAAATTCGGCAGACTTTTGCCAAAATTCCAACATTACCGCTTCTTTTTCGGCTGGGACAATAAAGCTGTTAATCAGCACATAAGCGTCTTTTGGATTGAAAGTTACATTGCTCATAGATTACTCCGATGGTTAAAATAAACAGTTAAAAAATAGAAAACTTATGCAATAAATTATATCATTTTTGATAAAACTTTCTCGCCTTTTATTTGATGGAAAATTGCCAATCCAATATGCCCAACAATTAAAAGTAATAAAAGCATTGCTAATTCGCCGTGCAAATTATTACCAAGCTGTACCAAAAATTCATTGCCATTTTCACGCCCAATATTTCTTGCCATTCCCAAAACAGGAACAATCAACATCAAAGCATATAAGGCAAAATGTCCAATTTTGACTTTCGTATCGTTTTTTGGGCGTTTTTTGGCATTAACCGCCGCCCACACAAT
Organism: Moraxella nasicaprae; assembly: GCF_025643275.1. Classification (NCBI taxonomy): domain Bacteria; kingdom Pseudomonadati; phylum Pseudomonadota; class Gammaproteobacteria; order Moraxellales; family Moraxellaceae; genus Moraxella; species Moraxella nasicaprae. The sequence continues at coordinate 583,450 of NZ_CP089977.1, forward strand.
GCGAAGCACGGTCAAAACCAGCACCGCCATTCCAAGAGCCTGATGTGGCTGTAACAAAAAGCGTAAGTCCGGGTTAAATTTGGCAATGAGTGCTGTGGCAAACATAGCGATGTAGCCTAAAAATATGCCCCAGTGCAACAGGCGTGAGATGGTGCCGTAGCGGTTTTGAGTGTCTGGTTTCATTTGCGTTCTCCAATTTATATAGCTTACTATGGAAAATAGTATAGCACACTATGCATTTAAATAGCAAGCTATATTTTTATTCATTTTTGTGTTATAATAATAGTACTTTGATTTATAAGGAAAAATAAATGACGATTAACCAAAAAAATTCGCTGGGCTATCTGACCAATATGATTGCTCGCCAGTTTGCCCAGCTTATCGGACAAGAGCTTGCCCCTTTGGGCTTAAATCCTGCCTATTTGCCTGTGCTGTTTGAGCTGTGGGACGGACAAGAGCTGACCCAGCAAGAATTGACCGAAAAAAGTTCGGTTTCGCAAGCGACAATGGCAAACACGCTGGGGCGTATGGAGCGGGACGGTCTGATTGAACGCCTGCCCAACCCAAACGATGCCAGAAGTCGGCTGATACGGCTGACCTCTGCCGCCCTTGCCAAAAAAGACGATTGTGTCGCCGCCGCTCAAAAAATCAATAACGGCGTGCTAGAAGCCCTTGACGAACAAGAAATCAAGGCGTGGCTTGATATTATGAATAAAGTGGTACAAAGACAAAAACAGATGTTGGGGTAGGTTTGGGCTGGCTGAAAGTTTATTTTGCAAAATTTGAAAACAAAAGTGCCGTCTGAAATATTTTTCAAACGGCATTCCATTTCATTTAAAAAACAATCAAACCTTAACCACAATCTTACCAATCTGCTGATTGCTTGCCATATATTCGTGGGCTTTAACCATTTCATCAAAGGCAAAGATTTTGTCAATTTCTGGGCGTAACTGACCGCTTGCCAAACCGTCATAAACAAATTGTTTGGCTTGGGCGAGTTTTTCAGGCACGGTGGTGATTTCAAAGAGTTCATACCCCCTCACCGTCAAATGTTTGCCCAAAATCGGAAAGACTGGCACAGCAATATCATCGTGGCTTAATGCCCCATAAATGATGTAACGACCATCTTGTGCCATTGCGTTGATGATTTTTGCCGCCTCTTGTCCGCCCACAGGGTCAAATACCACATTCACGCCTTTGCCGTTTGTGATTTTAAGAAGTGTGGCGGTTACATCGTCTTCGCTTGTGGCGACCACAAAATCCGCCCCTTTTTCCAAAAGTACATCGCCTTTGGCGTGGGTGCGAGACAAGGCAATCACCGTTGCCCCTTGCATTTTGGCGATTTGAATGCTTGCCAGACCGACCGAACTGGTTGCACCGCCCAGCACCACCACATCGCCTTTTTGTACTTTGCCAAACTCAATCAGTCCGCCATAAGCGGTAACAAACGCCATCCAACTGGCGGACGCTTGTTCCATTGTCAGATTGTCAGGGTGCTTGACCACGGCGTGTTTGGGCATATTGACGATTTCGCCATAAGTGCCGTATTCGGTAAACATAAAAGATGGAATAATGCTGACCTTATCGCCAATGGCAACTTCGCTCACACCCTCGCCAATCGCCACGACCACGCCTGCCCCTTCGTAGCCCAAAGTCGCAGGGAATACAGGGTCAATCACATACGCCCCTTCTCGGTACATCATTTCGGCACGGTTTAAGCCAATGGCGTGGATTTGGATTTGTACTTCGTGTGCTTTTGGTGTAGGAATTGCTACATCAACGATTTGTAGCACATCAGGCGAACCTGTTTTTGTAAATTGGATTTGTTTGCTCATTGTTTTGACCTTTTGTGAAAATAATGGGCGTATTTTAATGCAATGAATTTATTTTAAAAATCACATCAATCGCAAAACACTTTTGCTAAATTGGCATAAATGATTTTTCAGGCTTCTTGAAAAGAAAAACACCGCTTATCATAACGATAAACGGTGTTTTTTTAAAACATTGTCTTAAAAATTAATTTTAATCTCAACTGCCGAAATATCAACATCTGCGGCATAAGCGATCATTTCTTTCGCTTCGGCAATAATCTCAACCAAATCACGCTTGTCATCAACTTCCATCTTGGAGGCGTGATTGGTCATACTTTGTTTTGACATAAATGGTTGCCAATCTAAATCAGGTGAATTGACATCAAGCCCCATTTTTTGTAACACCTCATCAGCATTCAGATAAGAAACAGGGTAACGCTGTCCATTCGTCAGTTTTTTCCACACATTCTCCGTTGAATTATCTTGGGGTAATAACACATACTCACTAATTAGGATAATTTTTCTGCCTTTATAAGGCGTATCAGAAGAACAGCCTGCAATTTTTCCCAGCATATAGGCTTGTCCGTGTTGAAAACCATCATCTTTAGCAGACCAGCTCTCACGATGATTTCGCATTACCAAAACATATTTGGCATTTTTGACACGCCCAGACTGCACAATCCAGTAACCAATACCACCCTCTTCCTCAAAGGTGGCTAAATTTTTACCTGAATAAATACCGATAACTTTATCCATAGTTTAAACCTCGTTAAGAAATAAAACAGAATTTATGCGTATAATTATATAATTTATCGCTTAAATTTGTCAATACTTAGCGTTAATTTTTTTAAAAATATCGCTTAGTTTTTAAAAAATTATCGTTAATTATTGAAAATATCGCAAATATAATGCCATTTACCCAAAAATCTGCTAAAATAACAAAATACTTTTACCAAATCAGCACAAATGAACCCCAAAAACACCACACTCCACGCCCTAGAAATTTTTTTAGCCGTTGCCCGTGAAAAAAACTTTTCCGAAGTCGCCCGCCAGTACGATGTGGCAAGTTCGGTCATTTCTCGGCAAATCAAGCAGTTAGAAGACGATTTTGGGCAAACCTTATTTTACCGTAGCACAAGGGCGATGAGCCTGACGCAGGCTGGGGAAGTTTTTGCCACGCACGCCAAAGCGATTTTGGGCGAATTTTCCCATTTAACCGACAAATTAAATGATAAAAATCAAGAACCTAATGGCATTATTCACATCAACGCCCCTGTATTTTTTGGGCAAAAACACATCGCTCCACATTTGGGCGAACTAGCCAAACGCTATCCCAAATTACAAATCTACCTTACCCAAACCGATGATTTTATTGACCCTTATGGGGAAAAAGCGGACATTATTGTCAGAGTTGCCGTGCCGATGGACAGCAATTTAAAGCAAAAAATCATTGCTCGCCAACGCCATTTTTTGCTTGCCTCGCCTGCTTATTTGGCAAAAAACAGTACGCCCCAAACGCCTGATGAGCTTGCGACACATCAGGGGCTTTTTTATCGTGGGGAGTTGGGCGTATTGCGTTTTAAAAATTTAAATACAAATCAAATAATTGAAATTAAAGAGAAAATGGTCAGCAACAATGCGGACAGTTTGATTCAAATGGCAATGGACGGTGCAGGCATTGTGATGATGCCCGATTGGGCTGTGGCTGATGAAGTCAAAACAGGCAAACTTGTGCCGATTTTGTCCCATATCCCGATTGCCAGTGGTAATGAGGAGATTGTGCTTGCCATTTTGACGCCGCAAAGCACCTACCGCCCTGTGAGCGTGCAAGCGGTCATTGATTTTTTGGTGGAAAAATGGGACGGTGGTCAAGTGTGGCAGGTGTGATTTTTTAAGGATTTAAAAGATTGGGTTGCCCAATACGGCAATATACCTGTTGCCAGATGGGTTATTTTTATGTATGAACGATGAATCTGCTGAGCTTTGGTGTCAAGCTGAGCAAGATGAACACCAATTCAACTTTTAAAAGTCCCACCAACTTAATCGCAAATCATATCATGATGACAAAAATGGCATGGCGATTTTACCCACACCGCCTCAATGCCATCATGATATGGCAAAATTAACAGTCAAAAGCTTATTTTTTGGAAATATGGTTTTTAAAAATGGTGCATAATCTGTTATGATAAGACATCTTTTTTGTTGATAACATGAGAACAGCAGCCATGGATACAGCCACTTTTTTGAACGCTCTAAGCACGCTTCTGCCAGAACTTAGCATCAAAACCGACCAAGACAGCACCCAGCATTGGGGCAAGGACTGGACGGTACATTTTGAGGTGGATTGCTCGGCGGTACTTTTCCCAAAAAGCACCGAAGAAGTTGCCCAAATTGTTCGCCTTGCCAATGAACATCAGGTTGCCTTAGTGCCTAGCGGTGGTCGTACAGGGCTGTCATCGGCAGCGGTGGCAAGTCGTGGCGAGGTGGTGGTCAGCTTTGATAAAATGAATCAAATCGGTACTTTTTATGAAGCTGACCACATGGTCGAAGTTGAAGCTGGTGTGGTTACCAAGACTTTGCAAGAATACGCTGAAAGTCAAGGCTTGTATTATGGCGTGGATTTTGCTTCTAGTGGTTCTAGTCAGATTGGTGGCAATATCGGTACTAATGCTGGTGGCATTAAGGTCATTCGCTATGGCATGACTCGCAATCAAATCTTAGGTCTGACGGTCGTTACAGGCAAAGGCGATATCTTAGAACTGAATGGCGGTATGCTAAAAAACGCCACAGGCTATGATTTTCGCCATCTGTTCATCGGTGCAGAAGGCACGCTTGGTTTTGTGACCAAAGCCCTCATCAAACTAGAAAAACAACCCACCAACTTAACCGCAATGGTACTGGGCGTGCCTGATTTTGGCTCGGTGGTTGGTCTGTTAAACCGTTTTAATAAAGCACTAAATTTGACTGCTTTTGAGTTTTTTGACGCCATCGCCATTGATAAAGTCATCAGTGCAGGACACGCCAAAGCCCCCTTCGATAGCCAAACCCCGTTTTATGTGCTGCTTGAATTTGAAGCAATCAATGATGAAGTGCTAGACACAGCCATGTCTGTCTTTGAACATTGTGCCGAAGAAGGATTGATTGTCGATGGCGTGATGAGCCAAAGCGTGGGTCAGCTCCAAGAACTCTGGAAATTGCGTGAAAGTATCTCAGAAACCATCTCGGTATTTACGCCTTATAAAAATGATGTTTCGGTGCTGATTACGCATTTGGGCGATTTCATCAATGACATCGAACGCATCGTTAAAGACAATTATCCAGATTTTGAGATTTGTTGGTTTGGGCATATTGGCGATGGCAACCTACACCTAAATATCCTAAAACCTGACACTCTATCCAAAGATGAGTTTTTTGCCAAATGCCAAACGGTCAATCAATATGTCTTTGAAACCGTCCAAAAATACAAAGGCTCCATCAGTGCTGAGCATGGGGTGGGCATGACCAAAAAACCATACCTGACCTACACCAGAAGTGCTGCTGAGATTGAATACATGAAAGCCATCAAGGCGGTATTTGACCCAAACAACATCATCAATCCTGGCAAGATTTTTGACTAACCCAAACAAAAAGCCCTGCATTAGGGGCTTTTTATCAACATGAATCGATGCAATGAAAAATTTCTTCACAACACTTGTCAAATACCTACTGATATTCGTGGTGGTCTATGTGGCGGTCAATCTTTGGCGTTCGCCCAGCACGCCTGCCAAACAAGCTGATATGGGCATACCATCATCATTTTTACAAACTAGCCAACAAGAGCCTGTTTTGGTGTATTTTTGGGGAACTTGGTGCGGCATCTGTCGTCTAACCAGCCCCAATGTCAATGAAATGCACCTATCAGGCTATCCTGTCTTAGGCATTGCAGTCTCCTCAGGCAGCACAGACGAGCTGAATAATTATCTACAACAACACGATTACCGTTTTGCCAATCTTAATGATGAATATGGTCAGCTGTTTGCTGATTGGCAAGGTCAAGTTACGCCATCATTCATCATCATCACAGATGGTCAAGTTAGCCAAAGTTTTACAGGCATCACGCCTCTTTGGCTGATGAAAGCTCGTATGTTTTGGGCAAGCATCTAACCGCCATTGATAATCACGCAGTCTTGATGACAAAACCCCAATAACCAAAAGTCATTGGGGTTTATTATTGACACTCAATCTGTCATCATGGCTTATTTGGCTTGGCGAGCAGGCGTGGTATCAACATTCACGCTTTCGCCCAAAGTGGTCAAATCCACACTCACGCCTTGTTGGGCAGCGTGTTTTGGACTGATGAATAGCGTCAAAGTATTCATCACTTGTGGTTCAATCTCGCTGGGCGACTTACCGTCTAAGACCTGAGCAACCATCTTAGAGGCAGTAACACCAAAGTCATAGTCATTGACACCAAGTGCCGCTGCCGCACCACGACGCACGCTAAACTCATCAGAAGTGATTACAGGAATTTTTAGCTCATTAGCAGCTTGCACCATCGCTTCCATCGCTGATGCCACGCCATTATCTAGCGAAGTATATACCAAATCAGCACGACCTGCCAAAGAACGAGTCGCTTCGGCAACATCACTAGAACGATTGGCGGCAACATCAACCAGCTCCATGCCTCGTTTTGGTAATTCAACCGCCAATTTATTTTTGACCGCCACTGCATTCGCCTCGCCTGGACTGTACACAAAACCGATGCGTTTGGCTTCTGGCTTAATCTTGGTAAACAGCTCAATCTGTGGTTCTAGCGGTAATTGGCTTGATAAGCCTGTGATGTTTGGCTGTGTGCCTTTATTATTTTCATCAATCAATTTGGCAGCAACAGGGTCAGAAACCGCTGTATAAATCATTGGAATCGTGGTGGTTGCCGCTGCCAAACTTTGGGCTGATGGCGTTGTGATACCAATGATGGCATCAGGATTATCTGCCACAAACTGCTTGGCAATCTGTCCAACCGTCGCCATACTGCCTTGTGCTGATTGGAAATTAACCGTCAAATTTTCGCCATCTTTATAGCCCAAACTTGCCAAACCATCAATCACACCCAAGCGAATGTCATTCAACGATGGGTGCTCAACAATAGCAGTGATGGCAATGGTCTTGGTGGCTTTTTGTTCGCCTGTCGCCACCTGAGCATCGGCAGGTTTTTGGGTCGCCTCTTCTTTACAACCTGATAAAATACTGGCTGTCAAAGCCAATGGTAAGCCCATACGATAAATGACTTGGGCAAATTTATTGCGTGGTAGATTCATCACAACTCCATCAATTTTTACTAAAATAAAAAATATTCTAGCACATAATCGCCCAGTCTTGCTAGAATTATTGACAAACAAAAACACCCCAAATCTGCTGATTTAGGGTGTTTGGCATCACAAAAACAAGGTAATCAGTAAGTTTCGCCAGTCTCAACAATGGTAATCTGTGCTGGTGCTGCTTGTTTGCTTGGCTGAGCGGTTGGTGCGATGTCTTTTTTTGGCTCAGCTTTTGGGGCTGGTTTTGAAGTATGTTCGCTCTTTGGTTCAGCTTTTGGCTCAGTTTTTTCGACTTTTGGCTCTGATTTAATGATTTGTTTGGTTTGTTCGCTGACCAAAGTATCTGTCTTCGCCTCTTCTTTGGCTGCGGCTGCTGGGGTAGATTTTTTTGGTTCACTGGACTTGTTTTGGACAGCCTGCTCGCTACGCTTTGGAGTTGGTGTGTCGTTATTTCTGCGTGGTTGCTCCTTTTGAACCACTCGCTCTGCTCTTGGCTGTTGTGAGCGAGTCGCTTGCTCTTTGGCAGGACGACTGACCGTCTCGCCTGCTGGACGAGAAATCGGTGCTGCTGACACGATTTGGTTTTCTTGCATCTTCACCACCGCCTCTGGTCGCACAGATACGGTTGGTGCAGCGATGTTTGCCATCTGTTCATTTGACTCATCTGGCGTTTGGGTATGCACCACGCTGGCGGCAGCAACCAGCACATCAGCCAGCAATGCTACGGCTGGGTGTTCTTCGCCAAGCACCGCCTTATTATCCACGATTTGATAAGAAAAACCCTGTGCCACAAGACGACCTGCAATGATTTGCACTCCTGCTTGCTCTGCACGCTGAGCCAGCGGCATCTGACTTTCTGCAAATAGTGTCTCTGCCGCTGCCAAATCAGTCGCTTGCGGTGTCAGATACACATCAGCAACACAGCCACCCTCAACATTGGCAACATTTTGCAAATCAATCGCCACTGATGATAGCTTGCCACGAACTTTGGTCTCCATGTCTTGCATTTGCAATTCTGACAAACCTGATAGGCGTGCCAATGATGCGTCCAGCAACGCTGCTTGCAAAGAATCGCTCAGACGATTTTTTAGGCTATGGTCATCACACACGGCAGCGATTTGTGTCACCACAGGCTTGGCAACTTTCATGCCATCTGATTCGACATCATTTTTTTCACAGCCAAACAATGCCAAAGCTGCCACCGCTGGAATACCAAAAAATTTTAGCGTTGTTGTTTTCATAATTTGCTCTAAATGCTGACAATCTTTTTTTAAAATCTATCTTTAATGACACAAAACCAAGCTGGCAAAGCCATAATATCATGGCTATGGCATATCTTTATTGCTATTGGTATAATAGCACCTATCGTGTGCCAAATTTCAACATTATACCACAAGCCCATTGATTTGATAGTAACAAGATGACAAAGATTTGGCTTGGATACATTTTTTCTGTTTAATTTTACAAACCATTAACATGACTGTCACAAATCACCCTGCCCAAGATAGAAATTTTGATGCCATCAGTGACCATTTTGCCAAAAAAGTCTATGGCGGACTTAAAGGTCGTATCCGTCTTGCTGTACTCCATCATGATATTGCCGAAATCGTCACGCAGTTAAGTCAAGCACTTGCTCGCCCCTTAAAAATTCTTGATGTGGGTGCAGGACTTGCCCAAATCAGCCTCTCCTTGGCAGACAGTCATCAAGTTACCATCAATGACATCTCAGCCAATATGCTGGCACTGTCCAAAGAATATGCCGCCAATCAACACATCAACACCGATGGCATACGATTCATCATTTGTCCCTATCAAGCATTATCATCGCATCTTGCGGACGAAAAATTTGACCTAATCTTATGCCATGCCGTGCTAGAATGGCTGGGCAAGCCTGAACAAATCATGGACTTTTTTGACCGTCACTTGGCAGATGATGGTGCATTATCATTGTGCTTTTATAATCCTGCCAGTCTGACTTATCGCAATCTGGTGATGGGTAATTTTTATCAGCTAAACAACCCAAAAACAGCTGATAATAAAAGCCTAACTCCAAATCACCCTGTCGCCCCAGAGGTCGTGGAAGAATGGCTACACCAGCATCGCTATCAAATCATACAACAATCTGGCATTCGAGTATTTTCTGATTATGCACCGCTCAAACGAGGCGGTCTAACCAATGAAGATGCGGTGGTTGAGATGGAGCTAAAATATTCAAGACAGATGCCATTTCGCCTGATGGGTCGTTACTTACATTTGATTGCCCAAAAAAAACTTTAAGGCAATAACATGCACAAACAACAACTGATTGGTTCACTACAAGTGATTTTGGCAGGCATCTGCTGGGGCAGTTTAGGGATTTTTTCAACCAAACTGGGCGAGCTTGGCGTAGATAGTTTTGGCATTGCTGCCTTGCGTATCGTGACGGCATCGCTGTTGATTATCATCATCACACCAAGACTATTTCCCATCATCAAGACGCTTGATGGGTCGGCATGGTTTGGTTTGATTGTCCAAGCCATCATTGGTGTGCTTGGCATGACTTTTAGTTATTTTTATGCTGTCAAAACCGTAGGCGTCAGCATGGCGGTGGCATTATTGTACACCGCACCTGTATTTAGTCTGATTTTTGCCAATCTATTGCTGGGCGAACGCATCGCCAAAAAATCCATCTACCTATCCATCATTGCCGTGCTTGGCGTGGCGTGCCTGATGGCACAAGACGGTTTGTCGCCAACGGTTGGCATGGCGATTGGATTATTATCGGGTGTCTGTTATAGTCTTTATGGCGTGCTGGGCAAAAAAGCCATCGCTAACGCCACACCTCCTTTGTTGATATTTTTTAGCTCCATCACCATCAGCAGTCTGATTTTATTGGCTTTGCCAAGCACTTGGCATGCTTACCAAATCATCGCCACACTACCCACCTCAAACTGGCTACTGGTATTAGGACTTAGCGTGATTGGGACGATTGCACCGTTTTTATTGTACATGAGTGCCTTGGACAAATTGTCCGCCACAACCGCCTCCATCTTTACCATCATTGAGCCTTTGACAGCGATTTTACTGGCAATTTTTTTGTTAAATCAATCCTTGCAGCCCTTGCAAATACTGGGTATTGTATTGATTATTCTGGCAACTTTGGCAAACGCTGTGGGCAATCATACCACTAGCCCAGCCAACGACCCAGCAACGCATTGACCGCAGCTTCGGTGCGTAAAATCCTATCTCCAAAACTCACCGCCTGCACGCCCACGCTTTGTAATAACTTGATTTCATAAGGAATAAAACCGCCTTCTGCCCCCACAATCATCACTTTGGGCAAGCCGTCAGCCAAATAATCCGCCAGCCTTGTTTGGGCATAAGGGTGTGCCACCATCGCTCGTCCATCGCCAATCATGGCTGGCAATTCATCTTCCACAAAGGGCTTAAACCGCTTTGCTAGAATAATCTTGGGTGGTATCGTATCCACACCCTGTTGCAGTCCCTCCAACACAAACTCATCAAGCCGTGCCAATAATGGCGACCCCCAGTAGGATTTATCCGTGCGATAGCTGTTCATCAGCACCATCTGCGATACGCCCATTGCCGTCATGTCCATCACAAGCCGTCTTAGCACTTTGGGTCTTGGTAGGGCAAGCACCACCGTCAAATCCAGCTTATCAGGCGATTTTTTGGTCAAATGAACATCATCAAGCACAACGACATCATCGATTTGCCTGATGATTGCCGTACCCAACAATCCACCAATCTGACCCACTTTTAGATCATCGCCCACGCCTGCTCCCAGTACCGTTTTGATGTGTTTGATGGTGTTTGGGTCGTGAATGATGGCAGTATGCTGGTGGATTTGTTCTTGGTTTAATAAAATCACATTCATGCTAACTCTTTTGCCAATACCGCCAAAATTTTTGTTAATTGTGTCTGCAAGGCAGATTGTTTGGCGGTTACCAAATCTTTGGCAAGACCGCCTTTATCCGTGCCAGATTTGACCGCATCAAAGCGTTTGGCAAGCGTCTTTGACAGACTATCCCACACATCAGGTGTATCAGGCAAACTGTCCAATGCCCCAATGTCTGATAATGCCTCGACCAACTGATGGCAGTTTTCATCATACTGCCCCATGATGATGGGCTTGCCAAAGCTGGCAGGCTCGATGGGGTTGTGTCCACCGATTTTTGGCACAAAAGAACCTCCAACCACCGCCACATCACAAAGCTGATACCACGCCAACAGCTCGCCCATCGTATCCGCCAAATATACTTGGGTGGATTCATCAATCATTTGTCCCAAAGAGCGTCTTGCGACAATCAGCCCACTATCTTGGCATGACTGATACACCGCTTCAAACCGTTCGGGGTGGCGAGGCACAAGAATCAATAGCAAATCATCTCTGCTTTGGCACAGCTTGGCATGAGCATTTAGGGCGATACCCTCCTCGCCATCATGCGTGCTTGCCATCACCCATACAGTACGATTTGCCAAAATCGGCTTGAATGCCTCTACCAACGATTGATTGGTCTGGTTCGGCTTGGTCAGACTGACCCATTTTAAAGAATCAGCGACGCTTAATTGGTTGGCAGTCGCCCCAAGTTTGGCAAATTTTTGAGCAAATGCCTCATCTTGGGCAATGATGTGGCTGATGTTTGCCATCATGCTGGCGGATACTTTGGCAAACTTATGATAGCCTTGATATGATTTTTCGCTCAATCTGGCATTGACCATCACGGTTGGTATGCCATGTTTTTTTGACAGATACAGCGTATTTGCCCATAATTCTGTTTCGATGAACAGCACCATCACAGGCAAGACATACGCCAAAAATCGCTCAATCACCGCCTGATTATCCACAGGTACAAAACTGTGCGACACAAGACCTGACGCCAACTCATCGGCAAATAGCTTTTGTGCTTGGGCAAAACCTGTCTGTGTCGTACTGCTTATCCATAAACCAAAACCCAGCTCAATCAGTTTTTTTAGTAGCGGATAAGCGGTGTTTAATTCGCCCAACGACACCGCATGACACCAAATCACCCCTCGACAACCCGTTGGTCTGGACTGATAACGCACGCCAAATCGCTCGTCCAATTCTCGTGATAGCGTGGGCAGGTTCTTGGATTTTTTTTGCACCAACAAACGATATAGCGGCGTCAATACCTTGATGGCAACTTGATAATACATCGGTGGTGGTGTGGCAATCTGTACAGTCATGTGTCTGGGTGTCGGTTAGATGGTTGATTGATTTTATGATGGCATTGTAGCATTTTTGGCAAAAAGTAAACAATGGATAAATGAATGACACAAAAAAGACAGACCCATCGATCTGTCTTTTTTATTAAGATAAATGCTTATTTATCTTTAAGCATATTGCCCAAGACTTCCAGCACATTTTTGGAGCTGACGACTTGTTGTAGCTGGCTGAGATACTGCTTGGCAATGGTGCGAGCCTTCTCTTCTAAGGTGTACCAACGAGCAAAACCGCCCAGCATACGAGCTGCCACCTGTGGATTAGATTTATCCAATCTTTCGATGGCAGATAAATACAGCTGCAAGCCCTCTTCTGACCATAATTGAACAGGTTTGGCTGACAATGCCCCTAGCGTGGTGCGAACACGGTTTGGCGTATTCCAATCATAGTCTTCTCGTTGCATCAAGGCAGCGATGTCTGCCACCGAAGTCTTGCCAGAGGCAGCCTGCACGCTAAACCAGCTGTCAATCACTAACTCTTCGTCAGCAAATCTGTCATAAAAATCAGCCACAAACTCCGCCTTTCTTGGCAAATCATGATTGATGATGGCACTTAATACCCCAAATCGCTCACTCATACAACCTGCTTGTTGATACTGCTCATAAGCCCAAGTGTCAGCTTGTGCAATCTTGGCGGTCAAAGCAATGTCAAGCAAGATATTGCGAAGCAATCTTCTGCCACGAGCGTCAGGCGTATCTTCATAAGCCACCAATGGCAAGGCTTGATACCAATCGCCCACCACATCAGCCAAGCCATCTGCGATGATTTGAACCAGCTCATCACGGCGTGCTTTGACTTTGGCTGGGTCATAGTTTTCTTCATACGCCATGCCCAGCTCTTTTTGGCTTGGCAAATCAAACAGTCTGGCAGCAAGCATTGGGTCAGACTCACGCAGCTTGCTCACGGCAGGTTTGAGCGATGATAAGATGAATGAAGCGTCATCAGTCTGTCCTGCAAGCCAGCGATTGATGAGTGTTTGCAAGGCTTGCCATCTGTTGAAGCCTTCGGTCTCATGTGCCACCAAAAACGCCAAATCCTCATTGGTGTAGTCAAATTCTAATTTCACAGGTGCTGAAAAATTACGCAACACCGACACCACAGGGCGAGAATCTGCATCAAGATTGATGCCCTCAAACTCAAAACTTTGAGCATCTTGGGTCAAAAGCAGCATTTTTTGGGCAAGCAATTTGCCTGACTTGCCATCAAAAATCGCTGTATCAACAGGGATTGGCAAGGCAATCGGAGCATCATAGCCTGCCACATGGCGAGTTTTTTGAGCAAGATTCACAGTGACTGTATCGCCATTGACCACAAAATCTCCCGAAACCACAGGCGTGCCAGGCTGACGATACCAAGGCAAGAACAAGCTGGCTCTCTCATCAGCCGATGCCAATGCCGACAAGAAATCCTCCACCGTTACCGCCTGACCATCATAGCGTCTAAAATATTCATCAGTGCCTTGACGGAACTTTTCTTTACCCATCAAGGTTGCCATCATTCGGACGATTTCCGCTCCTTTTTCGTAGATGGTCAAGGTGTAAAAATTGTTAATCTCCACAAAGCTCTCTGGGCGTACAGGGTGAGCCAGACTACCAGAATCCTCATCAAACTGTGCTGAGCGAAGTAGTGCCACATCATCAATGCGTTGCACCGCTTTTGAGCGAAAATCACCTGAGAAACTTTGGTCACGAAATACCGTAAAACCCTCTTTTAGGCAAAGCTGGAACCAATCACGGCAAGTGATGCGGTTGCCTGTCCAGTTATGAAAATACTCATGAGCGATGACCGATTTGACTCGAAAACTTCTTTCGTCAGTAGCAGTCTCTGGGCTTGATAGAACACAAGAAGTGTTAAAAATATTCAAGCCTTTATTTTCCATCGCACCCATATTAAACTGACTGGTCGCCACAATCATATAGCGGTCTAAGTCATAGGCACAGCCATAGTTTTCCTCGTCCCACTTCATCGAGTCTTTTAGGGCTTGCATGCCTACATGGCATTTATCGATGTCGTGGGCGGTGGCGTACACTTCTAGTAATACTTCTCGTCCTTCCATCGTGGTAAAGGTATCGCTAAGCACTTCTAGATTGGCAATCACACAAGCAAACAGATAGCTTGGTTTTTTGGTCGGGTCATGCCAAATGGCAAAATGTCTGTCATCATCAAGCTCGCCTGAGTCAATCAAATTACCATTGGCAAGCAAGGTCTTAAAGCGTTTTGGTGCTTCTAGACGAGTGCGGTATTCGGTCAAGACATCAGGTCGGTCTGGAAAAAAGGTAATCTTACGAAATCCTTCTGCCTCACATTGAGTAACAAACATCAGCTCATCGCCACTGCCAGCTTGATACAAGCCTTCTAGCGTGGTGTTGGTCTGTGGCACAATTTTGACCACGGTTTCTAGCACAAACTCATCAGGGGTGTGATGAATGCTTAAAGTCTCATCATCAACAGCATAATCAGCAGTATCTAGTGCTTGTCCGTCAATGGCGATGCTTTGTAATTGCAAATCCCTGCCAAATAACACAAACTGCCCCGCCGTCTTTCTCTCATAAGCCGTCTTGGCATACACGGTGGCATATTCATCATACAATTTGATGTCCAAATCGATGTTCTTGACTGCAAATACAGGTGGCGTGTAATCTTTTAGATAAACTTTGGTTGGTTCTGACATATTTCCCTCTTATGTTGTCTGATAAAAAACAAGATTTTGGCAATCGACCTGCCAAGCCAAACATACTACCAAAAAATCCCCATCAAAAAAAGCCCCATGAGCAGTTATGGTGCATTTTCATTCAT
Organism: Moraxella nasicaprae; assembly: GCF_025643275.1. Classification (NCBI taxonomy): domain Bacteria; kingdom Pseudomonadati; phylum Pseudomonadota; class Gammaproteobacteria; order Moraxellales; family Moraxellaceae; genus Moraxella; species Moraxella nasicaprae. The sequence continues at coordinate 598,599 of NZ_CP089977.1, forward strand.
CTGTGGTATTTTTTAGACACCATGCGTTACGCTTACCCCTGATTCCAACCGTAACTGAACACAACAAAGATAAATCCTTATGTGAAATATGACAATTTTTAGCAAAAAATTCTTGTAAAACTGTTGTAAATTTGTCATCATAACCACATATCATTACCAAAAGTTTACTCGTATTTATATTAGGTTTCACCAATGAAAACAATGACTTTAAAATTATCCGTGATTGCCCTTAGTGCCGCTGTCGCTTTGATGACAGGCTGTGCCAATCGCAACACTTCGCCCAGCTCTCAGGTGGTGGTCGCCCCTAATGGTATTGCAGGCTATACAGGCAAGGCTTATCATGGCACGCCTTTGGTTAATAATTCCAAAGAAATCAAAGAGGCCGCCTCTAAGCTACCAAGCCTTGTGCATTTTGACTACAATTCCGATGTCATCAAACCACAAGCCGCCCAAATCCTAGACCAGCAAGCCAAATTCTTGACCGACAACCAAACCGCTCGTGTCTTAGTAGCAGGTCATACAGATGAGCGAGGCAGTCGTGAGTATAATATGTCATTGGGCGAACGCCGTGCTGCTGCCGTGCGTCAATACCTGATGTCCAAAGGCGTTCATCAAACCAAAGTTGAAATCGTCAGCTTTGGCGAGGAACGCCCCATTGCCACAGGCTCAGCCGAAGCCTCATACTCAAAAAATCGCCGTGCCGAGCTGTCTTACTGATACCTACGCCAGATAAGCTAACTCCAACTGTTTTGGTTGGGGTTTTTGTTTTTCATCATATCAATCGCCAGTGCTCTTTTTAAACATCATCGTTATGACACAAATCCTTCAAAGATGTGTATTTTTATGCCAATCATCAAAAAATAACCTTGATAATCTTTAAATACACCAACAAAAAAAACAGCCCCAAATGGAGCTGTTTTTTATGCCTTGTGGCGGATTAGAAGCGGTAAGTAACACCAAGTTTAGCGATTGGTAAAACTTTTAGGTAGTTTTTGTCTTCCAAATCTTTTTCAGCTTGTGCCGCCAGCTCATCACGCTGTGCTTGGCTCATGTTTGCTGATGCACCAGTTGCAGTTACGGTTGCATCAACTTGACCTAGATAAGCAGCACCCACTTCGCCAAACACGCCCCAGTTTTTGTCGATGTTTGGACGGAAACCAACGGTTAGGTATGGAGCAACTTTATTGCGATGTTCTAGCTTACCTTCTAGCACGCCCACATCAGATTGGCTGTAATCTTCGCCACCGATGCGATAAGTGCCATCACTGTTTGGATTGGCTTTAACTTCTAGTTTGTTGTCTGGAATGATGATACCAGTACCGATGGTAAACCAGTTTGCTGCTGGGCGAAGTTGTACACCTAGGTATGGGTTGCTAAAACGAGTGTCTAGCTGATAGTTAACACCTTTGGCATCAAAGTTATCATTGATGGCTTTGGCGATGTCGCCACCTGCCCAACCAGCCACAACTTCGGTGGTCTCGTTCGCACCCCAAGCGATGTTTGCACCATAGCCTAGTGTACCAACTTCTGCACTGATGGCAGCAGGTTTGGTTGCAGTTTTTACGAAAGTGCCAGCACCATTAACAATGGCTGAACCTGTGTTAGTAACTGCTTTGGTTGTGCCTTTTAGTAGGCTGCCTGCTGCGTCAGTCACTGTATTTGCCATCGCACCAGTAGAAACCAATGCTGTTGCCAACAATGCTAATTGAAATTTTTTCATTGTATTCTCCTTACAAATAGTCGCATTTTGTGGGTTTAACAATTTGCCTGATAAAGCGACTTGGTTATCATTGGTTACATTTAACCATATTTTTTTGGTGCTTGTCATCTCAAAAAATGGGCTTTGTTGTGGTGTCTTGGTAATTTATGATGATGGTTTGTATAACCTTTTGGAAAATGTGCAAGAATTGAGAAAGAATATTACTTATTGATACATTAAGATTTTTAAGCGTGATTTATATAAATATCTGATAAATACGGAAACGGTTTGTTTGATTATCAAGAAAAGTTTGACAATGATTTTGTTGATATTTTATCCAAAATATGAGCATCTAATCACGCACCACCACACTTTCATACACTCTAAGCGGCTTAATGCTAAGGGCTTGGTTTGGTGCATGAGGTTGGGTGGCTGGCATGTTAATTGCTAATTGAGCAGTCATCACACTGACCAAAATACCGTGCTGAATCAAGCATCTGCTCGCCTGATTGTCGTGCATGGATAAGGATAGGCAGGTTTTGGCAAGATGAATTTTATCCTTATCATCAGCTTGCCATGCCATCGAATGTAAGGTCAGATGATAAGTATCGTCACTTGTGTCTGCAACATGAGCGTACCAAGTTGTTGTAGCGGGCTTGATGTCAATCCAAAAATGCCTGCCCAGCTGTTTGGTGTATTGGCAAGATTGACTGGTGCGTTGTTGCCATGTCGCACCACCGCACCCAGACCATAAGATGCCATCAGGTTGCTTGATTAGTAATGAGGCTATATGCTGAGGATTATTGAGTATCATCTGGACGCCATCATCTGATGCTCGCTTGGCTTGGTGCTGTAATCTTGCGATTTGCTTGGCATGCTGAGTTAGTTTGGCATCATTATCCATCTGCGACAAGGCAATCATCGACATCGCACCAACAATCAGCACCACCATCAATACGATGAGCATCACAAAACCCTGCTGCCGCTTCATGATTTACCACCCAGTCTTAGGTTGGTTGGTGTTAAATACACACGATGAATTCGCCAATCCTGCTTGGGCGATACCAATAATCGCTGTGTCTGCCCAAATATCGACATGGGTGCTTGACGAGCCTCTGCTGTACCACGACTCATCAAAACCAGCTCAATCGCCACAGGCTGAACGCTTGGATAATGACGACGATACTCATCAAGCAAGACGGATTGTATGCCTTGATTTGTTTGGACAGATAATCTTACCCAAAACCCACCAATGTCGCCCATCAAGACTGAGCCTTTCTCGCCCAATCCTTCTGGCGACCATGCTCTTTTGACCTTGCGAGCATCGTTTTGCTCATCAATGATGGCATTTTGATGAGCGATACCCAGTCCTTTTTTGTCACGAGTGCCGTCTCGATGAATCTCATCGACCACATAGTGTATGGCATTGCATCGCAAGGCAAGCGTGCCATCATCTTCTTTTTGGACAAAATATCGCTCAATCACTCTTTGCCCATCAACCATCACAAGACGACCATCGCCAAGTCGCACTTGCCGACTGCCCAGTACCAGCCGACCTTCACAATCCCACATATCCTCAGGGGCGGTATAATGTATGCTTAGCTGGTCTGATGGACGCTGGGTATGACTAGGTAGTGTCTGATGTTGGCTGATGATTTGTTGTGCATTGCCACGCTCAATGCGAAGCTGACCTAATTGACTAGGTGCTATCAAAATGCCATCTGCCAAGCCCAAACCCGCCAGCGTGATATGCTGACCAATCTCCAACAAATCCGAACGATGGTCAATGAATCGCCCCAAATCCTGATGTCGAATGCTGTATTTGACAAATGTTGCATAAAGCCCAGTACCCATCAAAACAACCATACTGCCAATCAGTATCGCCACCAGCATTTCCAACAAGCTAAATCCTAAGTTTGATTTCATTCAAACTCCCAAGCGACACATTGCTGCTGACCGCTCTCATCACAGCTGGTATCCTGACTAAGCATATCACCCCAAATCGCCACTAAGCACGCCTGCCCTTGACACATGCTTGGCATAATCATCATGCCCACATCACTGGCTGATTGTGCCAACAAAAAAGCCTGATGACGAGCCATCTGAGCTTCTTGACATGCCAAAGTACACAGATTGACACCGCCATCAAGAGCCTTTTGATAAGCCAAGATAGGATTATCCTGAGTGATTGCCAGATGATATAGCTGGCTTAGCTGCTGTTGATATATCTCTTTTTGAAAGCCTTGCATCACATCAGTCATTTGGGCGTGCTGATGAGCCAGCAAAGTGGCATGATGCCGTTTATCCGCATTGGCACTAGCAACCACCGCACGCCCCTGCACCGCCAGATAGCCAAGTGTCACCATTGACAAAATCAGGAGTGATAACAGCACTTCCAATAAACTAAATCCGCCTTGTCTATTCATGCTTTGCCAATCGCTCCAAGCCAAGTTGCTGACTGCCGTGTGCCAAACAAACTGCCAATATCTTGACAGAAGGATACTGCCTACCAATCAAAGTTGCCACAGCGGACAAAGTGGCTCCTGTGGTCGCCACATCATCAAACAAAATGACCTGCGTGACGGGCAATGCCTGTAATAAATAAAAATCCCCCACAACATTATCTAGGCGTGCCTGACGACTCAATCCACGCTGGTGGGCAATATTATCAGCGCGAGCCACGCCCTGCCAAATGGGTAATTGCCAATGCTTAGATAGATATTTTGCCAACATTAACACAGGATTAAAGCCTCGTTCACGCAGTCGTCTGGTAGTCGTTGGCACAGGAATGATGACGGTATTGTGCCTAGAACAATGTTCAGGCTTAGGCAATGTATCCAGCAGTCTGCTTAATATCATAAAACAGTCGGTTTTTTGATGGTCTTTAAACTGGCTAATGATTTGGTTGATGGGGTACTGATAGTAACAGATGGGGTATGCCAGCAATGTCCGCTCTGCTTGCAAAAAACCAATCTTAACTGGCGACTGCTGGTAAGCAAAATCAGATAAGCAGTGCTGGCACACCACTTTATCACGCCCAGTAAGTCTGCTTAGGCACATCTGGCAAGTGCCATGCAATGTCGCTGCCGTTCTTGCCCACCAATAAGGGGCAAATCGAGTCTGATGTATCAGGGCGGATGATGGGCGGTGTGCTGGCAAAATAACCATTCCTTGTTGTATGTTGATTGCATGAATTTTAGCCCAAGCCATCTAAAATTTCAAATAAAAAACCGCCAGCATCTGCCAGCGGTCTTGATGGTCACAGTCCCATCCAGTCATTAAGCATGACGCCAATGCCGATACCCGTGGTTTTTTTGTTGTAATCAATCAAAGACTGACCATAGCCTTGGAATAGCTGAACATAGGTGCTGATGCCTTTGTCAATGGGGTGTACATAATCAAGCTGTAATGCCCCACGATTTGAGCCAGGATTATAGCGAGCCGTACCAGAAATGTTACCACCAGAATTCAGCTGGTACAAAAATTTGACATCGCCATAGCCGTAATAATCCATGATGTCTGGATTGTCATTCTTTTTGCCTTTGCCTTCGCCATCTGCCACTCTTGCCCATAGGCGTGGCATCACGGTCAATTTATCCCATTCCATACCAGCCATCACATAAGCACGGTTCCACGAACGAGACAGTGGGTCTTTTTCGCCATTAGAATGATGCACCAATCCTGCCCCCAGCATACGAAGCTGACCCCCAAACGGCAAGTCCGCCTTAACAGGCTGTGTCACGAACACTTCTGGCTGATAATCATGAGCTCTAAATGGGCGAGAGTTGTTCTCATTATACACCTGCCAATGCGACTGCTGAGTATAGCCCACCCATAAATCCGCGTCCGTACCCAATAGATTTTCCGCAGCTTTTGCCTTAACCGACAGTTGGAATTTTAGCTCAGGGATTTGCATTTGATGTTGGTTATAATCCACCTGCTCTTGACTTGGTGTGCTTGGGTGTCTGTTTGGATTGGCGTTAAAATACAAAGGCAAAATATACATAGGATTGTGCGGTCTTGCTGACCACAATCCTGTATTATTTCTATCCAAATCAAACGCCAAGCTCAGCGGTGTATAACGGTCTGCTGCCGTCTGTAATGCTTTGGTGTCATTGCTTGAAATCGGCTGAGCTTGCTTGCTGTCTTCGGCAGCATAAACCACCTGTCTGTTGCCACTCACGGTGCTTTTAAGAGTGCTTGACAGTTCAATTTGGCGTTTTGGTGCAATAAAACTAGGTACTTGACCTTGTGCCAACGAATCATAGCACGCCAAACGCATCGCATCGTTAATCAATGACGAACATTCAAAAAACAACGCCTCGCCCTCGCCACGATCGGTGATGTTATGCTCCTGCCAATTAATTTTGCTGGTATCAGCATGAGCCTCCACCCCCAACGCCATGACTGCCAATACAGATAATGATGGTAAAAATTTATTCATTATTCGCTCTTTTTTAAGTGATTAAAATCAAAAAAATCATTCAAATAAACCGCTCATCTTAGCAAACTATTCGTATCGCTTGCCCTGATGTTCAATATAGCCACCTTGATGTCTGCCTGCTGGGTCGTGGTGCGTCCAGTGAACCACACCGCCCTTATCGCTATATTCGTATTCGCCATAAAAACGAACCGCATCGCCTTTTTGTAAGGCGTCAAGGCGTGGAGCAAGGTCAATATTGTGAGCAATCAACACAGTCTGCTTACCACCATCTAACTTGACGATGAACTTTTGGTGACGACTGCCTTTAAGGTCATCTGCCAATATCGCCTTGACAGTACCACAGCCCAAGACTTGCACATTGGAACGCTGATTGGCAAAACTTTCCAAAATAACTTGATTTTGGCACGATGTCGATTGATTTTGTTGTTTGTGCAAACTGTCTGGCTGAGCAGGTGTGCTTGGCTGTTCCTGCTTGCAAGCCAGCAAACAAGATGACATCAGCACCGCCATCAGACCTAATTTTATCATTTTCACACTTAGGCTCGCCTTGATTGAATTAACCGCTTATTATAGGTAGTTTTTGGTCAAATGTATATCAAATTTACCATTCATTCACAAATCTATCTGCACAGACTGTGTCAGCACTCGCCCTTTGGGTGTGCGGTCAATGTATTTTTGCTGGATTAGATACGGTTCAATCACATCTTCAAGCGTGCCTCTGTCCTCAGCAAGTGCTGCCGCCAACGCCTCAACACCCACAGGTCCGCCACCAAAGCGTTCTTGTAATGCCTGCAAATAGCGTCTATCCAAATGGTCCAACCCTTGCTTGTCTACATTAAGCATATCCAAGGCAGATGAGGCGATATGCTGGGTAATCATGCCATCGCCTTTGACTTCGGCATAATCACGCACACGACGCAGCAGGCGGTTGGCGATGCGAGGTGTGCCACGACTGCGACGAGCAATCTCTACCGCCCCATCATGGTCAGATGCCACACCCATCAGACGAGCGGAGCGTTTGACGATGGTGGTCAAATCTGCCACGCTATAAAACTCCAATCGCTGCACGATACCAAATCGGTCTCGTAATGGCGAGGTCAATAGACCTGCCCTAGTCGTTGCTGCCACCAGCGTAAATGGCGGCAAATCCAGTTTGATAGAACGAGCGGCAGGACCTTCGCCAATCATGATGTCAAGCTGATAATCCTCCATCGCAGGATATAAAATCTCCTCAATGGCAGGACTTAGTCTGTGAATCTCATCAATAAATAACACATCGCCTTTTTCAAGATTGGTCAGCATTGCCGCCAAATCGCCCGCCCTTTCTAGCACAGGACCGCTGGTAGAACGCAGATTGCCGCCCATTTCTTTGGCGATGATATTAGCAAGTGTGGTTTTGCCCAAGCCTGGCGGACCAAAAATCAGCGTGTGGTCTAATGCCTCTCCACGAGCTTTGGCAGCAGGAATGAATACCTGCATTTGTTCTTTGACGGTCGGCTGTCCGATGTATTCTGCCAGCGAAGTGGGTCGAATGGCACGGTCGGTTGGGTCGTCTTTTTTTGGACTGGGGTCGATGAGTCGATGGTCTGACATGATAAAGCTGCTTTTTATGGATAATGTTGCTTGCTATTTTAGCACAAACTCATCATAAATTAACCAATCCACCCCGATTGATGAGCAAACAAACCATCTTGATTTTGCTCATTTTACATGATTTGACCAAATCCACGCCATTTTTTGCTAAATTTAGCAGTTTGGCAAACGCACTCGCCAAAATTTGCCAAAATGGGCAATTTTTTCCCTTGTGTTACTAAAATTAGACTAAAAAAACAATACACATACATTTTATTGGTAATTTTTGTATGACTTTTTGCAGATAAACAATTATCATAGGCACAAATCAAGGAACAAGCGATTTTGTCAATGATGAAACATACCACCATCTATCACACCACCAACAAAGTGTGGCTAAATCTTTTGTTAAGCACGCTGATATTATCCGTGCTAAGTGTCACTCATCTGGCTCATGCTGAATCTCGCTATCAAAGAGATGCTCGCAACCAACTTCGTCAAATCAGCACCCAAGATGTCTATTTGACCGTCAGCCAGTATGAATTGGCGTTGATTCAGGTGTTGTCAGAAATCTGCCCACCCATGCTTAATCAAAACCAAAAGGTTCGTTTTGATAAGGTGTACAACAAACAGCTGCGTGCATTCATGCCCAATAACAGCAATCCACAGCAAGCACTACGCCAGCTGTCGGGACAACGGGACTATCGGTTGATTTTGCACAATGTGCGTTCATGGACAAAAAGCTATCCTGCCAGCGAAAACCGTGCTTTGTGCAAAGAATTTGCCCAAATGCCCTTATAGACCCAATAATCATTTTAATTTTATCTTCACACCCTGCCTAAGTGATGATGTATGTCATCACTTTTTGATGATTTAAAAGTCGCCAGATGACGATGAATTTTGGGTCTGTTTTGTCAAAGTTTGCCAAATTTCCCATCATTTTTGCCAAAAAATTTGTTATACTACCCCAAAGACATGGTAAATTTTTTGGATAAAAAATATGTACGCTTTTAATCGCAGTTTTCCAAACACTCGCCTGCGTCGTCTGCGTGTCTGTGATGGCATTCGCCAGATGGTCGCTGAAACCCACCTAAAACCCCATCATCTGATTGCCCCTGTTTTTGTCATCGAAGGCAATAACCAGCAACAAGCCATTGCCAGTATGCCCAATGTCTATCGCTACTCGATTGATTTATTGATTGAGCATACCAAAGAATTGTATGACGCTGGCGTAAGAATGATTGACATCTTCCCTGTCATCGACCCAAATCTAAAAACACCTGATGGTCGTGAAGCCTACAATCCAGACACGCTGGCAGTGCGAGCAGTTAAGGCGATTAAAGATGCTTGTCCGCAAATGATGGTGATGACCGATGTCGCCTTAGACCCCTACACCACACACGGTCAAGATGGCATCATTGACGAGACAGGCTATGTGGTCAATGACATCACCACCCAAGCTCTTGTCAAGCAAACTTTGGCTCATGCCAAGGCAGGGGCGGATGTCATTTCGCCCAGCGACATGATGGACGGTCGTATCGGTGTGATGCGTCAAGCCCTAGAAAGCGAGGGTTTTGTCAATACCGCCATTATGGCATATTCTGCCAAATACGCCTCCGCCTACTATGGTCCGTTTCGTGATGCTGTCGGTAGTGCTGGCAACCTAAAAGGACACAAAAAGCAGTACCAAATGAACCCTGCCAACCGAGCCGAAGCTCTGCACGAGATTGCTTTGGATTTATCCGAAGGGGCGGATATGGTGATGGTCAAACCTGGTCAGCCTTATTTGGATATCGTGCGTGAAGTCAAAGACAGCTTTGGCGTACCAACCTTTGCTTATCAAGTCTCAGGCGAATACGCCATGCACATGGCAGCAATCCAAAACGGCTGGCTGTCTGACGCTGTCATTTTAGAAAGCCTGCTTGGATTTAGGCGTGCAGGTTGTGATGGGATTTTGACCTATTTTGCCTTAGATGCCGCCAAAATGCTAAACGACCTATAATTTTAAGTAACACTTGTACCAATTTTATTCAAAACCGTGTTAGAATAGCTGATGAATTTTTCTTAATAGCTGACTAAAAGCCCATTGGTACAACACCGCTCTGATGAGCATTAATTATTTGATGGATTGATTATGACTATTGAAAATGACACCGCATCTATCAATGATGCCGATCTAAAAAAACAGCAGTTTGAACAAGCTGCCTTGCACTATCACGAACACCCACGCCCTGGTAAAATCAGCGTTACCCCAACCAAACAAATCGCCAACCAGCGAGATTTGGCATTGGCATACTCGCCAGGCGTTGCTGTGCCATGTCTTGAAATCGAAAAAGACCCAAAACTTGCCGCCAAATATACCGCTCGTAACAATCTGGTTGGTGTCATTACCAACGGTACAGCCGTGCTTGGCTTGGGCAACATCGGTGCATTAGCCTCAAAACCTGTGATGGAAGGCAAAGGCGTACTGTTTAAGAAATTTGCTGGTATTGATGTATTTGACATCGAAATCGACCAAAACGACCCAGACAAGTTCATCGAAGCAGTGGCAAGTCTTGAACCCACTTTTGGTGGTATCAACCTAGAAGACATCAAAGCCCCAGAATGCTTCAAAATCGAAAGAGAATTGCGTGAACGCATGAACATTCCTGTGTTTCACGATGACCAGCACGGTACAGCCATCATTGCTGCCGCTGCCTTATTGAACGCCCTAAAAATCGTCAATAAAAACATCGCTGACATCAAAGTTGTCTGCTCTGGTGCTGGTGCTGCTGCCATCTCTTGCCTAGAACTCATCATTGCACTTGGTGCGACTCGCTCCAACATCTTTGTGCTAGATTCTCGTGGTGTCATCACCAATCGTCGTGAAAATCTGGACGAATCCAAACAACGCTTCGCTCAGGACTCTGATGCCACTACTTTGGACGAAGTCATCACTGACGCTGACTTTTTCTTGGGTCTGTCAGGACCTGGCATTCTAAGCCAAGAAATGGTCAAACGCATGGCAAAAGACCCTATTATCTTTGCCCTTGCCAACCCAACCCCTGAAATCATGCCTGAGCTTGCTCACGCTGCTCGTCCTGATGTCATCATGGCAACGGGTCGTTCTGATTATCCAAACCAAGTCAATAATGCCCTGTGTTTCCCTTACATTTTCCGTGGTGCATTAGATGTGGGTGCAACCATTGTCAATGAAGAGATGAAGATTGCTTGTGTTCACGCCATCGCAGCGATGGCTCACACCGAAGAGTCTTTGGAAGAAACCAAAAAGAGTGCAGGCTTAGGCAGACAATTTGGTCGTGAATACCTCATTCCAGGACCACTAGAACCAAATCTTATCCTAAATATCGCCCCAGCCGTTGCAAAAGCTGCAATGGATAGCGGTGTGGCAACTTTGCCAATCGAAGATTTTGATGCTTACCGCCAAAAACTTTCTGAGTTCGTCTATAACTCAGCATTGGCAATGAAGCCTGTCTTTACCCAAGCCAAATCTGCACCAAAACGCATCGTGTACTGTGAAGGCGAAGATCCAAATGTCCTTCGTGCCGTGCAAGTGGTGGTTGATGAAAACATGGCACAGCCAATCCTGATTGGTCGTCCCGATGTCATTCAAGCACAGATTGACGCATTGGGCTTGCGTCTGACTTTGGGCAGCAATGTACAAGTAGTGGATTTAAACAACAATCCAAAATATGAAGACTACTGGAAATTCTACCACAAGAACAATCAACGCTTGGGCGTTTCTGAGGAACTGGCTCGCCGTGATGTTCGCCGTAAGTCAACCCTGCTGGGTGCATTGATGGTTGAAAAAGGTGACGCTGATGGTATGCTGTGTGGTACTTTTGGTTACTACGATTTACATCTAAACTATGTTCGCCGTGTGATTGGCAAAAAAGACAGCGTCAGCGACCTGTACGCCATGAGCGGTGTCATCATGCAAAATCGCACGCTATTCATCGCGGACCCTTATATCCACGAAGACCCAACCGCTGAGCAAATCGCTGAGATGACCGTACTGGCAGCTCAAAGCGTGCGTCGTTTTGGTGTTGAGCCTCGTGTGGCGTTGCTGTCGCATTCTGATTTTGGTACTTCAAACCGTGAATCCGCCCAAAAAATGCGTCAAGTTCACGACTTATTGACTCAGATGAATGTTGATTTTGAATTTGATGGCGAAATGCACGGCGATACCGCTCTTGATGTGCGTATCCGTGAAGAAAACCACCCATTTAGCACCCTAAAAGGTTCGGCAAACCTACTGATTATGCCAACTTTGGACGCAGCTCACATCTCGTTCAACTTACTAAAATCAGCCACAGGTTCAGCAACCATCGGTCCAATCCTATTGGGTGCTGACAAGCCTGCACACATCTTGGTGCCGTCATCAACCGCTCGTCGTATCGTGAATATGACCGCCATTGTGGTGACAGACGCACAGCAAAACGACAAATAATCCACTTATTTGTTCATGCAAAACGCCAATTCTTGATGGATTGGCGTTTTTTATACCATAAGCCCTCTACTTGGTTTAAAAATAATCATCGCCACATTCAATCATCTTACTATGGTTTTTTTAACCAAAACTTGCTATATTAAATCCATCTTTTCTTTTTTTATATCAATAATCATGCAAGTTTTTTTGGTTGGTGGTGCGGTTCGTGACGCTTTGCTGGGACTACCCATCAAAGACAAAGATTTTATGGTGGTCGGTGCTACGCCAGCACAACTATTGTCGGCAGGCTTTGCCCAAGTTGGGGCAGATTTTCCTGTGTTTTTGCACCCTGATAGCCATCACGAGTACGCCCTTGCTCGTGTGGAGCGAAAAAACGGTCAAGGCTATCAAGGCTTTGCTACCGACACAACAGGGGTTAGCCTTGCCGATGACCTACTAAGACGAGATTTAACCATCAATGCCCTTGCCATCGAGGTAAACGGACTGTTTGACGATACGCCAAAGACAGGGCAAGTCATTGATTTTTATAATGGTTTGGAAGATTTAAAACAAAAAATCCTACGCCATATCTCCCCTGCCTTTACCGAAGACCCTTTACGCATTTTACGCACGGTGCGTTTTTTGGCTCGTTATCATCAGTTGGGCTTTAAAATTGCCGATGAGACCATCTGCCTTATGCAACAAATGGCACAAAATGGCGAATTGGGGCATTTAAGCCGTGAACGCTTATGGGCGGAAAGTGTCAAAGCGATGGAGGCTGGTACGGCTCATATTTATTGGCAAAGTTTAAAGACGCTAAATATTTTGCCCTATTTTTTAAAAGCATTAGATGACTGCTGGCAAGATGAATTGGTTTTTAAAAAGGTCATTGAGCGATTAGACTTGGCAAAAAAAGATAATATGGCGGTACAATTTGCCATTTTATGTAGTGGCTATTTGAAAAATAACGAGTTAAATAAAGCGTTAATTAAACAAATCGCTCATCAATTAAACGCCCCAAAACACCCAATACATATCGCCAATCTCTTAACAGACTTTTATGATATTTTTAATCAAACACCAAAAGCGGTAGATATTATCAATTTAATAGAAAAAACCAAAGCTCATCAAGGCAATCGACAAACGCTTGATGACACCTTGACTGCCATTTTTTTGATGAAACAAGATGCTGACGATGGATACAGCCACGCAGTCAAACTCTTAGATACCGCTATCGCCATTTATAAGGACATTAGCATCAAGGATATTGATGAGAATTTGACTGGCAAAGAGATTGGCTTGGCACTACATCAATTAAGAATCAAACAAATACAGCAACTACTTGACGAGACACCAGCTCATGACCAATAAAGTCGCTCTCATCACAGGTGGAGCAAAACGCATCGGAGCCAGCATCAGCCAATTACTGCACGCCAATGGTTTTGATGTCATCATCCATCATAGCACCAGTATCCAGCACGCTCATGCTTTGGTTAATGAGTGTAATGCCATTCGCCCCAATTCTGCCAAGTGTGTACAAGCAGATTTGGGTATTGTCAATGATTCATTGGCATTGCAACGATTTTATCAACAAGTGATGGATTGTTTTGGCAGGCTTGATGTACTGGTGCATAACGCATCAAGTTTTTATGCCACACCGCTTGATGGTGATATTGAACAACTACATCAACAATGGGACGACTTATTTTTGACCAATGCCAAAGCACCCTTATTTTTAAGTCGGCTGTTTTTGGACGAATTGACACACAATCAAGGCAACATGGTCAGCATTTTAGACATTCATGCCAATGACAAGCCTTTTGTTGGCTATCCCATCTACAATATGGCAAAAGCCGCTCATCGCATGATGGTGCAAAGTCTTGCCCTAGAACTTGCCCCAAAGGTGCGTATCAATGGCGTATCGCCAGGCGTGAATATTTTTCCAGATGACAACAGTAACGCCCAGCTCAATGATGACACCAAGGCACTCTTGACTGACTCCATACCGCTTGCCTGTATTGGTACGCCAGAGGACATCGCCCAAGCGGTGCTATTTTTTACCAACACCCCTTACATCACAGGGCAAGTTCTGGCGGTGGACGGTGGGCGAAGTTTGACGCTCAAAGGCGGTTAGACTTATGCTCAGCTGTGTTTTAAATACACTAAAACGCTTCATTACTTTGTGCGTGATTGCCCTATGTTTGGCGTTTGTCTTGGCGTACATGACAAGTTTTGCTCCCGCCCCTGATGTGGTAGAGTTTGATGATTGGGGCTGGTGCGAAGGTTATGCCACTGCCGATGATTGTGATGTTGGACTGCGTAGTGATGGCAATTTATCAGGACGAATTTTTGTAAAATATCTTAGCGATTGGTTTTTTATCATCTTACCCATTACAGCACTTGTGTATTTGCTTGGGCTTGTGTTTGTGTGGTTGCGGCAAAAAATAAAAAAAGCATTTTGGCGTGATGAGTAATGACAAATAACACAATCCATCTATGTTACCAAATTCTTGCAAAAACTTACCCAATCGTTAAAAACCATTTGGCTTTTTAATAATTTTATTGTAGAATGTGCCGTCTTTTTGTGTCTTTGGCAAAAGACAATATTTGGTTTTTATAAATTGGAGTAAGATAGCATAATCAAATTTCAAACACGCCCGCTAACAGATTTTATGATAAGTCATTGATTTATCGACATTTATAATCTGCCAAAAGTAAGTTTGATGGGTATTAAGCAATCTAAAACGCCTTTTCTTTTGCGTTCCTAAACGCTTGTGGAGGATTTTTCATTGAGTACACCTGTTACTGCCCTTAATAATGTTGCTAAGTTGCAACGAAATCTTGGTCTCTGGCATGTCATCATCATCGGTCTTGCCTATATCCAGCCAATGACCCTACTAGACACCTTTGGACAAGTCTCAGAGGCAAGCCTTGGGCATGTGCCAATGTCATACGTCTTTGCCTTGATTGCGATTTTGCTAACTTCTATCAGTTATGGGCATATGATTAAAGCCTATCCATCATCAGGCTCGGCTTACACCTACACCCAAAGAGCCATCAACCCATCAATGGGCTTTATGGTCGGTTGGTCGTCTTGGCTTGATTATCTACTTTCACCTCTTGTCAATATCATTTTGGCAGTGGGCTATTTGACCGCTCTATTTCCCGATGTCAATCACTGGGTTTGGGTCATTGGCTTAACAGGCTTGATGACTGGGGTAAACCTATTTGGCTCAAAAGTGGTGGCATATTTTAATAGCTGGATTGTGTTTGTTCAGCTTGCAGTGATTGCCATTTTTGTGTTTATGACCTTTCAGCAACTCAACGCAGGAGTCAATGCTGATGGTACGATTGATGTATCTGCCAGCTATCAAATGTGGAGCCTTGACCCATTTTGGAACAATATGACTTCTGTAACGGCAGTGATTACAGGGGCAACCATTTTGTGCTTCTCGTTTACAGGATTTGATGCTTTATCCAGTCTTGCCGAAGAGACCAAAGATGTCAAAAACACTCTACCCAAAGCAATGTTCCTAACTTCTTTAATCGCAGGGATTATCTTTATTATCAGCACCTATTTTATGCAACTGTATTTCCCAAAAGAAGCTGTGGGCTATTTTGGGAAAGAAGCTATTTCTGATGGCACACAACCTGCCATTTTATTGGCAGTGGGTGGTGCAGTATTTCAAGGTTGGGTGCTTGGCTTTGCCATTGTAACGGTAATGGCATCAGGCATTTCGGCACACGCAGGTGTCTCTCGTCTGATGTATGTGATGGGGCGTGATGGGGTCATTAGCCAAAAATTCTTTGGTAAGATTCACGAAAAACTGCTAACACCTGTCAATAACATTTTGCTGGCAGGGGCAATTTCCTTGACCGCAGGCTTTATTGAGCTGGATACAGTAGTGGACTTGATTAGCTTTGGGGCATTGACTGCATTTAGTTTTGTGAATTTATCGGTACTATTTCACTACGCTGCTCGCCACAAACGCAACAAAACAGGTAAAGACATTGCCAATTATATTATCATTCCAACACTGGGCTTTATTTCGGTCATTGCGATGTGGTTTAATACCACCCAGCAAGCCTTTTTGGTTGGCATTAGTTGGGCATTTATTGGCTTTATTTGGCTTGGCATCAAAACTTCTGGCTTTAAAAAGCCTGTCCCACAATATCGTGAAGACACCTGATTGTTTGGCATATTTCAAACATCAGTCCATAAAAATATCCCCAAATTTTGGGGATATTTTTTTATTAAGATTATCATTCATCAGACTTAGGGTATAAGGCAGGTAAGTCCAGCATTTGCTTAACTAAGGCGAATTTTAGGGAGTCTCGACTGCCCAAATAAATCTGATAAAAACTAGAATTAAGCAAACTTGCCCCACCATGACCCACCGCCCAGATGGTCGAAAGATAATCACGGCTACTCATCGTGCTGTTTTGCTCTTGTAGATATGCCGTGGCGATTTGCTCAACTTTTGCCATACGCTTGCGGCGAATGTGATATAATTTGGCAAACAAATCATTTAGCCCAAGCACCGTTGATGATAATCTTTCTTCGATGTGGTTAAACAGCACCGCTCTTTGGGGCAGGTTGAGCATTTGTAGCACCATGCGTGCAATCCCTGCTGCCGCACCATCATTGACATCATTCATGCCAAACAGTCGATTTTCATAATCAATCAAAATTCGCAACAGTAGTTCATCTTTACTGGCAAAATGCTTGTACAAAGTACCCTTTGCCAAGTCTAATTGTAGGGCAAGACTGTCTAGCGTCAAATCGCCCTCGCCAGATTCTAGCAATAATTGCTCAGCGGTTTGCAAAATCTTGCTTTCTCTGTCTTCAAACTTCTGTTTGCGGTCGGTCATAATCACGGTATTCTTATTGAGATTATCAACGCTTGTTTCTCGTTGATATTGTTGGATTTTTAATGGGCAATTATAGCAAAATTAACACCGTCAATATATGTTATTTTTGCTAAAAAACCATCAAAATCGTGTCAAAAAGTACGCCAAATATCTCGCTATTGTTGCATTTTTATCCAGTTGGTTGAGCTATTTAAGATAATATTTGATTTTATCAATGAAAATGATTTTTAAAACTTCGCAAAATAATGTGAATAATTGTACACTTTAATAATGCTTTATGATAATATAGGAAAAGCAGCCAAAGCAAGTGTCAAAATACTTACTTAGCCAAAGTTTGCAATCTGTTTTTATAAGGCTTTCTCCTATGAGCATTGAACGCAATCCTGAAAGTTTTGACAATGCACCCATCAACTGGGTACCTGCCATTGTCCTGCTTTCCACACCGATTTTAGCAATCATTTTAGTGCCATGGTATCTATGGACACACGGCACTACCCCTGCTGTTTGGACAGCTTTTGCCTTTTTTATGGCTTGGACAGGGCTATCGATTACCGCAGGTTATCATCGTCTATGGGCTCATAAATCTTATGAAGCACACCCGATTGTCAAATATTTTTTATTATTGGGTGCAACACTGGCTGTCCAAAGCTCAGCCTTTGACTGGTGTTCAGGACATCGTACGCACCATCGCCATGTCGATGATGAATATGACGACCCGTACTCATCAGCTCGTGGTTTTTGGTTTAGTCATATGCAATGGATGCTAAAAAAATACCCAAGCGGTCAATATGACTACAAAAATATCCCTGACCTAAAAAAAGATAAAGTGCTGACCCTACAACATAAATATTATGGTCTATGGGCGGTCTTGACCAATGTGGTCGTTGTGGGCATTGCAGGTCTTATTACAGGCGATATGCTGGGGACTTTTTTGATTACAGGTCTGCTGCGTTTGGTTTTGACCCATCATTTTACTTTTTTCATCAATTCTTTGTGCCATATGATTGGCTCTCGTCCTTATACCGATGAAAATACCGCACGAGACAACCCTGTATTAGCAGTATTGACTTGGGGCGAAGGCTATCACAACTATCATCACTATTTCCAATACGATTATCGCAATGGCGTCAAATGGTGGCAATACGACCCAACCAAATGGTTCATCGCTACTTTATCAAAAATCGGATTGGCCTCTGAACTTAAAAGAGTTGATGACCTGACCATCAAGCACGCCGAAGTAACGATGCAATTTAAGCGAGCCCAAGAACGCATCGCCAAAGGTGGTGAGCCAACTTTGGACGACAGACTTAATGCTTTTAAAGAACGCATCAATGCTGAATATGAAGCATTTACCAAAACGGTCGAAGAATGGCACGCTCTAAAAGCCAAATCCATCGAGCTAAAACGAGCCAAACTAAGCTCAAAAATTACCGAAGCAGATGAACGCCTAAAAGCTCAGTTTGCCCAAGTAGAAGCCAAAATTCGAGCACACAGCGAGCATATTGAACAGGCGTTTTTACAACTCAAAGGTAAAATCGCCTAGTCCAAACGAACAAGCCCCACGCCAGCGTTGGGGTTTGTTTTTTCATTGTGCCAGCATCTCTGACGGCTTATAATACTCTTATTTTTTGATAATCCAATCATGAAATTCATTCAACGATACAATCAGCATAATCCAAAACTTTATCATCATCAGCTGCCATCAGCACTGGATAATCCAAAACTGGTTCATCTAAATACCAAGCTGCTATCACAACTTGGCTTGGATACATCACTCATCGATTGGCAAGCCGTGATTGGCGGTCAGCTTGATGATTTGATGGCAGCTGCCAGTAAGCAAGGCGACAGTCTTGACCCCTTAGCCATGGTCTATGCAGGACATCAGTTTGGGCAATGGGCAGGACAATTAGGCGATGGGCGTGGACTGCTGATTGCCGAAGTGCTGGATAGGGCTGGGAATATTCATGAATTGCACCTCAAAGGTTCTGGAAAAACTCCCTATTCTCGTCATGGCGATGGGCGAGCAATGATTGCCAGTACAGTCAGGGAATATCTATGTTCGCACGCCCTATCACATCTGGGCATCGCCACATCGACCGCCATCGGCTTTGTGGTTTCAGACACACTCATTCATCGTGGGCAACCAGAACGAGCGGCCGCTTTGCTTAGAGTGAGTGATTGTCATGTTCGGCTTGGGCATATCGAATGGGTTGCCTGCTACGCCCCAGAGATTTTTCCTGCTTTCATTGATAAGTTAATCGCTGATTATTACCCCCAATTACATCGCTCCCAGACAAATAAAGCCACCGACATCGTCGCCTTTGTCAGGCAAATCGCCCTTCGCACCGCTCGACTGATTGCCAGCTGGCAACTGGTTGGATTTAGTCATGGCGTGATGAATACCGACAATCTTAACATCACAGGCAGTACGCTGGATTTTGGCCCGTTTGGTTTTATGGAACGCTTTGACCCAACTTGGATTAATAACGCCTCTGACCACACCGCCCGTTATTGCTATCAAAATCAGCCCACCATCGGGCATTATAATCTTGCCACCAGTCTAAGGCATCTGTATCAGCTTGGATTGACAGGTGCCCATCTTCGCCAGATTTTATTGGATTATGAAAATGAATTCATCAAGCAATATCATCAAGGGCTGTTTGCCAAATTTGGATTTGAAGCCTTTGACTCATCACAACAAGATAACCTAGAACAGCTGTGTTATGATTTTTTATATTTATTACAAAATCATGCCTTAGATTACACCAATAGCTTTCGTGCATTGATTGCTGTTGTTGATGAACGCCAGCATTTATCACAGTATGCTCATGAGTATGCCCTGCTGGATATTTTGTATCAAGAACTGGGTCATCAAGGCAAACAAGACTGGGAAAACTGGCTAAAACGCTATAAGTCAGCAATCGCCCTATATCCATCGCCAACAACCACTCTCATCGACAAACTATCGGCCACCAATCCTGTCTATGTCCTACGAAATCATTTGGCACAATCTGCCATTGATGGCGTGCTTAATGATGATTTTTCAGCATTAAATCGAATATTTACACTATTAAGCAACCCTTATCAATATCAAGACATCAGCAGCCCAAATGATGTGCATAGCAGCCCAAAAAGTCAGGTTGCTACGGTCAGTTGCCTCTCCTAAATCCATAATATTATCATGGATTTAGGCTTTTATGTTCGACCAATTGCTGTTATAATGATACAATATTTTACAATATGGTGGTAATATGCCCAGTTTATACTTGCTCATTCCGCTAAGCCTAGTGCTATTTGTATTTGCCATTTGGGCAATTTATTATGCGGTCAAATCCAATCAATTTGAAGACTTGGACAATGCTCCTGAGCAAATCATTTTGGACGACCGCCAAGAACGCCGAAAGCATCACCACTGATACGAAACGACCATGAACAGCACTTTGATATTTGCCGCCCTAGCAATGGGGTTTTTTGGATCACCACACTGTCTGGGTATGTGTGGTGGCATCGTAACCGCATTTGGCATTTCGATGCACAAACTCTCTCCCGCTCGCAGACGCTTGTTGATTGCTGGCTATCACTTAGGCAGGCTGGCAAGCTATTTGATTTTGGGTGTGATTGCCGCTTTATTTGGCAAACACCTGCTCGCTCCATTGATTGCCGATAATAACTTGCCTCGCTATCTTTTGGGTGGTGCGTTGGTATTTGTTGGACTGATGATGCTTGGCTTACCTGTGCTAAACCAATTGGAAAAACTAGGTTTATCGCTATGGAATGCCCTAGCACCCATTCGTGCCAAAGTGTTGCCCATGAACACCCTACCAAAGGCGTTGATGGCTGGATTGCTGTGGGGCTTTTTGCCATGTGGTATGGTGTATGGTGCGTTAGGCATGGCAATCAGCTTGTCTGTCTCTGAATACATTGGACTGACGGCAGCAATTTTTATGGCGTTTTTTTGGCTAGGCACTTTACCAATACTGCTTGCCACAGGCACAGTCATGAATTTTTTACACCAAAAAATCAGCCGTCTGCATCTGCGAGCGGTCAGCGGTGTGATTCTCATCATATCAGGATTGTTGGCGGCTTTTTCGATGCCGTTGATGCACAGCTTGCACGGCAATCACAGCCATCATGCACATCATACCAGCCATGAACATCACGCCGATGGCAATGTTACAGAGCATGACATGCATGACCATCATCAGCATCACGCTCATTAGATGACAATAATCCTAACGCTGACTATTACCCAATAAAAAACAGCAGTCATCACGACTGCTGTTCTTGTGCCAGATTGATTACAAAATACCGTATGCCACCAAAGCATTCGCTACTTGGGTGAAGCCTGCGACATTCGCCCCTGTCATGTAGTCAATCGCCCCTTTGGTTGTACCATATTTATCAGCGGCAGCTTTGGCATTATCATGGATGTTTTTCATGATATTTTTTAGCTGTTCGTCCAGCTCTTCAAAAGTCTTGTATTGACGCACAGAGTTTTGGCTCATTTCAAGACCTGATACCGCCACACCACCGGCATTGGCAGCCTTACCAGGAGCATAGGCAATGCCGTGTTCACGCACCACATCGATGGCGGCGGCATCTAATGGCATATTTGCACCTTCGGCAACATATTTCACGCCATTTGCCACCAGTTGCTTGGCTTCATCAGCATTGACCTCATTTTGAGTTGCACAAGGCAAGGCAATATCCGCCTTAAACTGCCAAGGCTTCTCGCCTGCACGCCATTCACCACCAAATTTTTCGACATATTCAGACAATGGCTTGCGTGCGTATTTTTGAGCCTTAACCCAGTCAATTTTTTCTTGGGTAAAGCCAGCTTCATCAAGCAAAACACCTTGTGAGTCAGAGAAAGTGATGACTTTTGCACCCAGTTGCATTGCTTTTTCAGCAGCGTATTGTGCCACATTGCCAGAGCCTGAAACCAGCACCGTCTTGCCTGACAAGACATCATTGTTCGCTTTTAGCATATTATCAAGGAAATATACCAAGCCATAGCCTGTCGCCTCAGTACGAATGAGCGAGCCACCAAAGCCAACACCCTTGCCAGTCAAAACACCTTCGTATTCACGAGTTAGGTTTTTATACATCGCAAACATGTAATTAACTTCACGACCGCCAACACCAATATCGCCTGCTGGCACATCCATGTCTTTGCCAATATTCTTGTGCAGCTCACGCATAAAGGCATAGCAAAAACGGCGAATTTCAGCGTCTGATTTGCCTTTTGGGTCAAAATCACTACCACCTTTACCACCACCCATCGGCAAACCAGTTAGAGCATTTTTGAAAATCTGCTCAAAACCTAAGAATTTTAGCACGCCCTCATTCACGGTTGGGTGAAAACGCAAGCCGCCCTTGTATGGACCAATGGCGTTGCTAAATTGTACACGCCAGCCACGATTGACTTGCACTTCGCCTTGGTCATTTTCCCAATTCACACGAAACGAGATGATGCGGTCAGGCTCACACAGACGCTCAAATACTTTTAGTTCTTCAAACTGAGGATTGTCAGCATAAACTTGCTTGATGGTCATCGCCACTTCTTGTACCGCTTGGATAAATTCTGGCTGATGGGCATAGTTTTTTTGTACATTTTGTACAGCAGACTCAATGGTCATGGCAAACTCCTTGATATGTGACTAAAATTTGATACTTTGGTTAGGCAGCATTTTTATGACATTCATTATATATATCATAAAAAGTTGTACTATCATAAGTAAATATAATATAAACAGATTACTCGGGAAATGCAAGCGATTTTTTTCGGATTTTACGATTTTTTTATGGTATTTTTTGATAAATCAAAAAAACCCAAGTCATACATCACTTGGGTTTTTATGGATTGGTCAAAGACTACTGAGGCGTTTTGTCGATTGAGGTCACTTTTGTGCCAAACAGTCGAGATTCAAACTCTGGCAACATGGCAGCCATTTCTGCACCAAGATACATCTGTGGCTGACTTGGCTCAAAACCCATCAAGGCTTCTTTTTCACCCACTCGTTGCACCGCATGGTCAAATACCGCCTGCCAAGTATCGTGTGTCTTGTCCGCCAAACTTTGTTCCAAAAATGCTCGTCCAAAATAAGTCAAATCAGCATCATCAGTACAACCAAATGATGGTTTGTCCGCTGCTGATGCCGTGATAATCATCGTATAAGGGTCTTTTAAAGGATTGATGAATGCCCCAGAATAACACGCCGAGACCACAATCACACGCCAACGAATGCCTGAATTATCCAGTGCTTTTTTGAGCCAATAAGCATCAATCTGGTCAAGCTCTAATGGCGGATTGACCACCGCAAGTTCGCCTGTTGGCTGATTCTCTTCATCAACCGTGCCATGCGAACTAAGCATCATAAACAGCACATCTTCTTGTGGATTCATCTTGCCTGCAATGCCCGCCAAGCTGCGTTCAATATTGCTACGGCTGGCAATGGGAAAATCTTGCCAAGTCTGTGGATTGTTAATCAATGATATGGAGCGGTTTTGAGTGCCAAGCTGAGTGTCAAATAGTTTTTGGGCTTGCAATACTTCGCTGGCAAACACATTTTGATTGGCATAAGGAGCAATGCCCAAAAAATACCAATCAGGCACGCCTTTTTGTTCTTTGTGCAAATGCTCAATGGCCTGACCAAGTAGCACCGTCTGAGCATAAAACGCCTGCTCACCTAAGACAACTTTTTGTTCTTTGGTCTTAAAAATCGGCTGATTGACGACATTTTTTTGCCAAATCACCAGCAACACAATGGTTGCAAGCGGAATCAATACTCGCTCCCACCACGACCAATGTAAGCGTTTGGCAAAAATCCACAACAAAGCCGTTGTCTGCCACACAAACAGTAAGACAAACACATTGGGCAAAATGCCATGCAGCCAAATCGCCAGCCAGCCTTTATTCTCCAAAAACTGAATGCCACTTTGTAATAAAATCAGCAAAGTATCTGCCGTTAGCCATAAAATCGCTGGCACAAAAAGTAGCGAATAATTCAAAGAACGCTTGGCAAGAATGATACCAGCCACCACCATGATGGACGGCCATACCAAATAACTGAGCAAGCCTTGTTCGTTAAAATAGCTGTCAGTCATTGCTGACAGATAGGCAAACAAAATATTGGCAGACAACGCTAATATTAAAAATAGCACAAACTGCCCAAAGGTTGGCTTAACCCAACCAAAGGCTTTGGTACTGCCAAGCAACATCCAAAAAGCAGCCATCAAATTTGCAAAAAAATTCATCAATACTCTCAGCTTATTGTGCCAATCAAACGCACCTGTCATGCTGGCTATTGTATCACATTCACCTTAAAAAAATGCCAAGTGTTTCTTATTTGAACGATTTAATTCATCAGCCAATCTGATACAAGAAAAACCGCCCAGAATTTGGACGGTTTTGGTTGAAAAATTCACTGATTTATTTCAACAGCAGTTCATTCACTCGTCTTAAATACCCAGCAGGGTCGTCAAGCTGTCCGCCATCAGCCAAAATGGCTTGGTCAAAGATGACTTGACCCAAGTCATCAAATTGGGCAGAAGTCTCCAATTTGGCAATCAGTGGGTGGCTTGGGTTGATTTCAAGCGTGGGTTTGACATCAGGCACAGGCTGTCCCATCGCCTTTAACATCTGTGCCATTTGTGGGGTTAGCTCGCCATCACCCACCACGATACAGGCAGGAGAGTCCACCAAACGACTTGACACTCGCACATCTTTGGCACGGCTACCCAAAAGCGATTTTAGGCGGTCTACCACAGGCTTAAAGGCTTCTTCTTGTTTTTTGGCTTCTTCTTTTTCGGCTTCATCGGTCAAATCGCCCAAATCCACCGCCCCTTTGGCAATGTTCTTTAATGGCGTGCCGTCAAATTCGGTCAAGAAATTCATCGCCCATTCATCCACCTTTGAAGTCATCAAAATTACTTCAATGCCTTTTTTGTTAAACAGTTCTAGTTGTGGGCTGTTTTTGGCACTTGCTAGATTGTCAGCGGTTAGATAATAAATGGCGTTTTGACCGTCTTTCATTCTTGCTTTATAATCAGCAAAACCTGTGGCAAGCTCGCTGTTTTGGCTTGTGGCGTAGCGAAGTAGCTTGGCGATTCGTTCTTGATTGCTCATATCCTCGCCCAAGCCTTCTTTTAGCACATCGCCAAATTCGGCATAAAATTCTTTGAATTTGCTTTGTTTTTCGCCATCTTCACTGTTTGCCAAACTTGCCAAAAGGGTCAAAACACGGCGTGCGTTGCCATCACGGATTGCCTTAACATCACGAGACTCTTGCAAAATCTCACGGCTAACATTTAAGGGCAAGTCCGATGTGTCAATCACGCCCTTGACAAATCGTAGATACATCGGCAAAAGCTGCTCGGCATCGTCCATAATAAAGACACGCTTCACATACAGTTTAAGACCTCTTTGTTGTTCACGGGCGTACAGGTCGTAGGGGGCTTTTTTGGGAATGTAAAGGAGCTGGGTGTATTGCACTCGCCCTTCTACACGGTTGTGCGTCCACGCAAGTGGGTCGGTAAAGTCATAAGTGATGTTTTTATAAAAGCCTTGATATTCTTCATCGCTGATCTCTGATGAATCCTTTGTCCACAAGGCAGATGCTTTGTTGATGGTTTCCCATTCATCGGTCAAAATGTATTGCCCTTTGCCAGCAACCACCTCGCCATTGTCATCAAGTTCATCTTGCCATTCTTCTTTACGCATTTGAATGGGCAAGCTGATATGGTCAGAATATTTGGATACTAAGGATTTGATTTTGTAGCGGTCAAGGTAATTTTTGTCGCCATCTTCATCATTGCCAGCGTATTCGTCTTTTAAATGCAGGGTAATGGTCGTGCCACGATTTGCCTTGTCAATGGCTTGGGTTGTAAATGCCCCTGTGCCATCTGACTCCCAACGCACGCCATTACCGCTTGGCTCGCCTGCTTTACGGCTTTCTACAACAATCTTGTCCGACACAATAAAGCCAGAATAAAAGCCAACACCAAATTGCCCAATCAAATGCCCATCTTTTTTGTCGGCTTCGGATAAGTTGTCAAGGAACGCCTTGGTGCCTGATTTGGCAATCGTGCCTAGATGTTCAATGGTATCCGCCTCGTTCATACCAATGCCATTGTCACTGATGGTTAGGGTTTTGGCGTCTTTGTCAAAGTCAATTTTAATCGCCAAATCGCCATCATTTTCGTACAGATTGCCATCGGTGGTCGCCAAAAAACGCAACTTGTCGCAAGCGTCAGACGCATTGGAAACGAGTTCACGGATAAAAATATCAGGGTTTGAATAAAGTGAGTGCGTTACAAGATGAAGTAGTTTGGTTACTTCGGCTTCAAATTGATGGTTGGTTGTGGTCATAAATTTCTCCGTTTATTTTGTGAATGCCAGTTATTTATGGGTTGATGGTATTTTTTCAAGATGAAATAAAAACAAAAGACACCAATGCAGATGTCTTTTTTGTTGTTGGTAGATTAAAATCTAAAAATTCTTACCAAATCAGTTTTGCAGTTTGCCCAGTTTATTTTTCTTATATTTTTTATAACCCACTCGTGCACCATATAAAGGAAGAGCAAACACAATGAGCGACATCATGAACATAATCCCTTCTGGCAATCTTGGTGCATCACTCAACACCGCCATGATGACCAGACCAACTGAAAGCATCAACCCACCAACAGCTCCGTATAAAAAGGCATAAGTCAGCATAAATCTCAACGCATTCATGCATGCAAACGCATTTTTATAAAGCATTTTCCCCCAGTGTTTTAGGCGACCGTCTGATTTTTTACTCCATGGAAAATCCAATCCTCTTAGTTTTTCCTTATATGTTTTATGACGCTTATAGCCGACCCGCGCACCATAGATGGGCGAAACATAAAGCATTATTACAGATGGGATAAAGACAATCACAACCAGTATTTTAAAAATCGAATCTTGTAAAAAAGAACCAAGTGCCATTGTCAGCATCACAGCAATCACACCAATCAAACCATACATAAAAACATAGCCAATCACCGATAAAAAGATGTTTTTATGAATGCGATTCTTAAAGCCTTGTGCTTGAACAGTTGATAGGTGTTTAATTAAAATTGCCTCAACCGATGCCAGACACTCCTCTCTGCTTATATTTTTTGGGGTAGGTTTAAAAAACAATCCTCCAAAAATATCCTTGTATGTATTGCCAATATCGCTCTTTTGTGCCAATGCAAAAATTTTATTTCTTTGATTCTTGCTTTCATGTGCCAACATAATCAACTCCATAGTTTAAAACTTAACTTATTCTACATCAAAATCAAGCAAACCAAAAGTTAAATTCTTGGCTGCCGTTTAGTCTATTAGACTTAACAATATGGAAAATCAAACAAAACAATCATTATATTCTCATATATAGAAAAAACTTTTATTATAATATAACATATTGATTTTGATGAAATTTTTGCCAAAAAATCCCTTTTATTTTGTAAGGAATTATGCTATTTTAATCATGAAGCATTTGTTGTTTTTAACCCAATTTCGACAACAGGAGCTTGTTATGACCACAATGAAAGCAATGACTTATTATGGCGAAAACGACATTCGTTTTGAAGACCGTCCAAAGCCTATCATCATTGACCCCACCGATGCGATTATCAAAATGACCAAAACCACCATTTGCGGTACAGATTTGGGCATTTGGAAAGGTAAAAATCCCGAGATTGAAGAAGTTGCTCGTCAAAAAACAGGGCAATGGAACGGTCGCATTCTAGGACACGAAGGTATTGGTATTGTTGAAGAAGTTGGCTCATCGGTCAAAAATTTCAAAAAAGGCGATAAGGTCATCATCTCTTGTATCAGCCGTTGTGGTTCGTGCGAAAATTGCCAAAAACAATTGTACTCTCATTGCCGTCAAGGCGGTGGCTGGATTATGGGCTATATGATTGACGGCACACAGGCTGAATATGTGCGTACGCCTTTTGCTGACAATTCCTTGTATCTGTTGCCAGAGGGACTAAATACCGATGTGGCGGTGTTTTTGTCGGACGCATTGCCCACAGGACACGAGATTGGCATTCAGTATGGCGATGTCAAACCTGGGGACACCATTGCCATTGTCGGTGCAGGCCCTGTCGGCATGGGCTGTCTTTTGACTGGGCAACTCTACTCACCTGCAACGATTATCGTCATTGATATGGACGACAACCGCCTAGAAATGGCTCGTCAAATGGGGGCAACTCATACCATCAATCCAAGCTCTGAAGATGTCATTGAAAAGGTAATGCAAATTACCGATGGTCGTGGTGTGGATACTGCCATTGAGGCGGTGGGCGTGCCTGCAACTTGGGATATTTGCCAAAAAATCGTCAAAGAAGGGCAAAACATTGCGGTGGTGGGCGTACATGGTCAGGCAGTCAATCTGGAACTGAACAAGCTGTGGATTAAAAACCTAAAAATCACCACAGGGCTTGTCAATGCCAACACCACAGGCATGCTCTTAAAGGCATGTGAATGCAGTAAATTGCCAATGGATAAACTTGCCACGCACCATTTTAAATTCAGCGAGATGGAAAAGGCTTATGATGTCTTTAAACACGCCTCTGAAAATAAAGCGATGAAAGTGGTTGTTGAATACTGATACCAACAGCTTACCTCGCCCATGCTTGAATTGGTATGGGCGATTTTTATTAACCAAACCAAACAATCTGACAAACCAACATCAGTCCCATCACGCCCACTACCGCACTCACTTGGCATCGCCAACAAATGGGTGTTTTCTCCATCATTTCATCATTAAAAATCAAGTTAATTCAACCATAAAGTGCACCCTTGCTACACTTAATTACTAAGAAATACTAGCAATTTTATGGCAAACTGGTAAAATAGTGAGTATATCTGAAATAATTAAGATGATTTTATGTCTGATAAAACCTTTACCGCATCATTGCTGTCAATTTTATTAAAAATTCTACTGGCAATTTTTGCATTGATTCTGATTTTACTATTGGCGTTTCCGATTGGTTTTTATGGTATGGCGATGTACCTTGAACCAACCCTGCCTGATGTCAAAAACATCAACAAAACCGAACTTGAAATGCCGCTGCAAATCTACACTGCCGACAACAAACTCATCGGGCAGTACGGCAATCGCTATTCGTTGCCTGTAACCCGTGCAGAGATTCCACAACATCTGATTCACGCATTTTTGGCAGCAGAAGACTCATCATTTTTTGAGCATAGCGGTATTAGTGTTAAAGGCTTAGGTCGTGCTTTGACCGAAGTCATCACTGACGATGACTCTCAAACAGGTGGCTCGACCATCACCATGCAGGTGGCAAAAAACTATTTTCTAAGTTCTGAGCGTACCATTGACCGTAAGCTGACCGAATTGTTCATCGCTCGTAAAATCGAAGACGAGCTGACCAAAGATGAAATTTTAACCCTATATGTCAATAAAATCTATCTGGGCGAAGGTACTTACGGGGTGCAGGCAGCGGCTCGCCGCTATTATAGCAAGACATTAAATGACCTAACCATTGGCGAGATGGCAATGATTGCAGGCTTGCCAAAAGCTCCTTCCAAATACAATCCTGTCATCAATCCAGAGCGAGCCTTAGAACGCCGTGACTGGATTATTGGGCGAATGCTCAAAGAAGGCTACATCACGCAAGCAGAGCATGACGCTGCCATTGCCGAACCCATCGGTCTAAAACCTTATACCGAACAGCTTGATTTGAACATGCCTTATGTGGCAGAGATGGCAAGAAACTCTTTGGTTGAGCAGTATGGCGATCGAGTGATGGATTCCGGCTGGCGTGTGCAGCTAACCATTGATAGTCAATCACAACTAGATGCTGATGCGGCATTGGTGGGCGGTTTGCGTAGTTACGACCGCCGTCATGGCTGGCGTGGCGTGGAGGCTGAGTCAGGCGAATTGGCAGGTCGTAAGAATTTTGATAACATTTATCCTGCCAAAGTCACCAAAGTGCACAACAACAGCTTTGAAGCAGAGCTTCAATCAGGTGATAAAGTAACCATTCCTTGGTCTGGCATGAACTGGGCTCGTCGCTATTATAGTGCCAACCGTGTTGGTGGTGGTTATAGCAACGCCCATCAAATGGTCAAAGTGGGCAATATCGTACGAATCTCTCCACTAAACGAAGCCAAAACTGCTTGGAAGATGGAATCCATTCCAAAAGTACAAGGTGCATTAGTTTCTCTTGACCCTGAGAATGGGGCATTGCGTGCCGTTGTGGGTGGTTTCCACTTCAACCACAGTAAATTTAACCGTGCCATTCAAGGCTATCGTCAGCCTGGCTCAACCATCAAGCCATTTGTCTTTGCAGCAGCCTTAGAAACAGGTAAACACACGCCTGACAGCTTGGTTTCAGACGCTGCCATTCGTATTGGTAGCTGGCGACCAAAAAATGCTGATGGTCGCTACACAGGCAACATGACGCTACGCCGTGCATTGGCATTGTCTCGTAACACGCCTGCGATTCGTCTGCTTCGCTCTGCTGGTCTTGATGAGACTCGCCAACTGATGAATATGATGGGTGGTCTGGAAATGGATCGTATGCCATCAACGCTGGCACTGGCACTAGGTGCAGCAGATGTTACACCACTACAAATGGCAACAGGCTTTGCCACCATCGCCAATGGCGGTCATCGCATTCAGCCTTATTTTGTTGAACGCATTTATAACTTTGCCAATGATGTGGTTTATCAAGCCAACCCTGTACAAGCATGTGCTGCCTGCTTTAATGAAGAGCTTGAAAAAACCAATCAAAAACTGCTTGATGACTTTACCAAAGCAAAAGAGCAGGCTAAGACTGACGCTCAGGATGCACCTGCACCACAAGCAGGTACAGCTGCGGCTGACCGTCTAAATCCAAAATCCGCACCACAATATGTGGCTGCCAAACAAGCACCTCGCATCATCTCACAAGAGACCGCTTACAACATCTCTAATATGATGCGAGAAGTCATCACCAGCGGTACGGGTAAAAAAGCCCGTGCTGTTGGTCGTGGCGATGTAGGCGGTAAAACAGGGACAACCAACCTTGCCAAAGATGCTTGGTTTG
Organism: Moraxella nasicaprae; assembly: GCF_025643275.1. Classification (NCBI taxonomy): domain Bacteria; kingdom Pseudomonadati; phylum Pseudomonadota; class Gammaproteobacteria; order Moraxellales; family Moraxellaceae; genus Moraxella; species Moraxella nasicaprae. Next base: position 629,685 of record NZ_CP089977.1, read on the forward strand.
CAGGCTTCCACCCAACCAATGTCGCCATCGTCTGGGTTGGTTTTGACACACCATCGCCATTAGGTGCCAAAGAGTACGGTGGTGTTGCTGCCCTACCAATTTGGGTAAACTTCATGCGTAAAGAACTCAGTGGTACACCAATTCAATGGGTCAGCAAAGAAGACCGTTCAAAAGCCACGAAGACCACACAGCAGGTCATCGAACTTAAAGACAACTAACCCAAATCAATAAAATCCCCTCGTTGCTCAACAAGGGGATTTTTTATTGTCAAAATTGTCAAATTCATCTGCTTAATGTCAAATCATATATCCAATAAAAACACCAAAAAACCAAGCCTTTTTGTCAATGATGGTGCATGATGGATTTATTAGCGTCATCAAATATCTACATTTTTGTTCGATGATAAGATTGTTTATTATCCCCTTATTTTTATACTTTTCACAGTAATACCAATTCACATCATTCATCAATAGCAGCACAAATCATCCCCATCTTATAAGAGTGCATAAAAAAACCGCTACCCAAACTGACGGTAGCGGTTTATTTGACAAAATCGTAAGAAAATCAACTCCAACTATGCTGTTCGTTTTCGCTTATGCGAACGCTCAGCGGCCTGTTGTTTGGCTTTAAGTTTGGATTTTGCTTGCCTTTGGCTCATCGGATCTGCGGACAAAGACCGATAAATCTCAATACGGTCGCCATCTTTTAGTGATTCATCAAGCCGTTTTTTGACAGAATATACGCCCACATACCACGCACGATGGTTGGGGTCGCTGTACTGATTGTCTTGGCACCATTGACCAAATTCTGCCAATTCTGGCATCGCAAGCCAGCCACCATCTTGCAATGCTTGCAAAATGGTAGTGCCTTGCTCCACTTGGTATTCAGCGTATTTTTGCGTATCTTGCCCAGCATAAACCACAGCAATGTTGATGGGATTTATAGCCATTCTAGCACCAAGCCCACCAATGCCATCAGTACCGCCACAGGCACAATGATTCGCACCAAGACACGCCAGATATTGTAACGCAGCTCACTGGCAAAATTGAAAGTCTTACGCAAATGGCTGATTTTCATCACAAAACCTGCAAAAATCGCCAACAATAACACCGCCAATAAAGCAACAACGGCAATCAACTGCGACATCACCGCTGTCGGCAACAAACTTGCCAACATCGCCAAAATCACAGTCAGACCTCCGCCAACCAAGACACCCAAACGAGCAATCAACTGACTGCCAGCATAATACAATAAAAATGCCACCACCAGCAACATGCCCAAACCGCTAACCACAAAAGACCATGCGTCAATCAAAGAACTACTGACCAACAATGCCAACGCCCCAAAAGCCAGCTGCGTCAGCCAAATGGGCAAAATCAATCCTGATAGTGATTTTTTAAGCTGCATACTTTGATTGGAGATACCCACCGTGCCAAACCAATATAGTCCACTGCCCACACCGACACACAGCAACGCCAATACAACCGCTTTTGCCCATTCGCCAAGACTAACTTCGCTCATGGCAGGAATTGTCACCCCACCCAGCAAAGCAATTACTGCACCCGCAACCAGCAGTAGCAAGCCAACAGGCAATAATCGTGATTTTAATAAACTTAAAATCAACACCACCACCATCACACCAGCCGACAAGCCAATGCTAGGAATCTGCACGCTTTTACCAAACTCTGCCAAATGCCCATCGGTCAAAGCAAAAGCAATGCGACTGCTCACACTTCCTGCAATCAGTAATGATATCAATACCGATAGTACAGCAAAAATTCGCCAAATCACCCCAGCATCAGCTTCACGAGTCAGTTTTTGCATGCCATGCCAAGGAGCGTCTGCTGAACGAGCGGACAATGCCACTTCGGCAAACAATACAGGCAAGCCCACAAACATTGCCCCAAGCCACAACAACCAAAAATCCAGTTGGTGTGCCATGCTCGGTGCAATCAATCCTGTCAATAGCAAAGGCAATGCCCCAGCAATCAAAAAGACCAAATAACGGTGTGTCATTTTTTTCACCAATCAATTAAAAATAAAGATTATTGTAACACAAAGCCCCATAAAGCAAAATAAAGCCAAGAAAAAAGCCCCCAACTGGGAGCTTTTTTTGCACATCAAATCAATGCACGGCTGATAGATATTCAGACAGAATCTTGATGTCACGGTCTGATAGACGAGAAGCAACCATCTGCATCATGCCTTTTTCGCCTTTTTTGGCAGCGTCATTGGTACGCACTTCCATATCAGAACCAACTTCATCTTCACGACCTGCGGCACGGAATAGTTTTAGCTGAGTTGCCAAATATGATGCGTGCTGACCACCCAAGCGTGGGAATGCAGCCCAAGCGTTACCATTACCCTTAGGATCATGGCAACCTGCACATGGAATGACACCACGAGTCTTGTCACCGCCTAGATATAGCTTAGCAGCTTCTGCGGCAGTAGCTTTATTACCATAGCCTGGTGTCCAAGGAGCTTGATTTGCATAATAGCCCGCTAAGTTAGCCAAATCTTGCTGGGTTAGACCAACAAGCTGAGCTTCCATAATGCCATTACGACGGGTTTTATTTTTGAAGTCCACCAACTGCTTATATAGATACTTGATGTTTTGACCACCAAGGTTTGGTTGTGCTGGTGCAGCACTAACACCGTTCATGCCGTGACAGGCAGCACAATTAACTTCCACAATCGCCTTACCTGCTTCGATGTCATAAGCAGGTACAGGATAAGAGACAGCGTGAGCAGATAAGCTGGCAAAGCCAATCCCAGTCGCTAGGGCTACTTTGGCTAACATTGCTTTTTTTGCAGGTTTCATATGACAATTTCCTACTAACTTGGCTAAGTCTTGGGTTTTGTTCGTCCGCTAAATTTTATGCAAAAAATCTAGCACAATTGTTATTATTCACAAAAGATTTTGAAAACAGCACTATTATAGCAAGATTTTAGTAAATTTTCCTACAAAAATTGTGGCTTTGGCAACATTTTTTTAAAAAAATTATTTTCCCATGGTGTTGTGCGTGTTTTTGTGGAGAAAAATCAGCGGTTTTTTTTGGTAAATACATCGACCACTTGATGGATATTTTACTGATTTGGTTGGCGATTTTGGCATTTTTGATATTTCGTGATACACTTAGATGATTAAATATTTTTAGACCGCTTTGTGCTTAATATGACTTACGATTTTTTAAAACAAATTCATCAGACCAGATTTTTGATGTCTGCCCCCACTTTTAAACTTTGCCCAGAAGATACAGGCTTTGAAGTGGCGTTTGCTGGACGCTCAAACGCTGGTAAGTCGTCCGCCATCAATACCATCACCAACCAAAAACAACTGGCTCGCTCCTCCAAGACACCAGGTCGCACCCAGATGATTAACTTTTTTACTGTCGGTCATCAAGACGCACGCATTGTTGATTTGCCAGGCTATGGCTACGCTGCCGTCCCTGAAAGCATGAAAATCAAATGGCAAAAAGAGCTAGAAGAATATCTGGTGTCTCGTCAATCGCTGGCAGGGCTGGTGCTACTGACCGACATTCGTCACCCACTCAAATATTTTGATGAGCAAATGCTGCATTGGGCAAAAGATGGCGATTTGCCCGTACATGTGCTTTTGACCAAAGCCGACAAGCTCAAACGAGGTGCTCAAAAAACCGCTCTACTTGCCACCAAAAAACAACTGGACGCTCTTGGATTGCCATTTAGCATTCAGCTGTTTTCTGCCCTAAAAAAAGAGGGGCTAGATGAACTGTCAGGCGTGCTGGGCGATTGGCTGGACTTGGCAAATCTACCAGCCAAAATCCAGCAGCAGACAGACGAAACTCCAACACCAGCCACACAAGACAACAACCCATGAACGCCACACTATATATAGTCGCCACGCCCATTGGTAATTTGGGCGACATGACCACTCGTGCCATTGAGACGCTCAAACAGGTGGATTTGATTGCCTGCGAAGATACTCGCACTTCGGCAAAATTACTCAACTATTTTAACATCACCACCCCAACGGTTGCCTATCATGAACACAACGCTGATAGCCAAACCCAAAAACTCATCGAAAAACTGCTGTCAGGACAATCGGTCGCACTCATTTCAGATGCTGGCACGCCGCTCATCTCAGACCCTGGATTTCGACTGGTTAAGGCAGCCCATCAACATGGCATTAGCGTCTCGCCCATCGTTGGAGCGTGTGCCATGGTGGGAGCATTATCAGCGGCAGGGCTTGCCTCAGATAAGTTTAGTTTCATGGGATTTTTGCCAGCCAAAACACATGGTCGCCAAAAGGCATTGGCACTGTGGCAAAACCGTCCAGAAACTTTGATTTTTTATGAAGCACCCCATCGTATCATCGAATGCTTAGAAGACATGGCAGGTGTTTTTGGTGCAGATAGAATTGCCACACTATGCCGTGAATTGACCAAAACTTTTGAGACGATTAAGCAGGCGACACTGGGCGAGTTGCTTGAATTTGTCAAAAATGATGCCAATCAACAAAAAGGCGAGATTGTTCTTGTGGTCTCAGGCGTACAAATCAGCCAAAAAGACGATAAAGACTATGATGCATGGCTGCTGCGTATCGCCCAAGAACTACCTCCCAAAAAAGCCGCCAGCATCGTTGCTGATGTGCTTGGACTCAAAAAAGGTCAAGTCTATGACCGTCTGCTGACATTACAGCAATCAACACCCAATTCATAATCATCAACTAAGGAGCTAACCATGACTGACAACAGTCTAAAATCCGCCCTCACCGAAGCGGTCAAAAACGCCATGAAAGCCAAAGAAATGGACAAAGTTAAAGTCCTAAGAAATGTCCAAGCCGCCATCAAACAGATTGAGATTGATGAACAAGTCGAGCTTGACGACAAGGCGGTACTGGCAATCCTACAAAAACAAATCAAACAACGCCAAGAGTCGTTACAAATCTACCAAACCAACGGTCGTGAAGATTTGGCAGCTCAGGAATCTTTTGAAATGCAAATCATCAGCCAGTTTTTGCCAGCTCAGCTTGACGAATCCGCCCTGAACGACATCATCGCCGCCACCATCAGTCAACTAAATGCTGATGGCATGAAAGACATGGGCAAAGTCATGAATGCCGTCAAAGAACAAACCGTTGGACAAGCTGACCCTGCCGTCATTTCAGCCTTGGTCAAAAAAGCCCTGACCGCCTAATACGCCTCTTATCAAGCATGTCATGATTTAAGCCAATTTAATGATGATTATTTTGGCTTAAATTCTTTGGCACTCATCACAGCTTGCTTATCTTTTTCTAATAATGCTGACAAAGCCGCCAATCTATCATCATCACGCTTAGCGACTTGTTGGGCTTGGGCAAGTGATTTTAAAGATTCTTGGTATTGACCATGCCACAGTGCCACCTGACTGCGGGCACGCAAAGCATGAATGGTGGCGGTGGTGATTTGCATTTCATCATCGGTCAGCTGAGCCAGTTTTTGATAAGCCTGCTGAGCTAATTGCCACGCCTGCACATCATGCGAGCCATCTTGGGTCAAATCATTGAGCAGCACCAAGGCATCGGTCGGCTGGTCAGCATGGATATGATGCTGTGCCAAATACAATCGCAAATCCCTGCGTTCAGGATAAATCAGCTGGCACGGCTTAATGGCAAGCACCGCACCTGCATAGTCTTTTTTGGCGGCCAATAAATGTGCCTGCGTCACACAAACCAACGGGTCAAATGGATTTAAATCACCTGCCTTCATGACTTCACTCGCCTCTTGATGACGATGATTATCCGCCAAATAGGTCGCCAAAGCCAATCTTGCTCCAATACTTTGGGTGGCGTGTGCGACAAGCTGGGTGTGCGTGGTTTGCTTGGTTAGGTACTTTAATCGCCACACCCATTGGTCAAATAATTTTGCCTGCTCTTGTTTGGCGGTCATGACTGGCGGACGATAGGCACTGGCTCTGGCGGTTGCCTCGCTTAATCGCTCGCTGGTGAATGGGTGTGACTGCACAAAGCTGGGTACGAATGAGCCTTTGCCTTGATTAAGCATGTGCTGTTTTTGTAGTCTTTCAAAAAATCTTGGCATGGCATCAGCATCATAGCCAGCTTGTGCCAAAATCTGCATACCCACACGGTCAGCCTCTCGCTCATGTTCTCGGCTATGTACCGCCGCTCCTTCGGCACTCGCCGTCTGTGACCCTGCCATCGCCACCAATGCCGCATCGCCACCACCGCCCGCAGCACCAGCAGCAATCGCCGCCAACAACCCGCCCAACTGCATCGCCAACAGCTTTTTTTGATTGTCTAATTGATGCTCATAGTGTCTTTGGCTGATATGAGCAATCTCATGTGCCAGCACACTTGCCACTTCGTCCATTGTTTGCGAACCAATGATAGTTCCTGTATTCATGCCAATCAGACCACCAGGTACGGCAAAAGCATTGATGCTATTATCATTGATGAGTAGTACTGAATACAAAGGTAGCTGACGCACCAATCCATTCATATGACCGCTCATCTGATGAATCACCTGCTCCGACCAAGGGTCATTTACCACAGGCAAGCTGTCATAAATCTGTCTAAGCGACCATGCCGCCAGCTGTTCATTGCGATGTTTTTCATAAAAACCAACACCGCTTGCCAGACTTGGTGCTTGAAATAAGGATTTTTCGCCTTGCCCTTGATGGGCATTGGCATTCATTGCTAACATTGGCAGACACGCCATCGCTACGGCTAATTTTTTTAACATCGCTTGATTACTCATTGTGTGACTTCTGATGAAAGATGAATGATGAACCACAACCAAAATACAGCACCATTATTCACAAAATTTGTCTCAATAATCAATATTTTTGTTATTTTTATTGACAGATTGGTTATATTTTGTCAATATAAATCGCAATGGCTGGCTTGATGAGCAAACTTTGTTAAGTTTTGGAATCATAATCAGATGGCTTAGTCAGAATTTGGATATATCTGCTTTTATTGTTGAAAAGGATAACTTTATGAAAAGCACTCGCCTTACCCCTCTTTGCTTTGCTGTTGCACTTGGCTTAGGTACTCTACTAACCGCTTGCGGCGAAGACAAAAAGTCAGCCCAAGCCACCGATGCCAATGCTGCCGCCCCTGCTGACGCTAGTGTCGCCCAAGAAATCATCATCGGTAATGGTGCCGAACCTGAATCACTAGACCCCCATAAAGTGGCTGGCGTGCCAGAATCAAACATTTTGCGTCAAATGCTGGTTGGCTTGGTTTCTGTTGATGACAATGGCAAGACCGTTCCTGGTATGGCGACCGAATGGAGCAGTCCTGATAACAAAGTCTGGACATTCAAACTGCGTGATGCCAAGTGGTCAAATGGCGACCCTGTGACTGCCGAAGATTTTGTATTTAGCTTCCGCCGTCTGATTGACCCGATGACCGCATCGCCTTATTCGTCATATCTGGTGGACGCTCATTTTGCCAACGCCCAAGACATCGTGGACGGTAAAGCCAAGCCTGAAACTTTGGGCGTCAAAGCCATTGACGAAAAAACCCTAGAAATCACTTTATCAGAGCCAGTACCTTATCTGCCTGATATGATGTTCCATACCTCTGTCAAGCCTGTCAATCCAAAAGTTGTCAAAGAGCTTGGCGATAAGTGGACTTCTGTTGGCAACTATGTGGTCAATGGTCCATACAAGCCTGTCGATTGGGTGGTCAATGAGCGTATCGTGCTAGAACGCAACCCTGAATACTTTGACAACGACAAAACCACCATCAATAAAATCACTTTCCTAGCGATTGAGGCAGGGGCAGCAGAAGTATCTCGTTACAAGGCTCACGAGCTTGACATCACTTCTACTGTACCGCCTGAACAGTACAAGACACTAAAAGCAGAGCTGGGTGATCAAGTACAAACCACGCCAAGCCTATGTACTTACTACTATGAGTTTAACCACACCAAAGCACCATTTAATGATGTTCGTGTGCGTAAGGCATTGGCTTTGACTGTCGATCGTGAAGTGATTACCGACAATATCCTAGGACAAGGTCAAAAACCTGCTTATCAGTACACGCCAAAAATCACCAATGGCATCAAAGACTTTAATCCAGAATGGCAATCTTGGGATAAAGCCAAGCGTGCTGCCGAAGCCAAGCGTCTGCTGAACGAAGCTGGTTTCAACGAAAGCAATCCTTTGACCTTTGAACTGCTGCATAACACCAGCGAATCACACAAACAGATTGCTGTTGCTGTCAGCCAGTTCTGGAAAGAAAACATTGGCTTTGTTAATGTCACGCTAAACAACCAAGAATGGAAAACCTATCTTGAAACCCGTCGCCAACAAAAATTCGACATCGCTCGTGGTGGCTGGTGTGCTGACTATAACGAGCCATCGACTTTCCTAAATACCTTCAAGTCGAAGAACTCAAACAACAATGGTAAGTACAACAATCCTGAGTTTGATGCCATCTTGGCAAAAACTTTGGGTGGCGATGTTACCCCAGAACAGCGTGCAGACCTATATACCCAAGCCGAAGCGATACTGGATAAAGATGCAGCAACCATCTTTGTCTATCACTACACCGACAACCGCTTGGTTAGCCCAACCGTGAAAGGTCTGACAACAACTGACCCATTATTCCAATGGGAAGTCAAAAACCTAAGCAAAGTCGCTGGTAACTAATATCAATGCGACTCATGCCAAATGCCCAAGCCAACAACTTGGGCATTTTTAGTGGGTAATTGCAATATTTTTTCCGATATTTTTTGCATAAAATCATTGAATTTTATAAAATTCGGTGTTATTGTATGGTTACGCAACTGATACAATCTTGTAAAATTGCACACACTTCTCCACCCCACCACAAGGAATGTTGGACAAATAAGGATTCTTAATATGTCATCATTAACAAAGACCGCTTTGGTCGCTGCTCTAAGCATCGCAATGGGTCTGACTGCCTGTTCATCAGAAACCCCAACCAAAGAAACCCAAGCCAGTCAATCTAGCCAAGCCAAAAACAGCCTGACCATCAACAACGCCAGCGAGCCTGAATCGCTTGACCCGCACTTGGCACAAGGTGTTCAAGAGGCCAATATCATTCGCCAATTTTCCGAAGGCTTGGTCAGCACTGATAATGACGGCAATCTGATTGCTGGCATGGCGACCGAATGGAGCAGTCCTGACAATAAAGTCTGGACATTCAAACTGCGTGATGCCAAGTGGTCAAATGGCGACCCTGTGACTGCCGAAGACTTTGTATTTAGTTTCCGCCGTCTGGTCAATCCAGAAACAGGCTCATCGTATGCCAGCTATCTTGCTGATGCCCAAGTGCTCAACGCCCAAGCCATCATCGATGGTAAGGCGGCAATCGATACTTTGGGTGTCAAAGCCATTGATGACAAAACACTACAAATCACTCTATCAGAACCTGTTCCCTACTTTGTAGATATGATGGTGCATAGTGCAGTGCAACCTGTCCACCCTGCCACCATCGAAAAATTTGGCGAAAAATGGACAGACCCTGCCAACATCGTGGTCAATGGTGCTTACAAGCCAACCGAATGGCTAGTGAACGAAAAAATCGTTCTAACTCGTAACGAACACTATTACGATAATAGCAAAACCAGCATTGATGAACTCATCATATTGCCAATCTCGCAAGCCACCACCGATGTGGTGCGTTATCAGGCAGGCGAAGTGGATATTACCGCCAGCGAATTACCGCCAGAACAATTTGCTGACCTAAAAGCCACTTTGGGCGATGAGCTAAAAACCGCACCCACGCTATGTACTTATTATTATGATTTAAACCAAGCCAAAGCACCGTTTGATAACGAAAAAGTGCGTCGTGCCTTGATGTTATCTTTTGACCGAGAGTTGATTGCTGACAAAGTCATGGGGCAAGGTCAGCCTGTGGCTTACCAATTTACCCCGACCGCCATCAAAGGCAACCTGACATACACCCCAGAATGGCAATCTTGGGACAGAGCCAAACGCATTGAAACCGCCAAGCAGTTATTAAGCGAAGCTGGTTATAATCAAAATAATCCACTCAATTTCACTTTGCTGTACGACACCAACGAAAGTCACAAAAAAATCGCTGTGGCAGCTGCCAGTATGTGGAAAGATGCCTTTGGTTTTGTGAATGCCGAACTCATCAACCAAGAATGGAAAACCTACCTAGACAGTCGCCGAAATGGCAATTATCAAATGGTTCGTGCCAGATGGTGTGGCGATTATAATGAAGCCTCCACCTTCCTAAACCTTAGAAAATCAAACAATACGAATAATTGGAGCGGTTTTAAAGACCCGCAATTTGACGCATTGATGGAGCAATCCTTGCGTGCTGATGTTGATGACGCTGCTCGCATCAAACTCTACCAAGATGCCGAACGCATTATGGATGAAAACAGCACACAGATTGACATTTTCTATTATGCCAATGTTCGTTTGGTCAAGCCCTATGTTCAAGGTTACTCCAATAAAGACCCATTGGATTTGTGGCAAGCCAAATATTGGTCTATCAAAAAATAACCATCGATATTTAACAAACACAAGGAGTTTTTTATGTTAAATACCCAATCAAAAATCTTAGGCGTTTCTATCATTTCTGCAATGCTATTGCTGGCAGGTTGTGGTCAGGACAAGGCTGCTGACGGCAAAGGTGCAGAAGGAAAAGCTCAAAATGTCGTGCGTATCAATAATGGCGATGACCCTGAATCACTTGACCCACACATCGCCAATGATGTTGGCTCATTCAACATCATTCGCCAGATGTTCTTAGGTCTAACCACCACCGATGCTGAGGGCAAAACCATTCCAAGCCTTGCTACCGAATGGAGTAATGTGGACGAAAAAGTTTGGACATTTAAGCTAAATCCAAATGCCAAATGGTCAAATGGCGAACCATTGACCGCACACGATTTTGTGTACAGTATGCTGCGTCTGCTTGACCCAAAAACTGCATCGCACTACGGCACTTATCTTGCTGATGCCAAAGTGGTGAATGCTGCTGCATTTAACACCGGTAAAGCCAGTGCTGACAGCGTTGGTATCAAAGCGCTTGACGACCACACACTACAAATCACCCTATCAGAACCTGTACCGTATTTGGCTGAACTGTTGGCATTGCCAGTCGCTGCCCCTGTGCATAAAGCCACCATCGAAAAATTTGGCGAAAAATGGACAGACCCTGCCAACATCGTGGTGAGCGGTGCTTATACTCTCGAAGCAAACAAAACAGGCGAAGTAATCCGCCTAAAACGCAACGAGAAGTTCTACGACAATGACAAAACCTCCATCGATACTGTGGAATTTTTGCCAATTCAAGGCATGGCTGCAATCAATCAATACAAAGCAGGCGATATTGACCTTGTGGGCGGTGTTCCGCCAGAGCAGTTTGAAGCTCTAAAAAAAGAGCTTGGCGAAGACCAAGTGCGTACCGCACCAAACTTCTGTCACTACTATCTAGACTACAACTTCAAAAAAGCACCAACCAATGATGTTAAAGTGCGTCAAGCGTTGAATCTGACCATCGATAGAGACATCGTGACCAAAGACATGATGAAGCGTGGCGAAATCGCCTCTTATCAGTTCACGCCTGAAATCATGCAAGGCTTAGGCAAGGTAACACCAGTATGGGCAACTCAGGATATGGCAACTCGTGCTGCTACCGCCAAAAAGCTACTAAACGAAGCTGGTTATAACGAAAATAATCCGCTAAAAGTAGAAATTTTGTACACCACCAGCGAGACTGGCAAAATGATGACCGCTGGCGTATCAGCCATGTGGAAACAACATCTTGGTTTTGTTGATACCGCCTTGGTCAATCAAGAATGGAAAGTCATGCAGCAAATGCGTCATCAAGGCGACTTCCAAATTTCTCTGGGTGGCTGGTGTGCCGACTACAACGAACCATCGTCGTTCCTAAATATGTTCCGAGCGAACAACGACAACAATAACGGTAAGTACAACAATCCAAAATTTGACAGCTTGCTAGATGCAACAACTGCCCCAGATGTGTCTGCTGAACAACGCAAAGACCTGTATATTCAAGCAGAACGCCTGTTGCACGAAGATGTGCCAGCTGCTTACTTGTTCTTGTCTGTTGGCTCTCACATGATTAAGCCACACCTAGACGCTCCAACACTAAAAGACCCGCTGCACAACTGGCAGGTCAAAGATTGGAAACTCAAAAAATAAATCTGCTTGTAATGTCATGGTGTACTGTATGTTGCAGTACACCATTTTTTATGTTTAATATATAGAAAAAAACAATAAATATACATTATTTGATTTGAAAAACCCATACAAAATAGCAATAAAATCGCCACGCTCTGTGATTTTTTCTAAAAAAGTTTGTTATAATACGGCTTTGTGGTAGTTTTGTGTTTATTTGTGTATGAAAATAATATCGCACAAAACAAGCAATCATTATGAACCAATCCAAAATCATCGACCACTCGGCAGAAGATTGACGGATGTAGTCAAGGAAGTATTATGTTTAAGCTGATTGTTAAGCGTTTTTTTGAAGCAATTCCAACATTGCTGTTTTTGATCACCATTTCATTCTTTATGATGCGTTTGGCACCAGGCAGTCCTTTTGCTGGCGAAAAGAACCTACCGCCAGCAGTGCTTGCCAATATTGAAGCCAAATACAATCTGAATGACCCTTTGGGAATGCAGTATCTAAACTATCTATGGCAACTATTGCATGGTGATTTTGGTCCATCATTCAAATACAAAGACTACACCATCAATGAACTTTTGATTCAAAACCTACCTGTTTCATTTGAGCTTGGTCTTTATGCGTTCATCGTTGCTGTCTTGATTGGTGTTACTATTGGTGTCATTGCTGCACTACGCCAAAATGGATTTGTGGATTATATTTTGATGACATTGGCGATGATTGGGGTTGCTGTTCCTAGCTTTGTAAAAGCACCGCTATTGGTCTTGATTTTTGCCGTTACTCTAAAATGGCTTCCTGCTGGTGGTTGGAATGATGGTGCATTCATGAACCTGATTTTGCCTGTAACCGCCTTATCTTTAAGCTATGTAGCAGGCATTGCTCGTATCACTCGTGGCTCGATGATTGAAACCCTAAACAGTCCATTCATTCGCACTGCTCGTGCCAAAGGTCTATCAACCAGCACCATCATCATTAAGCACGCTCTGCGTCCTGCGATGTTGCCCGTAGTATCTTATCTTGGCCCTGCTTTTGTGGGCATCATCACAGGCTCTATCATTATTGAGACTATTTTTGGTATTCCTGGCATTGGCAAGCTCTTTGTGAATGGTGCGTTGAACCGTGATTATAGCTTGGTGCTTAGCCTAACTATTTTGGTTGGTACTTTGACAATCGTATTTAACGCCATTGTTGATATTTTGTACGCTGTCATCGATCCGAAAATCAAATACTAATCATACAATAAGGATTGTTTATGTCTACTCAAACAACTACAACGCCAGCCAATTTGGTCAAGGAAGTCAAAGCTCGCAGTCCATGGCAAGATGCTTGGAAGCGTTTTTCTCGCAACAAAGCGGCATTGGTCAGCTGTTTTATTCTACTATTAATTGCGGTATTTGTTACTGTTGCTCCTATGTTTGTGCCATTTGGTTATGCCGATACCGATTGGGCAAATATGGGTATCGCTCCTTCTGTTGATAGCAAGCACTACTTTGGCACAGATAATCTAGGTCGTGATTTGTTGGTGCGTGTTGCTGTCGGCGGTCGTATTTCCTTGATGGTCGGTATTGCTGGGGCATTGGTTGCGGTCGTCTTTGGGACGATTTATGGCTCTGTTTCTGGCTACTTGGGCGGCAAGGTCGATATGCTGATGATGCGTTTTGTTGAAATTTTGACCGCTTTTCCATTCATGTTCTTTGTGATTTTGATGGTAACTCTATTTGGTCGTAACATCATCTTTATTTTTGTTGCCATCGGCTTGGTTTCTTGGCTTGACATCGCTCGTATCGTGCGTGGTCAAACTTTGAGCCTAAAAAATAAAGAATTCATCATCGCTGCTCGCACAGGCGGTGTCTCTGACTGGAAAATCATCACTCGCCATATCGTACCTAATGTCTTGGGCGTGGTTGTGATTTACGCATCATTACTTGTGCCTGGTATGATTATGTTTGAATCATTCCTAAGTTTCTTGGGCTTGGGCGTGCAAGAACCAATGACCAGCTGGGGTGCATTACTACAAGAAGGGTCACAAACCATGCAAGTTGCCCCTTGGCAGCTGCTTGCACCAGCAACATTCTTGGTCATTACCTTGTTCTGCTTTAACTTTATTGGTGATGGCTTGCGAGACGCACTTGATCCAAAAGACCGCTAATCAAAGGAATTGGAGTTATAAAAATGGCATTATTAGAAGTCAAAGACTTAAATGTAAAATTCGTTACCGAAGATGGCTTGGTCAATGCGGTCAATGGCGTAAATTTCACCCTCGATCAGGGTGAAACGCTGGCATTGGTTGGCGAGTCAGGCTCTGGCAAATCAGTTACCTCCATGTCAATCATGCGTCTGTTGCCAAAGAACATCACTCGCTATGACAAAGGTTCGTCCATTGTATTTGATGGCATCTCTATTCTAGAAGCCAGCGAAAAAGAACTGCAATCATTGCGTGGCAAGCGTATCGGCATGATTTTCCAAGAACCGATGACCAGCCTAAACCCTTATCTTACCATCGGTACACAGCTGATTGAAGCTGCCACGACGCACAACCCAAACATCAGCCAAACCCAAGCCAGCTCACAAGCGGTTGAGCTTTTGACCAAAGTGGGCATCCGTGAGCCTCAAAGACGGCTCAAACAGTATCCACACGAGTTTTCAGGCGGTCAATTACAACGCATCATGATTGCGATGGCATTGACCAACAAGCCTGACCTGCTCATCGCTGACGAACCAACCACAGCACTTGATGTGACCATTCAAGCAGAGATTCTGGATTTGCTTAGAGCATTGCAAGCTGAAATGGGCATGGCAATCATCTTTATTACGCACGATTTGGGCTTGGCAGAACATTATTCAGACAAAGTCTGTGTCATGAGACACGGTCAAATTGTTGAGCGTGGCGACATCAAAGAAGTCTTTAACAACCCATCGCACGACTACACGGTAGAGCTGATTAACTCCACCCCAAAAGGTATGAAAGAGCCTGTGGCAGCCGATGCCAAAGTGCTGCTTGATGTCCAAGATGTCAAAGTAAAATTCGTGCTAGAAAGTAACTTTTTTGGCAAGCCTACCAAAATCTTTGAGGCAGTCAAAGGCATCAGTATTCAAGTCAAAGAAGGCGAAACTTTGGGTATTGTTGGCGAGTCAGGCTCTGGCAAATCAACACTTGGCAAGGCAATCATGCAGATGCTGCCTTATACTGGCAAAATCAGCTTTGACGGTAAAGATTTGGACAAGCTGTCAAAAGCTGAACAAAAATCTCTAAAAGCAAAACGCCAAATCGTCTTTCAAGACCCTTATGGCTCACTATCGCCACGCTTGACGGTAGGCGACATCATCGCCGAGCCACTAACCGTGCATGAGCCACATCTAAGCAAAGAAGAACGCACCAAGCGAGTCTTGGCAATGCTTGACGAAGTAGCAATGCCACACTCTGCCCTAAACCGCTATCCACACGAGTTTTCAGGTGGTCAGCGTCAGCGTATTGCCATCGCTCGTGCCATGATTTTGAACCCAAAATTTGTCTTGCTGGACGAGCCAACCTCAGCACTAGACCGCTCGGTTCAGGTCAAAGTGGTTGAGCTGTTACGCAATCTGCAAAAGAAATACGGTCTGACTTATCTATTCATCAGCCACGATTTGGCCATCGTGCGTGCGATGAGTAATAATGTCATCGTCATGCAACAAGGCGAGGTGGTGGAATATGGCAATGCCGAACAAATCTTCCACAACCCCAAAGAAGAGTACACCAAAAAATTATTGGAAGCGACTTTCAATCTATAATCTTTTGGCAATCACACCAAAAAAATCCCAAAGTCATCATCTTTGGGATTTTTTATCATCACAGCCAAACCTTGAAAACCTGACTATCAGCCCCATTATGCACATAACTTTGACAAACAACTATGTATCATGAATTATCCTTTTTTGGCATCTTGTGATGAAGCTTTGTACAATCATCTTAGCGAGGAACTGGCACAACAAGCCGATGAAATCGTGCGTCCTATCAGTCATTTTTTTGACGCACAAGGTTTGCCCTGCCCCATGCCTCTGCTTAAAGCAAAGGTGTCGCTTCGCTTGGTGGCAAGCGGTCAATCGTTATATTTGCTTGCCAGCGACCAAAATTCACAAACCGATATCATCGCCTTTTGCAAAAAAAATGGGCTGATGGCACACAGCTGGGTCAGCCAATGGACAGATAAGCCTTGCTATCATTTCATCATCAATAAGCCCTAGACCAAAAAATAGTCGCTATTTTGGCGTGATAATTTATA
Source organism: Moraxella nasicaprae (assembly GCF_025643275.1). Classification (NCBI taxonomy): domain Bacteria; kingdom Pseudomonadati; phylum Pseudomonadota; class Gammaproteobacteria; order Moraxellales; family Moraxellaceae; genus Moraxella; species Moraxella nasicaprae. Next base: position 646,092 of record NZ_CP089977.1, read on the forward strand.
TGAATTGTGCATTTTTTACTAGCCTTTCTGGTCAGAGTTCCGTACAATAGCAAAGAATATTTAATCAAATCAAAGACAACCAAGTTATCAAAATGACCAAACATTCACACCCTGCCAATGATTATGATGACTACGATGAGTATGACGAATTTGGCGATTATGACGATGAGCTTGATGAAGCATTGATTGGGGAGTTGGACGATGAATTTGACGACATCGAACTTGACGAACTAGAACAAAGCTACTATCAGGACAAAAAACTTGCCAAAAGCTACTCGCCTGCGGTCATAGATGACGCCAATGTTGCCACCAAAGACCTAGTGCCTGCGATGCCCACACATTTGACTGCACCTGGTGTCAATCTGGGGGCATACATCAATACCGTGCATCAAATTCCCATTTTAAGCCCAGAAGAAGAACAAAAACTGGCTCAGCGATATTATAATGATGGCGATTTGGAAGCTGCCAGACTGCTGGTGATGAGCCATCTGCGTTTTGTGATTCATATTGCCAGAAGCTATTCTGGCTATGGGCTGTCACAAGCAGACTTGATTCAAGAGGGTAATTTGGGCTTAATGAAAGCAGTAAAACGCTTTGACCCAAATAAAGGCGTGCGTTTGGTCAGTTTTGCGGTGCATTGGATTAAGGCAGAGATTCACGAATTTGTCATCAAAAACTGGCGAATCGTCAAAATTGCCACGACCAAAGCACATCGTAAGCTATTTTTTAATCTACGAAGCCTAAAAAAATCAAGCAATCAGCTCACGCTTGAAGAGGCAACCGCCATCGCCAACGACCTCAATGTCACCGTCAAGCAGGTATTGGAAATGGAGGCACGCCTAACCAGCTATGACGCCTCATTTGAAATTCAAGACAGCGATGAAGATGATGGTCGCTATGCACCGCAGTTATTCTTAGAAGATGCCATTGACCCTGCCGAAGTGGTTGAAGAAGCTGACTGGGAGGACAATACCACCACCGCTCTACAATCAGCCATGGATAGCCTTGATGACCGTTCACGAGACATCATCACCCAAAGATGGCTTGCCGACCAAAAGGCGACTTTGCACGAGCTGGCGGCTGTGTACAACATCTCCGCTGAACGAGTGCGTCAAATCGAAAAAAATGCGATGGATAAAATCAAAGAAGCCATTACCATCGATAGCGTTATTTTGGACACCTAAGGAGCAATGATGAACTGGCTTAGAATCAGTGCCATCAATTTGGCGATGGCGGTGGCGTTTGGGGCATTTGGCTCACATGGGCTAAAAAACATCGCAAACGACTACCAATTACAGATTTGGCAGACCGCCACACTCTATCTATTCATTCATGCCTTAGGCTTACTTGCCATTGGCGTGCTGCACACGGTCAGTCGCCATCGTGCCAGCCTAAGTGCATGGCTTATCCAGATTGGCGTGCTGATTTTTAGCGGTACGCTGTATTTGATGGCGTTAGGCTTGCCAAAGTGGCTTGGGGCAATCACCCCCATTGGCGGCACTCTGATGATTATTGGCTGGTTGACTCTTGCCTTAACCAAATCCAGCTCTCATCAGTCATAAAAAAATACCCAATGATGAAAATGCCTGTTATAAAATCATCATTGGGTATCGCCTGCTAATTTGCCATATTTTTGGGATTTTGGCAATGATTTTTTGGTAAAAATTAACCCATGAATTTTTTTTGGTTAAACATCATTAAAAAAACGCCCACCATTAACATCGCTAAGCAAAACCATCATTGCGTGGATTTTGCCCAAAATATCGACTCAACCGAAAAACCATCATAAACGACCTTTTCAAGGGTTTTTTGTAGGTTTTTTAAAAATACGACTGATTGACGGTGTCAGCTGACGCATTATCGTCACAAACACATCACTCGCCATTCATCAAATCAAGCCAGCTTATGACAACATCAACACTAAAAATCGCCAGCATTCAACTGTGCAGTCAAACCAACATCGACCAAAACCTTGCCATCATCAGTCAAGCGGTACAGGAGGCAGCAAAACACGGTGCAAAATTCATCGTGCTGCCAGAAAACGCCTGCGTGATGGGCAGACAAGGGGAACTGGCTCAAAGATTTGATGAGATGGTGGTATTTTTTCAGACGCTTGCCAAGACGCATCAGGTACATCTACTGGCAGGCACTCTGCCCTGCCCTTATCGCCCTGATGGTAGCAACACGCAAGAAAGATTTCGCCAAAGCAGCTTGCTGTTTGACGACTCTGGCAAACAAATCGCTCGCTACGATAAAATCCATCTGTTTCGTGCCACGGTCAATGACAGTACTGGCAACTACGATGAGGGCAGAACTTTTGAGGCTGGCGATAAGCTGGTTGTTGCCCCCTGCCTGATAGACGGTATGTCTGTCAATATTGGGCTGACCATCTGTTTTGATGCCAGATTTCCAAGCCTTGCCCAACGCCTAAGACAACAAGGGGCGGATATCATTACCGTGCCAGCCGCCTTTACCCATCAGACAGGTCAAGCACATTGGCAACTGCTGCTTCAAGCTCGGGCATTAGACAGTCAGTGCCTGATGATTGGTGCAACGCAAGGTGGCACGCATTACATTGGCGACAGCACTCGCCAAACTTGGGGTCATGCCATGATGGTCAATGCTCATGGTCAGATACTTGTCAGTACAGACAGCACCGAAGTTGGGACAAAAGGCTATCTGGTTTGCTATGCTGATTTTGATAAAGCCTTTCAAGACAGCGTGCGTCAGCGTATGCCAATTTTTGATTGTCATCGCTTGGCATAAGCGTCATCAGTCGCCTAGCCAGTCCACGCCATTTTTAGGACAGCCGCCACCACAAAAGGCGTGATGACAATCGTGATGATTGACCCTGCTGACAATAATGCCAATGTTGGCAGTGCGTTTAGTCCTGTGGCGTACAAATCCACCGCCCCTGTGGCAAATATCAATACAGGCAGCTGCATTGGCAAGGCGATGAGTGGCACTAAGACAGCGGCATTTTTTAGCGTGAGCGTCAAACTACTGGCAATCGCAGACAAACCAAGCAGCATTGGCGAACCAACCACAATAGAGCCAGCCAGCACCACCGTATCCATCATCGGCAAATCAAACAGCACCACGACCAATAGCGACAATACCGCCACCGCACCAGCACTAAATAACCAATGCACCATCAAGCGTGCCAATACCCAGACAGATAAGGGAGCATTTGCCACCACCAGCTGAGCCAATGTGCCATTTTCAAACTCGCCTCGAAACAGCTCATCTACCCCCATTACTAAGGCAATCAAGGCAGCAATCCACACCGCAGATGGAGCAAGTCTTTGTAACAAAACAGGCTCGCTACCAATAGCAAGGGGGAACAGCGTAATAATCAACAAAAAGATGACAAGTGGGTATAGCCAGCCAACCATGCCTTGTTTTTTGATTTGCCATTCTCTGCCAAGCATGGTCCAAAATACATGATTCATCATAGGGCAAACTCCGCCAAATCCAACACACCATTTGTCGCCTTGGTCGCCTGATGACTGGTCATCAGTACCGCACCGCCTGCATTGGCAAATTCGACAATTCTTTGTTCCAGCTTTGCCACCATGCTCACATCTAATGCTGTTAAAGGTTCATCAAGTAGCCACAAGGGAGCGTGCGACACATTCAATGCAAATAATCTTGCCAAGCCCACACGACGCATTTGTCCTGCTGATAATTGCACGCTGGATACTTCTTGCAATCCTTGTAATCCCACCCACGCCAGCGATTCATCAATCATCTGCTCATCGGCAGTAATGCCATACAATGACAATAAAAATCTTAAATTCTGTTCTACGGTCAAATGCGTGCTAATGCCAAGCTGATGGGATACATAGACCATTTGGGCTGGCAGTTGTACCCACCCTTCAATGATAGGCAATAATCCTGCCAGCTGAGACAATAAGGTCGTCTTGCCCAAGCCATTTTCACCAATCAAATGATAAATATCGCCTGCACGCAGTTTGGCACACACGCCCTGACACAGCACAAAGTCGCCTCGCTGTACCGCCACTTGCTCTAATTGTGCAATCCATTGACCCTTTGTTTGATAATCGCTCATCGCCCCACTCATTGCTCATCAACCTGCTGTCATCATAAATGGTTATCATACCAAAAAATCACTCATAAAATCAGTCATCAAATGCCAATTTCTGCATAATTTTTGCAAAAAATCCTGCAAAATTTGTTAAAATCTACCAAAACAAGTAAGATTTTTAGGCAATGAACTTCTTCAAACGACTCAAGCAAAGATTGACCAAATCCAATCGCTCCAACAGCACCCAAACTGATGAGACAACCACTCAAATCAGCCATCGCCAATCTCTAATCAAGACCATCACTTCTTGGCTGTCTGACAAAGATTGGCATTATGAACAGCACAACAATCCCAATCTGCCACATACTTGGCATTTTATTCTACACTTTCAGGAATTCAAGGATTGGGCGTGCGTGCTGCAAGTCAATGAACAAAATCAGCTGGTCAATCTGTACGGCGTCTTGACCCAAACCGTGCCAGAGACGCATTTTGCCACTGCCTTAGTCGCCATCAATCGCATCAATACCCGCCTACCACTGGGCAACATTGAGCTAGACACCAACGATGGCGAACTGCGAGTACGAATCGGTTTTGATGCTGAATTTGTGCCACCCACCAACAAGCTGCTGGATATGTATCTGCATCTACTCATTCAGCTAAGTAAGGCTGCTCATGAGCTGTATGGCGACCTCTGTCAGGAGGAAGAGCCAAGCCCCATCATCTATGACTATCTGATGAATGAACCAAACGATGATGAAGTAGAGTCATCGCCATTTTTTGAACCCACTCAGCAGTATCAATAATATTTTGTTCGGTCAAAATCACCAAATTATGATGTCTTTTAAAGTCGCCCACCACCCCCTATTTTGTTTGCCTTTGCCAGAGGGACACCGCTTTCCGATGGCAAAGTATCGTCTTTTACCACAAACGCTCTTGGCGGACGGCATCATTGCACCGTCTCAATTTTTTGTTCCAAGAATGGCGACGGTTGATGAGATTTTGACCACGCATAGTCCTGACTATTGGCAAATGCTAGATGAGCTAACCCTACCGCCCAAAGATTGCCGTAAAATCGGACTACCAATGAGTCAAGATTTGATAGACCGTGAACGCTATGTCGTTGGGGCGACGATAGACTGTGCCAAATACGCCCTAACAGACGGTATTAGCTTATCCACTTCTGGCGGTACACACCACGCCTTTAAAGACAGTGGCGAGGGTTTTTGTGTGCTAAATGATGTCTGCGTGGCAAGTAATGTGCTGTTAAATCAAGGACTTGTCAAAAAGATTTTAATCCTTGACCTAGATGTCCATCAAGGTAATGGCAATGCGTCCATAATGGCGGATAATGCCAATGTCTTTGTGATGAGTCTGCACGGCGAGAAAAACTATCCTTATCACAAGCCTGCCTCCGACCTAGACATTGCTTTGGCGGACGGTGTGGGCGATGATGAGTATTTGTCATTATTAAAATATCATTTACCCAAAGTGCTTGATGAGTTTAAGCCCGATTTTATCTTTTATATCGCAGGGGTGGATGTCCTTTGTGATGATAGATTGGGTAGGATAAACTTAACGATGAATGGGCTGTATGAGCGAGAACGCTATGTGATAAAAACTGCCTACCGCCGCCAAATCCCAATGACGGTGGTCATGGGCGGTGGCTATGCCCCTGATATGGGGGTGATTGTGAAGGGGCATTGTGGGGTGTTTGGGGTGGTGAGAGATTTGTACATTTATACAATTTAAAAAAACCATCACTCATCTTTTGTTAAATCCAGACCAATAGATTTCAACTCCTCAAACCCCAATTTTATCAAAGCTGTACCTTCACTTATCAACCCATCATCACCTTTAGCAACCCCTAAAATAGTTTTAAGAATTCCAATTTTATGGGTTATTAAAGAAAAAGAATTATCCAATTCATATATTTTAGTTAGAATCTCTATGGATTCCTCCAGTCTTTCTAAGTATAAATTATTCAATTTATCATGACCTTTTGGTAGAATTTTTAATATTTCTGTTTTGAATAAGAGTTTTGCGACGTCATTATTAATTTCTGCTAGTTTTTTCTCTATTAACTCTATTTCTTTATCCGTAAGTTCTCTACTCAAAATATACCCAGCAACAATATCAATAGTAAAAAGAACAATATTACTCTCAATTCTTAGAGATAATATATTTTGAAACTCTTCAATTTCAGCTTTAGGGGGTTTTTGGTCAAATATTTCTGTGTCACATTCATAAATATCCCATAGATTTGATGTCATTTCTAAATAATATCTTGTAGCGAATAGCCTCTTAAATTCCTCATAGTTGTTGTAAGGAAAGTAGGGATTTAAATCTAGGGATTTAACTATATAGTTTATAGCAAGGTCGTAGTTGTTTTTTTCAAATTCTAAAATTGCCTTATATCTATAATAAGAACACTCAAAATTATTTATTAACATAACAACATTTCGTGATGTTATGTTTTTTTCCTGAGTAATTTGCTTAACTTCATTTATTAATTTAATATTATCTTGTAGGGAGAAATTTAATGAAGATAAGTCTTTAAATCTTAAAAACATATCATTAAAAGATTGTGTTATAACCATCAGATTTATTTTAATAGCAAGGTTAATTTTTTCTCTTTCATTTAAATTATTGTTATCCAAAACTTCCTGAATGGCATCTATATTTTCCTTAAAACTAGCAGATGTATCAAGGTTATCTAAATTTAGATAACTCTTATAAATAATATCCTCTTGATTAATAAAAAATGAAAAACCAAATACAATATTATCTTTAATGGTTTTTTTAAAAAAACTATTAATGCTAATTAGATTTTTGGGTATAATATAGAATTCTGGAATATCTGCTATTATTATACGCAAAATATTCATTTTGTTTAGATAACTATGCTGATTAAACTTTTCTATTTCCTCATGAATTATTAAATCTATTCTTTCAGTTTGGAAGTTTTTATCAAGGTAGATTTTTTCATTTTCGTAAAAAGTACCAAAATAAATTAATGCAGGAATTTTGGGTGAAAATTTTAAATGAAAAACAAGTGAAAATAGCACGACTACGCTTATTGATAAAAGTATCGCTAAATCAAGTGGTATATTAAAAAAATAATATAAAGAAAATGTACCAAACATAGTTAGTAACCAATGTTGGTATTTTAAAAAAACAAAACACAGAGAAGCCTTAAAAAATTTTGAAAGGCGTGGATTTAAAAATGATGCACCAATGTATGCAAGTAATGATGCAATAATACCTGCTATATAATTATTGGTTAAAATTTCTCTGAAGTCAAACCAAATTGTATCCATATTTAAATCATATTAAAAATTGGTAGTTTCCATTAAAAAAATAGAAACTACCAAAAACACCATCATAACCCCTCAATCTCCCCCATACTCTCCTTCACCTTCCCAATCTGCCCTTCAAGCTCACTTAACTTCTCTCGTTCAGCCGAAACAACCGCAGGTGGTGCTTTGGCAACAAAACTTTCATTGGCAAGTTTATTTTTAATTTGCTCATATTGTTTGGTGAGTTTTTCTAGCTCTTTATTAAGACGAGCCAGCTCCACCGCAGGGTCAATCAAGCCTTTCATCGGCACATAAACGACCGCTTGCCCAATCACGCCAGATGATGATAATGGGGCTTTTTCATCATTTGCCAAAAATGTTAGGCTCTCCACCTTAGCAAGGGCTTTAAATAAGGGTTCAATTCTTTGAATTTGTGTTTTTTCGCCCTCATTGATGTTTTGTAATAAGACAGGCAATAATTTGGCATTGCCCAAATTCATCTCACCACGAATATTTCGCACCGCCCCAATTAAGCCTTGTAGCCAATGCATATCATTTTCAGCAGTTTCGTTAATTCGTTCAGGGTTTGCAACTGGATATGGGGCAAGCATTATGGTTTCACCACCACGCCCAATCATCACAGCGATTTTTGTCCATATTTCTTCTGTGATAAATGGCATAATCGGGTGAGTAAGCCTTAAAGCCGTTTCTAATACCGACAGTAGCACATAGCGTACTTGGGCTTTTCTATCATCACTGATAGTCTCATCATTTAATACAGGTTTGGTCAGCTCCACATACCAATCGCAATATTCATTCCAAATAAAATCATAAATACTTTGACTTGCCAAATCCAAACGATAAGTGTCAAATGCCAGATTGACCGCCTGTTCACATTTTTGTAGACGGCTTATTATCCATTGTTCTGGTAATTCCCAAAGTTCAGGTTTTGCCATTTGGTGAATGTCTTTACCGTCCACATTCATTAAAACAAATCTTGTGGCATTATAAATCTTATTACAAAAATTCCGATAACCCTCTACTCGTTTTAAATCAAATTTAATATCTCGCCCTGTACTTGCCAACGCACAAAAGGTAAATCTAAGTGCATCTGTTCCAAAGGCGTTAATGCCGTTTTCAAATTCCTTGCGAGTGGCTTTTTCAATTTTGGGAGCGTCTTGGGGTTTCATTAGCCCTGTGGTGCGTTTGGCAACCAAACTTTCTAAATCAATGCCGTCAATCAAATCCAGTGGGTCTAGTACATTGCCTTTTGATTTAGACATTTTCGCCCCCTCAGAGTCTCGTACTAAGCCGTGTACATAGACGGTTTTAAAGGGGACTTGCGGTTTGCCATTTTTGTCTTTAACAAAATGCAAGGTCATCATAATCATTCTGGCAACCCAAAAGAATATGATGTCAAAGCCAGTTACCAATACCGATGTAGGGTGAAAAGTTTGTAAAATGGCATTGTCAAAATCTTCATTAGTCCCTTTCCAGCCAAGCGTTGAAAAAGTCCAAAGGGCTGATGAAAACCAAGTATCCAAAACATCATCATCTTGGCGTAAAGCAATATCGGAGAGATTATATTTTTCACGCACTTCGTTTTCACTGCGACCAACATAAAAATTGCCATTATCATCATACCACGCAGGAATACGATGACCCCACCAGAGTTGACGGCTAATACACCAATCTTTAATATCACGCATCCACGCCATATACATATTGGTATATTGTTCTGGCACAAATTTAATATCGCCATTTTGTACCGCATCTATGGCAGGTTTGGCAAGCTCATCAATTTTGACATACCATTGGTCGGTAAGTAACGGCTCAATGACTGTACCACTTCTATCGCCTTTGGGGGTTTTTAATTGGTGTGGTTCTATTTTTTCTAGCCAGTTTTCATTTTGGGCTTGTTCCACCACTTTTTTACGGGCGATATAACGGTCTAATCCTTGATATTGTGTTGGTACGCTGATTAAATTAGGCGTTTTTTGTTCTGCATTTTCAAATAATTCAAATTCGGTTAAGATATTGGCATTAACATCAAAAATATTAATCAGCGGTAAATTGTGCCGACTACCCACTTCATAATCATTAAAATCGTGAGCAGGGGTAATCTTAACACAGCCTGTGCCAAAGTCTTTTTCCACATAATCATCAGCAACAATCGGTATTTCACGATTTGTAATCGGCAAAATCACCGTTTTACCAATCAAATGAGCATAGCGTTCATCATCAGGGTGAACCGCAACCGCCGTGTCGCCAAGCAAGGTTTCTGGGCGTGTCGTGGCAACGGTCAGATAATTTTTACCGTCTTTGGTGCTTAAATTGGCGTCCGCAAAATAATAATTAAAATGCCATAAATTGCCCTGTTCATCGTGGTTTTCCACTTCTAGGTCGGATAAAGCGGTATGCAGTTTGGTATCCCAATTGACAAGGCGTTTTTTACGATAAATCAATCCCTCATCATACAGGCGGACAAAGACTTCTTTGACCACGTCCGATAACTCATCGTCCATTGTAAAGCGTTCACGAGACCAATCCACCGATGACCCCAAACGGCGAATTTGACGAGTGATATTACCGCCCGACAGCTCTTTCCATTCCCATACTTTTTCTAAGAATTTTTCACGCCCCAAATCGTGGCGAGAGATGCCCTGTTGTCCAAGCTGGCGTTCTACGACCATTTGTGTGGCAATGCCTGCGTGGTCAGTACCGCCTTGCCATAGCGTGTTGTAGCCTTTCATACGATGATAGCGAGTCAGCGCATCCATAATGGCGTTGTTAAAGCCGTGCCCCATATGGAGCGAGCCTGTCACATTGGGCGGTGGTAGGGCGATGGAGAAGGATTTGTCTTTGTCCAAAGTGGGCTTAAAATAGCCGTTACTTTCCCATTTTTCATACATGCCCGATTCGATTTCGGCTGGATTATAGTTTGGGGAAAGTTGATCTAAAATACTCATAAACACTCCGATTTTTTCAATAACATTCACTAATATTAACGATTCTACCACCAATCCATTTGTCATATCAGCAAGCATCAAACACATGACAATCAGATCAATCCATCAATCAACCGATGGCTTTTTGGTAAAAATTTTTTGCATAAAAAATACCCCCTATTCTAGCAAAAATAGGGGGATTTGTGGGGGATTTTTTAACATTCAAACGATGATTTTATCGCCAAACTGTATTGCTGACAGACCATCGACCACAAAAAATGGGTTGCACGCCAAGCAAATCTTGGCTTAATCCTTGTCCAAATGCCAAAAGCATAAAATACCAGCCAAAATAGATTGTTATTCCCAGCAGTTCATGCCCTACTCGTCCAACATACCATGCCTAATGACCATCGCCATCACGATGGTATTTGGTGGGCAAATCAAAGTGTTGATTTAGCTTTCTTGGTGTACTGCCGTCCCATAAGCCAGCACTTCGACACCGCCATCGTCAATCTGATTCATCTCAAAACGAATGCCATAAATGTGTGTGCAATTTTGCTGATAGGCCATTTGTTTGGCTCGCACCAATGCTTCTCGTCTGGCTCTATCCAGCAGACTTTCATAGACCGTCAGATTTTTGCCAAATAAACTAAGCACGCTTGCCCACACCAGCTTAAAGCGGTCTTGGGCAATGACCACACTTCCTGTAACCAGCACGCTATGTTTGGCATTTGGTTTGATGAATCGCTCACTAGACACAATGATGGCGGACAGCTGACGCTCAGCTTGGGCAAGGCTTGCCAAATGCTTGCGTTCAGCTCGACTGCCAAAATACCAACCCATCAAAAACAAGACAATTGCAATCAGCCAATCTGGGTGTCTTAGCAATAGTGAAATGATGTCACTCATCAGCCTGTCGCATCATCAAAATAGGCGGATTGCCCAAATGGATTATACTGCTTTTGCACCTTGACCGCCGTGCCATACACGAACAACTCCGATGCCCCTGCGGTAATGTTGGAGGTAGAAAAGCGAATACCGACAATGGCATCTGCCCCAAGTGCATGGGCTTTGGCAATCATACGCTCCATTGCCTCTTGGCGAGCCTCTTCAAGCAGCTCAGTGTAGGCCACCAGCTCTCCACCCACGATGTTTTTTAAGCCTGCCAGCAAGTCTTTGCCAACATGTTTACTGCGTACCGTACTGCCATACACCACATCAAGTCGTTCGGTAATGATGTGATTTGGCAAATGTTCAAGATTGGATAATTGCACGATGTGATTCGCCATTTAGTCGTTAGTGTGGAATAATAAAAACAGCTCGGTAATGTTGCTTTCCAAAGCATTTGCCATCTGAGCCAGCGTTTCGTCATCTCGCATTTCATCCATTTCCTCGTCAATGCCTGACAACATCACCATTGGCAAAGTCAGCATCGCTACATCTTCTTCGGTGTTCTCATCATCAAACCAATCGACATTTTCATCTGAATACATCGCATCAACAAAGCCAATCGCCCATGCTGCCAAGTCGCCATCTTCGCTAAAATCTTCCACTTCCTCGCTGGCATCAAATGGCAATTCGATGGGTTCTTCTGCTTTTAGGGTGTCGATGAGTTCTTGTCGCCATGCTTTTAGGGCGTTTTTGACTTCATCGCTGACCGACTTGTCCGCTCCCTCAAAAAAAGCCGACAGCCAATTTGGCAAAGGCTTGCCCACCACCGTTGCGGTCAAAAAACCATGAGCAGCGATTGGGTCTAATCCTACCTCATTGGCATCAGATTGTAGATAGTCAAACAATTCTTGCTTATTCATTTCTAGTACCTTTTTTATCAAATCAATGATATATCAGAAAAAATGCCCATACCAACCAAATTTGGCATAGGCATCAAATGATTCATCTGCTCGTTGATGATTGTTTAAAAATCATCGTCAAAATCGTCATCAAAATCGTCAAATTCAGCAAAATCGTCCTCTTCTTCTAAGGCACGCTTTAACTTATTTAGGCGTTGCTCTTCTAGCAATGCGTCGATTTTTAGGCGTTTTTCTAATGGTTTGGTTTTGCCCTCATCTGCCAATTTGGCATCAGCATCTTCTTCAAAATTATCGTCGTCAAAATCGTCGTCAATATCGCTCATCATGACTCCTTGGTTTGTTTTTTCACTGATATGATTATGATTTTTGTGCTATATCATAGCATCAATTAGCCTTATAAAATGCTTTTAAAGTTTTGTCAAGCATTTTCATCAAAACCACCCCAAAAAACATCAATCTTCCAACAAAACCGCATCTCTTAGCGTATTTAGTCGCTCCACCATACCATGACTCATCGCATCGATGGTTTGGCATTCTCGTTCGGAAATTGAATTTGGATTTTGTAGATTTTCTAATGTTGTATAAGGAGCAAGCTGTTTTTTTGCCTGTGCATCAAACAGCGTCAGCATGGGCAAACGGCGACGCTTAGCGATGCTAAATGCTGATGATGCTTGTTCAGCACTGCTGGCAATCGTCGTCATTGGCAAAGCAAAACGCCCAAGTTCACGGTGCTTATCATACACCACTTGATTGACCATCAGCACCAGTTGTGCCAGCATCAAGCTTGCTGTTGCAACTTTGGCATGTTCATTTTGGGCGGTCAAGGTGACTGTCGCCCCTTGCTCATCAAACTCACCAATTTTGGCAACCGACACGCCCGCCACAAATGCAGACGCCAACAATTTATCAACGGTTTTTTCTAACAGCTGATTGCACAAAGCAAAATATGCCTGTTTGCCGTCATAGCCTACTGCATCTAGCAAACGGTGTGGGTCATTAAAACAAATCTGCACCACATAGCCATCAACATCATCTCTCTCATCTTCAAATGTCTCGTCTGATGGCTCAAAAACACCCTCATTGTCCTGCATTGATGATGGCGTTGGTGCTTGCTCATCGTTTGTTGATGGTTTATCTTGTAACTGATAAGGAAGCAGTCCTTGTGTGAGCAATCTGGCTCTGACATCGGTGGCGATTTGGTTTTTTAGTGCATCAGTTGGGCGAGCCAAATAGCCATACAACACAAATAATGCCAAATGCAATACCGCTGTCGCTAACAAAAACAGCCAATGCTCCGACAGTACAATCGCATAACTGATGGGTTTGGTTTCAATCACCACAGACCCCAACACCTTATCGCCAGACGCTACGGTCTGATTGCGGGTACGATAACCACCTGCTCCCTCTTCGCCCTTAGGTACAATTAGGTTATTTTTGGCATCGTACACACCCACAAAGCCAATCTGCGGCTCTTTCATATAGCCATCGGCAATCAGACTGGCACTGACCGTGTCATTATTTGCCAATGCCACCGTCATACTTGTGCCTAATTCTGCCACCAAAGATTCCGCCACTTGGCGGTATTGCTCACTGGCTTGGCGTTCATAACTGATTGAAAAAAATAACAAATGCAATAATGCACTAAGTAAAACAATCAAAAAGAACAAATTTTTTTTGGGTGCAGAATAAGTCATGAATACCGCTTTACATCAAAGGTCAAAGGTCGATTGGCTCATTACGAGCTGTATTTTGTAAAAAATACTTAAATTGTGCCATTTTTAACGAAGTTGGGCAATAGTTTTTATGCTTTTTTATCAAGTTTTTATCACAAAAATCATCAAGCCTGACAAATCTTACATAAAAACCACGATAAATCTTGTACAAATTCCCAAAAAGGTGCTAGTATGATGGGGTTTTAACAAAAGATTTTTGATGTACTTGATTGAACATCAATACATCGATTTAACACGATTTTGGGTAAGCAATGATGCATCATTATACCTTACAACACGGCATTCAAGATTGGCAAAACGCCCTACAAGCACTTCATTTAGCCCCTGAATCTGACTGGCAATCATTGCCACTGTTTGGGATTGTGTTGGTTGGCGATGTGCCAATCCAGTCTGTGCAATCATGGGCTGATGAGCATCGTTGGCAACTGGTGCCACTGACTACTCAAAAATCGACGGTTGATGTGGTTAATAGTTTAGATAATATTCACAATACCAGTGTGTATCGCTGTGTGATTTTTTCAAACGCCATCATCGACCAGCCAGTCGATGAGCTGCCACGCCTCATCAAGGCACAACTCACATCACGCATCAATCAAGCAATGGATATTCACATTTTACCCATTGATAAACTGCTTAGACCACATCGATTGGCGTGCTTTGACATGGATTCAACGCTCATTGAGCAAGAAGTTATCGTGGAGCTGGCTCGCTACTGCCACATAGACCAAGAGGTTAGCCACATTACCGAATCAGCGATGCGTGGCGAGATTGATTTTGCGACCAGTTTTAGTCGGCGAGTGGCACTCTTGGCAGGGGCAGACCAATCCATCATCGAGCAAATCATCGCCAATAACATCACCTTTCAATCTGGGGCGTTGGCAACCATCCAATCCTTAAAGGCACTAGGCTATCATACCGTGCTGGTTTCAGGTGGTTTTGAGCCTTTTGCCAAGCATGTTGCCCATACGCTAGGCATAGATGAATATCACGCCAATCCTTTGGATATTGCTGAGGGCAAATTGACTGGCAAAGTCAGCCTACCCATCTTGGACGGTCATCAAAAAGCCTGCATTGTCCAACATATCGCCAAACAACTTGGCATCACAAACGACCAAATCATCTGCATTGGCGATGGAGCGAATGATTTACCAATGATGTCCATCAGTGATATTGGCATTGCCTATCACGCCAAACCCATCGTCCAAGAACAAGCAACGCTTGCCATCAATCACACAGGGCTTGAAGGCGTGCTATACGCTCTTGGACATCAGTTAGTCTCATCATCTTAAACCAATAGAGTAAAATATATGTTCACAATTCCAGTCATCAATGTCAAAACAGACCCTTTGGACGCATTGCTTGCAGGTTTGGGGTTACGCATTCAGACTCTTGCTAAATCTCGCCATAACGAAGCCTTTAACAATCTGATTAAAGACAAAGTGGCGGTGATTGAATTTAGCTCTCCGCAGATGTCTCGCCATTATCGCTTTGACAATGGCTTATTTTCCCAAGAGATTGGCAAAACCACACAAGCTGATTTAAGCATCGAATTTACCGACAGCATGATGGGGGCAAAACTGCTTGCCAAAGGCGATGTCGCCGCCTTAATGACTGCCATTCAAGACGGCAAAGTCAAAATCACAGGCGATTATAAGCTGGTGCTGTGGTTTGCTGGAATCGGCAAACAAGCCGCCACCGTGCCTGATGAATATCGCACCTATGTTGAGCAAGCCAAAACCTATGCCCAACTTGCCAAGCCATACGCCCAAAGTGCCAAAGAACTGTTTGACTCGGTCAAACAAAAACTAGGCAAATAAATTTCAAAAACAGCAAATCAGTCGTACGGTTGGTTTGCTATTTTTAACAATATTAGGTACAATTGTTTACCCAATCATTCATACGGAATCTTTGACACTATGCTGACCATGCACCCAAGCAAGGAAGAAATTGCACGCTTATTTGACCTGCCTTTGATGGACTTATTGATGCAAGCCCAAACGGTGCATCGCCAGCACTTTAATGCCAATGAAGTCCAAATCAGCACTTTGTTGTCCATCAAAACAGGTAACTGCCCCGAAGATTGCGGCTATTGTAGCCAGTCTGGCCATCATCGTGACAAAACGGGTCTGACCGCCGAAAAACGCATGGAAATCAATAAAGTGCTTGCTGCCGCTCGCCGTGCAAAAGCGTCTGGCTCATCAAGATTTTGTATGGGGGCAGCTTGGAAGCACCCTTCTGCTAAGGATATGCCCTATTTGGTGGAACTCATCAGCGAGGTCAAGGCACTAGGGCTAGAAACCTGCATGACTTTGGGTATGCTAAAACCAGAACAAGCCAAGCAGCTTGCCGATGCAGGACTGGATTATTATAATCACAACCTTGACACCTCTCGTAATTATTATGATAGCGTCACTTCCACACGCACCTATGATGACCGCCTAGACACCATCGCTCATGTGCGAAACGCTGGCATCAATGTCTGTTCAGGTTCTATTGTTGGCATGGGCGAAAGCAGACAAGATCGCATTGATTGGATATACGAACTGACCCAAATGCCCATTCCTCCACAGTCTATTCCTGTCAATCTGCTCGTCCCCATCAAAGGCACACCACTTGGCGATAAAGTGCTGGCAGAAGGCAGGCTGTCTGTCATCGAATGGATTCGCACCATTGCCGTAACTCGCCTTTGTTGTCCAACCAGTCATGTCAGATTATCAGCAGGTCGTGAAAGCCTGACCGATGGCGAGCAGGCATTGGCATTCATGGCGGGGGCAAATTCATTTTTCTATGGCGACAAACTACTCACCACAGGCAACCAATCACAAGCAAATGATGACCGCCTGATGGCAGAACTTGGCTTGACACCAACCAAGCCAATGCCAAAGCCCATCATTACTGATGCCATGAACGGCAAAGTCATCAACCAAACATTACCAGAACATTGCCCACTAAGTGCCTGATGAACAAAAAGATGTGTTATAATGACACATCTTTTTTTAAACTTTAACATCATGTTTGACTACATCAAAGCCTTTCACATCATTGCCATGGTTTGCTGGTTTGCTGGCATTTTTTATCTACCTAGACTGTTTGTCTATCACGCCATGAGCGATGATAAAATCAGCCAAGACCGTTTTGCCCTCATGGAACGCAAGCTGTATCGTGGCATCATGAATCCTGCCATGATGGCGACTTGGGCATTGGGTCTGTCGATGGTCATCAGCCATTGGGAAGTTTATAAAACACAAGGCTGGTTGCACGCCAAGTTATTGTTGGTCATTCTGCTGACCATCTATCACATCGCCTGCGGTCGCTATCGCCTAAAACTTATGACCAACCCCACACTAAAAACACATACTTTTTGGCGATGGTTTAATGAGATTCCTGTGTTTATCCTGATAGCTGTGGTGGTTTTGGTTATAACTAAGCCCTTTTAGCAATCCTTCGCCCAATAAAAAGACCAGTGATTACAACTGGTCTGTGTCATTAAGCCTAATGTTGGCAAAGCGTGTAGCAACCGCCCTGCCTGACAGGATTTCTTTGGCAAGCATCAGCTCTTGTTCGCTGACAAATCCACCAAACTGATATTGGATTTGTCCATCTGTTACCATAATCCAGTCATCATTGATGGTAATTTGGGCATTGGGCGAAAAAGTCAAACTCTTTTGGTCAATTTCAAAGCGTCTGGGCGACAGCTTTAATGTACCAACACAAAAAATATGGCGATGTTTGGCTTTTTGTTTTTGGATGTTAAACAAAAACACCATCACCGCAAAGCCAAACATTGCCCCAATAGCGTAGGTTGAAGGCATGGTAAAACACACCCACGCCACCGCCAAGCCCAGCACCAATAGACCTAATGCCCACCAAATCATGCCATCATGAGCATTGCCTGATAGCTCAAAAGTCGCCACACCGTCTGCCACTTGTACCATCTTACCAGCCCAATGCTTGCTTTTGCTGTTCGATGAGTTGGGCGATACCAACACCTGCCAAATCAAGCATCTGCTCAGCCTCTTCTTTGCTAAACGGCTTATCCTCTGCCGTTCCTTGAATTTCGATGAATCCGCCCGCCTGCGTCATCACCACATTCAAATCAGTATCGCAGGTAGAATCCTCAGAATAATCCAAATCCAACATCACTTTGCCATTTTTGACCCCAACCGACACGGCAGCCACCAAACCAAGCAAAGGGTCTTGGCTTAGCTTTTTGGTGCGTTGCAGCTGCTCTAAGGCATCAATCAATGCCACCGCCGCCCCTGTAATGCTGGCAGTGCGAGTACCGCCATCTGCTTGAATGACATCACAGTCGATATGAATGGTGTGTTCGCCAAGTTTTGACAAATCCAGCATGGCACGCAAAGAACGACCAATGAGTCGTTGAATCTCTTGGGTGCGTCCAGACTGACTACCACGCACCGCCTCACGCTGGGTGCGAGTTCCTGTGGCTCGTGGCAACATGCCATACTCAGCGGTCAGCCAGCCTTTGCCCTGCCCTTTTAACCAGCGAGGCACGCCTGCCTCAATACTGGCGGTGCATAGCACTTTGGTATCGCCAAAACAGACAAGCACCGAGCCTTCGGCATGCTTGGTGTAGTGTCTGGTAAAAGAAATGGGGCGAAGTTCATTAAATTGACGACCGTCTTGACGCATGGCATTCTCTCTATAAAATGATGATACGCAGCATTGTACCAAGTTATCCACGATATTACAAAGCAACTTGGTAAAAAACCCATCATGAAGACGGGTTTTTTGCTCATTGGCAGATTACTTTTCTAGATTTCGCAGCTCTTTACGCAAAATCTTCCCAACATTAGACTTGGGTAGTTCATCGATAAAGGCGATGTGCTTGGGTCGTTTATAGCCAGTCAAATGTTGTTTTGCCCAATTTTGTACTTCTTTTTCATCAAGGCTGGCATCTTTTTTAACCACATACACCTTGACCACTTCGCCACTATGATTATCAGGCACACCAATCACGCCACATTCTAATACTTTTGGATGAGCGGCGATGGCTTCTTCGACTTCATTTGGATAAACATTAAAGCCTGACACCAAAATCATGTCTTTTTTTCTATCGACAATTTTCACAAATCCATCAGCGTCCATCACGCCAATATCGCCTGTGCGAAAATAGCCATCTTGGGTCATCACTTTGGCGGTCTCATCATCTCGCTTATAGTAGCCTTTCATGACTTGCGGCCCTTTGGCACAAATCTCGCCAGCCTCGCCAAGAGCAACCTCATTACCATCATCGTCCAAAATCACGACATCGGTATTTGGTAGCGGAATGCCAATTTTGCCTGTAAAGCCCATCGGTGGTGGATTGACCGTCAAAACAGGGGAAGTTTCGGACAAGCCGTATCCTTCGGTGATTGACCGACTCGTCATCGCCTCCCAAGCCTTAGCGGTGCTTGGTAATACCGACATACCCCCACCCAATGCCAATCGCAAATTACTATGGTCTAGTCCCTTAAAGCCCTTATGATTGGTCAATGCATTAAACAAGGTATTGACAGCAGGGAAGAATGCTGGACGATATTTGGCAAATTGTTTGGTTAAGTCATCAAAATCTCGTGCATTGATGATAAGCAGCAGACTAAATCCCAGCTTCATCGCCAGCAAGCTAACCATAAAACAAAAGATGTGATACAACGGCAATGCCACCGCCATATATTGCCCTTTGATATTGCCATCAGGAAATGCCGTTTTGACAAAATTGGTTGCCTGTTCGACATTGCTAATCAAGTTGCGATGAGACAACATTGCCCCTTTTGCCACGCCTGTCGTACCGCCTGTGTACTGCAACACCGCCACATCATCTAGGTCAAGCTGTGGACGCACATAATGACTGACTGGCACTTTGGATAACGCCTCTTTAAAGCTGATGGCTCCTGCAATGTGATAGCTTGGTACCATTTTTTTGATGTGTCGCACCACAAAATTGACCGCTAAACCTTTCAATCCCATCATATCGCCCACACTGGCGACAATGACATGCTTGACTTGACCCTTATTTTTGACCTGCTCAAAAGTCTTGGCAAAATTTTCGATGATGAACAACACCTTAGCATCTGCATCATTAAGCTGATGTTCTAGCTCATGAGCCGTATAAAGTGGATTGACATTCACTAATGTATAGCCAGCACGGATAATGCCAAACATACAAATGGGATATTGCATCACATTAGGCATCATGACCGCCACTTTATCGCCTTGTTGCAGTCCAAGCGATTGTAAATAAGCAGCAATCTTACGACTGGCAACATCAAGCTCACCATAAGTCATTGACACACCCATCGAGGTCATGGCAATGCTATCTTTATGCTCACTGATACAGCCATCAAACACATCAAGCAATGAGCCAACATCATCATTCCATGCCATCTGTGGGTCAATGCCATATTTTTCGTAAGTTTGATACCAAGGGCGTTCAGAAAAAATAGTCTGCACGGTCATCTTGTCATTCCTTTTCCATTCCTGTTATTTTGATAAAAAAACACCTTGCCAAACCATAAGTTTAGCAAGGTGCGTTTATGGTTGTTCACTGTTAAATCTAACATAAATACTGATGTTAGACAAGCAGTAAACTTAATTTTTAATCAATGCTACGATTTTTAACAAACCGATGATAATTTGGTAAAATGTAATCAAACACGATTTATCTTAATTTGCCCAATTACTCTTACAATGTACACATCTATCACTAATAGATACAAATGGAAATTATTTTCACTATCATTTACTTAATGAATATTTTTGATTATAATAATTCGACAATAAAATGAATGGAGAAATTATTATGCAATTACTCAAACCCAGTTTTCTATCATTATGCATATTAAGCATTTTAAGCACTTCTGCGTTTGCCGATACATCAATTGCTCCCGTCGTGCTAGACCCTGTTGTCATTACCGTAGAATCACAAATAAAACAATCATTGGGAGCGTCCATCATCAGTCAATCAGACCTAGAACGCACACCAATCAAAAGTGATATTGCTCAAATTGTCCGAAAAATGCCTGGCGTCAATCTAACAGGGAATTCTGCCACAGGTCAACGAGGTAATAATCGTCAGATTGACATTCGAGGCATGGGACCAGAAAATACCCTGATACTGATTGATGGCAAGCCCACAACCTCTCGTCAGTCGGTGCGTTATGGCTGGCGTGGCGAACGAGACACTCGTGGTGATTCACAATGGGTACCTTCTAATCTCATCGAAAAAATTGAAGTACTACGAGGACCGTCCGCTTCTCGTTATGGTAATGGTGCTATGGGTG
The DNA here is from genome assembly GCF_025643275.1 of Moraxella nasicaprae. NCBI lineage: Bacteria > Pseudomonadati > Pseudomonadota > Gammaproteobacteria > Moraxellales > Moraxellaceae > Moraxella > Moraxella nasicaprae. Next base: position 667,211 of record NZ_CP089977.1, read on the forward strand.
GCGTGGTTAATATCATCACCAAGAAAATCAGCGACAATCCATCAGGCTCGGTAGAGATTTATACTGAAAAACCACACAATGATAAAGAAGGAAATAGTCGTCGCATTAGTGCCAATTTTAGCGGTAGTATCATTCCTCAAAAATTAGGTTTTTTAGTATATGGCAACCTAAACAAAACCGACATGGACGCTGTGGACATCAATCCTTTGGTGCCGTACAAAAATGCCAATGGGCAAAGTTATCTAACCCGAGCAGCAGGTCGTGAAGGCGTGGAAAATAAAGATGTCGGGCTACGACTCAATTATCAAATCAATCCCAGCCATCATCTGCGTTTTGATGCAACCTATGGTCGTCAAGGCAATCAATACACAGGCGATACTCAATATTCCAATCGTGATTCAAGTGCCACCACCACAAGTGCACAATCTGTCAGTAACGCCCATCTAAACAGCCTGATTGGCAGTGAAACTAATATCATGAAAAAATCAAGCCATGCATTGACTCATGAAGGCGAATATTCATGGGGTGATAGCAAGGTAATACTGCAATATGACCAAACCAAAAACACCCGCCTAAATGAAGGTTTGGCAGGCGGTCCTGAGGGAGTAATCAGCCATACTTTGCCACACTTTGAGGACACCAAACTAAACACCATGAGAGCTCATGGCGAGATTGTCATACCGCTATCTTTTGCTCTGCCGCAAACATTGACTTTAGGTGCTGAATATGTCAAAGACACACTGCATGAACTTGCCAACATGGAAGAAGGTACCAGCAGTGGTACAGACCCCAATGCCACTTATGCAAATACCCTATACCAAGGCGACCGCAGTAAATTGATTTCAAAAGTTGCTTCCATTTATGCCGAAAACAACATCAACATCAAAGACAATACCAATTTTGCCATCACTTTGCGTTATGACCACCATAATCATTCAGGCTCCAATCTAAGCCCTGCTTTTAACCTAACCCATCATCTCAACGAACGATGGACGGTCAAGGCAGGTATTGCCAAAGCCTATAAAATTCCAAATCTTTATCAAAACTCTCCCGCTTATATGCTTGGCACTCGTGGGCAAGGTTGTCCATGGAGAGCTCAGGTTTCAGGCTGGTGTGTTTTACAAGGCAATGCCAACCTAAAACCTGAAACCGCTGTTAATAGCGAACTTGGTTTTTTATATCGCAATCAAGGCGTTAATGCCAGCTTAACCTATTTTCATAGCGATTATAAAGACAAAATTGCCGCCAGTGATACCATTCGTGAAGTTATCGAAGCTCCTTATGGTCAAGGCACTACCAAATACAATGTATTAGACTGGATTAATATTCCTAAAGCTGTTGTTGAAGGATTGGAAGGCAGTATCAGCTATGTCAACAATGGACTACGCCTAAATAACAACTTAACCTACATGATTAAATCTAAAGACAAGCATACGGGCAATCCTTTGTCGTTGGTGCCAACTTATACTTGGAATACAACACTTGGTTACGATTTAAACGATCGATGGGATATTAACGCCACTTATACCCATTACGGTCGCCAAAAAGCACGCCAATTTGCCGAAAGCAACATCGAAAATGTCAGCAAAGACGGCTTATTACACAACCAGAACATGAAAGGTTATGGGATTTTTTCGGTCAATACTGGCTATCAATTTAACGACAATCTAAGCGGTCGTCTTGGTGTCAACAATCTATTTGATAAGCAAAAATTGCGTGATAATACCATTGGTCAAACCTACAATGAAGCGGGTCGTTCCTACTTTGCCAGTTTAAAATATGACTTCTAGGAGACTTTATTTGTTTGGCATTAACACACCAATTAAGTCCATTGTCTCTAAGCGTATTGTCTTATTGCTTGGGCTGACGGGCATCATGCAAGGTTGTAGTCATGTGCAGTCATGGCAACCTGTTACCATCTCCAACAGCCAGCAGCAAATCATACATTCCACTTATACCGACAAAGACTATTTGATTCAAGTGGCAACCATTGGTGATAAACCCATCAATGGTTATCCTGTGGTTTATGTGCTTGATGGCAATGCTTTTTTTACAACAAGTGTTGCCATTGCTCAACTGATGCATGGCAGACCCAATCAAGCTTTACCAAAATCTCTGATGGTGGTCGGCATAGGCTATCCCATTTCCAAAAATTTTGACATCAAAAATCGCACTCATGACTACACTGTGCCATCTGCTAACTATCCCAAACCAAAAGGGGAGCAAATTAGCTTTGGTGGTGCTGATAAATTTCATCAGTTTATAAGCCAAGAACTCACCCCCATTTTAAACCAGAAGTTTGGCATCAATGCCAATCATCGCACCCTATTTGGGCACTCTTACGGTGGTCTATTTGGATTATATGCCCTATATCGCCATTCCCAAGATTTTAATCGCTATGTCATTGCCAGCCCTTCGATATGGTGGAATGATAAAAGCATTCAGATTCATCAGGCTCTATTTACGCCCAGTCCCAACATCGCCCATGTACTCATCACACTGGGCGAACATGAATTAAATGCCCCACATAAAAATCCTAATGCACCCACCAGCGATTTGCCAAATAGTGATGCCTACCTAACCCATCAATTTTTGGTCAAAAAATTAGGGCAGTCCAAAACATCATTTGCCTTTCATTCTGATCATAGCCATGGAGACAACGCCTACCCATCTTTGTTAAAGGGCATCCGTTTGGCATATCAAGCCTGTCAAACAGATGCAGATTGTTAACCAAAACCCCAAGTCAAATAACTTGGGGCTTTGGTTAGTCTAGCTTTCTTAACTCTTTACGCAGGATTTTGCCGACATTTGACTTGGGCAATTCATCGACAAACACGATGTGTCTTGGGCGTTTATAGCCTGTCAAATGCTCTTTTGCCCACGCCTTAATCTCGCCAACGCTCAAATCATCTTCTTTTTTGACAATAAAAATCTTTACAGACTCGCCACTATGCCCATCAGGCACACCAATCACGCCACATTCTAGCACTTTTGGGTGAGCGGCGATGGCTTCTTCGACTTCATTTGGATAAACATTAAAGCCTGACACCAAAATCATGTCTTTTTTTCTATCGACAATCTTAAAATAGCCTTGCTCGTCCATCACACCAATATCGCCCGTGCGAAAATAGCCATCTTGGGTCATCACTTTGGCGGTCTCATCTGGTTTTTTCCAATAGCCTTTCATGACTTGCGGCCCTTTGGCACAAATCTCGCCAGCCTCGCCCATCGCCACCTCACGACCCTCATCGTCCAACAAGATGATGTCTGTCGATGGAAAAGGAATGCCAATTTTGCCCGTATAAGCCCCCAAAGGATTGAAAGTCAGCACAGGCGAAGTTTCGGACAAACCGTAGCCCTCGATGATATAGTTGCCTGTCAATGCCTCCCATTTTTCGGCGGTACTAGGCAGAACCGACATACCCCCACCCAAAGAAATGACCAAATTGCTATGGTCAATCCCAGCAAATCCTTTATGATGAGCCAAGGCATTAAATAAAGTATTCACGCCCGAAAAAAACTGCGGGCGATACTTGGCAAACTGCTTGGTCAAATCATCAAAATCTCTGGCATTGGGGATTAGCAACAAACTAAATCCCATTTTCATACCAAGCAAACTAACCATAAAGCAAAAAATATGATACAGCGGCAACGCCACTGCCATATATTCGCCATGCTGATAAGGCTTGGCAAATCCTGTTTTTACATAGGTCATGCACTGCTCGACATTGGCAATCAAATTGCCATGCGTGAGCATCGCCCCTTTTGCCACACCTGTTGTGCCGCCTGTGTATTGCAAAATCACAACATCATCTAAGGAAACGGCTGGCTTTTGATAATTCTTGGGATTGAATTTTAAGATGGATTTAAAGCTGATGGCATTATCCAGATGATAGGCAGGAATCATCTTTTTGATGTATTTGACCACCGCATTGACCGCCAAGCCCTTGATACCCATCATATCGCCAATCGCTGTCGTGATGACATGACGCACCAGCCCCTTATTGCCAACCTGCTCAAAAGTATGGGCAAAATTTTCGATGATGAATAATGCTTTTGCCTCACTATCAATCAGCTGATGTTCAAGCTCATGAGCGGTGTACAATGGGTTAATATTCACCAGCACCAAGCCTGCACGCACAATCCCCATCATTGTTGCCAAATATTGTGGCGTATTTGGCATCATCACCGCCACTTTATCGCCTTGCACCAAACCCAATGATTGTAGATAAGCTGCAATGCGTAAACTGATGCGGTCAAGCTCATCATAGCTTAGATGCACGCCCATAAAAGTGGTCGCAATCTGCCCACGATTGGTGGCGAAATTTTTATCAAAAAAATCCAATAAAGAATTCACATCATCAGGCATGACCAAATCAATGTCCAAGCCTTTATTGGTATAGGTTGCCTGCCAAGCTCTATCACTTGGCGTCTTAAAACTACGATAATCTGTCATTGTTCTTATCCAAAATCACTGAAAATAAAAAACTATCCAACCATCATTGAACGATTTATCACATCATTCGCTCATGTTCCGACCATGCCCAATCAGGTAAAGCACTTGGGGTATCTATGGTACAAACAAATAATCACACTCACGACCAGATGGCTTAATTGCCATCGAGTAGCCGTGACATACATCCCACCAACCCCTTGGCAATGTTATCCTTACTCATTTTTGCCAAGTCCACTTTATCCAGCCCGTATTTATCGGCAAAAAACACGCTCATCGCATTGTCATCACTTCCAAAGCCAATACTTTTATCCGAGACATCATTGACCGCAATCATATCCAAATTTTTGGCAACAAGTTTGCCTTTGGCATAATTTTCAATGTCCTGTGTTTCAGCAGCAAAACCCACCGTCAAAAGGTGCGGATAAGTTTGGGCAATCGTTGCCAAGACATCAGGGTTTTTGACAAGCTCTAAGGTTAAGCCGTCATTATCAGCCGTTTTTTTAAGTTTTTGGCTGGCAACATTTGCCACTCTAAAATCCGCCACAGCAGCCGTGGCAATAAAAATATCCGCCTTTTCACAAACCTGTAAACACGCCGTAAGCATCTCATCCGCCGTGCCAATCGTGCATTTTTCTGCTCCAAGTGGCGTGGGCAAGCTCACCTTTTCGCCTGCGATGATGATAACCTTTGCCCCTGCACTCACACACGCCCTCGCCAAGGCATAGCCCATTTTGCCTGTGGAGTGGTTGGATAGGTAGCGAACAGGGTCAATGGGTTCAAGGGTTGCCCCTGCGGTGATGACGACCGTTTTGCCTGCCAAAGTTTGGGCGGCATCTTGGCGGTCAAAAAAGCTCAAAATCTGCTCACAAATCGCCTCAGGCTCTGGTAGCCTCCCCATACCAACATCACCGCACGCTTGTTCACCGCTGTCAGGGTTTGCAACTTTAAAGCCAAATTGGGCAAGTTTTTTTAGATTATCCTGTAAAATGGCATTGCCCCACATTGCCTGATTCATCGCAGGATAGACCCACACAGGAGCGGTGGTGGCGACAATGACGGTGGTTACAAGGTTATCCGCCAAACCATTTGCCAATTTACCAATGGTGTTGGCAGAAGCTGGGGCAATGACAACCAAATCCGCCCACTTAGCAAGCTCGATATGCCCCATTCCCCTTTCGGCACTTTCATCAAGCAGTTTGGTATGCACTTCGTTGCCTGTCAAGGCTTGCAAGGTCAAAGGCGTGATAAACTGGCACGCCCCGTCCGTCATCATCACTCGCACGCTATGCCCTGCCTTGATTAACAGGCGTGCCAAAATGGCGGATTTATAACAAGCAATACCGCCAGTTAGGGCAAGTAGGATATTTTTGGAATGGGTCATTGGCTTAAAAATCAATTAAAAATGGGCTATTTTAGCATAAATTGGCAGTATTTGCTATTTGGGAAACTGCGTGAAAATACTCTAACATATTCTTTATCATAATGCTTAAAAAAAATAAAAGCACCATGATATTGGTGCTTTTATTTAGCATTGGCTGGGCGACTTATTTAAGTACACATTCTGCAATCAAACGGTCAAGTTTTCTGATGTCGATTTTTTTATCCAAATTGATTTTGATGTGTCCTGCCCTTGTCCATAATTCAAGCTCTGCATTCACATCAAAAAATCCACCAGCATTTTCACTTGACCACATATTGATATTGGCATACGGCAAAGAATAAGTCTCAATCTTCTTGCCTGTCAGACCTTGTGCATCTCGTATAATCAGACGCTTATTGGTAAAAATGGCACTATCTCGAAAGGTGCGATACGCTGCTACCGCATACTCGCCATCAACCAATAAAGCCTGTACATCTTCTGGAATGGGGCATTCTTCGACTAGCGTCCAAGCGGTAATGGTAGCAATTGATGAATCCATGATATTATCTCCAAATCGACAGCCAACTCCAACATTGGCATTATTAAAAAACCAGCGGTTAAATGATACCACCTCATCAACATGATGATAACATCAAATCATCAGCACATCAATCCATATCGCCACTATCCACAGCCAATCAAACAACACGCCATCACCATTTTATTTATAAACAAAACCAAATCACCACAAGTCAAGATGAACTTCATCAAGGTTGTTTATTTTTTGATAACATGAGTAAACCACCCAAAAAAAATTACCCAAACACATATCTTAGCACCATCAAAAAGCACATGAGTACAATCACAGGGCGGATAAATTTCGCACCGCCTTTGACGACCATGTTTGAGCCAAGATACGCACCGATGATTTGCCCTGCCATCATCACAAAGCCCACCGTCCACACCACCTGACCGCCAATGATAAAAAAGATAAGCGAGGCAATGTTGGTGGCAAAATTTAAAAGTTTGGCATTGCCTGTGGCTGTAACCAAATCTTGCCCACGCCCAACCACACCAGAGAGCGAAAAAAATGTCCCCGTCCCTGGTCCAAAATACCCATCATAAAAGCCAATGGCAGGCACAACGCCATTTTGCCACGCCTTGTGCGACAGTTTGGGTGGTTGTTGATAATTGCCCAAATTAGGGCTAAATAAGGTATAAAGCCCCATCGCCCCCACAATAAAGGTAATGGCAGTTTTTAAAAAATCTGGTGGCGAAAGCTGCACCAAAATCGTCCCCACCGCAGAACCAACAAAGGCAAGGATTAGAGCGGTTTTGATGATTTTGGGTTTGGCAATGCCCTTTTTTATCATGGCAAGACTTGCCGAAAGCGACCCTGCACAGGCTTGCAGTTTATTGGTGGCAAGCACCGCCACAGGGTTTAGACCTGTCAAAAGCAGGGCTGGCAAGGTCAAAAGACCACCACCGCCCGCCATCGCATCAACAAAACCTGCCAATATCGCCACCATAAATAATATGAACAATAATTCAATGCTCAACATCATACACACTCGCAAACCAACAAAAGGAAATTTTAGCAAAAATGATGAATTTTTGGCGATTTTTATGTCTAAAATGGCATAAAAAACACACAAAAACACACAAAATTACTTTATTCACTGGCGAAATTTTGATATATTGGAAAAATTCATAAAATATATCACTATAAACAGATAATCCAATGATACCCACGCACAACCATGCCATGGTTGTCTAGGCAGGAGAATTTATGTTTGCTTCCTTGAAAAGGTTTTTTGAGCTAGAAGCGGCTGGCGGCATCATCTTGGCATTAGCAGCCATACTGGCGATGCTTGTCGCCAATTCGCCATTACACGACTTATACCACGCTTTTATTCATGCCCCTGTGGTGGTGCAAATTGGTCATTTTGAGATTGCCAAAGATGCCCATCATTGGATTAACGATGGCTTGATGGCGATTTTTTTCTTTTTGGTGGGTCTTGAACTCAAACGAGAAGCACTGATTGGCGAGCTGTCCGACATCAAACAAATCCTAATGCCAGCCCTAGCAGCGGTGGGTGGCATGATTGCCCCTGCGTTGATTTATGCCGCCTTTAACTGGGATAATTCAGCCAATCTGGCTGGCTGGGCAATTCCTGCGGCAACAGACATTGCTTTTGCATTGGGTGTGCTAAGCCTACTTGGCAATAAAGTACCTAATGCCCTCAAAGTATTTTTGGTGTCAATCGCCATCTTTGATGACTTGGGTGCAATCATCATCATTGCCTTATTTTATACTCATGATTTATCCTTGACCGCTCTTGCCATCGCTGGGGTGTGTCTGCCTATCTTGTATCTGCTTAATCGCCTGAATGTGGTGCGTATCACGGCTTACATTCTGATTGGTCTTGTCATGTGGGCAGCATTGCTAAAATCAGGCGTGCATGCCACTTTGGCAGGGGTATTGCTGGCATTTTTCATTCCCCTAAAAAACAAACAAGACCCTGAGCATTCGCCACTTGAAGAGCTAGAACACGATTTGCACGGTACGGTTGCATTTGGGATTTTGCCTTTGTTTGCCTTTGCCAATGCTGGCATTTCGCTGGCTGGCACAAGCATAGACACGCTACTACACCCCGTGCCACTAGGCATTGGTGCAGGCTTATTCATCGGCAAACAAATTGGCGTGATGGCAGCAGTTTTATTATGTCTTAAACTTGGTCTTGCCAAGCTGCCAACTGGTACGAATATCCGCCAAATTTATGGCGTTTCATTGCTATGCGGTATCGGCTTTACCATGAGTCTATTTATTTCAGGGCTTGCTTTTGGCGGTATTCCAGAAGGGTTTGATCCACGACTTGGCATTATTTTAGGCTCTTTGATTTCAGGTATTTTGGGTTATTTATTGCTTCGCACTTGCATCAATAATGCCACCCACCCAACACTTGCCGTTGATGATGGTAAAGGCTATTTGCATAACTAACCAACACCATCAAAAAACCGCTTCGCCCACAAGGTAAAGCGGTTTTTTTGATGCCAGACCATTCATCAAGTTGCCATCACGCCAAGTGTTTGTATCCCAACATCAATCGATAAGCCAAGCATGAATGGTTTTGTCGCACTTATTTAAATCCCTTGATGACAAGCAAGACATCATTAGTCACTGCACTCATCATCACACCCCAATAAAAAAACACCCCAAATCAGGGGTGTTTTTTTGTTCATCGCCTTAGATGGCTTGGATTGCGGTCAGGGCAATGGTATAGACAATATCATCAACCAAGCAGCCACGAGATAGGTCATTAACAGGTTTGTTTAGACCTTGTAGCATTGGACCTACGCTGAGTACATTGGCGTTTCTTTGTACTGCTTTATATAAAGCATTACCAACGCTTAGGCTTGGGAAAATAAAGACATTAGCTTGTCCTGCCACAGGCGAATTAGGTGCTTTTGATTGAGCAACCGAAGGCACGACAGCAGCGTCATACTGCAATGGACCCTCAACGGCAAGCTGTGGCTGTCTTTCTTTGACAATCTGAGTGGCATTGGCAACCAAATCCACATCAGCACCAGCACCAGAAGTGCCAGTTGAGTAGCTAATCATCGCCACTTTCGGGTCAATACCAAAGGCTTTGGCAGACTCGGCAGTTTGAATGGCAATCTCAGCCAGTTCTTCGGCAGTTGGATTTGGATTGACTGCACAGTCAGCATACACCACCACCGACTCAGGCAATAGCATGAAGAAGCAGCTAGACACAAGACTGTACTGCGGTGCGGTCTTAATCAACTGAAATGCTGGACGAATAGTGTTGGCAGTCGTATGTACCGCTCCTGATACCAGACCGTCCACATCGCCCATTTGAAGCATCATCGTGCCAAGCACCACCGTATCTGTCAGCTGTTCTTTGGCACCTTGCTCGTCCAGCTTGCCTTTACGGCGTTCTACCATCGGAGCAACATACTGTTCGGCAATGCTTTGTGGGTCGATAATTTCAAGGCCTGCTGGGATTTGTAAGCCTTTTTCGCTGGCTACTTGCTGCACTTCTTCTGGCTTGGCAAGCAGTACGCATTGAGCGATACCACGAGTTTGGCAAATGATGGCAGCCTCAACGGTGCGTGGCTCAGCACCCTCTGGCAAGACGATGCGTTTTTTGGCACTGATTGCCTTTTGGGTCAAGGCATGGCGAAATGCTGATGGCGATAGATTTGGCTTGCGGCTGCTTGGTTTGATGAACGCATCAATGCCATCTGTGGTGGTTGCCTGACCGATGACTCGTTCGCCAAAATCCGCCTTGCTGATGTTGATTAAGGCTTCATCATCGCCCACCAAAATCACATCAGCATCAAGTGCTAAGGCAAGCTCACGATTGACACGGCTGGCATAAGGATATTGCTGACTTACCCCTGCAACCAGCGTAATCTCATCACTGCTTTCGCCCGCTTTGGCATAAACCAGCTCCAACAAATCGTCCAAATTATTTTTGGCAAGAGCGGTCTCAAAACTGTCTTTGCCAAACACTGCAAACGGACTAAATACCGCTTTACCAGTACCAGCAATAAAAGCATCAAAATCAAATGCTTGGGTTGGGACAAGTAGAATGGTTGTCATAATTTTTCCTTAACTAAAACTTGTTTTGGTGATGTCTTTTGAGTATTGACCGCTTAGATGGTCATGCTATTTTGCACCATGTTGCAAAAAAGTTCCTATTTGGGTCAAAAATCTCACGCCCAAAACACATCGCCAATGGTGTGATTTAGCCCAAACGCCCTGCCATGACAAACCAACTCATGGCACGCCGCTTCATTAAATATAGGGCTGGTGTTATTTGTGTTTTTTAAATTTGTTTTTGGACAAGACATCTTGAATGTATTCATGCCTCAAAAAAGCATTTTTTTATCATCAAATATCATGTTGATGACTTGCCCAAATGGTCAATTTTTTTAAAAAATAGGCAAAAAATGCACCGTTTGACACAGTGCATTTTTTTACTTACAGACCCAAAACAGCTTTGGTTTCAAAGGCGATTTGGAATTCTTCATCGGTTGGGATTACCCATAGCTCAATGCTAGAATCAGCAGTATGGAAGCTGCCTTCTGCACCACGGAACAAGGCTTGGTTCTTGTCTGCATCAATCTTAGCACCCAAATGTTTTAGATGAGAGACGATAGATGCACGCATATCTGCACCATTTTCACCCACACCGCCTGTAAAGGCAATGCCTGTGAAAGTTGGTAGAGCAGCGGTCAAGCCCAAGATGTACTTGGCAGTACGATAAGCAAACATTTCTAGTGCCAAAATCGCATCAGCATTGCCTTCTTTGGCGGCAGTTTCTAGGTTACGCATATCATTTGAGATGCCAGAGACACCAAGCAGACCGCTTTTTTTGTTCAGCAAGGTATCAATCTCTTCAATGCTAAGACCTAGCGTACGATGTAGATGAATGTGCATGCTTGGGTCTAAGTCGCCACTGCGAGTACCCATCATCAAGCCTTCTAGCGGGGTAATGCCCATACTGGTGTCTAGACTTTTGCCCTCATACACAGCGGTCGCTGAGCAACCATTACCCAAGTGAGCCACTACCCAGCCGTGCGGTGCTGGCTTATCGGTCAAGGTGCTGGCACGATTAGAGACATAAGCGTGTGATGAGCCGTGGAAGCCGTAACGGCGGATTTGATGCTCTGTATAAAGCTCTTTTGGAATGGCGTAACGATAGGCGTGAGCTGGCATACTTTGATGGAATGCGGTGTCAAAAATCGCCACCTGTGGCAAATCTGGATAAATTGCGTTAATCGCACGGATACCAGCAGCATTGGCTGGGTTGTGTAGCGGTGCAAGACTTGCCAGCTCTTCGATGGTTGCCAAGACTTCGTCAGTAATGACAGTCGCTGATTTGAATTTATCGCCACCATGCACCACACGATGACCAACCGCCACAGGCTTATACTCGCTGATTAGCTCGCCCAAGATGATTTGTAGGGCTTCGGTATGAGCACCTGAATTGGGGATATTGATTTCAATTTTTGAACCATCTAGGTTTTTATGCTTGATGCGAGCATCGGTGTTGCCTAAGGCTTCGGCAAGACCTTCAATGCGGCTTTCGCCATCTTCGCTGATTAGGGCATATTTGATTGATGATGAACCACAGTTTAGGACTAGGGTTGGATTGATTAGACTCATAAAAGCTCCAATGGGGATTTGTGTTGGCGAAGTGGTTGCTTTAAGAATGATGAATTTTTAAAATCATGCCACCAAACGCCCGTGATTATCAAACGATATACCGTCTATTTTACAATGTTTTGCCTCATTTTGCCAAAACAATTTTTGACCGAATAATTGTCATTATGCTACAATACACGGTGTTTTTAATAAAATTTGATGGTATTGTATGAAATTATTACCAATAGCACTCATCGCCCTATTGTGCCTGACAGCCTGTGGTCAAAAGGGAGCGTTATACCTACCTAACCAATCCACCAACATTTCTCAACAATAAAAAATTAAGGAAATTTTGTCATGACTTTTAGTCCTGCCAGCCGCATGATTGATGACGCCTTATTGATTGACGCTGATGTTCTGACCCAAGCATTGCCTTATATTGATTATCAAAACCACCACCTAACCATCGATGGCGTGCCTGCTGATGAACTATGCCAAACCTATGGCACGCCTTTATATGTCTATTCTAAGCGTGCTTTGCTAGACAAATATGCTGAGTACTGTCATGGTTTTGCCAATATCAACCATCGTATCTGTTATGCGGTCAAGACCAACTCAAATCTTGCTGTTCTAAAAACTCTGGCACAGGCAGGGGCTGGTTTTGATATCGTTTCCAAAGGTGAATTGGCTCGTGTATTGCAGGTGACAGACGGCAAAAAAGTGGTTTATTCAGGCGTGGGCAAAACCAAGGAAGATATTGCTTTTGCTTTGGAGGCTGACATTGATTGCTTTAATGTTGAAGCGATTAGCGAGTTGGATTTAATCAACCAAGTTGCCCAAGAGCTTGGCAAAACCGCTCGTATCTCACTACGCATCAATCCTGATGTCGATGCCAAAACTCACCCTTATATTTCAACAGGCATGAAAGATAACAAGTTTGGCATCAGTCACGAGCAAGCCGTAGCAAGCTATCTACACGCCAGCTCATTGCCAAATCTGCACATCAAAGGCATTGACTGCCATATCGGCTCACAACTGCTCGACACGCAGGGCTTTTCAGATGCTTTGGATAAAATTATCGAACTGATTGACGCCCTAAAAGCCCATGGCATCACGCTAGAACACATTGACCTAGGTGGCGGTCTTGGCGTGCGATACATCGATGAAAATCCTGCCAGTATCGCAGAATACGCCCAGACGCTATTGCCACGCTTGCAGGCTTTGGGTTTGACATTATATCTTGAACCAGGTCGCAGTTTGGTTGCCAATTCTGGTGTGCTTTTGACTCGTGTTGATGTGTTAAAACCCACCGAATTTAAAAATTTCGCTGTTGTTGATGCCTCGATGAGCGAATTGATTCGTCCCGCTCTATATGAAGCGGTCATGGCAATCATTCCAGCCAACAATGAACATCAAGACAATCCAAAGGTTTGGGATATTGTCGGCTCAGTCTGTGAATCTAGTGATGTGCTGGGCAAAAATCGCCTGCTTGATATCAAGGTTGGCGACACACTTGCCATCACAGGGGCTGGGGCATACGGCTTTACGATGGCAAGCAACTACAACAGTCGCCCACGCCCTGCTGAGGTGATGGTTGATGATGGAAAACATCGTCTGATTCGCCAGCGTGAGACACTAGATGACTTATGGAAAGGCGAATTTGCCTAATGCCTCCAATCTCAAAACCGCTCCATGTTGAGCGGTTTTTTTATCATACAAACCAAGCCACACTCAGTATCTGCAATCCCATCATAAACCATCATCAAAACAAGGCAACAAATTTGGCAAACCGCCTGACTTTTGGACAAAATAAATCGCCTCGAAAATCCATCATTTGGCATAAAAACACCTAGCCAAGCCCATGACAACATGGTAAGATAGCAGGCAATATTATAAAAATGAAGGACACAATTATGCTGATTGAATTTACCAAAATGCACGGACTGGGCAATGATTTTATGGTCATTGACTTGGTTACCCAAAGAATGGTTCTAACCCCAGAACTGGTTAGACTGCTTGCCGATCGCCGTATTGGTGTGGGTTTTGACCAACTACTGATTGTTGAACCACCCACCCGTCCCGATGTGGATTTTAAATACCGTATTTTTAATGCTGATGGCAGCGAAGTGTCACAATGTGGTAATGGTGCTAGATGCTTTGCCTCATTCGTTCAAGCACGCAAGCTGTCTTTTAAACAGCGACTAAGAGTCGAGACCGCCAGCGGCATCATCACTCTGAACACCGACCGTTACGGCTGGGTGCAGGTCGATATGGGCAAGCCCAAGTTTGAGCCTGTTGAAATTCCTTTTACCCCAAAAGCCATCACTCGCATTGGTAATGCTTATCGGCTGGATGTTGATGGCGAACCTGTTGAGCTGTATGTTGCCAACATGGGCAATCCACACGCCGTCATCAAAGTGGACGATGTTTTGACCGCTGATGTTGAACGATTAGGAGCGTTAATTGAGTCGCACGAAGCATTTCCTGAGCGAGTCAATGTCGGCTTTATGCAGGTTGTCAATCAACGCCACATTCGCTTGCGTGTCTTTGAACGAGGTGTTGGCGAGACCCAAGCCTGTGGCACAGGGGCATGTGCGGCAGTTGCCACAGGGATTCGAGAGGGCTGGCTAGATGAAGGTGTGGACATTCGAGCTCAGCTATATGGAGGTAGTCTGGCGATTCGCTGGCAAGAGGGCTACTCTTTGATGATGACAGGTCCAACTGCCTTTGTCTTTGAGGGTGTATTTAGCCCAGATGGACTGGCGGCATCGGCTGGTATCAAGCTCAACCCAGACGCTGACAACACCTTTTAGCCGTGAGATTATCCGCCATTCTCAACCCAAAAACCCCAAGACCCGATGATGCGGCTTGGGGTTATCTGACTGCTTGGCTAAAAATCTTATCCCAACAAAATTTCTCCACTCATACCATCAATGCTTATCATCAAAGCATCATTCGCTTGCTGAATTTTTTAGAAAATCAACAAAAAAACCTACTGCACGCCACTCGCTTGGACATTGAACAATATTTTGGCACTCGCCTAGAAGAAGACGGCTTGCAAGTCAGTAGTATCAAACAAGAATTGGCAGGCATTCGTAAATTTTGCCAATATCTGACTGAGCAACATTACTTGGCTTACAATCCCACCACAGGCTATAAGCTAAAAACCCAACCCAGAAATCTACCCAAAGTCGCTGATGAATCGCTCATCGCTCGCCTACTAGACCAACCAATGCCATCAGAGCCAATGGCTGCACGACTGTGGGTGCGAGATAAGGCAATGTTTGAATTGATGTACAGTAGTGGATTGCGGGTCTCAGAATTGGTTGGGCTGAACATGGGCGACATCAATTTTGATGAGAAAATCGTACGAGTGCTGGGTAAAGGCAATAAAGTCCGCCAAGTGCCTGTTGGTTCCAAGGCTTTGATTGCCATCAAGCACTACCTACCCCATCGAGATTTGTGGCAAGAACAAAACAGCAATGCCCTATTCATCAGCGAACGATTTGGAACCAGATTATCGGTGCGTGCAGTACAACTAAGACTGACCGCCTGTGCAACACGAGCAGGCATAGAACTGTCCTTGCACCCACATCTGCTGCGACATTGTTTTGCCTCTCATTTGCTGACCGCCAGCGGTGATTTGCGTGCTGTTCAAGACATGCTTGGGCATACTAACATCAGTACCACGCAGATTTATACCCAAGTGGATTTTGGTACGCTATCACAAGTTTATGATGGCACACACCCCAGAGCCAACAAAAAATCACGCCCAACATGACGCTCATCAAGCGACACACCAGCAATTTAATGCCCATCATTTGTCTGATATTGGCTTAGCTCAATCAAATTACCATCAGGGTCTTGGATATAGATGGATTGAATTGTACCAACCGCCCCTGTGCGTGTCACAATGCCATCAATGATGGGTATCTGTCTTTGATGTAAAAATTCAAGCCATGCCTTTAAACCACCATCAACCAATAAGCACAAATCAGCACTGCCTGTGGTGGCATGCTTGGCATTGGGCAACACAGGATTGTCTTGATGATGTAGGTTGATTTTTTGCTGACCAAATCCCAAAGCATGACGATGATGACCAAAAATCATGTGCGTCATACCCAAAATCTGAGTGTAAAACGCCACGCTTTGCTCAATATCCGACACGGTCAATACCAAATGATCAAGTCCGACCACCTTCATTCATCATCTCCTTGTTTGACGGTAAAGTAGTTTTGGTAATTTTTTATTCATCATCATTAACATCACAAGATTGCACATGATGACTTGGCAACTCGACCAAAAAACAGTTTTTTGTTGATAATTATTTCACAAAAATTAGGCATGAACACCCTTGGTGCATATAACCAAAAATTAAAAACCGCCCATGATTACCATCATGGCGATGAGTACATCATCGAGACTGACTCTCATGACAACATGGAATTTGGTTGTATTTTGTGCAGTGTTGTGCATTGATGATTCATTGCAATCCATGTAGCAATCACATGATGAAAGATAAGTTTTTTACAATAAATAAACCCCAAGATAGCACTCTTGGGGTTTATTGTCAATGTAGCAAAAGCAGATTACATCATACCGCCCATGCCACCCATACCGCCCATGCCTGCCATAGCAGCAGCACCGTTATCAGCGGTTGGCTTGTCGGTAATCATCACTTCGGTAGTCAGCATTAGACCTGCCACGCTGGCAGCGTGTTCTAGTGCTGAGCGAGTCACTTTGGCTGGGTCAAGGATACCCATTTCAAGCATATCGCCATATTCGCCAGTAGCAGCGTTATAGCCATAGTTGCCAGAGCCATTTTTAACCGCATTGATGATGACAGAGGCTTCTTCGCCAGCATTGGTAACGATTTGGCGAAGTGGTGCTTCCATCGCACGGCGAAGAATATTGATGCCAGCATTTTGGTCATCATTGTCGCCTTTTAGCTCGCTAAGTGCCGCCAAAGCACGCACCAACGCCACACCACCACCAGGCACAACACCCTCTTCAACAGCAGCACGAGTGGCATGCAGGGCATCGTCCACACGGTCTTTCTTCTCTTTCATTTCTGTTTCGGTTGCTGCACCAACTTTGATGACCGCCACACCGCCAGACAATTTGGCAATGCGTTCTTGTAGTTTTTCTTTGTCGTAGTCGCTGGTTGATTCTTCGACTTGACGGCGAATCGCTTCCACACGCTCGCTGATGGCGGTTTTGTCGCCAGCACCGTCCACAATCACGGTATTTTCTTTGCCAATGGTCACTTTCTTGGCAGTACCTAGATGAGCAATTTCAGCAGTTTCAAGGCTTAGACCAACTTCTTCTGAAATGACCACACCGCCTGTCAAGATAGCGATGTCTTGTAGCATGGCTTTACGACGGTCGCCAAAACCAGGTGCTTTGACTGCACAGGTTTTTAGACCGCCACGCAAGTTATTGACCACCAAAGTTGCCAACGCTTCGTTTTCTACATCTTCGGCGATGATAAGAAGTGGACGGCTGGTTTGCATGACTTTTTCAAGCAAAGGCACGATTTCACGGATATTGCCGATTTTTTTGTCCACAAGCAAAATCAATGGATTGTCAAATTCACAAGTCAAGGTATCTTGCTTGTTGGCAAAATATGGGCTGATGTAGCCACGGTCAAACTGCATACCCTCAACCACTTCAAGAGCGTCCTCAAAACCTGAACCCTCTTCAACAGTGATGACGCCTTGCTTGCCAACTTTTTCCATCGCTTGACTAATCAGCTCGCCAATCTTAGTGTCTGAGTTGGCAGAGATAGAGCCAACTTGGGCAATGGCTTTATGGTCATTGGCAGGTGTTGCTAATGCTTTGATTTCTTCAACAGCAGCACGCACCGCTTTATCGATACCACGCTTTAAGTCCATTGGGTTCATGCCAGCAGCAACGGTTTTCATACCTTCAACCAAAATAGCCTGAGCAAGAACAGTCGCAGTGGTCGTACCATCGCCTGCCACATCATTGGTCTTAGAGGCGACTTCACGCACAAGCTGTGCACCCATGTTTTCAAATTTATCTTCTAGCTCGATTTCTTTGGCGACAGACACGCCATCTTTGGTGATGGTTGGTGCACCAAATGATTTGTCAATCACAACATTGCGACCTTTTGGGCCTAAGGTAACTTTGACGGCGTTGGCTAGGATATTCACGCCATCAATCATCTTTTCACGGGCATTTGTACCAAAACTTACATCTTTTGCCATGTTTTTTCTCCGAACGATTGTAATTTTTTAATCAATTATGCTTCTAGCACGCCAAGCACATCGCTTTCTTTCATGATGAGCAATTCTTCGCCATCAACTTTGACCGTTTGACCAGCGTATTGGCTAAACAGCACCACATCGCCAACTTTGACATCTAAGGGACGCACACCATTGTCGGTGATTTGACCATTACCAGCAGCGATGATGGTGCCTTGTTGTGGCTTTTCTTGGGCAGAACCTGGCAATAGGATACCGCCAGCGGTTTTTTGCTCTTCTTCGGTGCGGCGAACCACGATGCGGTCGTGCAATGGACGAATTTTCATAAAAACTCCTTAACTTTGACAATTATTTTTTCATTAAGCAAATGATTTGCTCAAAATCTTGGCTTACAGATGGTGTTTGTGGTGCAATTTTTCAAGCAATTTTTTACAAATAGCCATAAATTTTTTCTTGATTGATGCCAGATTGTCCGTCAATTTACCCAGACCGCCACAAAAATATCCAAATCTTAGCAAATAAACCAAATTGTTACGCAATCTTGGGAAAATTTGACACAAGCACTACAAACAAAAGCGATTATTTACTTGAAATTGTAACAAAAATTGTCCATTATAAGCACACAAACACAGATTTCTATCAGATGATGGAGTTTTATAATGAAAATGACTAAAACAATCCTAGCATTAAGCACTCTTGTTATGTTGCCAGTTGCCAGCTTGGCAGCTGATTTACCAGCGTTTTCTGCCACTTATAATGTCAGTGCTGACGGCTTTAAAGGCAGTGCCACTCGCACCCTAACCAAGTCAGGCAATAGCTACAAATACAGAGTATCAGGCTCTGCCGCCAAAGTTGCCAACCTAAGCCAAGAGGCCAATTTTAGCCTATCTAACAACCAAATCGTCCCAAATAATGCACAAATGTCAGCAAAAATCTTAGGCATTGGTAATACACACAGCATTAAATTTAATAATGCGGCAAAAACTGTGGTCAGTACCTATAAAGGCAAAAGCAAGACGCTCAATATGAGCCGTCAAGCCTATGATGACCTTAGCATGGAGGCTCAAATTCGCCAAGAACTCATCAATGGCAAGTTTAGTGGCAGCTACCATCTGGTCAAAAAGAATGAGATTGAAGTCACCAAATTCAAAAAAGCAGGCAACAGCAAAATCACTGTCCCTGCTGGCACTTATGAAGTGATTCGCATTGACCGCATTCATCACGACACCGACCGTGCAACCAGCTTTTGGCTAGCACCACAGCTAAACTATCTGCCCGTCAAGGTCAGTCAAATCGCTGATGGCAAGGTCATCTCGATGGAGCTAAGCAGAGTTAATCAATGATTGGATAAGTAAATCGATGGCACAAGTACATTAGGTGGTTGTGCCATTTTTGTGCATGGCAGGCAATCGTTTTAGTAGCACAAACAGCAGTCCGTTAATCAATACCAGTAGCACAGTTTGAATGATGCCATAGAACAGCAAGACAGTTGGCAGCTGCTGATACACACCCATCAATAATTGCACACCTGCCACACCTAAATAAATCAGCGTCACAAAACTAAGCACAATCAACGCATAAGGCTTTTTACCGTGCCAAATCCAGATACTGCCAATCAACGCAGGTAAATATGCCAGCAATTGCACACTAAAAAATTTCAACCAGTCTGATGATGTCATCATCGTCAATATCACAGGGTGCACCACCACCCCCATCACCAGCCACAGCCCCCAACTCAAACGCAATTTTTGCTGAATTGGTGCAACGGGCTTGGGTTGTTTATCGGTTGCTTTCATACCATTTCCATTACTTGATGAGCTGTAAAGCAGTCTGTGCCAATCTACTGCCTTGTGCCATTGCCAAGATTTTTTCGTCTTGGCTGAGTGTCAAATCATGACGAGACCCCGACACACCTGTTGCCCCATAAGGCGTACCGCCACGAGTGGTGTGTGATAACTCAGGGTGCTTATATGGTAAACCCATCACCATCATGCCGTGATGCAATAATGGCATCATCATCGTCAAAAGAGTGCTTTCTTGACCGCCGTGCAAACTGCCCGAACTGCCAAACACACACGCAGGCTTGCCCTGCAAACCGCCAGACAGCCAAACCGACACCGTATTATCCCAAAAATACTTCATATTTGCCGACATATTCCCAAAATACACAGGGCTGCCCAACGCCAGACCGATGCAATCATGCAAATCATCAGCCGTGCAATACAAATCGCCAGCGTCAGGAATGACATCTGCCACCTGCTCGCAAACGGCAGAAACTTTTGGTACGCAGCGAATACGCACCCCAACCCCAGCGTCCGTCACGCCCTGTGCAATCAGATACGCCAGCTCTTTGGTTGTGCCGTGTGCCGAATCATACAATACCAAGATATACTCTGACATCATTGACCTCTTATTGATGTGATGTTTGCCCATATTATAGCAAGTTTTGGCATAAAAATCGCATCACACAACTCATCGTGATACACAATTACTCACATAAAATCCCAAAATGTTGGTGCATTTTTTGATACACTATACAGATTAAACAAACAACTTGATTGATTTTTTATTACCATGACTCATTTATTAAACAAACTTCCTTTTGCTCATCATGGCTGGTTCATGTATTTACGCCTGCTGTTTCGTCATTTTACCCAAGATGAATGCCAGCAAAAAGCCGCCAGCCTGACTTATACCACGCTACTGTCCATCGTACCTGTTTTGACGGTTGTGCTGGTGGTGTTTTCCAGCATTCCAGCCCTACAAGGCGTGCGAGAACAAGTCCAAAACATCATCTATGATAATGTCATGCCATCATCTGGCGTACAAATCAGTCAATATATCCAAACCTTCGCCGAAAAATCAAGCAATCTTGGCATTGTGGGCGTACTGGGGCTGTTTGTTACGGCCATTTTGACACTCAACACCATCGAACATACATTCAACCATATTTGGCGAGTGCAAGAGCGTTCTGGCGGTATGGCAAGCCTGATTCGTTACTGGGTCATGATTACGCTTGGCCCGATTGTGCTTGGTGTGATTTTTGGTGCATCTAGTGCCATTCAAAGCCTAAGTTTTTTGAACCAAAAATTTGCAGGCTACGGCATTGATTGGGGTGTTTGGGCGTATTTGGTGTCTTTTGCCCTGATGGTGGCAGGCTTTATTGGCATGTATTGGTTTATCCCAAAAGCACAAGTACCCATCAAAAACGCTGCCATTGCAGGTTTGGTCATCGCCATTTTGTTTGAAACACTCAAACAAATTTTTGGCACGGTGATGAGCAACTTTACCAGTTATGAGGCGATTTATGGTGCTTTTGCCGCTTTGCCGATTTTTTTATTGTGGATTTATTTGTCGTGGAATTTGATTTTATTGGGGGTGCAAATCAGCTACACCTTGACCATTTTTGATACCAAAGAGACACCCGTTCGTCACCCATTGCTTAGCCTGCTTGATATGCTAAATTTGGCATACAAAAAATATCAACAAGGCGAAAGTGTCAGTGAAAATGAACTGCGTGGTATGTTGGGTCGCAAGGAATTACCAAAATGGAATATCTATCTAGGTCAATTATTAACCAATAATCTACTCATCCCCACCAAAGATGGGCAATACACCCTCAAAACTGACCTAAAAACCGTTAATTTATGGCAATTTTACAAAAAGCTCCCTTATCCTTTGCCCATTCGAGATGAATTGGAGCAGCTGGTGTCAGCCGATAATGACCCATGGTTTGATGAACTGTATGATGAGCTGATTAAAATTGAAAAAGTCGCCAGCAAAGAATTAGACATCACGCTGACCGACTTGTTTGATGGCGTACCACTTCGTAAAAAACAGCCCATCGTCAGCATTGATGATGAAGACCATCAAGAAACTGGCGAACTGCTGGGTTTTGACCAAAAAGCTCGTAAAACCATCGATGAATTTGGCAATGCCGTCATCATTCCAGATGGTAAGGGCAAGTCTGCAACCACACTCAAAAAACTCATCAGCTCAGTACCAGCTTTCATCACACGACATCTATCTAGATTTAAGCGATGAGTTTTTATCCCTGCCATCCCTACTTTTGGCAGGGATTTTTTTATAAAATTTTATCGCAAACATCAAATCCATCGCACCAAAAAAAGTAGTCAAAGCACCATTGGCGATGTCGTTAAGATGCACGCCATGATTTGCCATGGTTAATGTAAAAAATCCAACGCAAGCCATCACGCCATGATGAGACTGACGAATGATTTTTGTGGTGTACTAAGATGAATTTGACATCACTTTTAGCCGACACAAGCCATCATATTGTCATGGCTTGCTTGTTTTGATGGTGTAATGGTATCCAAACGGTCATTATGACACCCCATCAATCCATCGCAATGACATCAAGCATAGATTTAACATAATCCAGCAAAATGATACCAAAAAACACCGATGTCATCTTAGCTGCAATCAAAAACCCCAAATCGACTGACTTGGGGTTTTTGATTGATTGGCTTGTGAATTTAATTAGAATTCATAGCCTAAACCAACGCCTGCACCGATGGTTTTTTGGGTATTGGCATCGACATTCATCTTAATCGTGATTCTGCCATTGTCGCTACGGCTTGAAAAGCCCACAGCAACCGCAGCTTGGTCTCGATAAGAACCTAAGCCAAATGCCAGCATTGATTTGCCAACCGTGCTTACCTGTGGCAAGGCGGCAGTAGCACGAGAACCTGCCAAACCTGCTTCTAGGTTTTGCTCCACACCATCAATGTGCTGACGCAAATTGTTGATGTATTGGTTGGTTGCAAATAACTGCGACCCATTGACAGCATCGGTTGAATTGGCAGAAATCACACCTGGTGCAACATTGCTCACCACATTATGACCCATATTGACCGTACCTTGTGCATTGACCGTTAGGCTATTTGTCGTGATTGCATTGGCTGTTACCGTGTCGGCTGTCAGCGTGTCTGCAACTTTAACATTGTTAAACGATACATCATCGGTCGTGGTGATGCTTAATTTACCAGCATTTTGGGTGATGGCGATGTTATCACCTGCATTGATGGTAACCGTATTACCTGGATTAACCAGCTCTTTGCTTGAACCTGATACCTTGCCTGTGCCAGATGCACTGGTGGTTAGGGTAAATCCTGAGTTGTTAATCGCTTTGGCAACATCATCAGCAGTCACCAATGCAGCAGTCGCCACCGCCAAGTCTTGTTGGGCGTTAGTCACAGCGGTTTGGGCTGCTTGACGCTCCGCTGGTGTGGCGGTTGTTGGCAATTTCGCCAATGCAGTTTGGGCATTGGTTAATGCAGTTTGGGCATTAGTCACAGGACTGATGGCAGAACCTGCTTTTTCTTGACCTGCTGGAACACCCTCAATGCTGGCTGTATGTGCGTCAATCTTGACGGTGCTATTTTTACCATCGCCATTTGTAACGGTAGCGATTGTGCCTTTGCCATCAATAAAGTTGATGTTGTCGCCAGCTTGTACCACATCTTTGGTTTCGCCATTGTTTTGCAGATTCCAATCGCCAGCTGCTTGACCTACCTCGCCATCTTTACCATCTCTACCATCTTTGACTACGGTAGTGGTGGTGCCATTGACATCGGTAACGGTGATGGTATGGGTGCCATCTTGATTGTTGGTTACTGTGGCGATGGCATTTTGACCGTCTTTACCGTCTTTACCATCAGCACCTTTTTCACCTTGGTCACCTTTGTCACCTTTTAGGCCTTGGATACCTTGTTCGCCTTGGTCACCTTTGTCACCTTTAGCACCGTCTTTACCGTTCTTGATGTCAAAGGTTTTTTCGCCAGTAGCATCAGTGATGGTGACGGTTGAGCCTGTGTCGTTGGTGTCAACGGTTACAGTTGGGCTAAAGCCGTCAGCACCTTTTTCACCTTGGATACCTTGTTCGCCTTGGATACCTTGTTCACCTTTTAGGCCTTGGATACCTTGTTCACCTTGGTCACCTTTGTCACCTTTTAGGCCTTGGATACCTTGTTCGCCTTGGTCACCTTTGTCACCTTTAGCACCGTCTTTACCGTTCTTGATGTCAAAGGTTTTTTCGCCAGTAGCATCAGTGATGGTGACGGTTGAGCCTGTGTCGTTGGTGTCAACGGTTACAGTTGGGCTAAAGCCGTCAGCACCTTTTTCACCTTGGATACCTTGTTCGCCTTGGTCACCTTTGTCACCTTTTAGGCCTTGGATACCTTGTTCACCTTGGTCACCTTTGTCACCTTTTAGGCCTTGGATACCTTGTTCGCCTTGGTCACCTTTGTCACCTTTAGCACCGTCTTTACCGTTCTTGATGTCAAAGGTTTTTTCGCCAGTAGCATCAGTGATGGTGACGGTTGAGCCTGTGTCGTTGGTGTCAACGGTTACAGTTGGGCTAAAGCCGTCAGCACCTTTTTCACCTTGGATACCTTGTTCGCCTTGGTCACCTTTGTCACCTTTTAGGCCTTGGATACCTTGTTCGCCTTGGTCACCTTTGTCACCTTTAGCACCGTCTTTACCGTTCTTGATGTCAAAGGTTTTTTCGCCAGTAGCATCAGTGATGGTGACGGTTGAGCCTGTGTCGTTGGTGTCAACGGTTACAGTTGGGCTAAAGCCGTCAGCACCTTTTTCACCTTGGTCACCTTTGTCACCTTTTAGGCCTTGGATACCTTGTTCACCTTGGTCACCTTTGTCACCTTTTAGGCCTTGGATACCTTGTTCGCCTTGGTCACCTTTGTCACCTTTAGCACCGTCTTTACCGTTCTTGATGTCAAAGGTTTTTTCGCCAGTAGCATCAGTGATGGTGACGGTTGAGCCTGTGTCGTTGGTGTCAACGGTTACAGTTGGGCTAAAGCCGTCAGCACCTTTTTCACCTTGGATACCTTGTTCGCCTTGGTCACCTTTGTCACCTTTTAGGCCTTGGATACCTTGTTCGCCTTGGTCACCTTTGTCACCTTTAGCACCGTCTTTACCGTTCTTGATGTCAAAGGTTTTTTCGCCAGTAGCATCAGTGATGGTGACGGTTGAGCCTGTGTCGTTGGTGTCAACGGTTACAGTTGGGCTAAAGCCGTCAGCACCTTTTTCACCTTGGTCACCTTTGTCACCTTTTAGGCCTTGGATACCTTTTTCACCTTGGTCACCTTTGTCACCTTTTAGGCCTTGGATACCTTGTTCACCTTTGTCACCTTTTAGGCCTTGGATACCTTGTTCGCCTTGGTCACCTTTGTCACCTTTAGCACCGTCTTTACCGTTCTTGATGTCAAAGGTTTTTTCGCCAGTAGCATCAGTGATGGTGACGGTTGAGCCTGTGTCGTTGGTGTCAACGGTTACAGTTGGGCTAAAGCCGTCAGCACCTTTTTCACCTTGGATACCTTGTTCGCCTTGGTCACCTTTGTCACCTTTTAGGCCTTGGATACCTTGTTCACCTTGGTCACCTTTGTCACCTTTTAGGCCTTGGATACCTTGTTCGCCTTGGTCACCTTTGTCACCTTTAGCACCGTCTTTACCGTTCTTGATGTCAAAGGTTTTTTCGCCAGTAGCATCAGTGATGGTGACGGTTGAGCCTGTGTCGTTGGTGTCAACGGTTACAGTTGGGCTAAAGCCGTCAGCACCTTTTTCACCTTGGTCACCTTTGTCACCTTTTAGGCCTTGGATACCTTGTTCGCCTTGGTCACCTTTGTCACCTTTAGCACCGTCTTTACCGTTCTTGATGTCAAAGGTTTTTTCGCCAGTAGCATCAGTGATGGTGACGGTTGAGCCTGTGTCGTTGGTGTCAACGGTTACAGTTGGGCTAAAGCCGTCAGCACCTTTTTCACCTTGGATACCTTGTTCACCTTTTAGGCCTTGGATACCTTGTTCGCCTTGGTCACCTTTGTCACCTTTTAGGCCTTGGATACCTTGTTCGCCTTGGTCACCTTTGTCACCTTTAGCACCGTCTTTACCGTTCTTGATGTCAAAGGTTTTTTCGCCAGTAGCATCAGTGATGGTGACGGTTGAGCCTGTGTCGTTGGTGTCAACGGTTACAGTTGGGCTAAAGCCGTCAGCACCTTTTTCACCTTGGATACCTTGTTCGCCTTGGTCACCTTTGTCACCTTTTAGGCCTTGGATACCTTGTTCGCCTTGGTCACCTTTGTCACCTTTAGCACCGTCTTTACCGTTCTTGATGTCAAAGGTTTTTTCGCCAGTAGCATCAGTGATGGTGACGGTTGAGCCTGTGTCGTTGGTGTCAACGGTTACAGTTGGGCTAAAGCCGTCAGCACCTTTTTCACCTTGGATACCTTGTTCACCTTTTAGGCCTTGGATACCTTGTTCACCTTGGTCACCTTTGTCACCTTTTAGGCCTTGGATACCTTGTTCGCCTTGGTCACCTTTGTCACCTTTAGCACCGTCTTTACCGTTCTTGATGTCAAAGGTTTTTTCGCCAGTAGCATCAGTGATGGTGACGGTTGAGCCTGTGTCGTTGGTGTCAACGGTTACAGTTGGGCTAAAGCCGTCAGCACCTTTTTCACCTTGGATACCTTGTTCGCCTTGGTCACCTTTGTCACCTTTTAGGCCTTGGATACCTTGTTCGCCTTGGTCACCTTTGTCACCTTTAGCACCGTCTTTACCGTTCTTGATGTCAAAGGTTTTTTCGCCAGTAGCATCAGTGATGGTGACGGTTGAGCCTGTGTCGTTGGTGTCAACGGTTACAGTTGGGCTAAAGCCGTCAGCACCTTTTTCACCTTGGTCACCTTTGTCACCTTTTAGGCCTTGGATACCTTGTTCACCTTGGTCACCTTTGTCACCTTTTAGGCCTTGGATACCTTGTTCGCCTTGGTCACCTTTGTCACCTTTAGCACCGTCTTTACCGTTCTTGATGTCAAAGGTTTTTTCGCCAGTAGCATCAGTGATGGTGACGGTTGAGCCTGTGTCGTTGGTGTCAACGGTTACAGTTGGGCTAAAGCCGTCAGCACCTTTTTCACCTTGGATACCTTGTTCGCCTTGGTCACCTTTGTCACCTTTTAGGCCTTGGATACCTTGTTCGCCTTGGTCACCTTTGTCACCTTTAGCACCGTCTTTACCGTTCTTGATGTCAAAGGTTTTTTCGCCAGTAGCATCAGTGATGGTGACGGTTGAGCCTGTGTCGTTGGTGTCAACGGTTACAGTTGGGCTAAAGCCGTCAGCACCTTTTTCACCTTGGTCACCTTTGTCACCTTTTAGGCCTTGGATACCTTTTTCACCTTGGTCACCTTTGTCACCTTTTAGGCCTTGGATACCTTGTTCACCTTTGTCACCTTTTAGGCCTTGGATACCTTGTTCGCCTTGGTCACCTTTGTCACCTTTAGCACCGTCTTTACCGTTCTTGATGTCAAAGGTTTTTTCGCCAGTAGCATCAGTGATGGTGACGGTTGAGCCTGTGTCGTTGGTGTCAACGGTTACAGTTGGGCTAAAGCCGTCAGCACCTTTTTCACCTTGGATACCTTGTTCACCTTTTAGGCCTTGGATACCTTGTTCGCCTTGGTCACCTTTGTCACCTTTTAGGCCTTGGATACCTTGTTCGCCTTGGTCACCTTTGTCACCTTTAGCACCGTCTTTACCGTTCTTGATGTCAAAGGTTTTTTCGCCAGTAGCATCAGTGATGGTGACGGTTGAGCCTGTGTCGTTGGTGTCAACGGTTACAGTTGGGCTAAAGCCGTCTTTACCATTTTTGATGTTTAGTTCCTTTTGACTACCATCTGGCTGAGTGATAGTAATAATGTACCCATCATCAGTTTCTTTGGTTTCAAACAATGTACCTTTGATGGTAATTTCACGCACATTATCTTTGGTTTCGCCATTTACAATGATGCCTTGCTCACCGATGAATTTGACTTCATTGGCATTTTTGACCACATCGTTGTAACGGTTACCAGAAGCAGAAACAACCCAACCCATATTACGCAAGTCACCCACAGTGGCAACAGTACTGTCCACAACACTAGTGTTAGCTAAGTTAAGTAGTGGTGCAGTGCCTCCTGTTATACTGATTGGATTGATTGATACATGATTGATGCCAAGTCCGCTTTGTACATTACTAATACTAATCGGATTGCCGATGGTATTTGGTTTGGCATTTGGATTGATAGCATTGACAACAATGTTGTCTTTTTCAATTTTCTGATCGGTTGGGTTGCCATTTTCGTCTAACACATAGTATTCATCACCCACTTTGGCAACTGGCTTACCATCTTTGGTGGTGTAAGAGACTGGCAGACCAATCACATTGACCTTGATATCACTTGAATTTTTGTCAGAATTAGTGGCGATGGTAACTTTGGTATTAGCACCATCAACAAAATTAACTTTATCACCAAACTTCACATCATCTTTATCAGTGGCATTTTCTTGTAGTTTCCAGCTGCCATTTTGAAGCACAGAATAAATCTGCGAGCCATTGATGGCGTCAGTAGAGCGAGCAGAAATCTCACCTGCGGCCACATTAATCAGGCGGCGTTCGCCATCTAAGCCATCACCATAGACATGGTCGGCTTTATCACGACCGATTGATACCACGCCCGCTGCCCTTTCGCCAGCAAATCCGCCATAGGTAATATCACCAATCGTTGCTTGGTTAATCTTGTCTTTGATTTGACCATCAGCATCATAACTGTCATTGTTGATGGTTGCCGAGTATTCAGACGCACGAGAACCCAAAATCACATTGTCCGACTTAGTCAGCGTATCAATTTCACGACCCAATACCACTGTACGGTCAGCCGTGTTACTGATTTGAACTGCATCGCCAATTGCCACTGAGCCACTACCTGCGTTGATGGTATTACGACCAATAGAGATTGCGGTAACATCGGTCGCCTGTGAATTTGTACCAATAGCAATGGCGTCATTCGCCAACGCTTTGGCAGTATGACCGATGGCGGTTGAGCGGTAGCCTGCATTTGCCAAATCGCCTGCTTGGGCTTGATAGCCCATTGCTACGCCAAACTGGGTATTTGCTTTACTTTCTGTACCGATGGCAACTGTATTGGCAGCGTTAGTGGTCGCACCTGTACCTACCGCAAAGCTGTTTGTGCCTGTTGAATTGGCTCTTGTACCAATGGCATAACCGCTTGTACCATTTGCGATTGCAGTCGTACCGATGGCAGTGCTGTCCACGCCTTTGGCATTGGCTTTATTGCCCAATGCCAATGAGCGGGCAAGCTCGGTACTTGCATTATGACCAATGGCGATTGCACTAGCACCCTGTGAGTTTGCATCAAGACCCACCGCCAAAGAACGGTTGCCAATTGCATTAGCACGATTACCGATGGCAATTTCAGCATATCCGCCCTGTTTGCCTGCGGTTGCAGATTCGCCCAATGCCACTGCATTTTGACTCAAAGCTTTGGCTTTATAAGCAATGGCAGTACTGCCATAGCCTTGGGCTTTGGCAGTAGTACCGATGGCAGCGGCATACTGGTTGGTGGTCTCAGCTTGGTCGCCAATCGCCATTGCTGAACCTTGACCTGCCACTTTGGTTTTTGCTCTATGACCCAAAGCAATGGAGTTTTTACCCCTGACGGTTGCTTCATCGCCTAATGCAATTCCTGATGCTGCATTGTAATTATCGGCTGACACATCCGCCTTAAAACCAATAGCAACTGATTTTTGACCATTTACAATAGCATTTGTACCCATTGCAATACTGTTAGAAGACTGCTGTGCATTGGCGACACCTGTTTTGGTGACAGCATTATAACCCACTGCAATGGCATTCTCGCCCAATGCTCGGGCATGGACGCCCGCCGCCAAAGCTTTTGCACCTGATGCACCACCTGTGCTATCAACAGTATCTTTGTTGGTTGCGATAGGTGTTGCTGTTTTGTTTGTATCATTAACGTGGAAGTAGTTTCGTTTTGCTGTTGTTGCATCTATCGTGGGAAGATGAGCATTTACAACCGGCAAGCCGGTATTCACATCAACAAGCTGCTTTGCATCCAGATTATAGGCATAGCGATCGTCATTTATAGTTCTAAGGGCATTTAGGTACAGGTCCCCAAAATTTCTAGGATCTGAAGGAATGTATTGAAGATTATTTGTAATCCAGTTATGCGCCACTTCAATTCTCTGTGTCGTCGATAGCGAAGAGATAGGAACTAAATTTGGTTGTGCACCAGGAAAGAACTGAGCCTGTGCCACAGAGGCAGTTAATACCACTGCGGTGGCAATGGTGGCTACCTTGATGGATTTGGTCTTGCCTTTGGCTTTGGCGTACTCGGCAACTGCTGTCCATGTTTGTGTAGCATGATTAAATACAACACGATAAAACTTGTTCATAAATTCCTACCTTGGTTAATGAAACAATCAATCAAAAAGTGCACATAAATAATACAAATATACTATGTGATGTCATAAATATGACCCATATTTCCCCATTATAACTATCTTTTGCTAAAAAATAAATAAACTAACAGGCATTTTTTTATATTTTATTTTTACATCAAATAATTTATATAAGTATTGAAATTACTTATTTTAATTAAGAATATATATAATGATTGTTTTTATTTATCGATATAACCATTAGTTTTATTAAATTGTATATAATTTACCCATCAAATATATAAGAAAATCACCTAGAAAAATTAGATAATCCAATGATTGTCATCAAAAATAAATATTATAAATATTTTCTTAATTATAAAAAAATAATAAAATTTTGATAATATCATGATAATTGTATATATATTAAGCACTTAGCTCAAAATTTGACCATAGGGGGGTAGAAAGGACTTTTATTTTTGGATAAAAAATTGATGAATGATTTTTAATGATTGTGATATAAAATGTATAAAATTTATACAAAAAAATGGCGAAATTATCGCCATTGTCGCCAGCCAAATCGCTCCATCACTTGCCCAAATTGCTCATCAATGGGGGCGGTGATGCACATCTGATTGCCTGATATAGGATGCTCAAATGATAAAGTGCGTGCGTGTAACAACAATCGCTGCACCCCCAGATTGGCGGTGATGGCACGATTTTGGACTTTATCACCATAGGTGGTGTCGCCCACGATTGGGTGAAAGATGTGCTTCATATGCCGCCTAAGCTGGTGCTTGCGTCCTGTGATGGGTGTCAGCTGTCCCAACGAATACCGAGAAGTCAAAAAGCGTTGGCATGACACAAAGGGCTGTTCGGTGGTCGCAAGACAACGATAGTCTGTGATGGCATCTTGGGCAGGCTTCTCACTACTGGCGAACTTATCGGCTATCTTATCAAGGCGTGGTTTGAGCGGATAATCAATCCGTCCACACTCTGGCAAATGCCCACGAAGCACCGCCCAATAGGTTTTTTGTACATCATGACGCTCAAACTGCAACGATAATGTGTGTGCCGTTTGGCTATCCAAAGCCATGAGTAGCACCCCTGAGGTTGGGCGGTCAAGTCGATGTACGGGATAGACCAGTTGTCCGATTTGGTCTCGCAGGGTTTGCATCACAAAAACACTTTCGTGCTTATCCAGCCAAGAACGATGCACCAACATACCCGCAGGCTTGTTGATGGCGACAATGTGTTCGTCTTGATATAAAATAGGCAAGACTGTCATAAACGCACCAAATATAGTAAATTAAGCTCAAAACACATGATATTAAGTTTTCCGTTCGCCCTGAGCCTGTCGAAGGGTAGGAAAACTTTCACCCGCAGGCAAACTCGGGGCGAACGGTTTTGATGATTTTTGAAGTTAAATCACTATAATACCTATCTACAAAAAAACCAAGCATAAAAACCACTCGCAACAAACCAACCATCACGGTGGCGATTACTTTTATAAAAACTTAGTTTTGCAGAAGATTGATTGATTTAAAAAAATCACCTCATGCAGCCACTCAATCCCATCAATCATCATAATTGACATAATCATCATCAATTAGGATTGTCTTAATAATATTTTTATGCTACATTAGTGATTATCCACTAAGGGATTAGCATAGCATTTTTTGGCAATCATTACACCAAAAAATCAAGTCATCATAAGGAAATCATATGGCTTTAACAGACAAAACCCCCTACAAATCCTACACCCCAGACGATACAGGTCTCATCAACTGGACCTGTGATGAAAATCATGTTTGGCATGACCTCATCACTCGTCAGCAACAAAGCATCATCGGCAAAGCTTATCAAGGCTATCTGGACGGGCTAGACACACTTGCCCTACCAACCAAGTGTGTGCCACAACTGCCTGCATTAGACACCATCTTGCAACAAGCGACAGGTTGGCAAACAGCTGCCGTCCCTGCCTTGATTTCTTTTGGCAAGTTTTTTGACCTGCTGGCAAATCAACGCTTTCCTGTGGCGACTTTCATTCGCACTCGTGAGGATTTTGACTATATCCAAGAACCTGATATTTTTCATGAGATTGTTGGTCACTTGCCACTATTGACACACCCAGAGTTTGCCAATTTTACCCATATTTATGGCAAATTGGGTCAAAAAGCAGACAAAGCGGCACGGGTATTTTTGGCTCGTTTGTACTGGTTTACGATGGAGTTTGGACTCATCAACACCCAAGATGGACTGCGTATCTATGGTGGTGGTATTCTTAGCTCGCCTGCCGAGACTGATTATGCGGTCAGCGGTCAGCCTGAATATCGTCCATTTGTGCTTAACGATGTACTACGCACCCCTTATCGCATCGACAAAATCCAGCCGATTTATTATGTCATTGATAATCCAGAACAGCTATTTTGTCTGGACGAGCATACATTGATGAACGCTGTCAATCAAGCGATGGAGCAAGGGTTATTTGCCCCGCATCCAAGCCTAATCGACCCTGTCTAATCTATCAAAAAAAATCATCATCAAGGAGTAAACCGATGAGCGACTTAAAAAATGCCTTTTGTGAAGCCTGTCAAGCAGACGCACCCAAAGTCACTGACGAAGAACTTGCCGAATTTATGAAACAGCTACCAGATTGGGCGGTTATTTCCGAACCCTTGAAAGACGCTTATGTTTTGCAATTAAAACGAGTATTTAAATTCAAAAATTTCAAAGAAGCAATGGCATTTAGCAATCGCTTGGCAGAGTTGGCAGAAGCAGAAGGTCATCACCCTGGTATTTTTACCGAATGGGGCAAAGTGACTGTCACTTGGTGGTCGCACAGCATCAAAGGCTTGCACAAAAATGACTTTGTGATGGCGGTCAAAACAGACGAATTATTTGCTTAATCTGCTCAATCAAACACGCCCAATCTGATGATGGATTGGGTGCAAAAAAACCCAAGCATCTCTCATCACTAGTATGATGGGGGATTTTTTTATACATCAATTCTCTTAACATCACAAAAAACGACATATCCCAAACCCATCACAGGACAATGATGAGTTTGGATTTTTCAAATTCATCAAAAAATGGCTTTTGATGAGATTTTTGGGCAATCTTGTCATGCCTGAACAGCCATTGCATTCGCTCAAATAAAATCAAATCCCATAAAAAACCGCCCTTATCCGAGCGGTTTTTTTATCCAGTCCAATCAACCTGTAAACACAGGCACCAGACCAAAATACACACCAAGCTGAGCCAAGATATTGATGACACCAAAAATGATGACAAAATAAATCATGAATGAGCCACCAAATGCTCGATAATCACTTTGTCCACCATGTTTAATACGGCTGGCACGGGCAAGCATCGCAGGAACAATCACGCCCCACACCGTCAAGGCAAGACCTGCAAACGCAATGGCGGTCACAAAGCCAAACGGTGCAATCAGACTGGCAACCAATGGCGGTAAAAAGACCAATGCCACCGTCTTGGTGCGTCCTGCCTTATCATTGCCAAATCCCAAAGCATCTGCCAAAAAGTCAAACAAGCCCAATGCCACGCCCAAAAATGAGCTGGTCAATGCCATATAAGCAAATGCTGATAGCGTCGTACCAATGATACCTGACTTGCCAATCACTGCCAGCAAAGTCGCCACATCGCCATCTTTGGCAATCACAGGCAAAAAGTCTGCTCGTGCCAAATTGCCCTGCACCACCACCTGCCAAATCAGATAGAACACCAACGCAAGCATAGTACCAATCAAGACCGCTTTGGCAACTTTTTGGTTATCGCCCTCAAAATACTTAACCATACTTGGTACAGCAATCTGATAGCCAAACGAAGTCAATAGTGTCGATAACGCCACCCAAATATAAGGTGTATAGCTGGTATTGGCGATGGGGTTGGCGTCAATCAGATGGTCAATCGAAACCGTCCCAGCCAAACCAAATGCCGACACAAAAAAGCTGACAATCATGCCAATCATCAAAATCGTCGCCACTCTATCCACAGCACGAGTCGATAGCCAGACAAACACACCAAACAAGCCTGTCAACACCAACGAACCGACTGGCGTACCAACCTCAGCTCCCGTCAAAGTGCTTAGGTGATTAGCCGTCAGACCGCCACCACTGGTGATGTACGCATACAACAAGATATACATCACAAAGATGAGCGACAAGCTGTTCACGAAGTTCCAGCCTTTGCCAAGCAGCTCTTTGGTTAGCGTTGATAAGTTTGCCCCACTTGGAAAATGCGTACTGGCTTCCAAAATCATCAAACCTGATGCGTAAGTACACAACCAAGTATAAAACAACACAGGCAATGACCATAAAAACCACAAACCAGCCGTTGCTGTGGGATTGGCGAGCATACCTGCTCCAATGGCAGTACCAGCGATAATCATCGCTCCGCCAAATACTGTTGGTTTTGAATGAGCCATATCCAATATACCTTGTGCTTAATCAAAATGGACAATGGGCGGTAGTATTGACAAGCACGCCCAACAAAAAAAACATTCGTGGATAAGACAAACCAAGTCGCCATCATGTCAATCTTCTTGATTTAACCAAAAGCAAACTATCTGGACTTGTCACACTTGATACAAACCACCGCCAAAATAAAAGTAAAGCACATTGGCTTATTGACACCATTGTACCCACCTGTTTTGCGATTGTATGCCAAATAATCCACAAAAATCAATAGAAATCTTGGTATAATTTGGATAAATTTATCAATATATCGGTAAATACCATCAATCTGATGGCACTACTGAGTATGTTTTGAGCAATTTTTATCACAAAGAGGCTTGCCTGAATAGATTTTTTCATCACGATACGCCAAATTATGCTACAATAAAATAAATCCTTCCACATAATACT
Source organism: Moraxella nasicaprae (assembly GCF_025643275.1). NCBI lineage: Bacteria > Pseudomonadati > Pseudomonadota > Gammaproteobacteria > Moraxellales > Moraxellaceae > Moraxella > Moraxella nasicaprae. Next base: position 702,576 of record NZ_CP089977.1, read on the forward strand.
TATCATATGATTTATGATATTATCGGCGACATACACGGACAAGCAGATAAACTCATCGGACTACTTCGCCATCTTGGTTATCAGGACAATGGTCGATTTTGGCAAGCACCACAAGGTCATCAAGCGATTTTTATCGGAGATTTGATTGACCGTGGACATCGCCAACTTGATACACTAAATATCGTCTTTAATATGATTGATGGCGGTTCGGCATTGGCGGTGATGGGCAATCATGAATACAACGCCATCGCTTATGCCACACCACACCCAGATGGTGGTTTTTGTCGCCCACACACCGAGCGAAATACAGGACAGCACCAAGCATTTTTGGACGAAGTCGGCTTTGGTACAGACCTGCACCACTTTTGGCTAAATAGACTATATCAGCTGCCCTTATGGCTGGATTTGCCAGAAGCTCACATCATACACGCCTGCTATGATGCAGCATCAATGGCTGTGTTACGCCCCATCTTGACCAATAAAAATACCCTAACCCCCCAAGCGGTCATCGCCAGCAGCATGGACAATACACCAGAATTTCATGCCCTAGAAAGACTACTCAAAGGCATCGAATGCCCACTACCAGAGGGTGTGCTTTTGACCGATGGGCATGGCATTATCCGTACTCGTACTCGCATCAAATGGTGGATTGACGATTGGCAACACCAGCCACTTGCCAAAATCGCTCAGCTTGGCAGTCATGCCAGCATTAATCTGGCTGATGACTCGCCTGTTTTGCCCACGCCATGCTCGTTTGCACTCACCACCGACAAGCCAATTTTTATTGGGCATTATTGGCTGGACGGAACGCCTGCTCTGCTTTGTCATCAGGTGGCTTGTACGGATTATTCGGCAGGCAAAGATGGCTTTTTGACCGCTTATCAATTTGATACTAACAAACCTGCATTAACGAACGCAGGCTTTGTTCAATACCATCATCATCATGATACTTTGTGTAGATTTGATTCGTTTTTTATGGAAAACAAATAAGGAATAACCATGTCAAACCACCCTCAACCAGCTCCCATCGCCTCGCCTGCTGGCACGCCAAAAGTCGGCATCATCATGGGCAGCCAGTCTGATTGGGCAACGATGAGTGAAGCTGCCAATCTTTTGGCACAATTTGGCGTACCCTTTGAATGCGAAGTTGTCTCGGCACATCGCACACCTGACAAGCTCTTTGACTATGCCAAATCCGCCAAAGATAAAGGACTTGCCATCATCATCGCAGGGGCAGGAGGGGCAGCCCATCTGCCTGGTATGTGTGCCAGTCAAACCCCCTTGCCTGTGCTGGGCGTGCCTGTCAAATCCAGCACGCTAAGTGGTTGGGATAGCCTGCTTTCTATCGTGCAGATGCCCAAAGGTGTGGCGGTGGGGACGCTTGCCATTGGCACGGCGGGTGCATTTAACGCTGGACTTTTGGCGGTGCAAATCCTTTCTTTGCACGATGAGACTTTGGCAGCAAAATTAGACAACTTTCGCCAAACACAGACTGATGGCGTGCTTGCCAATCCAACACCAGGCTTGATTGGCTGACATTCATCTTGATAGTTAAGATGATTTTTTGATAATTTTTTGGCTAAGGGATTTTTTATGACAACAACCATCAACACCATTGGCATCTTAGGCGGTGGGCAACTGGGCATGATGCTGGCACAATCCGCCTTAAATTTGGGTCTGCAATGCGTATTTTTGGAAGATGCTGACAATCCGCCAGCGTCTTTTTATGGCAAAGTATTCAAAAGCAGTCAGCTTGATGAATTCATCAACGCTGCCGATGTATTTACCCTAGAATTTGAAAACACACCTGTCGATACCGCTCAATCTTTGGGCGAGATTACCAATAAAGCAGGCATTTATCCACCTGCCATCGCTCTACGCACCACCCAAGACCGCCTACACGAAAAGGCACTATTTAACCAACTTGACATCGATACCGTGCCTTTTTTGGCGGTCAATGACTTTGATGAATTGCAACACGCCTGTCAGCATCTAGGCTTGCCTTTGGTGCTTAAAACCAGCCGTGGTGGTTATGACGGTAAAGGTCAGTTTGTCATCAAAAATCAAGCCGACATCCATACCGCTTGGGACGAGCTGGGTCAAGCGTGCCAAACTGCACCGCTGATTGCCGAAGGTTTTATCCAGTTTAGCCGTGAAGTCTCCATCATTGCCGTGCGTGGCAAAGATGGACAAATTGGCTACTATCCTTTGGTAGAAAACACCCATCATCATGGCATTCTTGCCAAGACCGTTGCTCCTGCACCTGATGCCAACCATCTGACCGAGCAAGCCCAAAACAACATCAAAAAACTCTTGGAGCATTTTGATTATGTGGGCGTGATGGCACTAGAATTATTCGTCACCGAAACAGGGGTGCTTGCCAACGAAATCGCCCCACGAGTGCATAATTCTGGGCATTGGACGATTGAAGGGGCGGTGTGTAGCCAATTTGAAAACCACATCAGGGCGGTGGCAGGTTTACCGCTTGGCGACACCCGTATCGTCAAGCCGTCAGTGATGCTCAATGTCATTGGTACCTATCCAGTCATCAAAGACATTTTGGCGGTCGATGGTGTGCATTATCACAGCTATCATAAAGAGGAGCGAGACGGTCGCAAAATCGCTCACATCACCGTGATGCCAGCAGACAGCAACACATTGGACGAGACGGTCGAAAAAGTGGTGAAACTACTGCCCAATAAACTTGGCATGTAGGCTGCCGACCACAAGGGTTTGTCAAAATGCGTTTTCTTTTAATAATGGGATTTTAATAAGTGGTATGGTGTTTTCTACCACTTGGGCAAATGAAGTTAATCGGCTTGATTTTATTTATTTTAAGCCAATTAACCAAGCCCAAAGAACCGATTTTGACAATCCTGTCAATATCATCAAATATCACGGCATTTATGACACGACTTATACGCCAACTTATACAGGATTATTTAAGCCGTATGAGCCATCTGATGAATGGGTGCTGACTTTGGCGGACAATCACGAAAGTCTAAAAATCAGATATGGCAACAATACGGCAGGTAAATTCGCCAATGCCAACATTACGCCCTTAGACAATGGCGACTATATTGTCAGTTATGAAAAAGTGCCTTTAAAGTCCAATCAAAGTCCATTAATTATGAAGCATTACATTCAGACATTTGATATTGCGGGAGAATTTTTACGGACAGAAGCTGATGGCAAGCCCAAAACCTTGTTTACCTCCTTTACCAATTATCATGCTTTGCCAAAAATATTAAATTTCCCCAAAGGCTCAAAATGCTATCAATGGCAATTACACGAAAGTACGCCAGAGTTTTATGAATTTTCTCGCAGGGCATCATTTGAGTTATTTAATTTAGACAATAATATGCCAGAATATTGGAGTGATAGAACTCCAAGCGAATATTTGGGCGAAAATAATCAGGTAGCAATTTATCCATTGGAAAATGAAGCAGAAATGCTTACTGATTATGAATTGACTTTTTATTTTGACACCATTTATCAAAACAAATACTATTCTGATGGCATTAAGTTCACTCCCAAAAATGCAATGAAAATTGATGGGCAATCTTGCACCTATTTAAATCCCATTGCGTCTGATTATATTGAAAGCTTATTAAAAACTCATCAAGATAAGATTATTAAAAAAGACACCACCCAATGATTATCTATGCTGACGCTGACGCTCTACCCACCATCGCCAAAGACCTCATCGTCAAAACTGTGGGTCGCACGCAAGTTCAAGCGGTTTTTGTGGCAAACAAACCCATCAAGCTACCGCCATCGCCTTATCTACGCATGATGGTCGTGGCACAAGGTTTTGATGTGGCAGACAACTTTATCGCAACCCAAGTACGCATGGGCGATTTGGTGATTACAAGCGACATTCCTCTTGCTGATGAAGTGCTGGCAAAAGGAGCAAAAGTCTTAACGCCACGAGGCGAGGAGTTTACCGCCAGCAACATCAAGGCAAAACTGAATGCCCGTGATTTTATGGAAAGTTTGCGTGGTACAGGCGTCCTAGACCCCAATCAAATGGGCGGTCAAAAACCTTATGGCGACAAAGACAAACAAGCCTTTGCCAATGGGCTAAATCGTCTGGTTCGCCCTAATTTATCGCCTAATAACAGCCCATCTTAAATCAGGCAATCCATCTTTTGATGATATAAATCATAAAAAATCATCAAAACTGACGAGCTATTTTTTCAAAATTGGTGCATAATAAGACACCTATCACAAAAAATCGGTCAAGCCCCTATGATTGAGCATTGGACAAAAGAACTGGTACTACAACGCCTGCTGTCGGCAGTACTGCTGACGGTGTTGGTGATTTTATGTTTTCAAATCGTGCAATTTTTTATCTCGCCTGCGATTTGGGCGGCGATTTTGGCTTATGTTACCTTTCCTTTGTATCGATTTTTTCATCACAAGGTTCATCTTAGCCCAACGCTCAGTGCTTTAATTATGACGGCAGCGGTGTCTTTGACCATTGGCGTGCCATTGATTATCGGTGTGCTTTTTCTGCAACAAGAAGTCATCAGTTTCTATGGCACGATGGTGCATCGCTTACAAGCAGGCTATGTGGATTTGCCAGAAAGCATCAAAAATCTACCCATCATCGGTCAGCAGATTCGAGATACACTCTGGGAAATCAACAAAGACCCTGAAAGCTCTATGGCAGCCGCTCGTGCATGGGTGCAATCACATCTGTACTATGGCAAGCTGGCGTTGGACGCTGTCCTAAAAAATTTGACCAAACTGGGTATGGCGTTGATGACGCTGTTTTTCTTTTATCGTGATGGCATGAGTCTGATGAAACAGATTCGCCAAGCCATGAAAAACATCATTGGCGACCGTATCGACCACTACATCAACTCAGTGGCAGCCACTACTCAGGCGGTGGTGTATGGCATCGGACTGACCGCACTTGCCCAAGCGTTGCTGGCGGGTCTGGGCTATGCTGTGGCAAATGCACCCAACCCCATTTTATTGACCATCATTACCTTTATGGTGGCGTTAGTGCCTTTTGGTACGCCATTTGCTTGGGGTGGTGTGTCGCTGTGGTTATTGTCTCAGGGATACACCACGCAAGGCATTGGCTTAGGCTTATGGGGAATCTTGGTCATCAGCTGGGTGGATAATCTGATTCGCCCCATCGTCATTAGTGGTGCAACCAAAATTCCATTTATCCTGATTTTTATTGGCGTGCTTGGAGGTCTGACTGCTTTTGGCTTTGTAGGATTATTCATCGGTCCTGTGGTGCTTGCCATCGTGCTGGCAGTCTGGCGTGAATGGATTAGCCAGCATAGAAGTGAAATTTTTGCCAACCAAAATGCTCAAACCACCGCAAACCAGCAAGCCCTACCTTGCGACACCAATAAGACATCATCATGCTAACCATCATTGCTGACGAAAACATCGCCAATATTGATGACTATCTTGGTCATCATCAGGCAAACATCATTAAAATGCACGGACGAGACATCACAGGAGGGCTCGTCAAGGCACATCAAGCAGACGCTTTGTTTGTGCGTTCAGTAACCCCCATCAACGCCCACACCTTTGGCGATTTAAGCAAGACCTCACTAAAATTTGTGGGTTCGGCAACGATTGGCACAGACCATATTGACCAAGCATTTTTGGCAAAACATCACATCAGCTTTGCCAATGCAGCAGGTTGTAGCAAGCATTCAGTTGCTCAATATGTCATCTCAGCCATCTTGCATTTACGCCCAAATGCTCGCCATCAAGCCATCAAACTTGGCATCATTGGACTGGGCAATATCGGTCGAACGCTGGCAACTTATGCCAAAAAATTTGGCTGGCAAGTCATCGGCTATGACCCCCATTTGCCCATCAATGCCATCAATCAACACGATTTTGACACCTTATTATCAGACAGTGATGTCGTCAGCATTCATACGCCTTTGGTCAAAGATGGCAATTACCCAACCTTTGGGCTGTTTGATAAACAAACTCTCGCCAAGCTCAATCCAGCCGCCCTGCTCATCAATACCGCACGAGGCGAAATCATTGATGAACAAGCACTGCTCGATGACATTGCCCACACCAAGCGTCAAGTGGTGCTTGATGTCTTTCCAAGCGAGCCAGTCATCAGCGATGCTCTCATGCGTGCCATCACGCTTGCCACACCACACATCGCAGGCTATACTTTGGAGGGTAAATTGCGTGGTACGGACATGATTTATCAGGCGTTTTGTACGCATTTTGGGCTGGTAGTTTCTCAGGACTTAAACAGCTTACTGCCTGACAACGCTCATCATTTTGATGAATTTTATCGACTATCAGGCGATGATGTTGCCCATGCCATCGCAAGCTACTATCCCATCAATGCCGACCACCAAAGATTATCTTTGGTCAATCATCATGGCGTGCTGGGCGATGATTTTGACAAACTTCGCAAGACCTACCCGTTACGCCGTGAATGGCTAAGTGAATGATGATGACTGATTTTGCCCCCACGCTAAGCCTACCACTTGCCATTGCTCGTGGACAAATGCTTGCTCAAATTCGCCATTTTTTTGCCCAAAAAAATGTGCTTGAAATCCAAACGCCCATTTTGTCGCACGCTGGCAACACCGATGTCTATATCCAATCTGTACAAACTTGGTTTCATCAAGCAGGCAAACCCACCACAGGCTATCTGCACACCTCGCCAGAGTTTGCCATGAAACGGGTGCTGGCTGATTATCGAGTGCCGATTTATCAGCTTTGTCAGGTGTTTCGTGATGACGAAAAAGGCAAAAAACACAACATTGAATTTACGATGCTAGAATGGTATCGTCCTGATTTTGACCTAGACATGCTGGCTGATGAACTGCATGAGCTGTTGTGCGTGGTGCTCAATCGCCCTTTGACCTTACACAGACTAAGCTATGCCCAAAGTTTTTTGGACAAACTACACATTCACCCTTTTTCAGCCAGCATACAGACATTAAAAGACACCGCCTTAACACACGGCATCACGCTGGATATGGGCGATGATAGACAAGGTTGGCTTGATTTATTATTTAGTCACTTGATAGAACCTGACTTAGGGTTTGACGCTCCAACTTTGGTGGTGGACTATCCTGTTGCCACCGCAGCCCTTGCCAAAACCGCCATTGACGCTGATGGTCATGTGGTTGCCAGACGCTTTGAGTTGTATATCAACGGCATCGAAATCGCCAATGCCTATGACGAACTTGCTGATGGCAATGAGCTTGCCAAACGCTTTATGGACGACAATGCCAAGCGAACACAATTAGGCTTGCCTGCCATGCCCATTGATACACGCCTGCTGTCAGCCTGTCAGCATTTACCTGCTTGTAGTGGTATTGCTCTTGGTGTGGATAGGCTCTTTATGGTGCGTGAGTGTTTGGCAGACATCAGCGAGGCGATGATGTTTACGACCGATAAAGCGTGAATCAGATTAAGTGGCTGGCATGGTTTTGCCCAGCACGCCAGCCGCCCAAATGATGAGTGGTAAATCCACCATTTGACCATCGCAAGCAAACACCATTTGCCCTGTTTCTTCAAAGATTTGCCAAATGGCGGTCGCTTTTTTCCAATCATCTTGTTTGGCGATGGCTTGTTTGGCGATGTTGATTTGTTTTGGGTGAATCAGTAGCTGTCCGCCAAACCCAAAATCCAGCCAATGTTGCACACACGCCATCATGCCAGATTCATCATCAAATCTAGGATAAATCGTCTCAATCGGCGGGTGTAGTCCATGAATCGCTGAATGAATCACAAGGTCGGTGCGAATTTTATCAAACATCACGCCTGCTGCCTGTGAGTTGAGCCGTACACCAAGCCCTTTCATCAAATCCAAACAGCCAAAACTTAATGCAAACAAACCCTTGCTTTGGGCAATTTGTGCAATATTTGCCACACCCAGCGGTGTCTCAATCATCGCAATGATGGGTAGGTGGGTTTGCTGGCTTAACATTTGCACTTGCAGATGATTCTCGCATTTGGGCAACAGCAACCCAGATACGCCAGTCAGCTTGGACAGCATTGATACATCATCAGCAAAATCAGCACTGGACACGCCATTGATACGAAGCCAATACGAGCATTCATGCTCATCATCAAACTGTATCAATGACTGGCGAATGGCATCTTTTTGGTCGCAGGCAACGGTATCTTCAAGGTCAATGATGACAGCACTTGCCCCAGCATCAATGGCTTTTTGTACTCTATCTAGACGACTGGCTGGCACAAATAAAAATAGTAACTGCTCCATCATACTTTATCCTTGCTGATGATTGATGACATTGCTAATGTAGCATGATTTGGCGATTTGGGCAATCTTTGCAAGGTTTGCACTTTTTGGCACTTAGCGATACAATAAATTTACTTTTATCATCAGTCAAAAAATTTTATGAATGTACCAAATATTTTAAACAATCCGTCCTTATGGCAACACCAAAGTTTCATCAATAATCAGTGGGTAGATGGCAAGGCAAGCAAATTTGATGTCGTCAATCCCTTTGATGGTCAAGTTTTGACCAGCATTCAAGGGCTTGATTTGGCACAAGTTCACACCGCCATTGATACCGCTCATACCGCTTGGCAGGCTTGGGCAAAAACCAGTGCCAAACATCGTGCCACACTATTGCATCGCTGGGCAGATTTGATTGATGAACACACTGATGACCTTGCCAAAATCATGACCTTAGAACAAGGTAAGCCACTGAGCGAATCAACTGGCGAGATGGGCTATGCCAATAGTTTTATTCGCTGGTTTGCCGAAGAAGGCAGACGAGTGTATGGCGACATCATCGCTGCCAATCAGCCTAATTTACGCCATCAAGTACTCAAACAGCCCATCGGTGTCTGTGCTGCCATCACGCCATGGAATTTTCCAGCGGCAATGATTACCCGAAAAGTCGCTCCTGCGTTGGCGGCAGGCTGCACCATCATCGTCAAGCCAGACAGCCAAACACCGCTGACCGCTTTGGCTCTGGCATATCTGGCACAACAGGCGGGATTGCCGGCAGGTGTCTTTCAAGTCGTACTGGGCGATGCTCAAATGATTGGCGAGGTTTTGTGTCAGCATCCAACCATTCGCAAACTAAGTTTTACAGGCTCAACCCGTGTGGGTAAAATTCTGATGGCAAATAGTGCCAGCACCCTCAAAAAACTATCACTAGAACTGGGCGGTAATGCACCTTTTATCGTGTTTGATGATGCCAATTTAGAACAAGCCGTTGATGGCTTGATTGCCTCAAAATATCGCAATGCTGGACAAACTTGTGTCTGTGCCAATCGTATTTTTGTCCAAAATAACATCAAAGAACAATTTGTTCAACTGCTTGCCAGTAAGGTCGCCACGCTAAGGGTTGGTAATGGCTTGGATAAAGGGGTGCAAATTGGACCAATGATTCATCAAGATGCCCTACAAAAAGCCCAAAAACTGCTCAACACCACCGTCAATCAAGGAGCAAAAATCATCACAGGTGGCGCCGTGCATCACAGTTCTGCTTTGGCTTTGATGCCAACCATCATTGATGGCGTGCGACATGACATGGATATTGCTCAGACGGAGATTTTTGCACCGATTTTACCAATTTTTGGGTTTGATAACGAAAATGAAGTCATCAACCTTGCCAATGACACCCCTTATGGTTTGGCGGCATATTTTTATACCAACAACATGGCTCGTTCATGGCGTGTGTGCGAGGCATTGGAATATGGTATGGTTGCCCAAAATACAGGGCTGCTTTCCACCGAAGTTGCTCCCTTTGGTGGTGTCAAAGAGTCAGGCTTTGGGCGAGAGGGTTCCAAATACGGCATCGATGAATATTTAACCATCAAATATTGGTGCTTGCACATCGATGACTGACCAGCTGTTTTGCTGAAAAACTCACCAAATCTTGCTAGAATATCCCATTTTGCCCAAACATAAGAAATCATTTGTCATGTTTTTTGATTTACGCCAACACAGCTGGCACAGTTACAAAAAAGAACTGTCCGCCTTGACCACCCTAACCCTACCCATGCTACTTGCCCAAATCGCCCAAGTTGGCACAGGCTTTGTCGATACCATCATGGCAGGCGGGGCTGGCAAAGAACACTTAGCTGCGGTGGCGTTGGGCAGTAGTCTATTTTTTACAATCTATGTGACCTTGATGGGTGTGATGACGGCAGTCAATCCCATGCTTGCCCAGCTCTACGGAGCAAATCACACCACCCAAATTGGTGTGCTGGGACGACAGGGCATTTGGTTTGGGTTATTTTGTGGGCTTGTGGGCATGGGTTTGGTGTGGCTTGCCATCGCTCCTTTTCAGGCATGGCTTGATGTCAGCCAGACCACGCTAGGCATCACCGCAGAATATCTATGGTTCATTGGGCTTGCCATGCCTGCTGCAATGGTTCATCGAGCATTGCACGCCTATGCGTCTAGCCTCAATCGACCACGCACCATCATGTGGGTCAGTTGGCTGTGTTTCTTTTTGAACATTCCGCTCAACTATATTTTTGTTTATGGCAAATTTGGCATGCCTTCTCTGGGTGGGGCTGGCTGTGGGCTGGCTACGGCAGTGGTCTTTTGGGTCAATGCCATCGTACTGTGGATATACATCGCCAAAGACCGCTATTTTGCTCCTTTTGGTCTGATGCAGCGATTTGATTTGCCAGACCTTAGGCAGTTTGCAGCGATGCTCAAACTGGGTGTACCCATTGGATTTTCATTCTTTTTGGAAGTCAGCTTATTTACCTGCATCATGTTTTTGCTTGCCAAATTAGATGGCAATAGCGAGGATTTTGTTGCTGCTCAGCAGATTGTGATGAGCTTGACCAGTTTGATTTTTATGATACCATCAAGTCTTGGCAATGCCTCCACCGTGCGTGTCGGTCAAGCCTTAGGTGCTAACCAACCTGCTCAGGCTCGCTACAATGCAGGGGTTGCTATTTCGTTATCAATGGTGCTGTCTGTGGTAACTGCCATTGGTCTGATTGTACTAAGAACGCCTGTTGCACGAATGTACACCGATGATGTTGCTGTATTAGACATCGCCACCACGCTCTTGCTGTTCTCGGCAGCATTTCAGCTGGTCGATGCGGTACAATGTGTGTCTAGTTGTGCTTTGCGTGGCTACAAGGTATCAACCATGCCCATGATTATCCACATCATTTCTTTTTGGGGCTGTGGGCTGATTCCTGGTTACTATCTGGCATTTCATCAGCAAATGGGCATTTATGGTTTTTGGACAGCCTTGGTCATCTCGCTTGGTGTGGCGGCGGTGTGGCTGACTTGGTATCTAGAAATTCATAGCAAAAAAAATTCTGCTGGCAATCAAAGAATGCCATTAGCACAAGAATAAAAAAACCTGCACTTACTGGCTAATTTTAAAAATAACCAAGTCGCTGATGCGGTGTAGGCAAAATCATCGGACGGCAACGCTAGCCACCCTTGTTTTAGTTGTCCATACAGCATAAAAATTTACGGTGGTGGTCTAAAAAGTAACCAAACTGGGTTTTTTCGTTCGCCCTAATCTTGTCAAAGAGCAGGAAAACAATGGCGGCTTGACAAGCTTGCCACGAACGGTTTTCTTTGTAGCATACTTTTTTAAGCCAGAACCAAATTTACTTGTGCTTTTTTTTGACAAGTACTTGCTTTTTTAAACCATACAATCCATAAAAAACACCGCCAATCTGACGGTGTTTTTTGCTTAAATCTTTTCGATTTGTTCGGCTTGTGGTCCTTTTTGACCTTCACCCAAGATGAAAGCAACTTTTTGACCTTCGCTTAATGTTTTAAAGCCAGAACCTGTGATGGCACTATAATGAGCGAACACATCAGGACCGCCAGCATCTTGGGCGATGAAGCCAAAGCCTTTTGATTCGTTAAACCACTTAACCGTGCCGAAAACTTTATTTGACATAAGTATTCCTATCTAAAATGAATAAAAAAATCATGCTATTTATGCCTACTTGCAAAACGAGAGATAACAACGCTGAGCAAGCCCATTTTTATTCAATCAATCAAATAAGAACTTATTAGGATTTTTTAAATATTGCCTTGTATCACTGCCTAGATTTCGCAGTTTTTAAAAAACCAAACCATCAATCTGATTTTCTAACGGTACAAATACCATGGGTGCAGTATAGCAAACTTTTGCCAAATAAAGTATGCTTTTTTATCAAAAAAGCTGATTTTTACCAAAAATTAATCAATCCAAGCACCTGTGCCAACGCAAGTACGCTTGCCAAGCCATACACTTGGGCAAAAGACTGACAAAACGATAAATATTTGGCAGGCACAACCATATCCATTGGGTCATCTGGCAAGTCTTCGCTTTTAATCAAACTGCCACTATAAAAAAAGCCAATCAACGCATATAAAGGATATGCCACCGCCACCGCACTGCCAAACTGAGCGAAGTCCAAAAAATACCACGCCACCGCCGACACCAGCACCCAAACGCTGGTCATCAAGCTGATGATGGCAAAAAAGTTACTTTGGGGCATTTTGCCTTGATTTTTGAGCAGTAGTGCTGCCTCAACATAAACCAAGCACGCCATCAGCAGGCTAAGCACCAAAAAACAAGTTACTAAGTCAAATTTCATCACGATTTATCAAGCATATCTTATTGGTTTTGGCATTATACACCATTTGAGCGGTTTGCCAAAATTGCTTTTATACAAAAAAATTGACACAAAAAACAACCGCCCCAAAAGGACGGTTGTTGGCATATCAAAGAAAAAATTAGTTTTTCTCTTTGTCGATGATTTTGTTACCACCAATCCAAGGCATCATCGCACGCAATTTTGCCCCTGTGGTTTCGATTGGGTGGGCGGCATTATTGCGACGACGAGCGGTCATTGAAGGATAGTTTAGCTGACCCTCAGCGATGAACATCTTCGCATATTCGCCATCTTGAATGCGTTTTAGTGCATGACGCATGGCTTTGCGAGATTCTTCATTGATGACCTCAGGACCTGTCACATATTCGCCAAATTCAGCGTTGTTAGAGATTGAGTAATTCATGTCAGCGATACCGCCTTCATACATCAAATCAACAATCAATTTTAATTCGTGCAAGCATTCAAAGTATGCCATTTCTGGGGCATAGCCAGCTTCCACCAAGGTCTCAAAGCCCATCTTAACAAGCTCAACCGCACCACCGCACAGAACGGCTTGTTCGCCAAATAGGTCAGTTTCGGTTTCATCTTTAAAAGTGGTTTCGATGATGCCAGAACGACCACCACCAACACCAGAGGCATAAGACAAGGCAACATTTTTGGCATTGCCAGAAGCATCACGCCAGATGGCGATTAAATCAGGGATACCACCGCCTTTGACAAATTCAGAACGCACGGTGTGACCTGGTGCTTTTGGTGCAACCATGATGACATCAAGGTCGGCACGAGGTTCGATTTGGTTGTAGTGAATGGCAAAACCATGAGCAAAGGCAAGCGTTGCACCTTGTTTGATGTTTGGTTCAATCACTTCTTTGTATAGCTCACGCTGAAACTCATCAGGAGTCAAAATCATCACCAAATCAGCACCAGCAACGGCAGCGGCAGTTTCAGCAACTTTTAGACCAGCATTTTCTGCCTTTTTCCAAGAAGCAGAACCTTCACGCAGACCAACGGTAACATCAACACCAGAATCTTTTAGGTTCAAGGCATGAGCATGACCTTGTGAACCATAACCGATGATGGCAACTTTTTTGCCTTGAATGATAGACAAATCACAATCTTTGTCGTAATAGATGTTTAAACTCATAAAGGTTTCCTTAAAATAATGCCCAAAATGGGCGTTGGGTTGAATAACATATCATGTAAAAATTATTTTGATGATTTCATCATCATGATGATACCAATAAAAATCAATAATGAGCCAATATACCCAGTGGCACTTAACACATCACCAAAAACTATTAACGCCAATAGTGTGGCGAATAATGGGTCGCTGGTTTCAATAATCTGAACCTTGCTTGCCTCGCCATATTCAATGGCTTTGGTGGTCAAGTAAAATCCCCCAATGGTTGGTAATAGCACAAGGCAAATAATCATCAGCCACGCCATGCCGTTTGGTAAATAAAAATCCCAAAAATAAGGCACTGACAGATAAAGACTGCCAAAAGCAAATAACCAAAAAAGCTGGGCGACACCACCACCGACTTTTAATAACTTTGAGATGAATATAAATAACGCATAGCCAAGACCACCAAGCAACGCCAAAATAAAGCCCAGATAACCGCCATGCACATCGCTTTCAAATAACAGCAAACAACAGACGCCAGCCATGATACTAAAAAACGCTGCTACTTTATTGAGGGTGAGCCGTTCTTTTAAAAAAACCGATAAAAAGACCGTTACCCCGCCTGCTGCATAAGTTAAAAACGACACCAAAGGGATAGAAGCGTGATAAAATGCCCAAGTTTCAAAGAAATACAGGCAAAAAATCCCCAAAAATCCCAATAAAGCAAATTGATACCAGTGCTTTGAATGGCGTATGATTTCTTGCTTTGTCTGTCGATTGCCAAAACCAATCAAACATATGATTAAAAAAGCAAGAAAGCATTTCCAAAAAGCCAAGGCAACAGGGGATAATTTATCATCAAACTCAAAGGCAAGTCTGGTAAATATGCCAATAGACCCATTGATAATCGCTGCCAAAAGAGCAAAAATTTCTGGTCTTACCAATGCCTTCACATCAATCCCCAACGCCCTATCCATTAACTCTTTGGCTTAGCTGGCATTAAATCTTCATTGACGCATTTTGGCAAACTTATAGGCTTAGCGTTCGCTCGCCTCGTGCAATGCCAATCACGCCACTTCGCACCACTTCCAAGATTTTATCTCGACCAATCACATCGATAAAACCGTCCAATTTGGCAGCATCGCCTGTGATGAGAATGGTATAGATATTTGGACCGACATCAACGATTTGGGCACGGAAAATATCAGCACTGCGTTTGATTTCTTCACGACCTGACCCTGTGGCTCGCACTTTGACCAGCATAAGTTCACGCTCGATTTGCTTGCCATCGCTCAGCTCTGATAGATTTTGTACTTTTACCACCTCAATCAGCTTATGCAGCTGCTTGGTGATTTGCTCGATTTTATCATTGGTGGTGATGGTGGTCAAAGTCAATCGAGAAATGGTTGGGTCATCAGTGGCTGCCACATTCAGCGTGTCAATGTTATAGCCCCTTTGAGAAAATAGACCAACCACACGAGACAGCGAACCTGCTTCATTTTCCATCAAAACAGAAATCAAATGTTTATGTTGTTGATTTGCCATTAGGTACGCTCCCCTTTTGATAGCCACATATCACGCATTGACTGTCCTGCTACTTGCATTGGATAGACATGCTCTCCTTTATCCACATACACATCGATGAACACCAAGCCGTCCATTGCCAACGCTTCTTTTAGCTCCTCCTCCATCGTATCAGGATTGGTAATCTTAACACCTTTATGCCCATAACTTTCAGCAAGTTTGACAAAATCAGGCAGTGATTTCATATAACTTTGGGCATGACGACCTTCATACAGCATATCTTGCCACTGTTTGACCATGCCAAGCTGAGCATTGTTTAGGTTTAGGATTTTGACAGGCAAATTGTACTGCAAGCAGGTTGATAACTCTTGGATATTCATCTGAATCGAACCCTCGCCCGTGATACACACCACGGTTTTTTCAGGGCGAGCCAGTTTTGCCGCCATCGCATACGGCAAGCCCACACCCATCGTGCCAAGACCACCAGAATTGAGCCATTGGCGTGGTTCATCATATTTATAATACAAAGCGGCAAACATCTGGTGCTGACCAACATCTGAGGTAATGATGGCTTTACCATCTGTCAATTTGCACAAAGTCTCCACCACATGTTGTGGTTTGATGGCGTGAATTTCTTCGCCATTGCTGATATCGCCATAACGCAATCCGTGGCGTTTTCGCCATTCGTTAATCTGTTGCCACCAATCACTAAGTGCATGTTCATCGATTCGTTTCTCAATTTGGGCAAGTTGAGACAGCATCTCGGTCAAGACCAGTTTGACATCGCCAACAATCGGAATGTGTGCCGTGATGGTTTTTGAAATGCTGGCTGGGTCAACATCAATGTGAATGATGGTTGCATTGGGGCAGAATTTTTTGACATTATTGGTTACACGGTCATCAAATCTAGCACCAATCGCCAAAATCACATCAGCATGATGCATGGTCATGTTGGCTTCATAAGTGCCATGCATGCCCAACATACCAATAAACTGCTCGCCTGAGCCAGGATAAGCCCCCAGCCCCATCAGCGTATTCGTAACAGGTAGTTTGAGCATGTCTGCCAATGTGCGAAGCTCTTGGCTGGCATTGCCCAAAATCACGCCACCGCCAGAATATAGCACAGGGCGTTTGGCAGCCAATAGTGTCTCGATGGCTTTTTTGATTTGACCGCCATGACCTTTATTGGTTGGCTGATATGAACGCATATTGACGCTTTGTGGCATCACATATTCAAACTTTTCGCTTGGATTAGTCGTGTCTTTTGGAATATCCACCACCACAGGTCCAGGTCTGCCAGAGCCTGCGATATAAAATGCTTTTTTGATGACAGCTGGAATTTCAGCAGCGTGGCGAACCTGAAAACTATGCTTAACAATCGGACGAGAAATACCGACCATATCGCACTCTTGGAACGCATCATCGCCAATCAAATGCGATGGCACTTGTCCAGACAGCACCACCATCGGAATTGAATCCATATAAGCTGTGGCAATGGCAGTAACCGTATTGGTTGCACCAGGACCTGAGGTTGCCAGCACCACGCCAGTCTTGCCAGTGGTACGACTGTATGCGTCCGCCATATGCCCTGCGGCTTGCTCATGACGCACCAAAATATGCTCAATCTTATCTTGCTTAAACAACGCATCATAAATGTGCAAAACCGCACCGCCTGGATAACCAAAAATATATTCAACTTCTTGGTCAATGAGTGCCTGAACCAGCATCTCAGCACCAGACATCATGACAGTTTCGCCACGAGCTAGGCGTGCTTGGGTTTCATGAAAATGCGAAGTGGCATCTTTTGTTGGAGTGGTTTGGGTCATAAGTTACATCCTTTTTTGTCCAAATCAATCAGACAATTCACAGACGAATGGCATACCAAAATCGAAGTCAGCGACAGATGTAGCAAGGCAAGAAGCTAGAAAATCCAGCTTTGACAGGAAGTAAAAAGATGATTTTCTGTCGTCTTGCAAGCCGATAAGCTCTGGCAATGAACTGCTTTAAATCAACAAACGGTAATTTGGCGATGTCCACAGTCCAAGCGCAACATCTGATAAATGATTACGCCGACTTTGTTTTTTGATAAACCACAGATGGATTATCAACGCCAACTATCTTACCCCAAAAAACCTTTCTTGCCAAGATGTTTTGAAAAATTTTTGTAACCAAACAATTTTTTATATAAAATGGGCAAATTTAACGACTGCTTGATGGCATCTTTTGCTAAAATACACGCAACTTGACCAAAAAATTCATTCATGCACACGCCATTATCCAAATTTTTAATCACGCTTTTGCCTGCCATGCTATTTTGTCACGCTGGCAATACCGACAATCTGACCATCTACCAAAGCCTTGGAAAGTTTGGCGAGGCTCGCTATACGCAGACACCGCCCATTGGCACAGCTTTTGAACCGATGACGATTTTTTTACCCAAGCAGGCAAATCAACACGCCAATCAAGCGTTTTGTCAAAATTTAAACAAACAGCTTGCCACTCTCTCATCGGGCGGGCAAATCCATGAGATTGACGCACAAGGCAATCAAAAACTGCTCAATGCTGCCCAAATCGAACAAGCCAAACATCAAATCCGCCAAACTCTATCCGCTCAGTGCCAATCCCAATGAATCGCATTCCTGTACAACATCTGCCAGACGAAGTATCAGCAGTCAGGGCTTGGATTCATCAAAAAGCGATTGAGCTTGGATTTTCTGATTGTGGTTTTATCAGCGTACATCACCCTATTTTTGCTGAGCAAACTGCTGCCCTAAAAGCATGGCTGGACAAAGGACTTCATGGCACACTTGATTTTATGCACGACAATCACGAACTGCGTGCCAATCCACATAAGCTGGTCGATGGTGCCAAAACCATCATCAGCGTGCGTATGGACTATCTGACCAGCACACCCAAAAGACGCAGCATCGAGGATAATGAACGCCCCAATCACGCCATCATCGCTCGCTATGCTCGTGGGCGAGATTATCACAAAACATTAAGACAAAAGCTCAAACAACTTGCCAAAGCCATCGAACAAGAACTGCCCAACTGGCAACATCTTAACATCGGAGCGGACAAGCCTTTCATCTTTCGACCATTTAGTGATTCAGCTCCGATTTTTGAACGCTCGTTGGCAGAAAAAGCAGGACTTGGCTGGACAGGCAAGCATACTTTGCTCATCAATCGTCAAGGGGGTTCTTTTTTTAATCTGGGCGAGCTGTTCATCAGCTTAGACTTAGCCGAGCCTAACAAAAGCACACTCACTAAGGCTCATTGCGGTAGCTGTACTGCTTGCATTGATGTCTGCCCCACCAAAGCCATCATTGAACCCCATGTATTGGATGCAGGGGCTTGTATTTCTTATTTGACCATTGAGCATAAAGGCAGTATCGATGTCAAATATCGCAAAGCCATCGGCAATCGTATCTTTGGGTGTGATGACTGCCAGCTGATTTGCCCATGGAATCGCTATGCCAAGCTGGCTGTTGTGCCAGATTATGCACCCAGACACGGGCTTGATGACATCACTTTGTTAGATGTTTGGCAGTGGGACGAAGCCACTTTTTTAAACAACACCGAAGGGTCGCCACTAAGACGCACAGGCTATCTAAATTTACTTCGCAACACCGCCATCGCTTTGGGCAATAGTCAGCCTAATGATAAATCCAAATTAGTCCTAAGCCTACAAAATAGGCTTGGCATCAGCGAGATGCTTGATGAACATATCATCTGGGCAATCAATGAGCTAAACCATGAACAATAAAAAATCCCCAAGATAGTTTGGGGATTTTTTTGTCAATCATTAGGCAGGAATGCGAAGCACTTGACCTACATAGATTTTATCAGGGTGGCTTAGCATTGGCTTATTAGCATCAAAAATCTTCATGTATTGATTGGCATCGCCATACATTTCTTTGGAGATTTTTGATAGGTTGTCGCCCGCCTTGACTGTATAGAAACGGGATTCGTCCGCAGGAGTCTCTACTTCGATGTCATCAACCACAGTCGCCACATGCTGCACATTACCCACTGCCAATCTGGCACGCTCACGGTCTTCTTGGGTCTTGGCAACACCTGCCAAAGTGGCAGTATCTGTCTGACCATCGTAGCTGACTTTTAGACCGCTGATGTTCACATTTTGCTCTTGGATACGAGCAAGTAGTAGGTTGGCAATCTCCTGAGCGGTAGGCTCAGTAGAAGCAGGGGTTGCAGTTGGTTGCTCAGCAGGGGCTTGTTCTGATTTGTTGCGATTAAAAATCTTATCGCCAATGTCTTTGGCAAAACTAAAAATACCCATCTGTATCTCCTTTTTGGTAAATCATCTTGTAAATGCCCGATGCCCATCATCAAGCAACATCAATCATCATAAAGAAAAAATCTGCACAATCATAGATGGGTTTGATGGTAAAAATGTTATGATTTGTCGCTTTTTATCACACAATTCTACAACCAGTTATCCTTGTGTTCACTCGCTGACTGGCAAGCCCTGCCCCACCAGACGAATATCTTGAACAAAATCAAGCCCTGCCATTGCTTGCTTGGCAATATCGTATTTTTCAGGCGATACAGAAATATGAAAAACCTGCATTTGCACATCAAATCCACCAGCAAAATCCACACCAGCTTGCATAAGCTGACCAGATATTTGGTTCATGCCTTTGTCGGCAGTTGCTATACTGTATTTACTTGTCTTTAACACGGCTTGTTTTTTGAGCTTGGTGGGTAATCTAGCAAACCACGCTTGACGCTTGGGCGTGTCTGCATCTGTGAACAGCACCACGATACGATACGGCTTGTGCGTGATATACATATCGCCATAATTGGGGTCGTTATGCTGATTAAGAGCTTCGGATAAGCCAATGGCATTTTCTTGCGTGATGACAAGCTCCACATCGTACAAAGGCTGTTGCTCGACTGGATTTTTTGACAAATCCTGTGTTGCTTGCTGTGATTTTTGCCCATCTGTTGTGGTCGCATCGCCTAACAATGCTTGCTCTTGATTGCTATTGACTTGCTTGGTGTTGTTTTGGATAGTCTTACCAACATTTGCTTGGGCTGGCTCATCTGCTGGCGACTGGCAGGCAAACAACGCACAGCTGGTCGCCAATACCACAAAAGAGTTTAAACAGTATTTCATAGGTACATTAAAATTTTACCAAAGAAAAGCCATTTTAATTACTTAAAATGGCTTATGGACTAGTAAAAATCTATTAGATTTTTTTCGATACATAGTCGATGGCTTTTTGAACGGTAGTCAATTCTGCTGAATCTTCATCAGGAATGGTGATGCCAAAGCTGCTTTCAAAAGCCATAACCAGCTCAACCAAATCCAATGAATCTGCACCCAAATCGTCCATAAAAGACGCTTCGTTTTTGATTTCATCAACACTTAGACCCAATTGCTCTGCTACTGCGTCTTTTACTTTTGCTTCGATGTCGCTCATGATGTTTCCTTAAAAGTATTAGCCCTAGCATTATGCTCATGTTGGGCGTGGTAAAAATTGATGGCTGTATCATATACCATTTGCCCATGAATAGCAAGTTTTATGATACAGGTGTACACTTTTTTATAATGATAATCACAAAATACGGCTTTGTCAATGATTTTTGTAATGCCAAAAATCACATATACATACCGCCATTGACCGCAAGCACCGTGCCTGTGATGTAGCTTGCTTCATCACTTGCCAAAAATGATGCAGCAGCAGCAATCTCTTCTGGCTGACCCATGCGACCCATTGGTACAGCATCAAGCATGGAATTTAGCAAGCGTTCATCAAGCTCTTCGGTCATGTCTGTTTCGATGAAACCAGGTGCGATACAGTTGACGGTAATGCCACGAGAACCAATCTCACGAGCCAATGCACGACTAAATCCTTCCACACCAGCCTTAGTGGCAGCGTAGTTGGTCTGACCTGCATTGCCCATTTGACCAACCACCGAAGTGATGTTGATGATACGACCATAGCGAGCTTTCATCATGGCACGAATGGCTTTTTTGCTCATGCGATAAATGGCACTAAGATTGGTATCAATCACACTATCCCAGTCCTCATCTTTCATACGCATTAGCAAACCATCTTTGGTGATGCCTGCATTATTGACCAAAATATTGATACCGCCATACACGCTATCAATCTCTTCAAATAATTTATCAATGTCTTCCATGCTACAAACATCAAGCACTCGCCCAATGCCGCCAGACTCGCTCAGATATTCGCTGATGGCTTCTGCACCTTTTTCGCTGGTGGCTGTACCAATCACAAAATGCCCTTCATCGGCAAAACGCTGAGCAATCGCCTTGCCAATACCACGACTTGCACCCGTGACCAAAACAATCTTTCTACTCATACCAAATTCTCCAATTTTTCAAGTCGTGCTACTTTGTCCGTTGGCAATGCCGTTAATGGCGTGGCTTGGCGTTTTGCCAGATTTGATAAGACATTACCAGGTCCACACTCAATGATGACTTCGATTTTTTGTTCTGCCAATTTTTGCATGGTCTTTGCCCATTGTACTGGCATTGATAATTGTTCTGTCAAAGCAGTTTTAATCTCGGCAAGGTCTTGATGTGCCTTAGCGTGACGGTTTTGAATGACAGCAATCTGTGGTTTGCCAAACTGTGTTTGCGATAAAAGCTCGCCCAATTTTTCGCTGGCAGGCGTCATCAATTCGCAATGTGACGGTACAGAGACTTTAAGTGGCACAGCCTTTTTGCCCAACCCTTCTACCGCTGACAATACACTCGACACACCCAACGCCGTGCCTGCAATCACTACCTGACCTGGACTGTTAAAATTGGCAGCATTGACACTACCAACATCGCTTTTTACTTCTTCGCATAGGCTTGATACTTGCTCATCTTCCAATCCAAGCACCGCCGCCATCTGCGTATCCATGCCAGCAACTGCATCGGTCATCAAACGACCTCGCTCATGCACGAGCTTAGCAGCATCTTGTAGCGATAATGAGCCAGCCGCCACCAAAGCACTATATTCACCCAAAGAATGTCCAGCCAGATACAAAGGTTTGATGTGCTGTGCTGCCAAGATTGGCTCGATGATTCGCCAAATCGCAACACTTGCCACCAATAAAGCAGGCTGTGTATATTGGGTTAAATTCAGCTTGCTTTCATCATGCGTGATTGCCCACAAGTCAAAGCCTAACGCCTCACTTGCCTCATCAAAAGTCTCTTTCACCACAGGATAATGCTCAGCAAGCTCATCCATCATGCCAATACTTTGTGAACCCTGTCCAGGGAACACGACTGCCACTCTTTTGGCGACATCAATCATATCTTCTGCCATAAATCACCTGATGATTATTTTAAATCCGATAAAAAGCAAATAAAACTGCTCGCCATTCTATCACAAAAATAAACATTTGTTTACCTAAATTATTTGCTTTCCAAAAAATCTTCATCGCACAGACAATAAAAAAACCAAGCAACAAGGCTTGGTTTTTTGCAACAATTCAAATTAGCTGTCTTGGCTAACTTTGAATAGCTGACGACCACGGTAAAAACCGTCTTTGGTCGCGTGGTGGCGAAGGTGTTTTTCGCCAGTAGTAGAATCAATGCTTAGCTCAGCAATAGCGATATGGTCGTGTGAACGACGCATGTCACGGCGTGAGCGACTCTTGCGGTTTTGTTGAACTGCCATGATAGCTCCTAAATAACATCAGCTGGGCGAAACTGCCCATTACAAAAAACTGAAAAAGTGCGTCTTGTGTCAATGCGATTAAGCATCAATCGCCGTCCATCATCAGACCTATGCACAATAAACGCTGTATTATACGCAAAAACTTCACAAATTTCAAAGCCTAAAATGAAAAATTTACAAAACTTTTCACAATTTGCTTGAATTTTTTCACAAAGTTTACCAAAAATCAGGTCGTTTTATCAATTTTTAGGAAAGACGACCTTTTAATGCTGCCAAAGCGGCGAACGGATTATCGCTTACTTCTTCCTCGATTTCCTCACCAACATGGTCCACATACAGCTCACAATCATCGTGGCGTGGCGATAATGGCAATGCCAAAATCAATTCATCTTCTAACAAATCCTTGATGGGCAATAATCTACGCCCTTCGCCAGTCAGCACTTCATCAACCAGCACATACTCTGCACCATTGATTTTGGCAACATCATCTTCGCTCCAAAGTAAAGCCAAACGATATTCGCCAGCAACAGTGTCAGCCTGTGGTTCAAGACATCGCTGACAAGCCAGCTGAACTTCACCATCCACTTGATATTGCAGCCAAAGCACTTGCTCGGCACGATACAGACGGCAAGTCACTTGCAAAAGGCTACTTTGTATCAACTGGGCGGACAATCTACTTAATTCATCAGTCGATAGCTCGCCACGCCACTCAAAACCAATATCTGCCCATTTTTCAAACATGATATTGGCTGGCATTGTTGAATTTTCTGGATAATCGGTCATCATTCGTATCGCATTTTTAAAACATCATTATTTCATATCTTGCCCAAAATTTAAAGCAATTTTATCCATCATTAAGCAATAAATTGGCAAAATTAGCACCATTGGTTATAATAATATCTTTTTTATCATCTCAATACCCATGCAATCCGTAGATTTTCGCCATTTATCGCCCAACGCTCAAATCAATAATGCACCAGCACCGACACATCGGCAGCATTTGCTGGCTTGGCATCATTTTCATCAACACCCTGACATACTTACAGCTGTTACGCCCTTATTGCAGGATAATTTTTGTCAATATCGACAAGAGTGGCAGCAGATTAAGCAACATGACGATGAAAAAGCCTTGACTGACTGGCTGATTCGTTTATTTAACCAATTATTTGGCGATACAAAACTTGCCCAAATGCCCACCATTTTGGTGCGTGGTCACGATGAACCAGAATATTTTCCTGCAACAAGCAATCAACCTGCTCGCATTGAATTTGCACATGGATTTTTTGCCAGCTGCCTACATGAAATCAGTCATTGGTGTGTGGCAGGAAAACGCAGACGCACCTTAAATGATTTTGGCTATTGGTATGAGGCGGACGGACGCAATCAAGACACTCAACGACTTTTTGAGCAAGTAGAAATCAAGCCACAAGCCATCGAATGCTTGCTGACTTTGGCAACAGGTCGCTATTTTTATGTGTCACAAGATAATCTCAATGCCAACTTTGACACCAGTCAAAGCACCTTTGCACAAGATGTTTTTGAGCAAGCTTGCGATTATTTACATAACCCACACTCACTGCCCAGCGATGCCAAACGCCTACTTTGGTTCTTTTTAAACTTATGCCAACACCCTGATTATCAGCACACGAATTTTTGAAGGAATTATATGCAAACTCTATACATTCACCCAGAAAACCCACAGCCAAGATTGATAAAGCAAGCTGTCGAAGCCTTGCAAAATCATCAGTTGATTATCTGTCCAAATGGCCCCAATTATTGGTTGATTGCCAATCTGTCGTCCAATAAAGCACTAGAAAAGCTGACACAATTTGCCTCACAACAAATCAACAACCCACCTTGCTTGCTATGTCAAAACATCAGTCAGGCATCTGAATATGTGCAAATTGACAATCAACAACACAAAATCCTAAAAAACAACAGCAATCAATCCATGCGATTTGTTTTGCCTGCCAATAAAAACACACCCAAAAAACTCATTGACGATAAGCAAAAAAGTGTCGGTATTGCTTTTATTCAAGAGGCCATCATGCAAAACCTAGCAGATGAAGCAAACTTAGCATTGGCTGGCGTTATACTACTGATGGATAACCAAGAAGAATGCCTCATGCCTTATCAGATTGAGATGGCATTTGAACAACTAGCAGAGATTTTTATCAGCACTGATGAGCGGTCAAATCAAGCAAACACCCTAATAGATTTAACCTCAGAGGAATATACCATCGTTCATCAAGGCAAGGCAATACTAGAATAAACCAGCAGTACAAATAAAAATCCAAGTTATCATAACAAAAAACCCTGATTAAAATCAGGGTTTTTCATCATTGGATAGATTATGGGCGATCTACCAATTCTACATATGCCATAGGTGCATTATCGCCATCACGGAAACCGCACTTGATGATACGCAAGTAACCGCCTGGACGATTTTGGTAACGAGGTCCTAGTTCAGTAAATAGCTTACCAACGGTTGCCTTGTTACGAGTGCGGCTAAATGCCAAACGGCGATTAGCAACGCTATCTTCTTTTGCCAAAGTAATCAATGGCTCAGCTACACGGCGTAGCTCTTTTGCTTTTGGCAAAGTGGTTTTGATAAGTTCATGTTCAAACAATGAATTAGTCATGTTTTGGAACATGGCCTTACGATGGCTGCTGGTGCGACCCAGCTTGACTCCGCTTTTACGATGTCGCATGGTCAGTATCCTTAAAAATTAGCGGCTACGATAAGAAAAGCGATCATCAACACGCAAATCGCTTGGTGGCCAGTTGTCTAAACGCATACCAAGCTCCAAACCTTTCGATGCAAGCACATCTTTGATTTCGGTTAATGATTTCTTACCTAGATTTGGTGTTTTTAAGAGTTCAGTTTCTGAACGCTGTACCAAATCGCCGATGTAATAAATGTTTTCAGCTTTCAAACAGTTTGCCGAACGAACCGTCAATTCAAGATCATCTACTGGACGAAGCAGTATTGGATCAATCTCTTCTTTTTCTTTGATTGGCTCTGGTGTTTCTTCAGCTTCCAAATCCACAAAAATTGCAATTTGTTGTTGCAAGATAGTTGCAGCTTTACGAATTGCCTCTTCTGGGTCGATGGTACCGTTTGTTTCAAGCTCAATGATTAGCTTGTCCAAATCAGTACGCTGCTCAACACGAGCATTCTCAACATCGTACGCCACTCTTAGGATTGGGCTAAAACTTGCGTCAAGTTTTAAACGACCAATGGTTTTAGAGTTAGCATCTTCACGACGCTGATTTGCAGGCTCATAACCACGACCAGTCACCACACGCAAACGCATTTTTAGGTGTCCTCGCTCACTCAGTGTGCCAAGCACCAAATTTGGGTTTGCAATTTCAACATTGTGTGGCAATTCTAGGTCAGCAGCCGTTACTACGCCTGCACCTTTTTTATCCAAAGTCAGATAAGCTTCGGTTTGATCGTGCAGAATGATTGCCAAAGATTTTAGATTCAATAGCAAATCCAACACATCTTCTTGCAGACCTTCCAATGTTGAATACTCATGATCAACACCTTCAATCTCTGCTTCAACAACCGCAGCACCTGACAAAGAAGAAAGTAGAATACGGCGTAGGGCATTACCTAAAGTATGCCCAAAGCCTCTTTCTAACGGCTCGAGCGTGACCTTAGCAGTTGTTTCATTAACCGTATCCACATTGATTGCGTTCGGTGTAAGAAACTCAGTTGCATTTGTCATGGTTCACCTCGATTTAGTTCGGATTATTTAGAATATAGCTCAACAATCAAGTTTTCGTTGATTTCAGCAGGCAATTCGCTACGCTCTGGTGCGGTTTTGAAAGTACCTTGTAGTTTGCTGTGATCAACTTCCAACCATGCTGGAATACCGCGTTGTACTGCCAATTCAACTGCGTTTTTAATACGAAGTTGTTCTTTTGACTTTTCGTGTACAGCAATCACATCACCATCTTGAACTTGGATTGATGGAATGTTTACACGAACAAATTCATCACGACCTGCTTTTTTAAGCAAGATTGCACGGTGGCTAACCAACTGACGTGCTTCTGCACGAGTTGAGCCAAAGCCCATACGATAAACAACGTTATCCAAACGACGCTCCAATGTAACAAGCAAGTTTTCGCCTGTTGCACCTTTTTGACGAGCAGCTTCTTTATAGTAGTTTGAGAATTGACGCTCTAACACACCATACATGCGTTTGACTTTTTGTTTCTCACGAAGCTGTGATGCGTATTCAGAAGTTTTGTTTTGGCTGTTGCCATGCTGACCAGGTACACGACCTGCTTTCTTTGTCTTGACATCAAAAGGTTTTACGCCTGATTTTAATTGCAGGTCAGTACCTTCACGGCGAGACAATTTTAATTTTGGACCAATATAACGGGCCATAAGTCTATCTCCTTAAACGCGGCGCTTCTTCGGTGGGCGGCAGCCGTTGTGTGGAATTGGTGTGACATCGCTGATGCTGTTAATTTTATAACCCAATGCACCTAATGCACGAACCGCAGACTCACGACCTGGTCCTGGACCTTTAACCAAGACATCAAGATTCTTCACACCGTAAGCTTCTTGTGCTGCTTTACCAGCAACTTCAGCAGCAACCTGTGCTGCAAACGGCGTAGACTTGCGTGAACCACGGAAGCCTTGTCCACCAGAAGTGGCCCAAGCCAATGCATTACCTTGACGATCAGTAATCGTTACAATGGTGTTATTAAAAGACGCATGAATATGGGCGATACCTTCAGATACCGAACGACGAGCCACTTTTTTGCGGCTACGAGTGTCTTTTGCCATCTTTTAGCTTCCTAAGTTAGTTACTTTTTAATTGCTTTGCGTGGACCTTTACGGGTACGCGCGTTAGTTTTAGTGCGTTGGCCATTAACAGGCAGACCACGACGGTGACGAAGACCGCGATAGCAACCCAAATCTACCAAACGCTTAATGTTCATTGAAACTTCACGACGAAGGTCACCTTCAACAGTGTAGTTTGCAACTTCTGCACGAACAGCATCCAGTTGTGAATCATCTAACTGACCAATTTTGGTAGTTTCGGCGATACCAACAGTTGCTAAGATTTTCTTAGCAGTGGTACGACCGATACCAAAAATATAAGTTAGCGAAATCACAGCGTGTTTGTTGTCCGGAATGTTTACACCGGCAATACGAGCCATTGATTTCTCTCCATTAGCACAAATGTACAATCATTTGCTAAGTTTAACCACTATCAAAACGATAGTATGGCAAGAAGCGGATAATACATTATCCGCTACCAAATATCAAGTATTAATTTGTAAATATTAACCTTGACGCTGTTTATGACGAGGCTCTGAGCTGCAAATTACTAGAACCTTGCCTTTGCGGCGTACAATTTTGCAGCTACCGCAGATTTTTTTTACAGATGCTTGAACTTTCATGTCATGCTCCTAAAATTCATCAATGAGTTGATGATTTGATTAAAGTCTGATCATGGTATTGATGTGTCATCAAATGGGCTTGAATTTGAGCAATGAAGTCCATCAAGACTACCACCATAATCAATAAAGATGCACCGCTACTAAATGCTGGATTGATGGTCATTGGCAAAACGCAAATGACGGTCATATAAATCGCACCAATAAAAGTCAAACGGTTTAAAACAAAATCCAAATAACGCTTCGTTTGCTGACCTGGACGAATACCTGGGATATAGGCACCGCTACGCTTCAAATTTTCTGCCACTTCATTAGGATTGAACATCAATGCTGTATAAAAATAACAGAAAAAGATAATCATCACGCCAAATAGTAGCAAATACAGAGGTTCGCCTGGATGCAAAACAAGGGATATGTTTTGCAAAATCTCTTGGGTTGTGGTTGGGTTTGCATTACCACTTGTCCACTGACCCAAACTGGCTGGCAACAACAATAAAGAACTGGCAAAAATTGCCGGAATTACACCTGCCATATTCAGTTTTAATGGCAAATGAGATTGTTGTTGTGCATAAATTTTGCGACCTTGTTGTTGTTTTTGAGCATAATTTACTGGCACTTTACGCTGAGCTCGTTCGATATAAACAATGCCTGCAATAACAGCTAACGCCAATACAGCAAACAAGAACATCACAATCAAATTTGTGCCTTGTGATAAAGCTGTGCCAATCATGCCTGGAGCACCAGCAAGAATACTTGCCAAAATAAGAATGGAAATACCATTGCCAATGCCACGCTCAGTGATTTGCTCACCAAGCCACATCAAAAACATTGCACCAGCAACCAGCGAGGTCACTGCTGGAATATAAAACCCCAATCCAGTCGTAACGGTCAATCCCCCAGCCAATAGACCAGTAGACATACCAACCGCTTGAACAAAAGCCAATGCCAATGCACCTTGACGAGTGTATTTACTAAGCTGTCTGCGTCCTGACTCACCTTCTTTTTTGAGAGCTTCTAAAGATGGTACAATCGTAGACATCATCTGCACAACAATAGATGCAGAAATGTAAGGCATAATACCCAATGCCATGATTGACATTCTTTCTAAAGCCCCACCAGAAAATAGGTTAAACATACCCAAAAAGGTATTGCTATTTCTTTGGAAGAAATTCGCCAGTTCAATTGGATTCATTCCTGGTACAGGAATATGAGAACCTAGACGGTAAACAATCAACGCTCCCAATAAAAACAAAAGACGATTCCATAGCTCATCATATTTTTTGATGAAAGCCAAAGGATTCAATGGAATACCTGAAGTCGTTGACTGTTTTGCCATAGATTACTCCTCGACGCTACCACCAGCAGCTTCGATTGCTTGTTTTGCACCTTTGGTAACTTTTACACCTTTGAAAGTCAATGCACGAGTTAATTCGCCTGACAAAATGACACGAGCACGCTTCATATCGCCACGAATGATATTTGCAGCTTTCAAAGTTTCAACACTGACCACATCGCCTTCAATTTTGTTCAATTCAGACAAACGCACTTCTGCTGTTGTCATGGCAATTTTTGAAGTGAAGCCGAATTTTGGTAGGCGACGGTAGATAGGCATTTGACCGCCTTCAAAACCTGCTGGAATGCTAGAACCAGAACGAGAAGTCTGACCCTTGATACCACGACCACCAGTTTTACCAATGCCTGAACCAATACCACGACCACGGCGTAGAGCTTTTTTCTTAGCACCTAATGCTGGAGCTAGTTCGTTTAGTTTAAGACCCATTACGCTTCCTCCACTTTAACCATGTAGATAACACGATTGACCATGCCACGAGTTGATGGAGTATCTTCAACTTCGACAGTATGACCAATACGACGCAGTCCCAAACCTTTTAGACAAGCTTTATGGCTTGCCAAACGATGGGCACTCGATTTTACTTGAGTAACTTTCATTTTTTTCATCGTAACTCACCTATTTCTTAGCCCAAAATTTCTTCAACAGTTTTGCCACGCTTAGCAGCGATTGCTTCTGGTGAAGTCATGTCACGCAAACCTTTAAAAGTTGCTTGTACTACGTTGGCGGCATTGGTTGAACCATAGCACTTTGCCAATACGTTTTGAACACCAGCAACTTCAAGTACTGCACGCATTGCACCACCAGCAATAACACCTGTACCTTCAGAAGCAGGTTGCATATAAACTTTTGAGGCACCATGACGAGCATTGATTGGGTGTTGTAGGGTGTGACCTGCAAGCTCAACAGTAATCATATTGCGTTTAGCAGCTTCAAGAGCCTTTTGGATAGCAGCAGGCACTTCACGAGCTTTGCCACGACCAAAGCCAACACGGCCATTGCCATCGCCCACAACAGTCAATGCTGTGAAAGAGAAAATACGACCACCTTTGACCACTTTTGCAACACGATCAACAGCAACCAAGCGTTCTACCAAACCGTCTGTTTGTTCTACTTTTGCCATGATTAAAACTCCAATCCGTTCTCACGAGCAGCATCAGCAAGTGCTTTTACGCGGCCATGATATTTAAAACCACTACGATCAAATGCAACTTTTGTAATACCAGCTGCTTTTGCACGCTCAGCAATCAAAGCACCAACAGCTTTGGCTGCTTCAATATTACCAGTAGCACCAGCACGCAAAGAAGCGTCCAAAGTAGAAGCTTGTGCCAATACTTGACCACCTGTTGCAGAGATGATTTGAGCATAGATATGGCGTGGAGTACGGTTTACAGTCAAACGAACGGCACCCAACTGACGGATATGCGCACGAGTCTTTTTTGCACGACGCAGACGAGCTGTTTTCTTATCAAACATTTTTACCCACCCTTACTTTTTCTTAGCTTCTTTACGAAGAACAACTTCATCGCTATAACGAACACCTTTACCTTTATAAGGCTCTGGTGGACGGAAGCTACGAATTTTTGCAGCAGCTTGACCAAGTTTTTGCTTATCGCTTGATTTCAAAACGATTTCAGTTTGGCTTGGGCTTTCTGCACTAACACCTTCTGGAAGAGTGTATTCGATTGGGTGAGAGAAACCAAGGCTTAGATTTACTTTGTTGCCAGCAACTTGAGCACGGTAACCAACACCGATTAGTTGTAGACGACGCTCAAAGCCTTCGCTAACACCTTTAACCATGTTGTTAATCAATGCACGCACAGTACCAGTGTGCATCCACGCTTCTTTTGTATCTTTAGCAGGAGAAAGTGTTACCACACCATCTGCTTGATTTAGCTCGACCAATTCATGCAGGTTTAAAGACAAAGAACCGTTTTTGCCTTTAACTTCTACCTGCCGATCGTTCAAAGTAACACTAGTACCAGCTGGTAGTGTTACTGGGGCTTTAGCCACACGAGACATAGAAATTTTCCTTTCAATGAAAAACAAACTATCTAAAATTTAGATAGCAATAAAAAACTAACAGGCATTTAGCCTGCTAGTTTAACATATTTAAGAGACAGTGTAAACCGCTATCTTAAATTTTCTTGGAACGATGCGATTAAGCAACCAATGCAATCACTTCGCCACCAATGCCTGCCGCACGAGCAGCACGATCGCTCATGATACCCTTGCTGGTAGAGATGATTGCAACACCCAAGCCTTTTTTCACGCTTGGAAGTTCATCTTTACCACGATATTGGCGTAGACCTGGACGGCTGTAACGCTTCAATTGCTCAATAACGCCTTTGCCTTGATAGTATTTTAGTTCTACAGTTAGAACTTTTTTACCATTTTCGATGTCGCTTACTTCTGCAGAAGCTAGATAGCCTTCAGCAACCAACAAATCAGCGATTGATTTGCGTAGCTTAGAAGCTGGCATCGTAACAGATGGCTTATTTCTTGATTGTGCGTTGCGAATGCGAGTTAGCATATCTGCAACTGGATCTTGCATACTCATAGCTCAACTCCTTACCAGCTTGCTTTGCGAACGCCAGGCACATCGCCTTGCATTACATATAGACGCAACATATTGCGAGATAGACCGAACTTACGGAAATAACCGTGCGGACGACCAGTCACGCCACAGCGATTGCGTAGACGAACAGGAGAAGCGTTGCGTGGCAATGCCTGCAATGCCAACATCGCATCTAGACGCTCTTCTTCGCTTGCGTTTACATCACTGATGATAGCTTTTAGCTTAGCACGCTTTTCGGCATACTTAGCCACTGTTTTTTCGCGTTTTAGTTCGCGATTAATCATGCTTTTCTTAGCCATATCGTTTTAACCTTATCTGAATGGGAAGCCAAATGCTTTTAGCAATGCACGACCTTGATCATCGTCTGCCGCAGTCGTTGTGATGGTGATATCCAAGCCACGAATACGATCAATCTTATCAAAGTCAACTTCAGGGAAAACGATTTGCTCTTTGATACCTAGTGAGTAGTTACCACGACCATCAAAAGCTTTTGCTGAAAAACCACGGAAGTCACGAATACGAGGAATTGCAATGGCAATTAGACGATCTAGGAATTCGTACATCTGTTCGCCACGCAAAGTAACTTTACAGCCAATCGGCCATTCTTCACGAATCTTAAAGCCTGCAACTGACTTGCGAGCTTTGGTTACAACAGGTTTTTGACCTGCAATAGCGGTCATATCCGCCAAAGCACCTTCAAGTAATTTTTTATCTTGTGCTGCACCACCAACACCCATGTTTAGAGTGATTTTGGTAATTTTTGGCACTTGCATGACATTTTCTAAGCCCAGCTCTTCTTTGATTTGCTGTTTTAGCTTGTCATTGTATAAAGATTTTAATCTTGCCATTACGATATACCCTTAGTCTCTTATGCAGTCGCCACTACTTCACCAGTAGAACGGTAGATGCGCTCTTTTTTGCCATCTGCGTTTACTTGGTAAGCAACACGATCTGCTTTTTGGGTTGCTGCATTAAAGATTGCAACATTTGAAATATGTAGAAAAGCTTCTTGTTTAACGATACCACCCTCTTTGCCCAACATAGCGTTAGGTTTTTGGTGTTTGGTAACAATGTTAATACCTTCAACTTTTACACGGTCTGCTTTAACCGCCAAAATTGTGCCTTGCTTGCCTTTGTCTTTGCCTGCAATCACAACCACGGTGTCGCCTTTGCGTAACTTTGCCATAAGATTTCTCTCAAATAATTACAATACTTCGGGAGCTAGGGAAACAATTTTCATAAATTGTTCGCCACGCAACTCACGAGTTACCGGTCCAAAAATACGAGTTGCAATCGGTGCTTTGTTGTTGTTAAGCAACACAGCAGCATTGTCATCAAAACGCAATACAGAACCGTCTGGACGGCGTACGCCTTTTTTGGTACGTACGACCACAGCATTCATCACGTCGCCTTTCTTAACACGGCCACGGGGAATTGCTTCTTTTACCGTTACCTTGATAATATCGCCAACTGATGCATAACGACGATGCGAGCCACCCAGCACTTTGATACACTGAACGCGTCTTGCACCACTGTTATCTGCAACTTCCAGCATTGTTTCAGTCTGAATCATCGCATTACTCCATATAATAAAGCAATAAAAGCCATTTGCCGCCTAAAATCGGCAGATGAACATCTAAAAGATGTACATTATACTAGCAAATGGCTTCTAATGCAAATAGCTTAAATTTTTACCGCAGCTTCAACCACATCTACCAAAGCCCAAGTTTTGGTCTTTGAGAATGGACGGGTTTCTTTGATGCGTACGATATCGCCTTCTTGACAAACATTATTCTCGTCATGAGCTTTTAGTTTGGTAGAACGACGAACTTGTTTACCATACATTGGGTGACGAATTTGGCGTTCCACCAGCACAACGATAGACTTGTCCATCTTGTTGCTGACTACTTTGCCAGTTACCACGCCAACTTCTTGAGTTTGGGTGTTCTCGCTCATGCGTCACCTCTTTGTTTTTCGTTAATCAGAGTCAAAATCTTAGCAATCGTACGACGATTGGCTTTGATTTCATGAGTATTAGCTAGCTGACCCGTGGCTTTTGCCATACGCAGACGAAATGCATCAAGTTGCTTTTCGTCAAGCAATTGAGCCAACTCTTCTACTGATTTTTCGCGTAATTCGTTGGTTTTCATTACATAATCGTCCGTTTAACAATGGTGGTCTTAAATGGTAGCTTGGCTGCCGCTAGCGTTAATGCTTCACGAGCTAGCTCTTCGCTAACACCTTGGATTTCATACAGCATTTTGCCTGGCTTGATTTCGGCTACCCAGTACTCAACAGGACCTTTACCTTTACCCATACGAACTTCCAATGGTTTTTCGGTAATTGGTTTGTCTGGGAATACACGAATCCAGATTTTACCGCCACGCTTAATGCGACGAGTAATGGTACGACGAGCAGCTTCGATTTGACGAGCAGTCATACGACCACGACCAGTTGATTTTAGACCGATTTCGCCAAAAGCAACTGTGTTACCACGCTGGGCAAGACCTGTGTTACGCCCTTTGTGCATTTTGCGAAACTTCGTTCTTTTTGGTTGTAACATAGCTTAACCTCTGTCTGTGTTGCGGCGGTTTGTACGGCCACGGCGTTTTGGTGCACGAGCTTTATCTTCAACAACTGGGTTGTAAGCACTGTTCATGCCATCAAGGATTTCGCCACGGAAAATCCAAACTTTCACACCGATAGTACCATAAGTGGTTTCTGCACGCACTGATGCATAATCAATGTCAGCACGAAGAGTATGTAGAGGTACACGACCTTCACGATACCATTCTGTACGAGCAATCTCAGCACCACCTAAACGACCTGATAGTTCTACTTTGATACCTTGTGCACCTGAACGCATACTGTTTTGAACAGCACGCTTCATCGCACGACGGAACATCACACGACGCTCAAGTTGGCTAGAAATACCTTCTGCAACCAGACGAGCATCTAGGTCAGGAGAAGCGATTTCTTGAATGTTTACTTGAGCTGGAACACCCATCAATTTGGTAAGTTCTTTTTGTAGGCTTTCGATATCTTCGCCTTTTTTACCAATGATGATGCCAGGACGAGCACTATGAATAGTGATTTTGGCTGCACCAGTAGGGCGTTCAATATTGATATGGCTAACCATCGCACCTTCTAGCTTCTTGCGAAGGAATGCACGAACTTGGAAGTCATTCAATAGATATTCAGAGTATTGCTTTGGATTGGCATACCAATTTGCATTGTGCTTTTTGATAACACCTAAGCGGATACCAATTGGATGTACTTTTTGACCCATGATTATTCCCCTACTTTAACAGTGATATGGCAAGTGCGTTTGCTGATACGGTCAGCACGACCCTTGGCACGGGGCATAATACGCTTCAAAGTAATACCTTCATCAACATAAATGGTAGAGACACGCAATTTATCGATGTCAAGACCGTTGTTATGCTCAGCGTTAGCAATCGCTGATTGTAGGCATTTCTTAACCAGTTTAGCACCTTTTTTGTTGCTAAAAGTTAGAATGTCCAAAGCACGCTCGATTGACTTACCACGAACTTCGTCCGCAACCAATCTCACTTTTTGTGCCGAAATGGCGGCACCACGCAATTTTGCAGTTACTTCCATGGTAGCACCTTATCTCTTAGACTTCTTATCAACGCCATGACCACGATATGAACGAGTCGGGGCGAATTCACCTAGTTTGTGACCAACCATTTGTTCATTCACAATCACAGGTACATGAGTACGACCATTGTGAACAGAGATGGTTAGACCTACCATTTGTGGTAGAATCATCGAGCGACGAGACCAAGTTTTGATCGGTTTGCGGCTGTTGCTTTCTAGAGCATCTTCAACCTTGGCAAACAAATGCGCATCGATAAATGGACCTTTTTTCAATGAACGAGGCATGAAATTTATTCCTTATTTCTTGGCACGACGGCGACGGATGATCATACTGTCAGTACGCTTATTAGAACGAGTCTTAAGACCCTTAGCTTTCTGACCCCATGGGCTGGTTGGGTGTTTACCGAAGTTACGGCCTTCACCACCACCGTGTGGGTGGTCAATCGGGTTCATCGCAGTACCACGAACGGTAGGACGAACACCACGCCAGCGTGCTGCACCTGCTTTACCAAGTGATTTTAGGTTGTTTTCAGTATTTGATACTTCACCGATAACCGCACGGCAATTTGCGTGGATACGGCGAGTTTCACCTGAACGCAAGCGAACGATGACATAAGCACCATCACGACCTAACAATTGAACCGCTGCACCAGCTGAACGAGCAATTTGAGCACCTTTGCCGATTTTTAGTTCAATGTTGTGAATCACTGTACCAACAGGGATATTTTTTAGTGGCAAGCAGTTACCTGGACGGATTGGAGCTGCTTCACCTGATTGTACTTGGTCGCCAACGCTCAATTTCTTAGGAGCGATGATGTAGCGACGCTCACCATCAGCATACTTCAATAGTGCGATGTGTGCAGTACGGTTTGGATCGTATTCAATACGCTCAACAACTGCTGGGATACCGTCTTTGTTGCGTTTGAAGTCAATTAGACGATAGTGTTGCTTGTGACCACCACCGATGTGACGGGTAGTGATACGGCCATTGTTGTTACGACCACCAGTTTTTGCTTTTGATTCAACAAGCGGTGCATAAGGACGACCTTTATAAAGGTGTGGATGCACTACTTTTTCAACAAAGCGGCGACCTGGTGATGTAGGTTTTGCTTTTACGATAGGCATTTTTTTAATCCTTATTCGTTAGTCGCTGTTTCGCTAGTGTCTTCACCAGCACCGATTTGTACGTCTGAACCAGCTTTTAGAGTAACATACGCTTTTTTGATGTCATTGCGTTTACCAACAACACGACCAAAGCGTCTGGTTTTGCCTTTGATGTTCAGTGTGTTTACTTTTACAACTTCAACACCTTCGAACATTAGTTCAACCGCTTGTTTGATTTCACGCTTGGTAGCATTGGTATCAACTTTGAAAACCTGAACACCAAGTGAATCGCCCAGTCTTTGAGATTTTTCTGAAAATACAGGTGCTTTTAGTACCTGATATAGTCTTGCGTTGCTCATGCAAGTGTCTCCTCAAATTGTTTTGCGGCTTCAACAGACATGATAACTTTGTCAAAAGAAACCAAGCTTACTGGATCAACTTCACGAGTACCCAATACATTCACATATGGGATATTGCGTGCAGCCAAGTACAAGTTCTCGTCAACTTCGTTAGTCACGATCAATGCACGAGGGGCGTTCAATTCAGCCAACTTAGCGATAAGCTCTTTGGTTTTTGGTGCAGAAACAGAAATTTCATCAACCAAAATCAAACGATCTTGACGCACAAGCTCAGCTAGAATGCATTGCATTGCACCACGATACATCTTACGGTTTACTTTTTGTGACCAATCTTGTGGCTTAGCAGCGAATGCACGACCACCACCAACCCAAATTGGGCTACGAATTGAGCCAGCACGAGCACGACCTGTGCCTTTTTGACGCCATGGTTTTTTACCACCGCCAGACACTTCGCCACGAGTTTTTTGAGCGCGAGTACCTTGACGAGCACCAGCTAGGTATGCAGTTACGACTTGGTGTACCAAGGCTTCATTGAACTCACGACCAAAAGTGATCTCAGATAGTTCAACCGCCGCACCTGTAACAGTTTTTAAATTCACGTTAATCCCCTTTACTAGGCTTTCACTGACGGACGGACGATAACATCGCCACCATTAGCACCTGGAAGTGCACCTTTGATGACCAGTACGCCTTTTTCAGCATCAACAGACACAATTTCCAAGCCTTGAACAGTAACTTGTTTGTTACCCATTTGACCTGGCATTTTTTTGCCTTTGAATACACGACCTGGGGTTTGGTTTTGACCAGTAGAACCAAGCACACGGTGAGAAACAGAGTTACCGTGAGTTGCGTCTTGAGTGCGGAAGTTATGACGCTTCACACCACCTTGGAAACCTTTACCCTTTGATTGACCAGTAACATCAACCAATTGACCCACTTCAAATAGGTCAGCTAGGATAGTACCGCCAAGTTCACGACCTTCTAGATCGCTTGCTTCTGCGCGGAATTCCCAAACACCACGACCAGCGGCTACGCCAGCTTTTGCGAAGTGTCCTTTTTGTGCAGCAGTCACACGGCTGTCACGACGCTCACCTGTGGTGATTTGAATCGCATTATAGCCGTCGGTGTCTACTGTTTTGATTTGCGAGATGCGGTTGGCATCAACCTCAACTACTGTTACAGGGATAGAAACACCTGCCTCAGTAAAGACTCGGGTCATGCCGCATTTTTTACCGACTAAACCAATCGCCATTTTAGACCTCTTTATATTAATAGTTTAATAGTTAAACCAGACTTATGTTCATTAGCCTAACGCGATTTGAACATCTACACCAGCAGCTAGATCTAGCTTCATCAGTGCATCAACAGTTTTATCAGTTGGTTGCACGATGTCGATCATACGCTTATGGGTGCGAATTTCGTACTGGTCACGAGCGTCTTTGTTGACGTGTGGTGATGTCAATACGTTGAACCGCTCAATACGAGTCGGCAACGGAACAGGGCCGCAAACTTGTGCACCTGTACGCTTTGCAGTATCGACAATCTCTTGTGCCGACTGATCGATCAAACGATGGTCGAAAGATTTTAGTCGGATACGGATTCTCTGGTTAGCCATGCCAACAAGCTCCTAATTAAGTGCTTTATAAAACTTTCATCTGATAAGTCGATGTCAGTTTACCATTCTTAAATTTTTGCCTTTTAAAAAGCAAAATAATCCAATCCCTACCAACCATAGACAAAAGTCAGGTAGCAGGGGTGTCTTGTTCATAGTGCCAAAAACGATGCTTCGGCTGTGGCGTTGTCTTACTACTTCTTATTACTTGAACAATGGTTCATTTTGCGAAGTAAACTTTTTTCGTTTTACAAAAGCAAAGTGCAACGCTATACAAAAAATGATGGGCATATAGTAACACTCTTTCCCCATATTTGCAAGTGCTTATTTGGATTATTTTTGGTTTTTTGCAAATTTTTACACGCCATATTAGCTTGGCTGCACAGCAAATTGATTGGGGCGATATTGATTATTTTTTCTAAATTCAATCTGTTTATTGATTGAATTTTTTAGGTCATCAAATACCATCTTTAAATCAGATGACAACCATGGTAACACGCTTTCATGAACCATCACCACAAATCCTGATGTCTTAGGGTGCTGTCGATGCAGTCGCAAAATCTCTCGCATTATTTCAAAACCCAATGTATGCGGGCTTTTTTGCCAGCCCATACCTTGACACGCCTTGCACGGCTGGCATAATTGTTTTAATAATGATTTTGTACTGCGTTCACGAGTCAGTACCACCAAATCAGGTCGCTTGACCTGAGTTATCTGAGTCTTAGCACTATCTGACGATAATGCCTGCTGCAATCTTTGATATAGATTTGTCCGATGCTCTTGCTCTTTCATGTCAATAAAATCAATCACAATAATGCCGCCTAAATTTCGCAAAATCAACTGGCTGGCAATGGCATCAACTGCTTCAAGATTGGTCTGATAAATCAACTGGCTGGGCGATGAATGACCCACAAATGACCCTGTATTCACATCAATACTGACCATCGCTTCGGTTTCTTCAATCACCAAATAACCGCCCGATTTTAGTGATACTTGGCGACTTAAAGCGTTTTGTATTGCCTGCTCCACCTGATGAGCGATAAAAATTGGCACATCATCGGTATGATGCACAATACTGTGGGATAAATCAGGAGCAAGGTATTGACAAGCCTCCGATAGACGATGATACAGCTGACCATCATCGACAATGATGGTTTGGGTCTTTGCCCCAACAAACTCAGCGATGATTCGCACCGATAAAGGCTTTTGGTAAAGCAATGCTGTTTTTTGATGAGCCAGCTTAGCAGCGGTAAGATTGGCTGTTAGTTGTTGCTGACATTGTCCAAGATAGCCCAGATGACCTTGCAAATCATCATCACTGGCATCATTAGCCAATGTTCTTGCCATCAAGCCGCCTTGCATCTGCTCTTGTGTAAGCCAATCGCTCAATGATGCTTGCAGATGTTGTCGTCTATGCTTATCACGAATTTTGTGTGAGACTTTGACTTGGCATACATCATCAGGTCGATAGACCAATAGATGTGTTGAGATGGCAAGATTGGCAGTCAAGCGTACACCCTTCTCTCCCAGCTCGTCCCGCACCACTTGCACCAGCACCTGCTCGCCTTGACGCAAACGATGCTCAATCAAAGGGTTGTTTGTGACTGGCACGCCATTAAGCTGGCTAAGTGTTTTTGTGGAGACTGGCAAATCATCGGCGTGCAAAAATCCCATTTTTTCTCGCCCAATATCCACAAAAGCCGCTTGCATCGCTGGCAAAACTCGCACCACCGTACCCAGATAGATGTCATCAACCAAACTTCGTTGGCAAGCATGCTCCACTGACAATCGGCTGACCACACCATCGGTCAATACCGCAAGGCGGCATTCATCTGCTGATTGGTTGATAATGATTTGTTGCATCAAGCTAATCCTGTGTTGTATCGGTTTGCATCTTATCAATCAATGCCACAGTCTGAGCCAACGGCAAACCTACAACATTGGTATAACTGCCACGAATCTGACTGACCCAAGCCATCGCCCCGCCCTGAATTGCGTAAGCACCTGCCTTATCCAAAGGTTCGCCAGTCGCCCAATAACGCTGTTTCATCGATTCGGTCAATGGCACAAAATCCACTTCGGTACACACACAGATTTGTTCTCGTTGTTGCACGCCTGCCGACATTCGACTGACACAAACTGCCGTCCAAATCTGATGGGTCGCACCAGATAAACAATCCCACATACGATACGCATCTGCTTGATTGATTGGCTTGGTCAGCACCGTGCCATCATCAAGCACACCTATGGTATCAGCAGTAATCACAAGGCAATCTTGATTACCAGCAAGTTTGGCAATGGCTTGATTTGCTTTTTGATTGACCATACGACTGATGTAGTCGGTTGCAGACTCGTCATCTTGCCAACTTTCATCAATCTCAACCGACAAAATATCATGTGCCACGCCTGCTTGATGCAACAACTGTGTGCGTCGTGGCGATGTTGAAGCCAAAATAATGGGTAACTGCATTGATGTCATCACAACTTATTATTATCAAAAATTCACGCAATTATCCATCAAATCATCACTTGGGTCAATCCCGACCAATCCATGATTACTCATCAATATTTTTGGGCAAGTGATACAGATACTTTGCTGATTGCTTGGGCTTGTGGTACAATGGGGATAATTTTTGCTTTATTTGGGCGGATTGTTCAAATAAGATAAAAATGACATCATGTTGTCGATGATTTTTTATTGAAAAATTTTAGGAAATATTATGAGTGCAACTTTATCTTGTGAAGATATTTTGGCGGTTGCCAAGCTCTCTCGCCTGTCGATGGACGAGAAACTTGCTGGCGATTATGCCAAAGATATCAGTAAGATTCTATCAATGATGGACATTCTTAATGGCGTTAATACCGATGGCGTAGAACCGCTTGCCAATATCCATGCAAGCTGCCAAACCCTGCGTCAAGACATTCCAACCAATAACATTGACCGCACCGCCAACCAATCGGTTGCACCAAGCGTGCAAGATGGTCTGTATCTGGTTCCACAAGTCATTGAATGATAATTAGGATAAGCTCATGAGTCAATTACACACTTTATCTACCCAGCAGATAATTCAAGGCTTGGCAAACAAAGAATTTAGCAGTCTTGAACTGACCAATCATCTACTTAATCGCATTGAAAAATATGACGGTCAAATCAACAGTTTCATCACCGTCACTGCTGATTTGGCTCGCCAAAATGCCAAATTGGCTGACGAACTGCGTGCCAAAGGCGACACTCGTCCACTACTTGGCGTACCAATGGCACACAAGGATATTTTTTGCACACAAGGGGTTTTGACCACTTGTGGCTCAAAA
Source organism: Moraxella nasicaprae (assembly GCF_025643275.1). Lineage (NCBI taxonomy): Bacteria > Pseudomonadati > Pseudomonadota > Gammaproteobacteria > Moraxellales > Moraxellaceae > Moraxella > Moraxella nasicaprae. Next base: position 744,833 of record NZ_CP089977.1, read on the forward strand.
ATGCTGCACAACTTCATCTCGCCTTATGATGCCACCATCGTCAGCAAAATCAATGAAGCTGGCATGGTCAGTCTTGGTAAACTGAACATGGACGAGTTTGCCATGGGTTCGGATAACGAAAAATCCTACTATGGGGCGGTCAAAAACCCTTGGGATACCACCCGAGTACCAGGTGGTTCGTCTGGTGGTAGTGCAGCAGCGGTGGCAGCAGGCTTTGTACCAATGTCCACAGGCTCTGATACAGGTGGCTCAATTCGACAGCCAGCCAGCTTTTGTGGGGTAACAGGCATTAAGCCTACCTATGGGCGAGTGTCTCGCTTTGGTATGGTGGCGTATGCGTCTAGCTTTGACCAAGCAGGGGCGTTTGGGCGGTCAGCACAAGACTGTGCCTATCTTTTGCAGGCGATGAGCGGTTATGACCCCAAAGACAGTACAAGTGTAAACAAAGATGTGCCAAACTGGGTGGGTGAACTTGACAAAGTAAGTGGCGACAAACCGCTTGCAGGGCTAAAAGTGGGCGTACCGCAAGAATATTTTGGCACAGGGTTAAATGCTGATGTTAAAGCCAAAATTGAAGACGCTCTAAAAGTCTATCAAGAGCTTGGGGCAACGCTCGTGGATGTGCATTTGACCGACCCACAAATTACCCTTGCCACTTATTATTTGCTTGCCCCTGCCGAAGCCAGCTCCAATTTGTCTCGCTTTGACGGGGTGCGTTATGGCTATCGCTGTGAAAATCCTGCCGATTTGCACGATTTGTACACACGCAGTCGCTCGGAAGGCTTTGGGGCGGAAGTGCAACGCCGTATCATTATGGGGACTTATGCCCTGAGTGCAGGCTATTTTGATGCCTATTATGTCAAGGCTCAAAAGGTACGCCGTTTGATTTTAAACGACTTTTTAAAAGCCTTTGAAACCTGCGACATCATCGCCACACCAACCGCCCCAACGGTTGCCTATAAATTGGGCGAAAATCTCTCCCCTGCCGAAATCTATATGGGCGATGTCTATACCATTGGCGTAAACTTAGCAGGCTTGCCAAGTTTGTCGCACCCTGTGGGCTTTGTTGGTGGCTTGCCTGTGGGCTTGCAACTGATTGGCAAACATTGGGCGGAAAGCGAACTTCTAAAAACCGCTCATGTGTATCAGGCGAATACCAAGTTTCATCAAGAGATGCCGGATTTGGTGAAGTGATTTTGGATTTGGGATAAATGATAAATTTATCCCAAGCAATAAAATGATAAATTTATCCCAAGCAATAAAAGGAGATAATGATGCAACGCCGTCATTTTTTACAAAAAACCTTATTGGCACTACCTATTATTTTTTCTGGCAATTTATTAACTGGATGCAAAACGAGTTTATCCAATAACCATTTACCTAATGACAAGATAACAAAAAATCCAAATTTATTACAAAATAAATTAAAAGAAATATTGCCAATTTGGGAAAATAAATTTAATGCCAAAATTGGTATGACGATTATTGCTGACAGTGGTGAAATATCCAGCCATCGTGGTGATGAATATTTTCCTGTTAATAGCACCATTAAAGCCTTTATCGCAAGCCATATATTATTACTTGTAGATAAAGGAAAATTGGATTTAAATGAAAAAATCATCATTAAAGAAAGCGATTTGATAGAATATTCTCCTGTCTGTAAAAAATACTTTGATGAGAATAAACCAATTTCTATTAGTGAATTGTGCGAAGCTACCATAACACTGAGTGATAATGGTTCTGCTAATATCTTGTTGGATAAAATTGGGGGTTTGACTGCATTCAATCAATTTTTGAAAGAGATTGGGGCGGATATGGTGTTAGCAAATAATGAACCTTTACTAAATCACTCACATTATGGTGAAACCAGTGATACCGCAAAACCAATTCCTTATACAAGAAGCCTAAAAGCATTGATTACAGACAATATCCTATCCAATCAAAGCAAAGAACAGTTGATAACTTGGCTTATCAATGATAAAGTTGCTGATAATTTATTGAGAAAATATTTACCAAAAAATTGGCGAATTGGCGACAAAACAGGCACAGGTAGTGAATCAAAAAATATCATTGCTGTGATTTGGAATGAAAATAATAAATCTTATTTTGTCAGCTTATTTATCACTCAGCCACATGATGGTAAATCCCTTGATTTTAAAAATCAAAAAGATGAAATAATGGCACAAATTGGTAAAGAAATTTATCCATTTTTATAACCCATTAAATTTTTATAGTTAATAGGAAAATTTATGACTAACCAAGCCCCCCTAATTGACGGCTATGAAGTTGTTATCGGCATTGAAATCCATTGCCAATTAAACACCGCCACCAAAATTTTCTCGCCCGCCAGTACCGAATTTGGGCAAGAACCCAACACACAAGCCAACATCATTGATTTGGCAATGCCGGGGGTTTTGCCTGTCCTAAATGCCGAAGTTGGGGTAAATTTCAAATAAAGGATTTTGGTGTTTTTGTAATGGGCGTTAAAAATGGGTGCGTGGTACGCACCTTACGCTCTTACAATAATACCCATTGATAAGGAAAAAATAATGAACGTTTTAATTGTCCGCACCGAACAAAAACATTCAGATGGAATGCAAAAACTTTATAGCAATCCTAGCGTTTTTGCTCAAACTTTGCATTTACCCAGTCAATCAAACGATAATTGGAAAAAGTGGCTTGGTAATATTCCTGATAATGTCCATTCTTTTGTGGCGATTATCCAAAAAGACGATACCGACATTGTTGCTGGTAATATCGCTCTAAGAATAGAAACCAATGAACGCAGAAAACATATTGGTAATTTTGTCATTGCCGTCAGTGATGAATTTCAAGGGCAAGGCATTGGTAAAGCACTTTTAAATACCGTTGTTGATTTGGCGGATAATTGGCTAAATTTAAAACGAGTAGAACTTACCGTTTATACCGACAATCAAAAAGCCATTAGCCTATATCAAAAATTTGGCTTTGTTATTGAAGGAGAACACAAGGCTTTTGCATTTAGAAATGGCGAGTTTGTGAGTGCCTATACAATGGCGAGAATTAAGGCTTAATAATAGGAGTGATTATGCAAACGATTAGTTTTGAAGTGAACGATACTGCTTATCAAAATTTTATCAACAAAATTGGCAAAGAAAATTTGCAATTATATTTTGCCAATTTTGTCAATGACTATGGCAAAGATGATAATAAGTTTCCGCCTGCCTATCAAAAAATCGGAATGGCAAAACCTTTTAAAATTCCAGAAAATTTTGATGACGAAATGACGGATTTTAGTCAATGAATTATTTGCTAGATACACACATTTTATTATGGGCATTGCTTGATGACAAACAATTTAGCAAAAAGGCAAGGGACACCATTCTTGCCAATAGCGATAGACTGTATTTTAGCAGCGTTAATGTTTGGGAAGTAGCAATCAAATACAATAAAAGTCGCAACAATGGTTTTGATGATTTTATTGAGCCTAATTATTTTTATCAATTATTAAAAACAGCACGCTATAAGGAATTGGTTGTCAATAGCCAGCACGCCATAGCGGTTAAAGATTTGCCAAATATTCACCAAGACCCTTTTGATAGAATTTTAATCGCCCAAGCAATGAGTGAAAACCTTATTTTAATGACGGCTGATGAAAAAATTAAGCAATACTCCAATCTAAACCTGTTAATGGTTTAATAACACATTTGTTTAAAAAGAGAACCCATTATGACCACCCCAAACCTACTTATTGACGGCTATGAAGTTGTCATCGGCATTGAAATCCATTGCCAATTAAATACCAATACTAAAATTTTCTCGCCTGCTTCCACTCAGTTTGGGCAAGAACCCAACACCCAAGCCAACATCATTGATTTGGCAATGCCAGGGGTGTTGCCAGTGTTGAACGCCGATGTCGTTGAAAAAGCGGTCAAATTTGGCTTAGGGGTAAACGCCCAAATCGGTCAAATGAACGCCTTTGACCGCAAAAACTACTTCTACCCCGACCTACCCAAAGGCTACCAAACTTCTCAGATGGCACACCCCATCGTGGGACAAGGCTACATTGACATTTTGGTGAACGCAGGGCAAAAAAACGAATACACCAAACGCATCGGCATCACCCGTGCCCACCTAGAAGAAGACGCAGGCAAATCGGTGCACGATGCTGTTCCCCAGATGACAGGCGTGGACTTAAACCGTGCTGGCACACCCTTGATTGAAATCGTCTCCGAGCCAGACATTCGCTCGGCGGACGAGGCGGTCGCCTATGTCAAGACCATTCACGAGCTGGTTACTTGGCTTGGTATCTCTGATGCGATTATGGCGGAAGGGTCGTTTCGTGCCGACATCAATGTCTCGGTACACAAACCAAACACCCCCTTTGGCACTCGCTGTGAGCTTAAAAACCTAAACTCGTTTCGCTTTATTGAACGAGCGATTAAATCAGAAATTGAACGCCAAATTGACCTCATCGAAGACGGTGGCAAGGTGGTGCAAGCCACTCGCCTATACGACCCCGAAAAAGACGAAACACGGGCAATGCGAACCAAAGAAGAGGCGAACGATTATCGTTATTTTCCTTGTCCAGACCTATTGCCTGTCATCATCAGCGAAGAGACTTTGGCGGCGGTTAAGGCAGCCATGCCGGAATTACCAAGCGTACGAAAAGAACGCTTTGTGAGCGAATTTGGTCTGTCTGCTTATGACGCTAATGTGCTAAACGGCAGTCGAGAGCTGTCCGATTACTTCTTACAAGTGGTAGAAAAAATCGGTAAACAACATGCCAAAATCGGTGCTAACTGGATTATGGGCGACTTGCTTGGCTCATTAAACAAAAATGAGCTTAACATCAAGCAATCGCCAATCGATGCCGAACGCCTGTCAGGTCTGATTCTTCGTATCTTGGATAATACCATCAGCGGCAAAATCGCCAAAGAAGTGTTTGGCTATCTGTGGGAATCTGACAAATCAGCCGATGACATCATCAATGAAAAAGGTCTAAAACAAGAGACTGACACAGGAGCGATTGAAGCCATTATTAAAGAAGTTTTGGCAAACAATCAAGCCATGGTGGACGAATATAAAGGCGGTAAAGAAAAAGCCTTTAACGGTCTGGTCGGTCAAGTGATGAAAGCCAGTCGTGGTAAAGCCAATCCCGCTCAGGTCAATGAGCTTTTGAAAAAATTGATTGGCTAAGCGACCAGTACACAATAAGCCTCAAATGATGATTTGAGGCTTATTTTTTGGTCAATCAAAATCTTAATCCAAACATCAATCCAACTGGCACATCATCACTCATGCAGCCTATCCAATGACGCCAGCCAATGCATCAATGACAACCCAAAAAACAAACCACACAGCAAGGGCAAGATGAAATTAACACTTGCAATCCATGCAAAACCTGCTAGAATATCACACACAATTTTCTCGGAGTGTGGCGCAGCTTGGTAGCGCACTTGCATGGGGTGCAAGGGGTCGTAGGTTCAAATCCTATCACTCCGACCAAACTATAATCTAGGGCTATCCGTCATCGTACGATAGCCCTTGTTTTTTCTAGCTTTTAAGCCTTTTTATTGTCTATCACAGTCTTTTATCGTCCGTTGAAATCTATGTTTTTTGTTGGTATATTTGTTGGTATAAAAATTCTTATACCAACACTTAGGGTAAATTATGCTAACAGACACCGCCATAAGACGGCTTAAACCGTCCGACAAATGCACCCCAAACCGCCCTGATAAATATTCAGATGGCAACGGCTTACAATTATGGGTTAGACATACAGGGGCAAAAAAGTGGGTTATCGCTTATCGTTGGCAAGGCAAACAAACCAACATGACATTAGGCGATTATCCCGCCATCAGCCTACAACAAGCACGCCTACAAACCCTAGAAATCCACACCAAAATCAAACAAGGCATTAACCCCAAAACCGCCAAGCCTAATGCCGTACTTTTTGGCGAACTGGCGGACGAATACCACAGCAACAGAAACCCAAACAACCCCACCAACAAGGGCAAGCATACCGTAGTAGTTGGTACATACAAGCGAGACTTTGCCCAATACCAAAACGACATAGCCCCACACCTTGCCCACTTAGACATTAACGCCATTACGCCCCAAATGGTGCTTGAAGTTGCCAAACGCATTGAACAGCGTGGAGCATACGACATGGCAACACGAGCCGTAAACCACATTCAGGCGATATTCACATTGGCACGCCACAAGGGGCTGTATGAGCGTATGCCACCCACCGATGGCATTAAAAAAGCCCTAACCAAGACCAAAACGGAGCATTTTGCACGCCTAGACTTTGGGCAATTACCACGCCTGCTAAATGACATTGAGCAGTCAAGTTGTGAGCCATTAACCAAACTTGCCTTTATGTTCGTTTGCTATACATTTGTACGCACCAAAGAAATGAGATTTATGACATGGCAAGAAATAGATTGGGATAATGCCCTATGGCGTATTCCTGCCGAAAAGATGAAAATGAGAAAGCCCCACATCGTCCCACTAGCACCCCAAACCCTAGCCATTTTACGCCAAATACAGGCATTAGGCTTGTCTGATACTTATGTATTTTTTAACCCAAAATCCAAAGCCCCAGTTAGTGAAAGCATTTTGACACAAGCCCTAAAAAAACTAGGTTATAAGGGCAAAATGACAGGACACGGATTTAGAGGCTTGGCAAGCACCAAACTGCACGAATTGCAATACAGCCACGAAGCCATAGAGCTACAACTAGCCCACAGCAAGGCGGATAAAGTAAGCCAAGCATACAATGGGGCAATGTACCTAGATTATCGTGTGCAGATGATGACAGAATGGGCAGAGTTGATAGACAGTACAAGAAACAAAGATTTGCTATAACCCCTTTTTTAGCCTACCCCCTTTTTTTGGGGGTTTTTTATCATACGCCACCATCAAAAAACCCCACATGAGTAGCAAAATAAAAAAATTTGTGGGAAAAGTATAAAAAAATGGTGCAATTGGTGCATAAGCCTTGAAAATACTAGGTTTAGCATTAAAAAAATGGTGCAAATTTAATAAAAAACGGTGCAACTTTATAAAAAAACGGTGCAACTTGTGGTGCAAGTAACACCATTGTAGGTTATTTTTGTTATTTTTTTTATCAGACAAGGCATAATCACGGTCAATCGACTGTTATTTCAGCCTGTTTTTGGTAATGGGTAAGTTTGTCATGAGTGGTTTTATAGATGGTTTTAGATTGAGACAATCTAATTAGTTTTTGCAAGACTAAAACCATCTAAATCAAGGGCTTATTTTTTTATCATCTTTAAATTTTGCTATTTTTTCATCATATTAGGCATAATATGTTGATGACATCAACATATCCATGCCATCATCTTTAAAATTTTGGATTTTTTAAAGATGACATTTGCCAAGTCATTATCAAAGATATATAATAACGGTATATACCAAATGGAGCTAAGGCAATGCCCATAACCACCGTATTTATGAACAATCGCACCCAAGCCGTACGCATTCCCAGCGGTTTAAAATTTAATGATGATATTAAGCAAGTCATCATCAGAAAAGTAGGTAAAGAGCTAATTATTAGCCCCCAAGATGGCGTATGGGACAGCTTTTTTTTATCCGATGAGCGTGTATCAGATGATTTTGACCGCCCCACGCCTGCAATGCCATCACAACGAGCGTCATTTGATTAAGTTGGAGGGGTTTAATGCACCGCTTTATGTTAGATACAAACATTGTTATCCATATCATCAAACAAAAGCCAGCAAAGTTGTTGGGTAAATTTAATCAGTATGCTGGCAGGATTTGCATTAGTGCTATTACAGCGTCCGAACTATGGGCAGGCGTGTATCACAGTCAAAGAGTGTATGAAAATGGCAAAATTTTGGCGGATTTTTTGTCAAGGATTGATGTGCTACCCTACAAGCCTGATTGTTGCCAGTACTATGGGGAAAATTATGCACAGCTTGCCAAAGATGGGCGATTGATTAGCGAAAATGATTTACACATTGCCAGCCACGCCAAATCACTAGGCTTAATTCTAGTAACCAACAACACCAAAGAATTTGCACGAGTACAAGGGCTTGAATTGCAGGACTGGCTGGAATGATACAGGCGTTTTTTAAACCATTTGCCAAAAATTAAAATACTTTGGTATCAAATCGCAAAATATCAGAAAGGGCAAATGATGGGATAATGTGGGCTATAATGAGATGGCATAAAAGGCGGTAAAAAAACATAACAAATTATTATATCAGCAGACAAGCAAAAGCCCCAAAAACGGGGCTTTTTGTTGGCTTTGTGTAAATAAATTCATCATGACATATTAACCCATTTTTACCCATTCTTACGCATTTTTACCCATCTTAAATTAAAACAATCCGTTATATATCAAGAACTTACATTTTGAAACCTGCCAAATTTGGCATATCATACGCCCTATCTCAAGCAATCTAGGAGCGTATATTATGAGCCAAAATAATCCAACCACCCTACCCCAAGACGGCATGAGCCGATTAAATCAGCTTTTACCCTATTTGCCCATTGGTAAATCCACCGTTTGGGCATGGGTAAAACAAGGCAAATTCCCACCGCCCATCAAGTTTGGCACGCATTGCACCGCATGGAAAAATAGCGATATTTTGTCATGGCTGGACAATCCGAACGGCTGGCAAGAGCCTAAGAGCTTGCAAGGGGGTAAAAATGAGCAAGGCTAAATCTGTTTATGAATATCTGCTAACTGGTGCAAGCATTACCCAAAGGGACAGTGTGGCAATGTTCAATCTATACGCCCTAAGCCAAACATTAGGACGATTAAGGCTAAAAAAAGGCATTCCCATTAAATCTACCGACGAAGTCAGCACCAACGGCACAAAATACACACGCTACTGGCTGGATAGAGCCTACATTGAGAAAGTAAAAAGCGGTGAGATTAAAAGGTACGCCTAGACATTAAAAATCCCCCTTGCCAAACAAGGGGGAACACCAAGCTGGAATATTATATAATGAATAAAATTCAATTTAAAGCTATATTTGATGAAAATATTTCACTTGATAAAAGCGTGAATGTGGAATATGATAAAAATCTCTCTCAAAACTTACTAGCCGTTACGCCAAACGGTTTAAATTGGCTTTTTTTACGCCCAAACACCGCCCAAAGTGGTGTAGGCATGAACCCATCATATACACACAATGTAGATACATTGTGCTTCCCCTTTATGGTGTGGTTGATATTACAAAATAAGCCAGTTGGCGAATATGTAAAGCGGTATCTAGTAAGACCGAGAGTGAGACCACACCGCCCATTTATGGGTAAATTACTCAAAACTTTACTAGGAGCGTCAATCATGACCGCATTTCTTACTGGCATTCTAGCCAAACTATCCCACTTTACCCCTGCTGAAAGCCTTGTTATTGGCTTTATCGTTGGCTTGCCCATTGCTTGCCTTGTCATTGGCTTGTTAGCGGTCATGGGGGTGTAAGATGGACGCACTACAACAAGAAAACTACTTTTTAAAATCAGCCCTAGAAAGTGCGACATTTACCCTAAATACCGTTAATCAGTTAATGGCAATTATCCATAACCACGAATTAGAAACGCCAGAATTACAAGCCCTGCTTTGGACGATATGGACGCAAATCGAACAAGTCATTAACGACACCAAAGACATTGCAGGGGGTGTAAGATGATAATTAGCTATCTGGTTAAATGCAAAGAGCTTAACTTTAATCGCTGGTATGATGATTACGAGACCGCCCACACGGTTGTATTACAGCTTGCCAAAGATTACCCCTTATTGACCTTTGAGATGTACAAAAACACGCTTTTTGTTGATGATGACGAGTTGGGCGAACAAGGGGTAAAGGCATGAATAGAAACGATACCATCACGCCAGCACACACCGTGCAAGAAGTAGATACCATTGATGAGCTTATCAAGACCTACACACAAGCCAGCGATGAGCAAATCAACTATCCACAGCTTAAAGAGCTTGCCTCTAACGCCCTGCTATGGATTGATGATGATATTAACGAACACAAAACGGCTGGCAAAGTGGCAATGGTGCTACAAAATCACAAGGGGCAAGCGGTCAATCTAGCCATACTGGGCAATCAGCCAAACCAAAAACCCCATCTAATCAACCATCAGCACATAGGGGCTGGTGTATTGGGCTTGCTGGCGTGTGATACCGCCTATGTGTTTGATGAGCTGGATTTGGCGTATGAGATGGCAAGCCAATTACAAAGCAAATCAGATGATTATTGCGTGTTGATTGCCTTTGGAAAAGTCGCACAGGTTGCCAAAGTCTTTGCACAGACAAAACGCCTGATTTTACCCATTTACCGCCACCAAGCGGACGAATTACAAGCCAAGATAGGCGATATACCTCATGTGCAAATTCACGCCTGCCTAGACCCCATACAAGACACTTTGGCAAAGTTGGACGGTAAAGACAGCGATATAAGCCCCATCAAAAGCCTAGATTTTCGTTATCAAGGCGGTTATTTTACCATCAAAGAGAGCAAGCTACACTATGCCAAATATGACAGCAAGACCGAGCAAACCCATGAATTATTCATCTGCAATGCCTTGTATATCGATGGGCAAACTAGGGATAATCAAGGCGGTAACTGGGGGCGTTTGCTACGATTTAGCGATAATGACGGCAGGGTTAAAACTTGGGCAATGCCCACCGCCCTACTGATGGGGGATAGCCGAGAATATCTTAAAATTTTGGCAGATATGGGGCTTGTCATCAACACCAGCACCAAAGCCAAAGCCTTATTAACCGCTTATATCCAATTCCACCCATGCACCGACAAACTGCTATGTGTGGATAAAGTGGGTTGGCATGATACCGCCTACACCTTACCGCATAAGACTTGGGGCGATGGCGTGATACTGCAAGCCAGCCACAGCACACACAGCTATCACACCAAAGGCACGCTAGAACAATGGCAACAGTATGTATCAAAGCCATGTATCAATCATGACCGCCTAGCGTTCGCCATTTGTACCGCTTTTGCTGGCACGCTATTAAAACCGCTTGGCGAGACAAACAGCATAGGCTTTCATTTTGTGGGTGCGTCCAGCATGGGCAAATCCTTAGCCCTACGGCTGGCGGTCAGCGTGTGGGGTCATCGTGAGTTTGTACGCACTTGGAACGCCACCAGTAACGGCATGGAAAGCATAGCAAGTTTGCATAATGATAATTTCTTGGCACTTGACGAATTGGGGCAATGCGATGCCAAAAAAATTGATGGCTTAATTTATATGCTAGGCAATGGCGATGGTAAAACACGCATGAACAAGAACCTAACCGCACGCCAGCCCCACCAATGGCGGATTTGTTACCTATCAACAGGCGAGATTACCTTAGATGGCGTACTAAAACAAGCAGGCAAAAGTATCAGAGCAGGGCAGGCGGTCAGATTTGCCCACATCAATGCAGACGCTGGCAAGGGCTTAGGAATGTTTGACACCCTAGCAGGGGCAACCGATGGGCATAGCTTGGCAGTACAGCTAGATAATCACGCCAGCCAGTATCACGGCACGGCAGGCGTGGCATGGCTGGACTATCTAACCAATCATGCCTATTTGCCACAGCTAAGGGGCTTTATTGATGAATTTATTGCCTTGTATGATGGGCTTAGCAGTCAAGCAATGCGAGTTTGTCAGTATTTTGCTATTGTAGCAGGTGCTGGCGAGCTTGCTACAATGGCAGGCATCACAGGCTGGGGGCAAAGACAAGCCCTACAAGCGGTTAAAGTGTGTTTTGATGATTGGCTAAATACCTATGGCAAATATGGGGATATGGAGCTTTACGGCTTAATCGAGCGTGTTATTACCGCCATTGAAACGCACCAATACGGACGAATGACAAACCTACAACAGACCGTCGCACTTAATGATAGTTTTGCTGATGGCAAACCCAACTTATTGGGATATATTGATAAAGGCTTGTATTTGTTTACCAGTAGTGGTTTTAGCGAAATAGCAAACCCATTAAACAAGGTTCAGGCAATCAACATACTACAAAAAGTTGATTTAACCAAAGCCAATCACAGAAAGAAATACAAAAAACAAATCAACGGCAAACCGCAATTATTCTATGCCATCAAAGAGCAGATTTTGACCTTTTTAGACGATGAAGCATAGAAACATAAAATTACACAAAATTACAATAAATCCCATAATAAAAATATGGGATTTTTTGTTTTTTGGGAAAATGGTGCAACTTGCACCATTTTTTTGCAGAGTTGCACCATTTTTATTTTGCTAAAACATAGTAATACCAATGTCTATGCACCAATTGCACCAGTTGCACCACAAAAAAACGCATATACAGAATTTTTTATTTTTTAGGGTGAAATTTGTGTAAAGTTTTGTAATTTTAGAAACAATTAAAAAAGCGTTGATGACGGAGCAAAACCCCAAAATCCAACCCACCCCCCAATCAAAGCATTTGGCAAAATGATAACAATAGGCAACCAATGACAGCCCACCAATTAGCCAAAAATTAAAATACTTTGGTATCAAATCGCAAAATATCAGACAGGGCGAGCAGTCATCAAAGGTTTTGATAAGGCGGATAACGCCACAAAAAAGTAGCGTTTTTTATGGGTAGTGTGGCGGTTGTGATGGGGTTTTTGTACATTATAAAAAAGACTTTTCCGACAGATACGCACGCGAGGATTTTTTAGCCTATTTGGAATGGTAAAAAAGGTTCTTTGTATGATAAAAATCCCATTTGAAAAACAACCCCATGACAAGGGGTAATTTTGATATAATTAGGGGCGTAAATAGACCAAAATAACCCAAAAATAGGGGGTCACTTTTTTTATTGTTGGTATATTTGTTGGTATAAAAATATTTTTGTTTTTATAAGTTATTGAAAATAATGGATAAATTTATTTAGTTCGGTTTTTATAACTCCGACCAAATTATAATCTAGGGCTATCCGTCATCGTACGATAGCCCTTGTTTTTTCTAGCTTTATTATGGTCTGCTGGCAAATCAATGTTCATGATTTTAGCCATCAAACATCAATCGCCATCAACGATTTATCCATGCTTTGATACTCGCATCGCCAAACTTAATGCCTCATGCTCAGTCGCAATATTTTATGTTATAATAACACGCATTAAATCCATAAAAATATTAGGGCTTTTTATGAGCAAGTACAACCCCTATGCCAACAGCACATCCATGCATTTTTTTGGCATTGATTTTGATGAAACGCTGATTAAAAAATACAATCAACAAGCCCCTCGTTATACCTCGTACCCCACCGCTCTTGAATTTTTACCCATCGAAGCTGATGCTGAACAGCAGATTTTAAGCCAGCAAAATCCACAGACACCCTTATCTTTATACATTCATATCCCTTTTTGTCGGCATTTATGTTACTACTGTGGCTGCAATAAAATCATCACCAAAAAGAACAGTGACGCTGGCGATTATTTAGACTATTTATTTGCTGAAATTCGCCACAAAAAATCCCTATTGGCTGGCAAAAAAGTCAAACAGCTACATTTGGGCGGAGGTACGCCTACTTTTTTAAGCGATGATGAGCTGATTCGATTGTGGCAATTTTTACAAGAAGAATTTGATTTTGATTCAGAGGGCGATTTTTCCATCGAAATCGACCCCAGAGAACTGGGCGACAATACACTAAGCGTACTTAAACACTTAGGATTTAATCGGCTTAGTTTTGGCGTGCAAGATTTGAGCGAAACCGTCCAAATTGCGGTCAATCGCATTCAGCCAAAAAGTCTGATTGAGGCTGTCATGAATCAAGCTCGTCATTTGCAGTTTGACTCAATCAACATTGATTTGATTTATGGTCTGCCCCACCAAACCACCCAAAGCATGAAGCAAACCATCGATGAAATCATCAAGCTATCGCCAGATCGTCTGTCGGTATTTAACTACGCTCATCTGCCAGAACGATTCGCCCCTCAAAGACGCATTGATGAGCGTGATTTGCCAAGTGCCAAAGACAAACTGACCATGTTTGGCAACATCATCGAGACCCTGACGCAAGCAGGTTATCAATATATCGGCATCGACCATTTTGCCAAACCTGATGACAGCATGGCAATCGCCCAACGCACAGGACAACTGCATCGTAATTTTCAAGGCTACACCATTTTGGGCGAGTGCGATTTATTGGGATTTGGCGTCAGTGCCATCAGTCAAATCGGACAACACATCACCCAAAACCCCGCCACTCTTGCTGATTATCAGCAGCGTATCCAAGAAGGCTTATTGCCTGCCATCAAGCACATTCAAAGTCAAGAAAAAGACGCCTTGCGTCGCCATGTCATCATGAATTTACTCTGTCATGACCGCATGGATTTTGCAACAATTCGCCAAACATTTGGTATCGATGCTCCCACCTATTTTGCTGACGAGCTAAGTGAACTTGCCAAGATGGTCGATGATGAATTGCTATATATTGACGAAACAGGCGTGCAAATTTTGCCCAAAGGTCGTATTCTAGGGCGTAATATTGCGATGATTTTTGATGAATATTCCACCAGCAAACAGGGTAGATTTTCCAAAGCCATCTAAAAGCCATCAAAAAAAGCCCATCATCGTGGGCTTTTTTTAACGGCGTTTTCTCCGAATCATCTGCCATAGCGTCTCATGCTTGACTTTTGGTACTTTAAGCGTGACTGTGCCAGACAGCATATCATGCACCGCAAGCCCTCGACGATTGAGCAAACAAAATAAATAATTAAACCAAAAACCCATCAAAGTCGCCACTAACACCGCCAAGCGAGAACCATGAATCAAAGAGCCAATCAACGCACATAAAATCGGCAACAAACAAGCACTGATGATTCGCACAAAACTCAATCGCCAGCCTAGAAGATTGCCTTGATTGTCCACTGTTTTTAATCGCCAAGTCTGCATGCCCAAAGTCTGTCCTGACTTTCGCCAAAAAATTCCATAAAAACCTACCAAAGTCAGCACAAAAGATGGAGTCATCACCAAATTTTGATACCAAAGTGGCAATGATTGAGCCTCTTGGGAACTGGAACCGACATTCAAAAACAGCAGCGTCCCAACCACCGACAGCACCGCACCCACCAAAAATAACATCGCCAAAATCAGCATGCCATCATAAACGATTGCCATGATGCGTACCAATGGCTTGGCGATGGTGGTTTGGTCGGTATTTGAATGCACTTGATGATTTGACATAATGAGTATGGTTTGATGATTTTGGGCTATTGTAGCACAGATTGGCGGATAGTCAATTTGTATGATGATGCTTGACTTCGCTGGCAGACTTTATCACATAAAGTCCATAGGTTGGTAGCTTAATAGACGAGATGATAACATCAGTCAGACTTTGGGGCAAATCACTCTCCTACCCCATCTAGCCTCATCACTTGACAATAAGAATCATCGATGACAAAAAGAAAAACACCGAAATCTTATGACTTCGGTGTTTTCGGTATATGGCGCACCCGGAGAGATTCGAACTCCCGACCCCTTAGTTCGTAGCCAAGTGCTCTATCCAACTGAGCTACGGGTGCGGATTTAACGATTGATTCGTATCGTTCGTTAGTGTCGGCTATTATACAGTATATTTTCTGTTTGTCAAGCCTTTTTTTAAATTATTTTCGAATATTTTTTGTTTCGAAAATCAATGGCGGTGAAGGAGGGATTCGAACCCTCGATACCCGTAATTAGGTATGGTTCCTTAGCAGGGAACTGGTTTCAGCCACTCACCCACTTCACCGAACTACTGGCTCAATGACTTGCTACGGTCATCTGGCTATCCAACTATGGATAATTTCGCCTGTCGTTGTGGGGAGTAATTATAGCAAAAAAATTTTGTTTTGCAAGTGGTTTTTTATATTTTTTGGGGAATTTTTGATATTTTCTCAAAAATTCCCTAAAAATCTCATCTATCGGCTTTATAACATCTGCCATAGATGGTGACCGATAATACCAATGAATTTTTCAAGCAACATCAATGAAAATAACGCCACCAAAAATGATAAATCAATCATGCCCACATTTGGCACAATGCGGCGAAATGGTGCAATGATTGGCTCAGCAAGCTGCATCACCAAAGACACCAAGCCGTTGCCCGTCTGGGTAAACATCACAATCCAACTACACACGACCGAAGCCAGTAGTGTATAGCGAAGTAATGATAAAAACTTGATGACACCTGATAAACTACTCACAAAAAACAGTTCAAGTGGCGTGATGTGCTTGCCCAAAATCACTGCATTCACCATCACATTCACCAGATACAAGATGAACATCAATACCAGTGCCGAAGTATTGATACGCCCCTTGCTCACTGTCGGAAAAATATGCGAAAAAACATCAACAATCTTCGTCAAGCGATGAGTGATTTTGGCAAATGGATTGGTGATGTCAATCTGAGCAAACTGCGTCATGAATCGCAAAAACAAAAACATCAAGGCAAAATTGATGAGCATATTGCTCAAAATAAAAGGGGCTGTATTCATAATCACATCTTTATTGGTGGTTGATTAACTTTGACTTAGGATTTCGCCCAACTCAACACTACGGTCGCTGCACGCCTGCATGGCTTTGGCGAAGGCCTCGCCCACTTGGTCGGCATACAGACTATCTAAGGCAGCAGCAGTTGTACCGCCTTTGGAAGTGACTTGCTCACGCAAGGTTGCAGGATTGGCATTCATCGCCATCGCCCCTGCTCCACTTAGGCTTTGAACCGCCAATGTATGAGCATCTTGCTTAGACAGTCCCATCTGCACCGCTCTGGCAATCATATTTTCTAGTACATAAAAAAAGTAAGCAGGTGCTGAGCCAGCCACCGCTGTCACTGCGTGCAACAACTGCTCATCATCCACCCAAGCAGTCACCCCAGATGCCTGCATGATTGCATCCGCTAATTGGCGATTGTCATCAGACACCGATTTGGCATACAATCCTGACGCACCCAAACCAACACTGGCTGGCAAATTTGGCATACAGCGAACAATATTGGTATAGCCACCCAGCATATCGCTGAGCGTCTCTACCGACAGACCTGCGGCAATGGATAACACTAATTGATTAGACAAATGCGGGATTACGCTGGCACACACTTCACGCATCACTTGCGGCTTGACCGCCAGCACCACCACATCAGCCTCTTCGATGATTTGATGAGCATCTTGGGGTTGGCATGCTTTGACGCCTTTTTCGGCAAATGCTTGACAACTGTCCTTATTTGGGTCAGAAACGCCCAGATTCAGTCCAAGTTGATGCTCCTGATTGGCTTTTAGCAGTCCATCAATGATGGCTCTTGCCATATTGCCACCACCAATAAAGCCAATGGTTTTGCCTTGTAAGCCATTAAATAAATCGGTCATCATAATCTCCTTGTTGATTAACTTAGCTATTGTACATCATTTGGTGTGTCGGGTGCAAAATATCGCCATACACCCATATTGCATTGCTCACCTGTGGGTATCTGCCATATCATCATTGGGGCGATGAGGTATTGGCTAGATTGATGATGATTGACGATGGTCAGTTGATACAACTGTGAGCGTAACCATACAGGCAATCCTAATCTTTGATGCAGTTTTTTGGCACGATAAGTATGCTTGCCAATCTGCACCACATCATCACGAGTAACCACCTCCACCTTGATAAGCTGATGACCATCAGGGATTTGCCACGATAAGGTAAGATGCTGCCAACACCACATCAGTCTATCATCGCACCACTGTATCTGACACGATTGCATCTGACACAGCCAAACATCGTATCGATAGCGATACAGTTTATCCTGATGGCGACAAATCATCACGCCAGCCTCACCATCCTGCCAAAACAGCCTGCTTTGATGGTCGTTATCTACTCGTTGTATCAACGATGATACCTGAGCGATGAGTTCGCCATTAGGCGATTGGATTGCTCCTCTTTTTAGCCAATCATGAATACACGATGCGTGCATGATTGCAGGCATTTTGTTAAATTGGGCAATGTCTAGCACCGCCTGATATGGCAAAAGCGTCATCTCCTTGATGTCAGGCTGCCAATCTTGTATGGCGTGCTGAATAATTTGGGCAGACTCTCCCAATAAAGCAGCACTTTTGGCAATATTGGCGATGGCTTGTGGATTAAGCTTAGTCAATACAGGCAAGACTTGCTGTCTTAGCACGCCACGCACAAACAAATCGCTTTCGTTGGTGGGGTCGTCCACATAAGGCAATCCATACCAAGCGGCATAATCACTGATTGCATCACGCAATACAGACAACCAAGGTCGCCACAACCAAAAACGCTTTGCACCCAATGATTTGGCTTGCCATACTTTCATCGCTGATAGTCCTGACACCCCCGCTCCATCAATCAGACGCATCAGCAGGGTTTCAGCTTGGTCGTTGGCATGATGAGCAAGCAATAAAACATCATCATCTTGTAGCACCTGACCAAACGCCTCGTAACGAGCCAGACGAGCGTGTGTTTCGGTGAGTTTTTCTAGTTGTACAGATAAAATCTGACATTCAAAATCGTGCTTGACCGCCCAGTTCTGCACCAATCTTGCCCAGTCATCATTGACTGATTGCCAGCCATGATGCACATGCAACAAAATCGGCAATCGGTCTATCACGCCTGCCTGATAAAGCTGATGACAGGCATACGCCAACGCCAAAGAATCTCGCCCACCGCTACACGCCAAATACAGACGACCTGACACCAAGCGTGCTTTGGCTTGCTCGAATGCTTGTTCTAACTGTTGTAAAATCATCATCAAAAACACAAAAAAGCCAGAACATACATTCTAGCTTTTTTGATGGTATTACTCAATCACAAAGAAACGGTTGAATTAAATTGCATCAAGCGGTCATAGCGTTTGAGCAACAGCTCATCTTTACCCAAGCTGGCAAGTTCTGCTAATTGCTCACTTAAAAGTTTCTTTAAGGCTTGCATGACTGGCTGAGCATCTTCACTGGCTGGCACTTCTTCGGCAATGACTTCATCAATCAGCCCAAGCTGATATAGATTATCGGCATTGAGTTTGAGAGCATCGGAGGCATCAGGAGCTTTTTCAGCAGTTTTCCACAGAATCGATGCACAGCCCTCTGGTGAGATGACCGAATAAATGCTGTTTTGAAGCATATTGACTTTATCTGCCACACCGATGGCCAATGCACCACCAGAACCGCCCTCGCCAATGACGGTGGCAATGATGGATGTACCAAGACTAGAAAAAACCGCAATACTCTTAGCAATCGCTTCTGCCTGTCCACGCTCCTCAGCACCAACACCAGGATAAGCCCCTTGTGTGTCAATGAAAGTCAATACAGGTAAACCAAATCGCTCTGCCATCTGCACCAGACGAATCACTTTGCGATAACCTTCTGGATTTGCCATGCCAAAGTTATGAGCGATACGCTCACGAGTGCTGCGACCACGATGCTGACCAATCACCATCACAGGCTGACCATTAAAGCGAGCCAACCCACCGACAATCGCCTTATCATCAGCAAATGCACGGTCGCCGTGCAGTTCGTCAAACTCGGTAAACAATGCCGCCACATAATCCAAAAACAATGGGCGATTTGCATGGCGTGCCAACTGCACACTTTCCCAGACTTTACTCATATTCCACTCAAAAAATCGTACAAATGTAAACTAAGATTTAGTTTAGCATATTTTTGGCAAATTCGTCATCTATTTTTTGTTAAGTTTTGGATAAATGTCGCCAAACCATGAATTTATAAAGTCGCCACCGATAAAGACACGCCCCATTTGGCAAAATTTGGTGCGTCCAATCTCAGCTGTTCGGCAATCAATTCTTCATGCAATCCTGCACCAACCGTCACCTGCCAATGCTCCTCCGACAATACACTAAGCGAAATTGGCGATGCCTTTGTGGTGCGACTTAGGCTAGATTGCACCGCCAAACGAAGCAATAGGCACAGATAAGCCAGCTTTCGACCGCCCAAATTTTCGGCAATTTTTAGACCATCAGATTTTAGTTTACGGCGATGGTGCAAAGCAATCTGTGCCATCATTGCCTGCTCGACTTGCGAAAAACCTGCAATGTCTGAATGTTCAAGCAAATAAGCAGTATGGCGTTGGTAATTGCTATGGCTGATTGCCAAACCAATCTCATATAAGTTGGCGGTGCGTCGTAGTAAGTCAGCACTGTCAGCAGACAAACCAAGCACCGATTTTACTTCATCAAACAATCTGGCAGCACGATTCATTACTCTTCCTGCCTGCTTAGCATCGACCGAATAGCGTTCTGCCAAAGCGGTGACGCTACGGTCTCTGACATCTTCTTGGTTTAGCCTGCCCAGCATATCGTACATCACGCCCTCACGCAATGCACCATCTGAATAGCCCAATTCATCGATTTGCAGCACCTGCATGATTTCTAGCAGTTCTGCCACACCAGCAGGGAAGACAGCTTGGCGATGAGCTTTTACGCCCTCAAAATCAATCTTATCGATTGAACCTAGCTTAATCAGATGTTTTTTGAGTTTAAGCAGTCCATCAAGCGTCACGCTTTCGCCGCCAAAGCCCAGCTCTTTTAGCACCAAATTTGCCGCCTTAATCGTACCGCTTGACCCAATGGCATTATCCCAACCAACTTTTTTGTAGCGTTTGGCGATGGTCAAAAGTTCAGTTTGGGTATGTTTGGCAGCAGCGGCAAAGGCTTCTTCGGTAATCTTGCCATCGGCAAAAAATTTCTTCGTATAAGACACACAGCCCATCTGCAAACTTTCGGTTTCGATGGGGTCAAACCCTTGACCAATGATGAATTCTGTTGAGCCACCGCCAATATCGATGACCAGACGAGTATCGGTACTGGCATTAGAATGCGACACTCCAAGATAAATCAAGCGAGCCTCTTCACGACCTGCGATGATTTCGATGGGTTTTGGCAAAATCTGATTGGCACGGCGGACAAACTCTTGGGCATTGACCGCTTTTCGCAAGGCATTGGTCGCCACGATACGAAGTCTATCAGGATTGACCTCCGTGACTAATTGGGCAAAACGATGTAAGCAATCCAATCCACGCAGTATCGCCTCTTCGCTGAGCACATTATTTTCATCAAGCCCTGCCGCCAATTGTACTTTTTCAGACATCGATGCCACTTTTCGCACTTCGCCATGGTCAAGACGAGCGATTGCCAAATGAAAGCTGTTTGAACCCAAATCTATCGCCCCTAGTAGTTCATCTTTACCAATGGCGGCAGCATCATTGATGGCACTGGCAAGCTGTGCGTGTCGTTCTGTGGTGTCAGTACTGATTGTTTTCATTGTTTATCAAGCCTTTTTTGGTCAATTTTTCATACTTTACGACAAAATACCCCAATCTGTCTATGGTATTTTGGTTACTTAGCGTTCATTTTTAGCGGTTTAATCATGCTCAAATCGCTCCAAGACAGATGCTGGCAAATGTTTTGCAAAATCATCAGGTAGTTTTGCCACAAAATGCACAGGGCGTTCACTCGACGCATCATCGTTGGGCAGATTTAGCTGCCAAGCATGTAAGCATAATCGTCCAACTATTGCCGCAGTCTGATTTTTTTGGTACTTATCATCGCCAAGTAAAGCATGTCCAATCGATGCCATATGCACACGAATCTGATGTGTGCGTCCTGTGGCAGGCATGGCAAGCACCAGACTGACAGGCTGACCATCAAGCTCAAACTGTGCCAACACCTTAATCTTGGTCAAGCTAGGTTTGGCATTTTCGCCCTTAGAAACCCTCACTCTGCGTTCACCACTAGCCAGCGTATAACGCAACAATGATGCATCGATGACTTGGTCTTTATTGACATAGCCATCAACCAAGCACAAATACTGCTTATGGATATTTTTGTGACGAAAATCATCTTGCAGCTGTTTTAGAGTGCTGCGTTTTTTGGCGATGAGCAGCAATCCTGAGGTGTCCTTGTCAATGCGATGGATAAGTTCTAAGTATTTTTTTTCACTCACAACACGCATCGCCTCAATCACGCCAAAACTCTCGCCAGAACCGCCGTGCACCGCCATGCCATGCGGTTTATTTAGCACGATTAGCCCATCGTCTTCATGAACAATTCTGGCAAGCAATCCTTTGGCAAAGGTATCGCTGACCACAGGTTCGTCCTTGACCGTCAAGCGAATCGGAGCAATACGCACCACATCGCCAATCTCCAACTTCATGTGCGGTTTACATCGCTTACCATTGATGCGAATCTCATCATCACGAATCAGTTTGTATAGGTGCGAACGAGGCAACCCTTTTAGTCGTGCCAGCAAAAAATTATCAATCCTTTGTCCTGCTTGATTAGCGGTTACAGTCAGATAATTCACTCTACCAAAATCATCAATCGCCACATCAGCTGATTGATTTGGGCGATGTTTATTGGGCGTAGATTTGGCGTGTGATTGATGTTGCACCGACGATTGTCGAATGGATGAATTTTGACCATGCTTTGGGTTAATATTGGTCGATTTGGCAGGTTTTGATGGTTTTTTTGGGTTTTTTTGAAAATTTTTCATGGTTTTCGCATTTTTTTGTAGGCGTTTTGCAAAAGATTTGGTATAGTTTACCATGTTGCACCACAATACTGGATATTTTTTGTAACAACGACAAAATTTACCAGATTTTTGACAAAGCTCTGGCGTTTTATATTTCATTTTGCCTTTATATTGAGCAAAATATTTTAAAAAAATCTCATTGATTTTACTCGCCCAACTTTGAGACGCAACCTCACAAATTTTTTAGACAATTTTTGGTCTTGACATCAAAAAAAGACCACGCAACATTTCGGTAAAATTGCCGTACAAGATTTTTGCCAAGAATTTGCCGATTGGCTCATTCGTAGAACTACTGGCTCAAAAGCACAAGACAGACACTGCTTTTGTTTGGTAAACCCCAGTATAGCTTGGCTTGGAATGATTGAATTTTTGCCAAAACGGTGCAGGCGTTTTGGTTTGGTCTGCTTATGACAGACGAACGCACATTCATGCTTGATGGTGCAATCATTATTGGCATTAGATATTTGAGCCAGACAAGGTAAGTAGCAAATATGTCTATGCCAAATCATAACCTACTGATGACAGACGATGATTCATCAAAGTAAATCTTAACCAATTTACCGATGTTGCTTAACAAGGCAAACCCTTTAAGGAACATCATGAAACGCATTTTGATTAACGCCACGCACAACGAAGAAATTCGTGTGGCACTATGCAAAGACAATCATCTGTACGATTTTGACCTAGAAAATCGCACCAGAGAACAAAAAAAAGCCAACATCTATAAGGGTCACATCACCCGTGTTGAGCCATCATTAGAAGCTGCCTTTGTCGAATACGGCTCTGCCCGTCAAGGCTTTCTACCTCTAAGAGAAATCGCCAGCGAATACCTCAATGGCAATGCTCGTGAAGACAACATCAAGCAGCTCATCAAAGAAGGCGATGAAGTCATCGTCCAAGTCGAAAAAGAAGAGCGTGGCAACAAAGGTGCTGCCCTATCTACTTATATCTCTTTGGCAGGTCGTTATCTGGTACTGATGCCAAATAATGCCAAAGCAGGTGGCATCAGTCGCCAAATCTCTGGCAAAGTCCGTGAAGAGATGAAGCAAATCATCGCTAACCTAAACCTACCAAAAGGCATGAGCGTCATCGTTCGTACCGCAGGCTTGGGCAAAGGTGCTGATGATTTGCAAAATGACCTTGACCATCTGCTTGACATCTGGAAATCCATTCAAGAACAAAATCGCACTCGCCCAAGCCCTTGCCTTGTCCATCAAGAGGCTGGCGTAGTCACTCGTGCGGTGCGTGATTATTTGCGTGATGACATCAGCGAGGTGTGGATTGATTCAGAAAATGCCTATAATGAGGCCGCCAATTTCATCGCTGCGGTAATGCCAACCCAGATGAAAAAGTTGCGTAAATATACCGAATACGAGCCGATGTTTGCCCGTTTTGGTATCGAACGCCAAATCGAGACTGCGTATCAACGAGAGGTTCGCTTGCCATCAGGTGGCTCTATCGTCATCGACCAAACTGAGGCGATGGTCGCCATCGACATCAACTCATCAAAATCCACCAAAGGTTCTGATGTTGCCGAGACCGCCTATCACACCAACCTAGAAGCCGCTGATGAAATCGCTCGCCAACTACGCCTAAGAGACATGGGCGGGTTGATTGTCATTGATTTTATTGACATGGCCGACCCTCGTCACCAAAAAGATGTCGAAAAACGCCTCATTGAAGCAACCAAACACGACCGTGCCAGAGTACAATTTGCCGAAATCAGCAAATTTGGCTTGATGGAAATGAGCCGCCAAAGATTGCGTCCATCATTAGAAGAGGCCACAGGCTACATCTGCCCACGCTGTCATGGCAATGGCATGATTCGTGATTTGCGTTCATTGTCGCTATCCATCATGCGTCAAATCGAACAAATCGCCCTTAAAGAACGCATGGGCGAGATTCAAGCCGAAGTCCCAACCGACATCGCTGCGTTCTTATTGAACGAAAAACGAGAAAGTCTGGTCTATCTAGAACAAGACAGTGGTGCACGCATTACCATTTTGCCACACGCTCATCTAGAAAGCCCGAATTTTAGCCTGCATTTCAATCCTGATGGCTTTGCTCCATCAAGCTACGAACGCATTGCTGACACCGAAGAAAAACAGACCATCGATCGTGGCTATGAAGTAAACTGGCAAAATGATAATGACAAGGAAAATCACGCCCAGCATTGGCAAAAAACCAAATCCGCCCAGCCTACTGGCGATAAAGCCGCAGAACAAGCTAAGCCAGTGGCAAACGAACCACAAGCGGTGGCTTGGTTATCCAATCTGTTTGCACCAAAACCACAAGCCAAATTGGCAGGCTCGCTAGGCAGTCAAGATGTCGCCTCAGCCATCGAATCCATCGTCAATGCTGGCGGGGTCAGTCTAGGGGCGTCTGGACAGCTTAATGCCATCGCTACACAAGTGCAAAAACCAAGCGTTCAGGAAGAGCCACGCAAAGCAAACAAAAAACCAAAAGCAAAAAAAGAGACGACTTTCATCGAAGAAATCGTCCCAGAAAAGAAAGAAAAGGACAAAAAAGAATCAAAAGACAAAGATAAGGAACAATACGCCAAACGAGAAGCTGGCTCTCGCCGTGAATCTCGTGGCGAAGTGGTGCGTCAAGAAACCTTGACACCAAAGGCAAAACATGAAAAAACCGAGAAAAAAGCTCCAACAGAGCATAAAACAGAAAAAGCCGAAAAAGCACCACGACAAAAAGCCAATACCACCGAAGTGGTGCTACACATCGCCCAAGTAGAAACGCCAGAGCCAACACCGCAAGTGGTGCATTTGACGCTAGATGGCAGCAAAGGCGAGATTACACCAAAGGCAAATAAGGTCAAAAAAGCTGAGCAAACCGCACCAGCCAAAACCACCAAAACGACTGAGCCATCACAAACTCACACGCCTGCACCTGTGGCAGTAGATGAACAGCTGGCGGAAGATACTCCTGCCCCATCTATTGTGCTAGCAAGCGAAGAAACGCCAATCCAGCAGTCTTCGGACTTGCAGGGTGTACAGATGAATGATATGCTGGTGGATAAGCTACGCACCATCGCAAGCCAAACAGGACGAGCCAGCAATGACCCACGAGTGGTACAACAGGCACTTAGCCAGCCGCAAGCCATCACTGGCACGGCAATGTCATTCATCACAGCACAACTTGGTCAGGCGGTAACTGGCAATTTCATCGCTGACTTTTTGACCGCCAAAGCCATCAGTCAAGCCACGACCGACACGCTTGATTTTAGCAACTTTGGCTATCAGGCACTGACGCCAGAACAGATGGCTGAATTTGATGATAAAATCAAGCCTGCTGCCCAAACTTCTGCCCCACAGGGCAAAAGTGAAGCTCCTGTGCGTCCTATCACTCGTCGTGCCAGCAATGACCCCCGTGGTCAGCACCCTGAGTATGTAACAGCTGCTACCGAAGTGATGATTGATGAAACCCTCATCAGTGATTCATCATCAATCAATCAACCTTCTGCGATTGATACAGAAGAAGTGGCACAAACACAGGCGACACCAAGTATCGAAGAGCTGACCTTGCTAGATGTGGCTGCTAATTTAATCGTAAAGGCAGATGAGTTCATCGAAGAGACCAAAGAAGCCATGAGCGAAAATTTGGAAACTTTGACCGCTGAGCTTAGCGAATTGGTTGCTCATACCAACGATACAGAAGTAGAGGCAAATGACCAGCCCGCCCTGCCATCAGATGAGCATCATCACGGCACAGGCAATGAGGCACAGAGTAAGGCACAAACCGATGAGCCAAATGACGCACCAGAGGCGGTGGAAGAAAAATCCACCAAGACCAAAGGTGGTCAGATTAAGCAAATCCGTGCTGACCAAAAGCCTGAAAAAAAGAGTAAGGCAAATAGCTATAAAGACATGATTGAAAATGTCGCAGGTCAGTTACAGCCTCGTGTTGGTATTTTGAATTTGATGACCCCAAAACCACCAAGCAAAACACCAAAAGCTCGTACTCGCAAGGCAAGCAAAAAAGACAATAAGCCAAAATCAGAGGTTGTGGTCAAAAAAGTAGCCAAATCCGAGTCGCCTGTCGATAATGAGGACTAAAACAAAAAACCGCCAAATTGACTTGGCGGTTTTTTTATGGTTATTATTTGCTTTGTGGCTGTTCATCGTCTTCCACTTCGGCATCAGCCGTTGCAGTCGCTGCCTCTTTTTCATCATAGTCGATGACTTCGGCAACTGGCTCCTCGCTTTCTTGCTCTGATTCAGTGGCGGCTTGTTCTGAGCTGTTATCAGTCTGAGGCTGCTGCTCCAACTCATCTTGTACCACCGTTGTTTGTGTATTGCTTGCTGGTGCTGCGGTCATTGGCACTTCTTTTTCTTCGGCAATTTCCTGAGTTGATTTTTTATTACAACCAGTCAATGCCACCATCAAAGCCAATACCGCCATTTGCCATTTTGATATTTTCATACCTTCACCTTTTATATTGGCAATGATTGCCGTTAAAAAACCCGCCTTATACACATAAGACGGGCATAGTATAGCATAATTTTCATTAAATAAGATAGATTATCAGTTACCATATCTTACTTAAAATTTTCGCAATGGCTGACAAAGCACTGGCAAATACAATCATTCAAATCAAGTCTAAGAAAATCATCTCATACTGATGTGATGAGTGATTTTCTTTTGTCATGCCTTGAAAAAAGACCAGCCTACTTATCCATTAGGATAGCTTGCCATGGCATTGCTTATATTTTAGTCCAGAACCACACGGACAAGGGGCGTTACGGCTGATGTTATCAGGAATGACCAATTCTTCATCAGGAATGACTGGCGTGCCTGCTGCCGCAACTGCACCACCACCCAGCGTTACGGTCATTCGCTGCACCGTGCGATGCGTGCGTAATACTGGTTCTTTTTGTTCAATCTCTTGACCATCAAGACCAATCTCGTTATGCTCAAAATGCATACGCATCTGTTCTGCTTGCAAGCGTCTTTGTTCTTCAAGTGCTGCCAATTCTTCTGGGGTTGGTACATGAACTCTTGCCAAATCCTGCACCATGTCCGACTTAATCGCCCCAAGCATTGACTGAAACAGCTCAAACGACTCTCGTTTGTACTCTTGCTCAGGATTTTTTTGGGCATAGCTACGCAAATGAATGCCTTTGCGAAGTTGGTCCATCTGAGTTAGATGCTCTTTCCAATGGCGGTCAAGGCTTTGTAGCATGAAATGGCGTTCAAGCTGTGCCGCCGTCTCATTACCCATCTGTTCACGGCGAGTCTCATATCGCTCAATGGCGGCTTGAATAATTTTTTGACGCAGTCCATCTTCATCTAAGCGGCGGTCAGCGTCCAGCCAATCATTGATTGGCATATAGTAGCGGAATGCCTCTTCGATTTCATCTTCCAATCCATCAATATTCCATTGGTCATCGACAGAACCTGGTGGCACAAACTGGCTAATCAAGGCATTATACACCTCGTGGTGCATCTGTTTGATGCCTTCTTGCAAATCCATCTCAGCAAGCAGATTATCACGCTGTCCATAGATGACTTTTCGTTGCTCATTGGCAACATCGTCATATTTTAACAATGTTTTGCGTGCATCAAAATCTCGTGCCTCTACTTTGCCTTGGGCATTCTCGATGGAGCGAGACACCATTTTATGCTCAATCGCCTCATCTTCTTTTAGTCCCATTGCACGGAACATATTGGTAACACGATCGCCTGCAAAAATACGCATCAAATCATCTTCTAGCGACAAGAAAAAGCGTGACTGTCCAGGGTCGCCTTGTCGCCCCGCTCGTCCACGAAGCTGGTTGTCAATGCGGCGAGATTCATGGCGTTCGGAACCAATGATGTGCAAACCACCTGCCGCCAACACTTGGGCGTGTCTTTCTTCCCAAGCTGCTTGATGGCGAGCTTTTTCTTCCTCGCTAATTTCGCTAAGGTCACCGATTTCTGCCTGCCAATTACCACCCAAAATGATGTCCGTGCCACGACCTGCCATGTTGGTGGCAATGGTTACGGTGCTGGGTCTGCCTGCCTGAGCAATGATTTCAGCTTCTCGTTCGTGCTGCTTGGCGTTAAGAACATTATGTTTGATACCCTCTTGCTCTAATAAATAGGATAACTCTTCTGATGCTTCAATGGTTGCTGTACCTACCAATACAGGTGCACCTTTTGCCGTGATTTGCTTGATTTCACGAATAATACCCTGATATTTACCCAATTTGGTTAGGAAAATTTGGTCATCAAGGTCAATACGAGCAATCGGACGGTGCGTTGGAATGATGACCACATCAAGTCCATAAGTCGATTTAAGCTCTGCCGCCTCAGTGTCTGCCGTCCCTGTCATGCCTGACAATTTGTTATATAGGCGGAAGTAGTTTTGGAAGGTGGTGGTTGCCATCGTTTGGTTTTCGGCTTGAATTTCCACACCCTCTTTGGCTTCAACTGCTTGGTGCAAACCGTCTGACCAGCGACGACCTGGCATGGTACGACCTGTGTTTTCGTCCACGATGATGACTTCGCCCTCTTGGACGATGTAGTGGATATTTTTGACAAAAATATGATGGGCTCTGATGGCGGCTTGAGCGTGAGCAAGCAATGGCAATCTGGCAGGACTATATAGGCTCTCGTTTTCGCCAAGCTCGCCCACTTCTATCAAGAAGCGTTCGATTTTTTCATAGCCTTTTTCGCTAATTTCAATGGCTCTGTTTTTTTCATCAATCCAAAAATCACCATCTTCATTATTTTTATTGGCTTCTTCATCCGATGAACGCACCAATCTTTCAACCACCTTGTCAATGGTAGCGTACAAATGAGCAGAATCCTCAGCCTGTCCTGAGATGATGAGTGGCGTACGAGCTTCATCAATCAAAATAGAATCAATTTCATCAATGATACAATAATTTAGCGGACGCTGTTTTTTCTCCGCCAAACTAAACACCATATTATCTCGAAGATAATCAAAACCGTATTCGTTATTCGTGCCATAAGTGATGTCGGCACGATAAGCGGCAAACTTATCATTGGGTGGTTGTTGGCTGTAAATCACGCCAACCGTCAAACCCAAAAATTCAAACAAAGGACGGTTTAGCTCAGCGTCACGACCAGCCAAATAGTCATTGACCGTAACCACATGCACACCCTTGCCACTAATGGCGTTTAGATAAATGGCAAGGGTCGCCATCAAGGTCTTACCCTCGCCTGTTTTCATTTCGGCAATTTTGCCTTCATGCAAGGTCATGCCACCAATCAGCTGCACATCATAATGACGCATGCCATTGACACGCTTTGACGCTTCACGACACACCGCAAAGGCTTCTGGCAACAATTTATCCAAACTTTCGCCTGCCTGATGGCGTTCTTTAAATTCGTATGTTTTTTGGCGGAGTTCTTCGTCCGTCAAGGCTTGCATGGTTGGCTCATAGGCGTTGATTTTGGCGACCGCTTTACGCATTCGCTTCAATTCACGCTCATTTTTTGTGCCAATGACGCTACTGATGATTTTTGCTAACATATCATTTTCCCAAAAAGATTAACCGCCAAGTGGCTAATCTGACCATTTATCATGTATTGTTGCCATCGATATGGCTGTTTGCTATCTTATTTGGCATTACTCATTTGCAAGCCTTATGTCCATCAATGGGGCTGATGCACACAGTTGCAAGCCCCATCAAGTAATTAAATTCCTCAAATATCCTTACGATGCCACCAATTCCAAAAATACTCGCTCAGCACACGCTATCGTCTTATCCAAATCATCATAACTATGAGCAGCACTCATAAAAGACGCTTCAAAGGCAGAAGGGGCAAGGTAGATGCCTTGTTTTAGCATAGCGTGGAAAAATTCATTAAAGCGTTTGGTGTCGGCATTTGCCACATCATTAAAATTCTTGGGCAAGTTTTCGCTAAAAAACAAGCCAAACATACCGCCAACATAGCAGGCATTAAAGGCGATAGAATGCTTTTTGGCAACCGCCTTTAAGCCATTGACCAAATAGGCGGTTTTGGCAGTCAGCTCCTCATAAAAATCAGGCTTGGTCAAATGCTCAAACATCGCCTTGCCGGCTCGCATTGCCAAAGGGTTGCCAGAGAGCGTGCCAGCTTGATAAACACCACCTAAGGGGGCGATACATTCCATAATTTCTTTTTTGCCGCCAAACGCCCCCACAGGCAAGCCCGCCCCAATGATTTTGCCAAAGGTGGTCAAATCAGGCTGTATGCCAAAATAATGGCTTGCCCCTTTAAGTCCCACACGAAAGCCTGTCATCACTTCATCAAAAATCAAAACCACGCCATAGTCGGTGCATAATTGGCGAAGCGTTTGATGAAATTCCTTAGTGGGGATAATCATATTCATATTGCCAGCAATTGGCTCAATAATCACGCAAGCAAGCTCACTGCCAAATTTTTCAAAGGCAGCCTTCAAAGCCTCTATGTCATTATAAGGCAAAGTTAGGGTATGCTTGGCAAAGTCGGCTGGCACGCCCTTAGAAGTTGGCTCGCCAATGTCCAGCATTCCAGAGCCTGCTTTGACCAGTAGGCTATCAGAATGACCGTGATAACAGCCTTCAAATTTGACGATTTTGTCTCGTCCTGTATAGCCCCTTGCAAGGCGGATTGCTGACATTGTCGCCTCTGTACCAGAGGATACCATACGAATCAGCTCAATATGAGGGATAAGCTCACAAATCAAATCCGCCATTGTCGTCTCAAAGGGCGTGGGGCAACCAAAAGATAAACCGTCATCAGCAGCCGTCTTGACCGCATTAATCACAGGGTCAAAAGCATGCCCCAAAATCATCGGCCCCCACGAGCCAACATAATCAATATAAGGGCGACCTTCTGTATCATAGATATACGCCCCTTTTGCTTTTGACACAAAAACAGGTGTACCGCCCACGCCTGTAAAGGCACGCACAGGAGAATTAACGCCCCCTGGGATATGGCGTTTGGCTTTTTCAAAGTGAACTTGGTCGGCAGTTTTTGGGTCGGCGAATACTTGGGTCATTTTTCTAACTCTTTTATTGCAATCAAAACCATCTTATTGGTCGCATCATCGATTATTGTGCGACTAAACAGATAAAACCTTGTTAAATCTATTTGTTTATTCTAACATTTTTTACACTATCATGCATTGACATTTGAGTATTTATCACATTTTTATGGCGTTTTGTTATATAATAGATATTCGATAAAAAAACAACGGACTGCAACCTCATTTGTCAAAATTTCACTATTTTTATGGAAAAATATAATGAAATCAATGTTTTATCTAACCTATGCCAGTCGCATGACTTGGTGTGCCAGCGTCAATAAAGATGTTTTTACTGACATTTATCGTACTTCTAATACATTTAACGCCACTCAAAATATTACAGGGTTTTTGTGTTTTGGTAATGGCTATTTTTTTCAGTACTTAGAAGGAGATGAAAGTAAAGTGCGTGAATTATACGCCAATATCTGCCAAGACTCACGCCACAAACAAGTTACGCTACTCTCCACAGGATATTTGTCGCATCGGCGTTTTGTTGCGTGGGATATGGCATTCATCAATATGCACAGCCCAAACATTCACCCAGAAATGGTGGATTTTTTTAGTCTATTAACACCGCTATACTGGCAAAATGCTGATATTGAACGAATGATTGAGCTTTTTGAGATTCATTGTAATACCAATCAATTTATTGCCAAATATGTACATGCCGACAATGGCAGTGCAATTTACCGCTATGCCGCCCTTCATCATCTGGTTAGGCAACATCGCAACTTTTTGATTTTATACAGTATTTTAATACTCATCTGGGCAGTTGTGATGACACTATTGTATCTTGACTGATTTGCTATGCCTTTTTAACCACGCTGGATTTTAGTTTCATCGCCCCAAAACCATCAATCTTGCAATCGATGTCGTGGTCATCAGGAGCATCATAAATCAGGCGAATGGATTTGACCTTGGTGCCTACCTTAATCGGTGTGGACGAGCCTTTGACTTTTAAATCTTTGATGACCGTCACGCTATCGCCATCGGTCAGCACATTGCCCACCGCATCTTTAATCACAGGCGTATCATCTGCACCATCGCCATCTGTCCACTCGTGGGCACACATCGGGCAAATAAGCAATGCACCATCTTGATAAGTATAATCTGATGCACATTGTGGGCAATTTGGCAAACTCATAACACATTCCTAAATGACATAAAAAGAATAACAATTTTTTAATCGCTTATTGTAACCGATTTTTGATTGATTTTGGAAAATTAACCCATATTTAGTACAAAATTTTAACAATTTCCCCCAAAATTTGCTAAAATTAGACATAAAACACCACAATCATTTGGAAAAATAATCATGACAACATTCTCCTATTTGACACTCACAGGCATTGATGCGGATAAATTTTTGCAAGGACAGCTGACCATCAACACCGCCAACCTTCATCATGCCTACAGACCAACCGCCATCTGTAATCTAAAAGGACGGGTCCAATTTAGCCTGTGGATTTGTCGAATCGAAGATGGTTTTGGCATCGTTCTACCTTCTGAGCTTAGCGATGATTTTCAAGCTCATCTAAAAAAATATGGTGCATTCTCAAAAATCACAGCATCAACCCCCACCATCATTTATCCTAGTGTGCAAGATGGCACGCCAACATTTAGCCACGATGCAAGCCAGCATGATTGGGAACAATGGGCAAAATTAAGCATCGAACAAGGTAATTATTGGCTGAATAAAACCACCAGCGAACAATTTCAGCCCCAAGAACTGCGATTACACCAGCGAGGTGGTGTTAATTATGACAAGGGTTGCTATTTGGGGCAAGAAATCGTGGCACGCCTGTGGTTTAAGGCAAGCCCAAAAACATGGCTGCATCGTGTCGCCATCAATAATTTGAATGATAAGGTGCAAATAGTAAATCAATTCAACCAAGAGGCGTTGGTTGTTGCCAGACCTGAGGATTTGGCTGACGCAACTATTTTATCATTGCCCAAGGCACTACAACAAAGCGTGGCACGAGACTAAATCATTCATCAAAACCTGCCCATCGGCAGGTTTTTTATGGCAGCTTATCTATCAAAAATCACAATCCAAGAAATACACCAAGCTAAATCAAGCTGTGCTTATTTATATAAGATAATCCAAGCATGAAGATGACCGAGAATTAAAATTATCTTATCATCGGTGGTTTGATACTGGGCGTGTTTTAGAATACAAACCACAGCCCAAATTCCACATCAAACAACCCACATTTTTAAAATAAAAAAACCAAACCCTGTCGAGTTTGGTTTTTTTTGTACGGTTGTACTTAGTTAAAGATTAGTCTTTAACAGTTGCAACAACACCAGCACCTACGGTACGGCCGCCTTCACGGATAGCGAAGCGTAGACCTTTGTCCATAGCGATTGGGTGGATAAGCTCAACGCTCATCTCAACGTTGTCGCCTGGCATAACCATTTCAGTGCCTTCTTGTAGAGTGATGGCACCAGTTACGTCAGTAGTACGGAAGTAGAATTGTGGGCGATAGCCGTTTAGGAATGGCGTGTGACGACCACCTTCTTCTTTTGATAGTACATATACTTCTGCGTCAAACTTGGTGTGTGGCGTGATTGAGCCTGGCTTAGCAAGTACTTGACCGCGCTGAACTTCTTCACGCTTAGTACCACGAAGTAGGATACCACAGTTCTCACCTGCACGACCTTCGTCTAGCAGTTTACGGAACATTTCAACACCAGTACAGGTAGTTTTTGCAGTTGGTTTGATACCGATGATTTCGATTTCGTCACCAACTTTGATGATGCCTGATTCTACACGGCCAGTTACAACAGTACCACGACCAGAGATAGAGAATACGTCTTCGATTGGCATTAGGAATGAACGATCGATGTCACGCTCTGGCTCTGGGATGTAGCTGTCTAGGGTGTCTAGTAGTTCTAGGATAGCTTTTTCGCCATACTGACCTTCGTCGCCATTTAGACCTAGTAGTGCAGAACCTTTGATGATTGGGGTGTCATCGCCTGGGAAGTCGTAGTCAGATAGAAGTTCACGAACTTCCATTTCTACCAATTCTAGTAGCTCTTCGTCATCAACAAGGTCACACTTGTTCATGAATACCATGATGTATGGTACGCCAACCTGACGAGATAGTAGGATGTGCTCACGAGTTTGTGGCATTGGGCCGTCAGTTGCAGCAACAACTAGGATAGCACCGTCCATTTGAGCAGCACCAGTAATCATGTTTTTAACATAGTCAGCGTGGCCTGGACAGTCTACGTGTGCGTAGTGACGGTTAGCAGTGTCGTATTCGATGTGAGAAGTGTTAATGGTAATACCACGAGCTTTTTCTTCAGGAGCTGAGTCAATCGCTGCGTAGTCTTTTGCTTCACCACCGTGGTGCTTAGCAGCAACGGTTGCGATAGCAGCAGTTAGAGTGGTTTTACCGTGGTCAACGTGACCGATGGTGCCAACGTTTACGTGTGGCTTGTTACGTTCAAACTTGGCCTTTGCCATAGTGAGATCCTCGTTTTGTTAATCAAATGTCATGACATGATTCTAAAAAACATCAAAACCACATCATATCCTTGCTAATTATAACATATAGAATTTAAGATTTAAACACATTAACCAATTTTTTCTGCATCGTAACCAAACATCATGGCAATGAAAAAATATTGGATATTAAAAAACCCTTGAAACCATCGGATTTCAAAGGCTAGAATATGGAGCTCTTGACGAGAATTGAACTCGTGACCTCTCCCTTACCAAGGGAGTGCTCTACCCCTGAGCTACAAGAGCATAATAATATGGAGCGGGTGGCGGGAATCGAACCCGCACCATCAGCTTGGAAGGCTGAGGTTCTACCACTAAACCACACCCGCTAAGGGCATTCTTGGGTAGGAATGGTGGTGGGGGAAGGATTCGAACCTTCGAAGCTTTCGCGACAGAGTTACAGTCTGTTGGGTTTGACCGCTCCCCAACCCCACCAAAAATGGAAGTCTCTTTTACTGGTCTTGTAAAAGATTAAGCCCAATATTGGGCCTGACCTATCATCGTTCCTAGGAATGGTGCCGGCTGCCGGAATCGAACTGGCGACCTACTGATTACAAGTCAGTTGCTCTACCAACTGAGCTAAGCCGGCGGTGTATTTCCTAAGTGGTGCGTATAATATCATATTTGATGAATCTTGCAAGAGATTTTTTTGATAAAAGTTTAAAAAGTTTATAACTCATTGATTTTTATATAATTTATTTTATGATTTGACTTGACAACCATCATGAATATCCCTATCAAAACATCATTCGCCATTTTATCAGGATTTAAGCCAGTGGACACCCAAAAAATCATCGCCATATTCATTGATGCTGAGAATATTAGTCATCAACACGCTGATTTTGTGATGAACATTGCCAAAAAATACGGCAATCCTCTGATTCGCCGCATTTATGCCAACTGGTCAAATTCTTCGGTTCATGGCTGGAAAGATGCCACGCATCAGTATGCAATGCAAGCCTTTCATCAGTTTTCCTTGGTCAAAGGCAAAAATACGGTTGATATTTTGCTGGCAGCTGATGTGATGGAAACTGTCCTGATGCAACAAATTGATGCGGTTGTCTTGGTCACTTCGGACAGTGATTTTACCGCCCTTGCCATCAAACTTCGCACACTGGGCAAGACAGTGATTGGCATTGGTAATAACAATGCCAATAATGGTCTGATGTCCGCCTGTGAGCATTTTTATCCGCTACCCACCATCAAACCTGAACACGATATTCTGCCAGAGATTAAAAGCACCCAAATCATCATCAATCCTGTCATCAAGACCAATGATAAGCCCAATCCCAATGATGATGAAGCACTCTTGGCATTTATTACCAAAATTTTTGACGAACATAACAAAGATAAAATAGAGCTTAGCTTGCTCGGCACTTATCTAAAAAATTCGCCAAATTTTTCGCATAAAAAATATCAATACAAAACACTAAGCCAGCTAATAAAAGCACTGAATGATTTTGAAATTATAGAAATCAACAAAACCACATTTATCCAAAAACGACAACCAAAAATCGTGGGTAATGCCAGCACACCCACTCAAATTGTTCATAAAAGCATCAATGAACTCAGAGATGATGCCAAGCTTAATAATGCCATCGCCAATGCCATCGCAACGCACAAAAGACAACACGGCTGGGCAATGGTTGGTGAAATTTCCAATCATGTCGCCCAAAATTTTGGTATCCACGCCCAGCAATATGGTCATTGCACGCTCAGCCAGATTTTGGCATTGTTGCCCAATTTTCAGATGGTGCATCATCAAAAAGGCGACTGGGTTTGTGACACACGCATTGATGACCCGAGCAATCCGCCCAGCGATGCCTACAATAAAAGCAATGATGATAAAAATATCAATCAAGGCATCAAGAAAGGCAATGAGCCAGAACAAACCACTCCATCGCCATTACATCAACATGGTGTGGCACATTCATCAAAAACCGCTGTCACACCGCCCCTGCAAGCACAAACTGCATTGGCAGAGGATGAATTATTCTCAGATGGCGACAAGCTGGATTTAACGCATTTGCTGATGCTAATCAAACAAGCCATCAAAACCCATCAAAACAGCGATGGACTGACCAAGATTGGCGATATTGGTCAATTCATCAGACAAAAAACAGGCTACGGTAGCCAAAGTTTTGGCTATCGACATTTTGGCGAGCTGCTGGCAAAACTGCCTGATTTTCAGCTCATTCGCCAAGAAAAACAGCTATATGCAAAATATT
Source organism: Moraxella nasicaprae (assembly GCF_025643275.1). Lineage (NCBI taxonomy): Bacteria > Pseudomonadati > Pseudomonadota > Gammaproteobacteria > Moraxellales > Moraxellaceae > Moraxella > Moraxella nasicaprae. The sequence goes on from NZ_CP089977.1 coordinate 782,124, forward strand.
TGGCATAAACTTGCCATCATTAACAAAACACCAATCAACGGCTTGATGTTCTAAAAGTCAAACACATTCTAAAATGATACAAACTTTGTGATTTGACCAAATCTGGCACAAAGTGATTGTTCATGACATACCACACCTTTGACCAATAAAAAAGGAGGGTTTTACCCCCCCCTTTTTTTTTAATGATGACTTTCTTAAATGTTTAGACCATCGCAAGCCAACTCAACCGCCTTGATGATGGCAAGGGCTTTTTTGTTGGTTTCGTCCCATTCTGCCATCGGGTCAGAATCCGCCACTACGCCTGCTCCTGCCTGTACATGAGCCTTGCCATCTTTAAGTACGGCAGTGCGAATGGCGATGGCGGTATCCATATTACCATGCCAGCCCAGATAGCCCACCGCTCCACCAAAGACGGTACGACGCACAGGCTCAACCTCATCAATGATTTGCATGGCTCGAATTTTTGGTGCACCAGACAAAGTTCCTGCTGGAAAAGTGGCACAAAATACATCCAAGGCGTCAACTTCTGGCTTAACTGTGCCTTCGACATTACTGGCAATGTGCATCACTTGTGAATAGCGTTCGATGAACATTTTGTCGGTGACTCGCACCGAGCCAATCTTGCACACTCGCCCAATGTCATTACGCCCCAAATCAATCAGCATCAGATGCTCAGCAATCTCTTTTTGGTCAGCCAATAGCTCAGCCTCCAATGCCAAATCTTCTTCGATTGTCTTACCACGACGGCGGGTTCCTGCCAATGGTCGCACTGTCACGGTTCCATTTTCAATGCGAGACAAAATCTCAGGCGAAGCACCAATGATGTCAAATGGCGACTGATTTGCCCCAAAAGTCTCGCCATGCAAAATAAATAAATAAGGTGACGGATTAAGATAACGCAAGGCTCGATATACCGACAAAGCATCGCCTTCAAAGTCAGCACTCATACGCTGAGCAGGCACCACTTGCATCACATCGCCCGCCAAAATGTATTCTTTGATTTTATTGACATCTTGACAGAATTTTTGTTCGCCAGTTGCAGAGACGAATACAGGTTTTGGGTGTGTGCTGGCGGTCAATTTGGCAGGGGTTGCCAATGCCTCTTCGATGGATTCTAGGCGAGATTCGGCCTCTTCATAGCCGTTTTCAAGACTACAATTAGCATAAACCACAATCGACAGTGTATGTTCTAAATTATCAAACACCACCACTTCGGTTGAAAGCATTAACCACAAATCAGGCAAATTTAGCGGATTAGGTGCATCACTTTGTCCCACGCTAGGTTCAATGGTGCGAATCAAATCATAGCCAAAATAACCCACCAAACCGCCACTAAATACTGGCAATCCAGCCACTTGTTCATGCGTGGGCATGCGAAACTGAGCCATGAATTTGCGAATCTCGTCAAATGGCTTATCGGTACTCATCGTAGAGACCACGCCCACCAAATCACTGCTTGTCTGCATCACGCCATTTTGGTATTCAAAATAAACACCTTTGCCCAGTCCAATCATGGAATAACGAGCAAATCGCTCTCCGCCCTCAACCGATTCAAAAAGATAGGCTTTGGGATTGAGTTGTCTTAGATTAGCAAATACCGAAACTGGGGTGGCATCGTCTGTCAGGCGTTTTTTTACCAACGGTACATGGCTATAACCATCTTTTTTAAACGATAAAAACTGCTCTTTGGTCAGCATCTGGCTCATTTTTTTGTTCCATAAAAAATAAAGTCGCCCTATCATACCATAAAGCCCATCTAAGTGATACAAAAAAGCCAAACTTGCTTAGCTTGGCTTTTTTTGATGATTGGACTGGCTTACTTGACCGTCTGTTCAATCCATGCAAACAGTTCTGGTAAATCATAATCACCGCCATGACCCTGATTCCAAACCATCTTAAAGTCCACCTGTTTACCCAAGTTTTGTAGTCTGGTTGCCAAAATGACGGGTATGGCAAAACTGGTGTCGCTATCCTTAGCACCGTGCCTGATACGCCAATGCGGTGCAATGCCTGAATGTTGGTGGCCTAGATATGCCATCGGATTCATCATTTTGATGGTTAGAGCATCTGCCATCGTTGCACCCACGATGGTGCTATTGGCTTGGCTAAACTGCGTAAAATGGCGATGATTGATTGTCTGATTGCCAAATAATTGGTTCTCGCCTCGATCTAATGCCACGCCATCAAAAGCAGGAGCTGCCTTGCTACGACCGACATAATTTGCCAAAAACTCTGGGTAATTGTCGATGTAATAAGGATTTTTTGATTTATGCTGAACCATAAAAGGATAAACTGACAAATCAACCCCTTGATGATGAGCCTGATTGGCTGAATCATTCAAATAAGACAATACCTCGTCTTTAAAACTACCCAAACCCTGATGATTTAAAGTCAAACGACCTCCTTGTCTGCCCACCAAATTTAGAGCATTGACATAGCTTGGAAACGCATCTTTAAGCTGCATGGACAGCTTTTGTTCATCATCGGTCAGTACGCTTGGTACCAGCGTTCTTTTTACCTGATAGTCGAGCATACTGATGGACATTTTATTGTAATGATTGATGCCAAAAAATTGCCATTCGTATGCTGCATCAGCATTTTCTAGATTGATAATTGGAGCGTAGCTGGATACCGCAAACACCTCATCTGATGCCTTGGCTGCACCGATTTTATCCAGCTCATCTTGGTAGTCTGACTGATTGCCTGTTGCACCCAACAAGGCTGTCATCGCACCACCTGCCGATGTGCCATTGACAATGATACGATCAGCACGCCCTGCCATCAGCTTATCATTGGCTTTTAGATAGCGAACAGCCGCCTTCAAATCCACAATGGCAGCAGGAGCTTTGCCAATATATTGACCCTGCTCATCTTGCAAAGTGCGACCTCTGGCACCAGCACTTGCCACCACATAGCCTTGCACCAGTGCCATCGCCAAACTGTTTGGCTGGCCATCTCGCCCCTTGCCCACCGTCATTGGCTTGGCTGGCATATAGCCACCCACGGCATTGGGCATAAAAATCGGTGCGGTATGTGCATCAAATCGCCCTACTGTTTTGCCCAAAAAATAATTTTCTGGCACATAGATATTCATCGACTGATGGGTTTTATCCACAGGGTTTGCCACATACACGATGTTTTGATAAGCACGAACCATGATGGATTGACCGCCAGCTTGCACCACGATGGATTGATACTGGTTAGGATTGAATTGAAGTGCAGTATCACTTTGCATCAAGGTTGCTTTGGTTGGAGCAACTGACGGACTTTGGCAAGCGGTCAGTGATAGCGTGATGGCAAATGGTAAAATTTTTTTGATTATAGGCAGCATATCGGCTCCACATAAAAAATGATAATGATTATTATACTAAATTCACTTTAAAACCCTACAAATCTATGCTAAAATATCGCTATTATGGCATATTCAATAGAACTTAAACAAAAGGCCTTAGCCTACTTAGAGCAGTGTGGTAATATTAGCACAGTTTGTACTGCTTACAACATTTCAAGAAGCACCTTGTATGCTTGGATTAAAAAACAAGAACAAGGTGATTTGTCCTGTCAAAGTGGTGGCAATCGTGGTGTTAAAGTGGACAGAAATAAGCTTAAAACTTATGTAGAGCAAAACCCTGATGCTTACTTGTATGAAATTGCTGAAGTTTTTAATTGTGGTACAAGTACCATCTTTTATGCTTTACGCTCTCTTGGTATTACCCATAAAAAAAGACCACAAGTTACAAAGAACAAGACCCAAACAAAATCAAAGACTATCAAGACAGGCTAAAACAGTTACAAAGCATACAAGACTACGAGCTTGTTTATGTAGATGAAACTGGTATTGACACTTACCTACACCGCACCCACGCCAGAAGTTTAAAGGGTCAAAAAGTCTATGATAAGGTGAGTGGTAAATATTATCAACGCATATCATTGGTTGCTGGACAAATTGGTAACAAAGCCAAAAACTTGATTGCTCCACTTATCTATCAAAACACAATGGTAAGCAACTTATTTGAAACTTGGTTTGAACAAATGCTTCTACCTAGCCTTGACAACCACGCCAAGCAAACAGGTAGACCTTGTATCATCATCTTAGATAATGCAAGATTTCATAGAATGAAGCAGTTACAGGTACTTGCTAATAACACAACATGCAAACATGTTATCTTGCCACTCCCACCTTATTCACCTAACCTAAACCCCATAGAACACACTTGGGCAACTATTAAGAGATGGCTTAGAAGTCATCTGTCAAAGTTTGAGAGTATTGAAGGTGGGCTGATGTCTTATTTTGAGTTGAATTGAGTATATTTTAATACAACCATCATGCTTTGTCGATGTTCTCATGCACGACATTGCAGCCAAAAACTTATGGTCATGGCAATATTTTTTTGACAAAAAAAATTAACTTTTTAATACCGACCACCAATAAGCGTCAAATATCTTCTGGCAAGCACTGGCTAATCAGGTCATGCGGTTGTAAGATGAGCAAAACGACTTAATCAAAAAATTTGCACGAATTGATGTCATCAAAGCCGTCAGCACTTGCCAAAAACATACACACAAAATCTGGCGGTCGTACAAAAATCATCATGCTCTTCTAGTGCCTGACGATTGGCTTGTTTTGCTTTATAGGCATAAGGGGTCATCGCAATCAATGCACTAAGCTGAGTACGATTTAGCACAAACTCATGCTCAATATGATGCTCCCCTAGCAGCACAAACTCAGGCGATAGCGTCTGAATGAATTTTTGGGGCGTATGAGCAATGACCTCGCCAAATAATGCTTGACGCATCTCATACAGATGGGCTGGTGCAGGTGTCGCCATGACAAGCAGCCCATCATCACAAAGTACACGAATCATTTGTGCCACAGGCAAAGGACTAAATAGACTGGTACAGACATCAACCGCACCATCAGCCACAGGCAACACCGCTCCTGTACCGACCACCCAAGTGATGTTGCCATGACTGCCTTGTTGAGCGTGTTGTTGCTTATCAGCTTTGGCGGCAATTTGTACTGCTGACTTGGCAATATCCACCGCCACCACCTGCTTGGCTACACTTGCCAAGCCTGTCGTATAATACCCCTCGCCACAGCCAATATCGACCAACACATCGACCGATGGCTTGTACTGATGAATGATGGCAGGTAGAGCGTCTTTGAGTGGCTCATAAAATCCTGCCGATAAAAATTGACGGCGAGCCAGCACCGCCTCTGGTGTGTCGCCAGGATTTTTACTGCGTTTGTGCTGCACAAGGTGCAAATTGACATAGCCTTCTTTGGCAATGTCAAAACTATGATTATTTGGACATCGGTAAGTGCGTTCGTGCTTGTCGAGAGCAAGCTGGCAAATAGGACAGGTCAGCATCATCTTATCTTATCGTCAATCAATTGGCTCTATTTTAGCATAAATTGGCGTATCGCCAGCATTTTTGGTTAATATTGCTATTATATTTCTAAAATAGATAAATTTTTACAATTTATTTACAAAAAATCTGTAATAAATTCGCCAAAACCTAAGTCTAATACGCCAAGAGCAGTATTCTGTTCTTAGTTTGCGTGATACAATACCAAGTAAATGTTTGCATTGGTGCAAATATTTCGTGCATTGATGCCAATGTTTACTTGGTTTTTTATAATCAAGTTTTTTTCTAAGGAATTGTCATGAAAAAATTAGCAAAAACCGCCCTAGTAGGCTCTTTGGTAGTGGCAGGCGTTAGCCCTTTTACAATGAATGCAATGGCACAAGGTTACCAAAACCAACCTGCCAAATGTGCAAAATCAGATAAAAAATGTGCCACCCAAGCCAAAAAAGCCGAAGCTAAGTGTGGCGAAGGCAAATGCGGTGGCACGGCTGCTGCTGGCACAACCAAAAAAGCAGACGCTAAATGCGGCGAAGGCAAATGTGGTGGTACAGCAACAACCGCACCAAAAACCACCGAAGCCAAGTGTGGCGAAGGCAAATGTGGCGGTTCTAAATAATTAACCATCATCAATTCCCCAACCTTTATCATCGGAGATACATCATGAAAACCAAAACTTTGGCAAAAACCGCTCTACTAGGCACACTATTAGCAGGTACTGTTGCTTGCTCACAACAAGAAGCTAAGCAAGAACAACCTTTTGAAGCCAAGCCAATGGAGCAAGGCTATCAAAATGGCGAGAAAGCAGCAGACGCAGCCCAAGCTGGTGCAGCAGATGCCAGCAAAGCCGAAGAAGGTAAGTGCGGTGAAGGCAAATGCGGTGGTGCAGCTGCTACTGGCACAGACGCTAAGGCAACCGAAGGTAAGTGCGGTGAAGGCAAGTGCGGTGGTGCAGCTGCTGGTACTGACAGCAAAGCTGGCGAAGCATCTTGCGGTGGCAACAAGACAACCGACAACGCAACCGCCCCAGCGACAACCGAAAGCAAATAAGACTTGCTTAACTTATCATAACGGTAATTGGCTTAATTGCCGTTATGATTGAAATAAAGTTTATTTTTTATGTTTAATGACCAATCAACTGTCGTTAAACACAAAAAATAAATTAAATGCCTAAATGAGGGTTATTAAAATGAGTAAAAAAATATTAAAAGGGGCAGGTTTGGGCTTTCGCCGTGAATTATGCACCCAAATGCAAAATGACGATTTATCAGGCATTGATTTTTTTGAAGTATCGCCTGAAAATTGGATTAACTCAGCAGGGCAAATGGGCGGGCGTTATGAAAAAATGCTCAGAGAATACACCGAACACTTTCCTTTTATTTGCCACGGTCTTTCTTTATCCATTGGTAGCAGTGCCAAATTGGACATAGACTTATTAAAAAATACCAAAAAATTTATGCAAGCCCACGATATGACGCTCTATACCGAGCATTTGGCGTGGACTTCTGATGATAAGGGGCATTTGTATGATTTGTTGCCCATTCCTTGCACCGATGAAGCGGTAAAATGGACAGCAAATCGGATTAAACAAGCCCAAGATATTATGGATATGCAAATCGGCTTTGAAAATGCCAGCTATTATTATCAGCCGCCAGATAGCGATATGAGCGATGCCCAGTTTATCAGTGCGGTGGTCAAAGAGGCTGATTGTTTACTTCATTTGGATATTAACAATATTTATGTCAATAGTCAAAACTTTAACTTTGACCCCATTGAGTATTTACATCAATTACCCTTAGAAAAAGTATGTTATATGCATATTGCAGGGCATTATGTAGAAGAAGATGGCTTTATTATTGACACACACGGGGCTGATGTTATTGAACCTGTTTGGCGACTGCTTGATGAAGCCTATGCCGAAATCTACAAAAGAACAGGCAAAAAGGCAGTTGAAATTCCAACTTGTTTGGAGCGAGATTTTAATTTCCCCCAATTAGATAGCCTAATGAATGAAGTTAATTTAATTCACAAAGCCCAAGCCAAATTTAATGACCAAATCAAATTAACTGCTTAATGGATTTTGATTCAATAACCAAAACCATTTTAATTTAATGACTTCCTGCAAAACTAGGTTTTCCGTTCGCCCTGAGCTTGTCGAAGGGTAGGAAAACCATTATGGTTCGACAAGCTCACCACGAACGGTTTTCCTTGTTTTTGAGTTTTGCAGGAAGTTTAATGACTTTTATTGTAATAAATGGATTGGTTGATGATACCAATCCATTTTGGAATACCCAATGAGCCTATCTTTATTAGCCCCTTATTCTTTAAAAAAATTCCAATTAGAATTTGGCGATTATTTACGCTTACAACGCCAAAGTCAAAATGACAGTATCCCAAATCGTGTTGGCAAAGTTTATCAAGACTTAATTTTTAATAATGTGTGTGGCTTTTTAAATCAATGTTTTCCCATTTGCAAAAAGCTGTTGGGCGATGATAAGTTTAGAACCTTGTGTTTGTATTTTTTTCAAAGATACCCCACCCATTCGCCTTATTTTACCGAAATTCCAATGCAGTTTGTGGAATTTGTATCACAAATATTAAATAATGAGCAGGATAATTGGCTAAGTCCCTTATCTATATCTGATGAAGAGATTGATTTTATTCCCAAGTATTTGGACGAGCTTGCTCATTATGAATGGTTAGAATTATTTGTGGATACAATGCCCAATAATGAGCATAAACTGATTTTAAAAGACGATGAATTAACAACTTGCTATGCTTTAAATAGTACAGTACAAAATTGCCATTATACTTATCCTGTACAAACCATTAGCCCAAACAATGCTAACAATATTATGCCAAGTGATACTTGTCTTGTGGTATTGCGAGTTGGTGTAGAAGTTAAATTTGTTGCCATTAATGTTTTGACTTATTTTTTTATTGACTTTTTAAAAGAATGTCATACAGTTTATACAGATAAAAAAACTTTATTAACCGACTTTGCCAATAGCATTGATTATCCTGATATTGATGGGCTTATCAATTTTGCTGATGATTTATTTTTAATGCTTAGCAATGAACAGATTTTAATCAAACAATAGATTTTTGATTACAAATAAAATTGTTAATCAAATCAATCAAAGAATAAGGTATGAAATGAAAAAAATAATCGCCCTTTATCAAACATTCATCAATCAATTAAAACGCCTAGACTTTATTGGACTGTTGGCACTTAGAATTTATCTTGCTCCTATTTTTATTATTGCAGGACTTGCCAAATTAAATAGCTTTAATGACACCGCCCAATGGCTTGGCAACAGCGAATGGGGACTTGGTCTGCCCTTTCCTGCCTTGATGACGGCTCTTGTGATTTTGGCGGAATTGGTGGGCGGATTTGCCTTATTATTTGGGCTATTGACCAGATTTTTTAGCATACTTTTAATCATCACAATGGCGGTGGCAGGCTTTGCGGTGCATTTAAAAAACGGCTGGTTTGCCATTGCCTCAAGCGATGAGGCGACCAGCATTGCCTCCTTTTGGGCAAATGTTGGCTTTTCGTCCGCCCAAAATAGCGTTACCAATGCCCAAGAAGTTGCCCAACGATTAGACAAAGCCAAAGAAATTTTGCAAACGCACGGCAATTATGACTGGCTAACCGAATATGGCAATTTTGTCATTTTAAATAACGGTATGGAATTTGCCATCACTTATTTAATTATGCTTTTGCCCTTATTATTTTATGGGGCGGGTAATTATGTTTCGCTTGATTATTATTTGAATAAATTTTTAAATAAAAAATAGTATTGTTAATTGAGTATACTTTTCTGGAAAACCGTTCGTGGTGAGCTTGTCGAACCGCCACTGTTTTCCTAGACTTCGACAAGCTCAGTCCGAACGGAAAACCTTAAAATCTATCTTTATTTAACAATACCTAAAAAATTTATCGGCTGATACCAAACAATGAATGATGATTATCAACAGTTTATTGCATTATTATTAAAAGAATGCCCAAAAAATAAGAATGGCGATGGTCATCATTCTATTGGCGATGTCTATTTGGCAAATTTGTATGAGCAATTATTAAAATTTGCCAAAAATCAATTGGACGATGATGAATTGGCAAAGGACTGCGTACAAGAATGTTTAATATCAGCGATGCAATACAGCAACAAATTTAAGGGCAATAGTGCCTTTAAAACTTGGGTATTTGCCATTTTAAAACACAAAATTGCCGATATGATTAAATCTAATCAGATTTATATCAAATTAAGTGAATTATCGGATAATGACGATATAGAACTTTTTGATATGGTGTTTGATAATGGCAAATGGCAGGGCGATTATACACCAAAAGCCTTTGATGAATCGTGGTGCAATCCAGAAATTCAAGCCCAAAATAAGGCATTTTGGCAGATATTGGAATATTGTTTGGAGCATTTGCCAGCCGAGCAAGCCAAAGTTTTTTTGATGAAAGAATATGTTGGGCTTGATAGTAAAGAAATATGCCAAGCCTTAACCATCAGTTCACAAAATTATTATGTCCTAATGCACAGAGCCAGACTTAATTTACAGACTTGTTTGACACGGCATTGGTTTGTAGAATAGGCTTGTAGAATAATTTTGTAGAATAATAAGGAACATCAATGAAAACTTGTCAAGAAATTAGCCAGCTTGCCAGTCGTGCTTGTGATGAAAAAATCAGCCTAATGGAAACGGTGGAATTAAAAGTGCATTTGATGATGTGCAAAAACTGTCGTCATTTCTATGACAACAACAAAATATTAAGCAAAATACTAAACGAACACAAAAACACAACCCCAAACGAACCAAAATAACTGCTCTTTATCCAAAAAATCCTTTATAATGACTTGATAAATTATCCCAAAGGACTTGATTTTGTCTGGCAAAAAAAATCATTACTTTTGTGCATAAAAGCCTCATTATCGGCGGTGCAGAAAGCATACTCATCAACTATCTAAAATTATTATCAAAACACGACCAGTATCAAGTCCGCTTAGTGCTGCAACAAAACCTGCCCCAAAATATCCACATTGAACAAATCCCTACCAACATACAAATTGATTTTTTGCTGAGCCCAAACGAAAGCCTACAACTGGCTGACTGCGATACCAAGCTAGATAGCGATGAATTTAAACAGCTAAGACAACTGCTGCAAGATCGAATGTATCACTACCTAAGCCATAATCCGCCAATGTGCATTGTCAATTTTAATACGCATTTTGATTTTTTCTTGGAAAAATACACGCTAAGCATTCCTATCATTCGCTGGGTTCACGGCTTATCACACCTAGAATGTGGTACGGCTCAACTCAATATTATCAAGCCATCTTACCAAAACACGCTTTGCTGATTGCCATCAATCAAGAAATGCAACGAATGATGCAATGGGTGCTGACCCAGCTTGATATTAAGATAAAAAATGGCTATCTCTACAATCCAATAGATATAGAATACATACAACAAAAATCCAATCAACAGCCAGACAGTCCTACTGATTTGGCATTGCTTCATCAGCCATTTTTATTACAGGTGGCACGGCTAGAATCAGGCAAAAACCATCAACAGCTTATCAATATTTTTGCCCAATTAAAACAACAAGGACTGCCCCATAAGCTATACATCATCGGCGATGGCGAACTGTATCACACGCTAAATCATCAAATTCAGACGCTGGGACTGGCAAAAGAATGCCTGTTGCTCGGCTCTTATACCAATCCTTACCCATTTATGAAACACGCTGATTTGTTTTTGCATACCTCCTTGCACGAAGGTTTGCCAACCGTACTCATAGAAAGTATGATTTGTGGTACGCCTGTGGTTGCAATGAAATGTCGCACTGGCGTTGCAGAAATTTTGGGCGATGGGCAATATGGTGCTTTGATTGAAGCTGGCAATCAGCAGGATTTCATTGACGCTACATCTGCCTTGCTCAACAACCCAAGCAAAATACAGCAATATCAAGAAAAACCGCCCCAAGCTGTGCAGCGATTTTCTTTTCAAAACATTGAGACAATGACGCTAAATATGTTTGATTATGTATTTGCAAAATTTGGGACAAATCGATAGCTATTTAATAAAATAGATTATTGTAATTAAAAATACTTATCATTGCTAAAATATTAGATTATTGATAAAATATTGATTAATTTCTATTGATTTTCCTACCAATTTTCATCATCAAAAACCGCTTTTCTTTTTTTGGGATTTTAACCAATGAAACACGCCTTTAAACGCTCCATTTTGGCGACCGCCATCGCCCTTTCTCTTGCTCCAAATCTACACGCCTCCATCGTGCGTGGCGATGTGGATTATCAGTATTTTCGTGATTTGGCAGAAAACAAAGGTAAGTTTTATGTTGGTGCAACCGACATTCCTGTCCTAAACAAATCAGGGCAAAATATCGGCACTTTCTTAAAAGTAACCCCAACCAAACAGGTTGAAATTGAAGTTGAACGCCCAGAACGCCCCGCTTTTGATGGCTTTAAATGTTTTGATGACCCAAATTTGCCAGGCTGTGACGCCTTCTTTAATGGCGAAGACCCAGAAGAATTTGATGACACGCCTCAATATCGCACCGAAGTTGGCGAGACCATCTCCATTCCGATGATTGACTTTTCGCCCATCACTCGCCAAACGGGCATTGCCACGCTGGTCAATCCTCAGTATGTCATCAGTGTAAACCACAATCAAGGCTATCGTGATGTGCAATTTGGCGACTCGTCCAGCGAAAAACCTGACGACCATCATTATAATTATGGTGTGGTTCGCCGCAACAACTACATGCCAGACCCAAGCAAACTAAAAAGCGATGTCGGCAAAGGTGATGAAGTTCGTGAACGCAACGACAATGGCGAGAAAACCATCTATGACGCTAACGGTCAAAAAACCAACCGTTGGGACTATCATGCTCCTCGTCTATCCAAGCTGGTTACTGAGGTTGTGCCTGCTAACGAAATCGAACGACCTGCCACACAAAATGCACACGAATACTATGATGAATTTAGTGATTCATTTATTTTCCCAATGTTTATCCGTGCAGGTTCTGGCAAACAAGCCATCGTCAATAACGAAAGCGATAGACTTAACAAAGGACGCATCGAAGTCGGTAACGGCCCTTTCTTGACAGGCGGTAGCGTTCTGCCTGTTACCAATGGCGACACCAGAGCCAATGCAGGTGCAAGCCGTATTTTGGTCGCCGCTTCTGACAAAACCAACGATGTATTCACCGACCATGGCTATGGTCCTTTGACGACTTTGGGCTTGCCTGGCGATAGTGGCTCAGCAATTTTTGGCTATGACACTCGCACCAAAAAATGGGTGGTCTTGGGCGTGTATAGCGACTACTTCTCCGAAAACTTTGTAGCAGGTGGCGATGTCTTTAAGTCCTACTGGAACTATCATCACCCGCATTATGTGCGTGCCTTAGAAAAAGAAAACAACGCAGGTACACTCAGTGCCAACGCAGCCACACTCATCTGGACGCCAGCTGGCAATACCAGTACCATCACAGGTGGCGATAAAACCCTATCAGTCGATTTGGCGGACACCAACAAACCAACCCTACAAGGGCATAATGGCAATACTGGGGATAATCCGTGGAATCCACAGCTACACCACGGCAAAACCTTCCACATCACAGGCGACAACAACACCCTAACCCTAACAGACAACATCAATCAAGGTGCTGGTGCGATCTATTTTCATGGCAATACCACAGTTACAGGTACCAAAGATGACATCACTTGGCTAGGTGCTGGTGTTGATATTGATGCAGGTAAAACGGTGACTTGGAAAATCAGTAATCCTGCTGGCGATAGATTATCAAAAATTGGACAAGGCACACTCACCATCAATGGCAAAGGAGAAAACAAAGGCTCCATCAGTGTGGGTGATGGTACAGTTATCCTAGACCAACAAGCTGACAGTAATAACAAAAAATCTGCATTCTCTGAATTAGGCATCGTCAGTGGCAGACCAACTGTCATTCTAAACTCATCAGACCAATTAGACCCCAACACCATCTACTTTGGCTATCGTGGTGGGCGATTGGATTTGAATGGGAATGACTTGACCTTCCGCCGTATCCAAAACAGTGATGAAGGTGCAATGGTGGTCAATCACAATGCCAGCAAAGGAGCGAACATCACGCTCACAGGTGTGGTTCGTCCTACCATTGACCAAATCAAACTGGGTACGATTACCAATCCAGCAGAAGTGTCTCGCAATCTGGATAAAGATATTTTGGTATTCCAACGCCCTATTCCTATTGGTGCACCAAAGAATTTTATTCGTCTAAAACAAGCAATGACGGTCAATCAAATCACCGCCCTTTTTAATCAGGGCAAAGTTTTTCTTGATTTTGACCGCTTAACAGGCTTGGTCAAGGAGAATGAATATTTTGAAGTACTGGGTACAGACGAAACAACCGCCAAGCAAAAAATCCTTGCCGAAAAAGTGAAAGCTGTTGAAGGCACGATTCAAGGCTTTAATGGTTACTTTGGTGAAATCGACCCAAATAAACATAATGGCAAACTCAATGTCACCATCAACACCACCGATGTGGCAAATGGCAAGCTCCTGCTCACAGGCGGTACGGTGCTAAATGGCAATCTTAGTGCAGCTGGTACTAGTGAAATTATCCTATCCGGTCGCCCCGTACCACACGCCTATGACAAAGTAGCCAACCAAGAAATCATCAAAGACAACGAATGGCTAAACCGCACCTTTAACGCCACCAACTTTGTTGCCAAAGACAATGCTAAGATTGAAGTTAGTCGTAATGTATCATCAGTAGATGGTAACTTTACTCTCACCGACAATGCTTCTGCTCACATTGGCTTTACCCAAGGTGTTTCACACGAATGTATCCGTTCTGACCGTACTGGTGTGGCAAATTGTTCTATCAGCCCGTTATCAGAGGCAGCACTAAATAGCTGGGATAGAACCAAAGTTGCAGGCGATGTTTCATTAGCAAACAATGCCAAATTTACCTTAGGTAGTAAAGCTGACCTAACAGGAGCCATGACTGGTACTGGCAACAGCCAAGTACAACTTGATGAAGGTTCTACTTGGACAATGACCAAAAACAGTCAGCTCAATGCACTGACGGTCAATAACGCCACCATCACCTTAAACAGCAATTATGCCAAAGGCAGTACCAATCAATACAACACATTAAGCGTCAATCAACTGTCAGGTCAAGCCAACTTTAACTACTTATCTGATGTAGCAGGCTTACAAAGCGATAAAGTCATCGCCAATACCGCCACAGGTACAGTTAAGCTTAATGTCAAAAACACTGGCAAAGAACCTAATCACGACCAAAAACTGGTACTACTGACCGCCAACAACCAAAATGATTTGTCCGTCAGTCTTGCCAATGCAGGTGGTACAGTTGATGCAGGTGCTTATCGCTATGAACTCATCAAAGATGGCAATGACTATGTTCTATATAACCCCATCATTGAACAAGAACTGGCAGAAAAAAGAAAGGCCGAAGAAGAAAAACGCTTAGCCGAAGAAAAAGCCCGTCAAGAAGAATTGGCAAGACAAAAAGCTGAAGAAGAAAGATTGGAAACCGAACGCTTAGCTCGTGAGCAAGCCGAAAAAGAAGCTGAACTTGCTCGTCAAAAAGCAGAGCAAGAACGCTTAGAAGCGGAGCGTCTGGCAAAACTTGAAGAAGAGAAGCGTTTAGCCGAAGAAGCTGAAAAAGCAAGACTTGCTCAACTTGAAAAAGAGCGTTTGGAAGCGGAAGAAAAAGCTCGTCAAGAACAACTTGCTCGTGAAGAAGCTGAACGCCTAGCTAAGATTGAAGAAGAAAAACGCTTAGAAGCAGAGCGTTTAGCCAAAGAAGCCGAAGAAAAACTCCTAGCAGAAGAAGCCGAAAAAGCAAGATTGGCTCAACTTGAAAAAGAGCGTTTAGAAGCTGAGGAAAAAGCTCGTCAAGAAGAATTGGCAAGACAAAAAGCAGAGCAAGAACGACTAGAAGCTGAACGCCTAGCCAAACTTGAAGAAGAAAAACGCTTAGAAGCAGAGCGTTTGGCTAAAGAGGCTGAAGAGAAACGCTTGGCTGAAGAAAAAGCTCATCAAGAACAACTTGCTCGTGAAGAAGCTGAACGCTTAGCTAAGATTGAAGAAGAAAAGCGTTTAGCAGAAGAAAAAGCCCGTCAAGAAGCTGAAGAAAAAGCCAAAGCTGAACAAGCAGAGCGTGAGCGTTTGGAAGCTGAACGCTTAGCTCGTGAACAAGCCGAAAAAGAAGCAGAACTTGCCCGTCAAAAAGCTGAGCAAGAACGACTAGAAGCCGAACGCTTAGTCAAACTTGAAGAAGAAAAACGCCTAGCAGAAGAAGCTGAAAAAGCAAGATTGGCTCAACTTGAAAAAGAGCGTTTAGAAGCAGAAGAAAAAGCTCGTCAAGAACAACTTGCTCGTGAAGAGGCTGAACGCCTAGCCAAACTTGAAGAGGAAAAACGCTTGGCGGAAGAAGCCAAACAAGCCGAACTTGCTCGTCAAAAAGCCGAGCAAGAACGCTTAGAGGCAGAGCGTTTGGCTAAAGAGGCTGAAGAGAAGCGTTTAGCAGAAGAAAAAGCCAAAGCTGAACAAGCAGAGCAAGAGCGTTTGGAAACTGAACAACTTGCCAAAGAAGCCGAAGAAGAAGCTCGTCAAGAAGAGCTGGCAAGACAAAAAGCGGAAGAAGAAAGATTGGAAGCTGAACGCCTAGCTCGTGAGCAAGCCGAAAAAGAAGCCGAACTTGCTCGTCAAAAAGCTGAGCAAGAGCGTTTGGAAGCCGAACAACTTGCCAAAGAAGCTGAGGAAAAACGCTTAGCAGAAGAAGCTGAAAAAGCAAGACTTGCTCAACTTGAAAAAGAGCGTCTAGAAGCCGAAGAAGAAGCTCGTCAAGAACAACTTGCTCGTGAAGAAGCTGAACGCCTAGCCAAACTTGAAGAAGAAAAGCGTTTGGCAGAAGAAAAAGCCAAAGCTGAACAAGCTGAGCGTGAGCGTTTGGAAGCTGAACGCCTAGCCAAACTTGAAGAAGAAAAGCGTTTGGCAGAAGAGAAGCGTCTAGCAGAAGAAAAAGCCAAAGCTGAACAAGAGCGTTTGGCAAAACTTGCTCAACAAAAACAAGCACAGCTCATCAGTCGTTATGCCAATACTGCCATCTCTGAAATCCAATCACAAACCTATGCCTTAATGGCATTGAGTGAACAAGCCACCAAACGATTGTTGGACAAACACACCAGACCAATCGAGGTATGGCTGGATAATCAATGGTCTGATGGTAAGTACAGTTCTGATTTGTATCGTGGCTATGAACAAGATACGCACTTGATGCAGTTTGGCATTGACAAACAGATTGGTGACAATCCAAATACTCGTGCTGGTGTGATTGTCTCTAAAATGAGTAGTGATACAGATTATAGCGAGGGCAATGCCAAAGGTCGTATCAATACCGCCACTTTCTATGGCAAGCACACCACCGATGACAACATCTTTGGTATTCTTGAATTGGGCGTGGGTCGTAACAATAATGAAATCAGTTTAGATGGTCAAAAAACCAGCCTGCAAAGAGATTTAAGCTACATTGGTGCTACCATCGGCAAAGAGTATCAAACTGACAGCATGACCATCACACCACATGTGGGTGCAAAAGCTTATCGCTATCAAGCAGCAAATTATACTTTAAATAATGCCAAAGTAGAGTCCAAAGCCAATCAACTCATCAATGCCTATGCAGGGGTAGAAATTGGCAAAACCATTGAACTTGGCAATACCATCATTCACCCAACATTTAGTAGTCGTATCCACAGCCGTCAGGCAGACTTTGACATCAAAATCAATGACCGTCAAGTCAAACAAGAACTTGGATATAGCCTAGACCATGAGCTTGGTCTAAAATATCAAGCCACCAATCATCTAAGTGCCACAACCAGCATTGGCTATCGTCATGGCAAAGAGATTGACAATCAAGTCTATGGCGGATTACAACTCAAATATCGTTGGTAATCTTAATGATAAAAAAACCACTCCTTTGGGGGTGGTTTTTTATCAGGCTATTTATATTGCAAAATCGATATGATAATTTTTGTTCAAACTTAGGTAAATGATTTGGCTTTAATTTAAATAGTTTAATCAATTTGGTGCAAAATGAGTTTTCTGTAAAGGCTTGCCCATATTTTTCTTTGACTTTATTTTATCAAACAGCAGAAAGTTTTATTTTGGTTGATTTTTGATAAACCCAAAGTTGATGACTTGGGATATATTATTTTGGATTGATGATGTTATAAAAAATCCTGCCATTTGATAAATTTACTTTTTATCATCTGATTTCTTCTTTGACCCACTGTATTGAATGAAGTGTGTTTAGCTAAATTTAGCAGGTATTATTGAGCCACTTGAATTATTTTGGGTAAAAAACCGCAAGCACTGATGCTAATTTAACTTAGTTTTATTCTGATTTCACGTCAATCATTAACACCAAACAATGAATTTGATTTTCCATCGATTGATTATTTACCGAATAAGAATTGATTAAATATCGTCAAACTGGCAATGCGTGATTTTATTCATCTAATTTTTATCATTGGTATTGACGGCAAAGGATTAAAGATGGTTTAGCCACATTGAAGTGGGCTTGGATTGATATGTTTGCCTGATTGTCTGTCGATACTTGATTTTAGATGGTAAATTTAATTTGCAGCCATTATATATCAATCTTTATTCCATAAAA
The DNA here is from genome assembly GCF_025643275.1 of Moraxella nasicaprae. Classification (NCBI taxonomy): domain Bacteria; kingdom Pseudomonadati; phylum Pseudomonadota; class Gammaproteobacteria; order Moraxellales; family Moraxellaceae; genus Moraxella; species Moraxella nasicaprae. The sequence goes on from NZ_CP089977.1 coordinate 800,236, forward strand.
AACCACCCCCAAAGGAGTGGTTTTTTTATCATTAAGATTACCAACGATATTTGAGTTGTAATCCGCCATAGACTTGATTGTCAATCTCTTTGCCATGACGATAGCCAATGCTGGTTGTGGCACTTAGATGATTGGTGGCTTGATATTTTAGACCAAGCTCATGGTCTAGGCTATATCCAAGTTCTTGTTTGACTTGACGGTCATTGATTTTGATGTCAAAGTCTGCCTGACGGCTGTGGATACGACTACTAAATGTTGGGTGAATGATGGTATTGCCAAGTTCAATGGTTTTGCCAATTTCTACCCCTGCATAGGCATTGATGAGTTGATTGGCTTTGGACTCTACTTTGGCATTATTTAAAGTATAATTTGCTGCTTGATAGCGATAAGCTTTTGCACCCACATGTGGTGTGATGGTCATGCTGTCAGTTTGATACTCTTTGCCGATGGTAGCACCAATGTAGCTTAAATCTCTTTGCAGGCTGGTTTTTTGACCATCTAAACTGATTTCATTATTGTTACGACCCACGCCCAATTCAAGAATACCAAAGATGTTGTCATCGGTGGTGTGCTTGCCATAGAAAGTGGCGGTATTGATACGACCTTTGGCATTGCCCTCGCTATAATCTGTATCACTACTCATTTTAGAGACAATCACACCAGCACGAGTATTTGGATTGTCACCAATCTGTTTGTCAATGCCAAACTGCATCAAGTGCGTATCTTGTTCATAGCCACGATACAAATCAGAACTGTACTTACCATCAGACCATTGATTATCCAGCCATACCTCGATTGGTCTGGTGTGTTTGTCCAACAATCGTTTGGTGGCTTGTTCACTCAATGCCATTAAGGCATAGGTTTGTGATTGGATTTCAGAGATGGCAGTATTGGCATAACGACTGATGAGCTGTGCTTGTTTTTGTTGAGCAAGTTTTGCCAAACGCTCTTGTTCAGCTTTGGCTTTTTCTTCTGCTAGACGCTTCTCTTCTGCCAAACGCTTTTCTTCTTCAAGTTTGGCTAGGCGTTCAGCTTCCAAACGCTCACGCTCAGCTTGTTCAGCTTTGGCTTTTTCTTCTGCCAAACGCTTTTCTTCTTCAAGTTTGGCTAGGCGTTCAGCTTCTTCACGAGCAAGTTGTTCTTGACGAGCTTCTTCTTCGGCTTCTAGACGCTCTTTTTCAAGTTGAGCAAGTCTTGCTTTTTCAGCTTCTTCTGCTAAGCGTTTTTCCTCAGCTTCTTTGGCAAGTTGTTCGGCTTCCAAACGCTCTTGCTCAGCTTTTTGACGAGCAAGTTCGGCTTCTTTTTCGGCTTGCTCACGAGCTAGGCGTTCAGCTTCCAATCTTTCTTCTTCCGCTTTTTGTCTTGCCAGCTCTTCTTGACGAGCTTCTTCTTCGGCTTCTTTGGCAAGTTGTTCAGTTTCCAAACGCTCTTGCTCTGCTTGTTCAGCTTTGGCTTTTTCTTCTGCTAAACGCTTCTCTTCAGCCTCTTTAGCCAAACGCTCTGCCTCTAAGCGTTCTTGCTCGGCTTTTTGACGAGCAAGTTCGGCTTGTTTGGCTTCTTCCGCCAAGCGTTTTTCCTCTTCAAGTTTGGCTAGGCGTTCAGCCTCTTCACGAGCAAGTTGTTCTTGACGAGCTTTTTCTTCTGCTTCTAAACGCTCTTTTTCAAGTTGAGCCAATCTTGCTTTTTCAGCTTCTTCTGCTAGGCGTTTTTCTTCTTCAAGTTTGACTAAGCGTTCGGCTTCTAGTCGTTCTTGCTCAGCTTTTTGACGGGCAAGTTCTGCTTCTTTTTCGGCTTGTTCACGAGCTAAGCGTTCAGCTTCCAAACGCTCACGCTCTGCTTGTTCAGCTTTGGCTTTTTCTTCAGCTTCTTGACGGGCTTTTTCTTCTGCTAAACGCTTTTCTTCTTCAATCTTAGCTAAGCGTTCAGCTTCTTCACGAGCAAGTTGTTCTTGATGAGCTTTTTCTTCAGCCAAGCGTTTCTCTTCAGCCTCTTTAGCCAAACGCTCTGCTTCTAAGCGTTTTTCTTCTTCAAGTTTGGCTAGGCGTTCAGCTTCTAGTCGTTCTTGCTCTGCTTTTTGTCTTGCCAATTCTTCTTGACGAGCTTTTTCCTCAGCTTCTAAACGCTCTTTTTCAAGTTGAGCCAATCTTGCTTTTTCGGCTTCTTCTGCTAGGAGTTTTTCTTCGGCTTCTTTGGCTAAACGCTCTGCTTCTAAGCGTTTTTCTTCTTCAATCTTAGCTAGGCGTTCAGCTTCTTCACGAGCAAGTTGTTCTTGACGAGCTTTTTCTTCCGCTTCCAAACGCTCTTTTTCAAGTTGAGCAAGTCTTGCTTTTTCAGCTTCTTCGGCTAAACGCTTCTCTTCTTCAAGTTTTGCCAGACGCTCCGCTTCTAAGCGTTCTTGCTCTGCTTTTTGACGAGCAAGTTCAGCTTCTTTTTCGGCTTGCTCACGAGCTAAGCGTTCGGTTTCCAATCTTTCTTCTTCAGCTTTTTGTCTTGCCAATTCTTCTTGACGGGCTTTTTCTTCGGCTAAGCGTTTTTCTTCTTCGGCCTTTCTTTTTTCTGCCAGTTCTTGTTCAATGATGGGGTTATATAGAACATAGTCATTGCCATCTTTGATGAGTTCATAGCGATAAGCACCTGCATCAACTGTACCACCTGCATTGGCAAGACTGACGGACAAATCATTTTGGTTGTTGGCGGTCAGTAGTACCAGTTTTTGGTCGTGATTAGGTTCTTTGCCAGTGTTTTTGACATTAAGCTTAACTGTACCTGTGGCGGTATTGGCGATGACTTTATCGCTTTGTAAGCCTGCTACATCAGATAAGTAGTTAAAGTTGGCTTGACCTGACAGTTGATTGACGCTTAATGTGTTGTATTGATTGGTACTGCCTTTGGCATAATTGCTGTTTAAGGTGATGGTGGCGTTATTGACCGTCAGTGCATTGAGCTGACTGTTTTTGGTCATTGTCCAAGTAGAACCTTCATCAAGTTGTACTTGGCTGTTGCCAGTACCAGTCATGGCTCCTGTTAGGTCAGCTTTACTACCTAAGGTAAATTTGGCATTGTTTGCTAATGAAACATCGCCTGCAACTTTGGTTCTATCCCAGCTATTTAGTGCTGCCTCTGATAACGGGCTGATAGAACAATTTGCCACACCAGTACGGTCAGAACGGATACATTCGTGTGAAACACCTTGGGTAAAGCCAATGTGAGCAGAAGCATTGTCGGTGAGAGTAAAGTTACCATCTACTGATGATACATTACGACTAACTTCAATCTTAGCATTGTCTTTGGCAACAAAGTTGGTGGCGTTAAAGGTGCGGTTTAGCCATTCGTTGTCTTTGATGATTTCTTGGTTGGCTACTTTGTCATAGGCGTGTGGTACGGGGCGACCGGATAGGATAATTTCACTAGTACCAGCTGCACTAAGATTGCCATTTAGCACCGTACCGCCTGTGAGCAGGAGCTTGCCATTTGCCACATCGGTGGTGTTGATGGTGACATTGAGTTTGCCATTATGTTTATTTGGGTCGATTTCACCAAAGTAACCATTATATGCATAGATTCGATTGGCAAGAGCTTGGTTTTTCTGTGCCACTACATATTTTTTGGCATCGTTTTGGTTCCAGCTGACAAATTTCCAAGCACCATTTTCCAAAACAAAATAAGCTCCTTGGCTGCGGAATAAATCAGCGTCCCAACCATCACCAAAATCCACCAGACGCACATCATCGATGGTGAATACATCGCCTGTGATGGTAACATTGGCTGAGCTGGTCATATTGTGATTGACGATTTTTGCCCCATCGTCCACATTTTGAATGCGTTTAAAGGTCAAATCATTCCCATTCAAATCCAATCGCCCACCACGATAGCCAAAGTAGATGGTGTTGGGGTCTAATTGGTCTGATGAGTTTAGAATGACAGTTGGTCTGCCACTGACGATGCCTAATTCAGAGAATGCAGATTTTTTGTTATTACTGTCAGCTTGTTGGTCTAGGATAACTGTACCATCACCCACACTGATGGAGCCTTTGTTTTCTCCTTTGCCATTGATGGTGAGTGTGCCTTGTCCAATTTTTGATAATCTATCGCCAGCAGGATTACTGATTTTCCAAGTCACCGTTTTACCTGCATCAATATCAACACCAGCACCTAGCCAAGTGATGTCATCTTTGGTACCTGTAACTGTGGTATTGCCATGAAAATAGATCGCACCAGCACCTTGATTGATGTTGTCTGTTAGGGTTAAGGTGTTGTTGTCGCCTGTGATGTGGAAGGTTTTGCCGTGGTGTAACGATGGAATGTGTGGCTTACCCGTCTTAGGGTCAGCCAAAAAAGTATCCGCCAAATCAACGGTCAAATAAGTCAATCCACCAGCAATGGTGCTGGTATTGACTCTGGTGAATCTTCTGTTTGGCACACTCCAAAGCAGCGTCTTATCCTCTGCCTGTATCACGCCTGCGTTATCTGATTTTTCTAATAATTCACCATATTCAGGATAATTAATAACCCCAACAACAACCTGATCATTGCCAGCCTGCGTGGTGGCAACATATACCCATTTTTGTAGGCGATTATCCCAAGCAAACAAACCAGAGCCACTGTCCCCAGGTTGTGCATGAGATGTCATGGGACTGTAAGCATCACCAAAAACATCACCCTCAAAACCAATCAGATTATGACTAACACTACTAACACCAGAAGTTGTGCCTCCAATCATATATTCATACGCTGCCGCAAGACGATTTTTTTCACTGATTGGCGAGGATACCGTATTTTGCACACCAGAACCTGCGCGCATAAACATAGGATAAATATCTTGATTGCGATAATTATCTAGATTTTTCTCCATTGACTGCTGAACTGGCACTACCTCTGTTACCAGCTTGTGCAAACGAGGCACATGATAATCATGATGAGTAAGTTTGGCGACTGCATGACTCCCATTCGGGTCATAGTCATTGCGTGCCACCAGTTGATAATCAAAATAATGACCATCAGGATTGTTGCTACTGGCATCGCCAAATTGTACCAAGCGGTAACCTTGATTGTGTGCCACGCTGGTCACATACTGAGGCTTGGTCAAGGTAACAAAACCCCCATCTCGATTGATGGAAGAAAAATCAATCATTGGAATGCCTTGGAGCATCGTGCCAATGTTGATGCCCTGTTTGTTCACAATATCGATATTGCTCGCCCCAGCATAAAACTCACCCTTATTTTCTGCCAAATCACGAAAATATTGATAATCAATATCATCTCGCACAGTCGACGCATGAGCGACATTGGATAAAATGGAAGTAATGACGACAGCCAGCACAGATGGCTTAAATAAGTAATGTTTCATGGGTACAATCCTCAGCGTTGGTCGTAGCCAAAACTGCTCTAATACAACAATCTTCTCTATGATTTATTATAGTTCGATGTCAAAAATTTTCAATGACTCCTTCCCCTATCTTATCCACATTACAACAATATGATACAAAACATTACGCAATCACCTTATTGACAATATATTTAATAATAAGTATCATTTACATTTTGTCATTTAGCTTGATTTTTTATCAAACTTGATTCGATTGATGGGTTTAGACAGGATTGTTGTATGCAGATATTTTTAAAGCGTGCTTTATGGACAACGATGGCATTCTTGGCGGTCAATATCCTCATGCCCAACGCCCACGCCAATGATGAAGAGATATTAAACAATCAAGACGACAGACGCTGGCAAAACAATCAAACCGCCACGCTCATTTCGCCACCGATAGACTCTTTTGACGCCCCAAGTCTGCCCATCAATAATGATGGCGTCGCCCAAGTTGATGAACAGATTTTGCTTGCCAATCCAGATTTATTGTCTCGTGCGATGCTGTCCGCCTTGATTTATAATAATCTTGAAGGCGTGGCGGTATTATTACCCATCTACCAAAAACAAACCGATGAGCTGATTGAAACACAGATGGTTGCTTGGGCAAAAGCAGTCTTGGCAACCAAAAATCAGGATTTTGCCGCCGCAAGCCAACTGTATCAGACGCTGCATGAACAATATCCCACCAATTCCCTATTTGGCATTCGCCTGATTCAAAGCCTCTTTGCCAATCGGCATTATGTTGAAGCCAAAACCCTGCTGGAACAACAGCCAGACTACATTCAGGCACAGCTGATTGATTACAAAAACGCCCTGCATGAACTTGGCAAGCCAACACTGCAAATCGGCGGTCATGTCATCATGGACAAAAACATCAACAACGCCCCAAAACAGACCGACTTAGGTGGTGGTTGGACAGCCAATGCCGCTCAATCAGCACATGGCGTTGCCCTAAATGTCAGCGTGGACAAAAAAATCCTACTGCCAGATGGACTGTCTTTGACACCCGCTCTAAGCCTTCAAAGCAAGCTATATCAAGACACCAAGCAGTATAACGAATTATTGGCACGGGCAGGGTTGTCGATGGGCAAGGCAAATCACAAAACCAGCCTTAGCATCACGCCTTTTTTTGAGCAAACCCACTATGCTGGCGGTCGAGCCGAACAGCACCAGCTCAAACATTTCTCCGATGTTATTGGCATAGGCATTGATGCCACCCAAAAAATCAGCCCAACAAGCCAGCTTGGCGTGTCTGCTGAAATCAGCAAAAACTATCACCAGACTCGCCCACATCTGGACGGACACAGCATCAGTATCAGCCCAAGTTTTGCCACTCGCCCTACTTGGCTGACGCATGGCTCATTAAGCCTTGTGGCGGATTATCAATACACCCACACCCAAGACAAAGACGACTCTTATTATCGCATGGGTCTGCGTGCATCGGCTCATCAGCAATGGCAACATTTGGGGTTGCGTGGTAGCATTGGCATTGCCCAAAGACGATACCTTGCCCCAATGCCCATCTTTAACCAAACCCAAATCAATGATGAATACACCGCAAGCCTAAGTCTGTGGCACAGAAAACTCGCTTATCAAAATTTGATGCCACGCCTGACTTGGCAATATCAAAAAACCGACAGTAGCGTCGCCCTATACAGCTATGATAAAAGCCGAGTCTTTGTGGAGCTAAGTCACGCTTTTTAAGCCATGACGACCATAGCATCAGATGTTGTGTCTTTTGGTATGCTAAACCATAAGACCGCCTACTGGCGATTGGATTGTCTATAATGCTCCGTACTGTTGCCAAGTGCCTGCTTGATTTTGTATGGATTTTTGGTGCGTGTGCGTTTGATAGGCACGCACCTGATGAACGGCAAGCATCATCAAAATCAATAACAGACCAAATATTTGCCAACCCTTAACACAAAATCTGCCGCCAACCATCAGCACCAAAGGCAACAACCATAACCAAAAACTTTGTCCAAATAGCCACAAATACAAGCCAAATAGTATCAAACCACCAGCAAAAATACGCATCAATTTTTGGGCAATCTTCATTTTTTGCTCCATCATTCAAAAACATAATAAAAAAATAAGGGGTCATCAAACCCCTTATTTCATTCATCAACGCCGATGCTTAGGCAGCAGGTTTTTGGGCTGCTGGTGCTGGCACGACCACTTCATCAGAAGTTTCATTGAGGCGTTTGATGTTCTCTTCATTGGCAGGTGTCGCAACTGGTGCGGCATTTTTTGGCGTATAAACCAATCCCAAAGTACGGCTGGTATCAGTACGCACACGGTCTAGCAATGCTGCATCTTTTGACAAATCCTCGCCATAAGATGGGATGATTTCTTTGATTTTGGCGTTCCACTTGCCAGCGACTTGCTCTGGGAATGATTTTTCAAGCAAGTTTAGCAAAATGTGCGGAGAAGTTGAAGCACCTGGCGATGCACCCAATAGGGCTGCCACTGTACCATCTTCTGAGGCAAAAATCTCAGTACCAAATTGCAATTTGGCAGGCTCATTCGGCAATTTTTTGATGATTTGCACACGCTGACCACCTTGGCTGGCCTTCCAATCTTCCAGCTTAGCATTTGGATAATATTTTTGCAGCTCTTTTAGGCGTTCTTCATCAGTCAGCATGACTTGGCTGACCAAATATTTGACCAAATCAGTATTTTCAAGACCAACCGCCGCCATTGGCAAAGCATTATCTTTGGTGGCTGATGCTAACAGGTCAGTTTGCGAACCATTTTTTAGGAACTTGTTCGAATAGGTCGCAAACGGTCCAAACAGGACATATTTTTTACCATCGATATAGCGAGTGTCGATGTGTGGTACTGACATTGGCGGTGCACCAAGCTCAGCCTTGCCATACACTTTGGCAGTATGTTGCTCAGTGATGGCAGGATTGTCTGTCATCAAGAATAGACCGCCCACAGGGAAGCCTGCATAGTATTTGCTTTCTGGTAAGTCGGTGTATTGTAGTAGTTTGATGGCTGCACCACCTGCACCAACGAACACAAACTTCGTCTTGGTATGTGAAGTCTGACCTGTTTTGGTGTCTTTGACGCTTACTGTCCAAGTTTTATCAGCATTACGACTGATGCCAACCACTTCTGAATTAACAGACAGCTTAAATTTATCACTCTTAGTCAAGCCATCAATCAGCTGAGTGGTGATTGCACCATAATTGACATCAGAGCCAATATCCATGCGAGTGGCGGCGACTTTTTGATTGGCATCACGACCTTGCATGACAAGCGGTGCCCAGCGTTCAATCTCTGCCTTATCTTCGGTATAAATCATGCCCTCAAACAGTGGAGATGCAATCATCGCCTGATGGCGTTTTTTTAGAAAATCCACTTCGTTTTCCCACACAAAGGCAATGTGTGGCACAGGATTGATGAAGCTTTTTGGCTCGCCCAATCTGCCTTGTTTGACTTGATATGCCCAAAATTGCTTGGCAACCTCAAACTGGCTGGCGATTTTTTCGGCACGCTCGATGCTAATTTTGCCATCATCGCCCACTGCCGTATAGTTCATCTCCATAAAGCCAGAATGCCCTGTGCCTGCGTTATGAAAACCATACGAGCTTTCTTGACCGACCGCATCAAGGCGTTCAAACATACGAATCTGCCAGTCAGGTTCAAGCTCACTCAAATAAGTGCCTAGCGTGGCACTCATGATGCCACCGCCAATCAACACCACATCAACCACAGGCTCCTCATCAAGCCCGCTCACTTGCTTGCTCGCCACAGGACGGAATAAATAAGCAAGTAAAATAATCAACAAAAGCAAAGCAAATGCGATTAAAAACTTTAAAAACTTTTTCATAAAACCAACTTTTATACAACTGTTTTTTGCTGTGTGGACAAACCAAACGAGCGATTTGCTCAAACAGCAAAAAGACAAAAAAAGACAGCCTAAATCACTAGGCTGTCCAAATAGCGACTTATATCAAAGATAAGTTACGCTATTATAAACAAAAATTAGCGTAAAGTCGGTAAAATTTACCCATCGTAACAATTTTATACAGATGATAAAGCCAATGGGTATGGGGTGCGTTGGTATTGGTTGTTTTATGAGCAGTTGGCAGTTCTAAACTCTTGATAAAATGCTTTATCGTCATAACTTGGCGGGTTTAATTGGTTCGTTATACACCCAAGTTTCAAAATCAGACAATGAACCTTATTCTAATAGGAGTGTAAAGAAAGGTTTTTGTCAGTCAAAGGGTAAAGTTTTCATTTTTTCTGACCATTATCATACACCCATCGACGACAATCATCATATTGATAAAAACCGACATACAACCTTATATGATATAAATTGTCAAAATTATAATCACCCACCGATATGGCATTTTCGCCCACGCAAAACCGCCTTTTAAAAGAATGACTGCTGGTGTCGTAGACAGATAATTCTGTGTCAGAAATTTTTTGAATGTTTTTTAGTAGCGTTTCAATATCGCTTACTTTGGGATTATGATAATGGTAGGAAATGCTAATGGATTTTGCATCAGTCTTTTTATAATCCTCTCGTTTATCAAATTGGGGCAAGCCAATGGTAATGGTGTCTAATATGTATTGCAATTCGATTTTCTTTTTATCATAATCTAGTTTGATAGGCTTATGAAATTCAGCATTTTTAAACCTATCCACCCAAGAATAAATCATGATGGGCAACATACAAGCCAAAACAGCGGCGATAAAAACACTACGAATCACTGTTTTGATTTTCATATTACCCAATTCACATTCATATCAATGCTCCCTCGTACTTCTAAACTCCACCTCAGGATAGCGTTCTTGCATTAACTGCAAATTAACACGGCTTGGGGCAAGGTAGGTCAAATAACCACCGCCATCAAGCGACAGCTGGTCGTGGGCTTTTTTCTTAAATTTTTCAAACGCCACTTTATCATCACAATGTACCCAGCGGACGGTGGCAATAGAAATCGGTTCAAAGGCACATTGCACCTTGTATTCTTCTAGCAAACGATGAGCCACCACTTCAAATTGTAGCACGCCCACCGCCCCCAAAATCAGGTCGTTATTGATTTGGGGCATAAAGACTTGGGTTGCTCCTTCTTCGGATAATTGTTGCAGTCCCTTTTGTAATTGTTTGGATTTTAAAGGGTCTTTTAGCACCACACGGCGAAACAGCTCTGGGGCAAAGTGCGGAATGCCTGTAAAATTAAGGGTTTCGCCACTGGTGAAACTGTCGCCAATCTGAATCGTGCCGTGATTGTGCAAGCCGATGATGTCGCCAGCATACGCCTCTTCAAGGCTTTCACGGTCGCCTGCCAAAAACATCAACGCATCTGATACTCGCACTTCTTTGCCGATACGCACATGGTTTAATTTCATACCTTTTTCGTACTTGCCAGAGCAAATCCGCATAAAGGCGACACGGTCTCTATGTTTGGGGTCCATATTGGCTTGGATTTTAAAGACAAAACCTGTGAAATTGGGTTCGTCTGCTTTTACCACTCGCTCCACGGCATTGTGGTCTTTGGGGGCTGGGGCGTATTTGGTTAGGGTATCTAGCACCATATCCACGCCAAAATTGCCAAGGGCTGTGCCAAAGAGTACAGGCGTTTGCTTGCCTGCCAAAAACTCATCAATATCCCAATCGCCAAACGCCATTTCGGCAAGCTCCACCCCTTCCAAAAACTCATTCCAAAGTAGCTCGCCAAGTCGCCCCTTAATCTCATCGTGGTCGTAGCCGTCTAGGGTTTCAATGTCGGTTAATTGCGTGCCAAAGCCTTTTTTGTATAGATAAGTTTTGTTATCAAAAAAGTTATACACCCCCACAAAATCCTGCCCCATACCAATGGGATAACAAAACGGCACGCATTTGATTTTTAGTACGCTTTCAATTTCATCAAGTAGGGAGAGCGGATTTTGGATTTCACGGTCCAATTTATTGACAAAACTGATGATGGGCGTATCACGCATACGGCAGACTTCCATCAGTTTAATGGTGCGTTCTTCCACGCCCTTTGCCCCATCAATGACCATCAAGGCACTATCAACGGCGGTCAAAGTGCGGTAAGTATCTTCACTAAAATCAGCGTGTCCGGGGGTGTCAAGTAGGTTTACCATACAATCGCCATAAGGAAACTGCATTACCGAAGTGGTAATCGAAATACCCCGCTCCTGCTCCATACTCATCCAGTCGGAGGTGGCGTGTTTGTCAGTTTTTCTGGATTTTACCTCGCCTGCGGTTAAGATGGCTTTGCCCCACAAAAGGAGCTTTTCGGTCATTGTGGTTTTGCCTGCGTCAGGGTGGCTGATGATGGCAAAGGTGCGGCGTTTTTGGATTTGATTGAGTGTGTTTTTCATAAAATAATTAACAGATTTATCTAAATAAAGTCGAATGAATTATACCATAAATCAACTTCATTGAACACACCCAAAGAGCGTTGCTGTTGGCTTGATTTTCTGGATAAATTTGCTTAAAATTGCACCATCGGATTACACAGATTGGGAAATATAATGCAAGCAAAAAATTGGTGGTATATTGCTCTTGTTGTCGCAGGGAGTGTTGTCTTGACTGGCTGCCCTTTTGACAAACACACAGGGTGCAGCGATGAAGAGGGACTGGCTGCATTAAAAGAGATAATTCTTGAAAGCACCAATAAAGAGCTGACGGAACGACTGGGTGCAGAACAAAACACTGCCATCAAAAATGCTCTTGAATCCATCAATTTTGATGTCATTGGCGTTCGCACCATTGACAAAAGCTCAAAAAATACCCAAGTATTTTGTGAAGCCACACTACAAACCTCCCTGCCAAATACATTGCTTGCCAACGCTGATGAAGCCTTGAAGCTTGATGGTAGCAGCCAAACTGCACAAGAGATTCTAAACAGTAACTCTTACCAAAATAATGACGACGGCACTTTTGACTACGAAATTGGCTACACCTTACAGCCTAGCGATGATGGCAAATGGATTTATGCCCAGCTAGACAAAGGTCAGCCTGCACAAGGGCTGACAGATATGCTTTATTGGAGTCTATCCAAAGAACAAATCGCCACAAAAATCCAACAGCAAAACGAGCAAGAAGCTGCCGACCTAGAACAGGCGAACGCCAATTATCACGCTGCTGTCGCCCGCATTAACCGCACTTGGAACTCGCTAGACCCCTATATTCAAGATATGCTACGCCCAGAACAAAAGTCCATCAACAACCAGCGAGAAGCAGAGTGCCGAGCCGAATCATTAGGCGTGGACGGTTCATTTGCCGCCCAAGAAATCTACCGTCTAAATTGTGAGGTTGAACGCCTAGACAGTCGCAACGAGGAGCTTGGCTACTACTAACATTAGCCAGATGGTTTTTAAATTTGATATCTTTAAACCTGATGGTAAAACAAATCAACATTCAAGCTGTTTTTGTCAATAAGAATCTCTTCAAAAAACAAAAACAGCTTGTTATTTTATCCATAACGCCAAAGAAATCTATCAAGAAAATTATCAAAATATTTAAATAAAAATTTAAAATTTATCATCATAAAATTTTAAAATATCGCCCAAAATGTGCTATACTGGTCGTCAATAATTATGATGATGAACCAAATTTGATGACCGCAATGAACAATTATCAACAAATTCCCAATCTTGCTCACTTTGACACAAGCAATATCGACACATCTGCCGCTCCTGTGGTGCTGGTCGATGGTTCTTATTATTTATTTCGCTGTTTTTATGGTCTGCCACCCTTATCCAACAAAGACGGACTGCCCACCAATGCCGTGCGTGGCGTGCTAAATGCCCTAAACAAGCTCATCAAAAAATACAAGCCTGCCTACATGGCGGTCGCTTTTGATACCAAAGCCCCAACCTTTCGCCACGAATTATCGGAGGCTTACAAAGCACATCGCCCACCGATGGAAGATGATTTGCGAGTACAGATTCCTTATGTGCATGAACTGATTAAACAGCTTGGCATTCCCCTCATCACCATTGATGGCTATGAAGCAGACGACATCATCGGTACACTGGCTCATACCGCTTGCCAGCACAGACTGCCTGTCGTCATCTCAACAGGCGATAAAGACATGGCACAGCTTGTCAATGATTGCGTCATCTTAGAAGACAGCTTTACTGGCAAAATCACCGATAAAGCAGGTGTCATCGAAAAATTTGGGGTGCAAAATACCCAAATTGCCGACTACCTAACGCTGATGGGCGATGCCTCTGACGGCATTGCAGGAATTCCAAAAGTAGGACAAAAAACCGCCGCCAAACTGCTTAATGATTATGGCGATATTGATGGTATTTTGGCAAATATCGAACAAATCAAAGGCGTGGTTGGCAAAAACATCAAAGAGCACCAAGATACCATTCCGCTCAATCGTACGCTGGCAACCATCGTAACCAATTTGGATTTGCCCATTGGTTTTGAAGACATCAAGCTGGGCGATGCTAATGACGATGCCAAAGAACAACGCTTGACCAGTTTGTTAAGTTTTTATCAAAAGCTAGAATTCCGTCAAGAAATTACTGCCGTTTCAGAACAACTTGCCAAGCTAAACTTAGACCCACAGCACAGCACGCCAGTCGAGCAGACAGACGACCAAAATGATGCTGGCATCGTACCAAGCCTGCCTGCCGACACCGTGCAATATCACACCATCAGCACCGCACAAGAGCTTGATGATTTGGTTGCCACGCTGGCACAATCGCCCTATTTTGCCATCGACACCGAGACAACACACCTAGATTGGCAACAAGCATCATTGGTGGGTGTCAGCATCAGCCACACCCATCATCAAGCATACTACATTCCCATCAATCATGTTGATGATTTGGGCACAAGACACGATGGACAGCTTGATGAAAACACGGTTTTGGGTGCTTTAAAGCCGATTTTACAAAACCCTGCCATCGGCAAAATCGGTCAGCATCTTAAATACGACACGCATATTTTTGCCAAATACGGCATTGATTTGCTTGGCGATATTCACACCCAGCCTGACAACTGGCACATGGACACCATGTTGGCAAGCTATGTGATTAACGCTGCTGCCACACGGCACAATATGGACGACTTGGCAAAACACTATCTAAACACCACAACCACCACCTTTGAAGAAGTGGCAGGCAAAGGAGCCAAACAAATCACTTTTGATAGAGTGGACATCGATACAGCCAGCCACTATGCCTGTGAAGATGCGGATATTACTTTTAGATTATTTACGATATTCTCACAATATCTTGCCAATGACCATGCTGCCTCCAAGCTACTTCATCGTCTTGAAATACCCACCGCCAAACTATTGACCCAGATGGAGCGGGCGGGTATTTTGATTGATATTGATATGCTAAGCAAATTATCACATCAATTTGATGAAGAAATTTTGGCATTAGAACACCAAGCTCACACTTTGGCGGCAGAGAATTTCAACCTTGCCAGCCCAAAACAGTTGGGCGAAATTTTGTTTGAAAAACTTGGCATTGCAGGCGGTAAAAAAACCAAAACAGGACAGTATTCCACCTCAGAAGCCGTTCTATCCAAAATCGACCACCCGCTGGTTGAGACCGTTTTGGCACATCGTAGCTTATCAAAACTAAAAAGCACCTACACCGATGCACTTGCCAAAGCTGCTGATGACGCAGGGCGAGTACATACCAGCTATCATCAGGCATTGACCAGCACAGGCAGACTGTCGTCATCTGACCCAAATCTACAAAATATCCCCATTCGCACCGATACAGGTCGCCTGATTCGTCAGGCATTCATTGCACCAAAAGGTCGTGTGATTTTGGCAGCTGACTATTCACAGATTGAACTTCGACTGATGGCACATTTTAGTGGAGATGAGCGATTGATTGCCGCCTTTAATGATGGGCTAGACATTCACACCGCCACCGCTGCTGAAATCATGGGTAAATCACTTGATGAAGTAACCAGCAATGAACGCCGTGCTGCCAAAGCGGTCAATTTTGGTCTGTTGTATGGCATGAGTGCCTTTGGGCTTGCCAAACAATTAGGTGTGGATAGAAGCACCGCCCAAGACTACATCAAACGCTATTTTGCTCGCTATCCTGCAATTCATGACTACATGGAAAACACCAAAAATCATGCAAAACAGGCAGGCTATGTAAAAACCTTATTGGATAGAAAACTCTACTCGCCAGACATCAATAACAGCAACCGCATGATAAAAGAGGCTGCCGAACGAGCCGCCATCAACGCCCCGCTTCAAGGGTCGGCAGCTGAGCTGATTAAACTTGCGATGATTGCGGTGGATAAAGTATTGCCCAAAGAGCACGCCAAACTATTGCTACAAGTCCATGACGAGCTGGTGTTTGAAATTGATGCCGATAAAGCACAAGAGATTGGCACACTCATCAAAAATGCCATGCAAAATGTACTGACCGACACCGCCAAAACGCTTGGCTGGACGGTGGATTTTGCTGTACCGCTGCTTGTCGAGATTGGTACAGGTGATAATTGGGACGAGGCTCATTAACACCCCAAGCCCAACATCAAAAAAAACCGCTTGTTTTGCCCAGTTTTGGACATATTAAACAGGCGGTTTTTTTGATAAGTGGTACATCATCAATCATCGATAAAATCAAAGCCATGCATCATCTGCAAGCTCATTCATCGGCTGTTTGGACAATAGGTTGTTAAAAGTTAGCATTAAGAAAAACCGTTCGTGATAAGCTAAGTTTCAGCCATCAAGGGTTTCACCACTCTTGGGCAAGTCTTTGAGCGAACACAAAATCCAGCATGAAAAAATCTCATAAAAAACAACGGGTCAGACCAAAAAGCCTAACCCGTTGTTTTTCCAAGATTTTACCAAAAGTAAAATCCGTATCCTTACCAACCTTCCTTGAATAGCACCTCATCCCTGCCCTGCTCCATCAGGGTTCTCCATTGCTATGAGGCGTATTATGCTGGATTTATGCCAAAATAAAAAGACGCAAAAATCGTCAATCCATGTAAGAAATTTCCTACAAATCTACCATCAGCATACCACATACTTTGGCATTAACGCATTCTGGCAAGCAGATTGTCTTTTTTGACAAATTGATGATACAACGCCGCACCGATATGTAGCACCACTAATGCCAATAAAGCATTCCACATCAACCCACGATGCACACCCATCAAAGTACGAGCCAAATCACGGTTTGCCTCAGCCGCCCCTGCTATCTGAAAAATACCAAAGACATCAACGCCATAACCGCCAAAATATGCCGACAAAAAACCAGTTACAGGCATGCCAATCATCGCCACATATAACGCCAGATGCGTCAAGTGCGATATGGCAGTTTGCCACGCTGGCATCGGCAGAGCAGCAGGTGCTTTGCTAACAACACGATTGATGAGACGAAGTAGCGTCCAAATCAAAAAACTAAAACCCACCGCTTTATGCAAACCGATAAAATCCTCGCCTTGCTCCACCAAAAACCAAGCTGTCACAATCAATAATGCACCCACCCAGTGAAACAGGCGAGCGGCCAGATTGTATTTTTGAATTTGCATTGCATTTGTTGCTAGCTGTGTCATCATATCACCAAAAAAATAAGCCATAATTGCGATTATTCTATCAAGCCAACCTTAATTTTTGATAATAAGATTGTAGAAATTTTGTATATTTATTCAGCAATACGCATTAAATACGCATTGATGATTAGGCGGGTCGATTGGCAAGCATCAAAATATGTTAAAATGCTGTTTGTTGTACTTAGTTGATTGATTGATTTTATGAACCATTTTGCCTTGGGCGTATGCCTGATGATGCTTGCTTGCCTGCTGTCATTGACCGCCTGCAAACCAAAATCCGCCACGCCATCGCACGACACGCCCATCACTCTTAGCACCGACCAAGTCGCCAGCGTCAAAATGACTCGCTATCAGCCCAGCTTAACTTTGGCTGGCACCATCAAGCCACATCGCAGCCAACGATTGCACATGCCGTTTGATGGCAAGATTCTCTACATCGCCAAAACAGGTACTCATCATCAAGCAGGCAGCCCATTGGTGCAGATTTTGCCAATTCATCAGAGCGACATTCAGATGCTCACCACGCTCAAACAGTACGATGCACACAGTCAAAGTTATCAGCTGATGGTCGATTTTGATGGCACGATTGACCAACAATTTGTCCAAACTGACGATGAAGTGCTTGCTGAAAGTACGCTATTAAATGTGGTTGATACTAAGACACTTGACATGGTCAGCCTTGCTCCTGTCAGCATAAAATCATATTTGCACATCGGTACAACCGTGCAGCTGAACACCCAAAACACCCAGCAAGGTCATTTTTCAGGGCAAATCAGCCAAATCGATGAAGAACAAAATCTGCTCAAAATCCACATTCGTATCAAACCAAAACCCGACCAAGCACCACTTGCTCTTGGGCAATCAGTCTATGGCAGCCTAGACTATGGGCAATCTGCGGTGGCTGGACTTGTGCCATATCTTGCCATCAGCAATGAGCAAGGCAAATCTTTATCATTGGCACAGTTTCACCCACCTCGCCCTGCCCTGCCTGTCAAAGGTTACATTTGGCTCATCAAACAAGACCATACTTTGCACAAAAAATTGGTCGATGTCATCGAATATCGTCAAGCGTCCAATCAATTTTTGGTCACAGGTGTCAGTGAAGACAGTCTGGTCGTTACCACACCGCCAAACGATGCACTTGATGGGCGTACTGTCAGACTGCACTAAACGCACGATGTCAGCTTGCGTTACATTATTGCTGACAATTTGCCAAAATCACGGATTTGTGTGCCAATTGGCAAAAAATAATGCAAATCACTACAATTTTGTGCTTGCCAAGCTGTACAAATATTGGCAAGATATAGCAATTAAACAGTTATCCGATAAAAGCAAGATAAGGCTTAACATGAATAAACAAATTTTATTGATTGAAGACGATCCAGATTTGGCAGAATTGATTAGCGACTATCTGTCGATGAACTACTACGAAGTACACCATGCTGCCACAGGGCAAATGGGTCTGGATATCCTAGAAGCCAAAGAACGAGAAATCAGCCTGATTGTGCTGGATTTGATGCTACCTGACATGGATGGCATGCAAGTTTGCCAAAAAGTGCGTTCATCAAAAAATACACTCATCAACAAAGTGCCAATCGTAATGCTGACCGCCAAAGGCGACACCACCGACCGTGTTTTGGGCTTGGAAATGGGTGCAGATGATTATGTCGCCAAGCCCTTTGAGCCACGAGAGCTGTTAGCTCGCATTCGTGCAGTATTGCGTCGCCATGAAACGCCCAACCAAGCAGATGCCAATTTGGGTAGTCTTAGCTTTGGTCGCTTATCGGTATTTCCCGACAGCCATGAAGTGACCATCGATGAAAAGCCTGTGCGTCTGACCACACACCAGTTCCAACTACTTCATTATTTTGCCACTCACGCTGGCAAAGTGCTAAGCCGTGAACAGCTGTGGCAAGCAATGCCAAATGATGACAGCTCTGAGAATATTGACCGTGCCATTGATGTGCACATCTCTCGCCTGCGTGCCTTGATTGAAGACAATCCACGCCAACCAAAACGCATCATCACCGTGCGTGGCGTTGGTTATCAATTTGCAACCGATCAGGTCTAATGAGACATTGGCGTGCCAATCGGTACGCCTTTTTGGTGTTTTATGCAAAATCAACATGGTAAATTCGGCTTTCGTTCTGTGGCGGCACGCTTATTCATCAGCGTGTTTTTGGCGTTAATCACTTTTACAATTGCATTCATCTTACTATCCCAATTTGCCCACAATAATTCAGATGCTGCTCGCTCTCGTGCCATCGCCAGCCAGATTCTAAGTCAAATAGACCCATTTTTGATTGAAGCTGAAACACTCAGCAGCCAAAACAACCTACTACAAGCCAGATTTTCTATGGTGGTCATCAAAAAAAGTTTTGATATTTTTGATGAAAGCCTTAGTGCCAAGATTGGCTTATACGCTCCTGATGGTCGTCTCATCTTACAAACCGAAGACACCGAGTTGCCACAGCAGCTACCACCCAACCCGCCTTGGCTAAGCACTTTGTTTGCCCCAAGTCCGCCTCATACCACCATCACCAACCCACTGGGTTACACCATTTGGTATGAAAGTCGCACACCGCCAATCCAGCGACCTTTATCAGGCTGGTTTAACTTATTTTCTGGGACGATTTTACTGTTGGTCATCATGTCGGCGGTGCTGTGGTGGATTTCACACAACATCACTTGGCGTATCAATCAGATGAGCCGTCAAATTGGCAGATTGGGCGATGGTGATTTTAGCGTCAGGGTCAGCGAAGAAGGCAATGATGAGATTGCTGCTCTTGCCTATGGCTTTAACCAATCTGCTCAAAAAATCGAACAACTCATCAATGCCAACAGCCTGCTTTTGGCACACGCCTCACACGAATTTCGCACCCCCATCACTCGCATTCGCTTGCAGATTGAGATGATGGACATGCTGGCTGCCAAACTAAGCGAGGAAGATAAAGCCAAATTTGACAAACGAGCTTTTGCCATCAACCGTGATTTGACGGGGCTAAATGACCTTGTCGAGAGTATCCTGCTGATCAGTCGCCTTGATGCAGGACACGCCCTACAAGCCACCGAGCAAGTTGATTTGTATGAGCTGGTTCGCCAAGAATGCCAGCATTATCCAGAAGCCAGTCTTGCTGCCGAA
The DNA here is from genome assembly GCF_025643275.1 of Moraxella nasicaprae. Classification (NCBI taxonomy): domain Bacteria; kingdom Pseudomonadati; phylum Pseudomonadota; class Gammaproteobacteria; order Moraxellales; family Moraxellaceae; genus Moraxella; species Moraxella nasicaprae. Next base: position 820,273 of record NZ_CP089977.1, read on the forward strand.
GCCATCGTTTTGCCCGCTCAGCCTAAGCTATTGACACATCTGGTTCGCAATCTGCTTAATAATGCCATGATTCATGGCGTGCCACCCGTACAAGTCTATCTATACGGTGTCAGTACACCTGACGATGCCCAACTCATTCCACAGGCACTCATCGACTGCATGAACGATGACTGCACCAGCGATGTCTTGTTTGAAAATACGTCAGATGATGAGGATAATACCCACAAAAAAACCGCCTTTTTAAAACGGTTTGGCAAAGATAAACCCAAAGAAAAGCCTAAGCCAAATTTTGCCGTACTGTCTTTCATCGATCAGGGCGATGGCATTGCCGAAGACAAACGCCAAGATATTTTTAGCCCCTTTGTTCGTCTAAAACAAGAGAAAAAAGGCTCAGGATTAGGCTTATCATTGGTATCGCAGATTGTCGAAGCCCACAACGGACAAATCTATACCGACACCTATCAAGGCAAAACTCGATTTGTGGTCATCTTGCCCACCAAGCCCAAAGCCACCTTTGATGACACCACCGACAAATCCGCCACAAAATAAACCAACGATTTTGTCAATTTTGTGCTATATTATGAGGTTTTAAATTTTATCACCTCATCAATTTATGAATACAGCCAAGCCCATGATACAACTGGACAATGTCAGCAAAGAGTTTTTGCTTGAAAAAGACGGCAAGCACACGCCATTTTTGGCGGTCAAACCCACCACTTTACACATCAAACAAGGCGAAATCTTTGGCATCATCGGTGCTTCTGGTGCAGGAAAATCCACACTAATCCGCTGTGTCAATCTGCTTGAACGCCCCACCACAGGCTCGGTGGTGATTGATGGCGAAGATTTAACCAAACTAGACGACCGCCAGCTCATCGCTGCACGCCGTCAAATTGGTATGATTTTTCAGCATTTTAATCTATTGCATTCTCGTACTGTCTTTGACAATGTAGCATTGCCACTAGAATTGTCAAACACCCCAAGACAACAAATCAAACAAAAAGTCGATGAATTATTGGCATTGGTGGGCTTGACCGAACGACAACATGCCTATCCTGCTAACCTGTCTGGTGGACAAAAACAGCGTGTTGCCATCGCTCGTGCCTTAGCCTGCGACCCAAAAGTCCTGCTGTGCGATGAAGCCACCAGTGCCTTAGACCCTGCCACCACACAGTCTATCCTAAAACTACTCAAAGACATCAACGCCACGCTTGGCATCACCATCTTGCTCATCACGCACGAGATGGAAGTGGTCAAACGCATCTGCCATCAAGTCGCCATTATGGATCAAGGACAACTCATTGAACAAGGTAGTGTCAGCGATATCTTTGCCAATCCGCAAACCGCACTTGCCAAACAATTCATTCAGTCCACACTAGACATAGGCTTGCCCGATGAATACATAAAGCGTCTATCCGCCAAGCAAATCGCTGGCACATATCCTGTCATCAAGATTGAGCTGACAGGAAATTCAGACGACTTACCTTTATTATCCCAACTTGCCAAACGCTTTGATGTCGAATTTGACCTACTAAGCTCGCAAGTAGAATATGCAGGCGATGTTCGTTTTGGATTTATGATTGCCAGATTGGTCGGCAGTCAAGATGCCATCAATCAGAGCATCGAATTTTTGCAAACGCACCAGACCACCGTAGGAGTACTTGGCTATGTTTAATGAAATGTATCAAGATTTTCTGAACGAACTTAGCCCAAAAATGTGGGAAATGGTCGGTACTGCTACTTATGAAACGCTGTACATGGGGCTGGCATCAACCCTGCTGGCGGTGTTGATTGGCTTGCCACTTGGATTTTTGGCATTTTTGACGGATAAAGGTCGCATTTTGCAAAACCGCACCATCTTTAACCTTCTTGATGTCATCATCAATGTCGGTCGGTCAGTGCCATTCATCATTTTGCTGATTGTCTTATTGCCTATCACTCGTATGCTGGTTGGCACAACACTTGGCACGACAGCCGCCATCGTACCACTAAGTATCGCTGCCATTCCATTTTTTGCCAGATTAACCGCCAACGCTTTGGTTGAGATTCCCACAGGTCTGACCGAAGCCGCCAAATCAATGGGGGCAACGCATTGGCAAGTGGTCAGTAAATATTATCTGCCAGAAAGTCTGCCCATCATCATCAATGCCATCACTTTGACGCTGGTGTCGCTCATCGGTTATTCAGCGATGGCAGGTGTTGTCGGTGGTGGCGGTCTGGGTAGTCTTGCCATCAATTATGGTGAGCATCGCAATATGATTTATGTCAAATGGATTAGCACCATCATCATTGTCGCCATCGTGATGATTTGCCAAAAAATCGGTGATATCCTAGCAGCAAAAGCAGACCATCGCTAGATGATTATGCCATTTTGGCATGAAGTTTTTTCATTTTAACTTGAAAAATATTGTTGTGAATCATTGTCATTTTATGGTTTAATATGCACAAGCAAACTTGGCGTCGATACCGCCCATTGTCTTTATACCAAAAGCAAATCGGGCAAGTCATTCGGTGCCAATGAAGTCAAGGAATGTCTTTGACAGGCTTTATGATTGGTTAATTTTTATTAAGGAATAAATCATGCAATTAACAAAATTATTTGGTATCTGTGCCATCGTGTCAGGCTTGGCATTGGCTGGCTGTGGTAATGATAAAAAAGCAGAACAACCTGCCGCTGATACTCCTGCTGCCCAAAGCATCAAAGTGGGCGTGATGAGCGGTCCTGAACACGCTGTTGCCGAAGTGGCTGCCAAAGTCGCCAAAGAAAAATATAACCTTGATGTGACTTATGTCGAATTTAACGACTATGCCCTGCCAAACACCGCCGTTTCCAAAGGCGATTTAGACGCTAACGCCATGCAGCATAAGCCATATCTGGACAAAGATAAAGCCGAAAAACACCTAGACAACCTTGCCATCGTGGGCAATACTTTTGTCTATCCATTGGCAGGCTATTCAAAGAAAATCAAAAACATCTCAGAATTGGCTGATGGTGCGACTGTGGCTGTGCCAAACGACCCATCAAACCTAGCTCGTGCATTGATTTTGCTTGAAAAACAAGGCTTGATTAAACTAAAAGATAACAACAACCTATTCTCAACTTCACTGGACATCATCGAAAATCCAAAAAATCTAAAAATCCAAGAAGTGGATACTTCTGTTGCCGCTCGTGCCTTGGACGATGTGGATTTGGCAGTGGTTAATAACACCTATGCAGGTCAAGTTGGTCTAAATGCTACTGAGCATGGTATTTTTATCGAAGATAAAGATTCACCTTATGTGAACATCATTGTGGCTCGTACCGACAACCAAGATTCAGAAGCGGTTCAAAATTTCGTCAAGGCCTATCAGTCTGATGAAGTAGAAGCCGAAGCCAAAAAGCTGTTTAAAGAAGGCGGCGTGGTAAAAGGCTGGTAATTTTCAAGCCCACAAAAAAAATCCCTTTTGATGAAGGGATTTTTTATTTGTTGGCTTGACCACACCAATCAAGTTCCAAGCCATTAACGCTTAACTTATGACATCATGCCACCTGTATCTTGTACGGCTCTTTTTTGGTTTTATCACTCAAATTACTGGCACTAGATTATTGGCTTTGATTTCGTTCGTCAATCTCACTCATTGGCGTTGCTGGCACAAATTGCCCATTATTCACATCTGTGCCACGCTCGCTGTGTTCGGTTTTTAAAGACTTGGCAACTTCTGGTGGCATGTAGTTTTCATCATGTTTGGCAAGCACTTCGCTGGCAACAAACACACCATCTTGAAGTTTGCCTGTGGCAACCACGCCTGAATTTTCAGCAAACAAATCAGGCAATACGCCACGATAGGTCACAGGCACAACCGATTTGAAATCGGTGATTTGAAACTGGATATTAAGCTGGTCGCTTGGGTCACGCTTGACCGAACCTGCCACCACCATACCACCTGCACGAATGCGTTTATCCTCAGGGGCTTGTCCTGTGCTGATGGCGGTTGGGTCAAAATAGTAGTCAGTTTGGTTGCGAATGGCGTATAAAATCAACGCAACAGCAACAATCGCCCCTAATAGCACCGCCATTACCCACATCATCTTTTTTTGTCGTACTACATTCATGTCATCACCACAGTCAGCTTGATTGTTGTTTGCGTTGTTTATTGGTTAGGCGTGATTGGTGCTGTCTGCCTAATCGTGCCAGCACCTGCCGTCTTTCGATTCTGGCATACATAATCAATGCAAACACCGCCACAAAAACGATGGCATAGCACAGCCAGACATAAAAACCATGCCCACCCATCGCCAAAAACGCTTGTATGCTTTGAAAATATGGGGTCATGACGACACCTCCGCAGGCTTGGTAAGTTTACGAAGTACCCACGCCTTATTATATTCTCTGCCTAAAATCAGCGAATTGGTGCGATAAATCGCCAAAGCCGCCACCAAAAAATACATACCAAGTAACATTACCAATAAAGGCAACCACATTGATGCACTCATCTTTGGGGCATTGGTCACCGTAAAAGTCGCCCCTTGATGTAGCGTATTCCACCATTCAACCGAATATTTGATGATGGGCAAATTGACCGCACCCACGATGGATAAAATCGCCGCCGCCTTGCCTTTGTTGGTGCTATGCTCAAAGGCGGTAAACAATGCCATCACGCCAGCATATAAAAACGCCAAAATCAACATCGAAGTCAATCGTGCGTCCCACACCCAATAAGTACCCCAAGTCGGCTTTGCCCAAATCGACCCCGTCAAAAGACTAAGCACGCACATCACAAACCCAATGGGAGCGATGGCTTGGGCGACCAGATTGGCGGTCTTGATTTTCCAAACCAAAAAAATCACGCCAAGCACTGCCATCGCCAGATAGATAGACATCGCAAGGCTGGCGGTCGGCACATGAATGAAAATGATGCGATAGCTATTGCCTTGCAGATAATCAGGGGGTGCAAATCCCAAACCCCAAATCGTCCCAATGGTCAATAGCACGCCTGCAATCATCGCCAGCCATTTGACCCATGGCGAAAAAATATGAAAAAATCGCTCTGTGCCAACAGTTGTCAAAAATCCCTGCCACAAACGCTCAAAAAACCCTGTCTTGGCGGCAGCTTTTGGGGTATTATTTGGCATATTCATCAACCCAATCTCATCTGATGAGAATATTTAGATATGTGTTTAAATCTGCTTATTATAACACAAAAAGTCGATTACGGCATTGCTCTTGCCATTTTATCGAAGTTTGCCAAGATACCCTGATTCTGGCAAATATGACAGCAAAAATTCTTAAAATATTAGATTGGTAAAAATCATCATAAAAACTTGTAAAATTGTTCATTTGCTTGCATAATGAATTTTTTGTTTTGGAGATTACGATGACTACTTCTTCACGCCGCTCAGCACAAATTTCTTTGGTGTTACTTGGTACAGCAGGGCTTGGCTTGACCGCCTGTTCGCCTGAACAAGCTGCCACTCCCGCCCCAGTTACCCAAGAACAAACCACAGTTTCACAAAACGCACAGCCCACCTATTCTAGCCCAGAGGCACAAGCACTCCAAGAGCAAGCCGCTGCTCTGCAAGCCCAAGCAGCTCAGCTAGAAGAACAAGCCCTACAAACCGCCCAAGCCGAACAAACAGACCAAGCGTCTGCCGACAATGGTAGTGGTGTTGGCACAATGCTTGGTGCGGCAGCAGCTGGTGCGGCGGCAGGCTATCTGGCAAGTAAAGCTGCAAACAATCGTGCCACCGCAGCCGCTCAAACCGCTCAAACACCCACCACCACTCAGCAACCTGTCCAATCACAGGCTGCCACCAATGCCAACAACCAAAAAGCTGCTGCTGCCCAAAACAGCCAAGACGCTCGCACAGGCACAAACCGTAGTGGTTTTGGAGCGACGGGCGGAGCAACAGGTGCTGGCTCATAAACAACTTTCTTAGATGGCTAAATAACGATGAAACGCATTCAAGTAACACCTCGTCCAAATTGGCAAGATGAAATGAGTCGAATTGGCTTTGATTATCACAGTATTGATGGTAATTATTGGCAAGAAGATGCCTGCTATCTGTTTGATGAGCAAGAAATTGATACCCTAGAAAGCACCACCGAAACCTTGCACGCCATGTACATGCAAGCAGTAGGACAAGTGGTCAAATCTGGCGACTATGCCAGACTTGGTATCAATGATACTGCCGCCACGCTGATTGAACGCAGTTTTGCTCGTCAAGAAATGAGCCTATACGGACGATTTGATTTATGCTTTGATGGCAAAAATCCCCCCAAGCTCTACGAGTATAATGCTGACACGCCAACCTCTTTGTTCGAGGCAAGTGTCGCTCAGTGGTATTGGTTGCAAGCTCAGACAGGAGAGCTTGCCAATGCCGACCAGTTTAACAGCATTCACGAGCGACTTTTGGTACAGTTTGGTGCATTAAAAGCACAAAGTTTGGGGGAGTTTTTCTTACATTTTACTGCCGTCAGCCGTAGTGATGAAGACCGCATTACCACCCAATACTTACAAGATGTTGCCATTCAAGCAGGATTGGCGACTGATTATCTGGACATTGGGGCGATTGGCTGGCGACAACATGACCTAAACTTTACCGACACCCAAGATAGGGTCATTCGCCATCTGTTTAAACTTTATCCTTGGGAGTGGCTGCTTGCCGAAGAGTTTGGGCAGCATATCGCCAGCAGTCAAACCAACTTTATCGAGCCTGCCTACAAGCTACTGATGAGCAACAAGGCTCTGCTGGCGGTACTATGGGAGATGTTCCCTAACCACCCCAATCTATTGCCCGCCAGTCTTAATCCCAACGAGCTGGGCGGTCAGGTTGTCAAAAAACCTTTCTTTTCTCGTGAAGGGGCAAATATTCATTTGCAATATGGCAACACCACGCTCAATACAACAGGCGACTATGGCAATGAAGGTTTTGTTTATCAAGCCACCCATCCTCTACCAGCATTCACCAACAATCACGGACAGACTGTCTATGCCGTCATCGGTAGCTGGATTGTCGGCAATGGTGCAGCTGGTATTGGCGTGCGAGAAGATGACACACTCATCACCAAAGACACCAGCCTGTTTGTGCCACACGCTTTTTTGTGAAGTAAAAAAAATCCTAAGTCAGATTGACTTAGGATTTTTGTTTAATCCATCTTGGATAAGTCCAATGTTGGGTCAAGGCGATACACCAAAAAAGTACCCATCGCCACCAAAATCGTGATGATTGTACCTAGTTTGGCGACAGCATTGACATCAGCCAAGCCGATGAGCAATCCACCAAAAATCCCCACCGAAAACTGCAACGCCCCCTGCAAGGCACTTGCCATGCCTGCTCGCTTTTTCTGAAACGCCAAAGCGATGGCAGCAGCATTTGGTTGGGTAAATCCTAAGCCTGCAATGCATAAAAAGATACTGGCAAATACCAACCAAAAATTCGCCTGCTTACCAAAAATCAAGCCCAGCCCAAGCAAGCATACAGCAAAGACCAACTGCATCAATGCCCCAAAACGCAGTAGTTGCACTAAGCGAAATTTTTTGGTTAAAAATTGATTGACCTGAATGAGTGCCATGAACCCAAACGCATTTGCCCCAAAGACGATGGCAAACTGCTGTTCAGAAAGCCCGTAATTGACCATAAACAATTCACTAGAAATCGATAAATAGATAAAAAATGCACCTTGCAATAAGCCTGCTGAAAATGCAGGAATGATGAAGGTCTTATCTTGCAATAAAGATAGGTATTGCGAAAAAGTCTCTCGCACAGGTCGAGTGTTGCGATTTTCAGGAGCGAGCGTCTCTTTGAGAAAAACCTTAGTCAAAATCAGATTTAGCACACCATAAGCGGTCAAAAACCAAAAAATCATGTGCCAACTTGCCACTTGCAGGACTGCCGCTCCAAGTGTTGGGGCTAAAATTGGAGCAACTCCCATCACCAACATCATCAAGCTAAACGCTCTGGCAGACTGGACGGGGCTAAGAGAATCTCGTACCGCTGCCCGAGTCACCACCGCCGTCACACACGCTCCCAACGCCTGCAAAGTACGGGCAGCAAACAACACATATTCATTCGTCGTGGTCGCACAGATGATGGAGGCAATGATAAAAATCGTCATGCCAAGATACATTGGCTTAACCCTGCCCACCCGATCGCTAAACGGGCCATAAAACAACTGCCCAAACACTAATCCCACAAAATAAGCTGGCACAGATTTGGCGATACTACCCACATCAACCCCAAACTCTGCCGCCATGCTAGGCAAGGCGGGTAAATACATATCAATCGATAAAGGACCGATGGCGACCATCAAGCCCATCGCCAAAATCCACAAAGTTGGTAATGGTGCTTGGCGAGCATTGGTAGAGTGTGTCATGGCATAATCCTAAATAAACGGACTGATTATTATAGCACAAACCAGCATTTGATGAAAAATCATACCGTCCAACGCCCAGATACTCATCATGTCAATGCCTAAATGCACAAAACCCCAAATCCAACCAAGTCAGATTTGGGGCTGTTGATGTATGGGGTAATCAGCGTAATTTGAGCGTCATCAAGCCAAGCACCACCAAAATGATACACACGATATAAAAACGAGCCACCACTTTGGTTTCTTTAAGACCTTTTTCTTCAAAATGATGGTGCAATGGTGCCATCAAGAAAATGCGTTTTTTACGCAGACGATACGAGCCTACTTGCAAGATGACCGACAAAGCCTCCGCCACAAAAATACCGCCCATGATGGCAAAGGCGAGTTCTTGACGGGTCATCACCGCCATCGTACCCAGCATACCACCCAATGACAACGCCCCAACATCGCCCATAAATACATCGGCAGGAGCAGCGTTGTACCACAAAAATCCTAAGCCTGCACCAATGATGGAGGCACAGACAATCGTGACTTCGGCATTATAAGTAATGAAAGGAACATGCATATAATCTGCATAATTTGGCGTGCCAGAAATATAGGCAAACACTCCCAAGCCTGCCGCAACCAACACCACAGGAAAAATCACCAAGCCGTCCAAGCCATCGGTCAGATTGACCGCATTGGACGAGCCTGCCAGTACAAAATAGGTTGCCACAATAAAGCCCAACCCAAGCGGAATGGCAGAGAGCGGAATCGTCAAATCCTTAAACATCGGAATGAGCATGTCCTGCATCGCCATCATCGTGGTTGCGTCTTGCTTGGTGGCAAGATAATACAATGAAATGCCTGCAAATAACGAGCCAACCGATAGCCAAAAATATTTTTTACGAGCAATCAGACCTTGTGGATTTTTATGCTTGATTTTTAGCCAATCATCAGCCCAACCAACTGCCCCAAAAATGACCATCACGACCATCAAAATCCATACATAAGGATTGGACAAATCCGCCCATAACAAAGTCGCCACACCGATGGCAGCCAAAATCAGCACACCACCCATCGTTGGCGTTCCCTGTTTTGCCAAATGCGTCTTAGGGCCATCATCACGCACTGCTTGCCCATATTTGAGCGTACGCAGATAATTGATGACAGGCTTGCCACCAAACAGCACGATTAAAAAGGCAGTAATTACGGCAAAAAGCGACCGTAAAGTCAATGAGCTAATCGCCAAGTCGGTTTGTTGCAACAACCAATAAAGCATAAATCAATCCTTATTATTCTTTGTCTTTTGTCAAATCGGCAATCAAACTTTCCATTTGCATGCCACGAGAACCTTTAAATAGTACCGTAGATTGCTGATTGAGCAACTGTGTTAAATGGGCAAATAAGGCAGCTTTATCAGCAAAATGCTTAGCAATGAGGCGTGTTTGATTGATGGCAATGGCTGTTTGCTCCATGTGCTTACCTACCGTCAAAACAGCATCCAATGCCAATGTCGCCAATGCCTCTCCCAGCTTAAAATGCTCATCATCGGCAGCATCGCCCAGCTCAAAAATATCGCCTAATACCAAAATTTTTTGCCCCATTTCACCTTCCAATACTTTGGCAGCAGCAATCATTGAGGTTGGGTTGGCATTATAAGTATCATCAATCAGCGTATGCTCGCCAAAACTTAGACGGGTCAATCGACCTTTTGGAGCAACTGCCTGCTCCAAGCCTGATTTAATCTGCTCAATCGACACGCCAAGTGCATGACAAGCAGTGGCAGCCGCCAACGCATTGATGATGTTATGCTCGCCAATGAACGGTAGTTTAATCAATGCACTTTGAATCTTGTCATCGTCTTGGATATTTAGGCTAAAAGTGCTGTGTGTCGCTAAACATTCGGTATCATCAGCAAACACATCGCCCATCAATAGCACCTGCTCAACACCCTCTTGACTTAGCATCTGGCGGTCTTCTTGGGTTAGGTCAGCTTCATCAAGACCGACCAATCGTTCGCCAAAACTCAGTTGCTTTTGGGTAAATTTGCCAGCTTCATTGGTAAGTAAATCAACAAACTCATCGCCAAATGGCAACACCGCCACACCATCTTGGCTTAGTGCAGTATAGATTTCTGATTTGGCACGAGCAATATTTTCTCGCCCACCAAATTCGCCCAAATGAGCCGTGCCAATATTAAGCACACACGCCACATCAGGACGCACCATGCTGGCGGTATAAGCAATCTCGCCCAAATGGTTTGCTCCAAGCTCCATCACGGCAAAACGATGCTCGTCTGATAAACGAAGTAGCATCATTGGCACGCCCAAATCATTATTCAGATTGCCATGCGTCATCAGCGTTGGAGCAAGTTGCCCAAAAATCGCCCCAATCATCTCTTTGGTGGTGGTTTTGCCACTTGAACCTGTCAATGCCACCACCGTCAAATCAGGGTGTGCATCACGGCGATATCTGCCCAAATCGCCTAGGGCAAGTTTACTGTCTGCCACCACTAATTGAGGAATGTCACACGCCACCACTCGCTCGACAATCGCTGCCACCGCACCAGCATCTTTGGCAGTCTGCACAAAATCGTGTGCATCAAACTTATCGCCACGAATCGCCAAAAACACATCGCCAGCCTCAATCTTGCGAGTGTCGGTGATGATATTGGTGCTACTGATGGGCTTAGGCAGTTGATGCCAAGAGCCATTGGTTGCAGCAGCCAGACTGTCTGAATGCCAAGTATAGGCGGTGAGTGTGGTCATTTTTTTACCTTAATGTTACTCAAATCGCAAATTATTTTTGATACTTTTTTAATAAATCATTTAAAATAGCCAAGTCATCAAAGTCATGTCTTACGCCTTTGATTTCTTGATAAGTCTCATGTCCCTTGCCTGCAATCACTACAATATCTGACGCTTTGGCAGAACTAACTGCTAATTCTATCGCTTTTTTACGATCTGCTTCTATAAGAATTTTGTAATGCTCTTCGCAGCTTAATCCTTGTTGCATGTCCGACAAAATGGCTGATGGCTCTTCGCTTCTTGGATTATCAGCGGTCAAAATCACTTGGTCAGCATAGTCTAAGCCTGCCCGGGTCATCAATGGGCGTTTGGTTTTATCACGGTCACCGCCACAGCCAAAGACAGCAATCAACTTGCCAGTGCAATGCTTGCGTAAGCTGGATAGCACCTGCACCAAAGCATCGGGCGTGTGTGCATAATCAACAATGAACGACCCTGTCTGGGAATTGGCTCTTTGCATTCTACCCCTTGCTCCTTCTAGGGTTTGCACCATCTTGGGAATGTGTCGAACCTGCTGTGGATACAAACTGGCGAATGCCGCTACGCTTGCTAGTAGATTATCCACATTAAACAAGCCAAGCAGTGGGCTTTGTAGCGTCATTGACCCATGAGGCGATTGCAATTCAATGCGTACGCCGTCCAAACTTGGCTCAACCGATGTCGCCACATAGTCGCCCTGTTGCCAAGAATAACGATATACAGGATAATCCACCTCATCGTCCAATAAAGCATATTGTGCATCGGCATTGACCACGCCTGCTTGCAAGGTGGGAAATAATGCTGGATTAAACAATCTGGCCTTTGCCAAACGATACTCTTCCATGTTGGCATGATAGTCTAGATGGTCGTGTGATAGATTGGTATAAACCGCCACCGCCACAGGCACGCCTTGCAATCGATACTGGTCAAGTCCATGCGAACTGGCTTCTAACGCCACTACTTGCACACCTGCCTGACCCATCTGATACAAAAATTTTTGGACAAGTAGCACATCGCCTGTGGTGTTGGCAGATTGGACAAGCTGACCTAGCTTACCATTGCCAGCCGTGCCCATGATGGCAGCAGAGATGCCTGATGCCTGACACAGCTGAGCGATGAGCTGACTGACGGTTGTCTTACCATTCGTGCCTGTGACGGCAATGACTTTTGGTAAAGTCACGGCAGATTGTAATTGCAAAGAAGCGGCTATCAAATCACCCAGCACCGTGCGAATCTTTGGCACAAAAACCATCGGCACTTGACTCTCTGATAATGCCAAATCAGCCGCATCAAACTCGCTGATGATGACACTCGCTTTATCCTTGACCATCTCAATATATTCACAGGCTCGCTTGCTGGCGGTCTGTTTGTCTTGACTGCTGCTTTTAAGTAGCACAAATGCACAGTCTTTTGTCGCCTGACGACTGTCCAGACAAAACTCACTGACCGACTGCTCCAAAATCGGTGCAAACCATGCCAACAACTCGTCTGCACCCAAAGCCTGTGCGTGCGTCTGCTGGGTGTTTACTGCTTTCTCGATGATTTGTTTGATGGTCATTGAGTGTGTCATTGGTCGCTCCGATAAAATGTTACTATTGTCCTGCATCATTGAGTTTTTGGTTTGTCATGACTGTCAGTCTGTGTATCGTTTTCAACATACAAAGGCTTATCATAAGGCACATTATACAATCTTAGCGTCTCTTGCATCACATTGTGAAACACAGGGGCAGAGACTTGACCTGCATAAAACTGCTTTCTAGGGTCTTCCACCAAAATCGCCGCCACAAAGCGTGGGCTAGACGCTGGTGCCATGCCTGCAAAAATCGCACGATGCTGGTCGGTATAATAGCCGCCCTTTGGATTGGTGCGTCGAGATGTCCCTGTCTTGCCAGCCACACGATAGCCATTGATGGCGGCAGCTTTGGCTGTACCACCATCAGCGGTCACCAGTTCCATCATCTTAATGATATCTTGGGCGTGCTTGGCTGAGATGACTTGTTTTGGTTCTTCCGCCTTGACATCTTTAACCAATGATAATGGACGCATCACGCCCTGATTGGCAATAGTGGCATACGCCTGAGCAATCTGTGCCAGCGTCACTTCCTGACCGTAGCCATAGCTTAATGTCGAACGCAATGAATATTCCTTTTCTTTTGGCGTGGGGACTTTGCCTTTGGCTTCGGCAGGGAAATTCAGGTGTGTTTTTTGTCCAAAACCAAACTTTCGTTGCATGTCCACAATGCTACTGGTCGGCAAGCTCAATGCAATCTTGGCAGAGGCGACAGTACTGGATTTTTGAATCAATTTTGAGAGTGTGATTGCCCCAAAATTTGCCCCATCACGAATGGTATAACCACCGACAAATAGACTACCTGGCGAAGTATTGATGATAGAGCTGGTGCTGTATTTGCCAGACTCTAAGGCAGCCGCCACCGTGATGGGCTTGACCACAGAACCTGGCTCAAAGACATCAAGCAAAGGGCGATTTTGTTCATTGCCACCATTGATTTCAGACAGATTGTTGGAGTTAAAAGACGGCCAAGAAGTCATCGCCAGCACCTCGCCTGTTTTGACATCAACCACGATGCCAGAGCTAGAACGAGCTGATTGTAGGCGACCTACCTGCTCCAATTCTTTGTACAAGACATATTGCAAGCGAGAATCAATCGTCAAGTGCAAATCTTTGGCATCAATGCGTGGCTTGATTTCCTCGATTTCGCTGATGGGCTTGTTGTTTTTGTCTCGCAAAATACGCAGCTGTCCTGCCTCGCCAGACAAATAATGATTGTACTGTGCTTCAAGCCCTGCACGCCCTATCAGCCCTTCGTCCTTATCCGAACGCCCCATGTATCCGATGAGCTGGGCATTGGGTTCAGCTTGTAGATAGTAACGGCGATATTGGGTCTCAACCGCCAACACATTGGATTTTTCATTCAACGCCAATACAGGGTCGGCAACCTCTGGCGATACCTTATCCAGCAGCACGATACGGCGACTGCCCTTGCCTGTTGGGAGAGATTTTTGGATTTGTTCGTCAATATTTTCTGCTTTATAATCTAGCGTCTGATTAAGCTTAACCGCTGCTTGTAATTTTTCCAATGGATAATTGGCGGTTGCTGCAATCTTGACCAAATCCACTTTTTCTAGCTCAGCGATGAGCTTGGCTCTGCGTGCTGGATTAGTGGTTTGCTGTAATTTTTTATGCGTTTCATAAAACAGCTCGGCATACGCTCTTGGGTCAAAAATAACCGTTTGCAAAGGTGCATTTGCCGCCAATGCCGCCCCATGTCTATCCAAAATCAAGCCACGCTGCGTATCAAGTTTACGAACGGTGGTCAGCATTTTTTCGCTTTTTTCCATGTAGGATTTGGCATTCACTACGCTAACCCATAAGGATTTTAAGGTCAAAATACCCAAGCCTGCCGCCATTGCCAGCCAAATGGCATGATACCGCCAAGCATCTTGTCGATAGCCACCACCCTCAACCGCTGATTTGGCTTTTTTGCGTTTACCAAAATTGCCAAATAAAGCGAAGCGTTTGGCGGTATGTTCCTTTCTGGTTTGCTGTCTTTTTTGTCGCAGTGGTGCAGTAACACGAGAAGCAGATGTCTGAACAGGTTTTTTTGCCATACTCACTCTCCTGCTTTTGGGGTTTGTGGGGTAATGATACGGCGATTATTGCCCGATGGAAAAAACATACCAAGCTCGCTGACGGCACGCTGAGCAACTTGCGGTGTGGCACTAAATGTCTGCTGTTCAATCAATAATCGTTGCTGCTCAGTACGCAATTTATCCATCTCAACATTCAGCTCTCGCAATTTGATGTGCGTCTGATGGCGTTCGTGCGTCTGTTGGACAGTTGCGATTGCCGTCCAAAAAATCGCCAGCACCAATACAGCCAATGTCGCACGCAATCCCCACAGGACGCTTTTTTGAAGCTCCTGAGACTCTGGTAACTCATGCAGTTGCGAATTGATGCTCATTGTCATTTCACCGTTTTTAATTCATCGATTAGGCACATCATGCCTGACCATACTCTTGTTTGGTGCGAACCGCCCCACGCAGCCACGCACTTCTTGCTCTTGGGTTTTGTTTGATTTCATCATCACTTGGGGCGATGCGAGCAGGCTTACCAAAATATTTGGGTCTGACTGGCGGTATCGGCAAATGCTCATCTTCCTCGTAGCGTCCACGACTGTGCTTTTGCAAAAACTGCTTAATCAGTCTGTCTTCTAATGAATGAAAACTAATGACCGCCAGCTTGCCATCTGCTTTTAAGGCGGTCAAACTTTGCTCCAAAAATGACTCCACATCACCCAGTTCATTATTGATAAAAATCCGCATCGCCTGAAAGCTCTGGGTTGCTGGGTGTTTACCCTTCTGCCAATTTGGGTGAGCTTGTTTGATGACTTCGGCAAGCTGCAATGTTGAATGATAGCTATCCATCGCCTTGATGGCACGGGCAATCTTACGAGAATGTCGCTCTTCGCCATATTGATACAACACATCAGCCAGCTCATCGGTAGAAACCACCGACAGCCACTCCGCCACCGTCTGACCTGTCGTGGTGTCCATACGCATGTCCACCGCCCCATCATGGCGAAAACTAAACCCACGAGAACCATCGTCAAGCTGAGGGCTAGACACCCCCAAGTCCGCCATCAATCCATCGACTTGTGCAATGCCTAATCTGTCAAGCTGTCTATTTAAGCTGGCAAAACTGTCATGCACCACCAGCACTCTGTCATCTTGTGCTGCCAGTTCATTAGCCACCGCAATCGCCTGTGGGTCTTTGTCAAAGACGATAAGCTTAGCATCATCTGCCAAATATTGTAGCAACAGGCGACTATGCCCACCACGACCAAAGGTTGCGTCCACATACACACCAGACACGCTACGTTTGTCCAGCTTGGTCAAGGAATGCACGCCAAGCACCATCGCTACGGTCGGTTCAAGAAGCACTGTCGTATGAGCAAAAACTGTATCGGCAGACTGCGTCATTGTCTTTTATTGTCCAAAAAAATGAAAGTATGAATAAAGATTTGCCAAAAATAAAATAAGCATACTATTTTAGCAGATAAATCATTGCTTTGTGGCAGTTTTTTGTGTCAGGATTATTGCTATTGGTGGGTTTTTTGGCAATTTTTTGCAATCGGTGGATAAATCTTTGCCAACGCTACCAAAAGTGATGCAAATTTGATATGATAATGGGCAAAATTTTGCCAAATTCATCATCTAATTTGACAAGCAAAACTAATTTTTATTATTTAGTACATTGATTTAGCACATCGAGAAAATAACCATGACTCGTCCAGTTCGTACCCGTATCGCCCCAAGCCCCACAGGTTTTCCACATGTTGGCACGGCATACATCGCCCTGTTTAACCTTGCTTTTGCCAAATCGCTTGGCGGTGAGTTTATCTTACGCATTGAAGATACCGACCAAGTTCGCTCAACCGCTCAGTCAGAGCAGATGATTTTAAACGCCCTTCGCTGGATGGGATTAGAATGGGCAGAAGGTCCTGATGTTGGTGGGCCGCACGCTCCCTACCGCCAAAGTGAACGCAGTGATTTGTACAAAAAATACGCCAATCAACTGCTGGACGACGGTCACGCTTTCCGCTGTTTTTGCACACCCCAAGAATTAGACGAAATGCGTGAACAGCAGATGGCACAAGGATTGCCTGTCAAATATGACGGCAGATATGCCAATCTATCTCGTGAAGAATCAGACGCATTGGCAGCCTCTGGCAAGCCCTTTGTCATTCGTATGAGAGTACCCACCGAAGGCGTGTGCGTTGTGCATGATATGTTGCGTGGCGAGGTGGTCATTCCTTGGGAGCAAGTGGACATGCAGGTGCTACTAAAAACAGACGGTCTGCCCACTTATCATCTTGCCAATGTGGTCGATGACCATTTGATGCAAATTACTCATGTGCTGCGTGGCGAAGAGTGGCTACCTTCTGCCCCAAAACATCAACTGCTGTATCAATATTTTGGTTGGGAGATGCCCGTACTGTGCCACATGCCATTACTACGCAACCCCGATAAATCCAAGCTATCAAAACGCAAAAATCCCACTTCCATCACCTACTACCGTGATGCAGGCATCTTGCCAGAAGCTCTGCTAAACTATCTAGGACGCATGGGTTATAGCTTGCCTGACGAACAAGAAAAATTCACCCTAGATGAATTTATCAATACTTTTGACATCAATCGTGTCTCACTGGGCGGTCCTGTTTTTGACATCGAAAAACTATACTGGCTAAACGGCGAATATCTGCGTGCCATGCCTGTCGAAACACTCAAAAACACCATTTTGGCATGGGCAAGCAATGATGAAAAACTGACCGCCATTGCCAAAGCCATTCAGCCACGCATCAACCTATTGTCTGATGCGGTGAATTGGGCAGGTTTTTATTTTCAAAATCTACCTAACATCAGTGCCGATGATTTTGCCCATAAAACACTGGATAACGATACACTGCTTGAAATTCTTTATCTTGCCACTTGGCAACTTGAAAGCCTGCCTGTATGGAGCGAAGAAAACATCTATCAAGTCCTCAAAGGTCTGGCAGCAACTTTTGAGATTAAGCTTAAAGACTTCATGCAGCCGTTTTTTGTGGCGATTGCAGGTAGTACCAGCAGTACGCCTGTCATGAACTCGATGGCGGTCATTGGAGCAGACATGACGCTGGCAAGACTTCGCCACGCTTGTGAAGTGCTGGGCGGTCTTGGTAAGAAAAAGCTAAAAAAACTAGAAGAGAAAAACAAATCTTTGCCAAATTTTCTAGACCAAGCCTAAACCAACAAAAACAAAAAGAGCCAATACGGCTCTTTTTTTATTGCCTTACCAAAATTATCACCGATAAGCAGTATCGTTTGAGGCTTATTTTCGTCAAAAACAAACCAACAATGATTAGCGAATGATAGTGGCTATATTTTGATAAAAAACTTCATTTGATAATGAATTTTATTTATGAAAATTTAATTGATAATTTAAATTATCAATTAAAAAAGCCAATCCATCACATAATAATATTTAATTTCACTTTACCGATTGTTTTTGTTATTATATCTCCATAAACACAATGTGTGTATTTATTAACCAAAACAAAGAGAGTCTATCATGAGTATCAATCAAATCGGTCTGACCAATGACAACGCCCAACCTGTCATCAACGCCCTAAACAACCTACTGTCAAGCTATCACATCTACTACATCAATGTGCGTGGCTATCATTGGAACATCAAGGGCGAACATTTCTTTTCATTACACGCCAAATTTGAAGAACTGTACACCCAGCTACAACTGCAAATTGACGAAATCGCCGAGCGAATCTTGACTTTGGGCGGTGTACCATTGCACGCTTATAGCGATTTTGCCAGCCACACCAGCATGAATGAAGACAAAAATGTACATGACGGTCGAGCTTGTGTCGAGGGCTTGGTCAAAGGACTAAGACACCTAATCGAAGAGCAACGCACTTTGGCGGCACTTGCCGAAGAAGCTGGCGATCAAGGTTCAGTGGATTTGGTGTCAGGCTATGTCCAAGAACAAGAAAAATTGGTCTGGATGTATAATGCCTTCTTAGGTTAATTCATCTTAATACTCCATAAAGCCGTGAAATTCTCACGGCTTTGTTGTATGTTTTTTATAAAAAAATATAATAATTTCAATAAGTTGTGATTTTTTTATAAAAAATTTCAAAAAAGACTTGACCCAAAATCAAATTGCTGTATAATACGCACTCATTAGCAAGGGGCTATAGCTCAGTTGGTAGAGCACTTGCATGGCATGCAAGGGGTCAGCGGTTCGACTCCGCTTAGCTCCACCAAATTATGCTAATAAGAATGTAAGCACCTAGGCATTTTCTTACATTCTGATGAGTTGAAAGACTTTTTTCTTGCGCTCCATTCGTCTAGAGGCCTAGGACACCGCCCTTTCACGGCGGTAACAGGGGTTCGAATCCCCTATGGAGTGCCAATATTTTCTCATTGAGAGCAAAAAGCCAGTCAAAATAAGACTGGCTTTTTTGTCATTGATGGATTGATGATGGCTAATTTTCGTACACATCTTGGCGTGGCTACTGTTGCCAGTACCGCATTATCAGGCGGTGGTTTTTATCTTCACATCTATGGTCTTAGCACAGCGGTACTGCTTGCCATCATCGGTGCGATGGGTGGCTTATTGCCCGACATTGATCTTGACCACTCAAAACCTGCCCAACAAGGTTTTTTTGCATTTGCCCTCATCGGTTCAACGCTCATCACCATCTTATATGCCAACAGCTATCAACAAAATGAGCTGATACTTGATTCTTTGATTTTATGGGCGGTGTGTTTCCTGTTTTTACGCTACGGTATTTTTGAGGCGTTTAGTCGGCTGACCATACATCGTGGCATGGTGCATTCTGTGCCTTATATGGCGTTTTTTGGACTGATTTTGACGCTGGTGGCGTTCTATGGTCTTAAACTAACCGCCTTTGTCAGCTGGCTGTTTGGGATATTTTTATTCTTGGGTGGATTGGTGCACCTGCTGCTTGACGAGCTATACAGTGTCAATGTCTATGGACTAAAACTCAAAAAATCCTTTGGAACGGCGTTTAAATTCTTTGAACACTCAAAGCCATTGCCCTACTTATGTCTATATTTATTTATCGCTGGGCTGCTGTATGTCGCACCGCCCGTCAAAGATATTTTGCTTAGCATGGGCAAATTCATCAAATAATCTTAACCAAATGCCAATCCTGTCGCCACAAATGCCAGCGACCACAGACAAATCAAGATGATATGAACATACATGATTATCAAGGTGTTTGGCGTATGGTTGCCATTGATTAGTTTTTTGACCACAAAAAATCTGGCGTGCAATGCCGTGATGAGCGTCAATAATAACCAAAATAGCTTGGCAAGCACCAAATGTCCAAGCACACCCGCCCTACCATCAATGAGCATCGACCAATCGGGCAAATAGCGATGCACCATGTATAACCCTGTCACAACCTGTATGGCAAGTGCAGTCATGCCAAGCGGTTCATAGCTTTGTTCAAATGCCAAAAATGCTTTGACATCGCCAGTCTTTAAGATGGGTGGCATCACTCGAATCAATAGATACAAATGACCACCCACCCAAATGCTTGCTCCAATCAGATGCAAAAATAAGACCATCATCATCGTCTGCGACCTGCTCGAAATACGCTGGCATCTTGATAAAATTCATCATCTTGATTTGCCCAAAAATAAGGAATGCCTAGCACGGGTAACGGCTGCAAATCTCTTGGCGTGGCATCATCACGACCAAGCCAATCATCAAGTTGCTGTGCCAAAAGTTGGTCTAGATACGCCAGTTTTTCGTCCATCGTCCAGCCAAAAAATTCTGCTTGAACAGGCACTACTAATGTATGCCCACAGAGATTTTTGCGAGGATTGATTAGCTGTTCTAATAAAGCGTGTCCAAACAAAAAACTCTGGGCATGCGTTTGATGATTTGGCTGGTCAGGATTGTGCCAATATTGTCTTGGAGTAACCAAACTGTGCTGCCAATCAAAATGGCATAGACGACTGGCGATTTGCTGTCCAATCTGCTCGGTCGATACCGCAAGCACAATGCCATTTTCATCGAACACCGTGATGGCATCTCGCACTCGATTGCGTTTATTTTGTGTGTCATCTACAAAAATATGTCGCAAATGATGCTTGTTCAAGATTGCTTTTGCACGCCCAAACACCGACCAAACACACGCCCCAAACCAATCATGCAGATTGTCTCTGGTGGGAATTTTGTGAAAATCACCAATAAACTGCTCATAAGCTGTGCCGTGTGGCAAATCATTTTGATGAGAAAATATGAGTGGTTTGTCCTGATAATTATTTAGGATAATTTTATTATCTGCAAAATAATCGTTCAGCCATGCATGAAGTGGCACATTCCCACCATTTACAAATGCCTGATGAATGAGCAAATAAGGCGATAACCAAAGTTTGGTTTGGTCAATGGTGTGAAAATCGTCAAAAAAAGTATGCATAAGTAAGCTAAAATGAAAATTAGCATAGCACATTTTGGTAGGTTTGAGAAGTCAATAAAAGCTCCCCAGTTGGGGAGTTTTTACCTAAAATTTAAAGGTCAATTCTGCCAAATATTGTCGTCCGATTTCAGATTCTAGTGACGAGCCGTTTAGGTATTTGTTTTGGCGGTTTAGGACATTATTGACCGTTACGCCCAAGATGGTTTGGTAGCGGTTGCCAAACGCATATTGGGCTTTTGCGTCCCATTCTAACGCACCCCCAATGTGCGTGGGGTTGTAGGCGGTGCGTACCAGTTCACCGTCATGATAAAACTGTTCGGCAGTAGGCAAACGACTGCCAACAGTAGCTTGATAATCAGTGCGATATCGCAGGGTATTGGTGAGTGTAAGCGGAATTTTGTGAAATTGGCTATTAATTCCTAGTCGATAGGTTCTAGGCTGGTTGTAGTTGTCAGCAGGTCTGTCCACATTGGCGATGACTTGACCATTATATAGGACGTATTTGTCTTCGTTGAGTGTGCTGTCGTCATAATCGTTAAAATTGCGATAAACATCGCTGACATCTGCACCAAAATACAACTGGTGATTTGCCCCTGCAAAGTCAAGCGGTTTTAGGGTGTTTAGAGTTAGACTATAATTTTTGGCATGACTTTGCCCCAGATTGTCATAGGACCACACAAGAGGTGAGAGGCTGACTCGGTAACGGCGAATCTGGTCTTTGTAGTCTCGTTCTACATATTTAAGCTGCCAAGCAGTATTATAAGCCTTACCAAACAATGTCAACACCTTTTCATCTGCATAAGGTGTGGCAAGAGTGTTGCGACTGGTATTGGTTGCCAATAAATTACCTGAGGTTACCCAGTCACTGTTGATATTGGTGCGAGTTTGTGTCCAGCCAAGTTTATTGATGCCGTCTTGTAAAGCAGTATTAAAAGCATTGCGTCCATAATAGCGGTTGTAGCCGACATCAATCGCCAGTTTGTCATTGGCAAATGGATAATAAGTTGCATTTAGGCGTGGGGAAAGCGTATCATCACGGCTTAGATTATCTTTGTCAAAACGCACACCAAGATTGGCTTTTAGATAGTCGCCAAAACTTAGATGGTTTTCAAGATAAGCCGACCAACTTGTTTGATTGACGTCAATTTTACCTGCTTGATTGTAAGTGCGGCGAACATGAAACTGTCCGACAGTTTTGCCGTTTCGTTCATATGTAGGGTCGCAATAAGGGTCAGTTGTACCGTCTGTACGCACACAGTTTGTACCATCGCCCCCAGTAGCGTTAGGAGCAAAATATTGATAAAAATCATGAGGGCGATACCAATTGGCAGTTTGTTTGCTTAGATTCGCCCCCAGTGTTGCTTGATAACCAAACCAGCCTTTTTGGTAGGGATTGAAGACAGATTTGACATGATATTCTAGGGTTTTGCCATGATGTTCCAAAGGGGAGCCTGCTGTCCCATCTGTTACCACACCTGCAACTCCCCAATTTTTGGCAGGTGATGACCGCCAAGGAACAGATTGGTTGGCATCGGTGGTGCGAGCTTGCTCTTTTTGGCTGTATGTTAGCCCGTGGGTCAAAACAGCGTTTTGCAACGCATGTTTAAAGGATAAATCAAAAGCATTCACTTGGGTGTTGATGTCCATGCGACTGCCCAAAACATTGTTTTGGTAGTACTCTCCGCCTGTGGTAGCATGGTTTAGATTTAATTTAACTTGGTTATCATCATCAATATCATAATACAATCCAAACATGACATTATCAGCTTGGCGTGTTTGGTTATAAGGGCGTGCGTCTGCTAGGCGAGATTTTAAATAAATATCCGACCAGCGATGAGATGCAGATAATTGCACACCAAGATTTTTGGTGGGATTGCCGTGCAGGGTTAAAGACACACCTTGTTTTTTGAATTCTTTTTGGTAATTGACATTGGTGCTGTCTTCAAAATTATCAATTTCAGATTGCGATACAGGATTAAATTTTGCCCAATCACTACTGGTATAATCATAGCTAACACTTCCATGAATTTTACCAACATCACTGGTGGGGCGACAGGTATTTGCTTTAACCACCCCACCAACAAAACTACCGTATTGAGCAGAGATATTACTATCCAAGACTTCTAGGCTGCACAATAAGTCTGTGTTGATTGTGATGTCTTGGGCGGTGGCAGGCAAAGAATCAGTAGCAGATGGATTATCTCCATTACCCGCAGGATTAATGGTATTAGCGATATTAATGTTGTCTAGTAGGATTTTGTTATCATAAAACAATGCTCCATTAATGCTAAAATCCCCTGCTGATAGCTCGCCTTGCTTACCTGCACGGCGATGAGCTTTGTCAAATTGAATGTTGGGGTGTTGTTTTAGAATGTCGCTGACAGTTTTATTGATGGTGGGGGCATTAGCAAGCTGTTGTTGAGTTTGGACGGTCTTGCCTGTTGTTCGTTCTAATGTGATGAACATTGGGTCAAGCTCAACATAAGGCAGTTCATCAGCATAAGCAGACGCACTGATAATCATCATTGATATGATAAGGAGAGTAGGTTTAGTAGTCATGGCTTTTCTCATTAATCATAATATTAATAATAATAATAATTATCATTAATTTAAATAAAAATGTCAATGGTAACATTTATTAATAAAAATTTACATTGTAACACAATGTTAAAGAGTCATTAAAAATGCTGTTAGAGCATCCATTTCGTCAGTGCTTAGCCCTAGTGGTTTGATGAGTGGGTCTAGGTGGTCTTCATGGGCAATAGGTGGAGCATCTTTGGTGGGTGATAAGGGCATGCCACGATTATAAATTGCCACTACGCCTCGCAGATTAATAAATAGTCCATGATGAAACCAAGGTTTAGAAACAGATAGATTGCGTAGCGATGGGGTTTTAAATTTACCAAAATCGCTTGGATTGTTCGTATTGGCATATCTGCCAAAATCTTGCCATTTGCGACCTGATAGGGTTTGATTGAGATTGTGAAATTGGTTGTCAGTCAAGGCTTGCCCAAAATGACAATTCATGCAGCGAGCTTTGGTGCGAAACAAATGCAGACCTAAAATCTCAGTGTCGGTCAAGGCGGTGGGGTCGCCATTTAAAAAATCATCAAAGCGTGTAGGATTGGGTGCAAGCGTTTGGAGATAAGCAGTCAAGGCTTGGGCAACTTGACTGATGTCAATGTCGGTCAGACGCTCACCAAAAACCATCTGAAATTTTGGCAAATAGCCTGCACTCACCAAGCGTGTCGGTACGCTATCAAGGGTAATGTCCATTTCATTGTGGTCGGTCAATGGCATAAGCACTTGCTCATCTAGTGTGCTTGCTCGCCCGTCCCAAAAAAATCCATTGGGTACAGGTGCATCAAGCCCCAGATGCAGTAAAGATTGAGCATTGCGTTTACCTTGCCTACCAAAGACACCAAGCGACACTGTGCGTGGGTCAGCAAAGGCGTGGGCTGGGTCATGGCAACTGACACAGGCGATTGTCTGATCTGATGAAAGTGCTTTTTCAAAAAATAAGGCTTGACCCAGTTTGACAAGCAAGGTGGGAGGCGTTGGATTGCGAGTGATGGGAGCAAGCTCAGTCCAATTTACACCTTCATCAATGGTGGGGGCGTGCCATTGGGCAGTTGGTTTAGTATAATGTGTGCGTAAGCAGGCGATGTCATACGCATGGTTATCCTGACAGACGGCAAATGCCCATTGGCTAACAAATAATAAAAAACACAACAAATATCTATAATGACAAAACATAACAATCCTTGCAGTAACAAAGATTTGCCTAGCATAAAACAAAAATACCAAATAGTAAATGATAATCAATCGCTATTCACCAAATTAAACCATTGGCTGTAATACATAAATTCATGATTTTTGTATTGTTAATACACTTTCATCATGGCTTAGAGGTGATTTTTGATGGATTTTTTGGTATTAAAATTCTTGATATGGATGCCAGCAACCAAAATTTTTGTAATTCTTGGTTGCATTTTTCCAATCTATATGTTGTCTTGATGATTTGTTGTTTTGTTTTCTTATCAAATACTCGCCCCAACCGCTCTGGCTTTTGCCAAACCCTCCTCAATCGTCAGATAGGTTTTTTTGCTTGGTGTATCGGCAAACACCACGCCACCATCTTGAAAAATCAGACATTCGTCCACGGCAAGCTGTTGCCATTTTTCATTTTTTGTCAAAGGAATGGTGGTCAAAATCGTCACCCTATCCTTATCTGTGGTGACATCGCCAAAGTTCACGCTCATCTCGCCATCTGATAATCTAGCCTCGCCAAAAGGTGCTTGACGAGTTAAATAAAACAGCAGACTACCAGCATAAGCCAATTGCCAATTGCCATTGGAAATGAGGCAATTAAATAAACCATTGGCGGATAAATAACGGCATTGGGCAGTCAAAAAAGCAAATAAGGCTTCATCAGATGGGCGAGATTTAAAAGTGGCTTTAAGACGATTTAATAAATAACAAAACGCAAGCTCGCTATCGGTCGTTCCCACAGGCGAATAATGCTCGGCATTGCCGTTGTTCATCAGTCGTGTTGTGCGAGCGATAAAGCTGTCTGTCATCTGCCCATTGTGAGCAAATGCCCATTGTTCGCCCCACACTTCACGCACAAAAGGGTGCGTGTTGGCAAGACAATTAACGCCTGTGGTTGCCTTTCTGATGTGGGCGATGACATTCATGGCTTTGATGGGATAGCTGTTTACCAAATCCGCCACAGGCGAGATATGGCAAGGCTTATCATCATGAAACTGACGAAGTCCTAGCGTGTCGCAATCACTTTTTTCAAAAAAGGCGATGCCAAAGCCGTCCTCGTGGTGGTCGGTCAAGCCCCCACGCTGGCGAAAGCCTGTAAAGCTAAATCCGATATCGGTTGGGGTATTGCAGTTCATTCCAAGTAGTTGGCACATTGTTTTACTCTTTTTGTGTAATGTTGCTTGGCAAATAATCGTGGCTATATTCAAATCTATACCAATACACCCCCAGACCCTGACTTACTCCCTTGGGAATAAAATTCAGACTGGGGCTGTCTTTTGTGTGTTTAGCATGGTCAATGATAATAAGATAATTTTTTAATCAATTACCTTTCTATACAATATCACTTCTGGTGTATCAGCAAATTTATTATAGACACGCTGAGCATCGTGATTATCTTTATCCGTTACCCAATAAACCCTATGCCACCCATTGTCTTTGGCTAAACAATAAATTTGCTCAATAGCAAAGCTGGCAACACCTTGCCGCCTTACATGATGTGCCACAAACAAATCTTCCAAATAACATACTGGTAAAGTATGCCATGTATTTGGGTGAATGACACAATGAGCAAAGGCGATTAGCTCATTATCTTGAAAAACACCAAATCCATGAATGTCTTTGGTTAATATTCTTTGCCATAATGTTTGAGTAACCACATCATCAACATCGGCTTTATAAAATTCCAAATAATCTTGCCATAAAGATAGCCATTTTTGTTGATGATGAGCAGTTAGATAGGTGAAGACAAGCTGACCTGCCATATCACACGCTCTCCCCATGACGATTTTTCCAATGATAACTCGCCAGCCGTTTCATCAAATCAGGATTTTTGACCATAATATCATCGCCTGTGCGTCCTTGTTCACGATTGTAATAAATGACATTGAGGCGAAGTAGCCAAAAAATCGTCGCCGCATAAGCCAGCATGATTGGCAAAGCATCTTGCTCATCAGCCGTCAAAGGACGCACACTTTGATAGCCTGCGATAAGAGCGGTTTTTTTCTTTTCGTCAAAATAGACACTCTCGCCATCACTAGCATTACCCCAAGTGGTGCAAAAATCATTGATGGTGATGGCAATATCCATCAAATAATGCTCCACCGACACTTCGGTAAAGTCAAGCAGTCCAGTCAGACGGGCTGCGTCCAAATCCCATAGCGTATTATCAGCAAATAAATCCAAATGACACAGTCCCTTTGGTAAATCTTTGGGCAAATGCTCGTACGCCGCCCAGATGTCATTCATTAGCCTAGCTTCGTCGATTGGCATGAATGCCGTCTCACGCTCCTTGACTCTCGCCCAGTCGTATAATGGCACACCATAATCTTCGGCAGGTTGTAGTGTTTTTAGGGTGTCGTGCAAGGTTGCCAACGCACGCCCCATTTGTTCGCACATCGCCTCATCAGTGATGGCAGGGTGCTTGCCTGACAATTTTGGCACGACCAAAATCGCCTTATTTTCATATCGCATCACACAATCTGCCCCAATATTCACACCTTTGGCGGTGCGTTTGACCAGCGGTGCTGCGATGGGCAGCTTGTCTTTTAGGGCGTGCATGATGGTTGCCATTTTTTCAATATCGGCTGGCACTCGCTCCTCATAGAGGGTAAAGACATAGCTAAAATCATCATCTGCGTCTGTTGTCGTCTGAATGAACCAGTTAGAATTTTTGACCCCTTGCACAATAGGAATGGCATTCTTAAAATTCACGCCATACAAACCACAAAATGCAAAAAATTCATCATCAGATAAGTGGGTATAAACAGACATATAAAATTCCTAAAATCCAAGCAATAATTGCTGTTATTTTAATGATTTTTTGTTAAAATTTCCAAAATATTTTTGCATATCTATTTGAACGATGAGCATAACCATCATCGTGATTAGCCAAAGGAAACTGTCATGCTAGCCAAACGCCTAATCCCTTGCCTTGATGTTGAAAATGGACGAGTCGTCAAGGGGGTCAATTTTGTGGACATCAAAGACGCTGGCGACCCTGTGGAAATTTCCAAACGCTACAACGACCAAGGGGCGGACGAGATTACTTTTTTGGACATCACCGCCACCTCAGACGGTCGAGACACCACTTATCATACTGTCGAATCCATCGCCAAATCGATTTTTATCCCGCTAACCGTGGGTGGTGGTGTGCGAAAAATTGATGACATTCGAAATCTGCTGAGTGCAGGGGCGGACAAGGTGGGCATCAACTCTGCCGCCATCACCAATCCTGACCTAGTCAGTGATGCCGCCGCTCGTTTTGGCAATCAATGTATCGTCGTCTCCATCGATGCCAAAAGAGTCATCAAAGCAGATGGTACGATTGGTTTTGAGATTTTTACACATGGCGGTCGTAAAGCAACTGGCATTGATGCAATAGACTGGGCGAAACAAATGACCGACAGAGGGGCTGGCGAACTCTTGGTTACCAGCATGGACGGCGATGGCACTCGGGCAGGCTATGATTTGTTACTGACTCGCACCATCTCGGAGATGGTTAATATCCCCGTCATCGCCTCAGGCGGTGTGGGCAATTTGCAGCATTTGGCAGACGGTATCCTAAAAGGCGGTGCTGATGCAGTGCTGGCAGCCAGCATCTTTCACTTTGGCGACTATACCATCAGGCAAGCCAAAGAATACATGGCAAGCCAACATATCCCTGTTCGACTGTGAAGTAGATTTGGGACAAAACAGCCCCAACTTGTGCTATAATGCTGGGGAAAATTTTCATACATCATCATTTACAAGGCAATTTTATGACAGTATTCACCTCCCAAAAAGCTGCCGTTACTCACATTGACGGTGCATTACACAACAATCAAAACCTACGCATCGGCATCGCTGTTGGGCGTTTTAATGGCTTTTTGGTTGAAAGTTTGGTTGAAGGAGCGTTAGACGCTCTACTTCGTCACGGTGTCCTTGGCGAAAACATCACGGTCGTGCGTGTACCAGGGGCATTTGAGTTGCCTTTGACTGCCAAGCGTATGGCAACTTCTGGCAAATTTGATGCCATTGTGGTGCTTGGGGCAATCATTCGTGGGGCGACACCGCATTTTGACATCGTGGCAAGTGAGAGTGCCAAAGGTCTCTCCAAAGTCGCCTTAGACCATGGCATTCCTGTCATCAATGGCATCTTGACCACCGAAAACATTGAGCAGACCATCGAACGAGCAGGCACAAAGGCTGGCAACAAAGGCTATGAAGCTGCCATGACCGCCATTGAAATGGTTAGCGTTCTACAAGACATTTGACACAATACTGTCAGCACTTAGGCAGGTGCTTGATGATTATAAAGCTCCTGCCAATTTTTTCCATTAAAAGATGATTTTAATGCAGCACTATTTATAAGGTAAATTATGACCAACATCACGCCCGACAACGACCAATTTGACATCAACGAAACAGGCTATAAGACCACCCACACTGCTGTTCGCAAAGCTCGCCGTTTTGCCCTACAAGGTCTATATGAGTGGCTTTTGACCGACCATCGTTTTGCCAAAATCGACCGCCATCTGATGGGTGGTAACGAACCGCACACCATCGCTGCTCGCACTCGTGCAGATAATGCCATGCATACGGTACATCTAGGCTATTATCACGAAATGATGCGTCGCATTCCCGAAAAAGCTGATGAATTGGTGATGGAGTTGGCACAACACATCGACCGTAGTTTTGACCGTCTAGACCCCATCGAAAAAGCGGTACTACTTATCGGTGCTTATGAACTCAAATACAGTCTGCATATCCCTTACAAAGTGGTGCTTGATGAAGCGATGCAACTAAACACTCACTTTGGGGCAACCGATGCCCATAAGTTCATCAATGCGGTGTTGGACAGATATGCCAAGCAGACACGAGAGCTTGAATATCAAGCCAACAAAGCTCAAAAATCTACAAAATAAGAACTGACAATAAACCAAAATACGCTATTGCAAAATGGCGTATTTTTCTATAAAAGAGGCTAAATGGCACAAAAACATCATGCTAACCATCGTCAGCAATACGATGATGACATCTTTTTAATCAAAAAGAATAAAAAGTTTGGACTGGTTGATAAGAATAACAGCCCCATCACATCGGTGATGTATGATGATATTTTGCCACCTGAAAATGGTTTGTTTCGTGCCATTTTAAACGATGAGTGGTACATATTAAATCAACAAGGTCACGCCATAAGTCCTGCTTATCATTATATTGGCTACATTGAAGACAATCGTACCAAAGTTAAGTTATTTGACAAATTTGCCTTGTTTCATATCGACAATGGCTTATTGACGGATTTTGTATTTGATGGGATTGATGATTTCATCGAAGACCTAGCACGCATTCGTCAAGGCGACAAGTATGGCTATCTTGATAGAAATGGGCAAATTGTGATTGATTGTCGATATGACGATGCGGGTTATTTTTCACAAGGATTAAGTTACGCCCGAAAAGATGACAAATATGGCTATATTGATGCTCAAAATCAAACAGTCATCGATTTTATTTATGATGATGCTGACTCATTCAGTGAAGACTTGGCATCAGTGATGAAAGATGGCAAGACTGCCTTTATTGACAAAACTGACAAAGTGATGATTGGCTGGGCGGACTATGAAGCCAAATATTTTTTGCGTGGTGTCGCCCAAATCATCATTGATGAAAAAATTGGCTTTATAGATAAAGCAGGTCATATAATGATTGAACCACAATTTGACTATGCCAGTTATTTTGATGAAGAAACTGATTTGGCAAATGTAGAAAAAGACGGCAAAGAATTTAAAATTAACCGTCAAGGAAAGCAAGTAGGTAAGGCTAAGCAGGCTTTGCATTGGACTGACATATTTTTGACTTAAAAGGAATCTATGAGCGAATTTTCTTTAATCCACACCCATTTTAAACACGCCACCGCCAAACACAAAAACACCATGTTGGGCATTGGCGATGATTGTGCGGTAAGTGCCATTCCTTCTGATTGTGAACTCATCAGCTGTGTCGATACGCTGGTGGCAGGACGGCATTTTGTGTTTGAGACCGACCCACACGCCATCGGGTTTAAATCGGTAGCGGTGAATTTATCGGATTTGGCAAGTATGGGAGCAACGCCTTATGCAATTTTATTGGGATTATCTTTACCAAATAATGATAATGAGTGGTTAAAAGAATTTAGTCGTGGTATTAGCGATATTTGCCAAAAGTTTAATGTGGAGTTAATCGGGGGCGATACCACAAAGTCGGATATTCTGACCATTTCTATTACCGCACTTGGCTTTATTAAAAAAGGCAAAAGCATAAAAAGAAATAATGCCAAAATCGGCGATGTGATTTGTGTCAGTGGCAATATTGGCTCGGCAAGTTTGGCATTAAATCATATTTTGGGCGAAAATGGACATTGCAAACATTCTAACTCCTTAAATGATTTATCGCCCACATTATGCACCGCCCTACAATACCCAACGCCACAAATTGATTTGGGACAAAAGTTAATTGACTATGCCCACAGCATGATTGACATTTCGGACGGCTTGGGGCAAGATTTGGGGCATATTTTAAAAAATAGCGGTATGGGAGCAAAGCTGTATTTGGACAATATCCCTTGTGCTGATGAATTAAATGCTTTGCCGTTTGATAAAAAATATCAGCATATTTTAAATGGTGGCGATGATTATCAACTTTGTTTTACAATATCAAAAGATAAATTTGATGAATTTAATATGCTTTATCCTAATTTAATTTACCCCATTGGCGAAATTGTAGAAAAACAAGGGGTGGAAATTTATTATCAAAATCAAATATTGGATTTTGAGATTAAAGGTTGGGAGCATTTTTGATGAGCTTACAAACTGATAACATAGAAAAAACCGAACGCCTAATCCGTGAAATTAACTTAATTCACGCCAAATATTCGTCAGATTATTTTGAAACAGGAAAAGTGGAAAAAATCAATTTAAGCCGTAGCTTAAAAAATATTCCAACAGAACATATTTTCTCTTATCGGCTCAATTTACACGAAGCGATTAACGATTATTTGTTATTTTCTGACACCAAAGATATTAACTTTTATTATCGTGTCAAAACTTCTGAAAGCATTCAAGATAAAATTGAGCGTTATTTAAATCGTCAAAATCAATACCCAACCAATAATATTTTAAATGACATTTTTGGGGCAAGAATTGTTTTGCCGTCTGATGATATTGCCATTATTTTGGAAAAATTGGACAATTACAAAGACAAATACAGTCTTAAAAATTGGTATTTAAGAGATGTTGATGGTTATGTTGGTATCCATATTTATTTTAAAAATTCTAGTAATTTTTATTACCCTTGGGAATTACAAATTTGGGACGAAAATGACGCATTAAGCAATATTAAAAATCATATACTTTATAAAAGAAATTTTGTTAAATAATTTGAGAGCGAAAGGCAATGAATGAAATTCCATCGCATTTAATTTTTGGTAACACCTATTCTGATTTTGAAAAGAAGAAAGGTAATCCAACCGAATTTCTACCTATTAGCAAAGAATTGGCTGACGAATTGGGCGTGCAAGTTGAAAATTGTGCCTTTTTTCCTTATAGTGGCGAAACAATGAAACCAACTCTAAATGGCAAGGGTATTATGCTTGCTGATTTGTCCGATAATAAATTACAAGATGGTAAAATCTATCTTTTAAGTATCAATTCCAGACTAGTTGTTAGGCGAGTGCAGATTTTATTAGATAAAATTATTTTAATTGCAGATAATCCAAAATACCAAAATATTGAAGTTTTTGGCGAGCATTTAAATAATTTAAAGGTAATTGGAAGATTGCGTTATATTATGCAAAATTTTGATTAATTTATTGATAGAAATATAAGTAAAATTGTTATGACTAACCACAAACCCGATATTTATAAATCCAACCTGTGTCCGCCTTGCCCACCCACCGCCACCGCCTTTGAAAGATGTGTGTATTGGCTAGGCATTGGGCTTGGTTCTGGTCTGCCCAAAAAAGCCCCTGGTACTTGGGGAACGGTGGGTGGACTTGTTATTGCTATGCCAATGTTATTATTGGGGTTTTGGGGGTTTTTGATTATTACCATTATTGGCTGTTTAATTGGTAGTTATATTTGTGGTAAGACTTCGGATTTGATGAATGTTCACGATGACCCACATATTGTGTTTGATGAATGGGTGGGAATGTGGATTGCATTATTGCCCTATTCCTATTTTATTTTCAACGGTCAAGACATGCATGAACTCATTTGGCTTGGGGTTGGAGCATTGATTGCCAATCCTGTCATGACCATCTTTGCAACCATATTGGCTTTTCTACCGCCTTTTGCCCTATTTCGCTTTTTTGACATTATTAAACCATTTCCGATTAAATGGGTGGATAAAAATGTCTCGGGTGGATTTGGTATTTTGATTGATGATGTATTGGCAGGGATAATGGCGGCATCTGGTGTACTGCTTACCGTTTGGGGTATGGTGGCTGTGTTTGGTATGTCTTAGATGATTGCTGATTATTCTGTGGATTTGGGACTGATTGTTTTAATAATAAGTGCCGCATTGTTATTTGCCTTTAAACGAGCTGCCAGCTTGCACGAGTATCCAAAAGAACAAATTTTATATGCTTTTTTATTATTTGGCGGTGCATTAGGCGGTATCTTGACCGCAGGACTGATGATATTATTTAGTCTGTCGGCAGAAGACTGGCAATCCTTGTCATTACAATCACTTGATGTCGCCATCATCGCTCAATCATTGCTTGGTGGCGTTGGCTTATTCGGCATTACTG
This sequence comes from Moraxella nasicaprae, assembly GCF_025643275.1. Taxonomy (NCBI): domain Bacteria; kingdom Pseudomonadati; phylum Pseudomonadota; class Gammaproteobacteria; order Moraxellales; family Moraxellaceae; genus Moraxella; species Moraxella nasicaprae. The sequence continues at coordinate 853,955 of NZ_CP089977.1, forward strand.
GGGCATTTATCGGTCTGATTCCAGCAGTCATCACAGGCATCATCATTACCAAAAAACGCTTCACTCTTGTGGCAGTAAGCGAGTATTTGTCAGTCTTTATCATCGGATTTTTGGTCAGTTTGCCCATGGTCTTATTGGTGCACTATTTATTTTTTGAAGAGATTTTAATCACCATCAAAGAACTCTTATTTATCCTTACCCCCTGTATTTCTGGTGGATTGTCCGCTATGATTTTGCTTAGGCTGTTTGTGCCAAATCGCTCACTCCATCAAAAATGACACAGGCATACCCGCCAATCTATTGGCAGTTGCTCGTACGCTGTCGGTCAAATCTGACGCATAAAACTGCACCTGCGTGCTGGCAGTGTTCGTATCATTTTGGGCGATTTTAAACAATTCCAACAACGACTGCACTCGCTTGGCGATGGCAACCCCAGAATCAATCAAAGTCATCTCAATGCCCTGCTCATCAATCCACGCCTGCAAAAACTCCCTAAAAAACGGATAATGCGTACAGCCTAGCACGATGACATCAACGCCCATCTGTTGCCATTTTTTGGTTTGCTCAATCAGTAAATCTGCCACCTGATGTGTGATGGGCATTCCCTGCTCCACCCACGGCACAAGCATTGGTTCAAAGTGCTTATATACTGTAATACCATTTGGTGTCGCCACCTCGTCAATCACTTGGGTCAGTAGCCTGCCTTGTAATGTTGCCTGCGTGGCAAGCACCGCTATTTGTCCTGTTTGAGTGATTTGGCAGGCTGGCTTGACCGCAGGCACCAGCCCAACAATCGGCACATGGCAACGCTCTCGTAGGGCGGACAAGGCGTGAGCTGAGGCACTATTACAGGCAATGACGACCAATTTACAGCCCTTTTTACACAGCCAATCCACCGCCTGTAAAGTCAGTAACAAAATCTCATCGGCAGATTTGTTACCATAGGGAACATTTTTGGTATCGGCATAATAAATATAGCTTTCATACGGCATCAACGCCGCCAAATGACGCAAGACCGATAGACCGCCCACGCCAGAATCAAACACACCAATCGGTGCTAAATTTGATGAATGATGGCTATCAAAGACAGGTTGGGTCGTCATAATCATTGCTCGTTTGGCTGATATTTTTGTGTGTATTTTAGCACCACTGATTTATTTTAGCATTATTTTATCATATTCTGACGGTAATTCTTGATGATTTGGCTGAATGTACCGCACCGAGCAAATGCACTTGTATGAGAGATTTTAAGCGTTTTAGACTTAGCCATCAAATAAACGAAAACACCGACCTAAAAAAACAGGCTAAAAACTAGCCAAAGACGAACAGGAACGCCAAGAGAAAGAGCGAGCCGAACAGCGAAGAAAAACACTCATTTAAAATGCCTGAGAGCCTAGATGAGCAATACCAAGGGCAGGCCCTTGATGAAGTTGCCAAGAGTTTTGATAACAGTATTTTTTTCAAAGTGGTTCAAGGAGGCATGAGAGCAAAGAGTAGCCCATAAAGACCCTAAATTCATTGGTAAGTTTTATGAGTTGTTTGGGTGGTGAAAGTAAATCTTATTTCAGTTGATTTTAAAAATATATCAATGTAGAATAAGTGAATTGTTTAATTTTAGAAGGGGTAAGACTATGCTCAAGAAAACATTAATTGTTTCAACAGCTTTACTTAATATGATATTATTTCCAGCAGTAGCCCAAGCCAAAACTTATACAGATACTGCAAAATGTGCAGTTATTGTGCATGATAAAAGTATTGCTCCTGCCAATCCACCACAATGGGTAACAGGTACAGGTACAGGAAAAACTAAAGCACTGGCTTGTACGGCTGCGAAAAAGAATGCAACGAGCAAAGCTCCAAGAGGCACTTATGCTCGTCATTGTGATTGCGGTAAAAGAATTTAAGGAGTTTTAAATGCCAATAGGCTATGAAGAAGTAGTCAGAACCGTTGTTTTTGATGTAATTGATACAGATGATGATGGTTTGGTTTATAGGCTTGAAGTACTTAAATCCAGTAATGGATTTAGGGGGCAATTATTCAGATTGGATTCATTTTCTTTGGAATGTTCTTTTTCTGATAATAAGCCTGATGAAAGTTTTTATGTGCTAGACACCCATTCTCATTCTGTAGATTTGGATGAAAAGGTATTTGATGACCCACAAAGTTGCATTGATTTTGTTGCCAATGCCTTACAAGAAAACTTTTCTTAGAAAATTAAACCCATTATTGTTGAAATCAATAATGGGTTTTTAATTACTTCAACTCCGCCACGCAATACCTATCGCCCTTACTGCCATAATTGCATTTGCTTTCAATGACTTTTACGCATAACCGCTTATCGCAATGACTGGTTTGTAGGCATTGCAGGTTTTGGGCTTTCTCAATTTTGGCGGTTAGGTGGTCTAGTTCCACTCGTCTGCTTGCAATTTCATCAAGGCTAGGCACAAACCACAGCATAAAGCCCATACAGCACGCCATAAACACCACAAAACCGCCAAAATACCAAAGGTTAATACATAAATTAAATAAGACAATTTGATGGATAAAAAAACCATTTTTGCAAAACAATGGTAAAAAATCGTGAGCAAATGCCGTCAATTTATCGCTTTTACCCAAATCAATCACATAAAGTCAATAAATTAACTTGCCTAATTGCATAAGATTGCTAAAATAGACATATCTAGCACGCTAATCCTGATGGTTAGCCAGCCATATTGATATTAAGGAATCTTTTTATGCAAATCGAACGAGAATCTATGGAATTTGATGTCGTCATCGTTGGCGGTGGTCCTGCTGGATTATCAGCAGCCATTCGCTTGCGTCAGCTTGCCATTGCCGCTGGCATGGACGAGTTTACCGTTTGCGTCATCGAAAAAGGCTCAGAATTTGGGGCTCATACACTCTCTGGTGCGATTATGGAAACTCGTGCTTTGGACGAGTTGATTCCTGATTGGCAAAATAAAGGTGCACCCATCACAGTCGCCGCCAAAGAAGACCGAGTCTATATGCTAGGCAGTGACACTCGCAGCACTCGCTTGCCTGATGCCATCGTGCCAGCCAGTATGCACAACAAAGGCAACTACATCGTCTCTTTGGGCAATGTGGTGCGTTGGCTTGCTCAGCAGGCAGAAGAGCTGGAAGTCATGATGTTTGCAGGTTTTAGTGCCAGCGACATCTTATACCACGAAGATGGCTCGGTGCGTGGTATCGTAACAGGCGACATGGGTGTCAATGCCAAAGGCGAGCCAAAATCATCGTTTGAGGCAGGTTATGAGCTGATTGCCAAATACACCATCTTTGCCGAAGGTTGTCGTGGACATCTGGGCAAACGCCTAATCAGCCGTTTTCATTTGGATAAAGACAAAGACCCACAACATTATGGCATTGGACTCAAAGAGCTGTGGGAGATTGACGCTGACAAGCACGAAGAAGGTGTGATTTTGCACGGTTCTGGTTGGCCATTATCGGAAACTGGCAGTACAGGCGGCTGGTTCTTGTACTTTGCAGAAAATAATCAGGTCAGCTTTGGTTTAGTGGTGGATTTATCTTATCACAATCCCCATCTGTCACCCTTTGACGAACTGCAACGCCTCAAACTACACCCACTCATTCGCCCAATCCTAGAAGGTGGTAAACGCCTGTCTTATGGTGCAAGAGCCTTGACCAAAGGCGGTCTAAACAGCCTGCCAAAACTTAGCTTTGCTGGTGGTGTCTTGGTTGGCGATGATGCAGGCTTTCTCAATCCTGCCAAAATCAAAGGCACGCACACCGCAATGAAATCAGGCATGCTGGCAGCCGAAAGCATTTTTGATGCCATCAAACAAGGTCGAAGTGGCGATGAGGTGGCAGAATACGAACAAGCATTCAAAAATTCTTGGTTGTTTGAAGAGGCTCATCAGGCACGCAACTTCTCGCCTGCGATGCACCGCATGGGGTCATGGCTGGGCGGTGCGTTTACTTTTGTCGAACAAAACCTACTTGGTGGCAAAATGCCGCTAACCATCAATGACACCACGCCTGACCATAGCCAGCTTGACAAGGCAGATTATGCTTATCGACCCAACTATCCTAAACCAGATGGCAAATTGACTTTTGATAAACTTTCTAGCGTGTTTATTTCTAATACCAACCACGCCGAAGACCAACCTTGCCATCTGCGATTGACCGACAACACAGTCCCCATCAGCACCAATCTACCACTCTATGCCGAGCCTGCTCAGCGTTATTGTCCTGCTGGGGTATACGAAATTGTCCAAAAAGAAGGTCAAGAACCCACCTTTGTCATCAATGCCCAAAACTGTGTGCATTGCAAAACTTGCGACATCAAAGACCCATCACAAAACATCACTTGGGTCACGCCAGAAGGTGGTGGTGGTCCAAACTACCCCAATATGTAAGCAAGCACATCATAAAAAAAGCGTACCTAAATGGCACGCTTTTTTTATCGCTCAATGCTGCTCAATCAATGACTCATCATCAAATATTCAAAGGCAGCCAGCCCTGCTTTTGAACCTTCGCCCATGGCGATATTGATTTGTTTAAATGGTACTGTCGTCACATCACCACAAGCAAAAATCCCTGCTTTGTTGGTACGGCATTTTTCATCGATGATGATTTCGCCTTGTGCATTGGTTGCCACCACAGATTTGACAACATCAGCATTTGGCACCAGTCCAATCTGCACAAACACCGCAGACAATGGCAAGGTTTTTTGTTCGCCAGTGCTGCGATCTTGATAAATCAATCCACTCACCTTGCCATCGGTAGCAAGAATTTCTTGTGTCGCTGCCATCTTGATGATGTCAATATTTTTGGTGGTCATCGCTTTGTCAATCAGCACTTGGTCAGCACGCAAGGACTCGCCAAATTCTAATACAGTCACATGATTGACAATGCCTGACAAATCAAGTGCTGCTTCAATACCAGAATTACCACCGCCAATCACCGCCACAGGCTTACCCTTAAAAAACGGCCCATCACAATGTGGGCAATACGCCACACCATTGCCAATGTATTCATCTTCTCCCTTGACACCAAGTTTACGCCAATTCGCTCCCGTCGCCACAATCACGGTGCGACTTGTCCAACTTGCCCCTGTATTTAGCGTGATTTGATAACCGCCTTGCACCTCATCGATTTGGCTGACACGCACATGTTCTTTGACAGTAATGTCATACGACTTGATGTGGGTTGCCAGATTGGCTGCCAGCGTATTGCCATTGGTCAAGGGTACTGAGATGAGATTTTCGATGTCTTGGGTGTCTTTGACCTGACCGCCAATACGGTCAGCAACCATCGCCACACGCAATCCCTTACGAGCAGTATAAATTGCCGCCGCACTGCCTGCTGGACCACCACCGATAACGGTGACATCTTGGACTGGCAAACTCTCATCAACGGTATTTAATAGTTGTGGATAATGTTCTTGTAATTTTTCAATCAATTTGGCGGTATCAATTTTACCATTAGCAAATGGCTGACCATTTAAAAACACCGCTGGCACACCCTGAATAGAATGCTTTTCCACCAACTCTGGGAACACGCCGCCATCAATCATCTGACTGCTAATGTTGTCATTAAGCAAAGCAAACTGGTTTAATGCCTGCACCACATCAGGGCAGTTATGGCAAGACAGTGACACAAAGGTCTCAAAATGCAAAGGCGTCTGAATGCTTTTGATTAACGCCTGAATGTCATCGTCCAATTTGAGCGTATGTCCACCTGCTTGCAAAATCGCCAAAATCAACGAGCTAAACTCATGCCCACCTGGAATACCGCTAAACACAATGCCTGTATCCTGCCCTTGTGTAGCAATCTTAAAACTCATCGGCGATAAATGCTCATCACGGTGCGATTCATCAAAGATAATCTTATCGCTGGTGCTGGCAAGTTTTTGCAAAAAATCAATCAATTCGCCACGCTTATGATGCTCCCCCTGCCCAATAATCATCTGAATGGGACGGGTCATTTTTTCACTATAACTTCTGACAGCCTCTAATAAATTTTGGTCTAGCATGACACACCTACCTGTTACTTGATAAGATTTATTGAAAAAATTATTATAACCCAAATTAACCAATTTCCCAAATTTATCATCAATACAGCATGACATTTGATGATTTTGCATGGGATTTCATCTGCGATGGCTTGATAATATTTGCCATTCTTGATAATATAAAGCCAAGGTTATTTTGACCGACTTGGAAATTTTTTTCCACATTCACATGATTAGGAGAACATTATGTTGCCAGAATACAGAGAGCTAATGACTCAACTAAAAACAGAAGGCGATGCACACTTTCTAAAACTATTCAACGAACACAATGAGTTGGACACCGAAATCGAAAAGCTAGAAAATGACCCAGTTGCTTCTGTCAGTCGTGCCAGCGAAATCGACGAAATGAAACACAAAAAACTACATCTAAAAGACGAACTAAAAGCCTATCTAGAAAGCAAAGCCTAATTTGCTCGTCATCAAAAAACCCCAAAATTGATTTGGGGTTTTTTAATCATCATCTTAGCAGATTAGATTTTGCCCACCAAGTCAAGGCTTGGTTTTAGGGTTTCTTGACCTTGCTCCCAAGCAGCTGGGCAGACCTCGCCATCATTCTCACGCACATATTGAGCCGCTTTTACCTTGCGAACCATGTCTTTGGCAGAACGACCAATGCCCAAATCGTGAATCTCTGCCACTTTGATTAGACCATCTGGGTCAACCAAGAAAGTGCCACGCAATGCTGCATGCTCACCCTCAATCATCACATTAAAACCACGAGTAATCTCGCCTGTGCCATCGCCTAGCATTGGATAATTGACTTTGGCAATCGCAGGCGAAGTGTCATGCCATGCTTTATGCACAAAATGCGTATCTGTTGATACTGCATACACCTCAACACCCAAGCCTTTTAGCTCTTCATAATGCTCAGCCATGTCTTCAAGCTCGGTTGGGCAAACAAAGGTAAAATCGTGTGGATAAAATAGAAAAATCGCCCACTTTCCCTTGACATCAGCGGTTGTAATGGTTTTAAATTCGCCATTAACATACGCTTGGGTCGAAAATTCTGGAATATGCTGATTGATGATTGCCGCCATAATTCACTCCTATTTTTTGCGGTAAAAAGACGATAATGCAGACAGTGATGATTTAATTTTATGATTAAAAAATACAAATCTGCTGTTTTATTTTATCAAACTTAGCCATGCTTGAATATGTCTTTTTATCAAAAAATACACACCAAATCCAAAAAAATTCATCAATATCCAGCAAAATCTCAAAATTTATTATCAAAAATCAGCAGAATGATTTATAATCTATATCATTGATGATGAAATGGAAAAATAGGATTTTTTATGATTACTTTACGCCAGTTAGAATTCGCTCTTGCTGTTGCCAAGCATCGCCATTTTAAACGAGCCGCCGAAGAATGCAATATTTCTCAGTCCGCCCTAAGTCTGGGCATTGCTGAACTAGAAAAACAGCTTAATACCCAGATTTTTGAACGCAATAACAAACAAGTACTCATCACGCCCATTGGCGAGGAGCTACTAGAAAGAGCTCAGAATATTTTTAGCGACATCAATGATTTGATTACCCGAGCCCAAAGCCATCAGACACCATTGACTTATCCAATGACCATCGGCATCATTCCGACCGTCGCCCCTTTTTTATTGCCAAAAGTATTGCCAACACTCAAAGAAAAATTCCCCGCCTTTGAATTGTCAGTCATCGAACAAAAAACCGAGCGACTCATCGATCAGGTGCGTTATGGGCATATCGACACCGCCATCATTGCCCTGCCTTATGCGGTGGAGGGTCTGCACGCCTTTGAATTTTGGGCAGAAGATTTTTATGCGATTTTGCCACAGCCTGCCCAAAATGGCACGCACAACGCCATCACTGGCGATGCTCTATCACAAAGCAATCTGCTGTTGCTTGGCGAGGGTCATTGTTTGACCGACCAGACTTTATCTGTTTGTTCATTGAACAAAAACCAAATCAAATCAAGCTTTTCAGACGCCAGTCTCAATACATTGATTCAAATGAGTCTGGCAGGCATGGGAACAACCCTAGTACCAAAAATGGCACTAGACCAATTTGCCAGCAATCAACAAATCCACGCTGTGCCACTGGCTGAACCTGGCCCACACCGCCGTCTGGCATTCATCACTCGCCTCAATTATGCTCGTGTCAATGATGTCAAATTGCTCAGTGAAGCCTTTAAACAAGCATTAAGCAGCCTATCATAACGCCTGTCCACGAAGCAAGCTGTGCCAATGCTGATAATCTGGCATGGCTTGTTTGACACTCTCCCAAAACAAAGATCCATGATTGGCATGATGCAAATGGCATAATTCATGCACCACGACATATTCTAAGCATTGGCGTGGATAGGCTGCCAGCCGACTGGATAAGGCAATTTTGGCAGTAACAACCTGACAACTCCCCCAGCGACTACGCATATTTTTGATGACGAACGCACTGGCTGACTTGCCAACAACCATCTGCCATCGCTGGCTGATTGAAGGCAGGGCTTGCTGAATTTCAGCTCGATAAATCCACTCCACCTGCTCTTCTTGACTTAATTGCCCAAAAGACAGTCGCTCCTGCTGACTAAGCCCTGCTTGATTTAGCCATTCGTCAATCACCAGCGGCTCTCCCCACAAAGTTGGCTTGACCATCTGCTGTCGTGCCAGCAGTCTTTGATGTGCTGACACCGCCCAATCATAACGCTTGGCAATCGCCTGTGCCACGACAAGCCGACTGATACTTTTTGGCGTACTGACATACAAATAGCCCAGCTTAACACGAAAATTGATGTTTTTGACCGCTTTGGTCTGAATCACAAGCGTCATGCCTTGCTTGGCAAGTCGTTCATGCAACTGCGTCAAGACTGTCACATCATCTTTGTTAAAAAACACACACCACCATCGACCAACTTTTCTTTAAAATGCCAAACCATTATATCGCACCATGACTGTTTGGTATATCATTCAAAAAAAGAAAAACGAGCCAATCACTTGGCTCGTTTTGTCTTATCGACCAACACTTACATATTTTGTGGTGTTTGGATTGTTAGCTCAACACGGCGGTTTTGGGCACGACCTGCGTCAGTCGCATTGCTGGCGATAGGCTGTGTTTTACCATAGCCAACTGTTTGGATACGACTGGCATCAACACCTTGTACAACCAAATAGTTACGCACAGAAGCGGCACGCTGTTCTGACAGACGATAGTTATAAGCATCAGAACCGTTAGCGTCAGTATGACCAGCAACCACGATGGTGGTCTTGTCATATTGTTTCATTGTTTGAGCCAATTGGTTTAGGCTGCCTGTGAACGCTGGGTTTAAAGTTGCATCATCATAAGCAAAAGTGATGTTACCTGGCATCACAAGATTGATGTCGCCTGTGGTTGGGTTTTGTTCAACCTTCACGCCAGTGCCTTGCATTTGGGTTTGGATTTGTTTGGCTTGGCGTTGCATGTATGCACCAGCTGCACCACCGATAACCGCACCAATTGCAGCATCACGACCTGTTTTTTCGCCACCAGTTGCCTTAGAGATGGCTGCACCAGCCGCTGCACCAGCAATCGTGCCAAGTACCGCTTTATTGATATTGCCAAAACCTGCACCAACGCTAGCACCAGTACCAGTATTGGCACAACCTGCCAACGCCATGCTAGAAGCCAAAACAGACACACCTAAGAATTTTACAGCTTTCATTATTATCTCCTTATTTTGAGATGAAATGGGAATGTGTTCCCGTGATGATTTGGTAAGTTTGAACGCTTACCGACTTGCGGTCTATTATGCACCAAAATTCTTGCCCATTTGTAGTACAACTGTATCTAAATGGTATGTTTTATATGACTTCATTTATCTGATGATGTCGTTCATTTCTTGAAAAAGCAGCACATCAGCACACCCAAACCAATCCAAGATAACAGATAATTTTGGCAAAATATTGTTTCAAAAATTTAAAATCCCAAGCAAACTTCGCTCAACTTGACATTTTGACGACAATAATTTGAGCATTTTGCCAGTATTTTTTGTTAAAATAAACGACTGTAAACCAAAATGGTGTTGTCCTAAAATAATACAACACGCCACATGATGCTAGGATAATTATGCAAAACGACCGCCGAACTTTTTCATTTGTGCAAAAACTGCATGAAAAAACACCAAAACTCGCCCAAAAGCTGTCTTTGCTTGCCAACACAGGTGCGATTGCCGCTAACAGTCTGGTGGTTGGTGTGCCTGTACTGACGGCTGGGGCATTAAAAATGCTGACCAAATCCAAAACCGCCGACCAAACCGTCATCAACATCGCCAATCATTGGATTAACACCAACAATCGTCTGATTGATAAAATGCTACCAGCCAAAGATTGGCGAATTACCCTACCTGACAACCTTAATCCACAAGGCAAGTATCTGCTGATTTGCAATCATAAATCATGGGTGGATACCAGTATTATTCAATACATCAGCGAAAATAAACTGCCGATTACTCGATTTTTTGCCAAGCACGAATTGCTGTACATTCCCATCATTGGGCAGACTTTTTATTTTTTAGATTTTCCGATGATGAAACGCCATTCTAAGGAAGCCATCGCCAAAAATCCTGCCCTTGCCCATCGAGACTTGGACGAAGCCTTGCGTGCCTGTCGCTTGCTAGAAGATAAGCCTTTTGTACTGCTCAACTATCTAGAAGGCACTCGCCTCACGCCTGCCAAACATCAGCAGCAGCAATCGCCCTATCAGCATCTGCTCAAACCAAAAGCGGGTGGTTTTGCGTTGGCGATTGCAAGCCTAGGCGAGCAGATTGACGGTATTTTGGACATGACCATCGTCTATCCTGACGGCACACCAGAATACAGCGACCTATGGCAAGGCAAAATCACACGACTGGGCGTAGATATTCGCCAAATCACCCCGCCACAATCACTGTTTGAAGCTCTAAAACAGGGCGAATACGAACACAATCCTGCCGTCAAAGCACAGCTATTTGCTTGGCTTGATGAACTATGGCAACAAAAAGATGTCAAAATCAGTCAAATGCTGGCTGATTTTGGTATCAACGCTTAGGAGCGTGCGATGAATAAAGAACGCCAAACCCCAACCCTAGAAGACCTAGATGTCCCAAAAAATCACGAATTGCCCGAAGATGTCATTCCATTTTATGGTAACACACATTCAGAACAAAACGCCAGTGCATTAAAGCTAGCTTATGATATTTTGACGCTGTGCTTGCTGGTGGTGGATTTGATATTGATTGCCACCGACAGCATTTTGATGAGTGCTTTCATGCAGTACATCTCGACATGGCTGGGTTTTGGGGTATTTTTGGAGAATTATGCCACCAATCATCACACCATCATCGCCACCATTGGCGGATTTTTTACCTTGTTTTGGATAACTGATTTATTAGTGCGTTGGCTACTTGCCATCATCAAACGCACCTATTATCGCTGGTTTTTCTTTCCATTTGTGCATTGGTATGAAGTTTTGGGCTGTTTTCCGGTCTTGCGTGCCTTGCGACTACTACGAGCGGCGGTCATCATCAGACGACTGCATCGCATGGGCATTCAAATCATTCCAACTCGCTGGTTAAATTCAGCCAAATTTTATTATCATGTCATCTTAGAAGAATTGTCCGACCGTGTGATTTTGACTGCCATCGACAATCTTAGAGAACAGCTTGGTCGTTCTGGCTCACATGGGCAGATGATTCATCGCACCATCAGCCAAAATCGCCAAGCCATCGAATCTGCCATACTCAGCCTACTTCGCAACGAGCTGACCCCTCGCCTGCAAGCAGCATTACTGGCAGATGAAGGTGAAAAACTTGCCCAAGACATCGGCAAAGCGGTCGAAAATGCCCTAAGCGAAACGCCAGAGTTACGCCGCTATCTTAAACTGATTCCCATTGCTGGTGGCATGATTGAGTCGCAAATCACCAATGTCGGCAAGCACATCGGCACCAGCGTAACCCAAGCCATCAACGCCCACCTCTTCCACGATGAGACGCTAGATGGTCTGATGACCTCCATCGCACACGGTGTGGCAAACATTGACACCTCTCGCCCAGAAGTGCAGCATCTGGTCAGCGAAGTGGTCGAAGATGCCATCAGTACTTTTGAAGAGCAAGTCAAAAACCAGCAATGGAAACATAGCCAACAATTACCACTATAAATAACCCGTCATACAAACAAACCATTCAATCTTCATGATTGGGTGGTTTTTTCATCGTCAAAAAAATGCTACAATCTAAGCATGACAATCAAAGAGTTTTGAGGTCATCAGATGATGATTACCCTGCCCATCTGATGCCAGAAAAATTGGACGACTCACCATTTGATACACATAAGCGATGATTCTATGAGCCAAACCATCAAACTGTACGGCAAAATGCTGACATTTAGCCGTCTAAAAATCTACGAAAATAACCTAATTGACATCAAAAATCAGCTCCAACAGATGCTGGATAACAATCCCATCAGCAATGAGTTGCCCATCGTCATCGACAGTGAAGTTGAGCTTGAATTAGATACGCTCATTGATATGCTGTGGTCGATGAATGTTCAGCCCATTGGCGTGGTCAGCGGTGTACTCAATGACCAAGCCAAAGAGCTTAAATTGGCAATTTTTCCTGCTGATGGCAAACGCATCGAACGCTTGCCTAATACCGATAAACCCAGCACGCCTGCTCCACAGTCTGAGCCTGCACCGCCTGCCAACCAGCCAAATGACAAGACCCCAGAGGTGGTAGATGCCCCTGTGCAAGCTGTGGCAACCAGCACCCAAAGTACCACACTCATCACCGCCCAAGACCACAGCATCAAACTTGCCAGTGGCATTCATACCCAGATGCTTCGTTCAGGTCAAAGCCTACAACATCTGGGTGGCGATTTGACCATCATCGGTGGTGTCAATGATGGTGCAGAAGCCATCACCGATAACAGCCTGCATATCTATGGGCGTGGCTTAGGTCGCTTGGTGGCAGGAGCAACAGGCGATAAAAACGCCAGAATTTTTTGCCAAAAATTCAACCCCTCTTTGGTGTCGGTCGCTGGCACTTTTTGCCTAAGAGATGCCATTCCTGCTGAGATGATTGACCAGCCTGTACAGGTCACTTATGATGAAGAAAATGGGCTGATTTTCACACTACTCAAACAACTGTAAGAATCGTCTATTTATTGAACAATCATCAAGAAAAAATTCTACCGCCATCATCATTTGATTGATGGCAATCGCTAAATATGCTATGCTAGAAAGGATTTTTTAGCATCAGTTTTGGCTGATGGATTTTTTGAATTTTAAGGAGTGCCGTTGTGGCAAAAATTATCGTTGTAACTTCGGGCAAAGGCGGTGTTGGCAAAACCACCACCAGTGCATCTTTTGGTGCAGGTCTTGCCAAGCGTGGCTTTAAAACTGTCATCATCGACTTCGATGTGGGCTTGCGTAACCTAGACTTAATCATGGGCTGCGAAAACCGCATCGTGTACGATTTTGTTGATGTGATTAGCGGTAATGCCAAATTGGCACAAGCCTTAGTCAAAGACAAGCAGTATGACAATCTGTACATTTTGCCAGCCTCACAAACTCGTGACAAAGACGCTTTGACCGATGACGGCGTTGCCAAAGTCATGAAAGAACTGTCAGAGGATATGGCGTTTGATTACATCATCTGCGACAGTCCAGCAGGTATTGAGCGTGGTGCTCAGCTTGCCATGTATCACGCTGATGAAGCCTTGATTGTAACCAACCCAGAAGTATCATCGGTACGAGATTCAGACCGTATCATTGGTATTTTGCAAAGTCGCACCAAAAAAGTTGAGGAAGGCAGCAGCGTCAAAGAACACTTGGTCATCACTCGCTACAACCCACAACGAGCCTCAGAAGGCGAGATGATGGATTATCACACCATCGCTGACGAAATCTTACGAGTGCCACTCATTGGTATCATTCCAGAAAGTAATGCCGTCCTAGAAGCGTCAAACCAAGGTCAGCCTGTGATTCATTTCACAGACTCAGCAGCAGGTCAATGCTATGAGGACATCGTTGCCAGATTCTTGGGCGAAGAAGTGCCTTTGCGTCATCTTGATGTGAAGAAAAAAGGCTTCTTCCAACGACTATTTGGGGGCTAAGATGAAAAAAGGATTTTGGGGTTCGTTGTTCGGTGGCAACAACAGCTCAAACAGTGCTAATATTGCCAAAGACCGTCTAAAAGTCATCGTTGCAAGCCACGACCGCCTCAACACTCGCCTAAATGCCGAGCGTATCGAGCAGATGAAGCGAGAAATTTTGGCGGTGGTCAATAAGTATGTCAATGGTGTTAGCATTGATGATTTAAACATCAATCATCGCCACGAAGACAGTGTCGATGTCTTAGAAATGAACATCAGCTTGCCTGACCGCAAATAAGACAATCTGTCAAAAAAAGCCAACGCCTGACAAGGATTTGGCTTTTTTTATTATCAAATGGCAGCCAAATGAAGCAGTTGGAATAATCCATCAAAAAGGCGTAAACCATCTCATGCCAAACGGTTTACGCCACATTACTTAGGCTTGTTGTTATTATCATTATTAGTGCAATCAATCACGCAATGCTCATCACAAATACGCCATCAATCAACAAACCAAAATATCTTAGTCATCACGCCAAGCGATTAACAAATGGCGTGATGACACAACCAAAAGCTGTGCTTTGATTAGAAGCGATAAGCACTAAACAAAATCAAGCCTAGGCTATCGGTGTCTTGTTTGTGTGCCAGCACAGCTTTACCATCTTTATCAGCATGGGCTGGTACATTGATGGTTTCTTTGTAGTAAGTACTCTCTGCACCCAAAATCAATTTATCAGTGATTTTTCGGTCGTACGCCACAGTAACAGAGTTGTACTTGCCGTCTTTGCCATATGGGTTGACTGCGTGGTTCACATGGGCATAAACGGTGTCTTTATCATTGAACTTATGACTAGCACCAACACCCAAGCCCCAGTTATTTTTTGCAGCTTGCCCATAATGCACATCATTAAACTTGTTCTTTTGGTAGATGAAGTTGATTTGATTGGCTTTATCAAAATCATAATAGCCCGTCAAGCGTAGTTGGTCTTTGAACTTAACACCATGTAGCGACTTTTGACTATCGGCATAAAAATATGCTGCACCCAAAGCGTAGTTGTCTTTTTGGTGCTTGACAAGCAAACCCACGCCATCGGTATCCAAAGATTCGGTCTTGGACTCTCCACCTTTTTTGTTTTCATCAAGCACATAATGAATCATAAAATCCGTGCCATTGAAAGTTGGCGATTCATAACGAATGGCGTTATTTGAACGGTTGCCGTCCGCACCCCAAGTCGGATAGTCCCAAGTATAGCGAATGTATGGCTCAGGAGATAATAGGCGACCTGCTTTGAAAGTACCGTATTTTTTGTGCTTGATTGCAAGCCAACTATCACGAGGCTCAAAAGCTCGTTGGTCGCTATCTAGCGGCGAACGCCACTCAAAGCGATACTGAACAGAAATGTCGTTGTTTAACGCCTCTTCGCCACGAATACCCATACGAGAGCCATTGTCATACAACTGTTGGCGATATTTGGTCTTTTCGACAGTCTTGGTGCCGTCAGAATAGGTTTTGGTAACTTTATCTTCGCTACCACGAGTATCTAGATACAGACCGCCATAAATGGTCGGTGGTGTGATGCTGGCTAGGGCTGGTGCGGCATACAAAACCGACAACACTGCCGCAGAACTGATTTTTAGAAACTTAGACATAAACAACTCCTTGTATTCTGCCAAATCACAACCTTACAATCCAAGCAATGTTTGGCAATCATTCCTTGAATCACTGTCTTGTTTGTTAATATATAGTAACAAAATAGTAAAATCAAGCCTAAATTAAAAAAATTTATGAAAACTATTTGTTTTATAAAATATAAAATATTGTCTCTTGACTTTTTCTATGTGTAATAGTATTTTTAATAAGCGAGATTTATTGTATCAATCAAGCATGAATATTAACAATATTGTTACATTCATTCGGATTAGCGACATAATTCAAGCCAAGCCATTATTTTAGCAAGGATTATCAAGCTGGTCTGACTGTTAAGGAGAACGCATTTCTTATGAAATATCATCTAAAACACGCACCTAAGGCATTGACCTTGTGCCTACTGGCTGCCACTGCAATGCCCGCCAATGCAGTATTCATCGATACGCCAGCCGTCCGTGATGGCAAACGCTTTGGTATCTTTGTTAGTGTTGAGCCAACTTTGACCACCACCTCCAACAAATTTAGCTACACTTACGGCAACCCAAGCATCTATGGTGCAAATGGCACAATAGAGCAAGTGCTTGCCGACCAAGACCGCAAAGACAGTGACGAGCAGTATCGTCTGGATAATGTTGGTTATGGCTTGGTAGAATTTTACACCCAACAAAAACTGACCAAAAAGATGAGTTTAGGCGGCTCACTACTGATTCAAGCCAACCCAGACAGCCTGACCAACTTTGGTGCTTACTGGGGTACTCGCCTAGATTTTGGTAGCTGGGGTGAACTGGGTAGTATCACGCTGGGCGGTCGTAACAATGGCTTGTCTGTCGGTCAAACTGGCATCAATATGCTAAACACCATCAACGATAGCGGTTTTAACATCAATGGTCGTTATACTGGCATTCCTGATTTGACTTTATCCGCCTATCATATGTTCTCCCAATCTGCTGATGTACGCAACAGAAGAACAGGAGGCTGGCATGACAGCAATGGTGTTTCTGCCAAATACGAATTCAACCTTGCTCCACGCAAAAATGCCACCATTGCCCTTGGTGCTAGTCGCTCCAAAGGTCATGATTTACCATTTTATTGGGATGCAGCCGCTCGTGGCAAAGGTTATATGGCTGGCTTTAAAGCCCAATATAACGACCTAACTTTCGCTGCTGACTATGGCGAAAAAGAGCAAAGATTTAATGGTCTATATATTGATGACATCAACACCAAAACTTATGGGGCAAAAATCGACTACGAAATCACGCCTCGTTTGACCACCAACATCAGCTATGGTCACAAAAAGACAAAAAACAGCAAGCCGATTGATTTTGCATTTTGGCGTGATGAATTGCAAACACCAAGCTCTAATGCAAATATTGAAGAAAAACTATTCAATCAAGTCAAACAAGACCGCTATGGTTTGGGTGTGAATTACCAAATCTACAAAGGATTTAGCGTCAATGGTTCTGTTAATAGCACCAAAACTCGCAACTATGTAGCCGAAGGTGAATTTAGTAAACGGGAACGACTTGATGTGAATGTTGGTGCATCATTTAGCTTCTAATTTTTAACTTTATTTTAATTATGAAAGGATTTTATCATGACTAAGCAAGCCACTTTTCGTCTAACTAAGCTAGCTTTGGCAGCTTCTGCACTGGGCATGGCATTCAACGCCAACGCCATTTTTAACCTATACAATAAAGATGGTCTAAGCCTAGACATCAATGGTCAAATTGATATTCAAGCCACCAAGAATGACCGCACTCACACCCTATTGCAAGATGGTGCTGACTTGGTATATACCCAAGCTGGTACTTTGCAATTTGCCAACACCTCAAAAGCTGGTGCAGTCATTGACAGTACTGACAAAGAAACTCGCCTAAACCAAAATCAAGGCGTATCTTTCATCGATTTTCGTGGTTCACAAAAACTACCAAATGACTGGCGTGTCACTGGTAATGTTGGCACAGGATACAGCGATGACCGCAATCTATACCTGTCTAATTCTAGCTTGTCTTTGGACAAAAAAGGCATCGGTGCCATTACTTTGGGTCGTCAATACCTACACACCAACTATGTAGGTCGCACTGGCACAGACACGCCACTAGACATTTTTAGCACCTCAGCACTTCGCCTAGACTACTACGGCATCAAAGGCTTACACGCCAGTGCTTATTATAGTCTGGCAGGCAGCAACGATGTTCGTAAAGAAAATAACACCGAGCTAGAATCTGGCTATGGTGCGTCATTAAGCTATCGCTTCCCATTCTCTGATAAGCAATATGTGCGTTTTGGTGCAGGCTACACCCAAAGTGACTTTAACCCTGTGACTACGGGTAATGCATGGTTTAGCAACCAAAACACCCTAAACCGCTATCCACAAGAGGCACAAGGCGTGGCTGGCTCTTTGGAATACAAATACGACAGATTCCTAATCGCTGCTGATGTTGGTCAGAAAAAAGAAACCATGTCAAAAAGCGAAAAAACACCGCTAGACACTCGCAAAACTGACTATCTGGGCGGTAAAGTTTCTTTTGACATCAATCCGATTTTCCAAGTCAGTGCAGGCTATGGCGTGAAAAAAGCCAAAACCACGCTAAAAGCTGGTGCAACACCACTGACCAACGACATCAATTCGATTTTCTTGGGTCATAGTGCATTCCACCCATCATTTGTTGGCTTGCAAGAAATGTATCTGTTTGATAAAGCAGACACCAAAGAGTTCTATGTTCAAGCTGACTATCGTATCCGCCCAAATGTTCGCCTGTACGGTCGCTATGATGAAGAAAATACCACCTACAAAGTGGGCGGTACTGATTTTAGCAAAGTTGAAGACAGAAACGCTCGTGCAGGCTTGGTATTTAGCTTCTAATCCAACCTTTTTTGACATTTGAGCAATATGGCGTGGTTTTTGGACAATCATTTGCCAAAAACCACCACACAAGGAATACATATTTAGGATAATGCAATGAAAACACTCAAAAAAAGTGCTTTGGCAATCGCAGTCATGTCCTGCCTAAGTCTGAGCAGTCATGCTGCTGATGACACCAGCACCAACAAAGCAAGTAAATTTGCCTACCCAGAAACTCGGGTTCATCAAGATGACCTAGACCCATTTTTGTTTGGCGAATTTGGTATGTCTGCCAATACCGCAGCCAGTAGCAATGGTATGCATGACCCATCAGTACACCAACCTGATGATGGTGTTGATAGCTACATTGGCGGTGTTGATGTGGATAAATATCGCTGGTTGGAGAATTATGACCCAATCAACCCAGCCCAAGCCAAAGAGTACACCGAAGACCGTCAAAGAAACTTCATCGGCACACACGCTGAGGACGATCGTGGTTTGGCAGCAGAGGCGATTAGCTCTTTGCAAATCGTACCACCAAAATCATCAAGTGAAGTTAATGACTGGGTCAATGCCCAAAATGCTCTGACCGAAAACTACATTAAAAACTTGCCTGTCTATGAGTCGTTCAAAAAGAACGCCAAGAGTTTGCAAGACCGTGAGCACACTTACAGCACCATCACTCGTGAGGGCGTGGGAGAATTTCGCTACTACCGCCACGAAGATGGCTTTAAGCGTGTTTCGCTGACTCGTGAAGATGGTTCTGTGATTGAGCTGGTGAATGAAAAAAATCTATCTATTCCAGAACGCAATGTCAATGCTGTGATGAGCAGCTTTAAAGTCAGTAAAGGCGGTTCGTACATCTCATTTGTGGTGCGACACGGTCGTTCAGACGCTGACCCTTACTTTATTCATGTGCTTGACAGCAAAACAGGCGAGCTTGCCACACCAATCATTGGACGCATCAACCGCTCCAATCCAGCTCACACTTGGATTGATGACACCAGTCTGATGTATGCCGCCATTGAACAATATCGCTCTTTGGTATTTAGACGAGATATTGGCAAAAAACGCTTCAATGACCCCATTGAAGTACCACTCAACCACATTGATGGTGCCAGCGTCAATAAAATCTCATTGTATGGCGATGATAAACGCTACATCGTGATGGATGTCTATGACAGTGGCGATACGGTTTATATCAAAGACCGTAAAACAGGCAATGCCTATCGCCTACATAACCAAGATTTTTATAACAAAGTCGTCAGATATAATTCAAGCTTTAACAATAATATCTTGGCAAAATTTGTCCATTTTGAGCCAAAAACTGGCGATGTATGGTTCATCAGTGGTGAAAATAACCGCAAAGGCGAAATCATCAAAAGCAACATCAAAAACCTAAAACACCGTGAGGTGGTCGTTCCTGCCATCGATGGCTATGACATCATGCGTGAGGCGTATTATCATGAAGAAGGCGATGGCTATTTCCTCATCAGCCTACTCAAAGATGGTGTCAGTCGTCTGTTGTTGGTTGATGCCAAGACCGCCAACATCGTCAAAGACCTAACCCCTGCTGAGGGTGCTGGTATCATCAACAATCTATCAGGCAATGTCGTTGGTGAAGAAAAAAACCCTGACGACGAGATTGACTATGATGATGCTGAAAGTGGCGAAAACTATGTCAAATTCAGTTTCTCAAACCCAACTTTCCCAGAGACGGACTACAAATATAGCATCGCCAAAGACCAATTCTTGGACATTCGCCGTCATGATTTAACACCATTTGACCATACCAAATATGAGACCAAAACCGTGTTCTATCATTCAACTGATGGCACCAAAGTTCCAATGAACATCAGTTACAAAAAAGGCATCAAACTTGATGGCAACAACCCAACCATGCTGTACGGCTACGGTGGCTATGGGGTCATCTACGACCAACAATTTGGCTTCCCTGCCAATACCGAATGGCTTGAAAATGGTGGCGTATGGGCTCACGCATTCATTCGTGGTGGTGGCGAGTATGGCGATGATTGGCAAAATGCTGCCAAACACACCAATCGCTTGATTGGCTATGATGATTTTGCAGCAGCGGCAGACTATCTCAACGAAAAAGGCTATGCCAACCCAAATCATCTTGCCATCATTGGTGGCTCTAATGGTGGTCTATTGGTTGGTGCTGCGATGGTTCGTCACCCTGACAAATACCGTGTGGCTATCCCAGAGGTGGGCGTATTTGACCAGTTCCGCCACGAAAAAGCAGGGGTAACGCAATACTGGATGGAAGAGTATGGCACACCAGAAGAAGGTCGCTATACCTATAATATCCTAAAAAGCTACTCGCCTTATCACAACTTGCACAAAGGCACTTGCTATCCATCAACATTGATTGCCACTTCTAAGCGTGACGACCGTGTTGTGCCATCGCATTCTTATCGCTTTGCTGCTGCCTTGCAAGAGGCTCAAAGTTGTGACCGTCCAGCATTCCTACACGCTGCCGAGGACGCAGGACATAGTCCAAATACCTATGCAGAACGCAATGAGCGAGACCTACAGGTAATGGCGTTTGCACTGGGCGAAATGGGCGTAACCAGCGTTCCTGTTATCGAATATCGTCCATCGCTTGATGAGATGAAAACTGAAAAATGGCGTGCCGAAGATGCCAAAAAGCGTGAACGGCTGACCAAAAAACAAGCGGAAAAATCAACCAACACTCAATGATTTTTCACAAAAAAATGACCCAATGATTGTTTGGGTCATTTTTTACATCATTAGCGGTCAATGCGTTTGTAGATAACAGCACCTGTTTTGGCATCAATCTTAACATCATACTCAGTATTACCTTTTCTGACTTCAACATCATAATGCGGACGACCATCGTGGTCAAAATCAATACTGGTAACACGACCACCACCAACGGCACGCACAGCGATTTGTTTGGCTTTTTGGCTAGAAATCTTGGCGGTTTGTTTGGCTTTGTACTCCGCTCTATCCTCCCAATCATCATCAGCATGAGCGATGCTTGGCATATTTAGGGCAGAAATAGCAACCAAAGCAGATAATAGTAATTTTTTCATTGTATTCTCCAATTATAAACAAAATTCATCAAATCATCGACCTGATGAGGTGTATTATAATGGGCAAAACTTAAATTAAACTGAAACCGTGTTGATAATTTTTAATTGGTCAAATTGATTTATTTGATGATTTAACGCATTGTAACAATACCATCAAGGCTTTGTGGTAAAATACAATTCATGACAGATAACCAAGCATTGATTAGGATAATCTTATGACAACTCCTCTAAACATCATCATCTTGGGTGCTGGCAAAGGCACTCGCATGAAATCCACTCGCCCAAAAGTTCTGCAAACTTTGGCAGGTAAGGCACTCATCGAGCATGTACTAGACACCTGTCAAACACTCCATGCTGACAACACAATCGTGGTGTACGGTTTTGGCGGTCAGATGGTGCAAGATGCTTTGGCAAACCGCACGCTACATTGGGCAGAACAAAGTGAGCAGCTTGGCACAGGACACGCTGTCAAGATGGCATTGCCACACCTGCCTAAAACTGGCAAAAGCCTGATTTTGTATGGCGATGTGCCACTGACCACCGCTCAGACTTTGCAAAATCTATTGACCGCCAACACCCAAGGCATCAGCATGCTGACCCTAGAAGTCGCCAATCCATTTGGCTTAGGTCGCATCGTGCGTGACAACGGTCAAGTCATCGCCATCGTTGAACAAAAAGATGCCACGCCAGCACAACAACAAATCAAAGAAATCAACAGCGGTATCTATTGTGTGGACAACGCCCTCTTGCACGACTATCTACCTAAGCTAAGTAATGACAATGCACAAGGCGAATACTACCTGACTGACATCATCAAAATGGCGGTAGATGATGGCATTGAAATCGCCACCATCAGTCCAGAGCATGAATTCGAAATCGAAGGGGTAAACGACCGCATTCAGCTTGCCAACCTAGAACGCACTTGGCAAGCCCACCAAATCCACACTCTACAATTAGCTGGTGTACAATTTGCCGACCCAAACCGTGTGGACATTCGTGGCAAATTGCAATGCGGTCAAGATGTGTTCATCGATATTAACACCGTCTTTGCAGGCGATGTGGTGCTGGGCAATGGCGTACAGATTGATGCTGGTACTATCATCAGCAATTCACGCATTGGCGATGGCACGCACATCAAGCCAAATTGTGTGATTGATGACAGTCAAATCGGTGCAAACGCCAGCATTGGTCCTTTTGCCCATTTACGCCCAAAAACACAGCTTGCCGATAAGGTTAAGATTGGCAACTTTGTCGAAACCAAAAAATCTGTGGTCGGTGCTGGCTCAAAAATCAACCATCTAAGCTATGTGGGCGATAGTCAAGTCGGTACAGGCGTGAATGTCGGTGCTGGTGTCATCACCTGCAACTACGATGGCGTGAATAAATTTACCACCATCATTGATGATAATGCCTTTGTGGGCAGTAATTCTAGTCTGGTTGCTCCTGTCAAAATTGGCAAAAACGCCACCGTTGCGGCAGGTTCGGTCATCACCAAAGACACACCAGATGACAAACTTGTGATTGCCAGAAGTCGTCAAAGTGTCATTGATGGCTGGCAACGCCCCACCAAAAAATAAGTTGTAAAAAAATAAGCACAATCCTTCGTGGTTGTGCTTATTTTTTTAGATGATGATTTTCATCAATCTTTGCTTTTGCGTCTGCTTTTTTTGCGTGATTTTTTGGCTTTTGGACGCTCATTAATCTCATCTAATTTTTCCACTAAAGCAAAATCAATTTGCAATAAATCCATATTCACGCCAGCAACTTTGATAATGAGTGTATCGCCCAAGCCAAATGTTGCCCCATTATCGCCTAATAATTTTTGTTGTTTTTCATCATAAGTAAAATAACTATCACCCAATCCAGAGATATGAATCAAGCCTTCGATGAATAACTCATTGAGCGTAACAAACAGCCCAAAATTGGTCACGGTGGACACAATGGCGGTAAATTCATCGCCAATATGACGCTGCATATAGTGGCATTTTAGCCAAGTTTCCACCTCTCGTGATGCCTCTTCGGCACGCCGTTCGGTGGTGCTGGTCTGCTCGCCTGCCTCGTCCAAAGAAGCATAAATCGGCTGAACAGGTTTTTGTTTGGTGACTTTGTCTTTGATGGCACGATGCAACATCAAATCAGGATAGCGACGGATTGGACTGGTAAAATGACTGTACTCATCGTACGCCAAGCCAAAATGACCGATATTATCAGGGCTATAATTTGCCTGCATCATCGAACGCAAAAGCATACTATGAATACTGATGGCATCAGGTCGGTCGGCAGTCGCCTTGATGATGCGTTGATAGTCCTCGTGTGTGGGCGATTCTGACGGAAAAGACAACCCCAAACTTTTGGCATATTCGTGCAGTCTGAGCGTTTTTTCGTCATTGGGTTTATCATGATTGCGATACAGCACAGGCAATTCATGTTTTAGGGCAAAGTTTGCCGCACAAGTATTGGCAAGCAGCATACACTCTTCGATGAGCTTGTGAGCATCGCCACGAGTACGAGCGACAATATCGACAATATCGCCATCTTCGCCAAATTTAATATAAGTCTCTGCCGTCTCAAAAGCCATCGCCCCTCGCTCTTCACGGCGAGCGTCCAGCACCTGATACAACTGATGCAAAGTATCAATCGATTTTAGCACCTCAGGATTTTTGACCAAAGCATCAGGTAAAGTCTGGTTGGTTGGGTCATCAAAATAGGCATTGACCTGATTGTAAGTCAATCTGGCTTTTGAGTGCATGATTGCAGGGTAAAACTCATAGGCGGTGATTTTGCCCGCTCGGGATAATTTCATATCCGCCACCATGCACAGTCTGTCCACATTGGGATTGAGCGAACACAAATCATTGGACAGCTCTTCTGGCAACATCGGAATCACACGATGAGGAAAATATACCGAAGTGCCTCGTTCATAAGCATCAATATCCAAAGGCGAATTTGGCGTCACATAATGGCTGACATCAGCGATGGCGACCACCACTCGGTAGTTGCCCCCCGCTCGCTTACAGGCAAAAACTGCGTCATCAAAATCTCTTGAATCCTCGCCATCGATGGTGACCAATGGCAACTCTCGCAAATCCACACGCCCCTGAAAATCTTGCTTACTTGGCTTGTCATAGTTTTGGGCTTGGGCGATGGTTTCATCACTAAATTGGTGTGGAATGGCGTGATTATACAGCGTGGTTTCGATAATCAGCTCTCTATCATTTAGACCGCTTAATAGCTCGGTAATCTTGCCTGTGGCGTATTCTTGATAGGTCGGATAGTCAATCAAAGACACCTTAACATCATCGCCAATGCCAGCTTTCATGGCAGCGACATTCTCATCAGTCACCGTGATGGGCTGATGGGCATTCACGCCTTGCAACTGAACAAAATAGCCCTCGCCATCATATTCTAGTCGCCCCACAAACTCATGTTGCTTGCGTTCGATGACCGACCCAATACGAGCCTCAGGTCTGCCCTTATATTCGCTGGCGATTGCCTCAACCTTATCGCCATCAAAGACCACACGCATTTGTTTTTCATGCACGAATAAATCTGGCATATCATCAAGCACCACAAAACCAAAACCTTTGGCATTGGCGGCAATGGTTCCTGTCACGACCGTTGGCAAGGGAGCGATGCTATAATGAAAACCATCTAGGCGTTCTAATTGACCATCACGCAGCATGGCTTTGAGTCGATTGGTCAAAGCAAAAAATCGATCTTCATCGTCCAAAAATCCAAAATGACTTGCCAAAGACTCTTGGGTGGCAGCTTCGCCAGCATTGGTCATCTGAGCGACTGTCTGCAAAATCAATAACCGAGACGGAATGGGGTTTTGATATTTTTGAGCCTCTGCGATGGCATTGGGGTCATTCCATGTGCTTTTTTTTGTTTTGTTTGTCATAATTACCTTAACGATTAATATGTTTGTATTTTTTACATCTTTGTGATTATTGTATCATATCCCACACCAAATGTTGGCGGATAATGTGTGAAAACTTGGCGATGATTTTGTTAAAATAGTCATCAATCATCACCAATCAAGAGTAGCCCAATGAATTCACCACAAGTGCTTGATTTACCAATCCTTTCTTATACCGATGAGCAAAAACAGCGGCTTGCTTATGCCATCGCCCAGCTTGAACAACAAGTGTTGCCAGAAGATGCTTGGCATGACGATGCCATCAATGAGATGTTTGGGCAGTTTGGTGTGGGCGTGCTGGCGGTCTATGCCACAACTGACGAATCCGTCAATCAGCTCATCGGCTACTGCTTGTATCAATCGGTTTTTGAGTTAGCAGAAATCCATCGCATTGGTACAATGCCGTCCTTTGCCAGACAAGGTGTTGCCACCGCCTTGCTTCAAGCATTGTTTGATAAACTTGGCAATGATGACACAACCCAACGACTGCTGTTGGAAGTTAGGGCGGATAATGCACCAGCCATCGCCTTGTACACAAAGATGGGATTTGAGCAGATTGACTGTCGGATTGGCTATTACCAAACCGCAACGGGACGGATTGATGCACTGATTTTGCAACATTCCATAAAATAAGGCTTGATAATCAAGCCTTATTCATCGAGGTGGATTATTTTTTCTTGGCAGGGCCTAACAGCATACCAATTTGACGACCTTCCAATTTTGGTGCTTGCTCTACGCTTGCTACTTCGGTAGTGTCTTCAATGATGCGTTCTAGCTGTTTAAGACCGATTTCTTGGTGAGCCATTTCACGACCACGGAAACGGATAGAGACTTTGACCTTGTCTTTATTTTCCAAAAACTCGACAATTTTGCGTAGCTTAACTTGATAATCCGCTTCTTCTGTACCAGGACGCAACTTGATTTCTTTAACTTGCGTCTGCTTTTGGTTCTTTTTGGCTTCTTTGGCTTTTTGTTTTTGGTCGTATAGATAACGCTTATAATCCATGATTTTACACACAGGTGGTTTTGCGTCAGCGACAATCTCGACCAAGTCCAAATTTTCTTCGGCGGCTGCATTTAGGGCGGTCTGAATATCCACCACACCCAACTGCTCGCCATCTTCTTTGACTAAGCGGACTTCTTTGGCACGAATTTCTTCGTTAATGTTTAAGCGGTTTGACGGTTTAATGGTCGTACTCCCAAGAATGAAAATTTTTGGCTATTCTACTTAAAAAATAGACAAATTTCAAGGTAAATTTACCAATCCAAGACCAAGCCAGCGACACCAAAAAC
The DNA here is from genome assembly GCF_025643275.1 of Moraxella nasicaprae. Taxonomy (NCBI): domain Bacteria; kingdom Pseudomonadati; phylum Pseudomonadota; class Gammaproteobacteria; order Moraxellales; family Moraxellaceae; genus Moraxella; species Moraxella nasicaprae. The sequence continues at coordinate 880,865 of NZ_CP089977.1, forward strand.
ACCATTTTTGATAAAAGTAGATGAAATTTAATGCCAAACTTGCTATCATATCACAAAAAAATTTATGCCAATCCAACCACCTATTAAGAGTATTATTACAATGTCTGATTTACAAATCCAAGTCATCGACCACCCACTTGTCCGCCATAAGCTATCTTTGATGCGTGAGGCGGATTGTAGCACCTATAAATTTCGCACCTTGACCAAAGAGTTGGGTCGCTTGATGGCGTATGAAGCCAGTCGTGATTTTGAAATCGAAAGTTTTGAAATGCAAGGCTGGTGCGGTCAAATCACTGGCGAGCAAATCAAAGGTAAGACCGTGACATTAGTACCAATTTTGCGTGCTGGTATCGGCATGCTTGATGGGGTGCTTGATTTGTTGCCGACCGCCAAAATCTCAGTGGTTGGTCTGCAAAGAGACGAGGAAACCTTAGAGCCTGTGCCATTTTTTGAGAAGTTTGTCCAAGACATCGACAAACGCCCTGCCCTGATTTTGGACCCAATGCTTGCCACAGGTGGTAGCATGGTTGCCACCATTGACATGCTAAAAAAACACGGTTGCACCAACATCAAGGCTTTGGTATTGGTTGCTGCACCAGAAGGTGTCCGCTTGGTCAATGAAGCCCACCCTGATGTGAAAATCTTCACTGCTGCCTTAGATAGCCACTTGAATGAAAATGGCTACATCATTCCTGGCTTAGGCGATGCAGGCGATAAGATTTTTGGCACAAAACAGCTATAAAACAGCTATAAAACAGCTATAAAAACCAACCGCCAAAAAATACCATCTTATTGTAAATTGTAAGATGGTATTTTTTTATCAAAATAACTTCACAAAAAAACAGCCTGACTAATCAGGCTGCCATGGTTTTGCTTGCATTCATTAAGACTGCAACAACCCAATGTCCGCCACGCTCAAAAATAACGCTCGCACTTGTTGTAATAGAGCAAGGCGGTTATTTTTTAGATTCTCGTCATCAGCATTCACCATCACGCCATCAAAAAACTGCGTCAAAGGCTCATCTAGTTGTACCAACTCCTGCAACACACCCTGATAGTCTGACATGGCTTGGCGTGGAGCAACCGCTTGTTTGGCGGTGCTGACGGCAGAGAACAAGGCTTGTTCAGCAGCCTCCACCAAAAGCGACCGCTCAATCTCATCAGCGATGTCGCCTTGTGCTTTGGCAAGAATATTGCCCACTCGCTTGTTATTTTGGGCAAGTGTCTTGGCTTGTGGCAAAGCACGGAACGCCTCAACCGCACGAATACGCTCATCAAAATCAAACGGCGTATCAGGATTGATTTCTTGCACCGCCAAGATGGTATCAACATTCACGCCCTGCTCGGTGTACATCGCACGATAGCGAGAATTGATGAAAGTCATCACTTCTTCAAAAATCTTTTGATGATTGTCAAGCACTTCGCCATAAGCTGATAATGACGCTTGCACCAAAGATGATAAGCCAATCGGCAATTTTTTCTCAATCAAAATACGCAAAATACCAATGCTGGCTCGTCTTAGGCTAAATGGGTCTTTTGAGCCTGTTGGCACTTGACCGATGCCAAAAATCCCCACCAAAGTATCAATGCGGTCAGCCAACGCCAACGCCGTACCAATGGCGGTTTGGGGCAAGTTATCGCCACTAAATTTGGGCAGATACTGCTCTTCGATGGCTTGGGCAACGGCTGGATTTTCGCTATTTTTGGCATAATAAGTACCAGCTACCCCTTGCAGCTCTGGGAACTCACCCACCAAAGTTGTCGCCAAATCCGCCTTGCACAACATCGCTGCACGCACCACATCCTCGTCATTGATGTTCTGCCAGCCATCTTGATTTGCCAAAGATTGGTTGATGGCGGTGGCAATCTTGGCAATGCGTTCGCTCTTTTGCCAAATCGTACCAAGTTTATCTTGGAATACTCGATTTTTAAGCAGCTGAGCAAAATAAGACAGCGGTTGTTTTTGGTCTTGCAAAAAGAAAAATTCAGCGTCTGCTAGGCGTGGACGCACCACTTTTTCATTACCCAAGATGACGGCGGATTTATCAAGGCTGTCAATATTGCTGACAAAAACAAAGTACGGTAATAATTTGCCGTTTTTGTCGGTCAAGCAAAAATATTTTTGGTCAGCCTGCATGGTGCTAATGAGTGCCTCTTGGGGAACGGCTAAGAACCGCTCTTCAAAGCTGGCTCGTAGAGCGACAGGGAAATCGACAAGGGCAGTTACCTCATCAAGCAGCTCATCAGGCACAATGGCGTCTGCCCCCACTTCGTCAGCAAGGCGAGCGACTTGCTTACTGATGCTGGCTTGGCGTTCATCAAAATCAGCGATGACATATTGATTTTTGAGCAGCTCTTGATAATCATCAGCATGAGCAATACTCACAAAATCAGGGGCATGATAGCGATGACCTCGTGTTTGATTGCCCGTCTTATGCCCTTGAATGGTTGCATCAATGACCGCTTCATCACGCATCAAGACCACCCACTGCACAGGACGGACAAACTCATGACGGTCAGCCCCAGAACGCATTCGCTTGGCAATCGGCAAATTGTCCAACGCCTTTTGGAAAATTGCTGGCAGCAGTACATCAACCGCCTCGCCCTTGATGGTCAAATCATAACCAATGTATTCGCCTTTTTTGTCCGATACCGTGATGAGGTCGTCTTTGCTTAGGGTTAAGCCAGTCGCATTTAAGCCTTGCAAAAAGCCCTGACCTGCTCTTGTTAATTCGCCATTGTCATCAAACGCTGCTTTTAGTGCAGGTCCACGCTTTTGCTCGACCTTATCAGGCGTGGTGGTTGCCACATTATCCATCTGCACCGCCAGACGGCGTGGAGCAGCATAAGCCCTGATATTCTCATAGACAATGCCTGAGGCATCAAGTGCCGTGCGAACATTGTCAAGCAAGGCATCACGCAAAGTTTTTAGGGATTTTGGTGGCAACTCTTCGGTGCCAAGTTCAAATAGGATTGTGTTCATTGTTTGACCTGTTATTTCAATTTTAAATTACAACACACGGTATAAAGTTTTCATTTCATCATCACCCACAACGGCTAATTGTTTAAAGTCGTGGCGTGCATATAAATCAAGCAGTTTGTCAATGGGCTGGCATTCTAAGATGACGGCACGACCGCCAATGATTTGACGAGCGGACAATAATATTTCAAAAACTCTATCAAAAATATCCTGCAAGATAATTGGGTTATTTTCTACATTGGCATTTTTGCCGATTTGCCCAATTAAAAAAGTTCGTATGGTTTTGGCATTTTTATTAAAGCCATCTAATTTTTTCACAACGCTTTTGCTTAATTTTTCATTATCAATATTAACATCTTTAAAAGACAATGAAAAATATGTCAACAGTTCTCCATTGTTAGAAACAATCAAATAAGTTCTGGCATTGTGCGTGCGTTCAAAGTCAATGGCTTTATTTTTCAAAAATCGCTCAACATCTGGATTTTTTGGACAAGAAAACTCATTTATCAATCGTTTGATTGATTGTTCTTTTTTATCGTTATCCAAAAAATCCAATAATGGATAAATTCTCATTTTTTATCCCAGCGTTTTTGTAAAATTTCCAAAAATTCATCAACGCTTGGCTGTTCTTTTTTGGGTGATTTAATTTGCACAGGCTTGGCATTTTCCAAATCATATAAAAACTCTTCAATCGCCTTTTCATCACGCACGATAAATTGTTTATCAAACGATGCAGTACTCATTTTTAATCCTTATTGATTAATCATCATCTTTGTCATTATCACGCTCGCCACGCTCATTTTGGTCATCATCTTCATCACGACCATTGTCATTACGATTGTCATCACGGTCATCATCACGATTGCTACGGTCGGACTGCTCGGTGCGGTCGTTTTCACGCTCGTTATTGTCGTTATTGCCAACCATACCACAGGCGGTTAAAAAAGTGGCTAAAACAGCGATTAAAATAAGGTTTTTCATAAATATACTCTTGAAAATTTAATGGATTAAAATGAGATTGATATTTTTATATCATATCAAAATTGCTCAATCGCCTTTTCATCACGTACAATAAATTATTTATCAAAAGATATGGTGATTACTATTTCCCTGCTAAATATCATCTATTTTCTACACTCATCCTTAATATGCGAAATTTCCGTTTTAACAGTATGAGGCAATGGCGTAAATACAGCAACTTCTTGGTTGTTGCGAAAAACTTGTATTTTTTTAGCTTTTGAGATGGCTTCATTAAATTTTACCCACTCATTATCGCTTTCTTTGGTGGTTGTGATTGTTACTGGAATAGTATTATCAAACAAAAAGCTAAATTGATTTTTCTCAGTAACATCTATTGGCTCATCATCAATATTATAGCTAAAATAAATGGAGCGACCATATTCTTCTCCACAAGATATTTCTAGCGATTGACTTTTTTTATTCTCAATATAAAATTGAGCTTGACCAAAATTATGTCCATAACTCCAACTATTTGGAGTTGCATTAGCCACAACACAAGACAAACCAATAGTTAAAACCAATAATTTTTTCTTAAACATCTCACTCCTCCTCTTTCGGCAACCACTTCTCCAACGCTTCTTTTTTATGTGCTTCATCAGCCAAAGGAAAACCAAGTTTGGCACGAGCGATGGTATAGCTTTCTGCCACTTTACGAGCCAGCGTACGCACTCGCAAAATAAAGCGTTGGCGTTCGGTAACGCTAATCGCTCCACGAGCATCTAGCAGGTTAAAGCTATGAGATGCCTTTAATACCATTTCATAAGCAGGCAACGGCAAGTTTACACCCACAAGGCGGTCAGCCTCTTTTTCATAAAAATCAAACAAATCAAAGAGTTTGTCCACATCGGCATATTCAAAGTTATAGGTGGACTGCTCCACTTCGTTTTGGTGGAACACATCACCATAGGTGACACGCCCAAACTCTCCGTCCGTCCATACAAGGTCATAGACGCTATCCACGCCCTGAATGTACATCGCAAGGCGTTCAAGCCCATAAGTAATCTCTCCTGTCACAGGAAAACACTCAATGCCCCCGACCTGCTGAAAATAGGTAAACTGCGTAACTTCCATACCATTTAGCCACACTTCCCAGCCAAGCCCCCACGCCCCAAGCGTTGGCGACTCCCAGTTATCCTCGACAAATCGCACATCGTGGGTAAGCGTGTCAATGCCAAGTGCCTTTAATGAGCCAAGATATAGCTCTTGGATATTGGCAGGGTTTGGTTTTAGGACGACTTGAAACTGGTAATAATGTTGCAGACGGTTGGGGTTGTCGCCATATCGTCCATCAGTGGGGCGGCGAGAGGGCTGAACATAGGCGGCGTTCCATTTTTCAGGAGTTAAGGCTCTAAGGAAAGTGGCGGTGTGAAAAGTGCCTGCCCCCATTTCCATGTCATAAGGCTGTAAAATTACACAGCCTTGCTGAGCCCAGTAGTTTTGGAGAGTGAGGATAATTTGTTGAAAAGTCATGGTCATAAACACCTAAAATAAGCAAAAATATTTTTGAGTAAAAACATTCTAATTTACACAAAAGCCTGAAAATTAGCAACTTAATTTTGGTAAAAATTAGGTAAAAAATCCATTGACTGACAAAAAATATTTAGATAATATTTAGTGTAATGGAATAACGGTGCGATATGACAAGGAGGACATCATGACTGACTCAACCACACCCAAGCACACCTGCACCCGTTGCCAAGACGACTGTGATTATTACTTTAAGATTGGCGATTATGCAGTATTTAGTTGCAAAAATTGTCAATCCGCTTGGGGCAACTGGACGACCTTGATTTATTTTTCTATCATCATCGTCGCCTTGAAGCTACTTTGGCGGACGGTTGATTTTTCAGGCGTGCCCGAATCAGTATTCATCGCCATCTCTGTGGCTTTGATGTGTATTTTGATTATTTTTCGACTGTTCGGTCATCGTATGAGTGCATTGAGAATCAGGCGATTGGACAGACATGATTAAGGTATGAACCAAACAAAAACCAACACGCTCATTGGGTGTTGGTTTTTTTGTTTAATATTGATAAGAATCAGGGGTGGCTTCTGGCATCACAAGCCATGCAATCAAATAAAATAACACACCCCCAAAGAACGACACCGACGCAGTCAAAGGAATGGACAGCACGAATATCCAACGCAATAATGCAGGTGACCAGCCGATGTATTCTGCCAAGCCGCCAAACACGCCTGCCAGCATACGATGATTGGTTGAACGATGCAGTTTGATTAGTTTTGCCATCTAAACAGTCTCCTTTTTCCATGATGATTGCAATGCTTAGCCGTTGGCTTTTTGTCATTGACTTGGATATAATGCTTAGATATGATTGATTTGATAAATTTTCAAGCAATGCTTGATTGATTTTACATAATTTTACCCAACTTTACGAACACTTACCCATGTCCATTTTGCACCGCACCGCTCTTTTGACCATCAAGCCTGTGCCATTGACCCATCGCCATCTTCGATACATCAATGAGCTGGTCGCTCAATATCAAACCCTGCACATCGTGGTCATCGCAGGCGATGACGATGTATCAAGCCCAACCCAACAAACAATGGCTCGCTGGCTGCAAGTATCGTGCCAAACGTTTGGTTTTGTATCAATATGGACGCTACACCAATTAGGGCTGACGACATCAACCACACCAGAGATGCTTCACGCCATCGGCATTGATGAAGCAAGCGTGCTGACCATGCCTGACTATCCGCCAGCAGGCTTTGATGAGCTGGCGTTGGCGTGCCGTTATTTTTATGCCACAAAAATCGCCATCGTGGGTGGTGAAAGCTCTGGCAAAACCACCTTGTTGCACAAACTTGCCAACCACTACGGCTCAGCCATCGCCCTAGAAATGGGCAGACTCTACACGCACAGCCATCTGGGTGGCACGGAGGCAGGATTGCAGTACAGCGACTACCCCACCATTGCCATCAATCACGCCCAAGCCATTGAAAATGCTTGCCATCACACCTGCTGCCCTGTGGTGCTGATTGACACCGATTTTGTTACCACACAGGCATTTTGCCAGACCTATGAACAAAAAACACACCCTCTATTAGATACTTTTATTCGTCAATATCACCCAAATAGTAACGACCCTCATCGCATCAATCACACCATCTATTTGGAGAATAATGTCGCATGGGTGGCAGATGGCATGAGACGATTGGGTGGCAATCATCGTTCTGCATTTGCCCAAACGCTGCTTCATCTGTATGACCAACACCAAATCCCTGTACATCGGATTGACAGCCCAGATTATCACGACAGGTATTTGCAAGCGGTGGCGATTATTGATAAGATACGCTCTTTTTAGCCAACTGGCAAAATTGGACACACTCATCTTTGATGATTGGCGTGCAAAATAAGAATGAGCGGTTTTTTATACCAACCACTCATCGTTATGTTTAGTCTTATCATGCACCAATCATACAATCAAGGACAGGCATTTTTAGATAATACAGCGATGATACGAATTACTTTTTTGGACAAACTGATTGACGAGTGGGCAAATCTATGGATAGCCACTTGGTTTGTGCTGGGCAGTATTGCTCTTTTGGTAGGGTTTGCTTTGACCACCGAGCAGACACCGCTGGACTTATTTTATCTGATGGTGTCGATGCTTGGTCTGCTGTGCGTGGTCGGTTTATCCTTTCGCAAAAACAGGCTGGGCAATGGTTTTGGCATGGCGGCGACGGCTGGCGAAGTCATCGTACAAGGCACCTCAGGAGCAGTGGGGCTGATGCTTGCACCGCTATTTAATTTTTTTACCCACGCCTACGCCTTACGCTATTGGTCAAAAAACACCGATGGCGATGGGCAGATGATTCCAAAATCCGCCACCAAACAAGTATGGCTCATCACCATATTATTTTTGGTGGTGGGCTTGGCGGCATTTCCTGCTCTCAATGAGTTTTTGACGGCACAAGGATTTGGCATCATTCAAAAAGATGGTAGTAGCTTTTTGGGCAAGATTGACTTTTTTTGGATTAATGTGGTGGCATTTGTGCTATCCATTACCGCCCAGATTACGATGATTTTGCGTTATTCTTTTAATTGGTGGTTGTGGATTTTAGTCAATGCCGTTTGGTTGATTGTCAATCTGATGACAGGCAATGTCATCTTTGCCATTCAAAGTTGTATTTATCAAATTAACGCCATCATCGGATTATACGAATGGCAACGAAACGCTCAATAAATCCAATAAAAACCAACTTGATTAGAAGTTGGTTTTTTATCATCAATGGCGTTTTAGATATGGCCAAGCGGCTTTAAGATAAATGAGCATTGACCATAGCGTCAAAATCACTGCAATAACCATCAGCACATAGCCAATCATCTGTAATGATTGCCAGTTTAGTAGTAACACCGTGATGGCAATCATCTGAAACGCTGTTTTTAGCTTGCCAACATAGGACACCGCCACGCTGGTTCTCGCCCCAAGCTCTGCCATCCACTCACGCAATGCCGACACAGCAATCTCTCTGCTGATGATGACGATGGCACAAGTTGCCATCACGATATTGGCGTGCCACTGCACCAGCACGACAAGTGCCGCTGCCACCATCAATTTATCCGCCACAGGGTCCAAAAACCGACCAAATGCCGAAGTGATGCCCATCTTTCTTGCCAAAAATCCATCTAGCCAATCAGTCAATGCAGCAAGCACAAACACAAAAGTCAGCAAAAAATGCCTCAGCATGCTATTGCTGTATTCCATCATGCCAAGCCGTGCGATGGCATTATCAGGTATGGCAGACACACCAATGCCCAATGCTGGCGGATAATAAGCAATCAGCACAAACAAAGGAATCATCACAATGCGTGCGATGGTCAGGTTATTAGGTAGATTAAAAATTGTGGTTGGCACGGTTTGCCGTGATTGTGTTGGCATAATAGCAATCAAAAAAGCGTTAAGATTGGCTTATGATACCCAATTTTGTCACAATTTTCAAAGACAATAGCAAGCAATGATGACTTTGATACAAAAAAATCGACCAATCCAGCCAATCTTTACCATCACGACAGCACGGTTTTATCTTTTTAAATTGTTCAAAATGCAAAAAAATGCTACCATGATTGACTTTTAAATCTTGGTATTTTGGGTAAAGCGATGACCAGCATTCATACAGACGCACTCATCATCGGGGCAGGAGCATCTGGGCTATTTTGTGCCTTTGAGACAGCAGCATTTGGCAAATCGGTATTGGTCATCGATCACGCCAATAAAGCAGGCAAAAAAATCCTCATGTCAGGCGGTGGTCGCTGCAACTTCATCAATCAAGACATACAGCCACGCCATTTCATCAGCCAAAATCCTCATTTTGTCAAATCCGCTTTGTCTGGTTATGGCTATGATGATTTTATGATGCTCATCGACAAACATCGCATTAGTTATCATCACAAGGGACACGGTCAGCTGTTTTGTGATGGCAGCTCAAAAGATATTTTAAACATGCTGCTTGATGAATGTCAGCAGGCAGGTGTGCAAATCGAGCTAAACACCCAAGTCCATCGCATTGATGCCATGGACGAGGGTTTTTGTGTTTATGTCAGCCAGCACAACAATCCCAAAACCATCATCGCACAGCATTTGGTCATCGCTACAGGTGGGCTATCCATTCCGACCATGGGAGCCAGTGGTTTTGGCTATCAGGTTGCCACACAGTTTGGACACCAGATTGTGCCGACTTGTGCATCATTAGTACCATTGACCTTCACCGACCAAACAGGCGACATGATAAAATCATTGTCAGGCATCAGTCTTGATGTCATCGCCTTTAATGACAAAATCAGCTTTGAGTTGCCAATGCTATTGACACATCGTGGCTTATCTGGGCCTGCCATCTTGCAGTTGTCAAACTACTGGCAATTAGGTGAACCTATTTTTATCAATCTATTGCCATCATTGGACATCGCTCGTCATTTGTTGGACAAAAAACGCACACAGCCTAAGGCGTTGATTCGCACCTTGCTTGCACCATTTTTTGCCAAAAAACTTTTGATTGCTTTGGAATCGCATTTTTGGGCAACAATCAAAGACATAGAAATCGCCAACATCAAAGATGATAAACTTATCCAGCTTGGCAATACGCTCAATACTTGGCAAATCAAGCCAAGCGGTACCGAAGGCTATCGAGTGGCAGAGGTGACTCGTGGCGGTGTGGATACCAAAGATGTGTCAGGTAAAACCATGGAAAGCCGCCTAAAACCCAATCTGTACTTCATTGGCGAGGTGCTTGATGTGACAGGTTGGCTGGGCGGATATAATTTTGCGTGGGCATGGGCAAGCGGTCATGCGTGTGCCCAAAGTATCGGTACTCGCTGGTAAATCTGCTCTGACCGTCAATCATTGATGTTAAAACAGGCTAACATCAATCACATCATCTTGCCATGTTGGATTGACATTGGCAAAGATAGGAGTTGCCATTCGCCCTAAGCCTGCCTGCAAGTGGCAAAAAGCTAGGTCTTCTAAGTTTAGCACAAACAGTTTTCCTTGCATTTAGCGTCTTATGGGAAGTCTAATAAAAAACCGCCAACATCATGGCGGTTTATTGGTTAGGCTAATTTTTTGACATCAAACCCAAGCTCTTTGACCGTTGATTCTTGTTCCATCGGAGCAAGTGTGGCTCTGGTGCATGGCTGATTTTTGAGGTATTTTTTGGCAACACGCTTTAAATCATCGATACTGACCGCCAAAATCTTAGCACGCAGCTGTTGTTGCCATGCCTTATCCCTATCATGCAGCTGAGCAAAACACGATTTGACCGCCTCGCCTGCTGGCGAACCTGGCTTATCCATGCCAGCAATGATGCCCAAAATTGCCTCATGCAGTTGTTCTTCATCATGCTGATTGTCAAGCAACCAATCAATACTTGCCAAAAAATGCTCAAAAGTCTTGGCACAGTGCGGGTCTCGATAGCTAAAAAACTTAAACGCTGCGGCATTGCTATCAAAACTTGCTCCTCCGCCATACGCACCACCCTTTTCACGAATGGCACTGTGCAGATAGCCATTGCGTAAAAACGGTGCTAATACCATTAAGGCAGGCGTATCCTCATGCCCAGAAGTGGTGGCGGCATAAGCTGCGGCATTATGATGTACATTGGTAGAAATCAACCATGCAATGTCCGTCTGCTGACCATCAAGATGACCAAGCTCATCAAACACCAAAGGAGGTTGTGATGGTGCTTGTGCAGACTTGATGAAGGTAAGCTGGCTTTGGATTTGGCTAAGCAGCTCATCGCTGGCAGACGGCTCACACACCAAAATCAACTCTTTGGGCAATGCCGCCAAAGTCTGATGCAGTGCTAACAATCTGGTGGATAATGCCTGCCAGCTTTGCTCATCAGCACTTGCCAAAAATGATTTTAGGCAAGATAAGGCTGGCAATCCAGAATAAGCGTATTCTAGCTTGGCAAGACGACTAAGATTGGCAGAGGCTGTTTGCATGGCATAAGCGTGTCCTGCCCCTGACAGACGAGATTGCCAACTGCTTTGTTTTTGTTGTAGCAGTTCACGAATGCGGTCAGTTTCGGTAAATACTGACGCATTGATGGTGTGATGCAGTAGCTCAATGGCATCAAATTTACTGCCAAGTGAACGGGTTGCCACCACAAAATAACTGCTCATCTTATCAGCATCATGCAAGTCTGTTCGCTGGCTAATGCGAGCGGTAATCCCCGATGAACACGCCGCCTGCACCGCCTGAAAAGTGCGTGCATCATACCGACTGGTGCCAACCTCTGCCACCAGATGTAGGTATAAAGGCAATAGCGGGTCACTCATCACTTTATCTGCCATTTGCCCTTGCAAAGGTGTGAGCACTTGATAATAATACAGTCCATTAGTACCAGCATGATACAGATGTACATGATAGGTCTCATCATAGGTCTCATCGCCAACTTGTAGCGTGTCTGCAATCTTATCAATGAACGCCACTTCGCTAGGCACATCATCAAGCCCAACTTTGGGCAATAGATTGACATCATCAATCATCGCTTGGCGAGCTTGCAGGTTGGCAGTGTGTTGTCTGATTTGGTTGCGGTCATCATCACTAAGCGTGCTGTCTAACTGGCGTAATGCCTCCTGCTCAGCATCGATGAGTCGTTGGGCTTTTTTATCATCTGGCACTAAGGTTAGACGCACACGATGAGGATTGTCCAATAGGTATTGTTTGATGAGCTGCTGCACCCAATTTGGCTGACGAGCCTGCTCTTTTAGCCAAGCCAGATGTTCATCAATCTGCCAAATATCCATCGGGTCTCCCCCATGAATGGCGGTGCTAAATGCCTCCAACATCAAAGTTAAGCCATAAGGCATACTATCCCCACCAATATGGCGTTGGTCAAGCTCAATCTGATGCAGTACCGTCTCGATGACCTCAGGGTCGATAGGATTGCTTGCCACTTGTGTCAATAAATCCAAAATCCCCTGTTCGACAGCATCAGCGTGCTGTGGTTCTGAGCCTCGCAATCCTGCATAAAACACCATTTGATAATGGCTATCGTCCAAACCAAGTAGAGGACTGGGCGAAGTGCCAAGCTGATGGCTTTCTAGGTACGCACGAAGTGGCGAACCGCTATGCTCGACCAAAACCCCTTCCATCAACCGTAGCGACAGGCGAAGTTTTGGGTCGGTTATGGTGGGCAAAAGCCAGCCCAACACCTGATGGGTCATTTTTTCGCCCACTTCATCACTGCTATAAGCATCAGTGACCGCAATCGGAGCGGACAATGGGCTTTCTAATACCGAAGCAAATTTTTTGCCACGACTGATTTTTTCTTGGTCATCAAATCGCACCAAGGCATCATCATGCAGCTTGGCTTGAATCTCCTTCACCGCAATGTCGCCAAAACTCATGATGATGGCATTGCTTGGGTGATAATGCGTCTGATGAAACTTGACCAAGTCTTGATGGGTCAGATTAGGAATGTGTGCAGGGTCACCACCAGAATTATAATGGTAGGTGGTCGTTGGGAAAATGTGCGGTGTTAAGGCATAATACAACTGGTCAATCTCGCCACTCATCGCCCCTTTCATTTCATTAAAGACGATGCCATGATAGTGTGGCTTGCCTAAGTCATCAAGCTCAACTCGCACGCCTTCTTGGGCAAAATCAAGCTCGTGAATGTTTGGAAAAAACACCGCATCTGTATAGACAGACAGCAGATTAAAAAAGTCTTTTTTGTTTTGGCTGGCAAAAGGATACACCGTCCAATCCGCCGCCGTCATCGCATTCATAAAAGTATTTAGCGAGCGTTTAATCATGCTAAAAAACGGGTCTCGCACAGGATATTTTTCGCTGCCGCACAGCACCACATGCTCCAAAATGTGTGCCTCGCCACGAGAAGTCATCGGCTGTGTGGCAAAGCCAATCATCAAGGCATTTTCAGGATTATCACACGCCAAATGATAGTGCATCGCTCCTGTGGCACGGTGGCGAGAGGTCAGGACTGTGATGCCCAATGCCTCAATGGCTTGGGTGCTTAGCAGTTCAAAACTTGGGTGAATGTCAGTTGTCATTATAATTGTCCAAAAAGTCAGATGAAGTTTTGTTATTATATTGTCAATCTATCTAAAATCAATGGCAAATCCACATCTTTTCATCAATCAATCGTCCTTGATGTCAATTACCGCCCAAAAATGATAAATTTTTGGTCAATCTTGGCAAAATTTTTGTTATACTAAACAAGAGGTTTGCCCACTTGACAAAGGAGAATGCCATGTATCAGCACATATTATTGGTTACTGATTTACAGGACGATACTGACTTGGTCGCCGCCAAAGCCAAATGGATTTTGGACGCACAGCCCAATGCCGAATTGTCTGTCTTGCATATTGTCGAAGAGACGATGGTTGGGTTTGGTTATGAGCTGATTCCTGCCAGTGCCTTACAAGAAGAAGTGGATAGCGAACGCTGCCAAAATGCTCGTGGCAGATTGGCTCAAATCATGGCTCGCAATCAATTACACCCAAATCATGTCAAAATCAAAACCGCCATCTCAGGTCGCAAGGGTATCGTGGATTATTGCAATACTCACGGCATCGACCTTGTGGTCATCGGTCGCCACAAACGCACAGGGCTGTCTGCTTGGCTGGCAGGAGCGACGGCGGATAGTATTTTGCCCGATGTCACGGCTGATTTGCTGGTGGTTCAATTATCTTGCGATTAACTATTAACCCAAAAAAAGAGTATTTGAAGATGACATTTGATGTGGTTGCCATTGGCAATGCGTTGGTGGACAGCGAATTTAGCCTAAGCCAAGATGAATTACAGCAAGTCGGTTTGACCTATGGCAATATGACATTGGCTGACGAAACCGCTCAGCAAGCACTGTTTGACGGTTTGCAAAAACAAGGGGTTACCCTTGCCAAACAGTCAGGCGGTGGCTCAGCTGCCAATAGCATGGTGGCATTTGGTTGCTTGGGCGGACAAGCATTTTATCATTGCCGAGTGGGCGATGATGAGCTTGGCAAATTTTATCTGGCGGACTTAGCCAACTGTGGCGTGCAAACAGACCCAGCATTCGCCATCAGTGCAGAGGGTCAGACGGGCAGCTGTGCTGTATTGGTCACGCCTGATGGCGAACGCACCATGCAGACCCATCTGGGTGCTAGTAGCTGCATTGATGAGAGCAATGTCAAGTTTGATGTCCTAACAGGGGCAAAATGGCTATATCTTGAAGGATATCTTGCGATGTCACCATCGGTCAGCGATGCCTTAGACAAACTACACCAAACCGCTCGCCAAGCTGGGGCAAAAATTGCGGTCAGTTTTGCTGACCCTGCGGTGGTCAAATTTGCCAAAGATGGCTTAGAAAAGATGCTCGCCAAAGGCGTTGATGCCATCTTTTGTAATCACGAGGAAGCCACCCTATTTGCCCAAGCTGACGGCAATGCTGACCCCATCAACGCACTCATCAAATATAGCGAACTTGTGGTCATCACCAACTCAGATAAGCCAACCACCATTGCAGTGCGTGGCAATAACGGCATCGAAGAATATCAAGTCGATATCGTCCCTGTTCAAAGCGTCATTGACACCAATGGGGCTGGCGATAACTATGCAGGGGCATTTTTGTATGGTCTATCCCAAGATTATTCATTGACCGACTGCGGTAAATTGGCAGCAACTGTCGCTGCACGCATCGTGAGTCAGTTTGGCTCACGCTTGACCTCTACTGATTACCAAGCCATCAAGAACAGCCTATAATATCAACCAAAAAAAAACCGCCATCATCATTGGCGGTTTTTTATTATCATCGATAATACGCATTATCCGAGATGCTGTGGTCGGTATCATCGACCACTTGGGTCAGCTCTGGAATTTGCTGTTTTAGCTGAACTTCCACGCCTTGACGCAAAGTCACATCGACCGCTGAACAACCCTGACAACCACCGCCAAATTTAAGCACCGCTGTCAAGCCTGCCTCATCTTCAATGACTTCAATCAGCTCCACCGAACCGCCATGGCTGGCAAGGCTTGGGTTAATCTCTGCTTGTAGTACATAGTTGATGCGTTCTTCAATGCTGGCATTTTCGCCCACTTGGGGTACTTTTGAGTTAGGAGCTCGGAAAGTCAGCTGTCCGCCAAAACGGTCTTTGTTATAATCAATCACCGCATCGTGCAGATAAGGAATGCTTGGCGTGTCAATGTGGGCAGTGAATTTGGCATAAGCGATTTGCAAATCGTCCTCGTCCACTTCGTCAGGTTGGCAATAACTCATGCAACATTCGGCACGAGGTGTACCAGGATATTCCACAAAAATACGCACCCCAATGCCCTCGACTTCCTGCTTGGCAAGCAATTCAGCAAGATAATCTTGGGCAGATTCGGTGATTTTGATATTACTGGTTAATTCACTCATAAGATACTCTTTATTATCAAATAATGGTCAATGTCCCAACAGGTGCAACACGATTGCTTATATGGTAACATAGCTTTGATTTATCAAGAACGATTTTTGGTAATTTTTCAATTTTATCACACCAAATAAGGATAATAAATGAATCAATCATTCGACCATCTGGTGTTCATCGGTCGTTTTCAGCCTTTTCATCAAGGGCATCATTTTGTGGTCAAGACCGCCCTTGCACACGCCAAATCGGTCGTCATGCTCATCGGCTCGGCAAATACACCACGCACCATCAAAAATCCTTTCACGCTTGATGAACGCAAACAGATGATTTTGGGCAGTTTTTCGCCAGAAGAACAAGCCAGAATCATCTGCGTTGGTGTCAATGATACGCTGTATAATGACCATCGCTGGCTACAAGACATTCAACACGCCATACATAGTGTTGTCCCTACCGATGCTCGCATTGGCATCATTGGGCATCATAAAGACGCCAGTTCGTATTATTTATCATTATTTCCACAGTACGACAGTTTTTTGGTGGATAATTATCAAGCATTGTCCGCCACGCCCTTGCGACACGCCTATTTTGGCGATGACCCCATCGCTTATCAGCACGCCTTTGATAAACTGACCGACAGCAGCCAAGCCTTTTTGCACAAGTTTTATCAGACACCTGACTATCAAAAACTAAAACAAGAATATCGCCACATCAAAGCGTATCAAGACAGCTACAAAGACAGCCCTTATCCGCCCAGTTTCATCACCGCAGATGCTGTGGTGGTACAATCTGGGCATATTTTATTGATTGAGCGAGGCGGTGACTATGGCAAAGGACTGTATGCCTTGCCTGGTGGTTTTGTGGATAATAACGAGACTTTTTTGGCGGCGGCGGTGCGTGAGCTTGGCGAAGAAACAGGTTTGAACCTAAGCCTAGAAGAAGCCACGCACCATCTAAAATCCGCCCAACTGTTTGATGACCCTACTCGCAGTGCCAGAGGGCGAACCGTCACGATGGCGTATCATTTTGAATTACCAGCAAGAAATACTTTGCCAGTCGTGACTGGGGCAGATGATGCTTGTCGTGCATTTTGGCTGCCTTTGCATGAGTTGGACGCTGGGCAAATGTTTGAAGACCATCATGCCATCATTTGTCAATTACTCAAAATCTGACGCAAACTGACAAGCAGCTAGACCAAACTGCTTGTCAGTCTATCCATGATGTAAAAAACTAAAATACTGCCTCCACACGAGAAAATAAGGCGATATGATGGTCTTTGTCTTGGCTTTTATTATTATAATAACTGGCATCGCCCTGCACAAACAACCAATCACGCCATACAGGCTGACGATAGCTAAGATAAGGCCCCCAGACATTCAGGTCGGATTTTTTATCAACAATCTCGCCACCTGTGTACAGACCATAGCTAAAACTGCGAGTGCCAAGTGAGGCCGCCCAATCGTGCTGCTGGTACAAACTGTTGCTCCAATTTAGATTTTCGCCATCATGATTGGTATAATGCAAATGTGAACGATTGATGAGCGTGCGAGTATCAGACTGTGGCTGGCTAAATTCTAGCGTGGATAGTAGCATATGCTCGCTTTGGCTGCCATAGCGATACATCTGCTCAAAACGGCTGTCAATATTGTGCGGTAATTGCCAAGATTTTTCGGCTTTTAGACGGACGAACACATCATCAGAACGCACGCCCAAATCCACATCTAGCCCTGCATTTTTGCGAAACTTCGACCAACGCAGTGCCAATGAGGAGTTTTCATCTTTGGTACGGCGACGGTCAAAAGCCCTATCATCTGTATTGGGTATGGCTACTCGGTCATCATTATAGATACCACCGCCCATTTCATTATCCAGATTTTCATCACCAAACACCACGCTTAGACGGTCTTCTAGGCTTGGCAAACGCACTTTGGCACGCACACGAGGCTTGATGGTCGTACCATCATACTCATTCCAAGTGCTATCTAACATCACTCGCAACTTGATGCGTGCTTCTTTGTTAGAATCGCCAAACCAATTATCCATGTGATTGACCGTACTAGACAGCCAATTTTTGGTGTGGCGATGACCTTTGTCCAGCCAAGTTTGCTGTGTGCTGACAGACTCGCCTGCCAATGCTGGCATACTGCCTAACCCAACCAGCACCATCAGGCATGATTTGATTGATTGCACGACTTGATACTCTCTTTTGATGTCTTTTTTTAAAGCCAATCTAGCATACTGGATTTTTCATCACTTGAAAAGCAAAAAATCATCAGATTTGCCCAAGCCATCACAAAAAACCGCCCAAATCATGTATGTCTGAGCGGTAAGATTTGATAAACTTGATGCTAAAATGGCATCATCTTAGAATGGAATGTCATCGTCAGCGATGCCTGCTGCTGGATTGATGGCGTTTTGTTCAGGCATTGGTGGCGTGCCAGATTTTGGCGTGCTTGGGGCAGACGCTTGGGCATTAGGCGTGTGATTAGGCGTATTAAAAGAATGAACCTGTGCCGTATTATTGCCAGACGCCCCCATGCCGCCTTGTGGGTAATTGGTATTATTGTGCGGTGCTGATGGATAGCCATAGTCATGCTGAGGCGATTGACTTGGGGCGTTAAATTGATTGTGGCTGTTTCGATTATAGCCACCTTGCTGATGATTTTGATTGCCAAAATTACCATTATTGCCGCCATTGTACTGATTGTTATAACCGCCATTATAACCACCTTGACCGCCATAATTGCCATTGCCACCATAGCCGCCTTGACCGCCATTATCGTTATTGGAGCTAAGCATACGCATCTCAGAAGCTCGAATTTCGGTAGAATAGCGTTCCACCCCTTGTTGGTCTTGGTATTTGCGAGTGTGCAAACTACCCTCGACATAGACAAGGCTACCTTTACGCAGGTATTGAGCAGCGATTTCGCCTAAACGGTTGAACAAACTGATGCGATGCCATTCAGTGCTTTCACGGCGTTCGCCTGTATTTTTATCCGTCCAGCGTTCTGATGTTGCCACGCTGATGTTGGTAACACCGCCACCATTTGGGAATTGGCGAACCTCTGGGTCATTGCCCAAACGACCAATGATAATCACTTTATTCATGCTACTCATAACAATACCTATACTTTTTTTATGAACAAACAACAATCCACTTGATGATTGATGTTGCTACTTTACCCAAACTTGCAAAAAAATACCAGTCTTTTGTGCAAAAAGAGTGTGTTTTTGTACCTCGACCATGCAAATGGTGTTGGCAAAGCAGCCATCATTTTGGTCAAAACAGCATCACAAATCAGCAAGAAATATCCTATTTTTGGAGCAGTGGTTTTAAAAATCTTCCTGTATGCGACTTCTCATCGTCCGCCACCTGCTCAGGCGTACCTTGTGCCACAATCTGACCACCGCCATCTCCGCCTTCATAGCCTAAGTCCACCACCCAATCTGCCGTCTTAATCACATCTAAATTATGCTCAATGACCACCACTGTGTTACCTTTATCTCTGAGTGTGTGTAAAATCGTGAGCAATTTGGCAATGTCTTCAAAATGCAGCCCTGTGGTTGGTTCATCTAGGATATACAGCGTTGCCCCTGTGTCTCTTTTGGCAAGTTCTTTGGCAAGTTTGACCCTTTGGGCTTCGCCACCAGAGAGCGTGGTTGCCGATTGCCCAAGGCGAATATAATCCAAACCCACTTCTGCTAAGGCTTGCAGTCTTCTATGAATGGCTGGAATCGCCTCAAAAAATACCAAAGCCTCTTCCACCGTCATATCAAGAACATCACTGATAGATTTACCCTTGTATTTGACTTCTAAGGTTTCACGGTTATAGCGTTTGCCATGACACGCATCGCACGGCACATACATATCAGGCAAAAAGTGCATTTCTACCTTAATCATACCATCGCCTTGACATACTTCACAGCGACCGCCTTTGACATTAAAACTAAACCGCCCTGCCTTATAGCCCCTTGCCCTTGCATCTTCGGTTTGGGTGTATAGGTCTCGGATAAGCGTAAATACCCCCGTATAAGTGGCAGGATTACTTCTTGGCGTTCTGCCAATCGGACTTTGGTCAATGTCCACCATCTTATCCAAATGGTCAAGCCCTGTGATGCTGTCATACTTTTCAGGCACAAGCGTGGTGGCATTATTGAGCGTGGTGGCTGCCAGCGGCATGAGCGTGCGGTTAATCAGCGTGGATTTGCCAGAGCCTGACACCCCTGTAATACAAGTCATCACACCCACAGGAATGGACAGATTGACATTTTTTAGGTTGTTGCCACAAGCACCATTGAGGCGGATAAACTGTGGTTCATCAACGGTCTGCTTGCCTTTTTTGACAGTATGCAACTTAGGGGTGTGACGCACGCTTGGTACAGCAATTTTGCGTTTGCCAGACAGATACTCGCCCGTCAAAGAGCCTGCGGTATTGGCAACCTGCTCGGCAGTACCTTGGGCAATCACTCGACCGCCATGCACACCTGCCCCCACGCCAATGTCGATGATGTGGTCAGCTTGACGAATGGCGTCCTCATCATGCTCCACAACCACCACCGTATTACCCAAATCCCTTAGATGGGTAAGTGTCGATAGCAAGCGGTCATTATCCCTTTGGTGCAGACCAATGGACGGCTCATCAAGCACATACATCACGCCCATCAAGCCTGCCCCAATTTGGCTTGCCAAGCGGATACGCTGAGCTTCACCGCCTGACAAGGTCTCAGCACTTCTTGCCAAAGTCAAATAATCTAAGCCCACTTTGTTCAAAAAGCCAAGCCGTTCACGAATTTCCTTGAAAATCTTATCCGCCACTTCACCTTTTGCCCCTAAGATTTGCAAATTTTCGTAATATTGCCACGCCTCGCCAATCGGTAAGGTAATGATGTCGCCAATCACTCGCCCATCAACTTGCACATGGCGAGCGATGTCATTCAAACGCACACCATGACAGACATTGCAAGCGGTATCAGATAAGTATTGTGCCAATTCATCTCGCACCAAATTACTGGTGGTGGACGCATAACGGCGTTCTAGATACGGCAAAATCCCCTCAAATGGCACTGTCTTTGTGGTTTTGCGTCCTCGCTCATCAACAAAATTAAACTCAATTTTTTCTTTGCCAGAACCATTGAGAATCAGCTGCTGCTGTTTGGCAGGCAGCTTTTGCCAAGAGGTATCCATGTCAATGCCAAAATGACGACAAACCGTACCAAGCAGCCCAAAATAATAAGCGTGTTTTTTATCCCAGCCGTGTATCGCTCCTTGGTTGAGCGATTTTTCAGGGTGGGTCACGATGCGTTCGGCAGAAAAATACTGTCGTTTGCCCAAGCCATCACAAGCAGGACACGCTCCATGAGGATTGTTAAAACTAAACAAGCGAGGCTCCAATTCACTCACCGCCTTATCGCACACAGGGCAAGAATGCTTGGCAGATAACACCTGCTCATCATCGCCATTAGGATTGCCGTCCATGTGGCTTAAAATCGCCAAGCCACTGCCCATTTTTAGGGCAGTTTCCAAACTTTCGGCAACACGATTACCCAAATCATCTCGCACCTTAAATCGGTCAATCACCACCTCGATGGTGTGTTTTTTGTTTTTTTCTAAGGCAGGCAATTCGTCACTGTCATAAACAACGCCATCAATACGAACCTTAGTAAAGCCTTGACTGGGCAACTGTTCAAGCAATGCCAAATGCTCGCCTTTGCGTTCACGCACCACAGGAGCCAAAATCATCAATTTGGTCGCCTCAGGCAATGCCAAAATCAAATCCACCATTTCAGAGACCGTCTGTGCCACCATTGGCTCTTGATGCTCAGGGCAGTACGGCGTACCCACACGAGCGAACAACAAACGTAGATAGTCATAGACTTCGGTAATCGTACCAACGGTGGAGCGTGGATTGTGGTTGGTGGATTTTTGTTCAATGGCGATGGCAGGCGATAAGCCCTCAATGCTATCCACATCAGGCTTTTCCATCTGCGATAAAAACTGGCGAGCATAGGCGGACAGACTTTCTACATATCGCCTTTGCCCTTCGGCATACAAGGTATCAAAGGCAAGGGACGACTTACCAGAGCCTGATAATCCTGTAATGACGACAAATTTGTCTCTTGGAATATCGACATCGATGTTTTTTAGATTGTGGGTTCTTGCCCCACGAATTGCGATTTTGTCATGTGCCATGATGGTGCCTTGTGTTTTTTGATATAATCATCTAGATATTATAAGACATAATGGGGCATCTGTTGATGGTTTTAAAGTAACAAACAGCACCATGCTCACGCCTTGCTCAAAATCACAGGCTTTGTTACACTAAAACAAGTCATCAACAACCATTAACAACCTTATTTTCATGAAAATCCGTGCGTATCTTGGCGGGTCGTTTGACCCCATTCATCAAGCCCATCTGGACATGGCGATGGCAGTGCATCAGACGCTACACACACATTGCCCCACCGCCACCATCAGCGTGGAGCTTTTGCCCACCGCTGGCAATCCTTTTAAGAGCAATCCCACCAGTCCCCATCATCGGCTGATGATGATACGCCAAGCAACCGCCAGCTTGCCCATTGGCGTTGAAACACACGAGCTGACCCAGCCTGCCCCTGTCTATACCATTGATACCTTGCGTCACTTGCAAGCCATACACAAAGATGCCATGCTGATTTTTATCATGGGCAAAGACAGCCTATCCACCCTGCCACGCTGGAAACATAGCGATGACCTACTTATGATGGCAAAATTTTGGGTATTTGACCGCATCAATGACGGCACTCTTGATGACATGAATATCAAGCCAGCATTATTGACTCAATGCACCGATGATTTGGCGGTTTTTTTGCAGACGGATAAAGCAATTTTTATGGACCATACACCCATCATGGCGTTATCTTCAAGTCAGCTTCGCCAGCGTATCCAAATGGGCGTGGTCATTGATGGACAGTTACCCAGCACGGTTGCCCAGTACATCAGCACACATAAACTGTACCAAAAGCCATCAACTGTGTTATAATGGCAAGTTTATAATCCTAATATGATGATTTTATGACAGCACTTACCCTAGACCAAACCGTATCACTGGTCATCGACACCCTAGATGACCTTAAAGCCAAAAATATCACGACTTTACAGATTGAGCATTTGACCGCAGTTGCCGAACGCATCATCATCTGTGACGCCACCAGCAAACGCCATGTCAAGGCACTGGCGGACAAACTAGGAGCTGCCACCAAAGAGGCAGGCTTGATGCCACTGGGTCGAGAAGGCGACAAAGACAGCGATTGGACGCTGGTGGATTTGGGCTCGGTGGTCGTACACATCATGACGCCACAAGCTCGTGAATTTTATGACCTAGAAGGTCTATGGTCATCACCTGATGCTTTGCGTGCCTTGTCTGTCGCCCCAAAAGACTGATGTAGATGTCAAAAAAGCGTTCCGCAAAGGACGCTTTTTTAGTCGGTGGATAGACGATAATACCATGCATGAGTACGACCAAAACCAATCTGCATGAGACTGGCAAGTATCCGTCCTGTCAATCCCCAAATAATCTCCGCCTTGCCATCGCCATCACTGTCATACAGCCAAGCTGGAGTGTGAAGTTTGGTTGCTGATGTTGTCGATGACGACCTATCAAAGACAAAGTCGATGGGCTGAGTGTGCAATACCTGCAATGGCAACCAAAACACCCTGTCAATTTCGTCAGCATTGGCAACCAGCGTCTTGACCGCCTCAGGAGCAATGCTTGCCACCACAGGACGCACCAGCAAGCCTTTTTTGGAAATTTGCATGGGCAGATAACCCAAAATCTGGACATATTTTTTATCCAGCCCAATCTCCTCGTACGCCTCACGCAACGCCACATCGACCGAAGTGGCATCACAACCATCACGCTTACCACCCACCAAAGAGACCTCGCCTGCATGGCTATTTAGATGTGATGAGCGTCTTGTCAGTAGCAATTTTGGATTAGGCTCATCGGTGATAAGAACAAGCACGCACGCCTGCACGGTGCTTTTGTTTTGTAGTAGATTATCATAATGCTTGATGGCTTGCTCACGCACCAGACCTGTCAATAAATCATTATCATCGGTATAAGGCAAAATATCCACGCCTTGATATGCTTGTAATTGGACAAAAAGCTGATGAAAACGATGCGTCTTTGGCACATTGACATCGGCTTTGTCGATGAATGATGGGCTAAAAGTATTTGTCATTTTTCTCGTTTTCATTTATCATTTTCATTCAAATTCATACCTTATGGCACTCAAATCATGCCCTACTGCCTACAATGCGGACAACCCGCCAACCAAACCATACCTGATGGCGACACTCGCTCACGCCTTGTTTGTTCTGCGTGTGGCTATATCCATTATGATAATCCCAAGCTTATCTGCGGCACGCTTGCCATACACGATGGTCAGATTTTGTTGTGCAAGCGAGCCATCGAGCCTAGATTTGGCTATTGGACCTTGCCAGCAGGCTTTATGGAGATTGGCGAAACCATGGCACAAGGAGCAGTCCGAGAGACCTTAGAAGAGGCAGACGCCATCGCCACCAATGCCCATCTATATGCTTTATTTGACCTACCGCAATTTGGGCAAGTTCACGCCATGTATCTTGCCAATTTGCAAAATGGTCGGTTTGGTGTTGGTAGCGAAAGTTTGGAATGTGGGCTGTTTTTACCACATCAAATCGACCTGCCAAACCTTGCTTTTGAGACGGTCAAGCTGACCATCGAGCATTACTTAGCAGACCGCACAAAACTCATTGAACTGGGCAAAGATGCCGATGATTTTACCAATTATCCTTTGCACCAAATCAGCTTGGCACATTTGCCTGTTTATTAGAATTGTCAGACTTCCAAGATAAAGTTGATTGGCCCATCATTGTGAGCAACAACCTGCATGTCTGCCCCAAATTGCCCTGTGGCGACCTGATGATGGCGTGTTTTGGCATAACCAACCAAATCATCAAACAGTACTTTGGCATCATCAGGTGGCATGGCGGGAGCAAAATCAGGTCGGCGACCTTTATCCGTCTTTGCCATCAAGGTAAATTGCGAGACCAACAACAAACCACCGTCAATATCCACGACTGACTTATCCAATTTGCCCAGCTTATCAGCATCGGTAACATTCTCAAAAATTCGATAAGTCAATATCTTGTCCACAAGCCGACACGCTTTATCAAAGTCATCATCACGACCAATGCCAATATACGCCAGCACGCCTGTTTGTATCTCGTCCACCATCTGACCATCAACAGACACGCTTGCCATATGCACTCGCTGAATCAATGCTTTCATCTTATCTCCTTAAACGCTGGGAATCTGCCAAAAATGTGTTTGGGGGTGGTGCTGGCTTAGGTATGCTTGAAGATAATTTTTGGTGTCATTAGCAATCACACCATCGCCATCATGATATTCATTATAAGCCAGTGCATGAACACAGATATCACGGGCTTTTAGTGCCTGCAAACTAAGCAAGGTATGATTGATGCTGCCCAGCCTACCTGAGGTGACCAAAATGACACGATAGCCACATTGTGCCACATAATCGATGGTCAATAGCGTGTCAGTCAGTGGCACCATCAAGCCCCCAGCCCCTTCAACGAGCACCACCTGATATAAATCAGCAAGTTTCTTGGTGCTGGTGGTGATTTGTTGAAAATCTATCGTCTGATTGGCAAGTTTTGCTGATAAATGTGGCGAGGCAGGATACGGCAACAGCACAGGCATTGTCAATCTTTCATAATCTTGTGGTAATAAATCACAGCCCATCAATCGTCTGTGCGTCATGATGTCTTGTGAAATCGTTTGATTGCCTGTTTCGATTGGCTTTTGTGTGATGACGCTGATGCCTTGTGCCAATAATCGCTTAGCAATGATGCCTGTGGCAATACTTTTGCCAATGTCGGTATCAATACCACTGATAAAATAGACGCCTTGCATGTCATTATCCTTATAATTTTTGGGCAATCAAATAGATGGGGTCGTAGGTCAAAGGCACGCCTTAGGTGCTTGGCTATGCCTCATAGTTTTGCTCAAACGCCATCAATGATTGTTTATTCCAACGAAAATCCTGACTGGTGCTAATCACGCTTGCTGTTTGCAAGTGCCTTAACACCGCTTTGGGTGTATCAAAATACAAGGTGCGTAATTCTTGATGCACCCATTTTAATGCAAAACCAGCCCAAGCACAAAAAAATCAAGACAATACCGACCCAAAACCACCCCCTTGCCAATGATGAAAAAATTCTTCTTGCCACAATCCATCTTGGGTCACGCCCAAATAATCATTACTGGCAAGATTAAACAGCAACGCCCCATCATCGCCCAATTTGACATATTTACCCTGATGTAATAGCGGATAAAGATGGCGATGATTGTTTTGTTGTTTTAGGTGGGTTAATTGATGAGCATAATCGTCCAACAGATGTTCACGCACGCACCATCTCCTTGACAAATGCCACCACCTGCGTCAAAAGATGGTCAAGCTGCTCATCGCTGATGACAAAAGGCGGCATCACATAAACCAATCGACCAAAAGGACGAATCCAAATCCCTCGTGCCACGCATTGCTGAGCCACTTTGCTCATATCTACCGCATGGGCAAGCTCCACCACACCGATGGCTCCAAAAGCTCGCACATCGACCACGCCAGCAACATCGGTCAGCACCGATAATTTGTCTTGGCACATTGCCTGTATGCGAGCAACATTACCTTGCCAATCGCCATCAAGCAGCAGCTGTATGCTGGACATTGCCACACGACACGCCAAAGGATTTGCCATAAAAGTTGGGCCATGCATGAATACGCCAGCCTCGCCATCGCTGATGGTTTGTGCCACTTGGCTGGTGGTCAAGGTGGCTGACAATGTCATGTATCCCCCTGTCAATGCCTTGCCCACACACATGATGTCAGGACAAATATCTGCATGTTCGCAAGCAAACAATTTGCCCGTCCTGCCAAACCCTGTGGCTATCTCATCACAAATCAGCAATATCTCATATTCATCGCACAACTGCCTTAGCTGGGTCAAATAGCGTGGATGATAAAATCTCATACCACCAGCCCCCTGCACCACAGGCTCAATGATGAACGCTGCCAGCGTCTGATGATGAGCCTCAAAGACTTGTCTGACTTCATTCATCTGTTCATCAGACCACTCATCATCGATGCCAATGCTGGGTGCTGGCACAAAAATACGACTGGGCAGTGCTTGCCCAAAAATCTGATGCATGCCCGTCACAGGGTCGCACACACTCATTGCATTCCAAGTATCGCCATGATAGCCGGAACGAGTCGTAATGATGTTTTGTTTGTTTGGTTTGCCTTTGGCGTGCCAATATTGTACCGCCATTTTTAGGGCGACTTCTACCGCCACTGAGCCAGAATCGGCATAAAAAATGTGTTGTAGTGGTGCTGGTGTGATTGATAACAGTAATTTACCCAATTCAATCGCAGGCTCGTGCGTCAAGCCACCAAACATCACATGAGCCATCTGCGAAAGCTGGTCGGTAACGGCTTGATTGAGTACAGGGTGATTATAGCCATGAATGGCACACCACCAAGACGACATACCGTCAATGAGCGTACTGCCATCTGCCAAGGTAATTTGACAGCCATCAGCTCGTGCCACTTTTAGGGCAGCAATCGGGTTGGTCATTGAGGTATAAGGGTGCCATAGGTGAGCGGTGTCAAAATCATCAAGTATCGCCAACATCGCCATCATATTCCTTGCAAAAAAAGTTATGATAGCGGATTTATCAAGCAAATGATATAGTAAATTAAACTCAAAATGCACCGCACTGGGTTTTTTACAGCAAAATCACATAGTACCACAAACAAAAAAGCCCCTGCCATAACACAGGGACTTTGTTTTTAGGCACTTACGCCATTTCTTTCACTTTACTCTCAATAAACGCAATTTCATCATCGCTTAACCCATATTTGGCATAAAGCTGTTTATCAATCTCAGCAATGGATTGGGACCAATCAATATCAGAATTTTCGGTAAAGTCTTGTAGGGGGACTTTTGACCATTTTTCTTTTGTGTTGTCTTGGGTAATTTTTAAAACACCCAACATAGTTCGTGCAAATTTGCTTTTTACATATTTTAGGCAATTTTCGGCTTCCAAAAGCGTATTAAAACAACCAATAGAAATAAAGGTTTCGGTATACCCGATTAGGGGTTCCCCGATTAGGGGTTCCCCGATTAGGGGTGTGCTTAGAACTTCACCAATTGCCCCAGAACCGTTGGCTTTGGGTAAAATGACCTTAAAAGACCCCAAGTTCTCAGGCTCGCTTAAATAGGCTTTTTTGAACCATTTAAAGCATCTCTCATTTTCAAAACGCCCTAAAATCTGAATGTATTCTTCGCCATCATCAGGTTTTTCATCTGTAAATAAATGTGGTAATTTCACAAACGCATTGGAAGCAATTCGTCTATCTGAAATTTGTTCCATATCTTTTGGATAGTCTCTATAAATTTTATCTGAATAACGATATTGTCCACGATTGGTAACAATTTCATCTAATGTATTTTTCGTTAATTTGCCAACTTTTTGAGAAATGGTATTCAATTCATTGAATGTTGTAAATGTACCAATCGCCCCAAACTCCTGATGTATATCACGACATAAAATCGCAATACCACCTTTAATATCAGTATTGGCAAAAACATTTTCGGATTTTTGTTCAAAATAAACCACTTTGATATGCTTATCATTAAGCATTTTTTCATTCCAATTTTTATCGGTACTTCCTGCATTAAATAAAAATCGTGCTGGCGAAATCAAACAATATTTATCAGAATTTTTTTCAGCCAAATCATAAAAATAATGATAAATTGGGGTATCTTTTGTGCTTTCGCCCTTTGCATTTTCCTGATAAGGTGGATTACCCACTACAACATCAAATTTCATTGCTTTTCCAAAAATTTCTGTTAATTTTTCATTAAAATCTAATTCGCCTTTGGCATAAGGCGTGGTATCCAAATGCACAATATGGCTATGGTCAAACTCACCAGCCTTATCCAATCCCAAAATAAAGTTTTTGGCGATATTATAAATAATCTCACTTGGAGCAAAACCATAGACTTGATTGGCAAAAATGTGTTTGAGCCTTGCTTTATCATCAGGAATATGATTTTTTAAACCTTGATACAAGCGTTTGACAATCTCGGTAATATACAACCCTGATTTCATATACAAATCGGCAAATGTGATATCAGGATTTTTAAAAATATCAGGATTTTCGCTTTCAAATTTGTCCATCATCATTTTTACCACCCATTTTGGCGTAAAAATCTGATTGGTTTTTTGTGGCGGAATATAATCAAAAATGTCTTCGCTTTGATTTTCATCAAAATAGTTGGCTAATGCTTGGCGTTTATTCAAAAACTCTTGCACAGAAGTATCAAACACCTGCTCATCAAAAAGTTGATGTTTGTCTCGCAAAATGCGAAATTCATCAATCGTAATGTCTGTAACTTCTTTAAACACACGATCTGAAATATGCATATCAAAATTTGCCAATCTGGTATGTTCATTACCATATGCCATCAAAAAAGACGGAATGGTACGACTAAACCCACGCAAACGCCCACGCATATCATCTTCCACCTTATCTTGCTTATTTTGCTCGGCTTTTTGTAGAATGCTTTCGGTGCTGTTTTGGGTAAATTCAGCGACTTTTATATTGACCGTTTCGCTGATTTTATTTTGCAAATCTTGGGTTATTGATTGTGTTTTGATTTCATATTCATTTTGGATTTGCTGTTTTTGATCGTCGGTTTTGGCATTTTTTAATTCATTTTCAAATTGAATTTTGGCAACATTTTGTTCAATTCTGCTGTACTCTTGAAGTTTTTGCACTTCATTGACAAGCATTTTACTTTGTTCTTTAACCACTTTTTCGGCAAATTTTTCACTTACGCCTATTTCTTTTGCCAAATCTTTAAAGGCACTTTGCGTATTTTGTGTTAAGACATCGGTTAATTGAGTTGCCAAATTTTGATTATCTAAATTTGCTGTATGAATAATATCGTGCGTGGCGGTTTTAATATCACCATACACTTTTTCGCCAAAACGAGCATTATTGGTATTTACCACGATTTCATTATCAACCAACGCCTTGCCATTTTCATCTAATTGAACACCCTGCGTATCAATCGGTGTATTAGTTTTATTGGGCGTCATTTTACCTGCTTCAACAGGATTGATTTGTTCCAAAATTTGACGAATTTCTTCATTGTTTGCCCCAAAAATCCGCCCCACATTTTGAAATAACAAATTACTCAAAAAGCCTTTTCTAACCACCTCATTGGCTTTAATTATCTTTGGAATGGTCAAAACCTGATTGACATCAAGCTCTATCATTTTGCCATCTGCATCTTCGGCAATGACTGGAAAAAAGTTTAATAATTCACGGATATTCTCTTCACGATTTTGATTAGTACCGCTACCGCCCCTTGTATTTTTGGATAAATTATTAGCAAATTCATCATAAATAATGAGCGTGCGTTCTGGTGCAAAATCAAAGACATAGGCATTTTTCTTTTGATAAACTTGCCCATTTTGTTCATATTGCCACGCATTTTGAACTCTAAATGCCGTTTGCATATACAAAGCAGGCGATTTGACATTAGACAACATCAAAACGGCTGTCCACTCTGGAATGGTTACACCTGTGGTTAATTGCCCAACCGATAAAGTAATGGTTTTGTCATTTTCTTTAATTGCTTTTTTGACACGGTTTAGGGCTGTACTGCTGATGACATCGGTTTCATCGCCACGACCATCGCCTGCCGCCAGCACAATCTTATAATGCTCAAAAACAGGGTGATTTTTTAATAATTTGGCTAGGGCTTTGGCACTGTCCACACGATTTAATAACCAAAATGTGTGTTTTAATTCATCTCGCAACGCTTTGGTAGAAAAAGGATATTTTTCATTTTGACTTAATGTATTAAGCCATTTTTCCACTTCTTTTTTGTGGATAAAATACCCTTTATCATCGGTGGCAAAAAACTCATTTAAATCAAAAGCAAAATCCCTATTTTCGCCATCAATATCCGCCCCTTGACCGACTTTATCGCTTATCATTTGGCTCATTTGATAGCTAAATAGATTTAAAGTAGGTAAAGCTGCATAGGGATTATGTGCCTCGCCGCACCATTGTGATTTGGCTTTTTGCTCATCGGCATAAGTCCAATTATAAATCTCATCTTGGGCAAACTGTCCACTTGCCAATGCCTTAAAGGGCGTACCTGACAAATGTAAGGTAAAATCACGATTGATTTGCTCAAATGCCAAATCGGTTTTAAAGGTATCCACCCCTTCGTGAGCTTCATCAATCACGAGTAAGTCCCATTGTAATGATTTAACCCATTCTAATTTATCAAATTTTCCGCCAAAACAAATTGCCCCTTTTAAATCTTGCAGCGAAATAAAAGCAATCATCTGTTTTTTGCCATTGGGTTTGCTTGTTTGGTCAAGAAATTCATCACGAGTTAAAACAGGGCGTTCTTTTAGGGTATCCGCTGTTGAAACAAACGCAAAATCGCTTTGCCACGCAATGAATTTTTCAAAATCATCAAACCAAGAATGGGCAATGGCTGGGCGATTGGTAACAATCAAAACGGTTTTGGCATTTAACTTTCTGATTAAATCATAAGTCGTTAAAGTTTTACCAAATCTGGGTTTGGCATTCCACAAAAATTCACCATTTGGATTATTTTGAAAATATGCCAAAGTTTGATTAACGGCTTCCGATTGTTCCTGCCGTAATTGATATTCTAATTGTTCGTTTTCTTGATTAAAGTTTTGGGCAACAAAATCATTAAAATCCACCAAACTTTGCTTGGGTGTGCCATTATAAAAAAACCATTCGGTATTGGGTTTATTTTTTATCTTTTTATATTTTTTTAGATAAGAATGCAATTGGTGGTCGCTAAAAATACGATTATCAGCAAATCGTGCCACGCTATGCCACAATAAATCATAATCCAAATCTACCGTGCCCACCTGCTCTTTGATGCGTGTATTAACATCTTGACGCTCGGTATAGCCGATTTTTATCCAACCTTCTTTGCTTTTAACATCAGGCAAAGCATAAGCATAAATTTGTGGAAAAATCAGTTTACTGGTATTAATTTGGGTTTTATCAACATTCATAACCATCACTCCATAAAATTAACCAATTTTCCCGTTTGCCAATCTTTGATTTTGACAAGTCGTCCTTGATGAACCATAATCTCTTGTGGTTTTGCTGTATCAAATAAGTCATCTTGAGGATAAGAAACGAGTTGTCTTTTTTGTGATAAGGGAATGGTGCAAGTCAATCCATCCATTTGAAAAATGTTATAACTGATGATTTGGGCGACTTGCAGCAATTCATCGATGGACGGCTTGCTCTGCCATTTGTCCATATAAAAATCATAATAGGTTAATAACAAGTTTTCCCTTGCCAATAATAAAGAGTCGCCATTCCATTCAAATCCATAGCTTGCTTGATAGGCTTTTTTAGCCCAATATTGCCATTGTTTTGGATTGTCAATTTCTTGATTGATGCGCCTTAATTTCCTATCCAAAAATCCTGCTCGCTCATTCAATTCAATCAATTCGCCTGTTGCCATTTCATAGCGATTGGCAAGATAAGGGGCTTCACCACAAGTGATTTCAAGCCAAGTTCTCCCAATATAGGTTTTTAAATCATCATCTTTAAAATTTTTGTCCAAAGCATCGTTTTGTTTTTTGACAATCCAACTGGGGGTAAAAACTTCTGCCTTAGATTTGGTGCGTTCTTTTTGTTGTGCCTTGGATTTTAAAGCTCTGGGAATGATTAAATTCCCCTGATTGCCTGTAATCAAATCAGGGGTGATGGGGCAAGTTGCGCCATACTTTTTACCAAGCCCAATATAATTGTCATTTGCCCAAATAATATTCTTTTTCTTTTTGCTATAATAAGAAGAGGTTCGGTCTTTTAATAAAACTTCCAAGATTTCTGGAGAGTATTGATACAAATCATTCTCCGACAAATTGGCAATATCAAAATCAATTGTCATCTTTTGGGGCGTAACTTGTTTATCAATCATTGCAAGCCCCCAAATTTAGACAACAAAAAACCTACTTCCAAGCGGAAGCAGGTTGTTAGATGATGAATGATTAGGCTGTTAAAAGATTGATTTTTAACAAAAAAGTTATGTGGTTTTAGCTGAACGGCTGAACGGCTGAACGGCTGAACGGCTGAACGGCTGAACGGCTGAACGGCTGAACGGCTGAACGGCTGAACGGCTGAACGGCTGAACGGCTGAACGGCTGAACGGCTGAACGGCTGAACGGCTGAACGGCTGAACGGCTGAACGGCTGAACGGCTGAACGGCTGAACATTATCGTTTGTCTATCAAAAATAGCAAGCATATTTTAAGAAAAATCCAACAAAATACGCCCTATACTACAATATTTTTGCACAGAATTAAAGTGGTAAAAAAATCCCCCAAACAACTTGCTTGGGGGATTATCGTATATGGCGGTGAAGAAGGGATTTGAACCCTTGATACGCTATTAACGTATACACACTTTCCAGGCGTGCGCTTTCGACCACTCAGCCACTTCACCAGTGGGCGTTATTATATCGCTAAGCCAGCAAAATTGCAAGACTCACGCATCAGGCAAGCGTGCCATCCAAATCGATACCGCAAGACAAATCGCCCCAACCAAGCCTGCCACCCATAGTTTACCATCAGGCAGGCTAAACAACAGCACCACCACAGACACGCTCATCATGCCCCACGCCATGTATTTGGCAAATCTTGGCATCGCACGGCGTTCTTGCCAATCCATAATCATCTTGCCAAAAATCTTATGTCGCAATAAATAAGCATAAAATCGACGAGAGCTTTTTGCCCAGCAGTAAGCTGCTAATAAAATAAACACCGTCGTTGGTAAACCTGGCACAACCACACCCAGCAAACCTAGACCAAAAAACATCACACCCAAGCCAAAAAACACACCCCGCATGAGGGCGTTTTGGTGCAAAGGATTATTGGGCGATTGTTTCATGACACTAAGCATTCTTGGATTTGCCTGTTGGTAAAAAATGAAGAGTTATTGTAGCCAAATTCATGGCACACCAACAGTAGAAAATTTCAAATAGTCCGATTAACAAAATATGATAACAGTCTGACTCCAAAAAGTAAAATAAAAATGATTATTATTTGCGGGAAAATACTTTACTTTTTAGATGATGTTTGATAAATTACAACGGTATTTTGGCTAAATAATAAGCATACTTTTTTTCAAAATCATCGTCAAGGAAATACAAAAATGACCACCATCACCGAAGCACTCAAAGAACACTCTCGCACCACTCACGACAGCGTGGACAATTTGGTCATGTCGATGCAGCCCTTTGCCAGTCATGACAATTATCGCAAATTTTTACAAGCCCAATATGAATTTCATTCGGCAGTATTGCCAATTTATACCAAAGAGTTTTTGACTTCACACATTGACGGTCTGATTAACCTATCTCGTCTTGACCGAGTCAAATCAGACATGAAAGACCTAGAAGTTGCTCCATTCCAAACAGGCATCGAAGTGCCAAATTATACCGATGATGAGGCGATTGGCTGGCTGTACTGCGTTGAAGGCTCGAATGTTGGGGCAGCCATTTTATACAAAGAGGCAGGCAAAATCGACTTGACCGATGAATTTGGTGCATCACATTTGGCGGCTCACGAAGATGGTCGTATGCCGCATTGGCGTGCTGTGAAAGCCAAGATTGACGCACTACCGCTCAGTGATGATGCCAAAGCCGCTGCCATGAAAGGGGCTGATGATGCCTTTGCTTATTTTAAAGCACTGATTCGAAAAATCTATGGCTAACACACCAACCCAAAGTAACAATACTTTGGGTTTTTTATGATGTTTATTTGGGGCAAATAAGGTGTATTTATGCTAAAATAGGCAAAATTCTTCTCAATCATTGATGGTAACAATGAATAAATTTGCCCTACTTCAAACCCTAGTGCCACAGCAAACCCTCAGCGAATTGGCAGGTATGCTTGCCAAAAGCGAGGTTTCTTATGTCAAAAAACCACTCATCAAAACTTTTGCCAAAGCCTATGGCATCAAACTTGATGAATACGACAGAGGCTCGTTGGACGACTACACCAGTTTTAACGATTTTTTTACTCGTGAGCTCAAAGACAACGCTCGCCCCATTGACCCAACCCCAAATGGCATCATCTGCCCTGCTGATGGCACGGTTTCTCAGCTTGGCAACATTCACGCCCAAGCCATCTTACAAGCCAAAGGTAAGGACTACGAGGTCGGTCAGTTATTGGCAGATTTTGATGATGGTCAGTATTTTGCTGATGGCAGCTTTGCCACCATCTATCTTGCTCCCAGCAACTATCATCGGGTGCATATGCCATTTGACGGCAAACTCATCGCCACTCGCTATGTGCCTGGCACGCTATTTTCAGTGAACAACACCACTGCACAGCATGTGCCTGACCTATTTGCTCGCAATGAACGATTGGTCTGTGTATTTCAGACCGCTTTTGGTAAGGCGTGCGTGGTGCTGGTTGGTGCGATGATTGTCGCTGGCATCGAATGCGTTGCCACAGGTCCAATCAAACGCACGCCATACATTCAGTATCGCACTCACGATTTGACCCTTGCCAAAGGCGATGAACTTGGTCGATTCTATCTAGGCTCAACCGCCATCATCGTTCTGCCAAAACAAGCAGGCACGGCTTGGCAAGATGACATTGCACACGGCTCAGTTGTGATGATGGGACAAAAAATCGGGCAGTTAAGCTAAACTTGATGGCGTAATATCGCCAACAAAATCTGCTGTCTGATTGCTCAGACTTACCACAACCACAGATTGTCATTACAAAAAATTCGTCAAAGCACGATGAAAAAGCCCAATGGTGTAATTCTTTGACCATGAACGGTTTTTATCATGTATGATTTTAGATGGTATCTTGTGTAAGCACCAAATTGACAATCCATTTAAATGTAAGTCCGCCCAAATAAAAAACACGCCCTTTAAGAGCGTGTTTTTTATCATGAGGCTTATAGCATTTTGGTAAAAACCCCCAAAATGGCGGTATTGATGATGTCCACAAAGAACGCACCCACCATTGGCACAACCAAAAACGCTTTATGCGATGGCAAATAACGATCGGTGATTGCCTGCATGTTGGCGATGGCGGTTGGTGTTGCACCCAAACCAAAACCACAATGACCCGCCGACAAAACGGCTGCATCATAGTCCCGACCCATCACATAATAGGTCACAAAATATGCAAACAAAAGCATCACCAGCGTTTGCACCAGCAAAATCACCAATACAGGTACTGCCAAAGAAGTTAGCTCCCATAGTTTTAGATTCAGCAATGCGATGGCAAGAAATAGGCTCAAAGACGCATTACCAAAGACATCAATGGAGCGGTCAAACATATCAAACTTGAAAATCAAGGTCAATGCATTACGCAAAATCGCACCACCTGCCAACGCCCATACGAAAGTCGGTAGTTCAAATGCCGTGCCTTTTGCCACGCCTGTCATCACATCAGCGAAAACCAAACAGGCTGCAAACAACGCCAAAGTCTCGATGGCAGAAGTAGCGGTAATCAGACGCACTTTGTCTGATTTCTCAAAGACTTCTTCGCCAGCATTGCCTGTTTCTTTTAGGGTTGATGAATCAGTTACTTGATGAACGCTTGGCTGCATGTTTAGTTTTTTGGTGATGATGCGTTTTGCCACAGGGCCACCGATTAGACCGCCTGCCACCAGACCATAAGTTGCCGCTGCAATACCCAAAGTGGTTGCACCAACCAAACCAAAGTCATTTTCAAGTGTTGCACCCCAAGCACCTGCCGTGCCATGACCACCCGTCAAAGGAATTGAGCCTAGCACCAGACCCATCAACGGCTCTAAGCCAAAAGCACTTGCCAATGCGACACCCACACCATTTTGTAGGACAATGAATAACGATACGATGATGGTAAAAATCACCAGTGTCAGACCGCCTGCTTTTAGACGGCTAAAATCAGCCGACAAACCGATGGACGCATAGAACATCAGCATACAGGCTGTTTGTAGGTCCTTAAAAAAGACAAAACTATAACCAAAAAACGCATTCAACGCATAAATCACCGCAGCCGCCACAAGACCGCCAGCCACAGGCTCTGGAATGCTAAAATCTTCTAAAAATTTGATTTTTTTAACCAAAAATTTGCCAAGCAGCAACACTAAGGTTGCTAAAATCAGCGTGTAATAGCCATTTAAAGCGATTTCCATCAATGACTCCTATTATTGTGAATTGACAAAATAATCTAATAAAACTTTGTCAATATTTTGTAAAAAATCATCAAACAGGTAGTATAATCCTATTTGATGATTGATAAAATAAAACGATAAGTCGATTTATTATACTAATATTTCATTGATAAAGCAAAAGTTTTCTAAAATGTTACTGAACAAAAAAATAAGGTGGTCATCGACCACCTTATGACATGACACAGGTTAGGCATTAACGCAAGAATGCACGAGCGTTGCGGAACAGACGCATCCACGCACCATCATTCGCCCATTCATCAGGCTTCCATGAATGATTGACCGCTCTAAGCGTACGCTCTGGGTGCGGCATCATTAAAGTTACACGACCATCATTACTACAAATACCTGTGATGCCTTGTGGCGAGCCATTTGGGTTTAGCGGATAATGTTCGGTTGGATTGCCTTGACTATCAACATAACGCAAGGCAATTTGACCGCTATTTTCAAGCTCAAACTTGGCTTTTTCGGTCAAGTTGGCATAGCCCTCGCCATGAGCAATCGCCACAGGCAAGATGCTATCTTGCATGCCTTTAAGCAGTACCGACTTGGTGCGTTCAACACGGACATTGACCGTGCGAGCCTCAAAACGAGCTGACTTGTTGGCAATAAAGCGTGGGAAATGCTCCGCCCCAATCATCAGCTCTTTAAGCTGACTCATCATCTGACAGCCATTACACACGCCCAACGCAAAAGTCTCTGGGCGATGGAAAAATCTGGCAAACTGCATACGAAGTTCCTCGTGGAACAATATCGAATTTGCCCAGCCAGAACCTGCACCCAGCACATCGCCATAGCTAAAACCGCCACACGCCACCAAGCCTTCAAAGTCTCGCAGATTGATGCGACCACTCATCAAGTCGCTCATGTGGACATCAATCGCCTCAAAGCCTGCTCGTACAAAACCTGCCGCCATTTCCAAATGACCATTAACACCCTGCTCACGCAAGATGGCAACTTTTGGCAGGCTGGTGCGACTGTTTACATAAGGGGCTTCTACCGCCAAATCTAGGTCATAATTTGCCTGTGCAATCAAACCATGATGATTGACATCATCAATCAAAGCAAATTCTTGGTCAGCACAGGCTGGATTATCACGCAAACTTGCGATGGCGTGGCTGACTTTTGTCCATTCTTTTTGTAATTGGCTACGAGCAAAAGACAAAGATTGGCTTGGTGTGGTGATGCTTAACACATCAAGCCCTGCCCCGCCTGCTGGCGTTTGCTTAACCTGACCGACAAGGCTTAGCATATCATCAACCTGATGACTTTGTGCCAATGCCACAAATTCATCCACCGACTCTGGCAACACCTGAACAACCGCACCCAATTCTTCGGCAAACAGCTGACCCAAAAGATGGTCATCACTTAGGCTCAACGCAATAGCAACACGACTGGTAAACTGCATCTCAGCAACAGCAGCAATCAAGCCACCATCACCAATGTCATGATAGGCTTGAATCAATCCTTTTTGGGCAGCCGCTTGGATAAATGCAAAGAAATTTGCCAAATCTTTGGGGCTATCCAAATCAGCACTATCATCGCCAAGCTGGCTTAATGTCTGGGCAAAAATCGAACCGCCTAGACGCAGCTTGCCTTTGGATAAATCCAAACGATACAATGCTGAATCTTGATTGGCAAGCTCAGGCGTGATGGTCTTAGCGACATCTTGCACAGGGGCGAAAGCTGTGATAATCAGGCTCATTGGCGAGGTTACTGATTTGTCCTCTTCGCCATCTTTCCAGCCTGCTTTCATTGACAAGCTATCTTTACCCACAGGAATGGTGATGCCCAACGCAGGGCACAGCTCTTCGCCCACTGCATACACCGCATCGAACAAGGCGGCATCTTCTTTGTCATCGCCACACGCTGCCATCCAGTTGGCAGATAATGTGATGTCGCTGATTTTTGCAATATTTGCTGATGCGATGTTAGTTACCGCCTCGCCCACCGCTAGGCGTGCCGATGCCGCAGGATTAATGAGTGCCACAGGGCTACGCTCGCCCATCGCCATCGCCTCGCCTGTGTTCGCCAAAAGACCGCTTGATGTGACCGCAGCGTCTGCCACAGGCACTTGATAGCGACCGACATATTGGTCTTGGGTTACCATGCCTGTGATGGAGCGGTCGCCAATGCTGATGAGAAACGATTTGCTGGCGACCGTTGGGTGTCTTAACACATCTTTGATGCTTTGTGCCAAATCGACACCTGATACATCTAGCGGGCTTAGCTTGGCATCTGTACGCTCAAAACTTCTTTTCATGCGTGGTGTGCCGCCAAGTAGCACCTGCATTGGTATATCCACAGGTTGTTCTGGCAACAGGCTATCATCAACTTTAAGTTCACGAACTTGGGTGGCAACGCCCAATACTGCGTATGGGCAGCGTTCTCTGGCACAGATTTGGCTGAACACTTCTTCGCTTTCTGGTGCAATAGCAAGCACATAGCGTTCTTGGGCTTCGTTCGACCAAATCGCCATCGGACTCATGCCAGCTTCTAGTGATGGCACTTTACGCAGATTTAAGTGAGCTCCAAGCTCATGGTCATCAACCAGCTCTGGCATTGCATTGGACAGACCGCCTGCACCGACATCATGAATGGAGATGATTGGGTTTTTATCATCGCCATCTTTTGCCATCGCCCAGCACGCATCAATGACCTCTTGGCAGCGGCGTTCCATCTCAGCATTGTCTCGTTGTACGGACGCAAAATCCAGCCCTTCATCAAGCTCGCCACTATCTACCGAGCTTGCCGCTCCGCCACCCAAACCGATTTGCATCGCAGGACCTCCCAATACGATGAGCAAATCGCCCTCTTTGATGGCGTTTTTTTGTACCAAGTTGCGTTTGATGTTACCATAACCCCCTGCAATCATGATGGGCTTATGATAGCCACGCATCTGGCTACCGTCCTGTGCGTCAGAAGTGTCTAACTGAAAACTGCGAAAATAGCCATTAAGATTTGGGCGACCAAACTCATTGGCAAATGCAGCCCCACCCAAAGGACCCTCAATCATAATGTCCAAAGCACTTGCCATGCGTTCTGGCTTGCCATAATCTGCACTTGATACCTTGCCTGATTGCTCCCATTTTTCGGGCATATTAGGCAGGTGTAAATGAGACACGCTAAATCCTGTCAGACCTGCTTTTGGCTTACCGCCACGACCTGTCGCTCCTTCATCACGAATCTCGCCACCAGCCCCTGTTGCTGCTCCTGCAAACGGTGCGATGGCGGTTGGGTGGTTGTGCGTTTCTACTTTCATCAAAATATCGATTTGCTCTTGATGAAAATCGTATTGCGACTCGCCTGCCTCATTTTTGGTGGGATAAAAACGCTGTGCTTCAAAACCTGCCATCACCGCCGCATTATCTTTATAGGCAGACAAGATGCCATCAGAATGTTTTTCGTGCGTGTTCTTAATCATCTTAAACAATGATTTTGGTTGCACCTGTCCATCAATCGTCCACTCGGCATTAAAAATCTTATGGCGGCAATGCTCTGAGTTAGCCTGAGCAAACATCATCAGCTCGACATCGGTTGGATTACGACCTAATTTGATGAAGTTTTCAACCAAATACTCGATGTCTTCTTCGGATAATGCAAAACCATGCTCACTGTTCGCCTCAACCAACGCCACCTTGCCACGACCAATGATGTCCACCGTGCTTAGATGGGCAGGCTCGCCATCAATGAATAAGGCTGCCACCTCATCAAGCTGATAACTAAGCGTCTGCGTCATGCGGTCGTGCAGAATATTCTCAGCAAGTTTTGGCAATCTGGCAGGCAGTTCATCGCCTGTCAGCGTGTACACCACCACACGCTCCACACGCTCAATATTCACACCGCAATTTTTAAAAATATCGGTCGCCTTTGATGACCATGGGCTAATCGTGCCAAAACGAGGGGAGACCACCACCTGAATTTGACCTGCTTGGGCGGTTTTTGGGGCAACTTCTTCGCCATGATTGAGTAGATTGATGGCTTTTTTACGGTCAGCATCGGACAATGCCGAATTAAAAATATAGACCTGCTGGCTGTCAATCGCCGTAATGGCAAGATTTGCCTTATCGTTGAGTTGTTTGGTCAATTTTTGTGCTTGAAAGTCGGTCAAAAAACCCAGACCAGCAATAGTACTCATCATGTTTGCCACCTTTATTGAGCTTTGTCCATGTGCGATAACACTTGGCGATGATTTGTGAAAGAAATGGTTGAATATTATAACAGAATTTTAACAAAGTTTTGGGCAAAATCATCAACCAATCCTGTAATTTTGCCCAAGAAAAAACCGCCAACGACTCATGCTGACGGTCTTTGATTAGTAAGAAGCATACGGAGAGTGATGACGCAGATAGTCCAATTTGGATTGATATTCCGTCACTTCCTTGTCCAAGTCGCTCACCACGCTTGGCAATGCCAGCATTCTTAATCTGGCTTCTTTGACACTTTGAAATTTGAGCATGTCGCCACCACGAAGTTTGTTGTACTCTTCCACCAGTTTTTTGCGTTCTCTTAGTTTGCTGTCGATGTCAGATTCTAGCTGATGAATCGCTTGACCATAACGATTGGCTTTGTCCAATATCTCTTGCGATTCAGCAGGGCAAGCCATGCCGACCGAGATGCCTTTTAGCCCTCGCTGATAAGCATTGCCGATGGTGCAGTAGCTTTGTAAGCCTTGCTGGCGACCCGCCTCCCAAGCCTGCTTGTCTGGCACGATACCAGCTTTGGCACAGGATTTGGCATGGTCTGCAAGATGATGCCACATTTTGCCTGTTTTGCCATCGCTTAATCCCACTTGATACCAGTCCGCCACTTGGCATTCTGCTTTTGTCATCGTGCCACAAGCCGACAGCGTCATCGCTGTACAAATAGCCCCAATTCCCATAAACAATGCTTTCATGATACGCTCATTATCAAGTAAAAATTAACATAACTATAAAACAAAACCCACATCTCGTCAAGTATTAAACTGCGATAAATCCACCGTCTGTAATGCGTCCAAAGCATCAATCAAGGCACGATAAGCAGGACGCAACGCCACAAAAGCAGCAGCGTCTGTTTTTTGGACATCGGCTCGGCATTTTTGTTCAAATGATTCGCTCATCAGGCGTAATCTTGGCACGCCTGCATAGCGAGACGCTCCCACCATGCGGTGCGACAATTCTGACAATTTAGCACGGTCTCTATCCGCCCACGCCCTTTCAAATGCTCGCTTATCCTCCTCAATGGCATCAATGAGCATGGTCAAAATCTTCAAGGCAAGCTCAGGTTTATTTGCTGACCTATCCAACGCATCTTGCCAATCCACATCTGCCAAAGTCGTGCCATCGACCGCCAGCAGTGCAGGAGTGGGCAACGCTTCTGTCTGCTCATGTCGATGTAGCCAGCGTTGTAACAACTGAACCAGTTGCACCTGACCGATGGGCTTACTGGCATAATCATCAAGCCCTGATGCCACCAAGCGGTCTTTTTCGTCTGACAATCCATGTGCGGTCAAAGCAATGATGGGTACAGGCTGAGCCAGATGAGCCTGCTCAATCTTACGAATCTCAATGCTTGCCTCCAAGCCAGACATTCTAGGCATTTGCACATCCATGAACACCAAATCAATGGGCAGTCCTGTGCCAGAGATGCTCTGATTCATTTTTTCAATCGCCTCAAAGCCACTTTCTGCGGTCAATACATCAACACCCATTTCGCCCAGCAAAGCCTCTAATACCAGCAGATTGGGCAGATGGTCGTCCACCGCCAGCACACGGCAACCATCAAACCTAGCCTGACGAGAAGATTGAGCGTGCAATGCCAAATTATCCTGATTGTTTAGCATCGCACAAAGCTGTCTTCTGTCAATCGGTTCGTATAATCCCACCGCCTGATAGCGACCCAATAATGTCGTATCCATGCCCACTTGATAGCCATAGCTTGCCAATTTGCCATGATAACGCTGGCGAATCTGGCGTAAAATCGCCCCAATGTCATCTTTGGCAGCATCTTGCCCAAAATAATCGACAATCACCCAATCATACTGCGTTTCTTTATTATCAAGCTGTTCTAATAAATCTGCCAAGCCAATCGTCACTACCATATTAGCAGGCGTACCTGAAAGGCTTGCTTTTAAAACTTGCAATGCTGGGTCGTGGTTAATCCATACCAAGATATTCATCGGATTGTTCAGACAGACAATCATTGGCATTTCTTCCACTATGTCCACCCCTGATGGTATCTCAAACCAAAAAGTTGACCCAGACTTGGCAATGTTTTCGCTGTTATTATCAAAAAACCCAATCGAGCCGCCCATCAAATGAGCCAGCTGTTTTGAGATGACCAGACCCAGACCCGTGCCACCATAGCGGCGAGTAACCGACAAATCGCCTTGACTAAAACTTTGGAATAAATTGACTTTATCGCTCTCGCTGATGCCTTTGCCCGTATCTTCAACTTCAATACGCAAAAAATTCGCCCTATCCGCCAGACTGACTCGCACCGTCACGCTGCCAGATTCGGTAAATTTGATGGCATTGCCCACCAAATTGGTCAAAATTTGCTTAAACCGCAAACTATCGCCCATCACCAAAATCGGTACATCATGATAAAACAGCACCGACAAGCGTAATTTTTTTTCTAAGGCGGCAGGCGATAGCATATCCACCACATCATAGACGGCAGCATATAGGTCAAAATCATGCTCATCTAAGGCAAGTTTGCCTGCTTCCATTTTTGAAAAATCCAGCACATCATTGACCAGTGCTAACAGATGAGCAGAAGATTTTTTGATGGTTTGCACATACAAATCTTGCTCGCTGGTCAGTCCTGATTTGCGAGCCAAAAGATTGATGAAGCCATCGATACTGTTGAGCGGTGTACGCAATTCGTGGCTGATGTTTGCCAAAAATGCTGATTTAGCCTGACTGGCACTGATGGCAGCATCACGAGCATTACGGATAGAAATATTTTGCATTTCCATCTCGTCAAAGGCTTGCTGTAAGTCTCTTTCGGTCTCTTGGGCGTGGTTTTTTAGGTCAGTAAAGCTGGCATCAAGTCGCTGAATCGCCCTAGCAAAATCGTGCTTTAATAGGGCAAATTCGCCATCAGTCTGCAAGTCTGGAATGTATGACAGATTATTGGCATTAAGCCTTTGCAAATACAGTCGCATTTCATAAATCGGTGCAATCCAGCGTTTTGAATAAATATTTAAAATCAGCAGCAGTAGCAACACCGTACTCAACCCTGTGATGGATAACGCCAGCCCCACACGATAATAAGCAATCTGCAATGGGGCATTATCCATATCCACCATCAGC
Source organism: Moraxella nasicaprae (assembly GCF_025643275.1). Classification (NCBI taxonomy): domain Bacteria; kingdom Pseudomonadati; phylum Pseudomonadota; class Gammaproteobacteria; order Moraxellales; family Moraxellaceae; genus Moraxella; species Moraxella nasicaprae. The sequence continues at coordinate 925,392 of NZ_CP089977.1, forward strand.
CAATAGCGGTTTTTGTCCGAATAAATGGCGGTTCCATAGGCTGTACCCACATCAGTCGGCAGGCGGTTGATTTGGTTGGCATTAACATCAAAAGTTGCCCATGCTTCATCGGTCTGAACCCCTGTGGTGAACAGTATTTTGCCCTGCTCATCCATCACCGCCAGACGCAGCACATGCTGACTGGGCGAACGCTGAAATTGAGCAAACCAGCTATCCACTGCTTCACGGTCATCAATCGGAGCGATGCTGGCTGAAATCGGCTCACTGCCCAATCGCCCAATCTGAGCATCAATCTGATTTTGGCTTTGTTTTTGTTCAATCTCTTTAATCATCGGTCTGATGATGGTTTCATAGCGAGCCAATGCTGCCTTTGCCAGCACATCTTGCTCTGACCAAAACGCCCTGCGAGTCTCGCCAAGCACAATCGCTGCCCCCACGCCTGCCAAAATCACGATGGGCAAAAATACCAATAAAATCAGTTGTCCGTATGCACTTTTGATGCCAAAATTTTTCTTTATCATGCTGTCTAATATTACCCATCACAATCACCAAAATAGTGTAGCATGATTTTATGATTTTGGTAAAAAATCTTAGGCAATCTGCGACACTTATCCACCAAAGATGATTGATGGCGATTTAGCACAGCACATCGCCAAAATTGTGCTATAATCTGCCCATATTTGACGGATTGCAGCACAAGCCACGCTCTGATTGCTTTAATCATGCTGCATCTTTTTTTATATAAAACATCAAGAGATTATCATGCCTGCCAATTTTATCCAACAAACCACCACCTTGTCCGACTGCGTTGGGCAAACCCCCTTAGTCAAGCTAAACCGTTTGGGTCAGGATACATCAGCAACCCTGCTTGCCAAACTTGAAGGCAATAACCCAGCAGGCTCAGTCAAAGACCGACCTGCCTTTAATATGATTTTTCAGGCTGAACAGCGAGGTCAAATCAAGGCAGGCGACACACTCATTGAGGCAACCTCTGGCAACACAGGCATTGCTTTGGCGATGGTGGCTGCCATGCGTGGTTATAAGATGACCTTGCTGATGCCAAAAAACTCTACCCAAGAACGCAAAGATGCGATGGCAGCCTATGGGGCGACTTTGATTGAAGTGGAAGAGGGTATGGAGGCAGCTCGTGACATGGCACTACAAATGCAGGCTGACGGGCTTGGCGTGGTGCTTGACCAGTTCAATAATGACGACAACAAAAACGCCCACTACCTGACCACAGGCCCTGAAATCTGGGAACAAACCGCAGGCAAAATCACTCACTTTGTCAGCTCAATGGGAACGACAGGCACCATCATGGGTGTCAGCAAATTTTTAAAAGAAAAAAACCCCAACATTCAAGTCATTGGCTTGCAACCAGACGACCATTCAAGCATTGCTGGTATTCGCCGTTGGCCCAAGGCATATTTGCCAGGTATTTTTGATGCCTCTTTGGTCGATACCGTGATGGACATCAGCCAAAAAAATGCTGAAATCTATATGCGAAAACTTGCCAAAGAAGAAGGGATTTTTTGTGGCGTATCGTCAGGCGGTGCAGCATGGGCAGCCCATCAAATCGCCAAGCAAAATCCTGATGCCGTCATCGCTTTCATCGTTTGTGACCGAGGCGACCGCTATTTATCAACAGGATTATTTGGCATCACAGATGAATAATGCTGACTGACATTTGACAAGGAAAGAATGATGTTTCAGACACCCGTGATGGTCTTTGATATTGAAACCATACCAGACATCGACACAGGCAAAAGGCTATATCCTAGCATCAAGAACCTTGATGATGATGACGCCTTGACCGCCCTGATTGCCATGCGTCAAGCCGAAGCTGGCAATGATTTTATGCGTCTGCCACTACACAAAATCGCTTGCTTGTCTTTTTTATGGTTTGGCGATGGACAGTTTCATCTAAAAACCCTATCCATCGACACGATGAGCGAGTCAGAAATTTTGAGTACTTTTTTAAGGGCATTTGCCAAAAAGCCCACGCTCATCTCGTGGAATGGGGCTGGTTTTGACTTGCCCGTCCTGCTATATCGCATGACACATCATGGACTGGACGCATCTGCTTTGGTTAATGCAGGGTTTCAACGACAAGACTATCTGTATCGATACAGCGATAAACACATCGACTTGATGGAAAAATACTCGTTTGGTGCATGGAATAATAAACAAAAACTAGATACCGTTGCCAGTCTGTGCGGTTTTGCTGGCAAACAAGACATTGACGGCTCACAAGTTGTGCCTATGGTACAGGCAGGCGAATGGCAAAAACTTGCCACTTATTGTGAGTCTGATGTGCTAAACACTTGGCTTTTGTACTTACGCTGGCTACTACTTTATGGCAAACTTGACCAGCAAGCGGTGGAATTTTTGAACGCACAAACTCATGAATTTGTCCAAAGCCAACAAAATGATGATGGCACGATACGCCATCAAGGATTTTTGGACGCTTGGCAAAGATGACCTGACCAATAAAAAAACCGCTCGATATAAGCGGTTTTTTTAAGCTGTATTCCAGCTAGGCTTAGGCATTGGTCAAATCCAAATCTTTGGTCTCTTTTGAATACCAAAACGCAACGAAGCTCAGCACGGCATTGGCAGCCAAATACAATCCCACGCCCATCATGCCAAAATTTTCGTTAATTTTCATGGCAACAATGGTCGCAATCGATGCCCCTGTGATTGCCGCCAAATTATAGGCAAGGCTTGAACCAGTATAACGCACTTGGGTAGGAAAAATCTCTGGTAAGATTGCCGCCACAGGACCAAAAGTGATGCCCATCAAGGTAAATCCAATGACCAAGAACGCCAGCACCGAGCTTGGTGTACCGCCATCTAAGAATGCAGGCAACAACAACCCAAAAATACCAATGGCAACCGTCACGATTAACTGCAAACGGCGGCGACCAATTTTATCACTGATTTTTCCAGACAAACTGACAAAAATGGCGAACACCACCGCACCAATCAACAAAAACCCTGTGTATGTATTGGCGGGAATACCCAGCCCCATCTGATGACCTGCATCTGAAAAAGTGGCGGGTGCTTTTGAATACACTTGGGCAAAGGCGGTCATGATATAAAACAAAACATACAAAGCGGTAATCATCAAAGTCCCTTGCAAAATCTGCAACCAATGATGCTTAAAGACATCAATCGTTGGTGTGCCTTGCGTTTTGCCAGCCTCTTCTGCCACTTCAAACACCCGACTTTCTTTGAGCGTCAATCGCATATACAAGCCAACCGCCACCAATAAAATCGAAGCAATGAACGGAATACGCCAGCCCCATTCAACCAACGCCTCATGACCAATGGCAAGACTGATGATGAAAAACACCGCATTTGCCATAAACAAACCAATGGGAGCCCCCAGCTGAGGAAAAGTGCCAAACCATGCTCGTTTTTCTGGGGGTGCATTCTCAACCGCCACCAATGCCGCTCCGCCCCATTCGCCGCCCAAGCCAATGCCTTGACCGACACGAAATACACACAACAAAATCGGTGCCCAAATGCCAATATCTGCATAAGTTGGCAATAGTCCAATGGCAACGGTGGATAATCCCATCAACAATAGCGAGGCAACCAAAGTTTTTTTACGACCAATCTTGTCGCCAAAATAACCAAAAAGCAATGAGCCAAATGGTCGAGCAATGAACGCCAATGCCAATGTGGATAACGACAACAAAGTCGCCACCGCAGGGTCAGATTTATCAAAAAACTGGGTGCTAAACACCAATACAGCCGCAGCGGCATAGATATAATAATCATAAAATTCAATCGCTGTACCCACCATTGATGAGATGGCGACTTTGTAGGGGTTATTGTTTAACGGCTGTGTTGAAGCTGTCATGATACATATTCCTTAGGCTGATTATCCAAATATCCCCTATATTACTAAAAGTTTTATAATTTTGTAAATATAAAATTTTTGGTTTGCTAATAACCATCGGTTATCATCATGATGATATTTTTGGGCATGGCAAATGATGCTTAGCATGAATAAAAAAACCAAGCCTCATTCAGCTTGGTTTTTTACCATCATTCAAACCAGATTTTATCAGGATTCATAATGTTATTTGGGTCAATGGCAGACTTGATGGCTTTCATCACGGCGATTGCCTCATCACCATGTTCTAATGCCATATAAGCTCTTTTGCCCTGTCCGACACCGTGTTCGCCTGTACAAGTACCGTCCATTGCAATGGCTCGCTTGGCAAGCCTTGACAAAATGTCTTTGGTTTTTTGAATGTCGTCAGGATTGTTTTTGTCAAGTAACAGCAATACATGAAAATTGCCATCGCCCACATGCCCAACCACAGGGGCTGTCATTCCCTGTTCTTTGATGTCGGCAACTGTCTGCCCAACGCATTCAGCAAGGCGTGAAATGGGTACGCACGCATCAGTAGATAAGCTCTCAAAATCAGGTTTTAGGGCTTTGGCAGCATAGTAGGCATTGTGGCGGGCTGTCCACAGTTTTTTGCGTTCGCTTTCATCTTGGCTGTATGTAAAACCAAAACCGCCAAACTCTTCAATAATCCCTGCAAAAATCTGGGCTTGTTCTGCAACCCCATTGGCAGTACCGTGAAACTCCACAAATAAAGTAGGCGTTTCTTGCAGATTTAATTTTGAATAGGCATTGCACGCCTTAATCTGTGTACCATCAAGCAATTCAAGTCTTGCGACAGGTAAACCATACTGAATGGTCAGCATGACCGCCTGACACGCCCCATCAATATCATTAAAATGACACAGACCACTGCCCACACAGTCAGGCTGCCCAAATAATTTGACTGTAATTTCGGTAATGATGCCCAGCGTACCCTCCGAGCCAATCATCAATCTTGTTAAATCATAGCCTGCTGAGGATTTTTTGGCACGAGTGCCTGTTTTGATAATATCGCCATTTGGCAACACCACTTCAAGACACAAAACCACATCTTTCATTGTCCCATATTTAACCGCATTTGTGCCAGAGGCACGAGTGGCACACATACCACCAATACTGGCGTTTGCACCAGGGTCTATGGGGAAAAATAATCCTGTGTGGCGTAAGGCTTCATTCAGCTGTTCACGAGTAACCCCAGCTTCTACGGTGGCGGTCAAATCCTCAGCATCAATACGAACAATATTCGTCATTTGCGACATATCAATACACAATCCACCGTGAGGGGCATTTAATTGCCCCTCCAATGATGAACCTGTCCCAAAGGCAATGACGGGCATTTTGTGGGCGTTACAAATTTTGACCGCCTCACTGATTTGCTGTTTGTTTGTGACGGTCAATACCGCATCGGGAGCCTCAGTTTCAATCCAGCTCATCGTGTGAGCGTGTTGCTGGCGAACAGTTGGATTGGTGCTTAGGGCTTTGCCAAAGGTTTGACTAAGCTTGGCGATGGCCTCTGAAAATCGTTCGTTCATTTTTATCCCTTAATAGTAACAAACAAAAAACTGGCTAAGACTGGGTCAGTCCAACCGCATCAATCCATCGCTGATTTGGCAATTGATTGACGGTAAATAGACGCAATCATCAAAACCATTTACCAATAATAATCCGAAATCAACATCATGGTCAATAGCAATCAACACTCCTGCCATCTGATTGATTTATATCTAAAATGCTTGATTGGCAATTTGTCAATTTTTCACAAAAGCCATCGACTTTTTTTCAAAAAAACTTAGATAGATGGTCTATTTTTACCGAATAGCTTGGCAAAGCATGCTATAATGGGCAGTTTTTATTTACCCACCTTTTTTGGCAGGCAAACATCACAATGACAACTCTCATCAACGCCCCCTCAAAAAAATCTGGCAAACTGACCGCCAGAACCCGTAAACGCTTGCAGGACGCACCGCCTGTCAATTTTAACATCACAGGTCTTGCCCACGATGGGCGAGGTGTTAGTAGTTACGGCATTGGCGAACACGACCACCCAGCCGATAAACTGGGCAAGAAAGTTTTTGTCAGCTTTGCTTTGCCTGGCGAAACCGTCACCGCCAAACTTCGCAATAGCAAAAAAACCTTCGAAGAAGCGGACGCTCTATCCGTCATTGGCGACCCAAACCCAGAACGCCAAACACCGCCTTGCCCACATTTTGGGGTGTGTGGCGGTTGTAGCTTGCAACATTGGCACCCTGACGGACAAATCAATTTCAAACAATCCGTCCTAGCAGAACTATTACAGCATCAAGCAGGGGTGCAACCTCAGCAATGGCTACCACCTTTGACCGCCGACCGCTTAGGCTATCGTACCAAGGCTCGCATGGGCGTGCGTTATGTCGCCAAAAAAGATTCGGCATTAGTGGGTTTTCGTGAAAGAGCCAGCAATTTTCTGGCAAATTTGGACGAATGTCATATCTTAGACCTCAGAGTTGGCGAGCAAATCACCGCCCTCAAACAGCTCATCACTACTCTTGACGGACGAGACCACATCGCACAGCTAGAATTGGCGATGGGCGAAAGTCTGGCACACATCGCAGACAGTCAAAAATCTGTGGCAGTGATTGTGCGTCATTTACAGCCACTGAGCGATGGCGACATAGACAAACTACAAACATTTTTTGCTGACAGAAATTGGCAACTGTTCTTGCAGCCCAAAGGCTCAGACACAGTGCATCGCATCGATGACCCACAAGGTCGTGCCAGCAGCCTGACCGTACCGCCCACTGGTGGTTTGTTTTATCGCTTGCCTGACTTTGATATTGATTTTGAATTTTCGCCACTGGATTTTACGCAGGTCAATCTTTCTGTCAATCGCAAAATGACCAAATTAGCGTGCGACCTATTGAATCTTAAAGAGGGCGAGCGAGTGCTGGATTTGTTCTGCGGATTGGGTAATTTTAGCCTACCTCTGGCTCGTTGCGTGGGCAAGACTGGCTTTGTGGTCGGTGTTGAAGGCTCGGTGGAAATGACCGAGCGTGCCAAAATGAATGCTGCCGCCAATGGACTTACCCATACCGAATTTTATGCCCAAGACTTGACCCAAGATTTCTCCCATCAGCCTTGGGCAACAGGCGAGAACAGCTTTGACGCTCTACTCATTGACCCACCTCGCTCTGGTGCTGCCGAAGTGATGGCTTATCTGGGTAAATTCAATGCCAAACGCATCGTCTATGTTTCGTGCAATCCTGCCACACTGGCAAGAGACACCGCTTTGCTCATCGAGCAAGGCTATCGTCTGACACACGCAGGGGTCATGGATATGTTTTGTCATACAGGGCATGTTGAAAGCATTGCCCGATTTGAAAAAATCTAACAAAAATCCCCAGCCACATGGTTGGGGATTTTTTATTTTGATGCACTTACTCTCAGGGTAAGCACGCCTTAGTCGTTGCCAAATTTTTTGGCTCGTTTTGCTGCTCTTTTGGCAAAAAAGACCTCTTCGATTGGCTTAATGCGTTCTTTGGAGCGTTTTGGTGCTTGGGTGTTTTTGCGTGCTGACTGACCAACGGCATCACGATTTGTTTTGTCAAAACGAGCCTTATCGCCAAATTTACCAGACTTAGGCTGGGCAAAGGTTTGCTTTTTGGTCAATGCCGCCTCGACATCGAATGCCTGACTTTCATAGTCATCACGATATGATTTTTTGGCAAAATCCTTATTGGTTTGACACTCTTTTTTGGCATCTTGATTTAAATTGTGTGCCGAGCGTCTGGCAGTATCATCAAAATATCTGGCACTTCTTGTATCAACACCATCATGCATAGCTTCTTGATTTCGTTGCCATTTTTTTGGCTGTCTGTCCGCTCTTGACCTGCCAAATCGCTCAGCTCTTTCATGATGAGCCAAGTGGTCAAAACCTGATTTGTCATGAGATTTTGCAGCATATTTCTCAGAATCTGACTCATCAAAACGGCGAGGCTTTCTTGCTTGACGACCAAAGCCAGACTGACCCTCCGTGCGTGCGAATTTGTCAAACTCACGCTGGCGACGAGTCTTGCCTTTACGGCGGTCTTTGTCCACTTTTGGTTGATATTTTGGTTCAAGCCCTTCAATGACTGCTTCTGGCATTTGTCGTTTTAGATAACGACCGATGTGCGACAGTTGTCGTCTGTCTTCAATACTGCACAAATTGATGGCAGTACCCGTACGACCCGCTCTACCACAGCGACCAATGCGATGCACATAATCCTCCACTTGGCGTGGCAAATCATAGTTAATCACATGACTGATGGCAGAAATATCAATGCCTCGTGCCGCCACATCAGTGGCAATCAAAATATCACACTTGCCAGACTTCATGTCAGCAACGATACGATTTCGCTTGCCTTGTGGCAAATCACCGTGCAGATAGCGTGCCTTGTAACCTGCCTCTACCAGCTCGCCTGCCAATCTTTCGGTACTCATCTTAGTGGCAGTAAAGATGACCGCTTGCTTCATATCAGGATTGGTCAAAACCTGCATCAAAATCTTGTTTTTGTGGTGAAAATCATCACAAAAATACACGCTCTCCTCAATGTGAGCAGACTCGATTTTGATGGAAACTTTCTGGGGACTTTTGGTGAAAGTTTGGGCAATCTGACCAACCTGACCGTCCCAAGTGGCAGACGACATCACGGTCTGGCGGCTCTGTGGCGTACTGTCCAAAATCTCGTTAATGTCATCAGCAAAGCCCATGTCCAGCATGCGGTCAGCTTCGTCCAAAATCAGCACTTTTAATTCGGATAAATCCACACGACCTTCACGCATATGGTCAATCAAGCGACCAGGCGTGGCAATCACGACCTGCACGCCTTTTTTTAGGGCACGAATCTGTCCACTGTATGGCGAACCACCCACCAAAGCAATGCTATAAAGTCCACGCAAATTACCGCCATAGCGACGCACGCTGTCTTGCACCTGCTGAGCAAGCTCTCTGGTTGGGGTCAAAATCAGTGTATGGATTTTTTTATCAAACTTTTGGGCACGGCTTAACTTATCCAAGACTGGCAACACAAATGCCGCTGTCTTACCCGAACCTGTCTGAGCGGATAATAATAAGTCAGAACCTGCCAATGCGTGTGGAATCGCCCCTGCCTGAATGGGCGTTGGGTTTTCATAGCCAGCTTTGCTTAGAGCTTTTAAGATGGGTTTGTTCAGCTGTAAATCAGCAAAGGTGATGGGATTGTCTTGCTCTTGGAGAGTTTGGGTGTCTGTCATGATTGCTCTACTTGTGGATTTGCATTGATGATGAACAAAATAACACCCGCAGCGTCAAAAAACGCTTGGCGTATTCGCATTTTGTCAAGGCAAGAATAAACTGTCGCTGTCAAAGCACATGAAAATATCAATGGCTACAAAATCATCGCGACAAACAAAAATAGGGCAAATCCCAAAAAGAACAGTAAGTGCTAAGCATTAAAATTGCTGGGCGTAAACGCACTTTTTATCAAATCAGTGGCGATGTCATCAAATAGCGAATGTGAAACGATTTTTCACAATCAAAGGATTATACCACAATCCAATAAAAAATACTGGATTTTTTGGTTGTATTCATTCAATATCATGTTTAGGCAAGCATTTGCAATGCAACTGATGAGACCTGCCTTTATGCTTATCATACCGACCAATCAGCAAAACAAGACCTAAAATGCACTCTGCCCAACCATGCTGGTTTTCTTATTTTTTATGGCAAATGCCATCAACCAGCATGAAAAACCGACAAAAATTTGGATTTTTTGCTTTAAAAATCGATGACGAAGTGCCATAATAGCAAGCGATGACTTTGGCAAAATTGGAGCGTGTCGTGGTACAGATTCGAGAAAGCCTGCCCCTACTTGGTGGCAATAGCAGCAGCATTGACAGTGCGTCTTTGGCAGCTACTTTGGTCGCCAAGCAGATACACCCAGATTTTAAGGCACAACTCACCAATCAAAAGCTGGTCAGTGCGTTGGATTATTCGACCAATAATGCCACACCAATGGAGCTGAATGTCTCAGACATTGACATTGATGCGTGGCTTGCCAGCGTGGCCGCTCGTATTGGCAAAGATGAACTGCCTTTGCTGCGTAAGGCTTGCGAATTTGTCCAAATCCAAGTCAATAAGCCTCATGTCGCTCGTTCTGGGGCTTACATCACAGGCATTGGCATGGCAGATATTTTGGCGTATTTATTCCAAGATGAAAATGCTTTGGTTGCCGCCATGCTTTATCGCACCGCTCGCCGTGAACTGGTTAGCATACAGACCATCGCCACCAACTTTGGCGATGACATCGCTCAGCTGGTTACTGACACGCTGGCGATGGGTCATCTGTCTGAAAGCATCGAACAAAATCAGCGTCTAGAAGACTATATTGATGGCAATCGTGAACAGCTTTCTAATATTTATAGCATGCTCATCAGCACCACTAATGATGTTCGAGCGGTATTGATTAAACTTGCTGAACGCACTTTTGCCATGCGTGAACTGTCTTTTTCGCCTCCTGACCGCCAAAAACGAGTGGCACGAGAGGTGATGGCAATCTACGCCCCACTTGCTCATCGTCTGAGCATCGCCCAATTAAAATGGGAACTAGAAGATTTGGCGTTTCGCTATCTTGCCCCCGATGAATACAAAAAAATCGCCAGCCTATTGTCTGAAAAACGCAGCGAACGAGAAGCATACATCGAACAAGTCAAAACCACCCTCACCCAAGAACTACACAATGCTGGCATTGAGTGCGAGGTGTCAGGTCGTGTCAAACACATCTATTCCATCTGGCGAAAGATGAAGTCAAAAAATCTGTCGTTTGACCAGCTGTATGACATCAGAGCCTTGCGAGTCTTGGTCAATAGCAATGCTGAGTGCTATTATACGCTTGGCGTGGTGCATGGGTTGTGGCGACACATTCCAGAGCAGTTTGATGACTACATCACCAATCCTAAGCCAAACGGTTATAAATCCCTGCACACCGCCGTCATTGCCGAAAATCGCACACTAGAAGTGCAAATTCGCACCTTTGACATGCACTTTGAGGCAGAACTTGGCAAATGTGCCCATGTTAATTATAAAGAAGGTCTAAAAGCCAAAAAAGATGATTATCTGACCCAAAAAATCAGCTCACTAAGACAGCTTTTGGGTACAGATACGCCTGACAATGGCGATGACATCGAGCTGGATATTGATAATGCCGAACGCATCTATGTGTTTAGCAGAGATGGCGACATTACCGAACTGCCCAAAGGCTCAACGGTGCTGGACTTTGCCTATTATGTGCATACCGAAGTTGGCAACCGAGCTCAGGGGGCAAGAGTTAATGGTCGTTATGTGCCTTTGACCCACCAGCCCAAAACAGGCGACCAAATCGAAATCATCACCAAATCCAGCCGTGAACCAAACCGTGACTGGCTGATGGCATCGTTGGGCTATATCCACACCAATCGTGCCAAAACCAAGTTGCGTCAATGGTTTAACAAACAAGACCGTGATAAAAACATTGAAACTGGCAAAAATCTGCTGCTCAAAGAGTTTGACCGCCTATCCATTGACCCAGCTCAGGTAGAATTGGGTGAGTTTTTGGCTCAATTTAATGTCAAACACGAAGATGATTTGTATGTTGCCTTGGTCATTGGCGACATTGGCGTGACCCAAATCAGTAATTTGGTTGCCCAAAAACTGCACATCACGGACAACTTTAACGAAACTGCCATCGACATCAAAAACCCTGTTCGCACCAACAAATACAAAATCGAAATCGATGGATTAGATAATGTGGAGTTACATCTTGCCAAATGCTGCAACCCTGTGCATGGCGAACCGATTGCAGGATTTATTACACTATCTAGTGGTGTCAGCATTCATCATCAAAGCTGTACCGAGTATTTAAGATTGGTAGAAAAAGAACCAGACCGCATCATCAATGCTCGCTGGCAGACGACCTTTGGCAGATACCAACCTGTCTGCATTCATGTTGAAGCACACAACACCAATGGACTGCTAAGAGACTTGGTGCATGTCATTGACCGTGAAAAAGTCAATATTCATCGTGCCGAAACCATCAGCAATGATGGGGCAATCAGTCACATGAAATTTTATGTTGAAGTGGCAGGTATTGCTCATTTATCTCGCCTGCTTAGCAAAATTGAACAACAACCGAGCGTTTTGCACGCCCGTCGCAGTCAGAGTTAGTCATGCCAGAATTACCAGAAGTCGAAACCACCAAAGCCAGTCTAGCACCTTTGCTTGGCAAGATGATTGATGGCGTACAAATCCATCACCCAAAGCTACGCTACGAAATCCCAAAAGATTTGGTCAACTTGGTAGGATTTAAGCTCGTCAATGTTCGCCGCAGAGCCAAATATCTCTTGCTCGACTTTTTGCAAGAACAAGATAATAACCACAAAACCCTACTCATTCATCTGGGTATGTCGGGCAGCTTGCAACAACACACTCATCAACAAGTGCGTAAACACGACCATGTCATCATTGAATTTGGCGATGTATGGCTACATTATCACGACCCACGCCGTTTTGGTATGTTACTTTGGGTGGAGAATGATGACTACATCGACAGACCAGACACCGCTAAGCGTTTTTTGGACCATTTAGGCGTTGAACCTTTGTCCGATGAATTTGATAAAGATTATCTATACAAAACCATCTACCGCACGCACGATTTAACCAAAAAATCCATCGCCAAGCCCATCAAATCACTCATCATGGAACAATCAGTGGTGGTGGGCGTGGGCAATATTTATGCTACTGAAAGTCTGTTTTTGTCTGGCATTCACCCTGCCAAACCCGCCAATCAGCTGGACGAATCATCGCTAGAAACACTGACCCATCACATCAAAACAATCCTTGCCAAAGCCATCAAGCAGGGCGGCTCATCGCTCAAAGACTTTACAGTGGGTAATGGCAAAACAGGCTATTTTCAACAAACCTTATTGGTCTATGGGCGGGCGGGCGAACATTGTACCGTGTGTCAAAGCCTGCTTGAAAATCAAAAAATTGGTGGACGAGCCAGCGTCTATTGCCCAACTTGCCAGCCATTGACATAAAAAAATCCCCAAAAAATTGGGGATTTTGTCACGCACGGATTACTTACAATAAACTTGTGCTGTGCGAGGTGTGTAGATACCAAAGGTAATCGTACCAAGCAAAATATCTTTGGGTTCTAATTTACTTTGCACCTTGGCAACATTACTAGCACCGCCACACACTTGGGCAGCATTGATGGTGCGTTCCTGACCGATGCCGCCAACGAAAAATGCCTGTGATTTGCTTAGTGATGGTGTTGCTTGACCACCGCCATGAATCAATGCCGTTTGCGTAGTACAGCCTGTCATCACAACCGCCATACCAATAATCGCTGCGATTTTTTTCATTATTTTTTCCTTATTTTTCAATTATTTACAATAAATATTACTTTGTCTTGGTGTATAAATACCCTGTCCGACCGCATTCGCCAAACCGTTTAAGAAGGTCGTTTGCGTTTGCACTTTGGCGACTTTATTAGCACCGCCACACACCTGAGCAGCATTTTGAATTTTTTCTTGACCGATGCCGCCAACAAAGAAATGCTGCCATTCTGACTGCGTAGGTGCTGCTTGACCACCTTCTGATAATACATAATTTTGGGTAGCACAGCCTGTGCTTAGTACAGCGATTGCACCCACCATCAATAATTTTTTCATCATTAAAAAACCCTCTATTAACAAAACAGAAACAATCTTTCTGTCATTGTTACTTTATCACAAAATCATTATTTAGTCAAATTCAATGGCTATTTTTAGTCAAAATAATCAACTTCTCTTTATTACTCACGGTGCGTACGACCAAATTTTTGGCAATAAAAAACACCCCAAGCGGAGTGTTTTTGATGAGATTTAAGCAATTATTTGCTTAGTTTTGAGCTAATTTCACGAAGCAATAGCACTTCTTCACTTGGCTCTGCTGGTGCAGCTTCTTCGGTTTTACGCATCTTGTTCATTACTTTTACTAGCATGAATACAATGATTGCCAAGATTAGGAAGTTGATAACCACAGTAATGAAGTTACCATAAGCAAGCATTGCCACGCCAGCTTCTTTTAGAGCGGCATATTTGGTTGCATCTACACCTTCTGGCACTGTGCCAAGAATGATGAACATGTTTGAAAAATCGATGTCACCAATGATGGCACCAATCAAAGGCATCATGATGTCTTCTACCAAAGAGGTAGTAATTTTACCAAAAGCTGCACCGATGATAACACCGATTGCCAAATCCATCACATTGCCTTTAACTGCAAACTCTTTAAATTCTTGAACGATACTCATAATAAATTCTCTTAATTTTGGATAAAAACAAAATAAAAGCACCGCTAGCGGCACTTTTATTTGAACAATCTATAATCAATTATAGGTTATTTATGGCGGGCTATTCTATCACATATTTTTGCCTAGATTGTAGCATTTGATGATAACTGTGTGAAGTTTTGTTAATGCAGTCATCATCTAGGCAATCAGTCTTTTTTACGACCCAGACGCTTGCGTTCGTTTTCGGTCAAGTAACGCTTACGAATACGAATAGATTTTGGCGTTACCTCAACAAGCTCATCATCTTCGATGAATTCTAAGGCTTGCTCCAAAGTATATTCTAAGGCAGGCGTTAGGATAATCGCATCATCTGAACCACTGGCACGAATGTTGGTGAGTTGTTTTGCCTTGGTAGGATTGACCACCATGTCATCAGAACGAGAGTTGATGCCCACAATCATGCCTTCATAAACTTCAAGCTGTGGTTTGGCAAACAAACGACCACGCTCTTGCAAACTAAACAATGCGTACGCCAAGCAAGTGCCTGATACCATTGACACCAAAACACCATTTTGACGCTTGGCAACCGTACCATCTTTGGTAGGACCATAATGCGAGAAGCTTGATGTCATGATACCTGTACCAGAAGTCATGGTCAAAAATGCCGAGCGAAAACCAATCAAACCACGAGATGGTACAGTGGCCTCAATACGGATACGACCTTTGCCGTCCACTTCCATATTGGTCAAATCGCCCTTGCGGTTGCCCATTTCTTGCATGACCGCCCCTTGATGCTGCTCTTCCACATCAAAAGTCACATTTTCATAAGGCTCACACATCACGCCATCGATTTCTTTCATGATGACTTGTGGGCGAGACACACCAAGCTCAAAGCCTTCACGACGCATGTTCTCAATCAGTACAGACAGATGTAATTCGCCACGACCTGATACCTTGAACTTTTCTGGGCTGTCAGTGTCTTCAACACGCAAAGCAACATTATGAATCAGTTCACGGTCAAGGCGTTCACGGATATTTCGTGAGGTGACAAACTTACCCTCTTTGCCTGCAAATGGCGAATCATTAACCTGAAAAGTCATCGACACGGTCGGCTCATCAACAGAAAGTGCTGGCAATGCCTCCACATTTTGTGGGTCACAAATCGTATCTGAAATGTTCAGTGCGTCAATACCTGTCACACAAACGATGTCGCCTGCTTGTGCAAAATCCACATCAACACGCTCTAAGCCATGATAGCCCATGATTTTTAGAATGCGTCCGTTTCGCTTGTTGCCATCTTTGTCAATCACGGTCACAGGCGTGTTGGTCTTCACAGAACCTCGCTGGATACGACCTACGCCAATCACACCAACAAAGCTGTTATAGTCAAGACTTGAAATCTGCATTTGGAATGGACCATCAACATCTACCTTTGGCGGCTCGACAATATCCACAATCGTCTCAAAAAGTGGCGTCATGTCAGATGCCAAGTTATCAGGTTCACGACCAGCAATGCCGTTGATGCCAGACGCATAGACGATAGGAAAATCCAACTGCTCATCGGTCGCACCCAAGCTATCAAACAAGTCAAATACTTGGTCAATGACCCAATCAGCACGAGCAGCAGGCTTGTCAATTTTATTGATGATGACAATCGGTTTTAGACCACGAGCAAATGCCTTTTGGGTCACAAAACGAGTCTGAGGCATTGGGCCTTCTTGGCTGTCCACCAATAGTAGCACGCAGTCCACCATCGACATCACTCGCTCCACTTCGCCACCAAAATCGGCGTGACCTGGGGTGTCCACGATATTGATACGATATTCAATGCCAGTACGCCCATCGGTCCATTTAATCGCCGTATTCTTAGCAAGAATGGTGATGCCACGCTCGCTTTCTAGGGCGTTAGAATCCATCACTCGCTCAATCTCGCCTGAACGGTCGCCTAATGCACCAGACTGCTGTAATAGTTTGTCCACCAAAGTGGTTTTACCGTGGTCAACATGGGCAATGATTGCAATGTTGCGTAAATTCTTAATATCGTTCGACATAAATACTCAATATAATCTAAAATCTAAAAAATGCGTTGTGCAAATCGCCATCACATCAGCTTAGCACAAATTTAAATACAAGTTGTCCATTATAACATATTTCAATGCCATTAGCAGATTTTTATGATGAAAATCTACCAAATCTCCTCATTTTCGACAAGCAGCCAACCAACAGCAAATCAAAAACAAAAAAAGAACCGCCAAATGACGGTTCTTTTTTTAAATTCACAGTCTGTCAATCTAGGATTAACGAACAACCATGTCTTTGGTTTGTTGTACGGTAGAAACCTTGTTACCAGAGATTACTGCGTACACACGACGGTTCATTGCTTTACCTTCGTCAGTAGTGTTTGGTGCGATTGGGCGATCGAAGCCGTAGCCAGTTGCACTTAGACGGTTAGCAGCGATACCGAACTCGTTAGTTAGCATTGCTTTAACAGCGTTTGCACGAGCTTCTGATAGGCGTTGGTTGTAACGAGCATTTGAACGCGCGCTTTCTTTTGAAGCGTGACCTTCGATTGCAGCAGTTGCATTCGGGAATTCACGCATCTTCTCAGCTACTTTAGCGATTTCTTCACGGAATTGTGGTTTGATTGCTGATTTGTCGTAGTCGAAGAATACACGCAATTCTAGGCGTAGGTCTTCACGAACATCAACATTTACTGGGCAGCCACGAGCATCAACAACAACATTACGTGGAGTGCCTGGGCAAGCGTCTAGGTGATCAGCAACACCGTCTTGGTCAGTGTCAACGATACGCTCTTCAACAACCACAGGAGCAACAGGAGCAACTACTGGCTCTTCAACAGGAGCAACTACTGGTAGTGCAGGAGCTAGACGACCGCCTAGGGTTACTTCAAGACCAGCCAATGCTAGACCTTCCCACCATTTGTTGTCAAAGTTGTGAACGGCACGAGCTTCACCACGAAGTGCTAGTGCGTCATTAACTAGGTAACGAGCACCTAGACCAACATTACCGATGGTGTCTTTTGATTGAGTAACTTCTGTACCAGCAGCAACAGTTTCGCCTTTGGTTACTACGCCATTGCTAGCGTCAGCAACATATTGCTCTTTGTTTTCTACTTTGATTTTTGATTGACCAGCACCGATCAATGCATATGGCTTGAATTTGTTTTCAGCTTTGTAGCCAGTGAACTGCTCCAAACCTACTAGGAAGTTACCGCTGATTTGTTGTTGTTCAGCGTCGAAACGGTTAGCAGAAGATTTGTTTGCAGACCAGTGAGAAGCTTCTGCGTTAGTGTCAGTCACGCCATATTCTACTTGGAATTGAGTAGATGGAGTTAGTTCAACACCGATTGCAGCACCAGCGTACATGTTGCTTTCTAGAGCAACGCCACCATTTGCAGGATCAGAAGTGTTAGCATGGTTTTCAGCAGCGGTGTTTAGGTTTTTACCTACTTTTAGAACATCGCGTTGCTCATCATCAGAACCTGATTCTAGGTAGTGATAACCAATAAGTGGAGTTACAGTAACGCCAGCGTGGGCAGCTACAGAAGTCGCAGCAGCTAGAACTGCCAAAGCGATTTTATTAAGTTGCATAAATTCCTCCAAAGGAACGGTTGGGTTAATAATCAAAAATGTAACATAACATTACTGAGGCTTATTCTAGCACAAAAAATCCCCTTTGCCAACAGGGGCAAACTGGGGAAGATATTTGCTAAACTAAGTCAAATATCGGCTAGCTTAACCCCAAAAAGCAGAATTTACAACCTTTTTTTATCAAAAGCTACATAATATTACACAAAAATTACTATTTTTTACTTTCTAAGTTAAAATTTGATGAATTTTTAGCCAAAATTATCAATAATAGGCTTTGTAGTCATTTTGTTAAAATAAATCCAACGATTTAATTTTTAAAAGCTTCTTTCATTGCTTTAACCGCTTGGTCAAGACCCATGAACACCGCATCAGCAATCAGGGCATGTCCAATGTTGAGTTCATGAATACCATCAATCTGAGCAATGGCAGCAACATTATCACGAGTCAAGCCATGTCCTGCATTGATGAGCATGGTTGAATGCTGTTTGGCATATTGCACGGCGGTTTTGATTCTGTGTAACTCATCATTTCTTTTATCCAGCTCGCCTGCCAAGTCTGCCTCAGCATAGCTGCCTGTGTGCAATTCGATGGCATCTGCACGACAAGCAATGGCTGTGTCAATCTGATGAATGTCTGGGTCGATGAATAATGACACCAAAATGCCCGCCGATTGTAGCGTACTGATAAACTTGGCAAGATTGGGCAAATTTGCCACATCAAGACCGCCCTCAGTGGTCAGTTCTGCCCGCTTTTCAGGAACCAAACACACCCAAGTAGGCTGAACATCAAGGGCGATGGCAAGCATTTCATCAGTGACCGCCATCTCCAAATTCATGCGAGTTTTTAGTTTTGGTTTCATCGCATAAACATCAGCATCTTTAATGTGCCTGCGGTCTTCACGCAAATGTAGCGTAATGCCATCAGCACCCGCCTCTTCACACAACAACGCCCCAGCGATTGGGCATGGATAATTCACACCACGAGCATTACGCAAGGTGGCGATGTGGTCAATATTAACACCTAATAATGGTTGGTTCATCACAATTTTCCAATTCATTGAAGATTAACAGGTTTGATAACGCATACTTTGTTGCCAAAGTGTACGAGAATGCAAAGGACGGTATTCTAACAGATAATCCATCAGCTCTTTTTGCAACTGCCCAAATTGCTCCAAATGATGCAAATAATAAGCAGGTTCATCGCTGGCTTGATTCATGGCGGATAATACCAAGCCCGAATAACGAATCTGACTGACTTTGGCTTTGGCAGATTCTTTGGCAAGGGCGATGGCAGAAGAATTTTCTGGAATAAAGCCCATTTCAGGCACAAAACGATACATTGCTTCATCATCAATCCGATTGCCCGACCAGTCCTGCCCAAAATCAATCGCCACGCCCAGCTCAACAAACAAAGCTCGCTCAAACTCTCGCAAATACACACGCAGCAGCTGCATCAACTCGCTTCTTGTCAGTTCATCAGCTTTATCCAGTGTATCAAGATGATGAAATTGACAGATTTTTTGGTGATACGCCTGCCACAACAATGGGCAAGCATTTTCTACCGCCAATAATTTATACAAAATCTCATTCATGTACAGCATGGCGTACTGAACACGCCCTGCCCGAATGTTTAGGGTTGGTAGGCTTGCTTGCTGACCAAGATGTGTTTGACAAAATTCATCATCAAATCCAAAATGTATCTGACTAAATGTTTTTAGGGAATTTTTGCCTGATGACAACAGACAAATCGGTGCAAATAACGGCAGCCCCCGACTGCCTATGCCATGCACCACCCCAAGTTCATAAGAAAAAAACTGATAAATCGCCCTTTTTTCTTGGTAGGGGCGAGAGTGGATAATAAAGCCTGTGAGCGGAGTGGGGGTCATTGTTTGTCGAACACCACTTTTTGATAAATGTCATCAACCCTCAAAGTCAAATTGATACTATCTAATAAAATTTCATCGCCTTGTTTGTACAAGGTATCCGACCAGCGTCCAAATTTACCACGCCTGTGAACGGTAATTTGTGCTTTCGTTTGTTCAATCATCAAAATTTCAAAAATAGACGGGCAATTTTTATAACGCACTAATTTTTTGATGTCATTTTCATGATTACTAGAAAAAATTTCGCCCACCACCGTTGGGTATTCCAATAAATCTTTGTGAATGCTGTCATTGCACACCACCAAAATATCAGGCTGTAGGCAATTGTATTCATCAATTTTGCAAGCAATGTCCGAGAAAAAATGGCACGGATACTCATTATTTCTAAAATGATTTTGGAACAACCAACTCAAATTATTCATAATCAAATTATGTCTTGGCTTGGTATTTGCCATTGCAATGATTTGCCCATCAATCAATTCAAATCTTTTATCGGGCAAAGCATTTGCCATTACCACAAAATCTTGGGCAGTGATTTTTTCTTGGGCAATGTCTTTGCTTTGGCTATGCGATTGATAAAAGCCAACATTAAAAGGCGTAAATATCAAAGTATTCATTATCAATCTCCTTATAAATCAAGCCATTAGTAACCCAAACTAGCGAGCGTCCGCTCATCATCAGACCAACCCTTCTTAACTTTCACCCACAAAGTTAGCATTACCTTTCTATCAAACAGCTTTTCCATATCAGCCCTTGCATCTATGCCCACTTGCTTGATTTTTGCTCCCTTTTCGCCGATGACAATGCTCTTTTGCCCTGCCCGCTCCACAAAAATCGTGGCATCAATAAAAGTACACGCCTTTCGCCATTTGCCTGTTTCTGGGTCTTTGTGAGCAGGTTCGTCCTTAAAGGTGTCAATCTGCACGGTCAAATCATACGGCACTTCATCGCCAGATTGACGCATAATTTTTTCACGGATAATCTCACTTGCCAAAAACCGCTCGCTTCTATCGGTAATCTGCTCTGGGTCAAAAATGGGTGGACGAGTTGGCAAAAAGCCTTTGGCAACTTCCAAAAGCCTGTCCAAATTATGCCCACGCAAGGCGGAAACAGGCACAATGTCCGCAAATTCAAAACTTTGCGAAAATTCTTCAATATGTGGTAACAACTTGGATTTATCTTTAATGGTATCGGCCTTGTTGATGACAAGGACGACAGGCAGGTCGGTATTAGCAAGTTTCTCCAAAGTCAATAAATCATCTTCCACCCATTTTAAGCCGTCCACCACAAACAGCACCAAATCCACATCGGATAAGGCAGAGACGGCGGCATTGTTCATTCGCTCGTTGATGGCTCGCACGGTTTTACTGTGAATACCAGGGGTATCGACAAAGACAAATTGGGCGGTGTCGTCTGTCAAAATGCCGTGAATACGGTGGCGAGTGGTTTGCGGTTTGCGACTGGTGATGGAGAGCTTTTGCCCCAACAGATGATTCATCAAGGTGGATTTGCCGACATTAGGTCGCCCGACAATCGCCACAAAACCCGAACGAAAGTCTTCCTGTAATGGGTTTGCCTGTTGATTAAAAAATGCTGAAATCGTATCTTCGTTGTGTGAATTTTGGTCGCTCATTATCGTATTTTTCCCTCAATCATCGTATTATTTTAAAGATAATTTGTGTAACTGGTTAATCATCAGCTCGGCACATTTTTGCTCAGCGATACGCCGTGAGCAACCACTTTCAATGATGGGTGTGACACCCAGAACATTGACCGTGCATTTGATGATGAAAGTTTGGTCGGGAGCATTGCCTTTGGTTTCAAGCAATTCATAGACAGGCAGTGGCAAGCGATTGCCTTGTAGCAGTTCTTGAAGACGAGATTTGGCATCTTTTAGGATTTGCTCTTGACCGACTTCATCAAGTAAATTGCCATACCAAGACAATACCAAATCACGAACAAATAAGCCATCATCACTGTCCAAAAATATCGCCCCAATTAAGGCTTCAACAGCATCGGCTAAGATGGACGCTCGATGACGACCACCTCCTTTTTTTTCGCCCACGCCCAAGATAAGATGGCGAGACAGCTCCAATTTTTCGGCAATCTGCACCAAAGTCTCTTGACGCACCAGCGTTGCTCTCATGCGTGTCAGCTTGCCTTCGTCATGCTCAGGATAACGCACAAACAGTCCCCAAGCAATGATGGTACCCAGCAAAGCATCGCCCAAAAACTCCAAGCGTTCGTAGCTATGTTTTGGGTCATAAGAACGGTGTGTCAAAGCACGGCGTGGCAAATTTTTGTCCATAAAAGTATAGCCAAGACTTTGGCATAAAGTAGGCAAACCCTGCTCAAACTCAGCAAAATACTGCATCTGTGCCAACGCCTTGCCGCTCGTACCACCTTGATGTTTTTGCATATCAGTCAATCGCCCCTACACGCTCAAAACTTGGCAATTTTAGTCCTGGCTCTTTACTCATCCAAATATAAGAGGCCTTGCCTGACAAGTGTTTATCCGCCACAAATCCCCAAACACGACCGTCTTGGCTACGATCTCGGTTATCGCCCATCGCAAAATATTGACCTTGTGGCACGGTGATTTTCCATTGTTTGCCAGCAGAGGCACTCAATTCAGGCGAGTTGTGTTGCAAAAATTCTGCATACGCCGCCATGTTTGCTCCTGCCAAATAACGCACTTTATACTGATGATTATCTAGCACCTCTTGGAAATACAGGGCGTGCGGTTCTTCGCTACGACCCAACTCCATACGCTGTTCATCAGTAATCTTTTGGTCGTTGATGATTTGCGGAGCAAGATAGTCGATGTGCGACTGACTCATTTGATACTGCGTGGGAGTGGTTGGTACAGGCTTACCATTGACCGACAGCACACCATTATTAAAACCAATCTCATCGCCTGGTAGACCAATGATACGCTTGACATAGTAAATATTTTCGTTATTAGGATAACGAAATACTGCCACATCGCCTCTTTGTGGACTGCCCGTCTCAACAATCTTGGTGTGCAACAATGGCAAACGCAAGCCATACGAAGTCTTATCCACCAAGATAAAATCGCCTGTGTACAAGGTTGGCACCATGGAGCTTGATGGGATATTAAATGGCTCAACAACAAACGAACGCACCAACACAATGACCAGCAATACTGGCAAAAATTCATACGCCCAACGAATCAACACATTGTCCGCAGGTGGATTGCCTTGCAGTTGTAGTAGCTGGGTCTGAGCCACTTGATGCTGTTGATGAGCGACACGCACCGCTTCTGGCGTGTCTTCTTTGATGACCAAAGTATCGGCTTGCAGTTGATGTGTTTGGCACACACCATTTAGATGTGATGAACTTGATTTGACTTGCTGCTGAGCATCTTTGAGTGCTTGACTGTATTGTTTGGTGGCACGATATTTTTTTAAAAAAAACTTATCAACCAACCAAATCAATAAAAACACCAAAGTTA
The DNA here is from genome assembly GCF_025643275.1 of Moraxella nasicaprae. Taxonomy (NCBI): domain Bacteria; kingdom Pseudomonadati; phylum Pseudomonadota; class Gammaproteobacteria; order Moraxellales; family Moraxellaceae; genus Moraxella; species Moraxella nasicaprae. The sequence continues at coordinate 948,571 of NZ_CP089977.1, forward strand.
CTGGCACAATAATCAAATTAATATCAAAATTCACCTATGTCTCCCAATTTACCAAAGTCCAAAATACGCTTTTATCTTAGCAATCATTGTTTTCTACAATATGTCCGTGCCGTAGAAAAACTTAACAAAATCCAACTTAGCCATCAACCTTCAATACCGCCAAGAACGCTTCTTGTGGGATTTCCACCGAGCCTACTTGTTTCATTCGTTTTTTGCCTGCTTTTTGTTTTTCAAGTAGCTTTTTCTTACGAGACACATCGCCACCATAGCATTTGGCAAGCACATCTTTACGCATTGCCTTAACGGTGGAGCGAGCGATGATTTGTGAGCCGATGGCAGCTTGAATGGCGACATCAAACATCTGTCTTGGGATTAGCTCTTTCATCTTTTCAACCAGCTGATTACCCCTGCGTCTTGCGTGTTCTTGATGGCAAATCATCGCCAAAGCGTCCACTTTTTCGCCATTGATAAGCACATCAATCCTTGATAATTTATCCGCTTGATAACGCTCAAAGCCATAGTCAAGCGAGGCAAAGCCACGACTTGCCGACTTTAATTTATCAAAAAAGTCCATCACCACCTCGCCCATTGGAATATCAAAGACGACTTGGACTTGACGAGCCATAAACTTCATATCCACCTGCACGCCTCGTCTTTCAATGGCAAGCGTAATCACATTGCCCAAATACTCTTGGGGGACTAAGATATGACATCGAGCAATCGGCTCACGAAACTCAGCAATCACGCCTGCATCTGGTAATTTTGACGGGTTATCCACATAGACAATCTCGCCATTTTTTTTGACCACTTCATAAATCACCGATGGGGCGGTGGTAATCAAATCAAGGTCATATTCCCTTTCAAGTCGCTCTTGAATAATCTCCATGTGAAGCATACCCAAGAAGCCACAACGAAAACCAAAGCCCAAGGCTTCTGAGGTATCAGGCTCAAAGAACAGGGCAGCGTCATTGATTTGTAGCTTTTGCAGGGCTTCACGAAACTTCTCAAAATCTGATGAATCAATCGGGAACATACCTGCATAAACTTGCGGTGTTACCTTTTGAAAGCCTGGAATATTCTCCACCTCAGGCGTTTTGGCAAGCGTGATGGTATCGCCCACAGGTGCGCCTTGAATGTCCTTAATTCCTGCGATGACAAAACCAACCTCGCCTGCATACAGCACATCAGTTTCTAGGGATTTTGGCGTGAACACCCCGATTGAGGTCACGATGTGCGATTCGCCCGTTGATTTGATAAAAATTTTATCGCCTTTTGCCACCGTGCCTTCTCGCACACGCACCAAAGACACCACGCCCAGATAATTATCAAACCAAGAATCAATAATCAAGGCTTGCAGCGGAGCGTCTCTGTCGCCAACAGGGGCTGGGATTTTATCGCACAAAACTTGCAATAATTCATCAATGCCAAGCCCTGTCTTGGCAGAGACTCGTGGTGCATCTATCGCCTCAATGCCGATGATGTCCTCAATCTCTTCAATCACTCGCTCTGGTTCAACCTGCGGCAAGTCAATTTTATTTAAAACTGGCAAGACTTCCAAGCCTTGCTCCACCGCTGTGTAGCAGTTGGCAACCGATTGAGCCTCAACGCCTTGGGCAGCATCCACGACAAGCAAAGCTCCCTCACACGCCGCCAAGCTACGAGACACTTCATAAGAAAAATCCACATGCCCTGGGGTGTCAATGAAATTGAGCTGATAACGCTCGCCATTTGGGTGGTCGTAGTGCAAAGTGACTGATTGTGCTTTGATGGTAATGCCACGCTCTCGTTCAATGTCCATACTGTCAAGGACTTGGGCTTGCATTTCTCGCTCGGACAGACCACCACAAACCTGAATAAAACGGTCGGCAAGGGTAGATTTGCCGTGGTCAATGTGGGCGATGATGGAGAAGTTGCGAATATTATTGATATTGCTAGGTTTTTTTGTGGTCATAAATCAAACTCATCAAGGCATCGGCAAAAACGGTCAAAAAGCGACCGCTCAATTTGGCAGAACCAATATGAATAATCAGCCAAAATTGATAAATAAATAGTTAGATATTCTACCCTAAATGATGAGTTTTCGCCATAGATAACTGATGTTTTGACTCAAAAACTTAGCTTGACTGGCAGGTATGCTAGTTTGAGGAATCATCTCTTGGTGGTTCACCCACTTGGGTAGCGTGCATGTAGGGTAACGCCCACGGTGATGTGCCATAAAACGAGCCGTTAAGCTGGGTTTGCTCGATGAGATATTCACGAAATTTTAGATAAAAATCATAATCAGGAGCGGTAGGGTTTTGCCAAAATAATGACAATGGCTGTTGGTCGGTCAGTCGCTCAATGTCATACAAGGCACGCCCCATGATTTTGGTCGGTTTTTTGTGATAAATCGACTGCAAACCTGTGGTACTATTGATGGTAATCATACCAATACTATGGCGAATCAGACTAGGCAAATGCATGTCGCAACCATAAAAAGCTCGACCAGTCACACCAAGCTGATGCGACAGTCCATCAATCAATCGACGATAGTCTCGATGCCCACGGTCTAGTGGGTGATGCTTAAAAATTATCTTAGTGTGGGCTGGTGCATGCTGAGCAAATGAAGTCATCACTTCTGTGATGAAATCACGAATATCAGCATAATCTGAATGGTGGGTAATCTGTGAATCGTTATGAACTTGCAAACTCACCAGATAATACTGACCGCTAACTTGACCAGTCAAATATTTTTGTAATTTTTTATCAGGATAGTATCGCCACGCTTTTCGCACAGGGGCAATCAGCCACGCCAGCATTTCTTGCCAAATGCTCAATCCACGATAATGCTCATAATGTGGATACCACCATTTGCCCATGAACACCACCGCATAATAGATGATGCTTGCCACGCACAATCGCCAAAAACGGTTAGCGGTGTACTTGGGTTTATCACTGGCATAATCAAAACCCTCAATCAAACTGGCGTCCAACCGAGAATAACCGTTAATGCCATGTTCTTCAAGCGTGATGTAATCAGGTCGCAAATAACCCTCTTCAAACACAAAAAACGACACACCAAGCCGACCACACACTGATTGAGCAATGGCATGATGAGGACGACAATCATTAAAACACACCACCGCCTCAATCTGATGCTCATCAATGATTTGGGTCAAAAATGCTGAAAATTCGTCCAGCTTGCCACGAAAATTGCTCATCTGCTCTTTGTGACAATAAAAAAACGCATCGCCTGCATTGAAGTTGATTTTATGAACCTGTTTGCCACAGTCCATCAAAAAGGTTGCAAAACGACAAAAGAAAGTCCCCATTTTACCTTGTAAGAGTAAAATGCGTCGATGGTCTAGCAATCTTTTCATGGAAGCGGACATAACACCACCCGAACCAACTTAGGTACAATCTTTTTTTAAAAGCGACACACATCGCAATGTGTGATTGATTGTATCATATTTGGGCAAAAGATTTTTTATCAAATCGTAAATAATGAATCACTTTTTATTGATGATGGTGTCTTTGCGACAAATCGTATGCACAAGATTACTTGCCAAGTGCCTGACGGATTTTTTGCAAATAAATTTTTCTACCTTTCATAAAGGCGGTCTTGGCAGTTTGGCTGATTTGCTTGCCCAATGATGGTGTTGATTTGGCGTGCTTATCATCATACAAATAAGCAATGGCCTGCTCAACCGTCGCCAGCCCATAGCCGTGTGGCAAGGCATAAATCGGATACTCAATCAACACACCATACACAAGCTCAGTCAGACTCAACGGTGTGGCTCGTTGTCGTCTGGTCATCGCTGCAATCTTAGGAGCGTTGTCAGCTTCTATCACATCTTGGGTCAAGCCAAAACCTGCATAAAACGGCAATCCATAACACACCACCGTCAAGCCACGAAGCAAAGCCTCAAATCCTGTCAGAGAGCTGATGGTATGCACCACTTGTGCCACTGCCAAACAATCAGGCATTGCCACATCCACCGCCACAAAATCCGCCAATGCTCTGGTAGCAGCATCGACTTGCCCCACTCGCAAGCCAGCCTCCACATCAGGGTGTGGCTTATAAATGATGATGTCATCAGGATAGTCGGTTCGCACTTGGGTTAATAATTGGCTATTTGTACAAATTAAGCTGGTACATTGACGCACAGACGCATCATCTTCAACTTGCCCAACCACCAATCGCACTGTGGCAGATGGTTTGGCAAGTTTGGCAGCATGAATCTGAGCAGATAGATGCTCTGGCAGTGCTTGACCGACATTGTACTTACTGACTTTTTTTGTCAGCAAAGTTTGGATTAACGCATCAGCTCTTTGGTGCTGCGTCTCATTAAGATGAATATTTGCTAAAATCTGTTCTAATCTAGATGTTTGGGTTGCATCGTAATAAATGCCCAAATCATCAAGCACCACCGAAACAGGCTCCAATAAAGTCGCCCCCAGACCATTGGAGCGAATAAAGCCATCTTCCATGCACACAATCTGTCGATGCTTGGTGTGATGCTGTGTCAATTTATCCGCCAAAGCCATCTTGGCTGGCAGTCCCCACACCAAATAACAATCAGCATATTTTGCCAACGCCATCTGTTCATCTCGTGCCACACGGCGTGCGTTAAGGCGATTGCTAAACAGCAGTCTAAGTTTGGTTTTGGGTTTAAATAGCAAGGTTGTCTGTGGTAATTGCATGAACCGCTTGACAAATGGCACTTTCCAGCGGCTAAACTCATACGCCATCATCACACCTTGATGGCGAATTTGATGTTTCTTATTATCGCACAGATATTGCACCACCTCTTCGATGTCGCAGGATTTGGCGGTGGCAGGATTGGCGTAGTGGCTATAATCAATGTATGCTGCAAAAAACAGTTGTGCCACACTTGGCATACTGCTACGGCGAGTTTTGGCTTGGGCATACAGCTTGGCAAGCGATGGCATTTGCATCAAATAAGCATCATTGGTCTGTCCAAATCCAGCATACCAACTAACCCCAAAACAATGCACGACCTTATTGAGCAATAAAGCCTCAAAGCCCAAATGCGAACTGACAGTATAGACAGTTTGAACTTGTTTGAGTAAAGCAATCGGATTGATGGCTTGACTTAGGACTTGGATTTGACCATCATCTAGATAATGACTGTTCAATGCCTGCATGACTTGGGGCAATAACTGACCATCTTCACCCACCAAAAACCCCAATTTGGCGGCTGGATGTGCCTTGATAAGAATCTTGGCATCAGGATTTTGCTGGCAGGCGGCGATTAGCATGGACACAAAGTCTGCCTGTGTTGCACCAGCACCAGCAATAGACGCATCGCCAAACACTTGGTCAATGACCAAAACCAATCGCCCTGCTGCCAAAGTTGGGCTGGGCAAGGCAGGATTATACTTGGAAATCTCTTCTTCGGTCAGCGTCTTAATCAAAGCATCGGCACGATTTTGATGACTTAAATCCCAATTCATCGTCCGCCAAGCAATCAAAGATTCTAAGCGTGATGCTTGTCTGGCATCAAAATACACGCCCACATCATCTAAAACAAAACTTGCCCCAAATCGACTTAACACCCCGCCATCAAGCGAACGCAAAAAGCCATCTTCTGCCGTCCATAGTGGCAAGCCCAACTTATCAGCGAGCAATCGAGCTTTTTTGGCTGATGGCCTTTGTCCCCAAGCCAAGATTGCCTGTGGTGTGTTTTTGGCTTGATAAAGTGCAATATCAGCTTGCAAGGCAGTGGCAAGCAGACGATTATTATTCAAAATCCCCTGCGTTGCCACCGCAAAATGACTTGGTTTTTTCATCATCACAATGCTGCAATCACACCAGCCGCCACCGCAATTTGATAAATGATTTGGCTTAAACCACGAGTGATTTCAACACGGCGAGTTTTAATTTTTGGTAATACCATAATCTCATCGCCTTGCTGGATACGATACGCTTCATTCACAACAATGGTTTCGCCGTTTTGGTGCATGACTAAGATATTTTCTTTATCAGCATTATCATCAAAACCACCAGACTTAGCAATATAATCGGCTACTGTCAAAGTCTCATCAAAACTAAACGCCCCTTGGGCTCTAACCTGACCATTGACCGTGATGACAGAAGTTTGCTCTGGAATGTGAATGATGTCGCCTTGCTGCAAAATAATGTCCTGCCAAGAATTTGGCACAACCACGATACGCCCTGTTGGCTCAACGTTGCGTGCTTTGGCAATAAACTGCTCCACAAGTTTGGCATCATCTTGACGAAGTTGTGCCTCCTCTCGTGTGGTTGATTGGGTTGCCAGCGTCATCTCTGATAGACGGTCTAAGGCCTGATTGATGGCTTGCTTTTGTTGTCCAGCAATCGATTTGCGATAGATGGATAGATTGTTAAGATTGGCAAGACTTGATGGTTCAAGCTGAGCGATGATGTCTTTTAGTCTAGCACCATGTGGCAAAACCACCGCCCCATTACCACGATGAGCACCTGTCACCTGCACCGCAATCGTCCCTGCGTATCTATCTGAGGTCACCACCAAATGATCGCCATGATGCACAGGCACTTTGGCTGCGTCCGCCAATGAATAATATTCAGCGGTCTGTGCCTTGCCAGCTGCACGAGTGATGCTGATGTTGGTTGCGTCCGCCAATGGATTAGCAACCGACATCACATCAGCCACCGTCAGATGACCCACATTATATTCAAACACATATTCATTTTGCACTTTGCCAGAAATGCTAAAAGTCTTCTTTTGTGGAGCAACGGTAATCACATCGCCATCACGAAATGCAAATGGTTGCAAACGACCTGCAATCAAAAAATCATACAGATTGACCTGCTGAACCACTTGTCCATTGCGACGAATCTGAATGTCAATATAGCTGCCACGCTCAGGGTCCACACCACCTGCACGGTCAAGATATGACAACACAGAGTCTGCCGCCAAACCGCCATAATAACCTGGCTGATTGACAAAACCTGTCACAAATACTTTCACAGGCTGAGCCTGCTCCAAGGACGCATACACGCCAACATTAGAACGATAAATGCGAGCAATGGCATTTTGTACCACAGATTGTAGCTGAGCATTTTGAATGCCTGCAACACGCACAGGTCCAACATTTGGCAAGAAAATATTACCCTGAGGATCTACGGTCGAGGTTGCCGCATATTGATACGCTCCCCACATTCTGACTTGCACATTATCGCCTGCATTGATGACATAGCTGTCATTAAAGGTTGAGCCAGAAGTGGTTGAAAACGCCCCACGAAATAGCTGTTCGCCAAAAATTTTTGGCTTGCTCGATTGAGCTTTGGCGATTTGCTGATAAGCACTGCTGTTGTTAATGATGGCGTTACTATTTAGGCTGGCAGCCGCCACTGCTTCGGTAGCTGTCGCCTCTGATGGTACTTGCCCTGACTGCACCGCCACTGACAAGCGACCTGTATTATCACTACTGGCAAAATTTGCCTGAGCATTCATCGCAACCACCAAGGCGGTCAATAAAAAACTGCTTTTTTTCATAATCATTACTCGGTCATTACCTTACTTGCCGTGGTCTCGAATGATGGCCAAAATCAACACCACAAAACCATACAAAATCAATAAAAACGCCAAAGAAGTGCCAATCACATAATGCACTCGTGGATATTTGGCTTCTTGGGCTTTATGTGGCGATGAAATGATGATGAGATTTTTCATCTTACGAATCGCCTCAATGCGAGAATTTTCCAGCGAAGTCAAGGCAAGTTTATACAATTCATTAGCAAATTCAACATCTGCTTTCATCGCTTCAAATTGAACGGTTTGCTGATTTAATTTACTGTCTTTTGGTGAGGTTAATTTTGACTGCTCTTCTTGAATCTGTTTTTCTACCGAAGCGATTTGGCTACGCAAACTCACCACTTGTGGTGCTTCTGGATTTAGGTAGCTGAGCAGCTGGCGTTCTTCGGTACGCAATGTACTCAACTGATTTTGCAAATTTGCCAATACTTGATTGACAATTTGGGCATTCATTTGTGGATCAAAAATCTGATTACTGTTCTGATAATCCAGCAATTTATTTTTGGCAACATTCAGTCTGGCCTCAGCATCTGTCACTTGCGTGGTCACAAACGCAAGCTGCTCACTGGCAACCTGTTTGGAAATGTCATTCACAAATTTTTCTGACTCTCCCAAAATGGCACGATTTAGCTCCAATGCAAATTCGGGTGTAAAGCCCTGAGTGGTCAGCGTCAATACCGAACTTTGTTCATCAAGACTGACCGAAACTCGTTTTTTAAAATAGCGAATCAACTCTTCTTGGCTGGCGTCCTGCTTAATTTCATTGAAAAAATCATCGCCATTAACACGAAAACTTTTACGAAAATCAAAGCGTTCATCTAACTTGGCAATCATATCATTAGATAAGATATATTCTGTCAAATAAATGGCGTCATCACGATTGGTATTATTCACCCCAAGCAGTGCCGATATGCCTGTACCGCCAGCATTTTGCTCACTAACCTGCTTAATGACCACATTCGAAGTGCTGACATAGCGTGGATTGGCAAATGCCAGCATATAGCAAATGATTGCAACCCAAGGTACTACAACCAGTAGAACAAACAATCCCTGATTGATTCTTTTATTTCTTAGCTTGATGGACATGCTCGTTATACACCTCGATTGCTTGTTTTATGTCATTAAATACATGGGCGGTTTGATTCATCAACACCACGCCAATATCGCAATTTCGCTCAATATCACCCAAATTGTGCGACACCACCAAAAATCCCGCTTGCTCTCGTCTAGCTTGCAACACCTGTTCACTGCGTTTACGAAATGCTGCATCGCCCACCGCACTGACCTCGTCTAGCATATAATAGTCAAAATCAAACGCCAAAGACAAGCCAAAAGTCAAGCGTGCCTTCATGCCTGATGAATAGCTTTTCACGGGCATGTCAAAATATTTGCCAATATCAGCAAATTCTTCAACAAAACGAATCTTTTCATCAATATAATCAGAACTAGAATATAAACGACACACAAAACGAACATTCTGCCTGCCTGTCAAACTACCCTGAAAGCCGCCAGCCACACCCACAGGCCAAGAGATTGTGCTATTCGTCAGCACTTCTCCGCTGTCAGGCTCATCAAGTCCGCAAATAATCCTTAGTAGCGTTGATTTACCTGCACCATTTCGCCCAAGTAGACCAACGCTTTGCTTATCTTCGATGGTAAAATTCAAATCTTTAAACAAATAATGTCGACCTTGTGGGGTCATAAAAGATTTGGTAATGTTTTTAATCTGTATCATATCAATTATTTACTACGAATCAAATCCCTCTCTGTTGCTTTATACAACAACAGTCCCAAAAGCATCACAAAAGTCGTCCAACCCCAAAAATACAACATGCTGACATGATGAATCGGATAGGCTGGTGATAAAGCATGTCGCATCAATTCAAGGTTATGAATGAATGGATTATACATCAAATAGCTCAAATAAGGTTCTGGTATAATATGCACCGAATAAATCACGCCCGATGAAAAATACAACATCGTAAACAAAATATTGATGATTTTACCAATTTCTCCACCATAATGTCCAACAATCATCAAAATCAATGCTAAGCCCAAACTAAACAAAAACATACCAAGCCAACCTACTAGCACGATATGCAGATTTTCAAGGCTAAATTCGATGCCAAAAAACCACAATCCAGCCATCAATAATAAGAAAGTAAAAAAATAAATTGCCAGCTCTAAAAATGAGCGTGCAAAAACCACATCAATGTGTCGCACCGCCCGATACATCAACAACCCTTTGTTTGCATCTACCGCCCCCAAAGCTCTCAAAGCGATTCTCTGCATCATATAAAAAGGAATAATACCTGCCAATAAAAATAGCATATAGGATATGCCAGGCGTTACCTTATTCATAATCGTCCCAAAAATCACCATCAATAGTGCTACCTGTGCCAGCACTTCAAGCGGTGCCCACAGATAACCCAAACGATAGCTACCAAAACGAGTCTGTAACTCTCTCATCAATAATGCATGAAAAGCGGCAAGCATCACAGCCAGACCACTGCGTTGCTTAACAGGTCGATAGGGAGGCAATTTGATAGACATAATAAAAATATATTTTCTAGAAGCAATAATCTACTATTATATAATAATTTCCCTGTCTTATACTTATTATATTTGTAACCCCAAAAAACCCCCTCCATCATCCGACAGAGGGGGTTTTATTAATAAGGTGCTGACGATGACCTACTCTCACATGGGCGAACCACACTACCATCGGCGCTAAGACGTTTCACTTCTGAGTTCGGGAAGGGATCAGGTGGTTCCATCTTGCTATTGTCGTCAGCGTAAAAGGATTAACAACGCTGCTTATGAGTCTGTTATTTTATTTTTCAATTTAAAGCATTGACTAAATCAAGATTAAGGTAATCATTACACTTTATCATACAACACTGTCAGTGATTTAAACCACTTGGGTGTTGTATGGTCAAGCCAAACGAGCAATTAGTATTGGTTAGCTACACATGTCACCATGCTTCCACACCCAACCTATCAACGTCGTAGTCTACAACGGCTCTTTAGGGAAATCTAATCTTGAGGTGGGCTTCCCGCTTAGATGCTTTCAGCGGTTATCCCATCCGAACATAGCTACCCGGCAATGCGACTGGCGTCACAACCGGAACACCAGAGGTTCGTCCACTCTGGTCCTCTCGTACTAGGAGCAGATCCTCTCAAATTTCCAACGCCCACGGTAGATAGGGACCGAACTGTCTCACGACGTTCTAAACCCAGCTCGCGTACCTCTTTAAATGGCGAACAGCCATACCCTTGGGACCTGCTTCAGCCCCAGGATGAGATGAGCCGACATCGAGGTGCCAAACACCGCCGTCGATATGAACTCTTGGGCGGTATCAGCCTGTTATCCCCAGAGTACCTTTTATCCGTTGAGCGATGGCCCTTCCATACAGAACCACCGGATCACTAAGACCTACTTTCGTACCTGCTCGACTTGTGGGTCTCGCAGTTAAGCGCGCTTTTGCCTTTATACTCTTTGGACGATTTCCGACCGTCCTGAGCGCACCTTCGTACTCCTCCGTTACTCTTTAGGAGGAGACCGCCCCAGTCAAACTACCCACCATACATTGTCCTTGATACTGTTATATCTAAGTTAGAACCCCAACATAACCAGGGTGGTATTTCAAGGATGGCTCCATAGGAACTGGCGTCCCTACTTCAAAGCCTCCCACCTATCCTACACAAGTTAGGTCAAAGTTCAATGTAAAGCTGTAGTAAAGGTTCACGGGGTCTTTCCGTCTAGCCGCGGGTACACAGCATCTTCACTGCGATTTCGATTTCACTGAGTCTCTGCTGGAGACAGCGCTGCCATCATTATGCCATTCGTGCAGGTCGGAACTTACCCGACAAGGAATTTCGCTACCTTAGGACCGTTATAGTTACGGCCGCCGTTTACTGGGGCTTCGATCAAGAGCTTCGCTTACGCTAACCCCATCAATTAACCTTCCAGCACCGGGCAGGCATCACACCCTATACGTCCACTTTCGTGTTTGCAGAGTGCTGTGTTTTTAATAAACAGTTGCAGCAGCCTGGTATCTGCGACTGCCAACAGCTCAAAGAGCAAGTCTTATCACCATCGGCAGCGTACCTTCTCCCGAAGTTACGGTACCATTTTGCCTAGTTCCTTCAGCAGAGTTCTCTCAAGCGCCTTGGTATTCTCTACCTGACCACCTGTGTCGGTTTCGGGTACGATTTCTTTATGACTATCGCTTAGAAGCTTTTCCTGGAAGCATGGTATTTGCCACTTCGCTAGTAAACCTAGCTTGCTATCAGATCTCAGTAATAGCCTAGCGGATTTGCCTACTAAGCCTACCTACATCCTTCCACCTGGACAACCAACGCCAGGCTGACATAACCTTCTCCGTCCCTCCATCGCATCATAAACAAGTATCGGAATATTAACCGATTTCCCATCGACTACGCCTTTCGGCCTCGCCTTAGGGGTCGACTCACCCAGCCCCGATTAACGTTGGACTGGAACCCTTGGTCTTCCGGCGAACGGGCTTTTCACCCGTTTTGTCGTTACTCACGTCAGCATTCGCTCTTGTGATACCTCCAGCACACCTTACGATGCACCTTCACAGGCTTACACAACGCTCCCCTACCACTTAATTGAAACAATTAAATCCGCAGCTTCGGCTCCTAGTTTGAGCCCCGTTACATCTTCCGCGCAGGCCGACTCGACTAGTGAGCTATTACGCTTTCTTTAAAGGGTGGCTGCTTCTAAGCCAACCTCCTAGCTGTCTGTGCCTTCCCACATCGTTTCCCACTTAACTAGGAATTTGGGGCCTTAGCTGGCGGTCTGGGTTGTTTCCCTCTTGACGACGGACGTTAGCACCCGCCGTCTGTCTCCCGGATAGTACTCTTGGGTATTCGGAGTTTGCATCGGTTTGGTAAGTCGGGATGACCCCCTAGCCGAAACAGTGCTCTACCCCCCAAGGTATTCGTCCGAGGCGCTACCTAAATAGCTTTCGGGGAGAACCAGCTATCACCGAGTTTGATTAGCCTTTCACCCCTATCCACAAGTCATCCCCTACCTTTTCAACGGGAGTGGGTTCGGTCCTCCGGTGCCTGTTACGGCACTTTCAACCTGCTCATGGATAGATCACTCGGTTTCGGGTCTATACCCTGCAACTATGTCGCCCTATTAAGACTCGGTTTCCCTACGCCTCCCCTACACGGTTAAGCTTGCTACAGAATATAAGTCGCTGACCCATTATACAAAAGGTACGCCGTCACGGAACAAGTCCGCTCCGACTGCTTGTATGCACACGGTTTCAGGTTCTATTTCACTCCCCTAACAGGGGTTCTTTTCGCCTTTCCCTCACGGTACTGGTTCACTATCGGTCAGTCAGGAGTATTTAGCCTTGGAGGATGGTCCCCCCATCTTCAGACAGGATTTCTCGTGTCCCGCCCTACTTAATATGTCGCATTTGCAGTTTCGCATACAGGACTATCACCTACTATGGTTGGCTTTCCCACGCCATTTTGCTACTACAAGTTTGATCGGCTCCTCCCCGTTCGCTCGCCGCTACTTGGGGAATCTCTATTGATGTCTTTTCCTCGGGGTACTGAGATGTTTCACTTCTCCCGGTTTGCCTCTTATCCAAAGGATAAGATAACCAACTTAGGTTGGTTGGGTTTCCCCATTCAGAAATCGCCGGGTCACAGGATATTGCCACCTCACCGACGCTTATCGCAGGCTATCACGTCTTTCATCGCCTCTGACTGCCAAGGCATCCACCATGTGCACTTCATTACTTGACCATACAACCCCAAGTAGTCTTGGTGTTATAAGGGTAATGTGTAACGATTTACCTATGTTTACGCTTGATTCAGTTCTCTTTACTTTAAGTAAGTACATTTTGGGGTGTACTTACTATGGTAATTTATTTGTTGGAATTAAATAAATTACCCAGACTCATAATCATGTTGTTAAATAATGTTCATAAACTTCGTCAGCTTATAAGATGTTTTTATGCTTTATATTAAAGCATAAAGAAGAAATCTTATCAAGATTGCTTTTTTATGTTTTAATATGGTGGAGTTAAGGAGAGTCGAACTCCTGACCTCCTGCGTGCAAGGCAGGCGCTCTACCAACTGAGCTATAACCCCATTTAAATGGTGGGTCTAATAAGACTTGAACTTATGACCCCCGCGTTATCAACACGGTGCTCTAACCAACTGAGCTATAGACCCGTTTTAAACATCTTACTAAAGAACAACTTGTTGTGGATTCTTACCAATCAGATAATCTCGTTAAGGAGGTGATCCAGCCGCAGGTTCCCCTACGGCTACCTTGTTACGACTTCACCCCAGTCATCGACCCCACCGTGGTGATCGCCCTCTTGCGTTAGGCTAACCACTTCTGGTGAGATCAACTCCCATGGTGTGACGGGCGGTGTGTACAAGGCCCGGGAACGTATTCACCGCAGCATTCTGATCTGCGATTACTAGCGATTCCGACTTCATGGAGTCGAGTTGCAGACTCCAATCCGGACTACGATTGGCTTTTTGAGATTAGCATCACATCGCTGTGTAGCAACCCTTTGTACCAACCATTGTAGCACGTGTGTAGCCCTGGTCGTAAGGGCCATGATGACTTGACGTCGTCCCCGCCTTCCTCCAGTTTGTCACTGGCAGTATCCTTAGAGTTCCCACCCGAGGTGCTGGTAACTAAGGAAAAGGGTTGCGCTCGTTGCGGGACTTAACCCAACATCTCACGACACGAGCTGACGACAGCCATGCAGCACCTGTATTCTAATTCCCGAAGGCACTCTCGCATCTCTGCAAGATTCTAGATATGTCAAGACCAGGTAAGGTTCTTCGCGTTGCATCGAATTAAACCACATGCTCCACCGCTTGTGCGGGCCCCCGTCAATTCATTTGAGTTTTAACCTTGCGGCCGTACTCCCCAGGCGGTCTACTTATTGCGTTAACTGCGTCACTAAGTCTTCAAGAGACCCAACGACTGGTAGACATCGTTTACGGCGTGGACTACCAGGGTATCTAATCCTGTTTGCTACCCACGCTTTCGCACCTCAGTGTCAGTATGATGCCAGGAAGCTGCCTTCGCCATCGGTATTCCTCCAGATCTCTACGCATTTCACCGCTACACCTGGAATTCTACTTCCCTCTCACCTACTCTAGTTATCCAGTATCAGATGCAGTTCCCAGGTTAAGCCCGGGGCTTTCACATCTGACTTAAATAACCACCTACGCGCGCTTTACGCCCAGTAATTCCGATTAACGCTTGCACCCTCTGTATTACCGCGGCTGCTGGCACAGAGTTAGCCGGTGCTTATTCTGTGGGTAACGTCAGGGCTAATGGGTATTAACCACTAGCTTTTCCTCCCCACTTAAAGTGCTTTACAACCAAAAGGCCTTCTTCACACACGCGGCATGGCTGGATCAGGCTTTCGCCCATTGTCCAATATTCCCCACTGCTGCCTCCCGTAGGAGTCTGGGCCGTGTCTCAGTCCCAGTGTGGCTGATCATCCTCTCAGACCAGCTACAGATCGTCGCCTTGGTAGGCCTTTACCCCACCAACTAGCTAATCCGACTTAGGCTCATCTAATAGCGAGAGCTTACGCCCCCTTTCACCCGTAGGTCGTATGCGGTATTAGCTATCCTTTCGGATAGTTATCCCCCACTACTAGGCAGATTCCTAAGCATTACTCACCCGTTCGCCACTAGGTATCAGGAGCAAGCTCCCTAACCTCGTTCGACTTGCATGTGTTAAGCCTGCCGCCAGCGTTCAATCTGAGCCATGATCAAACTCTTCAGTTTAATCTTGTTTTGCCTACTTGATATTTACTTAAAAAGTAAAATAAAAAGTTAGGACTTTTTATTTGGCTCATTTATTATTACTAGCAAAATTTGCTCATCGTGTAAATGAATTAACTTTGAGTATTTTTACTGTACTTAATAAATGATAATATATATTATCGATTATCTTGTATTCGTAAAAATCCACACAAGTTGTTCTTTAGATTTGATTTTAAATAGTTTTTAGTCATACTATCATCTAGTTAATGACCTGAGCCTTATATTATAACCTATTGGTTTTTAAAGTCAAGGCTTTTTTTGAATTTTTTTTCAAAATTTTCATTTTGAATTTGTTGTCAGCTTTATCGCTAACTTGTCCGAACTATTATACTGATTTAAAATCTAATGTCAAGCATTATTTTTAAATTTTTTCATTTTAATAGTTGGTGGCGATGAAGAGACTTGAACTCTTGACCTCACGATTATGAGTCGTGCGCTCTAACCAGCTGAGCTACATCGCCGTTACAGGTTGGCAATTATAGCATAGATTTGTTACTTGTCAATAACAAAATCAATTTTTTTATAAAAATTTTGGCAGACCGATAAGCCGGGTTCTGTCGTGGACAATCATTCATCTAGGCGTACCATCGCTGATACGCTCAAGCAACCTACCCGTGTTCTGTGCGGGCAACACATTGAACACCTATTTGGTCTTGCTACGAGTGGAGTTTACCTTGCCATGTCCTGTTGCCAGTCATGCGGTGTGCTCTTACCACACCGTTTCACCCTTACCTTATAAAATATAAGGCGGTCTATTCTCTGTTGCACTTGTCGTAGGCTTTCGCCCCCCAGCCGTTAGCTGGCACTCTGCCCTATGTAGCCCGGACTTTCCTCCCGTGCTAAGCACCAGCGATTGTCTGGTCTGCCGATGACTATTATAACATCATTATTGGCTTATTGGGTAAGTTTTTGATATTTTGCTAATAATTGTTCTTGGGTTTCAGGATATTTTGGGTCTTTGGGAATGCAATCCACAGGACAAATGTCCACACATTGAGGTGTATCATAATGCCCAACGCACTCGGTACACAAATCAGGATTGATGACATAAATGTCGTCACCTGCATAAATGGCATCATTTGGGCAAACAGGTTCGCAGACATCGCAGTTAATGCATTCTTCGGTGATTTTTAATGCCATAATCTACCCCTGATGAAACTTATTTGCAAATGCACGAAGCACCACAGGTGGCACAAATTTGGTCACATCACCACCCAATTTTGCCACTTCTCGCACCAATGTTGATGACACAAATGAATATTCTTGTGAAGGCGTTAAAAACACCGCCTCGAACGCCTCATCAAGACTGCGGTTCATGCTTGCCAAGCCAAATTCATATTCAAAATCAGACACCGCTCTAAGACCTCGCAGCACCGCTGATGCACCTTGCTCACGAGCCAGCTCCACCAACAGCCCCTCAAATCCAACAACTTGAACTCGTGAATCATCAGCAAATGAAGCTTTGACCAATGCCACCCTTTCATCAAAATCAAACAACGGCTTTTTATGATGGGCAAATGCCACTGCAATAATCACTTCATCAAATAGCTTTAAAGCACGATTGACAAGGTCAATATGCCCATTGGTAATCGGATCAAAAGTCCCTGGATACAAAACTTTTTTTGGTTGGTGTGTCATAAATCAAGCATGATAGAAAATAATGGCTATGGTAGCAAATTTTAGCTCATTTTAAAACCATCACTGATGATAAAAAAGTCGCCACTATGGACGACTTTTGATACCAATCTATCATCGCTTGGCAAACCCTTGCTTTTGTAGATAGTCTAGAACAAATGGACGCACTTCGCCGCCAAAGGTTGAGCCAATTTGAGCTTTCCAGTCCAAATCCAATCCTCGTCCCTGATAGTACTCTCTGACTACTTCATTGTAGGCGGTCAGCTGCTCATCGCTCGCAACTTGGTAGGTGTCTGTTGAAACCAGTACATCAAGCGGTAATCTTGGGCGTTGTGATTGGTTGATTTTTGAGCTCATGTCAGGGTGTCCCAAACACAGACCAAATAATGGCACGACATGCTCTGGCAGACCCAAAATCTCGCCCGCTCTGGCGATGTCATTTCTAAGGCTACCAATATACACCCCGCCTAAGCCCAAACTTTCAGCAGCGGCAAGCACATTTTGAGCCATCAAGGCTGCATCAATCGCCCCAATCAGAGTCACTTCCGTCCAATCTGTCTGCACATCAGCAAGCTGATGATGTCGTTTGCCGTCCATGCAAAAAATCAAATATTCCGCCGCTTCTTCAACATACGCATGACCCAAGCGTTTGCCTTCTGCCAATGCTTTTTCATAGTCATCAGCACTCAAATCACAGGAAATCTGACGCAAAGCGGTGCGTTTGGCTGGGTCAATCACACGAATGATACTACACGCCTGCAAAAAGCTGGAAGTCGAAACCGCTCGACCTGCTTCTAGCACTGCCGTCAGCATTTCCTCAGAAATCGGCTCGCCTGTGTATTTGCGGATTGAACGATGGTCAAGCAAAGTTTGTAAAGTTGGTTTGCTATCTAGCATAACGATTCCCATATCATCTAAAAATTTTTACCATCTTAGCAACTATCCTGCATAAAGGCAACCCAAAACCTGCTATCATCTTTGATAAAATTTGTTATAATGCCATCAAAATAACAAAAATCGGAAAGTTATCATCATGGCAAAAAAACCCTCCAATCAAATCTGTGCCAATAAAAAAGCTCGCCACGAATATTTCATCGAGGACACTTTTGAGGCAGGCATTGTCCTAGAAGGCTGGGAAGTCAAATCCATTCGTGCTGGTAAAATGAGCATCACCGAAAGCTATGTCATCTTTAAAAATGGCGAGGCATTTTTATTCGGAGCACATATTCAGCCACTGTTGACCAGCTCAACACACATCAATCCTGACAATCTGCGTACCAGAAAGCTACTGCTTAACCGTCGTGAAATTGACAAATTATTTGGCATGGTCAATCAAAAAGGCTATGCAGTAGTGGCATTGTCTTGCTACTGGAAAAACAGCAGGGTCAAATGCGAAATCGCTCTTGCCAAAGGCAAAAAACTACACGACAAACGAGCCACACTAAAAGAAAGAGACTTTGCTCGTGATAAACAGCGAGGGTTTAAAAACCAGCATTGACCAACCATAAAAAAGCACCTTGATTTAGGTGCTTTTTTTTAGAGGGTGTCATCAACAGATTTTTTGTGCCAAATGCCCTGTACAATCAGACAGACGACCGCCAGCCAAATCAGTCCATAACTGGTGAGCATCTGCACATCAAACACCCCACCAAGTAGCGTAACTGATAAACCAAATAGCAGTACAGGCTCCAAATAACCAAGCATGCCAAATAAACTGACAGGCAACAAACGACTTGCCTCAACATTACTCAAAATCGCCAGCACACTAATTGCCCCAAGCCCAAATACTTTGGCAAGCAATACGCCAGAAGTGCCGACCGTACCAATGTCCATCATCGCCAAATACGCCAAGCATACAGGGGCAATGATGGACACATCAAAAAACAACCCCGCCAAAGCACTGACCGCCACTTTGCGTCGCATCACATAATAGATGGGATAAGTGCCACACACCCACAAAGTCGCCCAACTGACGCTACCCGTCCGCCATATTTCACTCGACACACCCATGACTGCCAGCAAGACGGCCATTTTTTGTAAGGCGGACAGCTTTTCGCCAAACAGCCAGCACCCTGCCAGCACCATTGCCAAAGGAAATAAAAAATAACCCATCGCCACCTGCACGCTCTGCCCATGCACAGGTGCCCACATGAACAGCCACAGCTGACTTGCCAAAATGGGCGTGGGTGCAACAAAATACAACCAAGAATCAATTCCCTTAATGGTAGATAATTCTTGTTTGACTTGTGCCAAACGACCGCTAACCATCAAAAACACAGTCAAGCACAGCCACATCATGACCATTCGCCACAAAAATATCTGCGTGCCTGACAAAACCGTCAGCCATTTGCCATAGCCATACAAAACAGCAAACAAGAGATTTGAAAAAATTGCCAAGAACACCCCAAATACCACAGGACTTTGTTTGATGGCGATGCTTGGCATGGATAAGGATAATGAACTCATGGTTAATGACTGACAACTGATGAACAATGGCAGATATTTTAAGAGATTAAACTAAGAAAATATGTCTATTTTTGAGTATTTTTGATTTTATTTTGCGTTATTTTATGATTATTGATAAAATTTATCATATTTTTGGAAAATATCTTGCTTTATGACATTAGATAATATTGATAAAAAAATTCTCAACCTGCTACAAGATGATGCCACATTGCCACTCAAAACCATTGCTGAGCAGGTCGGTACTTCGCCTGCCACCGCTCAACGAAGAATTTTGGCACTCAGCACAGAAAAAGTCATCGAAAAAACCGTCGCCATCGTCAATCCCATCAAGGTTGCCAAGCCACTGTTGGTGATGGTTTTTGTGAAAATGGTGCAATCAAACAGCCCCATGCAACATCGGTTTGAGCGACTGATGGCGGCACACCCCAAAGTGATGAGTTGCTATGAGATTTCAGGCGATGACGATTTTGTGCTGATTGTCGCCAATCAAGACATGCAAGATTATCATCGTTTCGTTCGCCAAATGCTGACTTATGAGAATAATGTGGCAAATTTTAATAGCCAATTTGTGATGAATTCGGTAAAATCAGGACATAAAATCAGTCTAGATACTGAGTGATACTTTTTTATCATCAGGATAACATCATGAAACTTAAACAACTTGGTGCCATCTTGGCACTATTACCACTGATTGCCTGCACCGAAAAACCAGCAGATGACCTGCAAAGCAAAGCAACATCAGAACCTACCCAAGCCTCATCAATAGACCCAACCAATCCGCATGATTTAAAGGCATTGGCACAAGAACTGCAAAAAACAGGTCATACAGTCGCTGACGAGCCAGTCGCCAAACCCATCAAAACAGACGATGGTCGAGTGCGAGTGGATTGGTCGCTGATTGACACCAAAGTCAAACCCGTCAATCCAAACAGCTATGACTATCCATTTGCCGAAGACAGTCAGCCTGTGCAAAATTATGCCAAAGCCTACAACATTACCCCAAAACAAGCCCAGCACGCCATGATGCTAAGCATGGCAAGCCCAGAGGCATTGGGGAAAATTTTAGATCAGCTTTCTGATTATTACATCGGTCATGAAGTCATCGATGGACACCCTGCCACGCTGGTCATTCATACCAAAGCAGACGTTGTCAGCGAGCAGCACGACTATGTATTTGCTGACAAATTTGGCGAAGGGCTCATCTTGCCCATTGAAATTCGCCCAAAAAAAGAATGACAAAAAAAATCCCGTCTGATGGCGGGATTTTTTATTGGTTGATGATGCAAAATACACACATCAACCAGCCAGTCTATCGACTTGCTCATCAACAAATGCACACCCAGCAACACCGATGCTTAGCTGCGTGGTCAGTTCTTGGGTAAAAATCTCATTTTGATGACTTAAAGAAATAAAAATCTGATATTGTGCCTTTGGTAAATCTTGCACATCAATGCCTGACATGCCCATTGACGCAAAATAACAGGACTCATAACCGCCATAGGGGTTGCCGATTTTTTCTGACAAATTAGGCTTGATGACTTGCCCCAAGACATAGGAGAAAATTTCTCCTGTTTGTTTGTTTTTGAGTGCCACATAATATCGTCCCATATGAAAGGTGTACATATTGACCCCTTTGACAATAAACACGCCTTCTAGATGAAAACGAAACCCTTTTATCCACGCCTGCTCAATGTCAAAATAGCCAACAAATTCATTATCAATGTCAATAATATTCCTTTTGGTCAAAAAAATTTGTTGTGTTTGTCGATGATTGACACTAAAAATACGATATTCATGGTCTTGATGAATGCTTTTAATATCCAGTTCTTTTTTGTAGCGAAGATTTTGGGATAATTTCTTACCTTTATTGGCACAAATACCAATGCTTAATTTATAAGTAGCACACGGTAAAGACGCCAAATCAATGCCCTCAAAATTCATCGTTGCCACACCAGAAGCCGTATAATCATAAAATACGCCATCATACATGATGCGACTTTGAGCCCTATGAGGAACTGTACCCAAAGCAAATTCGTATTTTTGTTGGTCATCAGCAATATTTTGCATGCCCAAGCATTTTTGTAGGTATTTATAATTGGGTGCATCGTAGTATTTTAGGCACGCCAACCCTTCAAGAAACAACACGCCTTGATTGATGTTTAACTTGGATATTTCGTTATAAGCAGTAGGCTTGGCTGTCGATGCTTGTTTGCGATGTTGCAAGATTTGCTTGGCTTGCTGATTGGGCATTTGCAAAAAACCAATCTGCATGTCATCGAACGCCTGCTTGGGCAACTGAACAAAAATATTTTGGGTGAGTAAATTGGTGATGGATAAAATATCTTGCAAAAAATATGCCGCCACTTGGTCGTGCTGAAATGCCAATTTAGAATCTGTAAAAAACACATTCACATTTTGATACTTGGCATTTAGCCAATGCAACAGGTCTTTTTGTCCATATTGCAAATAAAATCGGTCATTGCTGGATAAAAATAGATAAATGTTTTTATTGACGCACGCATCACGATTGATAAGGTCAATCAACAAATTATCATAGGAGCAAATCGTCTGTTTATCGATGTCTTTGCCCATCACACGGCAAGCTGCCAAGACATCACGCTCCATCATGCGACTGCCTACATATCCAACGAACGAGGAGGAGACGATATTGGGAAATCCATATTTTAGCCCAATATATAAAGCGGCAAATCCACCCTTAGACGCACCCAATAATGTGCATTGTTCCTTAGATAGACCAAGCATTTGTAAAGTGTCATTGATAAGCGAATGGATTGCATCAGAAAAAGCAAAACAACCATCATTGCCCAAATAATAAGACCACGCTCCCTCAAAAACATCATCAATCATCAATAAGCTGCATTTTAGAAAATTGATTGAATTCTCAAAATCCCACCCTCGATGGCGATGACCATTGAACACCACCACCAAATGGGCGTGGTCTTTGCGGTTTGACTTAAAAATATGGCGAACACCATAAGAATATCGTACTTGACTGTGTGCCTTGGGCATCATTGCCTCCAAATGAATCATTATTATGTATCATATTTTAACACAATAAAATATATTAGCAATAATAATGATAAGTAATATCATTTAGAATATCAAATCAGCCCTTGATGATGTCTTTTGCCATGTTTAACGACTCAAAGACCCTCTATAAATCGCCAACATCGTCAAAAACACCCCTGTCCATTGAGCAATATTGATGGATTTGTGCAACCAAAAATAATCAATGAGCAATGCCGCCACAGGCTCAGACAACAGCAATAATCCTGTCAAAGCCAAACTCAGTCTTGGAATGCTATAAGCAATCAAGCCCCATGCAAAACACTGCATCAAAGAACCATACACCAAAATCCAACCAACCTGCTCCCATGAAGTTGGTAGGATTTTACCAACATCAAGCCACCACATGAACGGCAAGACACCCAACATACCGCCAACGCCGATGAGCGACATCAACACAAAAATCGGCACTTCTTCGTGTCGATGTGCTTGCCTGATAAAGACCATTGAAATCGCCAAACACGCCCCTGACAATATCCCCCAAACAAACCCCCAGCTTGCCAGCTGATTTTGGGCAAATTCTGGGCTGGCGATGAATGCCACGCCAAGCACCGCCAATATTAAGCTGACTACTTGGGATTTATTTTGCTTTTCGGCAAAACAAAGCCAACCGATGAATGCCAAGAAAAAAATCTGCAAGCTATTGAGCAAAGTGGCGATGCCTGGCCCAACAGCACGAATGCTTTCATGCCACAACGCCAAATCCAAGCCCAATGCCACGCCCGACAGTAAAGCAAAACACGCCGCTTGACGACAAATGGCAAATCGATGACCAAAAAACTTTGCCAAACTCACAAAAATCAATGACGACACAAGCAATCGCCAAAATGCCATCGCATACGAACCCACAGGCACATGAGCCACAATCAAACTGCCCAAGCCAAAAATCACACAGCCAATCAGCAATCCTGCCATCGGCAATAAGCGGTTTGATTGATTCATAAGGTTGATTGTTCAAGCATCGCCAAAAAGGCGGTTTCATCAATGATGTCAACACCAAGACTTACCGCCTTGTCCAGCTTACTGCCTGCCTTCTCGCCTGCCAATACTTTGGTGGTCTTGGCTGACACACTACCAGCAACTTTTGCCCCCAAGGCAAGCAATTTTTCCTTAGCCTCATCTCGTCCCATGCTTGCCAAAGTGCCTGTCACAACCCAAGTTTGACCTGATAGCGGCAAATCCTGAGGCACACTCATCGTCTGCCAACTGATGCCAGCAGCAAGAAGTTTGTTCACCACCACCATGTTGTGCTCTGCTCTAAAAAAGTCATGAATCATCTGTGCGGTAATCTCACCAACATCAGCCACCGCCAATAAGCTGGGCAAATCAGCTTGTCGAATCTGCTCAAATTCGCCAAAAGTTTGTGCCAAATTTAAAGCCGTGCTTTCGCCCACGCCACGAATGCCTAATGCAAAAATAAAGCGCGGCAAAGTGGTTTGTTTGGATTGTTCGATGGCGGCAAGCATTTTGGCAACTGATTTTTCGCCCAAGCCCTCCAAAGTCATCAAATGGTCAGCCTGAGTGTGAAGCTCATAAATATCGGCAACTGTCTGAATCAATCCCATCTCAAAAAACTTCACCAGCCATTGTCCACCCAAACCATCAATGTCCATCGCTCGGCGTGATACAAAGTGAATGAGTGCCTCTTTTTGTTGAGCAGCACAAATCAGACCGCCTGTACAACGAGCCAATGCCTCACCTTCGGGCAACGACACAGGCGACTGACACACAGGACAATGACTGGGCAAAATGATGGGCTTGGCATCGGCTGGACGCAGCTCTGGCAACACCGATGAGACCTTTGGAATCACATCGCCAGCACGATGCACGCTGACCATATCGCCAATCATCACGCCCAAGCGACCAATCTCGCCAAAATTATGCAAAGTCACATTACTGACCGTCACACCCCCCACATTGACAGGTTCTAGCTTGCCCACAGGTGTCAGCGTTCCTGTTCTACCCACTTGCCATTCGACATCAAGCAGTCTGGTTGGTACAGTTTGGGCAGCAAATTTGTACGCCGTTGCCCAGCGTGGCTCACGGCTCAAAAAACCAAGTCGCTGCTGCAAAGACAAATCGTTCACCTTGACCACCAAGCCATCAATCTCAAATGGCAACTGTTCACGAGTC
The DNA here is from genome assembly GCF_025643275.1 of Moraxella nasicaprae. Lineage (NCBI taxonomy): Bacteria > Pseudomonadati > Pseudomonadota > Gammaproteobacteria > Moraxellales > Moraxellaceae > Moraxella > Moraxella nasicaprae. The sequence goes on from NZ_CP089977.1 coordinate 973,284, forward strand.
TGCACCACTTTGTCATAATATGCCTGAATTTGCTGCTGATTACGAGCAACAGCGAATGGCGAAGTCTCAAAACCAAGCTGACCAAGCCACGCCATCGCCTTTGACTGTGTCTCAATATCATCAGGCAAGCCTTGATTGACCGAATAACCAAAAAACGCCAATGGTCTGGCAGCAGCGATGGCAGGATTTAGCTGTCTTAAACTGCCAGCAGCGGCATTTCTAGGGTTAGCAAAACCTTTTTCGCCCTTAGCTTGGCTATCACGATTGAGCTTTTCAAAGCCCGCCTTTGGCATCAATACCTCGCCACGAACCTCTAACAACTCAATGTCTTGGCAGGCTGGCAACACCTGAGGTAGATTGCGAATGGTGCGAACATTATGTGTGATGTCCTCGCCTGTTTGTCCATCGCCACGAGTGATTGCCTGCACAAAAACACCATATTGATATTTTAAAGACACCGCCAGACCATCGAGTTTTAGCTCCATTTCATACTCTGGCACCACCTGTTCAAGTCGCTCATTGGCACGACGCAAAAAATTTGCCAAATCCTCGCCATCAAATACATTGCCCAAAGACAACATCGGTATGTCATGCATCACCTGCGTAAAAAACGGCAAAGGCTCTCCACCCACAGTCTGCACAGGGCTGTCAGCTTGTACCAAACTTGGATATTGGCTCTCTAATTGCACTAATTGTTGTCTCAATGCATCATACTCGCCATCAGTGATGGTTGGATTATCCAGCACATAATAAGCATGATTGTGTTTTTTTAGCACCTCAATCAAGGCACGCATCTGTGTGATGATGTCATCATCAATCGTTGCAAATAAATCGGTCATATCGCCAGTTTCTCTTGGTTATTGTGTGATGATTATTGGGTATAAAATACAAAAAAACCGTCCCAAAAGACGGTTTTATCTTAGTCTTGTCAATCAATGATTTGCAAAAATTGCACGCAAGCGGTCAAATGATTCTGCATCAAAACGCATGCGATTTTCATCAGTCAAAATGGCATTAAGGTCGCCAGCCAACAAACCTGCGGTCGAAACCATGCTGTCATAGCCTCTTAGCAGCTGCTTGTGCGGTATGACCAAAAACAAAATCAGGCTGTCAAAATAATCGTCTGCCAAAGTGTTAAGGTCGAATGCTGTTGGTCCGTTCTTATCTTCTGCCATCATACTAAACCAACGCACGCCTCGCCCATCTTCATACTCATGTCGATGGAACATGTTCATCGAGCCGTGTTTGAGTCCATAATTGCGGGCGATGTCCAACACCTGACGACCTGAAATACTTGCCCCAAACTGCGGGGTAATCACAATCGTGAAAGTCTCAGTATAATCTTGTAGTGGATTGGTGCTTTCATCAAAAGACTGCTGCTCGTCCAAATGGCGGTCAAGCACTGGCGACTGCTGCTCAAAGCTTTTGTTGATTTGTTGGCTTGGCACACTCAGTCCATCAAATGCCGTCTCAGTGGTGGCGACATCGTCCGACTCGCCAATATCCGTCTGCTTGCTGTCAGTCTGTGTATTTGTGGTCACTGTCGCTGGTGCGACTGGCTCGTCCATCACCATCGTAGGGGCAGATGAAATCGCCGCCGCCATGCTCGACAACGCATCTTCATCTTCGCCTTGATGGTCATGATGAAGCTGTCTTTCATTGCGAGCCAAAATGGGCAAACCGTGCTTTTGGTTGGATTTGCTGTTATCCAGCTCATCGTTATTGCTACGAATACCACGAATGATGATATAAATACCAACAATCAGCACCGCAATCGCCAGCAAAATCGCTAAGATATTCAACACTTCCATACACGCCCCGTTTGTCAGCCAACCAACCAATTATCACATTTTATCAAAACCAATAGTTTATCATGAATGCAAAATTTCGTCATCTAGGATATGGTTTGATAAGAAAATTGTTACAATTTTTTGAATAAGATTGACTGTTTTTTAGTCAAGCCATCAATCTTCCATAAAAAAATCGCCCCAAAAGAGCGATTTTTTTGATAAGCGATGACTTATTTTTTGCCACGATTGGCAAATGCACCAAAACGCTTGTTGAAGCTTGCCACACGACCTTCGTTGGCAGTTTTGCGTTGCTCGCCTGTGTAGAATGGGTGAGACGCACTTGAAATATCTAGTGGGAAGTATGGGTACTCTGCACCTTCGTATTCACGAGTGGTCTTGGTCGCTACGGTAGAACGAGTTAGGAAGTACACATCAGCGTTGGTGTCGTGGAATAGTACTTCACGGTATTCTGGGTGAATGTCTTTACGCATAATAAATCTCAAATCCAATGAACCTAAGCACCGATAATCATCATCGAGACGATGACGGAACATAGCCACGCTGTCGCCAACCAATTTTGGCACACCGCACCATGCATATCTGTATTCATCAGCCAACTTAGGTGGGAAAATAAAGGCTATATTTTAGCGAATTTTGGGTAAATATTCAAGATGATTTAACCAAAATTCATCAGGTTTGGCAAAACTTTCATCACTTTGCCAAGCGGCGAGCGATTTGACTGTCCACTTGACTGCGAAATTTTTGTCCTGCCTTAAAAGTGACCACACGGCGTGCAACCACTGGCACACTTTCGCCTGTTTTTGGGTTGCGACCAGGTCGTGGTTTTTTGTCTTTGAGTTCAAAATTGCCAAAACCTGACAATTTGACCTCTTTGCCTGCCGCCAGATTGTTACTGATTTCGCCAAAAAAACCATCAACCAATCGTCCAGCCTGCTGGCGGGTGATTCTTAGCCTAAGCGTCAATTCGTTAATCATATCCGCTTTGGTCAATGCACTCATGCAATATATTCCTTATTTGCCAAATGTATTTTGGTGTAATTATTGATGATGTATTGTAGAAAAACTTGCCATCACAAGTCAAGCTAAGAGCAAAAAGCCCCTTAGCTTGACTAAGCCAGCACAAGCCGACCATCAATCTCTTAGATGGGCATGATATTGTGCTGCCAAATCTGCCAATACTTGATCGGTGGCTTTTTTGATTTGTTCTTCTTCCAAAGTCGCCAAATCATCTTGGAAAACCATCGCAAATGCCAAAGAATGTTTTCCTGCTGGCAAGCGATCGCCTTGATAGACATCAAATAGCCAAGTATCTTGTAGATACTTGCCCGCAGACTGACGAATTTGCTGTTCCAATTCCTGCCAAGACACTGCTGTGTCCACCAAGACCGCCAAATCACGGCGAACCTGAGGAAACTTGCTTGGAGCAGACACTGACACCGCACGGCGATGAAGTGCCACCAACCCATCAAGCTGTAACTGGGCCACCCACACCACAGGCAAATCTAGGGCTTTGGCAATGCTTGGGTGTAACTGACCAAACCAGCCCAGCGTCTCACCATCAACCATCAAAACCGCACTTTGTCCAGGGTGCAAAAATGCCATATTGGCTCGCTCATAGCGGATATGACGACCATCTAGTGTGCTGGGCAATAAAGCCTCAATGTCTCGTTTTAGGTCATAAAAATCCATCGCACGGTTGGCATGGCTTTGCTCAGAAGTCACATTGCCCGTTGCTACGATGGCAAGGCTTGGCGTCTGGGTTAGCTCTTTAATGTTCGCCCCCACAAAACTTAGCCCCGTCTCAAACAGTCGAACACGGCTTTGTTGGCGATTGATGTTATAGCTGACGATGGGCAGTAAGCTGGATAAGAGCGTACGACGCATCACTGCCAAATCACTGGAAATAGGGTTGGCAAGTGCCAACACTTCGCCCAAAGTCGCCTCATCAAACAAGCGTTCAATTTTTTCATCGCTAAAACTAAAACTGACCGCCTCGTGATAATCGGCATTGACCAAAGATAGTTTTAGATGATGCACCAAGTCAGCCCCATCATCATAGCTCATGTCCACCGCAAAACTTGGCAAGCGTGGCTCAATCTTGGCATAGCCGTAAATGCGTGCCACTTCTTCGACAATATCTTGGGCGATATTGATGTCAAAACGATGGCTTGGTGCTTGGCAAATCAAGGTATCATTTTGTAAAGTGGTCTTGATTTCAAGACGATTAAGAATGTCCACCATCTCATCAGCAGCAATCTGCACCCCAAGCAGCTCATCAATCTTTGCCACAGGCACTTCTATGATGGCTCGTTTTGGCAGTTGCTCCACTGTTTGCACGGTTGTGATTGCTCCTGCTTGTCCACCTGCCACGCTGATAATCAACGAAGTAGCACGGTCTAAGGCAAGCTGTGGCAATTCAAAATCCACGCCACGCTCAAATCTTTGACTGGCATCAGTATGCAAGCCAAAGCGTCTGGCTCGCCCTGCGATGGCAAGCTGGTCGAAGTGAGCTGATTCTAATGCGATGCTGGTGGTTTCATCAGAGACGGCAGAACGAGCACCACCCATGATACCTGCCAACGCCAAGATGCCTTCATCATCAGCGATGACTAGCTCATCACCTGTCAATGTGATGGTTTGTTCATTAAGCAGCTCAACGCTCTCGCCTGCATTGGCTTGACGCACCACGATATCACCAACAATCTTATCAGCATCAAAAGCGTGCAAAGGCTGACCTAATTCAAGCAAGACAAAATTGGTCACATCAACCAAAAAATTATGCGTGCGTACACCTGACGCCACCAACGCATCTTCTAGCCATTTTGGGCTAGCTTTGGTGCGGTCAATGCCATCGATGCGTTGTGCCAAATAGCGTGGGCAAGCCTGCGTAGCAAGCACCTGCACACCGACTGTCTGATTGGTGCTTGGGGCAACAGGCGTGACTTGGTTACGATTTAATGGCAAACGGTTAATCACCGCAATCTCTCGTGCCAAGCCCAACACGCTTAGGCAGTCGCCACGATTTGGCGTGATGGCAATCTCAAAAATCTGATTATCCAGCCCCAAATAATCACGCACATCAACGCCAATGGGTGCATCGTCAGGCAGTTCAATCAATCCATCAATTTTATCCACCAAACCAATCTCAGAAGCACCGCACAGCATGCCTTGACTTTCGACACCACGCAACTTGCCTTTTTTGATTTTAAACCCTTTGTCGTCATCAGATGGCAATACCGCACCAATGGTTGCCACCGCCACTTTTAAGCCTACTCGCACATTAGGAGCACCACAGACGATTTGTAGCAATTCGTCTGTACCAATATTGACTTTGGTCACTCTTAGGCGGTCAGCGTCAGGGTGCTGAATACATTCGATGACCTCGCCCACCACCACGCCTGTGAACGGTGGAGCAACCATTTCCAAGCCGTCCAACTCCAAACCTGCCATCGTCAGTTGCTCGCCAAGCGTCTGACTATCTACGCTTGGATTTGCCCATTGTCTTAGCCATTGTTCACTGATTTTCATTGTATTTGCCTCATTAATTTTTTGTGTTTATGCGTTTTTAATTGAACATTCAATTAACCAAATTGTTTTAAAAATCTTAAATCATTTTGGAAGAATAAACGCAAATCATCAATGCCATAATACAACATGGCAAATCGCTCAATACCCAATCCAAAAGCAAATCCTGTATATTCATCAGGATTGATGCCACAATTACGCAGCACTTGTGGGTGTACCATGCCACAACCAAGCACTTCTAGCCATTTGCCATTGTCGGACAAAATATCCACCTCAGCCGATGGTTCAGTGAATGGGAAAAAGCTGGGACGAAAACGCACGGTCATTTTTTTACCGAAAAATGCGTCCAAAAATTCATGAATCAGCCCTTTAAGCTCAGCAAAATTTGAAGATTTACTAATCATCAAACCCTCCATCTGATGAAACATGGGCGAATGCGTTTGGTCGCTATCGCAGCGATAAACTCGACCAGGGCAGATGATACGAATTGGCGGTTCACTTTGTTCCATCGTGCGAATCTGCACGCTGCTGGTGTGCGTACGCAACAAATAATGAGCATCAAAATAAAAAGTATCATGCATGGCACGAGCTGGGTGATGGTCTGGGATATTTAGTGCCTCAAAATTATAATAATCGCTCTCAACCTCAGGACCTGTCGCCACGCTAAACCCTGCTTGCACAAAGAACTGACGCATACGCTCGGTGGTCTGCGTGATGGGGTGTAATGTTCCTTTGGCGATACCACGAGCAGGCAGTGTGATGTCGATTTGTTCGCTGGCAAGTTTGGCATTCAACGCAGCAGCGGCAAGCTGTGCTGATTTTTCATCAAGTGCTGCACCAATGCGTGTGCGAAGCTCGTGCAAGTAGGCACCGTACTGCTTTTTTTGTTCAGCATCAAGACTGCCCATTTGCTTGGACAAAGCGGTCAAAACCGCTTTTTTGCCAGTCAGTTGCACACGAAATTCTTGCAAAGTTTTTTCATCGCTGGCGGTATTGATGAGCAAAATCGCCTGATCGCCAAACTGTGTCAGCATCTGGGCATCAATTTGTGCCAAAGGCAACTCTAAACTGGGTAAATCAACTAAAATATCTGACTGAGTCATATCATCATCTTATTGTTTTGGATAAAAAAATGTGCCAAATTTTGGTGTACGCCTCGCCCACATCATCTCATGCCAACTTAGTACACGCCAATCTGACGGCTGATTCTTGGGAATTTATTTTAAAGAATTGATAAAATTTTGTAAATATTTTTGGGCAGTTTTCTGATGTTTTTCGATGATTTTTTACAAATTTATCATCAACTTACATCACTTACCGCCAAAAAACAAAAACCCCACTCCAAAGAGCGGGGCTTGTTGTCTTGTATTGGCAACAACTTATGCCAAAGCAGCTTTTGCTCTTTCTGCGATTGCAGTGAAAGCAGCAGCATCATGCATGGCGATGTCAGCCAAAATACGGCGGTCAATCTCAATGTTTGCCTTTTTAAGACCATTGATTAGACGGCTGTAAGACAAACCATTTAGGCGAGCACCAGCGTTGATACGAGCAATCCACAGACGGCGGAAAGAACGCTTTTTGTTGCGACGGTCACGATAAGCATATTGACCAGCTTTCATTACCGCTTGTACGGCAACACGATACACACGAGAGCGAGCACCATAGTAGCCTTTTGCACGGGCTAGAACTTTTTTGTGACGGCGGTTAGCTTGTACACCACGTTTTACACGAGCCATTTTATTCTCCTAAATATCCACAATTGATTAGATGTATGGGCACATACGGCGGATTGACGCAACGTCAGACGCATGAACCATCACGCAACCACGAAGTTGGCGGATACGCTTTGGAGATTTTTTGGTCAAAATGTGACGCTTGAATGCTTGCTTACGCTTGAAGCCATTTGCGGTTTTTTTGAAACGCTTAGCGGCACCGCGTTTGGTTTTTAGTTTCATAATTACCTCTTGTCAATCAAAAGCCAGATGGCTTGATAAATACCTGTTCGCCAAGCAAATGCTTGTCTAAAGGTGGGGACTTGCCATTATACGCCAAAATCACTGGTATCGCAAGCATTATTAAATATTAGCGACTGCTTTTGGCAATTTTGGTGTCTTTTATCAAAATCATCGTCATCTTAGCATCAATCCAACCATGTCCAATGTGTCATTATTTTGTGCAATTATGCCCAAATTGTGATAAAGTAGCTAAACAACCAAGCAAGCCACACTTGAAATGCTTGCAACGACCAAACACAAGAGAATCAGGCTGTTTTCTTGTATTTTTTTCTGATGATTTAATTGCAAAACTAAATATCATGACGATGTCCAACACCACCAACCAACATTGGCTTGATGCCATCAAATTTAACGCAGACGGCTTAGTGCCGACCATTGCCCAAGACCATCAAACAGGACAGATTTTGATGATGGCTTGGCAAAATCGTGAAGCCTTATTATTGACCAAACAAACAGGCACGGCGGTTTATTTTTCTCGTTCTCGTGGCAAACTGTGGCACAAAGGGGAAAGCTCTGGACATACTCAGCTTGTGCATGATATTTTTACCGATTGCGATGGCGACACGGTCATCTTATCCATCACTCAGCTTGGTGGCATCGCTTGTCATACAGGTCGTCAGTCCTGTTTTTATCAAAGACTTGACGATGATGGGCAATGGCAAATCAATCAGGCGGTCATCAAAGACCCTGCCCAAATCTACACAGCAGACAACCAAGTCGCCAAATCAAACCATCATGCAATGGTCAGCGTATTGACCACACTTCACCAAACACTGCAAGAACGAAAAACTGCCGACAAAGACACCTCCTATGTGGCAAGCCTATATCACAAAGGCATCAACAAAATCTTAGAAAAAGTGGGCGAGGAAGCGGTCGAATCCATCATCGCTGCCAAAGAATTGCAGCTAATCAAAGCAACCAATGGCAAGGATTTGGCACAAAAACAACATGATTTTGTCTATGAAGTGGCGGACACTTGGTTTCATCAGATGGTGGCGTTGTCAGCATTAGATTTGTCAGTGTTTGATGTCATTGATGAGCTGGCTCGTCGTGTCGGGATTAGCGGTATTGACGAAAAAAACAGTCGCACCCAATGATTGACCCGAATCGTCAGAAAAATAGACAAATTATCTCAACTTATCGTCCAAATTTACCAAATTCATCGAAAAATCTGGACGACAAATTCCCAGCAATGGATAAATGTGCTATGATGAGATAACATCAATGATGACACGATTTTAAGGAGTTTTTATGGGTACATTTTCTATCACACATTGGCTGATTTTGTTGGTGGTGGTTGTGGTTGTGTTTGGCACAAGCAAACTACGCAACGCTGGCAAAGACTTAGGTCAAGCGGTCAAAGGCTTTAAAGATGCCGTCAAAGATGGCGAAAATGGCGACACCAAAACGCTGGACAATCAACCCAAAGTGATTGTTGCCGAAAAAGTAGAAATCAACAAAGATAACACCTAATTTTTTCAAAGCGACAGACACCGTGATGAATCTTGGTTTTTTTGAACTGGCGCTATTTGGCATCATCGCCTTAGTCGTACTTGGCCCTGAAAAACTGCCCATCGCTGCTCGCACCATTGGCAAATGGTACGGTATGTTTCGCCGTGCCAGCACTCGCCTGCAATCTGAAATTACCAGCGAGTTGCAGCTACTAGAAGCCCAAGAACAGCTCAAAGTAGAACTTGCCAAAATCAAAGAATCTGAGTCAGCGATGAAAGCACAAATGACTCAATTACAGCAGTCACTCAATCAGACCCAAAAACAGCTACAAGACAGCGTCTGGCTTGATGAATCTGGCAATAAAGAAGAAAAGAGTGCTTGGCAACTCATTGCTGAATCTGCCGATGATACCACGCAACATCATCAGGACTTTCACCAGCAAGCTGCAACTGAGAATGCCTTGAACATACCGTTGGTCAATCGCTGGTTTTTGCTTGGCGATTACGACAAAAAACGCCGTCTGCCGTCTGCTCCATTCATGCCAAATTATGTCGCTGACCCCTTATTACATCAGAGTTCATCATGACCGCACAGCACGAACAAGACATGCCTTTGATGTCGCATTTTGTGGAATTACGCAGCCGACTGATTCGCATCTTTATTGCCGTCATTGCGGTATTTTTGGCGTTGGTTGGGTTTAGTAGGCAGCTTTATGACTACATATCCAATCCTTTGGTTGCACTACTACCCAGTGAAGCCAGTATCATCGCCACCGATGTTACCTCAGGATTTTTAGCACCGATTAAGCTGACTTTTTTTGTGGCATTATTTGTATCCGTGCCGTTTATTTTGGCTCAAATTTGGGGCTTTGTCGCACCTGGCTTATACAAACACGAAAAAAAGATTGCCTTGCCACTTTTGCTCTCCGCCATCGTCCTGTTCTATGTTGGTGTGGCGTTCGCCTACTTTGTGGTGCTTGTCCCTGCCCTCAAATTTTTTGTGATGTTCTCTCCTGACAATGTTTTGCCAATGACCGACATTGACAGTTATTTAAGTTTTGTGGTGAAGCTATTTTTGGTCTTTGGCGTGATGTTTGAAATCCCTGTTGCCACACTCATTTTGGTCATCATGCGATTGGTCAGCGTGCAAAGTCTGGCCGCCAAACGCCGCTATATCATTGTTGGCTGCTTTGCCATTGCCGCCATCGTCACGCCTCCTGATGGAGCGAGCATGGTGATGCTTGCTGTGCCGATGGTGCTGTTGTTCGAATTTGGGCTGCTGATGGCAAAACTACTGATTAAAGAAGCCCACACCGACCAAACACCCGCCCTGCACGAATGACCCACAAAAAAGCGAGCTTATTGCCCGCTTTTTTATTTGGATTTCTTTTCAAGTAAATAAACACCCGCCAGCAAACTGATGATGATTGGCAAAATCGCCATCACCAAAGGCGAAAACCCTGTGGCAAGTGCGACAAATCCTGTCAAATCGGTCAGATAACTAAACAACAGTCCCGTCAATAGTGCCAACACCACACGAATGCCCAGACCCTGAGAACGCAGCGACCCAAACACAAAAGATGACGCCACCAGCACCAACGACAATACGGCAAATGGCGAGAGTAATTTTTGCCAAAATGCCAATTCATGACGAATGGAACGAGATTCTTGATGTTTCATCAATTTGCCATGTGCATACAAATCCGTCAGGGACAAATCCTCTGGCTCTTTGGTCAAAAGATGTACATCATTTGGTGCGATTGGCAAAGTCAAAGAACGACTAACGGTATGATTTTTTTGCACGCCTTGTGCATTGATGGCAATCTCATCAATGTCAGATAATTGCCACACATAGCGTCCATCTTGCTGATTGTCTGGCTGATAAATGCCCTTGCCTGCTTGTATGGCGTGCGTCAAGTTGCTGTCCAAAAGCTGATATTGCTTGATTTGTCCCAATTTACCATCGCTGTCAGCATAATTGATGTAAGTGATTTTTTTGCCAGTCTCCTCATCAGTAACCGACCAATAACCATTGATGGTAACCAGACGATTTTTGGCGGTATCCGACTTAATGGCGTGAGCATACTGATTGGCGATGGGTAAGGCAAACTGATTCACCCCCAATGAAATGGCAACGAATAACAAGGCTGGCAACATCGCCCAACCGATGATGCGATACAAGCTGATGCCAGCTGCACGCATGATGACCAGCTCGCTATTATTGGCAAGCAATCCTAAGCCAATGACCGCACCCAATAATGCACCTGTTGGGATAAACTGCACCAAAAAATACGGGGAACGATAGAAAATAAACCACAACGCATCGCCCAAAGTATAGCTATCATTGATATTTTCAAGCTCTGCCAAATAAGCAAAAATCATTTGTAGCAGCCATAAGCCAACCACTGCACCCAGCATCGCCAGTAGTGCCGAGCGAATGACATATCTGGGTAAAATATACGACTTCATGATGATTGCTCGCTATGGCGTTTTAGGCGTAATCGTGCCACAATAGTTTGATGATAATTTAGATACAAGGCAAACGCCAGCAATGATACGACTGCCACAGGATAAGTCCAGATGGACAATTTGCCTTTGGTGATGCTTTCTTTGAGGGAAATGAGCACCAACACATTTGCCACAAAAATAAAAATCGCTGGAATCAGTTTTAGCCACCTGCCCTGTCGTGGACGCACATAAGACAACGGCACAGCCAGCATCACCGCCAAAATAATCAACCACGGTAAACTAAACCGATAACCAATCTCCGCCAATACTTCATTGACATTATCTCGCTTGGCGTTGCCAGACAGCACCTCAAACAGCTGAGCGGTACTCACGCCCTCAATACGCATTGAGCGTTCTTCACTTTTTTGGGCGGCTGACAGCGTGATACGATAGCGTTCAAAGCCAATCTGACTGTATTTCTTGCTCATCGGATTGACTTCATAGCGACGACCTTGATGCAAATCTAAGGCAATCGTCCCATCATTGGTATCCACCTGCGTGGCTGATTTGGCAAAAATCAAGGTATCTTGACTGCTGATGAATTTTTCGGGGATTTTTTGCAAATCCTGCTGGTCGATTGCCACTTGGTTGTGAATGGCGGCGTCAGTGTCTGGCTTGACATTCGTCTGAATGACAATGACCTCATTGAGTGATTCTCGATTTGCACCCACTTGCCCCACATACAGATGATAATCGCCACTACTGATGAATTCTTTTGGACGAATCATCTCAAAAATCTTTGTCACCGATTGCTCTTGCCAGATGTTGGTCGCCCTCTCCATGCCCCAAGGCTTGGCAATCAAAGTTGTCCACGCCTCAAACAGCATGAGTAGCAGTATGAGCGGTGCAAGCAGTCTTGCCAATCTGCCACGACTGATGCCTGCACCATTGATGACTGCCATCTCATGGTCCGAATACATTCTGCCAAGCACCAGCATCAAGCCAATAAAAAACGACAGCGGTAAAATCAGCTCCAAAAAATAGGGCAGATTATAACCAATCAGCGTAAACAGCACGCTCACATCAAGACCTCCCTCTGCCGCCATACCAAAATAGCGAATCAATCGCCCACCAAGCAACATCACCACCAAAAACCCTAATACTAAGGCGGTGGTCATCGCAACTTGACTGGTCATGTATCGGCGTAAAATCACAGCTTCATCTCTATGGCAAGCACTAAAACAGATTATCATACCAAAAAAGTGGTGTTTTTTTAAGACAAAGACCCATTTTATTTTGTTGCCAGATGATACAAAAATTATCGCCAAAACCGATGAGAAAAATCATTTTTTCAAATGTTCAATCCACCGCTTTTGTGCTACACTAATCAAGATTTTTCACAACAAGGCAACTTTATTAAGGAATTTTTATGCCGACATCAAACATCGCTTTGGCAGTACAAGCCAAGCTGACACTCAAAAAAGCCAGCAAAACCAATCCACTACCTTTGATTGTTCTGTTCGCCACCGACAAAGGTGAAATTTTGGGCAATCTTGAACACGCTGAGTACATCGACCGTGCTGGTGCGTTGATTAAACAAGCCAATTTTAAAGGCGGCTTGGGCGAAACCGTGACTGACTACGCCCTACACGCCACCGACTTTCCAGCAGTGACCATCATCGGTACAGGCAGTCTAAACAAACTGGCTGACAACATCGCCAAAGTCGCCAAAGCCACTTATCAAGCCATCAAAAATAACAAATCTGCCGCCATCTTGTGGGGCGACACCATCTGCCAAAGACACTTCACGCAGTTTGTCATCGCACTATTGGACGGTGCGTATCGTTTTGAACGCCATAAAGCTAAGCCAAAAGACGCTGATGCCATCACCAACATCACCATCATCTCCAATAAAGACGAACAGCAAGACTACGATGCCGCTCTTGCTTTTGCCATCGCTACTGACAGCGGTATTGTACAAGCCAAAGATGTCGCCAATGAAGCACCAAACATTCTGACTCCAAGCCAGCTTGCCAAAGCCGCCAAACAACTTGGCAAAGACTTTGCCGATAGCATTGATGTGACCGTGCTTGGCGAAAAAGACATGGAAAAATTGGGCATGGGCTGCTTCTTATCTGTGTCACAAGGCTCTGACCAAGAAGGCAAACTTGCCGTCATCGAATACTATGGCAAATCAGGCAAAGGCAAAAAAGCCAAACTGGACAACCCTATCGCCCTAGTTGGCAAAGGCTTGACTTTTGACAGTGGTGGCATTTCCATCAAGCCATCAGCAGGCATGGAAGAGATGAAGTTTGACATGGGTGGTGCAGCGGCCGTGCTGGGTGCAATGCGTGCAGCAGCAACCGCTGGCTTGGAACTGGACATCGTGGCGGTGCTTGCTTGTGCTGAAAATATGCCATCGGGCAGCTCAGTGCGTCCAAGCGACATCGTGACAGCGATGAACGGTCTGACCGTAGAAGTGCTAAACACCGATGCTGAGGGTCGTCTGGTATTGTGCGATGCTCTATGCTATGTCCAAGAAAACTATACCCCAAAAGCCATCATTGATGTGGCAACCTTGACAGGGGCTTGTGTTGTTGCACTAGGCTCACACCGCTCAGGTCTATACAGCAATGATGAAGACACTCTATTTGCCTTAGAAAATGCTGGCGAATTCATCAATGACCTAGCATGGCACATGCCGCTTGATGCCGCCTATGATGAACTGATTAACTCAAACATCGCAGACATTCAAAACATCGGTGGCCCTAAGGGCGGTTCTATCACCGCAGCCTGCTTCTTGCAACGCTTCATCAAAGAAGGTCAGGCATGGGCTCACTTGGACATCGCTGGCACAGCTTGGATTAGCGGTAAGGACAAAACCTCAACAGGTCGTCCTGTGGCACTTTTGACACAATATCTACGCAGTCAAGCCAAATAACTGACGATTTTACCAAAAAAACCGCTTGTTAAGATGACAAGCGGTTTTTTTATCATCAATATTTTAAATTGATAGATAAACCATAATTTCGCCCCTGCTGCGGCACAAAAGGCAAAAACGAATTATGCACATAGATTTTTTCATTAAGCAAATTATTGGCACGAATTGACCATGTGGTATCCAGACTACCAAAGGATTTGCGATAATCTAGCCCCACATTAAGAAGATTGTAGCCAGCAGTGGCATCTTCTTGAATATAGATGGGGCATAGCTTGTCTCGTCCTGCATCATGATAAGGGCATTCGCTGTCATATTTGCTGGCAACCGATTGCGAGGTGCGTTTTTGTCCACGCACATGAGTGTATTCTAGCGATGATGAGAGATTGCCATGCTCGCCATTCACACGAAAACCGATGCGGTCAGGCGATAAGCGTGGGGCATGACGGTCAGGGCGTGCGATGGTCTCTTGCCCGATGATGGGGCGTTTATAGATGGCACATTCCTCTTCATAGTCAGGGTGAGTTCTGCTCCACCCGCAATCCTCTGGGTCTTCATAACCGACCAGCTCTGGCTTGCCATAGATATTACCCACAAAAATCGGCTCAAATCCATACAAACGACCACGCACTTTATCGCCAAACACCGCCACTTTATAATTTGGGCTGATTTGATAGCCAATTTCAAGCTCCGCTCCACGAATCTTGGCTTTGGACTGAGTATAGCGTCTCATTGCTAAGTTGCCCAGTTTGTACAGATTTTCTGGGTGAATAAAATTATCAAAGTTATTGCCATACACGCTGCCTTTGATGCTCCACTGCTCACCCTTGAAAGTCGCTCCAAATTCTAGGTTGTCTGATTTTTCTTTGGATAGATTTTTGTTGCCAAACATAAAGGAGTTGGTCGCCAGATGTTTGCCATGATAATACAGCTCCATTGGGCTTGGAATGCGTTCGTTGTGCGAGTAGGTGGTGTCTAGGCGAAGTTTGGGGCTGATGTCCCACAAAGTTGTGATAGCATAGGATTGAGCGTGATTTTTATAAGGCGTTAAATCAGGATACTCTTGGCGAATGCGTCTGCCAAAACTTTTTAAGGTATGGTCAATCTCGTTCAAATCATAACGCACAGGGATTTTTGTATCTTCATAGCGATAGCCTGTTTCTAGCGTGACATCGCCCAGCTTGGTGCTGGTTAGGACAAATGCTCCCAGCGATTTTTGGGTATTATCGACCAAAGAACGGCGATTGTCTGATTTTTCCTTGATACTGGGTGTCAAAGCGTGCGTGCGATTGCGTTGATAATCAACACCCCAAATCAGCCCAAATCTATCGCCAGCTTGATGATGAAAACTTAGCTTGCCAAGATAGGCATCATTACCAAAATAAACAGGCTCGCCCCGACCAAACATCTCCCTACGACCACTAAAATAAATCTTGCCCTCGTCCATTTCGATGTGCTTATAATCACTTACCCCCAAGTTTAGACGAACTTTATCCAGCCAAGACAATGGCTGATTTAACTCGCCTTGTATGGTGGTGCTGGCAGATTTCATCGTCAAAGTAGGCCCTGCATGGCTTAGGTCATGTTTATGCCCATACACATGCTCATGGTCATGCTCTGGGTCAGAGGTCAAATCGCTAGGGCAATGAAAATGCAGCGAATCAATCATGTCTTTATCGTCCATCAAATGCGGATAGATGGTCAGATAATGACGACCCCAGCCCAATCTGGCTTTATCGGTGTCTTGTACATGGGCGGCACAATCATCAAATTTGTGATTATGCCCCACCAGCCCATAATTTTCACGGCGATGGCTGTGTGCAATGCCAAAATAGCCCTTTTGACCGATGTAAGACAATCCAATCGTGCCAACTTTGGTGTTGTTTTGAGAATCTGGCAGATGATTAAGTAGCGTTTCATCAAATTTGATGGCAGGGACATTATACGGGTTGGCGTCTCGGTGTAGCACTTCGGCACGCAAGACCATCTTGTTGTCTATCGGCACAGTCACGCTGGCAGTGGCAAGTTTTTCATCACTACCTGTATTAAATCGCAATAAGGTCTCGCCTGTAACACCGTCTGGCATGTCGGACGGCACTCGCCCATCGATGACATTGATGACCCCAGCAGGCGAGGCATTGGCGTGCATCAGCGTACTCGCCCCACGCACCAGCTCCACTCGACTGGCAAGTAGCGTATCGACCGCAACAGCATGGTCAGGGCTGATATTAGACATATCTGCCACCGCCAAATTGTTGTTCAAAATCTTAACTCGCACACCCTCTTGCCCACGCACCACAGGAGCAGACGCACCACCGCCAAATGGATTGCTATGCACACCCAGCTCGCCTGCCAACGCATTGCCCAGCGTCGATGAACGCTGCTGCAAGACTGTTTTGGCAACGCTGGTGTCAGAGGCTTTTTGATTGGCGGTAAAGCCTGTGGCGGTCTGACCCTCTTTTTTAACGGTAACGACCACCGCCCCCAAATCCACGCTCTCATCATCGCTCGTATCATCAGCATACGCCATGACACTGCCAAGAAGCCCAATAATCGCAAGGCTTAACGCATTGTATTTCATCATCTTTAACAATCCCTGAACAAGAAAAAAGTATATTATAACATTGATACATTATTGTTACAATATTACATTATAATAATGTCGTGATTGTACTGCTTATCCATCTTAGCAGACATGATAACCCAATACACCAACAATAAAAAAACACCCATCGCTGGGTGTTTTTTTGGGTGGATATTGATATTTGGTGGTGGTCTAAACAGTATGCCAAACTGGTTTTTTCGTTCGCCATTAAGCTTGTCTGCGGGTGGGAAAACCGTGACGGTTCGACAAGCTCACTACGAACGGTTTTCTTTGTAGCATACTTTTTTGAACCAGAACCTAATATTTAAAGTTCACGCCCAAACTAAAATTTCTGCCCATTTGTGGAATGTATGGCAGGTAGGTTTCGTGGGCATATACCTGCTGATTTAGCAAATTATTCGCCTTAAAGAACACCGAATAATCGCCCAAGCCTAGCGTGGTTTGATAATCCACACCAAGATTTAGCAAATGATGTCCTTTGGTTGGGCTTTCAAAATTAGAAGTTTTGGTTTGTTCAAAGGTTTTGACATATTCCACATTGCCCGACCAACGCTCATTAAAGTTGGCTTTGATGTTCGCACCCAATCGCATTGGCGGCAAGCGTGGCGTATGACGGTCATCAGGTTTGGTGTACTCAGTTACACCATTGCTCCAAAAACTTGGTGCTTCATATTTGCTGATAATCGGTGGTAAATCGTGCAACTTGCCATCAATATAATCGCCAAAAATCGACCCATAATAGGTGTCATTAAATTGATAGCCAATTTTACCCTCAAAGCCATAAAATCTAGCAGGACTCTGGTCATAGCGATTGATACGCAAATGATAAGGGTGGGCAACTTTGGCAGTGCCTAGATATTCATTGATGGTATGCAAGTAGATATAATTATCAAAATCATACAAATAGCCAGACAGTTTATAATCCAGCTTATCGCCTTGATACGCCAAGCCCAACTCATAATTATTGGCTTTTTCTTTGGTGAGATGGCGATTGCCCACCTCAAATGAGTTGGTAGCAAGGTGCATACCGTGCGTATAAAGCTCTTGGCTATTAGGCAGTCTTTCTTGCTTGCCAATATTTAAGGACAATTTATAATTAGGCAAAAATTTCCAATGCACGCCCAGTGCATAAGAATGGGCAGTTTTTTTGTGTGGCTTGGCTGCCTCTTTGCCGTAGGCGATGACCTCTTCTAGTCGCTCTGGCGTTAAGCGAGTATGACGACGGCGAGTTACCTCCTCGATATAATCCAAATCATAATCCATTGAAACCTTTTGTTTTTCGATACGGCTGGCAAGCTCTACCTGAACTTTGCCTGTATCGTATTGCCCCATTGCAAACAGGCTTTGATTTTTTAGATTATTTTGGGTTAATAGTGGCAGTTTTCGCCACTCAGTTTGTGGTGATAATCCTTGATTATCCTGCTCAATATATTGTACACCCCACAAAGCTTTTAGGCGGTCGCTGAGCGTATGGGTCAATTCAAGTCGTGCTACTTTGCCCTTGTTAATGAATGAGGTATTAATAATATCGCCTTCTTTTTCGTCATGTTGATAATCCACATAGCCGATATTGCCTCGCACCTTGCTCACAAAAGGCAGCGGATTATCCCACTCGGTGCGTAAATCATAACGGCGAGTGGTTAAATCCACATAAGGCGGTGTGGCATGGTCGTGCTGTCTATGCACGCCGTGCGAGTGGTTGAAATTCTCGTGGGCATGTGTGGCACAGTCAGGGCGTGGATTGATATAATTGATGTCCGCCTCGTCCAATAGTTGTGGGTATCTTGCCAAATAAGGCTTGTCTCGCAAACTGTCGTGCGTGGTAATCACACCACAACCCTCATACAGATGATTGTGTGCAGGCAAGCCATATTTATCCTTTCGCTCGCTGGCGGCAATGCCAATATATCCCTGATTGCCAACCCAAGACAAACCGATACTACCCGCCTTAGAGTCCGCCCAACTTTCTGGCAAGCGGTCAAGCTGCTGATATTTTGCCCCTGCCAAATCCTTATCCAAAATCGCTTTTTGTTTTAGATAACCTTCCTCATCTTTGATGAAATAGGTTTTATCACGCCAAGACAACGCCACACCCTCTTTAAGTGCCGTCCATTCTTTTTCTAGGGCGGCTAAGCGTTCTGGTGCTTTGGTATAACGATTTAAAGTTTCCCAGTTTTCAAAATCCTGTTTGGTATAATTTGGTGTTTTATAATCGTCAGAAGTTTTGTGCAAACCCTCTGCTCGCCATACCAAATTTGAACCCATTTGTACCGTAACGCCACCTGTCAAAAGTTTTTCATTATTGCCTGTGTTATAGCGGACACCTGCTTCTAGTTCGGTGCGTTTTTGCGGCAAAGCAGTTGGGATTTTATTGTCAATAATATTAACCGCTCCCGCCAAATTACCTGATTTATACAACAAGGTACTTGCTCCACGCACGACCTCAGCACGATTGGCAAGCACGGTATCCACCATCACAGCGTGGTCTGGCGATAAATGTGCCATATCAATGACATCAGCATTGTTTTGCAAAATGGTAATGCGTTTGCCCTCTTGTCCACGAATAATAGGAGCTGATGCACCGCCACCAAACTGATTAGAATAAATGCCTAGCTCGCCATCTAAGGCATCGCCCAGTGTGGTTGGGCGTTGTTTTAGCTCTTTGGCTTTGATGGTTTGGTCAGAGATGTTTTGGCGTTTGCCCAAAAGATTGGCTTGATTTGGCACTGCCGAAGAGATTGTGATGGTCTGCACACCCAAATCAACCTCGTCATCATCGTGCCCAGTATCATCAGCTGTGGCAGCATTCATCGCAAAAACCACGCTCATCGAAAGCGTCAAGGTGGTCAGTTTGGCTATGGTCATGGGAAATCCTTACAATGGCTATTTTTTGTTAAAATAATGTTATAAAATTGCTATTTTGTAAAAATTCGTAATAATATAGTATAATAATAAGCAAGTCAATAAATGCTCATTCAAGTGATTATTTTTTGTACAAATACGGATTTGTAAGAAATTTCGTACAAGATTTGACGAATTTTGCCACTTTATCGAACAAGGTGCATTTGGCATAATACACCCAAGCAGCAACGGAACAACGGCAAATGACTTGCCAACTAAGGATAGACTGGCTGCGATATGGAAATACCTTATGGATAGTTAGCATGAATGCTCCAAAAAAAACCACAAGCGAAAGTTTGTGGTTTTTTGCCATTTTATCAGGCGAATTAACAGCCCTCCTCGTCCAAAACCTGCCCAAACACGCCCAAACTTTCGATGAATGCTGACCGTTTTGCCAAATCCATCTGCACGCTCATCTGCACCTGATTGGCATAATCTACCGTCACAATCTGCCCATCTACGGCTGACACCAGATAGCGGATTTGGGCTTCGTGAGCAAAAGTTGTCTGTACAGTCACCTGACAACGAGCCACGAACGGCACTAGCACCATCTGCTCTACCGCAAGCTGTGCTGCTGTACCGTACGCACGAGTCAAGCCACCAGCACCAAGCTTAATACCGCCAAAATACCGAACCACGACGATGATGACATTACCAATGCCTTTGTGCTGCAACACATTCAAAATCGGTCTGCCTGCCGTGCCATTCGGCTCGCCGTCATCATCAAACCCTGCACTGGTGGTGTTGTGCGGATTGCCAATCACATAACCATAGCAATGGTGGCGAGCATCTGGGTATTGCTCTTTTAGCTGCATCACACAAGCCATCGCCTGCTCCCTATCATCAATGGGATAAGCAAACGCCAAAAACTGACTCTTTTTGATGTCGTAGATGGCTTGACAAGGTGCGGCAAGGGTTTGATAGCTCACAAACAGTCTCCAAGTGGTTTTTGGGTAATTGTTGGTAAAATGGGATAAATTTTTACAATCTTATACAGCCAAGTCAAATTGTACCAAACAAAATGTGCTACACTAAGCATATTTTTACATTGAAGTCCAATTTTGACCAAAAAACTATGCGTTTAGATAAATTTTTAAGCAAAGCCACCGAGCTGTCTCGCAAAGATGCCAAAAAAGTCCTGCACGCAGGCGAAATCACCGTCAATGACATCGTTGTCAAAGACAGCAGTCATCACATCGACATCGCCAATGATGAAGTGCTATGGGCGGGCGAACCTTTGTCTGTTGCTGAGGGTAATCGCTATATTTTACTGTATAAACCTGATGGTTTTGAATGCACCCTAAAAGCCAAAGAGTACCCCATCGTCACTGATTTGATTGCCGTGCCAGAAGTGGCAAGCATTCGTATCGCAGGACGGCTTGATGTGGACACCACAGGAGCGTTGCTACTGTCTGATGACGGCTCTTGGCTACACCGTGTGACCAGCCCAAAACGCCATCAACCAAAACGCTATGAGCTGACCCTTGCCGACCCAATGGACGAAGCCGCCCAAGCACACGCCATCAAACAAGTCGCCAATGGCATCTTATTAGAAGGCGAAACCGAAAAAACCCGTCCCGCCACACTGTCCTTCGTGGACGAGACACACGCTGTCTTAATTTTGACCGAAGGCAAATACCATCAAGTCAAACGCATGATGGCATATTTTGGCAACAAAGTCATCGAGCTACACCGTGCCAGCATTGGGACAATCACACTTGATGGGCTAGAAATGGGCGAATGTCGCTTTTTGACCGCTGATGAAATTGCACAATTTTAACTAAGAAAATACAATATGACTATTAAACAATACTACAAATTAGCACTGGCAAGCTGTTTAACCTTTTGTTCGATTGGCAGTCAGGCAGGCATTGATACCCAAACAATCCAACAAACCCTAAATCAAGCAGGACTAAACGCCCCTGTGCTTGGCACGCAAGACAGTCCACTGTCGGGGATTAGCACCATTAAGCTGGGCAATGGCGGGCAGATTCTCATCAGTGATGACTTACGCTATCTGGTGGCAGGTTCGCTAGAAGCCAATCCCAGCCCCATCACGCCCATCAATCCTGCCGTGATGGCAGACCAGCCTGCTGGCACACCAGTATCGGCAGCATACAAAAAAGCCTTGCTTGCCAATATGAGTGCCTTGCCAAACATGAATGAGCATTCAGCATTTTTCCATACCAACTTACCCAGTCTGCTTTGGGGTGTGTCTGGCAAAGGCGGTGTGCCATTTTTGGTCAGCAAAGATGCCAAATATCTAGCCAGTGGCGATATTGGCGTACTTCATGATGGGCAATTTTCTGCCAATGACGAAGCCTTTGAGATTGCCAAAAATCGCCATGTTTTGCACGCTCTGCCAGAGGCTGCCTTAGCAATCTATCCAGCCATTGGCAAGGAGCGAGCGGTGGTCTATGTGGCAACCGACATTCATTGCCCTTATTGCCGAATGTTTCACGAAAAAATCCACGAATTCAACCAAAAAGGCATCACCATCAAAGCCATCGGCTATCCTGTCTATGATGAATCCGCCAAACCAATGCGTAAACTGTGGTGTGAAACTGACAACGCCAAGCGAGCCACTCTACTCAGTGCTGGCATGAAAGGCATTTTTGACAAAGACACCAGCTGCCAGTCACCAGTCATTGACCAGACATTTTTGCAAACCCAAGCCTTGGGCATCTATGCCACACCAGCCATTTATAGCGATAAAGGCGAGTTGTTTATGGGTGATTTTACTGGCAAGTCCTTTTATGAATTTTTGGGTTTATAATAAACCACTCCAACCGACCGCCAAACTTGCTTGGCGGTTTTTTTGGGCAAAATTGATGTTTCACATGAAACAATAGCAATCTTGGCGACAATCCTGCTTGGTTTTTTAGAAAATTTTTTACCCAAATCCACACTTTTTATCCGTCTTTGGCTTGATAAATTGGCAAAAAACTCCATAAACAGGCAAGATTTTGACAAATTGACGAGAAACTAAGCAATGAGCAAAGATTTTTATAGTGTTTTGGGCGTGGAACGCTCGGCTGACGAAAAAGAAATCAAAAAAGCCTACCGCAAGCTGGCAATGAAATATCACCCAGACCGCAACCCAGACGACCCTGCTGCCGAAGAAAAATTCAAAGAAGCCAGCATGGCATACGAGGTGCTGTCTGATGCCGAAAAACGAGCCGCTTATGACCGCATGGGGCATGCAGCCTTTGAACAAAGTATGAATAATGGCGGCTTTGGTGGCGGTGGTTTTGGTGGTTTTGAAGGCTTTGGCGGTGGCAGTTTCCAAGATATTTTTGGCGACTTATTCGGTCAAGCCTTTGGTGGCGGCGGTGGTTTTGGCGGTCGTGGTCGCCGTGCCAGCAAAGGGGCAGACCTGCTATACCAAGTCAGCTTGACGCTAGAAGAAGCGGTGGCTGGCTGTAAAAAAGAAATCAGTTTTAGCAGTGCTGTCAGCTGTGATACCTGTGATGGCAAAGGGGCAAAATCTGCTGGCGACATCGTCACTTGTAGCCATTGTCAAGGTTGTGGACAGGTGCATATGCAGCAAGGTTTCTTTGTGATGCAACAAACCTGCCCTGTATGTCAAGGCAGCGGCAAACAAATCAAAAATCCTTGCCCTGATTGCCATGGCGAAGGCAAACAACAAAAACAGCAAACATTGCAAGTCTCTATCCCTGCTGGTGTGGACAATGGCGACCGTGTGCGACTGGCTGGCAAAGGTGAAGCAGGCGAAAATGGCATGCCAAATGGCGATTTGTATGTCGAGATTCATGTCAAACCGCACGCCATCTATACCAGAAATGGGGCAGATTTGCACATCGATGTGCCCATCTCTATCGCCAGTGCCGCTCTTGGTGATGATATCGAAATCCCAACGCTGGACGGCAAAATCAATCTAAAAATCGCCGAAGGCACACAAAGTGGCAAACTGCTGCGTGTGCGTGGCAAAGGCGTTACCACCGTGCGTGGACGAATGCAGGGCGATTTGATTTGTCGTGTCATCGTGCAAACACCGACCAACTTGACCAACGAACAAAAAGAGTTGCTTGAAAAATTCCAAGCAACCTTAGGCGACGAAAATAGCCAAATTGGCAAGAAAAAAGGATTCTTTGACAAAATCAAAGATGATGTCAAGGACTTATTTGACTAAGTCTGTCAGCACACCTCATTAAGCCCTTAGCAGCAGCTGGGGGCTTTTTGTTTGATTGTTGCTCAAACTTAACAAAAAAGTGAATTTTTGCAACGACATCATCTTGCTTTTACCCCTCTTTTATTGAATAATAGCGAAAATTTCGTTTTCTTTTATTTGGTCAGATTCTGGAATGGATTCTTATGAAAATCAAACGCACCCTTCTTGCCACCGCCATCGCCAGTGCTGTTGCCAGCAGTCTATCGCACGCATCAAGCATTCGTCAGGACATCGATTTACAAACCTATCGTGATTTTGCCGAAAATAAGGGCGAATTTGTCGCTGGGGCAACCGACATCGTCATTCGCAACAAAAATGGCGACATCATTGGCACTTTATTGCCAGCAGGTGTGCCTGTACCTGATTTTAGTGCCGCTAACGCCAAATCAGGCGTGGTTACACTCATTTCCCCACAGCTGACTGGCACCGTGCAACACAATCCCACCTATGTCCTGCTGGGGCAAGACCATCAACAGTTTGCCAAAGACCGTACCTCTACCAATGCTCGCAATCTACAACTGGTCTATGATGGGCTAAGTTTTGGGGCAAATGACAGCCATCACGCCCCAAAGAATCATTATTTTGTCGTCAAACGCAATGATTTAGAAAAAGACCTCAATGTACACGGCTCACACGCAGGACGCTATCCTAGGGGATTTAACACCCGCAAAATCATCAAAACCGAAGATGAAGCCACTTCCAATGACCCAAACAATGACTTTTGGTCATGGTATGGAGCAAACTATGTCTATGACCTTGCCCTACCACGCCTACATAAGCTGGTTACCGAAACCGCACCAACACCCACTTTGAATGATTTAAGCGAATTTAAAGTCGAAAATTATAGTGCTTTTGTCCATGTGGGTTCTGGTGTGCTAGAACAGGTCGATCCAAGCACAGGCGACCCCATCTCGTTCAATGGCGTGTATCCACATCGCACTGACTTAGGCGAAAATACTTTCGTTCACGAATTTTTGACCGCAGGCATGTCCCCTGCCCTAAAATCACAAATCGCCATCAACGGCAGTAAAAACAACACAGACGCTGGCAATGTGTCCTTTTATTTGGTGGGCGAAGACACCGATTATCGCCAATTTTATGACGAACAAAACACGCCTATCGTCACACCAGACGGTGTACGCTTACCGCTGGCGGCTGCGATACAGCCTGGCGATAGCGGCAGTGGATTTTATGGCTTTAATAAGCTGACACAGCAATGGGAGTTGATTGGTTTTGTCCAAAGTGGCAATGGTGGGGCGACAGGCGACGAACGCCAAAATCGCCTCAATGCTTACAGCGACCAATACACTTTATTTGACCCTTACTTTAAGCAATTAACCGATTATCAAGATGCCGTTGCCGCTCCCCAAAGTGATGATTTGGTCTGGCAACAAGCAGCAGAAAACACCCTGCTTAATGATGAAACATTGCTCGAAAAACACAAAGACTTGTACATCGATACCGATGGCACTTTGACGCTGGCGACCGACATCGACCAAAAAAGTGGTTCAATCTATGTCGGTACGGCAGGCACGCCCACCACATTAACCATCACAGGCGATGGCACAACACACACAGGCGGTGGTATCTATGTGGGCGATGGCAGTCAGGTTGATTATCAAGTTGGCATCAAAGAAAAAATCACGGTGTACAGCCAGCTGGGGCAAACAGATGAATACCTAGCCAAACTGGGCGGTGGCACACTCACCATCAGCGGACAAGGCGATAACTTGGGCGGTATCAGCGTGGGCGATGGTACGGTCGTGCTGGATAAAGATGGACAAGCTGCCAAATATGTCGAGCTGGTCAGCGGTCGTGGTCAAGTGATAATAAATCGTAATCAGCAGGTCAAAAATGAAGATTTTCGTTTTGGGCATCTAGGCGGTACACTGGATTTGAATGGTCAATCCATCACCACCAATTATCTACACAATGTGGATCGTGGTGCAAAAATCGTCAATAACAACGCCCAAGCAGACTCTACCCTTGTCTGGCGGTCGTCTCGTGATTTTGTGTTTGGCAAAGATGCACAGGGGCATTATGCCGTCATTGGCAATGCCCATCTTGACCGCCAATCAGGAGCCAATGCTGCCAACTACATCAATCTAGGCAAGACCACCGAAGAAGCTGAGCAAGCCAAAACAGCCCTACTAAACAGTCAGGGTGTTGCGACCGCCTTTGCTGGTCAATTAGGCGACCAACAACAAGCAGGCAAGCTCAATGTCGTCTTTGACCCAACACATCATGACGCCAAATGGCTACTGACGGGTGGCAGTTTTGTCAATGAGCTGACCGCCAATCGTGGCACGCTGATTTTGGCAGGCAGACCCACGCCCAGAGCCTTTGACCATCTTAGCCAAAGCGATTTTGACCCCAATCAAAACACTTGGCTAGATGCCCAATACACCGCCAATACCATCACCGCTCGTCATGACGCTACCGTCAAATCAGCACGAGGAGCCAGCACCATCACCGCCAATCTTGTCGGTCAAGATGAGGCAAACTTTGACATTGGTTTTATGCCAGATTCTCAGGATAAGCTGTGCGTGCGTTCGGATTATCATGGCTTAATCGAATGCCAAGCCCTGACACCCACCGACAACCAAGACCACCAAGTTCGCACCACTTTATCAGGCGATGTCACACTCAACCATCACGCCAAAGCGACCTTGTTAGGCAGCGACTGGACAGGGGTGGCATCTGGGGCAGCTGACACACAGCTGACACTGAATCAAAGTTTATGGCAAATGAGCCAAAGCAGCACCGTTGGCAAGCTAACGCTCAATGATGCCATCATCAAACTTGGTCAAAATGGTCATTTTAATACCTTGACCGTGCTGGGCGACCTGACTGGCAAAAGCCAGATTCACTATCGCACCAACATCAAAAATTTAGCAGGCGACAAGATAGTCGTTCATGGAAAAACCGCAGGAACACATACGCTACATATCGAGAATGATGGCGTAGAACCTGCCGTCCCAGACAGCAAGCTGATACTCATTGAAACCAAAGGCGAGCAAGATAATCCAAACATCGTGCTGGCAAGTGGCACGGTGGATTTGGGAGCGTATCGCTACACACTAGGCAATGATGCACAGGCATTTTATTTGTATAATCCAGAACTGGACAAACAAGCCGAACAAGAACGCCTAGAAGCCGAACGCCTAACTAAGATTGAAGAAGAAAAACGCTTAGAAGCAGAGCGTTTAGCTAAAGAGGCTGAAGAAAAACGCTTGGCAGAAGAAAAAGCCAAAGCTGAACAAGCCGAGCGTGAGCGTTTGGAAGCTGAACGACTTGCTCGTGAAGAAGCTGAACGCTTAGCTAAGATTGAAGAAGAAAAGCGTTTGGCAGAAGAAGCCAAACAAGCCGAACTTGCTCGTCAAAAAGCAGAGCAAGAACGACTAGAAGCGGAGCGTTTAGCCAAAGAAGCCGAAGAAAAACGCCTAGCGGAAGAAAAAGCCAAAGCTGAACAAGCCGAGCATGAGCGTTTGGAAGCTGAAAGACTTGCCAAAGAAGCAGAAGAAAAAGCTCAGCAAGAAGTATTAGCAAAACAAAAGGCTGAGCAAGAACGACTCGAAGCCGAACGCTTAGCCAAACTTGAAGAAGAAAAGCGTTTAGCAGAAGAAGCTGAAAAAGCAAGGCTTGCTCAACTTGAACAAGAGCGTTTAGAGGCGGAAAAACTTGTCCAGCTTGAAAAAGAGCGTTTAGAAGCTGAAAAACTTGCCAAAGAAGCAGAAGAAAAGCGTCTAGCTGAAGAGAAAGCCCGTCAAGAAGAATTGGCAAAGCAAAAAGCTGAGCAGGAACGACTAGAAGCAGAGCGTTTAGCCAAAGAAGCCGAAGAAAAACGCTTAGCGGAAGAAGCTGAAAAAGCAAGATTGGCTCAACTTGAAAAAGAGCGTCTAGAAGCAGAAAGACTTGCCAAAGAAGCTGAGGAAAAAGCTCGTCAAGAAGAATTGGCAAGACAAAAAGCCGAACAAGAACGTTTAGAAGCAGAGCGTTTGGCTAAAGAGGCTGAGGAAAAACGCTTAGCAGAAGAAAAAGCCAAAGCTGAACAAGCCGAGCGTGAGCATTTGGAAGCCGAACGACTTGCCAAAGAAGCTGAGGAAAAACGCTTAGCGGAAGAAAAACGCCTAGAAGCAGAGCGTTTAGCCAAAGAAGCCGAAGAAAAACGCTTAGCGGAAGAAGCTGAAAAAGCAAGATTGGCTCAACTTGAAAAAGAGCGTCTAGAAGCAGAAAGACTTGCCAAAGAAGCTGAGGAAAAAGCTCGTCAGGAGCAACTTGCTCGTGAAGAAGCCGAACGATTAGCCAAACTTGAAGAAGAAAAACGCTTGGCAGAAGAAAAAGCTCGTCAAGAAGCCGAAGAAAAAGCTCAGCAAGAAGCATTAGCAAAACAAAAAGCAGAGCAAGAACGACTAGAAGCTGAACGCCTAGCCAAACTTGAAGAAGAAAAACGCTTAGCAGAAGAGGCTGAAAAAGCAAGACTGGCTCAACTTAAACAAGAGCGTTTGGAAGCTGAACGACTTGCCAAAGAAGCTGAGGAAAAGCGTTTGGCAGAAGAAAAAGCCAAAGCCGAACAAGCTGAGCGTGAGCGTTTGGAAGCTGAACGACTTGCCAAAGAAGCCGAAAAAGCAAGACTTGCTCAGCTTGAAAAAGAGCGTTTAGAAGCTGAAAGATTTGCCAAAGAAGCTGAGGAAAAACGCTTAGCGGAAGAAAAGACTCATCAAGAACAACTTGCTCGTGAAGAGGCTGAAAAAGAAGCTGAACTTGCTCGTCAAAAAGCTGAGCAAGAGCGTTTAGAAGCCGAACGCTTAGTCAAACTTGAAGAAGAAAAACGCCTAGCAGAAGAAGCTGAAAAAGCAAGATTGGCTCAACTTGAACAAGAGCGTTTAGAAGCCGAAGAAAAATCTCGTCAAGAACAACTCGCTCGTGAAGAAGCTGAACGCTTAGCTAAGATTGAAGAAGAAAAACGCTTAGAAGCAGAAAGACTTGCCAAAGAAGCTGAGGAAAAGCGTTTGGCAGAAGAGAAAGCTCGTCAAGAAGAATTGGCAAGACAAAAAGCCAAACAAGAACGACTAGAAGCAGAGCGTTTAGCCAAACTTGAAGAAGAAAAACGCTTGGCAGAAGAAGCTGAAAAAGCAAAACTTGCTCAACTTGAACAAGAGCGTTTGGAAGCCGAAGAAAAAGCTCGTCAAGAACAGCTGGCTCGTGAAGAGGCTGAAAAACTTGCCAAAGAAGCCGAAGAAGCCAAACAAGCTGAACTTGCTCGTCAAAAAGCCGAAGAAAAACGACTTGCAGAAGAAAAAGCCAAAGCTGAACAGGCTGAGCGTGAGCGTTTGGAAGCTGAACGCTTAGCCAAACTTGAAGAAGAAAAACGCCTAGCCGAAGAAGCTGAAAAAGCAAAACTTGCTCAACTTGAACAAGAGCGTTTGGCAAAACTTGCTCAACAAAAACAAGCACAGCTCATCAGTCGTTATACCAATGCCGCTTTGTCAGATTTGTCATCACACGCTTATGGTGTTTTGCAGATGGGGCACCACCTTAGCCAAACCTTGCGTGGCGATTTGAGTAATATCTGGCTGCACGCTGACCACAGCCAAAGCACACATCAAAGCGAGCTATACCGACCCTTTGAACGCACATCTCACGGTCAGCAAATCGGTCTTAGTGGACAGACAGACCAGCTACGCTATGGTGTGGTTGTTGCCACACAAGACAGCCAAGCAAAACTTGCCGATGCGATGCACGCTGAACATCGTAGCACGCTTGCCAGCATTTTTGCCAAATACCAGTGGCAAGATACTGCTGTCATGATTGATGTTGGCGTTGGTCGCACCAAAACCATGGTGGAAAACATCGATGGCAAACGCAATTTTGCCAACATCGGTCTGGGCATCAACCATCAATTTGGCAGTAAAATCATCGTCGTACCAAGCGTCTATGTCAGACATCATCAGCTTGATGGGGCAAATTATCAATTAAACGGAGCAAACATCACGCTTGATAACACCAGCATCAACCAAACCGGTGGCGATGTACAAATCCAAACCGACATCAAACACGGTGCATGGACCATCACGCCAAGCATTGGGGTTGGTTATCAGCAGTATCAAGGTAAAGGCGTTGTTACGGTCAATGGTCATCAGTTTGAACAACGCTTTGGTGATGGTCAATATGCCAATATTGGCGTGCAGATACAACAAGGGGCTTTTGGTCTTAAAGCCCAGCTAGAACAACATCATGGCGATGAAATTGACAAACACACGCAGGCAAGCATTCGCTTAGGTTATACTTGGTAAACCAACTGCTCATCGTCCCAAAGTGATGCTTTGGGATGACTTTTTTTGGATAAAAAAACAAACTTTTATTCGCAAATAGCGATGAAAAACTTAGCCAGCTCTGCTATAATCAAAATCATTTCAACTGATACTTATTTGAACCAATCTATCAAGGATACACGATGAGCAATCTTAATATCGGCATCATGGGTGCATCAGGTCGCATGGGCAGAATGTTGATTCAAGCAACTTTGAATCACCCAAACGCCACATTGGCTGGGGCGTATGTTCGCAGTATTTCTAGCTTGATTGGGGCAGATGCTGGCGAATTCATCGGTGCTGGTCGCACGGGTGTGGCACTTTCTACCTTGTCGGCACAAAATTTGGGCGTGCTGATTGATTTTAGCTTGCCAGAAGCCCTAGATGAAGTCTTGGCACAATGTATCGAGCATAAAGTACCACTGGTGATGGGCGTGACTGGCTTAAATGCAGAACAAGAAGCCAAGCTTAAAAATGCCGCTCAGCACATTGCCATTGTCTATGCAGGCAACTACTCAACTGGGGTCAATTTATCACTCAATCTGCTGGCAACCACCGCTCGTGTGCTGGGGCTAAATGCTGATGTTGAAATCATCGAACATCACCACAAGCACAAAATCGACGCCCCCTCTGGCACGGCACTGATGATGGCTCGTGCAGTGGCAGAAAGTCGTGGTCAGCAGCTAAACAATGTGCTGGTGCATGGCAGACAAGGCAGTGCCAAGCGTGAACTGGGCCAAATTGGCATGCACGCTTTGCGTGGTGGTGAGATTATTGGTGAGCATACGGTTGAATTTATCATGGACGGTGAAATCATCGAAATCACCCACAAAGCCCAAAGTCGTGCCACTTTTGCCACAGGAGCGGTGCGAGCGGCGATTTGGGTTGCCAATCAGCCAGCAGGTCTTTATGACATGAAAGATGTGCTTGGTTTACAATAAATACAATAAAGCCCCTATCTTGGGGCTTTATCATTTGGCAATGAGACATCAGAGCGTCCCACCACATCAATAATCCAAACCTCAGAGCGAGACCCAAGCCGCAACGGCACACCCCAAAATCCGTAGCCAGACGACACCACCACCGCCATACCATTGATGACATCATGCCCATAGCCAACACGATTGAGTGCCTTGATAATAAAGTTGGCAGGGAATACTTGCCCATTATGCGTGTGTCCTGATACCTGCAAATCGATGGGCAATCGGCTATTTTCATCAATCTGGCTAGGACGATGATCCAGCAAAATGACAGGATAATCGGTATTGACGCTTGCCATCAACGCTTGGGTTGTCAATCGCTGTGTGTGATGGTCATCAAAACGACCCACCAAACTGATGGGAATCTCTTGACCGTTTTTATGCACAGACATCAGCATGGTTTTATCATCAAGTAAGATTGCACCGCTGGCAGTGATGGCATTGATGATACTTTGGTAAGCCTGCGTCTGATACAAATCATGATTGCCCAAACTGACCACCGCTCCATTGGTGGTTGCAGACACCAGTTTGGCAAAATGTGGCTGCATCTTTTTGGCTTCAAATGCCAATGTATCATCGTCCATGATGTCGCCAGGCATGAGCAATAAATCCACCTGCTCACGACGCAAAATGTCTGACAATAAATCAAGCTCACGATTGCCAAACAACGCCCCCAAATGCAAATCACTTGCCACCGCCAGACGAACACTATCTGACATTGGCTTATCCAGTCTGACTGTCAAATGACGAGTGGTTGGCATATAGGCATTAAACACCGAGTAGCCCAAAAGCCCCATGAAGCTAAGCACCCCAATCGCACGCAAACCATGCCCAAGATTGATGCTAAGTTGATTGACCAAAAAAGCCAGCAAGCAGGTAAACACGATGGCAAGCACCCCAATCCACAGCACCGCCAAATAGCCCATCGTCAGGCGAAATGCTCCAAACAACAATCCCGCCAAAAACAGATGACTAATCACAAACCCGCCAATCATCAACCAGCGTTGAGCCTGTGCATCAAGCACTGGGGAGGTCAGCCAGCCCAAGCCTTTAAAAACCACAAAAGTGCATAATTCAAACAGACATATCACGCCTGCCAAAAATAACATTCGCATCTTATCCTCTTAGGTCATCATTGCCCAAAAAATGCCAAAGCACGGTCAGCCACAAAACCAAGCTCAAACTGACGTGCTTGATAATCATAATCAACAAAACCAATATGACCGCCATAGCGAGTGTCTAACAGCTCAACCGATGACGAGACATCGCCAGCTTCGGCAGTCACGCCCAAAAATGGGTCATCTTTGGCGGTAATAATCAAGGTAGGCTTAACAACATTTGCCAAATATGGCAAGGCTGATGCTTGACGATAATAATCATTTTTTGAGCGAAAACCGTGTCTGGGTGCGGTGAATACATTATCAAAATCGCCCATTCGTTTGGCTTGTTTTAGGGCAATGATTTCATCAGGGGTCAAACGGTTGTCCAATGCTTTTTTGATGATGGGATTAAGTAAATACGGAGTATAAATATGCTTACCCAGCAATCGCTCCATCGCCACCGATGCACTTGCCAAATCCACAGGGGCTGAGACCACCACCGCACGCTGTGCTATGGCATCTGTGCCGTATTCGCCCATGTATTTTGCCAAAGCATTCCCGCCCAGCGATACTCCGATGGCAAAAATAGAGTCAAACTCTTTGGATAATAAACTCAAATAATGATGTAATTCTGCCGTATCGCCAGCATTATAAAACACCTCGCCAGCCACCGCCACACCACCGCAGGAACGAAAGTGAGCCACCACAAAATGCAAGCCAGCAGCCTGCACCGCCTTTGCCAAAGTTTTGGCATAATGACTTTGGCTTGACCCCTCCATGCCATGAAACAACACCACCAAAGGCTTGCCATACCGACCATCATCACACTTGGTATCATCGGTCAGCAAATAATCAAACGCCACATCACTTTGGTTGAGCGAATCTTTCACCAAAACCCTGTGATAATCAGGCGTGTGCTTGACCAAAAATTTTGGCAAAATGGTTTGTAAATGTGGATTTTTTAGCCACAAAGGTGGGTTAAAATCGGTCATGATTCATCTCTTGATTTGGTTAAAATAAGGCATGATTAAAACATATACGACAAATGAAATACTCATGGCAAGCCTAGCAAGCCATCAGGTCTTATTTGGCATTAAAATATATCATCAAATCGCCAGCCTCTTGCCCATCATCAATGCCACGACCTGACAAGGTGATGCTGGCTGGTAGTGATGTATTTGCTGGCAGTTTTAGTTGTAGTGACCAAGGTTTTGGTAAATCAACCAAACCACAAGACAGCATTTTTTCATCAAGCCAAAGCAGATAATGCACATCTTTGCCGTGTACTTTGATGTCCTTTTGCCTGATGTGAATTTTAAATTTTTCTACACCAACATCAATCACATCGCCATCAGACAGACCTTTTGGTAGGGCGATTTTTTGTCCATTCATCAGCACCACACCCCCTTGATAAGCGGTGCATAAATCAATCACGCACACACCAAGCTCGGCATTTTGTGCATGGATTTCGTCCAAGATGGGCGATGATGGCAAATGTTGCCAGAGTTTTTTGGCACAGGTTTTGGCAAAATGACCCAACTGCCACGCTGAATGATACAAACGCTGCCCTGCTTGATACAGTCGTCTTTGGCGATGAAACTGGGCAAACTTGGCATCATAGCTGGCTCGTTTGGCTGGATTTTTGAGTGTTTCATAAGCCATATTAAGCAATAACGCCTGTTCATCACTGCCTTGTTTATCTGGGTGATGCTGAGCAATCTGACGGCGATAGGCTTGTTTGATGGCTGACAAATCAGCATTCATGTCCACACCAAGTAGCTGATAGTAGTCAGGCAACATCAGACAAGCTCCTGCTCCAATGTTTCTAGCTCGTCCATTGCCAACAGCAACGCCTCTTCGATGTCAGCAAGTCGCTTTTGTTCTTCATTTTGCTTGGCAAGCAGTTGCAGCAACTGCTCTTTATTGGCATCATCGTACAGCTGACCATCGCCAAGCAGTTCATCAATCTGAGCAAGCTTACTGGTTATTTGATTCAGCTTATCTTCAAGATGAGCAATCTTTTTACGCACAGGTGCGGTCTGCTCTCGCAATTTGGCATTCTTTTTTCGCCGCTCTTCTTTGCTTAGCTGCTCATTTTTGGGTTCGTCTTGGGCGGTCTTGGCAGAATTAGCCGATGACTGCTGGGCGGTTTTGGCAAGTCTTGCTTGTCGCAAATGCTCAGCGTAGTCGCTCATGTCGCCCACAAAGGTTGTCGCCTTGCCATCTGCCACCAATAATAGCTCGTCACACACCGATAAAATCAGCTCCCTATCGTGCGACACCAAAATCAATGCCCCTTGATAATCCTGTAAAGCAAGCATGAGGGCATTTCGCATTTGTAAATCTAGGTGGTTGGTTGGCTCGTCCAGCACCAAGACATTGGGGCGTTGCCAAACCAATAGTGCCAGCATCAATCTGGCTCGCTCGCCACCTGAAAACAACCGTGCCACCGTATCAATGCGGTCACCACGAAAATCAAAACTGCCCAAAAATGCTCGCAACTGTGCATCTGATGTCTGTCCTGCCAAGCGTCTTAGCATTATCATGGGTGTGGCATCATCATCTAGACTGTCCATCTGATGCTGATTAAAATAGCCCAATTTGAGCGTCTGTGAGACCTTATGCACACCGCTGATGAGTGGCAACTGCCCCACCAACGCCTTAATCAGCGTGGATTTACCTGCACCATTTGCACCCAAAATGCCCAAACGAACCTCTGGCGTGATTTGTACATTGACTCGGCTGATTAACGGAGCATCAGCAGTATAGCCAATCGTTGCATTATCCAGCGTGATGAGTGGCGATGCCATGTGTGATGGTTCATAAAATTGGAAACTAAATGCACTGTCTGCCATCACAGGGGCAAGCTCATTCATGCGGTCAAGTTGCTTGATGCGACTTTGGGCTTGCTTGGCTTTGGTTGCTTTGGCACGAAAACGGCGGATATAATCTTCCAAGTGAGCCTTGACTGCCTGCTGTTTTTCGTAAGCTTGTTGCTCTTGGGCGAGGCGTTCGGCACGCATCTTGACAAACTGGCTATAATTACCCGAATACAGCGTGATTTTTCCATGTTCGATGTGCAAAATATGCCCACAAACCGCGTCCAAAAATGCTTGGTCGTGACTGATGAGCAGGACCAAGCCATCAAAACCTGCCAGCCATTCTTCTAGCCACAAAATAGCGTCCAAATCCAAATGGTTGGTCGGCTCGTCCAAAAGCAACACCTCAGCACGGTGCATCAAGGTGCGAGCCAGATTCAGTCGCATTCGCCAGCCACCAGAAAACAGTGCTACCTGCCTTGCATGGTCTGCCTCGCCAAAACCCAAGCCCGACAAAATAATCGCCGCCTTAGCACGAGTACGATAGCCATCAATCTCCTCAAAGCGTTGGTATAACGCAGCGATTTGCTCAGTAGATAGCCCATCTTGCTGTGCCAGTTTGTCAGACAACGACCACCATTCGCCATCGCCTGACAGCACATAATCCATCGCCGTCATGTCTGTGGCATGAATCTCTTGTGCCATGTGGGCAATCTGCCAATCTTGTGGCATCACAATCTGCCCTGCATCTGTGCCATATTCGCCCAAAATGGCGGCAAACAAGGTAGATTTGCCCGTGCCATTATTGCCTGTCAGACCGATTTTTTGGGTTTTGTGCAGTTGTAAATTCACATCACTAAACAGCACTCGCCCCTCACGGCGTATCGCCACTTCTTTAAATTCAATCACGATTTTTTCCATTTATTGATTTGATTCATTTGGCGGCTATTTTAGCATAATTTTTCTCAAAACAAGACTTGCCATTACCCCCCCCTGTGCTAGATTATGTGTTTCTTAGTTTGTCAGGCTGCGATATTTGTTTAGGCGGTCAGCTTAGGCTATCAGCAATGCCAAATACAGTACAATCAACAGGAGTTGTGATGAAAAATTTTACCATTGTCAGCTTGGCTTGTGCCAGTTTATGCCTTACCCCAATGACCGTCCACGCCAAAAAGCTAGACAACAAGGACAAGGAGCTGATTGTTGGCTTGGCAGGCGTCCTAATTGGCGGTATTCTATCAAACAAACAAAACCAGCAGCACGCCAAGCAACAACAAAACCAACAACAAAATCAGCAACAAACCATCTTTGACAACCAAGAAAAAGAAAAATTTGTCCGCCAAATTTACGAAAAAACGCTTGAATTGTCATTGGAACGACAAATAATGGCTGGCAGGGAATCTGAAAAAGACCTTGACTTTATCCCCAACGCATCACTTAGCCCAAAATATATGAGCCGTGCCTTGCTATCGGTGGATTATCTACAACTTAAACACAGTCAAAGTCTTCCAGAATTCTATGGCTTAGATGATTGCAATGAGAGTGGCTTTGATTTGTTTTGGGGTTATCAAGACTCAATTCTCTACCACCCCAATCATCAAATAGATTATACCGCCCAAGATGACGGCACGGTCAAAGTCGCCATCAAGCTGTATGACCAATGGAGTGATACATACCGTTTGCAAGATGTCATTTATCATCTGGTGCAAGAAGATGGTCAGTACAAAGTTGATGACATCGGCTATATCGACCACACTTATCAAGTTCGTATCCCAAGCCAAAAAGCAGCACTCACAAACTACTGTTCATAAATCCATCGGGCAAAGACATTTTGTGACAGTTTGAGATAAAAAATCGCTTATTTTTATATCAAAAACCTTGTATAATTGATAATCGCTCATATTTAAAGCGTAATTGATTAACGACACGAGTTTTTATGAACACCGATTTGACCCTCACAGACAATGCTGCCGCCAAACTTGCCAAACTAAAAGCCGCCGAAGGTAATGATGCCTTGATGCTCAGAGTCTATGTGACAGGCGGCGGCTGTTCGGGGTTTAGCTATGGCTTTGATTTTGCCGAAGAACTCGAAGAAGATGACACCACTTTTGACAACGGTGGAGAGATTTTGGTGGTTGATAGTCTCAGCTATCAATATTTGGCAGGTTCAACCATCGACTACACCGAAGGCTTAGAAGGTTCTCGCTTCATCGTGGACAATCCTAACGCCACCACCACCTGCGGCTGTGGCTCATCATTCTCCATCTAGTCAATCGCACACGCTGGCTTGTTTTATTGGATTTTGCCTATCAATATGCAAAATCAGCACAATAAATCATCAAAAAATAACTTTTCCAAGCCAGCGTTTATCCTTATAATGACA
The DNA here is from genome assembly GCF_025643275.1 of Moraxella nasicaprae. NCBI lineage: Bacteria > Pseudomonadati > Pseudomonadota > Gammaproteobacteria > Moraxellales > Moraxellaceae > Moraxella > Moraxella nasicaprae. The sequence goes on from NZ_CP089977.1 coordinate 1,010,766, forward strand.
CATCATATCCCATCATTTTTTTAAGTATATTATTATGACAAATTCCACTTTTGTACTGCCAGCTTGGTTTGAATCAAAGTTGGTTGCAGGCATGCAACGAGGTGTTGAAAAAGAGGGCTTGCGTATGCAGCCAGATGGTTTTGCCGCCAAGACTTTTCACCCTGCCAAACTGGGTTCGAAACTCACTCACCCTTACATCACAACCGATTATTCTGAAAATCTTTTGGAGCTAATCACATCGCCCAAGCCAACCATCAAAGAGGCGTTGGATATGCTAAGAGATTTGCATGTCTTAGTACATCGCTCGCTAGAAAATAATGAGCTGATGTGGCCTTTGTCTATGCCGTGTATGAGTTCGGATACTGACAGCGATATTCCTTTGGCGGACTATGGCACTTCTAATATCGGTAAGCTAAAAACCCTATACCGCTCAGGTCTTGGGGTGCGTTATGGTCGCAAAATGCAGACCATCGCTGGCTTGCATTACAATCTGTCAATCGGCGATGACCTATTTGCAGCGTGGCAAAACGCTGAGGGTGCTGATGACCTGACCGCCTTTAAAAACGCCAAATATCTTGCTTTGATTCGTAATTTTAAACGCCTAACACCGCTGGTGCTGTATCTGCTTGGGGCAAGTCCTAGCGTGTGCGGTACTTTTGTCAGTGGTCGTGAACATGACCTGATACCATTATTTGAAAATAGTTGCAGTTATTATCAGCCCAATGGCACAAGCCTTAGAATGGGCAAACTGGGCTACACCAACAGCGTCCAAGAAGACCTAGACATTCGCTACAACGACCTAGATGAATACATCGCAGGACTAAGACGAGCCATCGGCACGCCGTTTGATGAATTTGCCAATATTGGTGTTGATGACAAAGACGGCAATCCGATTCAGATTAACAGTCATATTCTACAAATCGAAAACGAATATTACAGTCCAATCCGCCCAAAACAAGTCACCAAATCAGGCGAAACACCCACCGCCGCCCTTGCTGCTCGTGGCATCGCTTATGTGGAATTTCGAGCCATCGACCTTGACCCATACAGCGACATTGGCATCACCAAAGAGACAGCGTGTTTCCTAGAAGTGCTGGCATTATACTGCCTACTGACCGACTCGCCTGCCTTGTTGCCAGAGGAAGAAAAACGCCTTGCCGCCAATATTGACACCGTTGTCAATCACGGACGACAAGCAGGGGTGCAGATTGATGATGGTGCTAACTTGGTTGATTTGCACGATTGGATTGTCAATCATCTAACCAACATGCAAATCATCGCTGATGCGTTTGATGCTCATCATGGCGGCAATGATTATCGCTCGGCATTATCCTTGATGCAAGGCAAGGCCACCAATCCAAACTTCACGCTATCCGCCCAAATCGAAGAAGACAGTCGTCGTGCTGGTGGTACTTGGGCATTGGGTAAAATTCTTGCCCAAAAACACCAACAAGAACTGCTCACACACGCTCTAAGCCAAGAACAAGAACAAGCCTTTGCCAAGATTGCCCAAGATTCTGTGCGTGAGCAACAAGACATCGAAGCATCTGATACGATGAGTTTTTATGATTTTGTGCAGACCTACCGCTAAGGAAAGATGATGACTTATCGCTTACTGAACGGTCTGCTGGTGCTGATTGCCGCCGCTGCAAGCCTATTTGCCATCGGTTATTTACAATTAAGACTGGGGCTTGACCCCTGTCCGTTGTGCATTTTCCAGCGGATTGGGCTGTGGTCTATGGCGGTCTTTGCTCTACTTGCCAGTCTCATCAATCCACAAGGCAAGATTTTGCGAGCGTTATTTTGGCTTGGGAGTGTGGCTGGCACACTGTGGGGTCTGGGTGTGGCACTACGACATACTTGGCTGCACTATTCGCCATCAGCCGTGCCCAGCTGCGGTGCAGGCTTGGGCTACTGGGTGGACACCCTGCCAATGGCGGAAGTCATCAGCATTGTGCTGGCTGGCAATGGCGATTGTAGCATGATTGATTGGAGCTTTTTGGGTTTATCAATTCCTGCGTGGACGGCAGTGTTGTTTTTGGTGATTTTAGGCATACAATTTGTCATCTTGACAAAAATCATCAAAAAACTTCCTTAACTTTCGTCAATTTTGCTTTATAATGGGTGGAAATTTTTTCCACCTTTTTATTTAGGATTGTTATGCATATTCATATTTTGGGCATTTGCGGTACTTTTATGGGGTCGCTTGCCCTGCTGGCTCGTGATTTGGGGCATAAAGTAACAGGCTCAGACACAGGCATCTATCCACCGATGAGCACTCAGCTTGCCAATGCTGGTGTTGAGATTTGGGAGGGTTATAAAGCAGAACACCTACAACCTGCTCCTGACTTGGTTGTGGTTGGCAACGCCTGCAAACGAGGCATGGAGGCGATTGAATACATGCTAGATGCTCGCCTGCCCTACACATCAGGCCCTCAGTTTTTGTACGAAACCGTCCTAAAAGACCGCCATGTCCTAGCGGTGGCAGGCACACACGGCAAAACCACCACAACCACGATGCTTTCTTGGATTATCCAATACGCTGGCATTGACACAGGATTTTTGATTGGCGGTGTGCCACTGGTCAGCACCGACGATGAACGACTAAAATCCGCTTTCGCCCACAGCTCACATTTGGGCGATAAATACTTTGTCATCGAGGCAGACGAATACGACAGTGCGTTTTTTGATAAGCGTTCTAAATTCGTACATTATCGCCCCAGCACCGCTATTTTGAATAACTTAGAATACGACCACGCTGATATTTTTGCGGATTTAAACGCCATTCAAACCCAATTTCATCACATGATTCGCATGATACCCAGCAACGGACAAATCATCATGCCAGCAGGGACAGACAGTCTAGAACAGACACTAGAAAAAGGTGTCTGGACACCAGTGCTGCGTACCAGCGTCGATGGTCAAAGCGACTGGCAAGCCAAATTACACCAAGATGACGGCGGTGCATTTGAGGTGCGATTTGGCGATGAAGTTGGGCAGGTTGTTTGGCAAATGAGTGGTTTGCACAATGTCAATAACGGTCTGTGTGCCATCGCTGCTGCCCATCATATTGGCGTAGAGATTAGCACCGCCTGTGAAGCATTATCCAACTTTGGTGGCATCAAACGCCGCATGGAGCTGATTGGCGAGGTGAATGACATTCAGGTTTATGATGATTTTGCTCATCACCCAACCGCCATCACCACCACGCTGGACGGAGCAAAAAAACGCCTACAAGGTCGCACCATTTGGGCAGTCATTGAGCCTCGCTCCAACACAATGAAGCTGGGCAGCCACAAGGCAAGTCTTGCCCCATCAGCGGCGATTGCCGACCATGTGCTATGGTATGAACCAAAAGATTTGGCGTGGGGCTTGACCGATGCCATCGGCAATGCCACCAACCAACAAGTGCTAGACAGCACCGATGCCATCATCGAACATCTGGTCACGCACGCCAAAGCAGGCGATGCGATTATCATCATGTCTAATGGCGGTTTTGAAGGCATTCACACCCGATTGGTTGAGGCATTACAACGCTAAACCAACCAAAAAAACCATCGGTCCGCTACTGATGGTTTTTTTATTCATCACTAAGTGCTATGCAGTCTTATATCTATTGCTGTTTTGGCGATGAAAAATAAACATGGTCTATATCCTAGAACAGGATATCTTGGCAAGCCTCATCGCTTTTTTGGCATTGGCAAGCCTCATCGTGGCTTATGTGGATTATCGCCCAAAGATGGCTGATTATCTGGCATTTGCCGCCATTTTTGCCATCTTTGGTTTTGTGGCGTGTTTGTATTTTAGTGAAGCAAATTGGACATATCTGATTGCTGGCACACTCTGCTATGGCATCGGAGCGGTGGTGGTGCTATTTGCCAAATCAACATTCATCAAAAGCAAACAACAATAGGTCTTAAAAAAACCATCAACTCTTCGCTGATGGTCATGAATTATCTTTTACAGATGGGTCAATTGTTGTCGCTCATCATCACGCCAAGCCATCTTTTTGCCATCAGCATCTGCTTTGACCATCACGGCATCGGCGGTTGCCACGATGGCAGACTGGGCAGTGCTATAAAATGCTTTTTCAAAAACCACGCTCGTTGTGCCCATGCTTTTGACACGCACACCAACAAGCAATGTATCAGGATAAGTCACAGGGCGTTTGTATTGACAGCTATTTGCCGCCAAGATGGTCGAAATGTCGGTGCGTGTCTGCACCAGACCTGTCGCACGCAGATAGCTGATGCGTGCTGATTCGGCATAGCGATAGTACACCACATTATTCACATGATTAAAACCGTCCATGTCGCCCCACGCCACAGGTTGCACATGCACCACAGGGAAGTCCATCAGTTCTTTGGGTCTGTCATCGCCCATCAATATCGGTTCAAACACGCCATCAACTTTTAGCATTATCGCTCCTTGACCTAGTCTTTGGGCTTAAACCCTGCTGGGCGTTCATAATCGCCATTGTCTAAAAACAACTCTCGCTGCTCAGCGATGAATTTTTTGGCATCTTTGTCCACCATGCTTAGGTGCTTTTCGTTGATGAGCATGGTTTGTAGCTCAATCCACTCGTCCCATGCTTTTTTTGAGACGGTATTTTGGATTTCTTCGCCTTTGGCATTGGGAAATGGTGGCTTAGGTAATTTGGGTAAATTTTGTTGATATTTGCGACAAAACACCATGTGTTCGGCTGGGTTGAAAGTTTGCATGACAGTCTCTTTTATCTACATTATCATAAAAATTGACTTGATTATAGCAAAATTTTGGGCATTTGTGCCAAATTTCACGACCAAAAACCCAAGCAAAATATGGCAAATCCTACCAAAAATGCTATACTAAATGACGCTTAAAAGTAGTTTTTGGTAATGATTTTCTTGTTTTGGTATAATGACTTATGGGCAATAGACTTTCAAAAATCACCACTCGCACAGGCGATGATGGCACAACAGGCATGGCAGACGGCAGTCGTCTTTCCAAAGCGGATTTACGATTTGATGCGATGGGCGTGATTGATGGGCTAAATGCTCATATTGGGCTATTGCAAGCCTATCTTGACGACCCAAAAATAATCAAACAGCTTAGTGACATTCAGCATCGCTTATTTAATATCGGTGGAGAACTCGCCCTGCCCAACCATGCTGACATTGGCTACATCGCCATCACAGATACTGACATCATCTTGCTAGAAGAGCAGCTTGATGAGCATAACGACACCCTGCCTTATCTTAAAGAATTTATTTTGCCAGCTGGGTCTGTTGCCACTGCACAGACGCACATTGCTCGTAGCATTTGCCGTGATGCCGAACGCACGCTGATTAAGCTGTCATTAAGAGACGGCAACATTCGCAAGCAAACCCTGCAATACCTAAATCGCTTGTCTGACTATCTGTTTGTACTGGCAAGAGTGGTGGTGCGTCTTGATGGCGGACAAGAAGTGCTATGGCAAAAGGATTTATGATGAAAGCCCCAAAGTATGTACTTTGGGGGTTATAATCCAATTAAAAAATACGAGACCTAAAATCCCCTCCAAAGTCATTTACACCTCGAGGATCGCTATTAAAGAATTTAAAGCCTAAGCATTTTATTTCTTGGTAATTTTTGGATTTGACTTCCTCCAAATATTGGGGATTATCCACATTGTCATTACCTGCTTTAAAGCTCACTTGACTATTTTTCTCCAAGGAAATCAAAGCCTTTTCTTTCCATTCATCGTGTGCCAATAAATGTCCACCTTTTGGTTCAATCAAACATTGATAATACATTTGTTGATTGATAACATCATTGATGATTAGCATATAGTCAGGACTAAATCGTCTTCCATCCTCAAGGTTAAACAAATAATAATCCAATTCATTACGAATTAAAAAGATTTCAGCACCTTGATATTTTTGCTTTAATTCATCAATTTGACTATCAATAAATTTAACAAAACGCTTTTCTTCGCTTGTACCATAGTTTTCATTATAAGCATACCAATCTGATTGACTAATATCTAAACTAAGCTCAGTATTTTGATGATTGGTTTGTTCTTTTGCCCGCTCATTTGGCGTTATGTACTCTCGCTCACCCGTATTTTCGTTAATGCTTGGATAAGCCACCAAATAGATGTTTTTTTCTTGTTCAAAGACTTGTGCCAAAGGCTTTGGTCTAAACACTTTTGAACCAATGATTTGTGGCAAATGTTTGTCAATCAATTTGCGAATCTCTGGCAAAATAACATTAACCAATAATTGCAATTTTTCATTGGCACTCAGCTCGTCAATATCCTTACCTTGTTCATAAGAAAAACAAATATCATATTTTGGCAAATAATCCTCAATCAAAGTATCAATGCTATCTAAATCAGTAATGTGATTTTTGATATTTTTAAACCAAAAAAAGCCGTTTTCTGCACCAATCAGGGCTTTTCTTAGTAAAGCACGAGAAAAAAATTCATCCGTTAGCCTGATATTTTTTTCTTGAATGCTAGCTTGTCGCTTATTTTGCTCAACATCGGTCAAGCCACGACTATGCAAACGATAAAAACTCGCTTTAATAGAGCGATTAAAGGCTTTATCAATATCGCTTTGCTCGGTTTTTTTACGATATTCTTGTTCATTAACCAATACAAAGCCGTGCTGATAAGTCTGACTTTGCATAAACGATGTTTTTAGACGAATGGTGCGTTTTTCCACGCCTTGATTGACAATGCCTTCGTCTAATAATTGCTTTTGCAATTCGTCCAAAAACACACCAGTTTTGACAAAATGATAATAAAAAGTTTCTAAGATTCTGCCATTTTCGGTAGGGGCGTGATCAAATTTTCTTTGATATTTTTTATTCTCAAGTTGCACCCCAAACCAATCTCCCTTTAAAAGAAAGTTTTTTGGTACATCATAAGGACATAATCTTGCTCCACGCCCAATCAACTGAATATCTTGCAATGATACTTTTTTGCTTGCCGAAATATCAAAATGCACAATATCAAACAGACTTAATACATCCCAGCCCTCGTTTAATGCATTAACCGAAAAAATCGCCCGAATGGTATTTCTGACATTGTCCAACAATGGCAACAAATCTGCACGCTCTTTATCTTTACTGTTATAAATCATCGTATTATTTTCAGCAAAGCGTTCTTTGATATGCACAATAAATGTTCGTAAACCACGCTCATCATTTGTAGAACCCAAATGATTTTTAATCCATTCAAACATTTGACGGATTAAAACCTGACTGTCATCAAGCAAATCGGCTGGATGATTTTGCTGCAAATGTTCAAAGTCCTCAATACGCAAAGATGCAATCACACGATGAAAAAATTCACGATCTTTGGCACTTTGAGCGATTTTGATTGATTTAATTAACACAATCGGATTAATGATGGCTTTCATTTCTCGTTCAGCATACAGCCGACGATATTCGCTCAATGCCACCGCATTGACAATCAAGCGTCTTTTTTGGTCTTCAATTTGCGTTTCTTCATTAAATAAAAACTTCACATCTTTACTAAAACCGTCTTTATTAAACTGCAAAAAGTCGTATTTATAAACCAGTTTATCGCTATACTTTTTGTGAATGGCTTCATTTTGCAAATCCACAGTCGCCGTAAACTCCAACAACAGATTGTTTGGATTGGCATACAAAACAGATTGTACGGCTTTTTCCCAGTTATTTTCATCAGCAACTTCGGTTTTTCTGCGAGTATCTACATTTAAACGATGAGCCTCATCGGCGATGATGACCGTCTGATGATGCTGAAAATGTTCTGCGGTAATGGCATTTTCTTTGGGTTCGGTAATGCGTTTAAAAAGCAGTTGCGTGCTAAAAAACAAAAAGTTAATACCTTCTTTTTTGGTATCTTCAAATCGCTCTATGGCTTTTATAGGGACACTTTTACCATTTAATTTAACCGATTTTTTAAACAAAAATTTTTCAAAAGTGGAATCGGTAAAGTTTTTAATCGCCTGATCTTTAATTTGTACTTGATGCACCAAAAACACAAAATTACGATAGCCCTGTTCATACAGATACAGCACAATCGCTGCCATAGTCAGTGTTTTGCCAGAGCCTGTCGCCATATTAAACAGCAAATGTTTGGCTTTTTCTAAGCCTTCATTTTCATATAAAAAAATAAAGGCTTTGACGGCATTTAGCTGATATTCACGCAATGGTTTTGCCAAATTATCGCTAATAAAATTCGGTAATTCAAAATCAGCCAACCACGCTTGATAATCCTGACGATCTTGAATTTTTTTAAACAAAAAATCATCCAAAGTATGCTTTAACTTCACTTTTTTACTGGTCTTAGTCATGACGCTCTCCATAAAATGCCTTTGATAATGCCTTGTCTGCATCCGATACCTGATAGCGAGCGTCATCAATATCTGCATAATTAAGATAAAGTTGATTTTCGTCCAAAATTTCTAGCAATTTATTTTTGCGTTCACTCAAATCCTCAATCAAATCATCGTCATCATCTTTAAACCACTCTTTAAAATCATCAGCTTCAAACCAAAACTTCAAAAAGGCATTTTCTTTCATTTGACGATAAACGGCATTAAGTTCCGTTTTATTATTTGCCGATATAATTTGTTCCACAAAAAGCTGATTGTACTTTTTGAGCTCAAAATAGACAAACGAGCCGCCACCTTGCCAATTGACAGCCTTGCTAATACCGCCTTGTTCGCCATCTAATACCTTTAAAAGACGAGTTTTGGTAATATCCTCAATATAATCCATCTGTTCAATGCCAATCCAACGGCGACCCATTTTATGAGCGACCGCACAAGTTGTGCCACTGCCCAAATGATAATCTAGGACGATATCGTTTTCGTTTGTACAACTTTGGATAATTAATTGAAATAGGCTTTCAGGTTTTGGAAAGTCAAAAACTTTATTATCAAACAATTTAATTAATTCTTTTGTTGCAACTTGATTTAAATATTGATTATCAGCAGTATCTAAACTACCGATTAATTTAAATGTGCTTTTAACTTCATTTTTATATCTTTTAAAAATAAAACCACGCTCATTTTCGCCATGTGATTTCTTAAAAACAATTTTTCCACTTGCTACTAAATCATTAAATGAACTTTCTGCAAAACGCCAACGCAAACCCGCATTTGGAACATCAATTTTTCCTGTATAGGGATTTTTAATTTCCATTAGATTTTTAGTTTTTCTACCATCATCTTGTGCTGTAGGGTCAGCAGACACCCAATCACCATTAGGATCATTATCAGGATTTTTATAATTATCAAATGTTTTTTCATCACCAATTAAAAATACATTTTCTTTTATTTTTGCAAAAATCAAAACATATTCATGTTGGATATTTAATCCCGTTTTAACATCATTGGCGGTTGATTTCGTTTTTCTAATCAACTCTCCAATAAAATTATTACGCCCAAAAATTTCGTCCATTAAAACTTTTAAATAAGCATGCTCATTTTCATCAATTGAAACAAAAATCACCCCATCATCAGCCAATAATTCTTTGGCGATTTCTAGGCGGTTTTTCATAAAAACCAGCCACGATGAATGGTTAAAATTATCATTATATTTAAAACTGTCATTACTGGTATTATAAGGCGGGTCTATATAAATCAGTTTGATTTTTCCACTTAATCGAGATTTAAGCGAATGCAAGGCAAGTAGATTATTGCCTTTGATGAGTAGATTTTGAGTTAGGTTATTATCATCATCAAAAAAATTGATTTGACTGACTTGACTTAGGTCTAAATCAGGCGATAATGGTTGGTTGGTTGGTTGGTTGGTTGGTTGGTTGGTTGGTTGGTTGGTTGGTTGGTTGGTTGGTTGGTTGGTTGCCAATATTGTGTGCGTGATATTCAAAGCCTGTCAATACTTTTTGTTCAAAAAGTACATCGATGTCTTTGCCGTCCATTTCAAGGTGCAAAAAGCGTTCATTTCGTCCTGCATCTTCCTTATTCATGCCTGCTTCTAATACGCAGTCTTTAAACGGAAAATTCAAAACCACATCATTTTGTGTTTGTACAAAGCCTATACGCTCTGGATTGGTGCTATACAAACCAATTTTATTGCTATGCGTGGTGTAATGCCCTTTTTTCAATGAATTATCAGACATATTATATACTCCTGTTTTTGTAAAAATCAAAACAGACCAATAAGCATTGATCTGTTTTATCAATCTTAAAATCAAGCAATCCGCTCTCGCCCTTTGGCAATCGCCAATTTTACCGCCTGTGGGGCTGTACCGCCAAGATGGTTACGAGCGTTTAATGAACCTTCAAGGGTCAAACACTCAAACACATCATCGCCAATCAAATCACTAAATTGCCTTAATTCATCAAGCGACAATTCTGCCAAATCCACGCTTTTTGCCACGCCAAGCCCCACAGCTTTACCCACGACTTCGTGAGCGTCCCGAAACGGCAAGCCTTTTTTAACCAAATAATCCGCCAAATCGGTGGCGGTGGCATAGCCTTTTAAGGTCGCTTGTCGCATATTTTCGGAGTTTGGCACAAGGTTTGGGAGCATATCGGCAAACGCCAAAAGCGAACCTGTCAAAGTATCCACAATGTCAAACAAAGGCTCTTTGTCTTCTTGATTGTCTTTATTATATGCCAACGGCTGATTTTTCATCAAAGTCAAAAGCGTGGTCAAATCGCCAAATACTCGTGCCGCCTTGCCTCGTACCAGCTCTGGCACATCAGGATTTTTCTTTTGGGGCATAATAGATGAGCCTGTACAAAAGCGGTCAGGCACTTGTACAAAGTTAAATTGAGCCGACATCCACAAAATAATCTCTTCGCTCATTCTGGATAAATGCATCATCAAAATGCTGGCGGAGCTTGCAAATTCAATGGCAAAATCACGGTCAGAAACTGCGTCCAGCGAGTTTTGGCAAATGCCTTCAAAACCCAAAAGACGAGCGGTCATCGTACGGTCAATCGGATAAGTCGTGCCAGCAAGGGCGGCACTGCCTAGTGGCATTTGGTTAATTCTTTTACGAGTGTCCGTCAATCTTTCACTATCACGCACCAGCATTTCAAACCACGCCATCAAATGATGGGCAAAGCTAATCGGCTGGGCGGTCTGTAAATGGGTAAAGCCTGGCATAATGGTATCGGTGTGCTTGTCGGCAAGGTCAAGCAGTCCGCTTTGCAGGCGTTTGAGTAGTGCCAAAATGTTGTCGGTCTCATCTCTTAGCCATAGGCGAATGTCGGTCGCCACTTGGTCGTTGCGACTTCTGCCCGTGTGCAGTTTTTTGCCAACATCGCCAACAATGGCGGTCAGACGGCTTTCAATGTTCATATGCACATCTTCAAGCTCCACACGCCAGACAAATTGACCGCTTTCTATTTCATCTTTGACTTGATTTAGACCGTCTATAATCGCTCTACTTTCGTCTTTTGTGATAATGCCACACTCGCCAAGCATGGTGGCGTGGGCGATGGAGCCTTGTATGTCGTGGGCGTACAGGCGTTTATCAAAATTGACCGAGGCGGTAAATTCGGCAACAAATTTGTCGGTGGCCTCAGAAAAGCGTCCGCCCCACATGGAGGAAGTTTGGGTCATCGTCATACTCCAACAATGGTTAATTCTTACAAAAAGTATATCATAAAGGATTTTTTTGATGATAGTTTTTATCCTAAATATTTTTTCACTTGCAAGTTTGGCAAAAAGCCATTAGAGTAAGTCCATTTATGCCAATGATGACTCATGCGTATTTTATGCCATTTATCGGATTATGATGCCCAATTTGATGCATTGCCACCAGATTGGCAGGTGGTTTTTTTGCCCAGCCATCACCTTGATGATACCAATCTACTAGATGTCATCATGTGTCACCTTGCCCAAGACAGCACCATCGTCGCTGTCATGTTGCCAGCTGCTTGTGCCGTCATGCAACATCTTGATGCACTCAAATCGCACGCCATCATCTTGGTGCATGACGATGAATCTTTGGCAATGAAAGCATGGGAGCTTGGTGTGGACGACTATCTTGTCACGCCCATCACCACAGAAAAATTAGCCAATAGCTTAGCCAAAATCAGTCAGCCCACGCTGGCAACCTTAGCTTGGCACACCCAAAATCAGCCAACCAACCATCTCATCACCAACAACAAACACGGCACAAAACTCATTGATGTATCAAACATTTATTACATCATCGCTGATCACAAATACCTGACGGTTCATCATACCCAAGGCACGACACTGTTTGGTGGCACACTCAAATCGTTGGCTGATACCTACCCAACCTTATTACGCATTCATCGAAATACCCTCATTAATCCTGCTTATCTGCACGCCATTGACCAGCATTTGGGGCAAGTGATGGCGGTTGTGGCAGATGATGCTCGCAAATTTTATCAACCCTTGCCAATTTCGAGGCGAGCCTTGCCAAGCGTTCGCAAATGGCTACGCAAGGCGTTTTGATTGGCTATTTTGTCAAGAAAGTTTTATAATGATGATGATTGATAGACCAAAAAATAGGAAATCTTATGACCACGCCCAAGACATTAACCATCGCCACTCGTCAGTCTCCGCTGGCTCTGTGGCAAGCCAATTTTGTCAAAGATGAACTGCAAAAATTATACCCACAGATGGACATTCGCCTGTTGGAGTTGGTGACCAAAGGCGACAAAATCCTAGACACCCCTCTTGCCAAAATTGGCGGAAAAGGCTTATTTGTCAAAGAGTTAGAAACCGCCCTTTTAACAGGACAGGCAGACATTGCGGTGCATTCCTTAAAAGATGTGCCAATGGTTTTGCCAGAGGGTCTCACCATTGGGGCATATCTTGACCGTCATAGCCCTTTTGATGCTTTTGTCAGTAACGATTTTGAGAGTTTAGATGAATTGCCACAAGGGGCAAGAGTTGGCACTTCAAGCCTACGCCGTGAATGTCAGCTTAGAGCCTACCGCCCAGATTTGACCATCATCAGCTTGCGTGGTAATGTTGGCACTCGCCTATCCAAGCTTGATAATGGCGACTATGATGCCATTATCCTTGCCCAAAGTGGCTTGGAGCGATTGGGGCTACACGAACGCATTCGCCACAGCCTACCTGCTGATATTTGCCTGCCTGCGGTCGGTCAAGGAACGCTTGCCATCGAATGCCGAGACGATGAGATTAAAGCACTCATCAAACCTTTAAATCATGACACTTCCGCCCTAAAAGCCATCTGTGAACGGGCGATGAATCATGCCTTAGAGGGTGGCTGTCAGGTGCCGATTGCTGGATTTGCTACTTTGGTGGATAATCTTTTACACTTGGAGGGGCGAGTGGGTACGCCTGATGGCAACACCCTCCTAAAAGTGGTCAAACAAATAAGCATCACAGACAACGCCCATCATGATGCCATCGAACTGGGTCAACAAGTCGCCACAGAACTCTTGGCACAAGGGGCGGACAAGATTTTGGCGACTGTTTATGCCAATGCCTAAACCCATCTTAATCAACACTCGCCCCAGTCATCGTGCTGGGGCAATCGGTCAGTTGTCTGACTTGTGTGTATTGGACTTACCCCTTTTGACCATTTGTGACCTACCCATCGGTGCAGCTGAGCGACAGATGATGCTTGATTGGCAAGCTGGTCATTACCAACTGCTCATCATCACCAGCGTAGAGGCGGCACGAAGAGCATTACTATTTTTAAAAAACACAGACTTATCCACTCTGCCTGCCACACCCATCATCGCTGTTGGCGATGCTACCGCTGATGTGCTGACACAAGCAGGTCTGACAGCGACCACACCAGCCATCGCCAACAATGAAGGCATGCTGGCAATGCCTGTGGTACGCTCGCTACAAGCCAAAGACAAGGTGCTGATATGGCGTGGGATTGGTGGTCGTAGGCTAATGCATGATACTTTGGTCAAAAAAGGTGTCATGGTCGATGCGTGCGAGTGGTACAAAAGAGACAGACCCGATGATTTGACCGCAAATTTTGCCAAACTACAACCCAAACTTGATGGCACGCCTTTTGTTCTCATCAGTAGCCAAATGGCACTAGAACACTGGCAAACCCTACCGCACACACACGATTATCACTATTTGGCATTGGGCGACCGACTGACCAAGCTTACCAAACAAGTCTATCCAACCAGCCTTGTTAGCTGCATTGCCAACCTTGACCCCAAGACGATTGCATCAAGCATTACCAAGATGACAGCCTAGCCAATCTTATCATGGTGCAGTATCTTTGCATCTTTTTATCCTTTGTCACGCCCAAATCACCCAAAAAACCGCCCAATTTGACAAAAATATCAAAAACTTTTGTTTTTTGTCTTGAAAATTACCGCCTTAACCTTTATCAAGTTGGGGAATTTAATTGTTAAACATTGGGGCAACGAAAAATGACGACCGAACCAACCACCGAAGAAATCATCGAGCAGACGACCGAGCAGGACGAAACCAGCCAATTACAAGAGCAGCTCATTGCCTTGCAAGAAGAAGTCAAAGCAGCCAAAGAAGCTGCCGCTCGTGCCAATGCCGAAAGCTATAACGCTCAGCGTCGCATGGAACAAGAAACCGACAAAGCCAAAAAATACACCCTACAAAAGTTCGCCAAAGACTTGCTTGATGTGGTGGATAACTTGGAGCGAGGCTTGGAGGCTTCTGAAAAAGCAGGAGCGGACGAGAGTGTGTTGGAGGGCTTGCGTTTGACTCACAAATCATTGCTCAGCGTCCTTGAAAAGCATGGCGTGAGCGTCATCAACCCAGCAGGCGATAAGTTTGACCCAGAAAAACACGAAGCGGTCGGCATCGCACCTGATGTGGAAAAAGATGTGGTTGGCACAGTATTGCAAAAAGGCTATGCCCTTAATGACCGCACGCTACGCCCTGCCATCGTGATGGTGGGTGGCTAAGGATTTTATCAATAATTTCAATGGGTTAAAGACAAATAATTTTTTAAAAATATAAAAAATTTTTGATAATCTGCCCTTGAAAAGCAAATTTGCAACCAAATATAGCACTCAAAGTCCAAGCGAATGTATGACTTGGAAAGCTGAACAAAATTTTAAAATAATCGGAGAAAAATTATGGGTAAAGTTATCGGTATCGACTTAGGTACAACCAACTCTTGTGTGGCAGTGCTTGAAGGCGACAAAGTTAAAGTCATCGAAAATGCAGAAGGTGCTCGCACCACGCCATCAATCGTTGCCTTTAAAGATGGTGAAACGCTGGTTGGTCAATCAGCCAAACGCCAAGCCGTCACCAATCCAAAAAACACCCTATTTGCGGTCAAACGCCTGATTGGTCGTCGCTATGATGATAAAGTCGTTCAAAAAGACATTTCACTTGTGCCTTTTAAAATCGTCAAAGCTGACAATGGTGACGCATGGGTAGAAGTCAACGACAAAAAACAAGCACCGCCTCAAATCTCGGCAGAAGTTTTGAAAAAAATGAAAAAAACCGCCGAAGACTATCTGGGCGAGACCGTAACCGAAGCAGTTGTGACTGTTCCTGCTTATTTTAACGATGCTCAGCGTCAAGCCACCAAAGATGCAGGTAAGATTGCAGGTCTTGATGTCAAACGCATCATCAACGAGCCAACCGCTGCTGCCCTAGCCTATGGCGTGGACAAAAAAGGCGGCGACCGCACCGTAGCAGTTTATGACTTAGGTGGTGGTACTTTTGATGTCTCTATCATTGAGATTGCTGATGTGGACGGCGAACAACAGTTTGAAGTGCTGGCAACCAATGGCGATACGCACTTGGGCGGTGAAGACTTTGACCTTGCGTTGATTGACTTCTTGGTTGATGAGTTCAAAAAAGACACAGGCGTCAATCTAAAAGGCGACCCACTTGCCATGCAACGCCTTAAAGAAGCTGCCGAAAAAGCCAAAATCGAACTGTCAGGCAGCCAATCTACTGAGGTAAACCTGCCATACATCACTGCTGATGCGTCAGGCCCTAAACACCTTGAAATCACCATCAGCCGTGCTAAGCTAGAAGGCTTGACCGAAGAGTTGGTATCTCGCACCATCGCACCGTGCAAAATCGCCCTAGAAGATGCAGGTCTATCAGCGTCTGAGATTGACGATGTCATCTTGGTTGGTGGTCAAACTCGTATGCCACTTGTCCAACAAAAAGTGCAAGAATTTTTTGGCAAAGAGCCTCGCAAAGACGTGAACCCTGACGAAGCAGTAGCGATGGGTGCTGCCATTCAAGGTGCGGTACTTTCTGGCGACAAAAACGATGTACTATTGCTTGATGTAACACCACTAACCCTAGGTATCGAGACCATGGGTGGCGTGATGACTGCCATTATCGAAAAGAACACCATGATTCCTACCAAAAAATCACAAGTGTTCTCAACCGCTGCCGACAACCAGCCTGCGGTCAGCATTCAGGTGTATCAAGGCGAGCGTAAGATTGCCAATCAAAACAAACTGCTTGGCAACTTTGACCTAACCGACATTCCGCCAGCACCTCGTGGCGTGCCACAGATTGAGGTTACCTTTGACATCAACGCAGATGGCATCATGAACATCTCTGCTAAGGATAAAGGAACTGGCAAATCACAGTCTATCCAAATCAAAGCAGACTCTGGTCTGTCTGATGAAGACATCGAAAGAATGATTCGTGAAGCCGAAGAAAATGCCGAAGCAGATAAGAAATTTGCTGAGCTTGCAGGTGCTCGTAACGAAGCAGATGGTCGAATCGCTGGCGTTCAAAAAGCCCTAAAAGATGCCGCTGACAAAGTCACTGATGAAGAAAAAGCCTCAGTAGAAGCTGCCATCAGCGAACTAGAAGCAGCCACCAAAGAAGATGATGTTGATGCCATCAAAGCAAAACTTGAAGCATTGGACAACGCTTTCTTGCCAATCGGTCAAAAAATCTATGCTGACACTGGCAATGCTGGTGCAACAGAGCAGCCGACTGCCAACCAAGCTGCCGATGATGGCGTGGTCGATGCTGAGTTTACCGAAGTCAAAGATAAATAATCTTTTGACATCGTCTTAAAAAAATAAATGCACCGTCCAACATAATTTGGGCGGTGTTTTTGATGATACCAAGCAAACTTTGTATCAAGCATAAACAAACTTAATACAAAATACTGATGCTGTATTTGCTATAATGTGTCCAATATTTAAACAACAAACCAACGATAGCAACGAATAAGAGAGCCAATGATGAGCGATATTCTTAGCCAATTCCTACCAATCCTTGCGGTAACTTTTGGGGTGTTTTTGCTGTTCTTTTTATTCATGGGCGTGGGTTATCTGGTCAAAAAACAACCACTCAAAGGTTCATGCGGTGGTGTTGCCAATCTGATGGGCGATGAATATTGCCAATTTTGTGGCAATGACCCAAATAAGTGCGAAAGTCAAGCCAAACTTAGCCCAGAAATTCAGCACAAGGCTCAAGCCATCTCAAAATCCGCCTAACACAAACAGCCACAACTTTTTTTGTTGTGGCTGTTTTATTTTTGGTACATCTTGCACAAGATTTGGCATACTCACTTTGAATACCACTATTTTATGACAAGCTACCAACAAACCAAAAAATAAAATTCAGCGTTTTGCCTTAAAATAGCTTTTTATTTTTATGATTCATATAAAAACCCTTATCTGATGTGCTAAATTTTATCAATTTTATCCATCACTGAACGCTTTTTGATATAATCAAAAAGCTTTTTTTACTCCTACCACTACCCATGAAATCCAAGCCTGCTTCCAACACGCCTGCTCTTATTATTCTGCTCATTGGGCTAGTCTTGGCTGCGGTCAATATGCGTTCGCCTCTTGTGATGATTGGCTCAATCGCCAGCACCTTACAAGAACGACTGGGATTGACCGCCAGCGACATCGGCTATCTTGGTGCGTTGCCCATGCCTTTATTTGCAGTCGGCTCACTGTTTGCCCCAGTGCTTGCCAGACGCTTCGGCTTAGAAAAGATGATGATTGGCATGACATCACTGCTGGCAATCGGGGTGGCTACTCGGGTTTGGTTTGGCGTGATGGCGTTGTACATCGGCACACTGATTCTATCTTTTGCCATTGGCATGCTCAACGCCTTAACCGCCCCATTCATCAAACAATATGCACCCAATAACATCGCACTTGCCACAGCAATATTTAGCCTTAGTATGTCCACCATGGCAGGTATTGGTGCATGGGTGGTACTGCCCATCGCTACAAGCACCTCATGGCAGATGGCGATGAGTTTTTGGGGAATATTTGGATTGGCAGCGGCACTGGTGTGGCTTTATGTGTATCGCACCCATCACAGTCCTCGCCAAAGTTCACTCATCACCAATCATCAAAAATTTAATGCATGGCGGTCGGCAGCAGCTTGGCAAATGGCGGTATTGCTAGGCTTGCAGTCATTTTTATTTTATGCGGTGGCAAGTTTTTTACCGTCCATCGCCACTTGGTCAGGATTATCCACCAGCGACGCCAATTTTTCGGCATTTTTATTTCAAATCATGGCACCCTTAGCGATTTTATCCCTAACCATTCTCATCAAACAAGGCTGCCCTACTCGTCTGATTGGTGTGACAGGGTGTGTATTTAATGCTTTGGGAATATTTGGCATCATCTATCTGCCCACTTATTTGCCCTATTGGGCAGCGATGATGGGTTTTGGTTGTGCGATGGTATTTACGCTTAGTCTGATGATGTTTTCGTTTCGCACGCAAAATACCGACCACGCCCGAGATTTGTCAGGCATGGTGCAGGCGGTAGGGTATTCATTGGCGGTATTTGGACCGCTTGGAGTGGGGCTGTTGTTTGAATATACAGGCGACTGGCAAGTAGCGTTGTGGCTACTTGCAGCATTGATGCTCATCAATCTGCCATTTGGCTATTTGGCAACTTCTGATAGGCAGATTGATTGATTTGAAGATGAATAAACTGCCAACCACCAACCGACCGTCACGGCAGGATTGTTTTAGGGTTGCCATTTGATGAAATTGGACAACAGTCTTAATCCTGCTTCATGGCTTTTTTCGGGGTGAAACTGAGTGATGAACAGATTATCACGAATGACGCTGGCACAAAAAGACTGCCCATAATGGGTATTTGCCACAATCAATCCAGCCGTATCATCAGGGTCGCAATAATAACTGTGGGTAAAATAAAAATGCTGATGATTGCAGCCTTGCCACAGTGCATGATTGGTGTCGGCACTCACCACATTCCAGCCTACATGAGGAATTTTGATGGGCGTGCCATTGTCACACCACGCATCATCAAATCGTCGAACCGTACCAGATAAGACACCAAGACACGCCACATCGCCCTCTTCAGAGTGATTAAACATCGCCTGCATGCCCACACAAATCGCCATCACAGGCTTGCTATCAAGTGCTTGCTTAACCGCCACATCAATGCCATGCAATCGCATATTTGCCATCGCATCACGCATCGCACCCACACCTGGCAACATCACTTTATCAGCAGCGTTGATTTGCTTTGGGTCGCTGGTGATGACAACATTACCTCCTGCCACAGTCAAGGCATTGGCAACAGAATAAAGATTGCCCACACCATAGTCAAGCAGGGCGATGGTTGGTGATTTCATGATATTTTCCCAAAATCCAAAAAAGAGTTATAGCATTTCTTTGGTTGATGGCAACACGCCTGCGGCTCTTGGGTCGTATTCAACCGCCATACGCAAGGCTCTTGCCAATGCCTTAAAAACGCTTTCGATTTGATGGTGGCTGTTTTTGCCTTTTAGGTTATCAATGTGCAGCGTGATAAAAGCGTGATTGACCAGACCATAAAAAAACTCACTGAACAAATCCACATCCATTGTACCAATGTGCGAACGAGTAAATGGCACTTGCATGTGCAGACCTGGACGACCAGAAATGTCCACCACCACACGGCTTAGGCTTTCATCAAGTGGTGCATAAAAATGCCCATAACGGCGAATGCCTTTTTTATCGCCCAAAGCGGCTTTAAGTGCTTGCCCAATGGCAATGCCAACATCTTCGACACTGTGATGGTCATCAATGTGTGTATCGCCCACACATTTGACATCAAGATCAATCAGTCCGTGTCGCTTGATTTGATCAAGCATGTGATCCAAAAATGGTACGCCTGTGTCCAACACGCCCTGACCTGTGCCATCAAGATTGATGCTGACACTGATTTGAGTTTCGGCGGTATTACGAGTGATGGTGGCGGTGCGTGCGGTCATAAAAATCCTTGTAACTAATGGCAAAATACAGGTTGAATGGCTTTATATTTTTGCACAAAAGGTAAATTTTTCCAACTGATTTTTATTCATTATCTACGGTCAATGAAGGGGCGGTACAGTCAGATTTTTATTTTTGCGTTTTTTGTTTTATAATGAGACACAGTCACTTAATAACATAAAGAGTATCCCATGGCACTACTTCCTATTTTAGCATATCCTGATCCACGCCTACGCACCATCGCTCAGCCTGTGGCACAGAT
The DNA here is from genome assembly GCF_025643275.1 of Moraxella nasicaprae. Lineage (NCBI taxonomy): Bacteria > Pseudomonadati > Pseudomonadota > Gammaproteobacteria > Moraxellales > Moraxellaceae > Moraxella > Moraxella nasicaprae. Next base: position 1,031,162 of record NZ_CP089977.1, read on the forward strand.
TGATGACGACATCAAGACTTTGATTGATGATATGTTTGAGACCATGTATGCCGCCAAAGGCATCGGTCTTGCCGCCACCCAAATCGACCGCCATGTACAGGTCATCGTGATGGACTTGGCTCGTGATGGCGAAGAACCTGCTCCACAGGTGTTTATCAACGCCAAAGTCACTCCCTTGACCGAAGAGCTTGCCCCCTACCAAGAAGGCTGTTTGTCAATTCCTGAGGTGTACGACACCATCGAACGCCCAAGCCGTGTACGAATTGAGGCATTAGACAAAGAGGGTAAGCCATTTAGCATCGAAGCAGATGGCTTGCTGGCGGTGTGTATCCAGCACGAGATGGACCATCTAAACGGCGTATTGTTTGTGGATTATTTATCTTCGCTCAAACAAAGCCGAGCCAGAGATAAGGTCAAAAAAGTCATCAAAGCTCGTGAAAGAAACAGCTAACCACAAGCCCCAACTGGGGCTTTTTTAGAAATCAGGCACGCTCCCACCGCCCAAACCATACGCCCCAAACTCGCCACTCTTACACCGCATAGGTGGTTAAATCAATACTGATACAAAAAACCACCAGTTCATCGCTGGTGGTTTTGGTTTAGTGGATTTGCACAAAATCAGCATCGATTTCCACACGATTGGATTTACGACTGATGTCCACCTCGCCTGTGATGGTGACATTTTTGCCGACCAGCTCTTGTGGGTTATGGTAATAATCATCATCAATCTCCACAATAACCTTGCCTGAGGTATCTTGTAGTTCAAATTTCTCTCTACCAAGCACTCGCACAATCTTGCCCGTGATGCTTACATGGCTGTCGTCCATCATTGTTTTGACGGCAGCGGCTTGCACAGTCTGTGTGCCATAGTTTGCCTGTGCAGTCATTGCAGTGGTGCCAATCAGCAGGGTTGCTAGCATTGTCTTTAAAACTTTCATAAAAATCTCCAAAATTAATTCTTTAATATACAAAACGATTCATCGTTTCGATGGATATATTTAATCACAGTAAACTTAAAGAAACCTTAAACACCCTTAACATTCGTCAAAAATATCAAAAAAGTTTGTAATCAATTGATTTATATAAGATATTTTTTATCAATCAGACTATTCTTCCGCCAAGAATCCACCAGATTGCCTTGCCCAAAGACTGGCATACACGCCATTTTTGGCAATCAATTCATCATGACTACCCATCTCAACAATCCGCCCCTGATCCATCACCACCAGCTTATCCATTGAGGCGATGGTCGAAAGTCTGTGGGCGATGGCGATGACGGTTTTGCCCGCCATCATCTTATCAAGGCTGGTGGTAATGGCGTGTTCTACTTCGCTATCTAACGCACTGGTCGCCTCATCAAGAAGCAAAATTGGTGCATTTTTTAGCATCACACGAGCGATGGCAATACGCTGACGCTGACCACCAGAGAGCTTGACACCTCGTTCACCCACTTGGGTGTCCAGCCCTGTATTGCCGTGTTTATCTTGTAGTGTCTGGATAAATTCCCACGCATGAGCTGCTTTAGCGGCGGCGATGATTTCGTCATCGGTGGCATTAGGGCGACCGTAAGCGATGTTTTCTCGTACGGTGCGATGCAAAAGCGAGGTATCTTGGGTAACCATACCAATCTGCTGGCGTAGAGATTCTTGGGTTAATGTGCTGATGTCTTGTCCATCAATCACGATTTTACCACCGCTGACATCATAAAATCTAAGCAATAGATTTACCAAAGTGGATTTGCCAGCACCAGAACGACCCACCAATCCCACTTTTTCGCCTGCGTTAATGGTCAAATTAAACCGTTCAAGCAGTCCGATTTTGTCATCGCCTTTACCATAATTGAACGATACTTGGTCAAACTCAATCTTACCCTGTTCCACATGAAACATTTTGGCATCAGGGCTATCTACCACAGCGTGTGGCGTAGTCAAGGTGTTCATGCCGTCTTGTACTGTACCTAAATGCTCAAACAAAGATGCCGTCTCCCACAGCACCCAGTGTGTCAGACCTTGTAAGCGAATTGCCAATGCACCAGCTACTGCCACCGCACCAGCACCCACCACGCCTGTATACCACAGATACACACTCATGGCGATACTGCCCGATACAGTGATGACTGCAATCAAAGACACCAAAATTTCAAGAATGGAGACCAGACGCATCTGGTTATGCACCTTACCCAAAAAATGCTGCATGGCTTCTTTGGCATAAGACAGCTCACGGCGAGAATGACTAAACAGCTTGACCGTGCTGATGTTGGCATAGGCATCGGTGATGCGTCCTGTCATCAAAGCTCGTGCGTCCGCCTGCTCTTGGCTGACTTTTTGTAATTTTGGCAATAAAAACACCAAAAGACCAACCACCATCAGCACCCACGCCACAAAAGGTATAGCAAGTAGCGGATGAATGCTGACCAGCACCGTGCCAGCCCCCACCAAAAAAGTACCAATGAATACAAATACACCAATGAGCGTCATCGCCACATCACGCACCGCCAAAGCAGTTTGCATCACTTTGGCAGAAACTCGACCAGAAAACTCATCTTGATAAAACTGCATGGACTGTCCTAGCATATGCTGATGAAAAATCCAGCGAAGTCTCATCGGTACAACACCTTGTAGCACCTGATGATGAATGGTGGTTTCAAATAAAAGAACCATAGGAATGATGGCGGTAATGGCAAGCATGGTTAGCAGCTCAGTCTTTTTGGTTTGCCAAAACTCCTGTGGGCTATACATACCTAGCCAATCAACAATTTGCCCCACCCATGAATAAATAAATGCCCAATAAAGCCCAGAGATTGCGGTTAATACCGTAAACAAAAGTAGCCAGCCACGATAGCCTACTGTACAAGCATAAATGAACGAAAACAGTCCACCTGAATACTTAGGCAGGTTAATGTCTGGATAGGAGTCTAGGCGTTTTTCAAAATACGAAAAAAAAGACATTCTCTTTACCTATTTTTTAATTTTTTCATATTATAGCAGATTTTTAGACACGCCTTATTGACAAAGTATTCATCTATCAAACCAAAATAGTATAAATAAAACAACTTTTCTAATAATAGTGTATCGCTTGACAATCCAAAAAAAAAACGATAATAAATTTTTATGTTCTTTGTGTTTATCAAGGAATTTATCATGAAAAAGCTACTGGCAATTCTAGCATTTACCCTACCCATGACTGTTTTAGCAAATGGCAATCTGCCTTTTGTGGGCAAGAAGCAGTTTTGGAGCTACTGCATCAGCGGTATGGGCTACACTCATTATCTGGAAATCAAAAAGAATGGCAATGCCAAAATCTATACGGTCAGCAATAAAACAAACAGAGTGGGAATGGTCGAATATCAAGGCAAGTATCGCACAGTGATGGAAGATTCAGAAGGTCGGTATTTTAAAGTGTTAAATCGCCGACAAATTGCCCTAACTGACAGTCAAGGTAATATTGACTATGATTCTTGCGGCGAAGAGGCTGTGATGAGATTACAATAATTCAAACCGCTCCACAAAAAAACAAAGCCATCAAAAAACGGCTTTGTTTTTTTATTGAGATACATTTAGGCTTTTAAGTACAGCTCACTCCCTTGCTCGGCAAATTTCTCTTTCATTTCTTCCATACCTTTGGCGTATTCACGCACATTTTGGGTAATTTTCATTGAGCAGAACTTTGGCCCACACATCGAGCAAAAATGAGCCGATTTATGAGCCTCTTTGGGCATGGTTTCATCGTGCATTGCCCTTGCCGTATCTGGGTCTAGCGATAGATTAAACTGGTCTTCCCAGCGAAACTCAAATCGTGCCTTAGACAGGGCATTATCTCGCACCTGAGCGGACGGATGTCCTTTGGCAAGGTCGGCAGCGTGGGCGGCGATTTTATAAGTGATGATACCGTCTTTGACATCTTTTTTGTTGGGCAAGCCCAAATGCTCTTTTGGCGTAACATAGCACAGCATTGCCGTGCCATACCAGCCAATCATCGCCGCCCCTATTGCACTGGTGATGTGGTCATAACCAGGTGCGATGTCGGTGGTCAAAGGTCCTAGCGTATAAAAGGGGGCTTCTCCGCAGTGTTCTAACTGCAACTCCATATTTTCTTTAATCATGTGCATAGGCACGTGTCCTGGCCCTTCTATCATCACTTGTACATCATGCTCCCACGCTCGTTTGGTCAGCTCGCCTAAGGTTTTAAGCTCGCTAAATTGAGCTTCGTCATTAGCATCTTGGATACAGCCAGGGCGAAGTCCATCGCCCAGACTAAACGAGACATCATAGGCTTTGGCAATTTCACAAATCTCATCAAAATGCTCATAAATAAAGTTTTCTTTATGATGAGCCAGACACCACTGAGCCATAATAGAGCCACCCCGAGAGACGATGCCCGTCAAGCGATTGGCGGTGAGTGGCACATAGCGAAGTAGCACACCAGCGTGAATGGTAAAATAATCCACGCCTTGCTCGGCTTGCTCAATGAGTGTATCCTTAAAAATCTCCCAAGTCAAGTCTTCTGCCACGCCATTTACCTTTTCTAAGGCTTGATAAATCGGCACTGTACCAATCGGTACAGGGCTATTGCGGATAATCCACTCCCTTGTTTCGTGAATATTTTTACCCGTTGATAAATCCATAATGGTATCGGCTCCCCAGCGAGTTGCCCAAGTCATCTTGGCAACTTCTTCATCAATGGACGAACCTAGGGCGGAATTGCCGATATTGGCATTGATTTTGACCAAAAAATTTCGCCCAATAATCATCGGCTCACTTTCTGGGTGATTGATGTTACAAGGGATAATCGCTCGCCCACTAGCAACTTCTTGACGCACAAATTCTGGGGTAATTTCTGTTAGGTTATTTGCCCCAAAGTTTTCGCCTTTGTGCTGACGCATATCCACGCCCTCGCGCTGTTTTTGGTTTTCACGAATGGCGATATATTCCATTTCAGGGGTGATAATGCCAGCTCGTGCGTAGTGCAGTTGGGTTACATTTTTGCCTTTCTTGGCTCGGCGTGGTTTGGTGATGTGAGCAAAGCGAATATCTGCGGTGCGAATGTCATTTAATCGTGCCTTACCAAAATCCGATGTTAAACTGGGCAAGACTTCGCTGTCATCTCGCTCGGCAATCCAGTTTTCACGCAGTTTGGGTAAGCCCCGATTTAAATCAATACTCACACTTGGGTCGGTATAAACGCCAGAAGTATCATAAACCAAAATGGGGGGATTTTGTTCAAAGCCGTCTTTGGCAAGCCCTGTGGGCGTATCAGTCAGGGAGATTTCACGAAATGGCACACGAATGTCGTCTCGTGAACCTGTTACATAGACTTTTTTGGAAGCAGGCAAGATACGGGTTAAATCTTTGGCATCTTGTTCGTGCTGGTTGATAAGTTCGGTTGGGGATTGATTTGCGATTTGGCTCATCATAATTTCCTTTTTAAATGGCTAATAAACAAATCAAGCCATCAAAAATCTTATGATGAAAAAGTATGATTGATGTAATACCAATCATTAAAAGACTTTGTAAGATTTTGAAAACTTGATTTCCTACGGCGGTACGAACCGCATCAGGTTCAACGGATTGCCAATGGCTCTCAGCGGTTTTTATTTGCACAGCAAAAACCGCACTCCGTCAAGTTGTGTTTATTGTAGCACAATTTTTAGGCAAATTAGACATTTAGCCAGATTGGTATTTTTAATCAAAAGACCACTTTTATTCAAGATAAAATAATTAAAAAACCCACCAATACATGTTATGATGGCAATTCTATGAATGTTTTTTCGTGTAATGTTGGAGGTGGGATATGAATATCATTGTCTTAGGGGGCGGAGTCATCGGCACAACCACCGCCTATTATCTTGCCAAATCTGGGGCAAAAGTTACCGTCATTGACCGCTGTGCCAATGTTGCCGAAGAGACAAGCTTTGGCAACGCAGGGCAGATTTCGCCCGGCTATTCAACGCCTTGGGCAGCTCCAAGCATTCCAATGAAAGCGGTCAAATGGCTGTTCCAAAAGCACGCTCCCCTTGCCATTTCTCCTGACGGCACAGGCTTTCAGCTTTCGTGGATGAAACAAATGCTTGCCAACTGCAACGCCCAAAAATACGAGATTAACAAAGAACGCATGATGCGAGTTGCCGAATACAGCCGAGATTGTATCCGTGCTTTGCGTGATGAAATTGGCATTGATTACGAACACCGCACAGGCGGAACTTTACAGCTCTTTCGTAAACCTGCTCAGCTTGAAGCAATGAAACTAGATACCAAAGTGCTTGATGAGTGCGGTGTACCTTATGAAGTCTTGGACAAAGATGGGCTTGTGCGTGCTGAACCCGCCCTCGCTTATGCCAGTGCCGAGCTTTTGGGCGGTCTAAGACTACCCAATGACGAAACAGGCGACTGTCATTTATTTACCAAACGCCTTGCCGAACACTCTAAAACTTTGGGCGTAGAATTTAAATTTAACACCGTCATTGACAAAATTATCTTTGATAATCAAAAAGTTACAGGCGTGGTGGCAAATGGCGAAACCTTGACGGCAGACGGTTTTGTCTTGGCGTTAGGGAGCTATTCTCGGGCAATGGCAAAGGATTTGGGGCTTGATTTGCCTGTGTATCCTGTCAAAGGTTATTCCTTAACCGTGCCAATCGTGGACGAAACAAAAGCCCCTGTTTCCACCGTGCTTGATGAAACTTATAAAATCGCCATTACTCGCTTTGATAAGCGGATTCGTGTGGGCGGAATGGCAGAGCTATCAGGCTTTGACAAATCCCTAAACCCTGCTCGCCGTGCCACACTGGAAATGGTTACAAAGAGCCTATTTGACGGAGGCGACTTGCCCAATGCCAAATTTTGGACAGGACTGCGTCCAATGACCCCAGATGGCACACCCATCATCGGAGCGACCAAGTTTGATAATTTATTTATCAACACAGGACACGGCACGCTGGGCTGGACGATGGCGTGTGGTTCTGGTAAGTTGCTTTCTGATATTATTTTAGGTCAGCCGACACAGATTAAGATTGATGGGCTTAATATTGAGCGTTATCGGTAATTGGTTATGTTAAAATTTTTGTTATCAAGTTGTTTGTTGTTTGCCAATATTGCCTTTGCCAATTCGGTATTTTTTGAAATATTTGATAAAAAAGACGACCAAGAAGTTGTTGGCATCATTACCGCTAATGGCAAAACCATTATTCCCACAAAATATCAGCACATTATCCAAAATAATGATGATATTGATGGCAATAAGGATAGAAAATGGGTTGGTATTTATGAAAATGACAACAAAGAATATACCGACTACTACACATTAGATGGTCAATTTTTAAAATCACAAGCAAGCACTATACCTTATTCAGAATATGAATTACCCAATTTAATGCTTGATTATCCCGATATTAATGATAAGGAAAAGCTTGCAAAAGTTAATTCTGAAATAGAACAAAAAATCAATCAATTAAGTGAAGAAGATAGAGAGTACAGTTATAAAACAAATGTTATTATCAATAGTTATTTGTCTTTAATCAATCGCAAAACTGGCAAACAAACACCTTTAACCGATAAAAAGATTGCCAAGCTGTCTCGTTTTCAAAATGTTGGCGAGCGAGAGCTTGGGGTTATTGGTGCAAGGGACGAAAATGGCAAATGGGGCTTTATTGATGATGATGCCAATTGGGTTATTCCACCCCAGTTTAATGATTTGAATGATGACCATCGCTCTTTTGCAAAACCCTTACCCAATCATATTTTATCCATTTATCAATTTTATAAAAAAATTGATGATAATTATGAAAGGTGTTGGAGTTTTGTTTTTAAAGATGGTAGTACAGCAGGGGAATTTGATTTTTTTAAAGGTTTTGAAAAGCACTCAAAATATGGCAACATTGGCTTTGCCGAGCCGTGTGGTGCTTACTTGTCAGACCATAATGGCATTATTAACGATAAAGGCGAATGGCTAATTACACCACAAAAAGGTAGGCAGTTACTCTCACTTCCTGATGAACAAGATTTTGTCGCCATTCAGAATGTTGCCATTGATGAACAATACAATGATAAGCATATAGACAAAATTGGTTTTATGGATATGTCGGAAAGTATCAAAATTCCCGTTAAATTTTACTTTCCCAATTCTCGTGAGATGAATTTTGATAGCAATAATGCACAAGTGGCATTTACTAATGAGTTAATGGCGGTTAGTGAAGAGAAAAACAGCCCTTATTATGGCTTTATTGACCGCACAGGTGATTGGGTCATTGAGCCAAACCTAATTACCAATAATTCTAATAGTTACAATTTTGATAATCACGGGTTTTCTTATACTTTTTTGCCCAATAACGAACACCAAGCCAAAGAATATGAAATTGCCAAATCACAATTTGGCTTATCCGATTTTTTATTTCCCAATAGCCTTTCTGGTAGGCGAGTGATTGATAAAACAGGCAAAGAATTATTTAAGGATTTGGCTGGCGATTTTTATAATTTTAATGATAAAGGTTATGCGGTTTTTATCAGTCATAAAAATAAAAATTTGCAAGGCGTTGTTGATAAAAATGGGCATTTTGTCATACCGCCCCAATATGATAATTTGGATTTAGCCGACAATGTTATCATTGCCACCTTAGAAAAATCCAATAAAGAAGAAATAAAACACATGGGCTTATTGGATTATCAGGGCAATGTTATTTTGCCTTTTGAATATCAAACCATTACCGATTATACTTTTATGCTTGATGATAATGCCGTTTTTGTTGTGCGACATCATAATGGTAAATATGGTATATTAGATAAATTTGGTAATTGGCTATTGCCTTTACAAGACAAAAATTTAAGAATTTTTGATGAAGGCATTTGGTTTAAAACCATTGGATTTAATTAACTCTTTAATCAATGTAGGTAACTTTTATGAGTGAAATCATTAAACTAGACAGCAACGAAACCATTGCCGAAATCGCTGTTTATAATGGCGTGGTATATTTGGCAGGGCAAGTGCCTGATGATGACAGCCTTGATATTGTTGGGCAAACTCGGCAGGTTCTTGCTAATATTGACAAAGCCCTTGCCAAAGCAGGCACGGACAAATCTCGCCTTTTGACCGCCCAAGTGTTTATCAAAGATTTAAATGATTTTGATAAATTTAATGCCGAGTACAAGGCGTGGATACAGGGTAATGTTCCGCCCACCCGTGCCACCGTGCAAGCCAATCTGGTCAATCCAAACTGGCTTGTGGAGATTGTGGTGACGGCAGCTACAAAACCAGCCTAAAAAACCACCTAAAAAATCCGCTCAAATGGCGGATTTTTATTTTTATTACTGCATCGCATAGAGTTCTCGCACAACCCTGCCAATGGTTGCAATACCGTCTTTGAGTGTCTGGTCGTCTTGGGCGATGGATAGGCGAATGCACTGTGTGGCGTGCGGATAATCTTTGGTATCCACGCCAACAAAGAAATGCTCGCTTGGAATGATGAGCGTGCCTTGTTCTTTTAAGATTTCATAGAGTTTGGTGGTCGATATTGGTAAATCCTCAAACCATACCCACAAGAAAATCGCCCCTTCGGGTTTATGAATTTTGACTGGAAAATTGGCAAATTCTTTCTGCAACAGCTGAATTGCCAAAGCAGCTTGCCCATGATAAAACGGCTGAATCACCGTATCTGACAGCTCTTTGATGCGGTCATTGGCAAAAAGCGGTGTTGCAACCGCTGCCCCAAAACGCACCGGAGAAAGATTGACAATCGCATTCATATTGCTGATTGCTTGCACAATCTGTGGATTGGCGACAATAATGCCTGTTCTGGCTCCTGGCAAACCCACTTTGGATAGACTAAAACACAGCACCGTATCTGGATTCCATGACAAGGTCGTCTTAGGATAAATCACATTAGGAAACGGCATGCCATAAGCATTATCCACAATCAATGGCACTTGATACCGCTTGGCAATCTGAGCCAGTCTTTGCATCTCATCATCGGTCAAGACATTGCCTGTTGGGTTGGTTGGACGAGAGCAGCAAATCGCTCCGATAGTGCCATTTTTTAATTCTTCTAAATTTTCAAGGGCTTCAAAATCAATTTGATATTTAAAAAATCCTTCACGACCCTCATGCGTGGCTGAACGAATAATAGGCTTAACACCCACAAAATGCACGCCATCGATATGCACATCAGCATAGCCCACATACTCAGGTGCTAAGGGCAACAAGATGGATTTGTTGGTACCGTCAGCAAACTGCCCTGCAAACAAATTAAATAGATAAAAAAACGCATTTTGCGACCCATTGGTCAGCACAATATTATCCGCGGTCAGTTTCCAATCATAATGACGATTAAAAAACTCAACCAAAGTCTGGATAAACTTAGCATCGCCTTGCGGGGTGGAATAATTGGCAATACTCTCCAAGGCATCATGTTGCTCGATGATGTCTTGCAATATTTCTTGATACACTTCATTGAGCTTAGGAATGCTGGCAGGATTGCCACCACCCAGCATGTTGATGGGTTGGTCGCTATTTAACGCATTGCCTAAGTCGTCCATCAACTGTAAGATGGCACTGTCTTGGGTAAATTTTTGACCAAATTTTGAAAACTGCATAAAACTCACTATCTATTATCTGCTTGTTCTAATTTAGCAAGCTCAGCTCGAACCTGCCACACTTTGACATCGGTCAGCAATCTGTCAATATTTTTCCAAATGGCGTGATAGCCAAAATGACCATTTTGCATCTCTTTTTTGGCTTCATCAATCGACCAATGTTGATAGATGATGCGATACATTGCCACCACAATACCTGTGCGATCAGCACCATGATAGCAATGCACCAACACCGCACCATCTTGTTGGGCATATCTGATGGCATACAAAACCCGAGCCAAATCTTTGGGAGAAATACGCCACGCCAATAGTGGCTCATTGAGCAAAACAACCGAGCCATCACGAAACACTTGCTGGTCATCATCACGGTCAAAATATCGCAAATTGATGACAGTCTTGATGTTATTATCCAAAATCAACGGTTTATCATCGATGATTGGCTGCTCGCTTCGATAGAGTTTATCATCAACCTGATAAAAGTTGGCTGATTTATCCATCAAGACCGCCCAATGTTTTGGGTGTGCATTCACCTGATGCGTGCTACATGCAGACAGACCGACAGCCATCATCAATAGCACCATGCCCATTGAGCGGGTTGCAAACTTTTGGTCATTGTTGCCATGTTTCATGTGAAACATACCAGACCTACTTACTCAATATACTTGACTTTTAGTGGCGGAAAACCGTTAAACTCCACCGATGAATATGAATTGGTGTAAGCCCCTGTGGTTAGCCAGTACAACTTATCGCCAATTTCTAAATCTTGGGGTAGTTTGTAAGCAGCGTGTTCGTACATGATGTCCGTACTATCGCAAGTCGGTCCTGCCAAAATCACTGTACCTTTTTCGGTGGCGGTTTCCATTTTTGGGGTATAAACAGGATATTTAATCGCCTCTCCCAAAGTCTCAATCAACCCCTGAAACAGCCCCACATCAGTATAGACCCAACGAGTCAAATCGGTGCGAGACTTACGACTGATTAGCACCACTTCTGACACCAATACACCACTATCGCCCACCATGGAACGACCTGGTTCTAGGATAATCTCTGGCATTTCATCTTCATCAAAATCCTCTGACAAATAACGATGAATCTCTTCGGCGTACACGCTGACTGGGTTTACTTCACTGATGTAATTGGTTGGAAAACCACCGCCCAAGTTAATCATTTGCAGCTTGATACCCTCTTCATACTTCATCCAGTCAAACATATATTTGACTTTGGCAAGTGCATCGTCCCACGCTGCCACATCTTTTTGTTGGCTGCCTACATGAAATGAGATGCCATAGGGAATCAGACCCAGATTTTTGGCTTGCACCAGCAAATCAATCGCCATATCAGGGTGGCAACCAAACTTACGAGACAATGGCCATTCTGCGGTATCCGCCCCATGTACCAAAATACGCACAAACACCTTTGAGCCTGGTGCATGCTTAGCAATATTGATTAGGTCAGATTTAGAATCTGTGGCGTATAGTTTGATGCCTTTTTCGAAGGCATACTTAACATGCTCCGCCTTTTTAATGGTGTTGCCATACGAAATGCGTTCAGGTTCCACACCGCAATCCAACACTCTATCAAGTTCATAAATAGATGCACAGTCGAAGTTTGACCCTAAATCTGCCAAATATTTCACCACCTCAACAGCAGGGCTGGCTTTCATGGCATAATGAATTTTTGCCTTAGGAAATAGTGCCACCATCTCTTCGTACTTTGCCTTGATGCGACTTAAATCCACAACAAGTAACGGAGTTTCTTGACCTTGTGCAGCATCGGTGAATTTTTGCCACTGTGCTTGGCTAAAATATTGTTCAATTTTAATCATAAAAAACCTCCGTCATTTTGGCGAGCATCTACATCGCCAAGATTCAAAGAAAAAAGCACCTTTAACCCCAAACCAAACTGGTTTGTTATTAAAAATGCCATCAGTAGGAATTTATTATAACAATCTTTATGAGTGATAACTAGCTTTTTGATGTTTTTTATTGTGTATTTAGCAGGGCAAATCTAGGCAAATATTCGCCCGACACCAGCACTAATTCAGTAAACATCGCAGCAGGTCTGACCCACAATTTTTCTGATACAGGCTCATCAATGTACAATGGCTGGTACAACACCAGCCATTCTTGCGTTTCACTATGGCGAACCAATCCAAGTACTTGGTATAGATTGCCCTTATAGTGTCGATAGATGCCTGTATCAATCTTAGGCTTAGTCATCACGAGTGCGAACTTCCAACAATTCTATCTCAAAATACAATGTTGAATTTGGCGGGATTTTACCAATCGCACGTTCACCATAACCCAAATGTGCTGGCACAACCAAACGGCGTTTGCCACCAACTTTCATTGGGGCAACCTGAACATCATCGTCAGTAAAGCCTAACACACCCAAATCCCAGCCTTTGATGACTCGCCCTGTGCCAATCACGCATTCAAACGCCTTGCCACGACTGACTGACGAGTCAAATATCGTGCCATCAGCCAGTTTGCCTGTGTACTGCGTGCTGATTAACGCACCCTTTACGGCTGTTTTGCCAGTGCCAATCTCAATATCTTCTACAATTAGAGTCATTTATTGCTCGCTGGTGTTGCTGGATAAAGTAATGGTGACCGTCTGAGAAATGCTCAACGGCTCAATCGCAGGTAACGCTTGCTCCACCTGCTCGCTATTAGCTTGATTTGACGCCATCACCTCTGCCTGCTCCACCACTGGTGCAACCGCTGGCACATCACGCACAGGCGTGATGGTTACTCTGGCACGACCCTGAGACAGCGGAGCGATTTTAGCAAATGCTGCTTTGGACAAATCCAGCGAAATACCGTACTTGCTAAATCCACCACGGTCATTGACACGACAAATGACAGATTTACCATTTTTGACATTGGTTACTTTTAGTCGAGTACCAAATTTGTGTGAATTACTGGCACAAGTCAGGGCATTTTGGTTAAAGCGTTCGCCACTGGCGGTTTTTTTACCATGAAAGCCTGCTCCATAATAGGTAACCACCTGTGCATTAGCAGACATACCCATCAGCACCATTGTTGCTAAAAGAAGTTTTTTCATCATACGACTCGCATTGTGATAATTTTCGCCCATCATAGACGAAAAATCCATCATGGACAAGTTTTTGGTTAAGATTTACTGATAATTGTATAAAAATCAATCAATTTGCTAATGATTTGAGCGATGATGTTGTCACTTTTTGATGATTTGCCCATTTTTTTAAATGACACACGCTCCCTGCATTGCTCCAAGCAGCTTTTCGGTTATCCAAAAACCCTTTTAAGCCAAGCAACACTTAGACATCTGATTGAATTGACCAATGTTTACACTTTGCAAATCCATATTGACCCAAATACAGCCCGACAATCTTCATATCATCAACAAATCATCATCATTTTCATTATTTCACTCTTTTAACTTAAAAAAAACAAAACCGCCAATTTCTTGACGGTTTTTTGGTTTACTCCCACTCAATCGTCGCTGGCGGTTTGCTACTTACATCATACACCACACGAGAAACATCGGTGATTTCATTCATAATACGGGTTGAGATTTTATCTACCAAGTCATATGGCAAATGAGCAAAACGAGCGGTCATAAAGTCCACCGTTTCAACGGCACGCAATGCAATCACCCACGCATAACGGCGACCGTCGCCAACCACACCCACTGATTTGACAGGTTGGAATACGGCAAAGGCTTGGGCGGTTTTATCATACCAACCAGACGCACGAAGCTCCTGCATAAAAATATCGTCCGCCACACGCAAAATGTCGGCATATTCTTTTTTGACTTCGCCCAAAATGCGTACGCCCAAGCCCGGCCCTGGGAACGGATGACGATAAATCATATGGTACGGAATGCCAAGAGCCACGCCAAGTTTACGCACTTCGTCTTTAAATAAATCACGCAAAGGCTCAACCAATTCAAAGGCTAAATCGTCAGGCAAACCGCCAACATTGTGGTGTGATTTAATCACGTGGGCTTTGCCCTGTTTGGATTTGGCGGACTCAATGACATCAGGGTAAATCGTGCCTTGTGCCAAAAACTTGATACCGTCTAGTTTTCTGGCTTCTTCGCTAAATACTTCAATAAATTCTCGTCCGATGATTTTACGCTTAGCCTCTGGGTCGGTTACGCCTGCAAGGGCGGTCAAAAAGCGATTTTCGGCATCGGCACGAATCACCCGAATGCCCATATTCTCGGCAAACATTTGCATTACTTGGTCGCCTTCGTTGAGACGCAGCAAACCATTGTCCACAAAGACGCAGGTCAATTTATCGCCAATCGCACGGTGCAACAACGCTGCTACCACTGATGAATCCACACCGCCTGATAAGCCAAGTAAGACTTCGCTGTTGCCAATTTGTTCTTGGAGTTGTTTGATACGAAGTTCAATGATATTCTCACTATTCCACAGACTGCCACAACCACAAATGCTATGGACAAAGTTTGAAATCAAGGTTTCGCCTTTATCGGTATGGGTTACTTCTGGGTGAAATTGCACCCCATAAAAATGACGGCTTTCATCAGAGGCAGACGCATACGGACAGCTAGGCGTACTAGAAGTAACACTAAATCCGTCCGCCAATTTGGTCACTTTGTCGCCGTGACTCATCCACACTTGTGATTGGTTGTGTTCGTCCGCCATATTGGCAAGCAGTTTGTCAGCTTGGGAGATGTCAATTTTGGCATAGCCAAATTCTTTGACATCGCCTGCTTCCACCACGCCACCCAGCTGGGCGGTCATCGCCTGAAAGCCGTAGCAAATGCCAAGCAAAGGCACGCCAAGCTCAAACACGGCTTGTGGGATTTTGGGGCTATTGTCAGCGTACACGCTCTCAGGCCCGCCTGATAGGATAATGCCTTTTGGGGCGAATGCACGGATTTCGTCATCGCTTGCGTCATAGGCGTACATTTCAGAATAAACGCCTGCTTCTCGCACACGGCGGGCGATGAGCTGGCTATATTGTGAGCCAAAATCTAGGATTAAAATGCGGTCGGTGGTGATGTTTTGGGTCATTTAAGCGGTCCTTTGGTGTGTAAAACGATAGAGATATTTTGGGATATTTTAGCATTTTTTTGGTTGTTTAGCGAACAATAAATGGTGTAATATGTACGCTTAAACTTCATTTTTAAGGACGCAACATGACCACCCCCCCCCAAATCTTTTTTCATTCGCCACTAGTGAGCTAAGTCAAGATGCATTTTTTGCATGGCTACTCAGTTTTGCTGATAAAAAATACCAAAACGACTTTAAAGATTTGCACGACCTCGCCCAAGATTTGGTTTACACCATGATTCACATTACTGCTGTTGGGTTTGAACTTTACAACATTAACAAAGTTGAGGTTGTGCGTCAATATCACAATATTGACATTATGGTTATCATCAATGACGGATTTAGAATTCTGATAGAAAGCAAAACGAATAGCAAACAGCACAACGACCAACTCGCTCGCTACTACAAATTTGCCAAACAGCAGCAAGACTGGAGTGGATTTTGCTTAGTCTATCTAAAAACTGGCAATGAATCACAGTATCATCTTGACAAGAACTGGGAGAATTTAAAAAAAATATCTCCCTTTGGTTACGCATCCATATCAAGAGAAATGCTTTTAAATAGGTTTAATAGGTACAAACATATTAAAAATGACATTTTCCAAGCCTATTTTGAACACTTACAAGCCATACAAAATAGATCAGATGCTTATCTTACCCTTCCAATTAAAGACTGGGATCATTATTGTTGGCAAGGGTTCTTTATGCTGCTTGAAACAAGCCATGCCAATCCTATTTGGTGGGATTATGTTGATAATAAAAATGGTGGTTTTTGGGCGATTGATTGGCGTGAATCACAGTGGCAAGGGCATAAAATTGTCATGGCTTTTCATCAAACTCGCTTAGTGTTTGGCATTTTCGTTGATGATGAAAATATTCGCTCTCAAAAACGCAATGAATTTAGCGATTATTTATTATCCAAAGCCGATGCATTTTCAGAAAAGCACTATGTTTCACTTCACATTTCTCGCCCTACCAAATTTGGTAAGGGTAGATTTATGAAAGTTGCCGAGGTTGAGCAGCAATATTGGCTGGGTGGTGATAATCAAATATTTGACTGGCAAGATTTCTCACTAAATCTAAGATTTTATGAAATATTTTTCCTTTCTTTAAAAGACTGATAAAATAAATCAGTACAAATCAACATACCAATCGAACCACATTTTAACGCATAGGCTCGGTTGGTGCAAAATAAAAAGCAGACCTAAAAGCCTGCTTTTTTATTTATTTTAAGCATCAATCTCAGCGTTCAGAGCGTTTTCTTCGATAAACGCTCGGCGTGGTTCAACATCATCGCCCATCAGGCAGGCAAACATTCTGTCCGCCTCAATCGCATCTTGCAAAGTAACCTGCAACATATTGCGATTTTCTGGGTCCATGGTTGTCTCCCACAGTTGGTCAGGGTTCATCTCACCCAAACCTTTGTATCGTTGCACAGCAATGCCATGTCTTGCGGTGTGCATCAACTGATTCCAAAGATGATGAAAATCTCTAATGGCAATGTCTTTATCGCCTCGACGCAAGAAAGCCTGTGCACCAAGCACCGTATTCCATGCACCAGACAGTCTCATAAAGCGTGCATATTCACTTGATGCCAAAAAGCCCAAATCAAGCAGATAATGATGTGGCAGACGATGCTGATAAATCGTTACTCTTGGCAAGAATTGCTGTTTTTCCTCGCCAAATGTTTCTAGCGTGACAGTCGGCTCATCGCCCAAAAACTCACGCAATTTGGCTTGCAATTTATCCGCCCATGCCTGTACTGCTGCCTGATTATTGATGGCATTGACATCAAATTTATCGATTAAAGCTAAGGCATCAAGCAAAGCAGCAGGGTACTTCGATTGCAAACGACTCTTGATGACTTGGCTATGGTTATAATCATTAAGCAGCTTTTCTAGTGCCACACCTGTCACCGCTGGGGTGTCTTTATCCAAGAATAGTTGATTATCATCGATGGTTGATGATAATAAATATGATTTCAATGCCTCATCATCTTTTAGGTACAGCTCTTGTTTATTCTTTTTGATTTTGTACAACGGTGGTTGGGCGATGTAAATATGTCCACGCTCAACCAGTTCTGGCGTTTGACGAAAAAAGAAAGTCAAAAGCAATGTACGAATATGGCTACCGTCCACATCAGCATCGGTCATGATGATGATTTTATGATAGCGAAGTTTGTCAGGATTGTATTCTTCACGACCAATGCCCGTGCCAAGTGCCGTAATGAGCGTGCCAACTTCTGCCGAAGATAGCATCTTGTCAAATCTGGCTCTCTCTACATTCAAAATCTTACCTTTGAGTGGCAAAATCGCCTGCATTTTGCGATTACGCCCCTGTTTGGCACTACCACCTGCCGAATCACCCTCGACAATGTATAATTCGGATAATGCAGGGTCTTTTTCTTGGCAATCTGCCAATTTGCCAGGCAGACCTGCGATGTCCAACGCCGATTTGCGGCGGGTCATCTCACGAGCTTTGCGAGCAGCATCTCTGGCACGAGCAGCATCGATGATTTTGGCAGCAATGGTCTTGGCGGCAGCTGGATTTTCAAGCAAAAACTCAGACAGGCGTTCATGCATCGTGGTCTCGACCGCTGATTTGACTTCGCTAGACACCAGCTTATCTTTGGTTTGGGAGCTAAATTTAGGGTCTGGAACCTTGACAGAGATGATTGCCACCAAGCCCTCTCGTGCATCATCGCCCGTCACTTGCACCTTTTCTTTTTTGCCAATATTCTCACTATCCATATAATGATTGAGGCAACGAGTCAGAGCTGAACGAAAGCCTGACAGGTGCGTACCGCCATCTTTTTGGGGAATGTTATTGGTAAAACACAACACTTTTTCGTTGTAGCTGTCCGACCATTGCAACGCAACCTCAACACCAATCCCATCACTGCCATCAGCAGTAAAATGAAAAATATCATTCAAAGTCTGCTTGCCATCATTGATGTAGCTGACAAATTCGGACAAACCACCTTTGTGTTCAAACACCTCGTGCTTGTCGGTGCGTTCATCAGTCAGTACGATACGAACGCCTGAATTTAGGAATGATAATTCACGCAATCTTTTGGCAAGAATATCATAATCAAAAACGGTCACACCCTTAAAAATCTCAAAACTAGGATAAAATCTGACCTGCGTGCCTGTCTTGGTTGAGGGTTCAAGCTGTGCCAATGGTGCATCTGGCACACCATCGCTAAATGATTGGCTATGAGCAAAGCCATCACGCCAAATGTTTAATACCAGCTTACTCGACAGAGCATTCACCACCGACACGCCCACGCCATGCAGACCGCCTGAAACCTTATAAGAATTATCGTCAAACTTACCGCCAGCATGCAGCACAGTCATGATGACCTCTGCTGCCGACACACCTTCTTCTGGGTGAATATCCACAGGAATGCCACGGCCATTATCCATCACTGACACCGAGCCATCGTCATGAATGATGATGTTAATCTCATCACAATGCCCTGCCAATGCCTCATCAATGGCATTATCCACCACCTCAAACACCATGTGATGCAAGCCAGTACCATCGTCCGTATCGCCAATGTACATACCAGGACGCACTCGCACCGCTTCTAGTCCACGCAAGACTCGAATATTCTTGGAGCTGTAATCCTGTTCTTCGACTTGATGATTGTCATGTGTCTGTTCGGTCATGAAATATCCTTTAAATTTGGGATTTTATCTGTTTTCTTAATAAAAAGAACGACCAAATTATAGCATTTTTTTGACCAAAAGTCATCGGATAATCGCTTGATTTATGGCTTTTTTATTCATCTTTGGCATCATTATTGGGTGCTGTTTGTGCGGTCAAAAACTCGCCTTGTTCCACATGAAACACACGACAAATGGCTGATGGCGACAGTATTGATAATTTATCATCAATAACTTGGCAAATCTCTTGATTTAGACTGGTGATGATGACTTGGCATGGCAATGATAATATCGTATCCAGCAGCATTGATACCGCCCTTTGGTCAAGCTCTGCATCAATATCATCAATCAGCACCACAGGTAGATTTAGTTGATTGCCTTGGGTGTTTAACTGACAAATCAGTGTTAATTGTGACAGTTTCAAGGCAGTGATGAGTAGTTTTTTTTCGCCACGAGACAGAACATGACTTGCCTGCTCTCGCACCTTTTTGCCCTGCTCGTCCATCGTCTTAAATACAACGGAAACATCAGCACGATGCGAGCCAACTCTGGTATAACCAAGCTCAATATCCTGCCAAATGCGTTCGGTCAAAGTGTGCAATAATGGCGTGCTAACATCAAAACCTGCCTGATAAGATAAACTTAACATATCTTGATAAGCTGGCAACAGGCGACTGACCATCTGCTCAAATGCCAACTGCCATTGCTCAAAAATCTGCAATCGATGCTCGTGTAAGGCATGAGCATAAAAAGAAAGCTGATTATCCCAAGCGGTTAGTTGGTGGGTATGCTGACGAATATTGGCTTGCTTTAACAGGGCATTTCGCTGTTTTAGCAGTCTTTGATAATTTAGCCATTGTTCATAAAAATCAGGTTTCACATGAAACACCAGCCAATCAAGCATCTGCCTACGAGTTGCACTCCCCTCGTCCAACACAGTCATGCTACTAGGGTCAATCAAAAGGACGGGCAAATGCTTACTTAGCACGCTTTGCCCCAACACCGTCTTATCATCAAATTTTAGTGTGGTGTCTGATTTTCCTGACAAATCCATCTGTTTTTTGATGGCGAGTGTGCAAGGCTGATAAAAATCAGTCATCGCCCAAACGATGCACTCTGTGGCGTGATGACTGATGTATCTTTTGGGTTCATGATGTCGAAAACTTTTGCCACGAGAAAGCAAAAACACCGCCTCCAACAGCGATGTTTTTCCGCTACCATTCTTGCCAATCAGTACATTATGCTTGGCAAGCGATAAGGTTGCTTGCTTGACATTACGAAACTGATGAATGTGTAACTTGCGAATCACGCTTAGACACGCATTGGCATGATGACATGGCGATAAAACTCATCGCCATCTTGATAAATCAAGGTTGGAGAGCCTGGCTGGCTCATCTCGATACACACCTTACCCTCCAAGACTCCAAGTACTGCTCGCAAATAGCTTTCATTGAATGATAATTCAATCGGACCGCCCTGATAGCTGACCGCCAGCAATTCTTCGGCTTGGCTTTTACTGCGTTTATCATCAACACCGATTTTAAGGGTATCAGCCGATGAGAAATTCAAGAGTACGCCTGGCACTTCTTTGCTATTTAAAATCGAAATACGGCGTAGCACATCTGCCATTGCATCACGGTCAAAATAGACTTTTTTGTCATTTTCGGTCGGTATGACACGGCGATAATCGGGAAACTTACCCTCAATCAAACGGGCGGTCAAACCCACTTCCATACCAGCTGCAACACCCACCTGCTCTTCGCTAGTCAAGGTTAAAGCCACTTGCAGGTATTCGCCATTAAACCCAAGCTCAACCACCTGCTCATCATTGCTTGATTTGGATAATTCAAGCAACAATCGCTCCAATTCACTAATCGCCTTGCCAGGAATAATCATCTGAGTTGGCTCATAAGTTTCATTCAATGGACGATACGCCATCGCCAAACGATGTCCATCTGTTGCTACGGCAGTCAGCTGTTCACCACCAAGCTCAAACAACACGCCAGTCAGATAATGACGCACATCTTGGGTTGCCATTGCAAAACGAGTGCGATGAATCAAATCCACCAAGTCTGACTGAGCAATCTTAACAATGGTGGTCGGCACACCAGCACCCACATCTGGAAAATCATCGGCTGGCAACGCACTTAGCGTGTACTTACCTTGACCACTGCTGATTTGGCATCTTAGACTGCCTTGCGGTGCTTCGATGGTCACCATTTCATCGGATAATGACTTACAAATACCAAAGAACATCTCGGCTGGCAAGGTGGTTGAACCCGCCTCAATGCACACATCAGGCGAGATTGGCAAACGCACCGTCAATTCCAATTCAATGTCCGAACCTGTCAAGACCAAAAACTCTGGACTAAGTTCAATTTTAATGTTCGCCAAGATTGCCAAACGATGGCGTTTATCAGCCGCTTTTACAACCAGATTTACCGCCTTAATCAGCAAATCTCTATTGATGACTAATTTCATAACAACTCACTTTGTTTATCTTTTTACTATGGTAAAAGGTTTATTGGTCAAATTCAAGAAAATTCCAGCATCATTTTTAGGGAATTATAATCCTTCTCAATGCTTGGGTCGGTCAGCTTTAATTCCTCAATTTTTTCACAAGCGTGCATCACGGTGGTGTGGTCTCGACCGCCAAACGCCTGTCCAATCTCAGGGAAGCTATCTTTGGTCAGCTCACGAATGAGTGCCATCGCCATCTGTCTTGGGCGAGCGATGGTACGCATGCGTTTTTTGCTCATCAAATCTTTTGACGATACGCCATAATATTCTGCCACCACATCACGAATATTTTCAGCATTCAATGCTCTGGCTCTGGCGGCAATCTTATCCTTAATGGCGGTGCTGACCAACGCCAAACTGACTGACTCGCCACGAATTTTGGCAATCATGTCTACCTGTTTTAATGCACCTTCTAGCCCTCTGACATCGGACGGTAGATTTTGTGCCATGAACAACGCACATTCTTTGGGCAGCTCAAAACCCATCAACGAGGCTTTTTTGTCCAGAATCTGTACTCGCATTTCCATGTCAGGCGGTTCAATCATCAATGAAAGCCCGCCTGAAAATCTGGATAAAAATCTATCGTCAAACCCTTTCATCTGAGTTGGATGTCTATCCGATGCCATCACGACTTGTTTTTTGGTTGTCTTGCTAAAAGTATCAAATAAAGTCGTCAAAATTTGGGTGACTTTGGGTGCACTTTTGCCATCAAACAAATGCACATCATCGACAATGAGCAAATCCGCCTGACAAATCTGCTTAACAAAATCGTCCATTTTGTTTTCACGAAATGCCTCGGTGGTTTTCTCAAAAAAATGCTCTTTGGTAAAATAACAAAAACTCTTGCCGTGTTTGCGATAGCGATGGGCAATGGCGTGCATCAAATGCGTCTTGCCAAGCCCTGATGACCCATATAAAAACACAGGTCCATAACTGTTGTTATAGTCTTTTTTGGATAATTCATGACAAGCATTGTACGCCAAACTGTTTGACTTACCCTTGACAAAACGCTCGAAGGTAAATGACTCATTTAGCTGCTCGCTTTGTGCCAACAGCTTGCCTAAGGTTGTTTTTTTGGCGGTCTTAGTGGCGGTCTTGGCAGACAAATTAACCGTTTCAACGATGACCTCAACCACCAAGCCCTGTGCATGCTTGAACACACTGCTTTTGATGTCCGCCAAATAATGATCTTTGATGTGCTGCACCCATAAAGCATTGGGTGCAGTCAAAGTCAGCACTTTGGACGACAACTTGATGCTCAATGGGTGAATCCATTGATTAAAATCCTGCTCTTTCATGGCAAATTGCAAATCTGCCAGACATTGCTGCCAGACATCGCCAATCTCAATCACAGGGATTTGTTCATCGTCAAATAATTGACTCATAAGTTCCTCAAATGTTTATGAAAGCCCATCATCATATTGTCATCAAATTTTAAAAAAGTTGGCTTGATTCAATACATCGCCACACCTTTTATCAAATCTTGTTTTTACCTTTAAACATAATAACACAAAATCTGTATTTTTCAAAACTATTTTTCTGTGGATAACTTTATGGAAAATCCTGTGGATAACTCAAAATCATGGGTTTTGCACAAATTAACAACACATTATTAACAATATTTTCCACAGGATAACTTTATGATTTTAATTATATTTTTTTAGTTATACACAGATTTTATCATATATTATTATCATTATTTTTTATATATAATTTAATAAAAGGGTTTTTGAAAAACTGTGGATAAAATTATTTTTTATCTACAAAAGAGTATCAAAAAATACGCCTGATTTTAAGCAAAATAATCATCAAAAGTAAAGCTTGTGACAGGCAAAATTCACAAAGGCTTGATTTTTTAATCAATTTTTTTTATAATTACGAAGCATTTATCTTAATTAAATGCATTAACTAGTTAATAATCGTGGTTGTTGATGATTTTTCATGAACAACATAAGTCATCATTGTAGTGATATAATGGTGCCGACACTTTAAGGTGAATTATGAAACGTACTTTTCAACCAAGCGTTCTAAAACGCAAGCGTACTCACGGTTTCCGTGCTCGTATGGCTACTAAAAAAGGTCGCCAAGTTTTGGCGCGTCGTCGTGCAAAAGGTCGTCATCGTTTGACTGTATAAGCATGATTGAAAAAAGCACCAGTTTTGGTGCTTTTTTTTGCCCAAAATTCATCAATGATGTTACAATCTTTCTACCCTTTTGTGAAAAGATGATGATTATGACCCAGCAATACACTTTTGATAAGAGCGATAGACTGCTTAATCCCAATGAGTTTAAAAAAGTGTTTGACCAGCCAATTAAGAAAGTCCATGGCGAGCATTGCCTATTGTTTGTGGGCAAGGCTCAGACAAATACTGCCAGACTTGGACTTGCTATTACCAAAAAAAAGCTCAAACACGCCGTTGATCGCAATCGCCTTAAACGCCTAACCAGAGAGCATTTTCGTCTTACTCAATCATCTTTATCCCCCGTTGATGTAGTGATGATTGTCAAAAAAGGCTACGATAGGGAGTTTGACATCGGTGCTGAGGTGGCTGAAATTTTTAGAAAAATTAAACAAATGTATCCAAGTAATTAGGTTGATATTTTGTAGATATGATAAAAAATATTATCCTAAAATTGATTGAGTTTTATCAAAAATTCATCAGCCCACTATCGCCACCACGCTGTCGGTATTACCCAACTTGTTCAGCGTACGCCAAACAGGCCATCGTTTGGCATGGTGTTAAAAAGGGTTTACCAATGGCAGTCACCAGAGTGTGTCGGTGTCATCCATGGGGCGGTTCGGGCATTGATTTTGTGCCATTGCCGATGTATTTGTATCGCTATCACTATGTTGGTGGGCAAGCATTGGGCGTACCTTGGCGAAAGGCATTTACCAATTATGCTGATATAATAAATTTAAAATTTAAAAAAAATAATTAAAATAACGATAGCTTTACTGATTTCCCATACTTTGATTACAAAATGTCATAAAAATCTATCAATTCTTTGCTGTTTTTAGTAGAATAAAGGGTTTATTTATGATAGATAATCAACCCACAGGTGGTTTGAGTGCGGCTTAAACCATAAATATGCCTACATAGGATTTGATTTATGCAAAGAATTCTTAGGATTTTAATCATTGTTGCGATGCTAATAACAGCTTATTTGCTGATTTTGGCATGGCGAGATGATTATGCAGGAAAGCCTGCAACCAGCGTACAGCCAACAACCATGACGCAAGCAGGTAGCGATGTGCCAGCGATACAGCACGCAGGTGATGTGCCAGCAACCACCGCCAGTACGCAAGTGGTATCGCCAAATAATGCCAATTTCATCACGGTCTCAACCGATCGCTACGACATCAAAATCAATCCTGTGGGTGGTGATATCGTATATGCCGCTCTAAAAGACCATAGTGCCACACTGGGCAGCAAAGAACCGTTTGTTTTGCTTGAAAGTGAGCAAGGGCGTGTGTATGTGGCACAGTCAGGCTTGATTGGTCGTGATGGTGTGGATACTGCAACAAGTCGCCCAACTTATAGCAGTCCAAAAAATAGCTATCAGATGAATGCCAATGCAGGTGCATTGCAAGTACCGCTCATCTACCAAAAAGATGGTGTTACCATCACTAAGACTTATACTTTTACTGCTGGTCAATACCCCATTACACTGAGCTACAACATCAATAATAATTCTGCCAAAGATTGGCAGGGTCAAATGTATGCACAGTTAAAGCGAGATGGCAGTGCTGACCCAGGCATTGAGGATAAAGGTATGCTGAGTATGGCGACCTATTTAGGTGGTGCATGGGGAACGCCTGATAAGCCTTATAATAAGCTAAAATTTGCTGACTTCAACGAGAAACTTAATGTAAGCAGTCGTGATGGTTGGGTTGGCATTGTTCAGCATTATTTCGTTTCTGCGTGGACGCCCAAAGATTTTGATGCCAATTTTTATAGCCAAAGCAATGGCAATGACTATTTTATTGGTTATAATAGCTCCATCTTAAATGTTCCAGCAAACAAACAAATCACTTTGACAAACACCCTATACGCAGGTCCAAAGGTTCAAGCTGATTTGGCACAAGTGGCAACAGGATTGAATCAGACGGTGGATTATGGTTTCTTGTGGCCGATTTCTAAGGTGCTTTTTGCAACCTTAGAAGGTGTGCATAAGATTGTGGGCAACTGGGGTTGGTCAATCATTATTTTGACATTGATTGTCAAAATTTTGTTGATGTGGTTGTCAAATAAGAGCTATGTTTCGATGGCAAAAATGCGTGCCATTGCACCAAAATTACAAGCCTTAAAAGACAAACATGGCGATGACCGCATGGCGATGAGCCAAGAGATGATGCAGTTGTATCGTGATGAAAAGGTCAATCCAATGGCGGGCTGCCTACCAATCTTAATTCAGATGCCGATTTTCTTGGCACTATATTGGGTGCTTGTAGAGTCTGTGGAACTTCGTCATGCTCCGTGGATTTTATGGATTCAAGATTTATCAGCGATGGACCCTTGGTTTATTTTACCGATTTTTATGGGGGTTACCATGTTCATCCAGCAGCTGCTTAATCCACAGCCAACTGACCCAATGCAGGCAAAAATGATGAAAATCATGCCGATTATCTTTGCAGGTTTTATGCTGTTTTTCCCAGCAGGTTTGGTGCTGTACTGGACGGTGAACAACTTGTTTAGCATGACGCATCAGCATTTGGTGAATAAGCGTGTCGAAAAACAAATGCAAAATAAAGGCTAAATACCGCCATTGATAAAAAAATCCTGCCCTTTTGGCGGGGTTTTTTATTGCTCAAATTCCAGCGGTGATTTTCCCCAAATGACCAAAAAAGTGCTACAATATCAGGTTAACTGTCATTTTATCCCAAATATTATGAACCAAATTACTATCCAAAAACCCACCATTGCCGCCATTGCCACGCCGATTGGTCAAGGAGGTGTTGGGGTTGTTCGTTTATCTGGCAAGACCGCTTATCAAATTGGTTGCCAAATCACAGGACTGCCCAAGCTAAAACCTCGCCATGCACATTTTGCCAAATTTTATGGAGAGCAAGGCGTGATTGATGAGGGAGTGGTGCTTTATTTTCAGGCACCACACTCATTTACTGGCGAAGATGTGGTGGAGCTGCAAGGACATGGCGGTGTTGTGTTACAAAACATGCTGCTTGCCAGATTGTTTGAGCTGGGTGCAAGACAGGCTCAGGCGGGTGAGTTTTCGTATCGAGCTTTTGAAAATGATAAGATAGATTTGGTGCAAGCAGAAGCCATCAGTGACATGATTAGTGCCAATTCTGTTGCTCAGGCAAGCAGTGCGATGCGTTCTTTGAGTGGGGAGTTTTCTAATAAAATTAATCGATTGCTGGATAAATTGACCAATTTACGCCTGTATGTGGAAGCATCTATCGATTTTCCTGATGAAGAAGATGTGGATTTTTTATCCGATGGCGTGATTGAATCTCGCTTGATGGATATTTTGTCAGGTGTTGATGAGATTTTGGCGACCGCTAAACAGGGTCAGCTACTCAGAGATGGTGTGCATGTGGTACTGGCAGGCAGACCTAATGTTGGCAAATCAAGCCTGCTGAATCGACTGTCTGGCACTAATCGAGCCATCGTTACCGACATTGCAGGTACTACCAGAGATACGCTCGAAGAGACTTTGGTGCTAAATGGCTTGACGATTCATTTGACAGACACCGCAGGACTTAGAGAGACGGATGATAAGGTGGAGCAGATTGGGATTGAGCGTGCCAAAACCGCCATTGAGCAAGCCGATGTGCTGATGATGGTGTATGATATAACCCAAGAAAGCAAGCCACTTGACTTGGCAAAAGAGCTGTTTGGCGATAGCATTACTGGTGATATTGACCAGATATTGCATCAAAAATTGATGCCCGTTGCCAATAAATGCGACCTTTTGGCAAGTCAAGACGATATTGTTCCACATGAAACTTGTCAGCCCATCAATATTTACCCCGTTTCATGTGAAACTTCTTGGGGGATTGATGCTTTGGTTGATGCTTTGTGTGAAAAGGTTGGATTTCATCCATCTGAAAATAGCCTGATTGCCCGCACCAGACATATTGACGCCCTTAAAAGAACCCGAGCAAATCTTGAACAGGCACATCAAGAATTAACTGTATTTATGGCAGGCGAATTAGTGGCTGAGCGTTTGCGATTGGCACAGCAGGACTTGGGTGAGATTACAGGTCAGATGAGTGCTGATGAATTATTGGGTAAGATTTTTTCTAGTTTTTGTATTGGAAAATAATAATTTCTAATCAATAATTTTGCCAATCTTACACAAGATTATTGATAAAAAATAAAATATTTGGAGCGAATATGCATTGTCCGTTTTGTAATGAAGTAGATACCAAAGTGATGGATTCTCGATTGGCTGCCGAAGGAGCTCAGGTTCGCCGTCGCCGTCAATGTACTTCTTGCCATGAACGATTCACCACTTTTGAGATTTATGAAGTGGTGATGCCACGAGTGGTGAAATCTAGCGGATTGATAGAGCCGTATGACCAAAACAAGCTTCGCCGCTCAATTTCGTTGCCATTGCAAAAGCGACCAGTCAGTGCTGATGAGGTTGAGGCTGCCATTAGTCGTATTGAGCAGGCATTACGCAAGACTGGCGAGCGAGAAGTACCCAGTAAAATACTTGGCGAGGTGGTCATGAATGAATTAAGACAGCTTGATGTGGTGGCCTATGTGCGATTTGCCAGTGTGTATCGAGATTTTCAAGACATTGATGAATTTCAGGCTGAGCTTGCTAGCATCAAGCAGCCACAAGGAGTATGAATGGACGGTCAGATTTTGCCCCATGATGCTTATTATATGGGGCTTGCCATTGCCTTAGCAAAAAAAGGAGAGTTTACCACCAGACCCAATCCTGCTGTGGGGTGTGTGCTGGTCAAAGATGGGCGGATTATCGGAGAGGGATTTCACCCCAAGGCAGGAGAGCCGCACGCAGAAGTGTTTGCGTTGCGTCATGCCAATCAGCAGGGGTATGATGTGACTGGGGCGACTGCCTATGTAACGCTTGAACCGTGCAGCCATACAGGACGCACGCCACCGTGTGCTGATACGCTTGTGCAAGCTGGTATTGCTCGTGTGGTCATCGCTTGCACAGATAGCAATCCTAAGGTGTCAGGCGGTGGTATTGCAAAGCTTCAACAAGCTGGTATTGCCGTGACGGTTGGGGTAGCTCATCAGCAGGCAGCTGCATTAAATCGTGGATTTTTAAAGGCGATGGCAACAGGAATGCCGTATGTACGCCTAAAAATTGCCACCAGTTTAGATGGCAAGGTGGCAATGGCAAACGGAGAATCCAAGTGGATTACTGGTGATGAGGCTCGAGAAGATGTGCAAAAATTGCGTGCAAAAAGTGCCGCCATCATCACAGGTTCTGGCACAATCATCGCTGACAATCCATCATTGACCGTGCGTAGTACCCAGCTTGGCGTGCCAGCTTGCCATGTTCCAAGCCCAAAAATTGTCGTGCTAGACCGCAGCAAAACACTAAGCCGTTCCATGGATTATCAGGTGTTTTGCAATCCTGATACCATGATTTGGCATCAGGATATCCATTCATTATTAGCACTTTTGGTGCAAGAACATCAATGCCATGATGTTTTGGTGGAGGCAGGTGCTAAGGTTGCTGGTGCGTTCATTGAGGCTGATTTGGTCGATGAGTTGATTGTGTATCAAGCACCAAGCATTCTAGGGGCAAAGGCTGTTTCCATGTTTGATTTTGATGTTGGTCGGTTGGACAATCAAAGGCGATTTACTTTGTCAGAAATGACTAAAATCGGTGAAGATGTCAAGTTGGTTTATCATAAATTATATTAACTATTATATTATTTATTTTAAATAATATAAAATTATCCACAGTCTATTTTTTCATAAATATGAACAATAGTATTTAAATTATGTTCCATGTGAAACTGTGGATAATTAGACGATTTGTATCATGATACATCGTTTATTGTATCGTAATATGATGATTTTTCAGGATATTTTTAAAAAATCAATGATTATTTTTATCTTGTGGATAACTTGATGATGGTTGATTTTACCATGCGATAATAAATTGATTTCAAAAAAGTTATCCACAGTTTTGGAATGATGATTATGTTTACAGGCATTATTGAAACTCTGGGCAAGATTAAGGCGATTCAACCAATTGGCGGCGATGTTCAGTTGGTGATTGATGCTCCCGAGTTGGATTTTAGCGATGTTAAGTTAGGAGACTCTATTGCCTCTAATGGCATTTGTCTGACCGTCGTTTCGGTGAGTGGTCATAGCTATGCGGTCGATGTTTCTCGTGAAACCATGAGTAAGACCGCCCTGCAAAACTGGCGAGTTGGCGATACGATTAACTTGGAAAAAGCCATGCTCCCCACCACTCGTTTTGGCGGTCATATTGTGGCAGGGCATGTGGACGGCGTGGGTCGAGTGCAAAAAATCAACCAAGATGCACGCTCGGTTTATATTGAGATTGAGATTCCCCAAGAATTGATGAGATATACTGCACATAAAGGTTCTATCACGCTAGACGGCATTAGCTTGACAACCAACGCCATCATTCCTGAGAGAAATCTGGTGTGCCTGAACATCATTCCTCATACTGCCGAAAGAACCAATATCGCCAAACACTGGCAGGTGGGAGCTTTGGTTAATGTGGAGGTTGATTTGGTTGCTAGATATCTAGAAAGACTGTTATTGAGTCCAAAATCAGACAATAAACCTAAGAGTAATATCACAGAGGCTTTCTTGGCGGAAAATGGATTTGTGTAATTTTAGAAAAATTGCATAAATATTGATAAATTTTTTATTTCCAATTAGGTATTTATAATTTAGATTATATAAATAATAATTGGGTGTATATAAGAGATAATAAAAGTATGGCAAAAATGAGAGTGGTATTTGCAGGCACGCCAGAGTTTGCTGCGGTGGCGTTGCAAAAATTGATTGATGAAAAAGAAGCGTTGAACATTGATATCGTTGCGGTGTACACTCAGCCTGATCGCAGGTCTGGGCGTGGACAAAAAATAACCATGTCAGCAGTCAAGAATGTCGCATTGGCAAATGGTATTGCTGTTGAGCAGCCTGAAAGTTTTAGCTTAAAGCATGAATTAGGTCAGGTTTGTCGTGAAACTTTGCAAAGTTATCAAGCTGATGTCATGATTGTGGCGGCTTATGGATTGATACTACCCAAGGCGGTGCTGGAAATGCCAAAATATGGCTGTCTTAATATCCATGCTTCTTTATTACCAAAATGGCGAGGGGCGGCACCAATTCATCGAGCCATTTTGTCAGGCGATGCCACAACAGGCATCACCATCATGCAGATGAATCAAGGCTTGGATGCAGGAGATATGCTATATAAGGTGGCTTGTCCAATCCAAGATGATGACACCACGGCGACACTTCACGATACATTGGCGGTGCTTGGCGGAGAAGCGATTGTGACCGTTTTGGCGGACTTGGTGAATTTTCAAGCCAATGCAATTCCTCAAAATGATGCCGATGCAACCTATGCTGACAAGGTGTTTACCCAAGATGGTTTGATTGATTGGAGGCAGTCTGCTCATCATATTCAGCGACAGATTCGAGCATTATCTGCGTACACTTATGTCAATCAGGAGCGTATCAAGGTAATCTCAGTCTTGCCTGTTAAACCTGAACAAACAACTAATGAGCCTGCTGGCAAAATCATCAGCGTGGGCAAAAAAGCCATTTTGGTTTCATGTGGAACAAATGAGCAGGGTGTGGCACATTTGCTAAACATTACAGGAATGCAGTGGGCTGGTGGCAAAATGCTAAATGCAGAACAAATCGCCAATGCCAATAAGCTGAACGATGGCGATGTCTTTGAGATAAAAGCAGATGAATAATTTTTTAGATAAAATCAATAAAAAGACCTTATCATCTCGTGCAAAGTCAATATTGGTTATTGAAGAAATTCTAAATGGAAATTCACTATCTAGTCTGCTGGATATGACGCTTGGTACCATCAATGAGACTGATAGAGGATTTTTTCATGAGTTGCTGGTGGGTACATTAAGGCACTGGCACGCACTGGCACGCATCAGCGAGAGTCTGCTTGATAAAGAGGTGAGTGATCAGGGTTTGCTTGTGGCGATTCATGTTGGATTGTACCAAATGCTGTACATGAATACGCCCGATTATGCTGCCATCAATGATACCGTAGAGGCTGTCAAGCAGCTGGATAAGGGTTATGGGGCGTCTTTGGTTAATGCGATTTTACGAAAGGTACAAAAAACCCCTACTAAATTTGCCAAAAAAGTGCATAAAAATCATAGCTTACCTAATTGGCTGGCAAAAGAATTAAAGCAAGACTGGCCTGAGTATTATGATGAGCTGGGGCAGGCTTTGCGTACTTGTGCGGCGGTTTTTTTGCGTATCAATGAGCGACAATGCTCGGTTGAGCAATATTCTGGCATTTTAACGCAGCATCAGACTGCTCATCAAATCGTCAAACTGGGTATTGATGACAAACAAACCATTCGGCTAGATGAGCAGATTCGCATTGTTGATTTGCCTCATTTTCAGGAAGGCTGGCTGATGGTGCAGGATTTGCATGCTCAATTATCGGCACATTTACTTGAAAAACTGGCAAAAAATCAGCTGTCTGGCAGAGTGCTTGATTTGTGTGCCGCACCAGGTGGTAAGACAACCCATTTGCTTGAAAAGTTCCACATGGAACAGTTATTAGCGATTGATAATGACGAAAAACGCTTGCTAAGAGTGCAGGAGAATCTTGATAGACTGCGGTTAAATGACATGGCGGTGCAGACATTGGTGGCTGATGCCAGAAGTTGGCAGGCGGATAAACCATACGATGTGATTGTGCTTGACGCTCCTTGTACGGCGACGGGTGTGATTCGTAGGCATCCTGACATCGGACTGCTTCGTACCGAAGATGATGTCCGCCAAACTTGTCAGTTACAAAAGCAAATTTTGAATAATGCATGGCAGCAACTACAAGTTGGCGGTGTGTTACTATACATCACTTGCTCCATATTAAAGGTTGAAAATGAGCATCAATTATTGGATTTTTTGAACACCAATACTGACGCCAAACCACTGCCGTTCACATTGGACCTGCCCAACCAAATCAAACAGCAGGTTGGTTATCAATGTTTGCCATTGGATACACAAGGCGGCGATGGTTTTTATTACGCAGCTTTGCAAAAAGTCTAGCATCATCAAGATGATTGATGATTATTTTATGAAAATTATGCTAGAATGATTGATGGATTTTTATAAAGGTAGATGACAATGAAATATATCAGTACTCGTGGCAAGACAGAGCCAATGTTATTTAGCGATGTGTTATTGATGGGGCTGGCTCCTGATGGTGGTTTGATGTTGCCAGAATCATATCCACAGATTGATGATGAAGTATTGACACAATGGCGTACACTTGGCTATACCGACCTTGCTTTTGAAATCATGAAATTATTTGCCACCGATATTCCAGAGCAAGATTTACAGGATATTATTAATAAAACCTACACAAAACAAGCCTTTAATAGCGATGAGATTACCCCAGTGACCAAGCTGTACCAAGGGGTGGATTTGTTGGAATTATCCAATGGTCCTACGCTGGCATTTAAAGATATGGCGATGCAATTTTTGGGCAATGCATTCGAGTATGTGTTGAGCAAAAAAGGCGAAAGATTGACCATCATTGGGGCGACCTCTGGCGACACGGGTAGTGCTGCTGAGTACGCATTGCGTGGCAAGCAAAACATCGAGGTCTTTATGATGTCGCCACATGGCAAAATGAGTGCTTTTCAGCGAGCTCAGATGTACAGTTTGGACGATAAAAATATTCACAATATTGCGGTTCAGGGCATGTTTGACGATTGCCAAGAGATTGTTAAAAAATTACAAGAAGACCATGATTTTAAGCAAAAATATAGCTTAGGTACGGTTAATTCTATCAACTGGGGTCGTATTTTGGCTCAGATTGTGTACTATTTTAAGGGTTATTTTGCCGCCACTCAAAATAATCATGAGACAATCAGTGTTTGTGTCCCTTCTGGTAATTTTGGCAATGTTTGTGCAGCTCATATTGCTCGTGAAATGGGCTTGCCAATCGACCGCCTGATTGTGGCAACCAACGAAAATGATGTGCTAAATGAGTTTTTTAACACAGGTAAATATCAACCAAGAACTTCTGATGAGACTTTTGTGACTTCAAGTCCATCGATGGATATTTCAAAAGCATCGAATTTTGAAAGATTCATCTATCTTTTGTTGGATAAAGACACGCAAAAAGTGGCTCAATTATTCACACAAGTCCGTCAAGGAAACGGGTTTGATTTATCAGAAAATCTAAACAAAATCCAAGAGACATTTGGTTTTGTGGCGGGCAAATCCACCCATCAAGACCGTCTGGATACCATTCGATTTATTTTTGAGCAAACCCAGCGTTTGATTGACCCGCACACCGCTGATGGCGTGAAAGTTGCGTTGGATTTGCAACAGCCAAATGAGAGAATTTTGGTGGCAGAAACGGCATTGCCAGCCAAATTTGAGGAAACGATGAGTGAGGCGTTGGGAGAGATTGACCTGCCACGCCCTGCACATACGGTAGGTTTGGAAGAAAAGCCGCAGTATGTCACGGTGGCGGAAAACCGTGCCGAAGAGGTGGCGGATTTGATTAAGCAGTTTGTACAACCAAATTAACCTTAATCATCATGCAGGCATATCAGGCACTTACAGGGCGATGGGCGGTGTTGGCGTTATGGTATATTGTCAATACTTCGCTGATTGCCTATTACAAACTGTTGGAGCGATTTGGCGGTGCGTCTGAGGCACTACTTGCCACACGGACGGCTTGGCAGGAGCTGGGCATTCATACAGCTCATCTAAATCGTTGGCAAGATGCAACCGATGTGCTGGCATTTATTGACCGAGTGCAAAAAGAACTGTCCATCAATACCTATCATTTGCTTGATACCAGCGATGAGGCGTATCCGAGCCAGCTTTTGCAACTGTATGACCCGCCGCCAGTACTGTTCTATCGTGGCAATGTCGCAAGGCTCAATGATGAGCAAATCGCCATTGTTGGTACTAGAAATCCCACCCAATATGCCCAAAAAACCACATTTGATTTGGCTCAGTATCTGGTGCAGTCGGGCTATACCATCACTAGCGGATTGGCTCAGGGTGTGGATAGACAGGCTCATCTAGGTGCATTGACACAGCTACCTACTTTGATGGGTAGAACGGTTGGTGTGATGGGTACAGGGATTGATGTGTGCTATCCACGCAATCATCATGCCCTGTTTGCTCAAATTATTGATGAGGGCGGCTGTGTATTGACAGAACTATTGCCTGCCACACCTGCCAGCAAGCACACCTTTCCTAGACGCAATCGTCTGGTGGCAGGATTGTCTTTGGCAACGGTCGTGACGGAGGCTGCCGTACAATCGGGCTCTTTGATTACCGCACGATTGTCTGCTGAACAAGGTAAGCAGGTGTTTGTAGTGCCAGGATTGATTGACAATCCACAGGCACAAGGTTGTCATCATCTGATTC
Source organism: Moraxella nasicaprae (assembly GCF_025643275.1). Classification (NCBI taxonomy): domain Bacteria; kingdom Pseudomonadati; phylum Pseudomonadota; class Gammaproteobacteria; order Moraxellales; family Moraxellaceae; genus Moraxella; species Moraxella nasicaprae. Next base: position 1,066,595 of record NZ_CP089977.1, read on the forward strand.
GTGAGGGGGCGACTTTGATTTATCACCCTAATCACATTTTGGAGGATATTGGTCGTCAGATTGATGTGCCAAAAACTTTCGGTTCTGGTGCGTCGCCTGAAAAAACCCCATCAAAATCCACTCAAAACAGCCAAGTAGCAGCAACATCTTCTGTGGCACAACATAAAATCATTCCCAAGCATTTGACCGCTATCTTTGATGTGTTATCCGATACACCGCAAGATTTGGATGTATTGGTGGCGATGAGTGGCATGGCAGTGCCAACATTATTGGCTGGCTTGTTGGAGCTTGAAATCTTGGGGGTTTTGGTGCAGATTGGAGGGCGTTATGCCAAAGCCTAAGCATTATTTTCATCAGGATAATTTGCCTCAGTTGTTGGCATTTTTGCGTGCTGGCGGTGTGTTGGCTTATCCTAGCGAAAGCGTTTGGGGGTTGGGCTGTGATGCAAGCGATGAGCAAGCATTGCAACGCATTGTGACACTTAAACAACGAGATTTGGGCAAGGGTTTGATTGTTTTGACCGACCAAGCCAAGAGGCTAAAATCAGCTTTATCAGACGAGTTGATTGAGCGGCTGCAAAGCATTAGTGCAAAACATATGTTGCAACAAGGTCGAGCCAGCACTTGGCTTGTTCCAATGCCAACCAAAGTCATCAATCCACTGTTGATGGGGGATTTTGGGACGCTGGCAGTTCGCATCACACCACACCCGATTCTGGCAAACATTTGCCAACATTTGGTCAGTGATGTCAATCCTTATGGTTTTTTAGTGTCCACCAGTTGCAATCCATCAGGACAAAACCCTGCCACAAGCCTACAAGAGGCGTATGACTATTTTGGCGAAGAGGTTGGCTATCTTGATGTCCAAAGTTTGGGTTTTAAGCAACCAAGCCAAATCATTGATTTGATGACAGGCAAGGTTTTTCGTTAAAAGTCAATCAGTTATCCAAGACCGCTTACCCTGTGGTTACCAAAAAAATGTTTCACATGGAACTTTAAGATTTATTTTTTGTTGGTTAAAAAGCCATAAATCACCAGCACAATCATCGCACCAATGACCGAAAATACCCAATAGGCAAATCCAGCCGTCGCATTAGCACCAACCAATCCTGCTAATAGCGAGCCAATATAAGCTCCCACAATGCCTAAAATGATGGTAAAAATCCAGCCCATGCTGTCATTGCCTGGTTTTATACTAAATTCACTTTAAAACCCTACAAATCTATGCTAAAATATCGCTATTATGGCATATTCAATAGAACTTAAACAAAAGGCCTTAGCCTACTTAGAGCAGTGTGGTAATATTAGCACAGTTTGTACTGCTTACAACATTTCAAGAAGCACCTTGTATGCTTGGATTAAAAAACAAGAACAAGGTGATTTGTCCTGTCAAAGTGGTGGCAATCGTGGTGTTAAAGTGGACAGAAATAAGCTTAAAACTTATGTAGAGCAAAACCCTGATGCTTACTTGTATGAAATTGCTGAAGTTTTTAATTGTGGTACAAGTACCATCTTTTATGCTTTACGCTCTCTTGGTATTACCCATAAAAAAAGACCACAAGTTACAAAGAACAAGACCCAAACAAAATCAAAGACTATCAAGACAGGCTAAAACAGTTACAAAGCATACAAGACTACGAGCTTGTTTATGTAGATGAAACTGGTATTGACACTTACCTACACCGCACCCACGCCAGAAGTTTAAAGGGTCAAAAAGTCTATGATAAGGTGAGTGGTAAATATTATCAACGCATATCATTGGTTGCTGGACAAATTGGTAACAAAGCCAAAAACTTGATTGCTCCACTTATCTATCAAAACACAATGGTAAGCAACTTATTTGAAACTTGGTTTGAACAAATGCTTCTACCTAGCCTTGACAACCACGCCAAGCAAACAGGTAGACCTTGTATCATCATCTTAGATAATGCAAGATTTCATAGAATGAAGCAGTTACAGGTACTTGCTAATAACACAACATGCAAACATGTTATCTTGCCACTCCCACCTTATTCACCTAACCTAAACCCCATAGAACACACTTGGGCAACTATTAAGAGATGGCTTAGAAGTCATCTGTCAAAGTTTGAGAGTATTGAAGGTGGGCTGATGTCTTATTTTGAGTTGAATTGAGTATAATAGACGAGCCAATAGTCCAACCAAAAATCCTACAATGATGGTTTTAATCATGTTTGTGCCTCATTTTTTTATCTATGATGTCTTGATTATACGGATTTTTTTGTTCTTGTGGGTTGTTTGTCTGTAACAATAGTCATCATAGGATTGGTTCTTTTGCAATAAAAAACGCCCCAAACGGAGCGTTTTATTGTGTTAGGTTTTATCTACGGTCTCGATGACATTCAACCCAAAGCCTGACAGGGCATTAAATTTGACAGGGCTGGATAATAAACGCATGTTCTTGACGCCTAAGTGTTTTAGGATTTGAGCACCAACACCGATGGTTTGGTACATTTCTCGGCGGATATGCACAGGTTTTGGGGTTGGGTTTTTGATGGCGGTAAAGGCATCGGCAAGCTGCATATCATCGCCATGCCCAATCCATACAAACACACCATGTTTGGCTTGGCTAAGCTCTTGCAAGGCGTTTTGAATGTTCCATTGGCTACCGCCTGTATGGATACCAAACAAATCTTTCATGGGCGAAAAGCTATGCACACGCACGGTACTGACTTCGTTGTCGTCAGGCGTGCCTTTGACAAAAGCTAGATGTGTGTCGGTTGAGCCAAATTCAGTAAATCGGTAGGCGGTAAATTGTCCATATTGGCTGTCGATGTCAAAATGCTCCACTTCACTGACGGTCTGTTCGGTTGCCATGCGATATTCAATCAAATCGGCAATCGTGCCAATCTTAATGCCATGTTCTTTGGCAAAAATTTCCAAATCATCACGGCGAGCCATTTCGCCATCTGGTTTAATAATCTCGACAATCACCGCCGCAGGTTCAAGTCCTGCCAAGCGTGCCAAGTCACACCCTGCCTCCGTATGCCCTGCACGATGCAAGACACCGCCTTGTCTTGCCATGATGGGAAAGATGTGTCCTGGCTGAACGATGTCGGTGGGCTTGGCGTTTGGGGCGACTGCTGCCAAAATGGTGGTGGCACGGTCAGAGGCTGAAATGCCAGTCGTCACCCCTTCGGCGGCTTCGATGGATAGTGTGAAATTGGTGCTAAATTTTGCACCGTTTTTATCACTCATCAAAGGTAGGTCAAGTTGCTTGCAGCGTTCTTCGGTGAGCGTCAAGCACACCAAGCCACGAGCGTGAGTAATCATAAAATTGATGTCTGATGGCTTGACATGGGTTGCCGCCATGATGATGTCGCCTTCGTTTTCACGCCCTTCATCGTCCATCAAAATGACCATTTTGCCTTGTTTGATGTCTTCGATAATCTCGCGAATGTTATTTAGTGCCATAATAATCTCATTGTGTTTGGGTGGTTAATTGATGGGGTTTTTTGTCAATTTTTAAAGGTGTGATTTTGTTTGAGCCAGTTGATGAAAGCAAAACTTGCCTGTTCCTTTTGATTATCGGCAAATTCATAAAAACGCACACCAGACAAATGCTCTGGCAGGTATTGCTGAGGGTAATAATGATTGGGGTAATCATGCGGATAGACATAATCCACCCCATAGCCCTCTTGTTTCATCAGTTTGGTTACACCATTTCTTAGGTGTAATGGAACAGGTGACTGGTCGGTCTGGGCAACTGCCATTGCCTGATTGATGGCGTTGTAGCTGGTATTGGATTTTGGACTATTGGCAAGATAAATCGCCACCTGCCCTAGTATGATTCTTGCCTCTGGCATGCCAATGGACTGCACAGAACGCAAGGCGGTATCTGCCAGCAATAGAGCATTTGGATTGGCAAGTCCGATGTCTTCGCTGGCGGCAATCACCAGTCTTCGAGCGATAAAAGCAGGGTCTTCGCCAGCGGTCAGCATTCGTGCCAGCCAATATACAGCGGCATCAGCGTCTGAGCCACGAATGGATTTAATCATCGCAGAGACGATGTCATAGTGATTATCGCCTGATTTGTCATATCGCACCAAAGATTGTCCTGCCACTTTGGCGGTGCTTTGATTATTAATGATGATGGGTTCTGGGGCGGTGCAGATGAGTTCTAGTAGATTTAAGACTCGCCTACCATCGCCTTGTGATAAATCAATCAAGGCGGTCAAGTCATCAATGATGATTTGTCGGTGTTTTAAAATCTCATCATGAGCGATGGTATGCTTGACCAGCTTAGTAATGTCATCAGCATCAAGTGGTTTTAGGCGATATACCTGACAACGAGAAAGTAGTGCGTTATTGACGCTAAACGATGGATTTTCGGTGGTTGCCCCAATAAAAGTAATCTGCCCTGTTTCGACCGCTTGCAATAACGCATCTTGCTGGGCTTTATTAAAACGATGAATTTCATCGACAAATACCACAGGCGGCTCAAAGAACAAGCCATCATCGCCATCAAGCACTTCTCTAAGTTCTTTTACGCCTGAGGATATGGCAGATAAGGGGCGAAAAGGACGACCGACCGCTTGTGCCAGTAGCATTGCCAGCGTGGTTTTACCAATCCCTGCTGAGCCGTGCAAAATCATCGATGGCAAAAACTTTTGTCTGATGATGTTGGTAATGGGGGCATCATCGCCCAGCAGGTGTTGCTGTCCGACAATGTCATCAATACGCTTGGGTCGCATGCGTTCAGCTAGGGGTTGTTGGCTCATCATGATGTGCGTGGGATAAAAATTTGTGTTATTTTAGCACAATTTATCGTATTTTTTGTGTTTGATGACTTGTCAGAATGTATGACGATTTTTATAATGGATTTTATTTTTTTAATGCCAAATATGCCACGATTCATCAAACAAGACAGAGCCTTGACCATAGGCGAACAGCAGCTTGCACGCAGCGTTTTTGGCGATGCCATACAGCTTGAACAAGTTCGCCTAAAAACCGCTTGTTGGGTGATAAAGGGTTATGCTGTTTCTCCTAATGGGCATATTTATTTTCATACACAGGATTTTTGTGCAGATTTTAGCGTTCAGTCGTTACAAATCAGAGCGTGGCTGATTCACGAATTGACCCATGTTTGGCAGGTGCAACAGGGTAAGCAGGTGTTTTGGCGAGCGTTATTTAATCGCAGATACCGTTATCGTTTGGGTAAGCGATTTGAGCAATACGGCATTGAGCAACAAGCTCACATGGTTGAAGAATATTACATTCGCCGTGAGATGGGCAAAAATTGCGATGCTTGGCGGGCGTGTTTACCGTTTTTGGCGTGACAAAATCATCAGATTGATAATAGCGATACAAAAACATTTGAGTTTACAAGTGTTTTTTCTTATAATGGCATGATATATTGATGCGATTTAGGGATAATTTGATGAAATTTTCGTATGTATCTTTGATGATTGGGGCGTTGCTTGGTACGCAAGCCTTAGCACAAGATTTTAGCCAGATGGTGATTTTTGGCGATAGCTTATCAGACACTGGCAGGCTTAAAGACATCGTCACACAGGTCAATCCCACTTTTGGCAATGCACTACAAGAGTCCTTCACCACCAATCCTGACCCTGTGTGGGCAAGGGTGTTGGCAAGCAATTTGAGCACCAAAGCCGATGCCAACACCACCGCCAATCCTGCTGGCACAAACTATGCAGTTGGTGGAGCCAGATCTGGCAGTGAAGTTAATTGGAATGGCGTGATTAGCGTTCCTTCGACCAGTAAACAGATTGGTACTTATCTTAGCCAGCACCAAAATAAAGCAGACCCTAATGCTTTATATGCGGTATGGATTGGCTCTAATGATTTGATTGCCGCTGCCCAAGCAGGTAGCACCAATGAGGCTTTGGTGGCGATTTCTTCTTCGGCACAGGCAACTTATCAAGACATTTTGACCCTGCATCAAGCTGGGGCAAAGTATGTTTTGGTGCCAAATGTGCCTGACATTAGCCTAACACCACGAGTGCTGTTTGCCGAAAAAGTGCTTGGTTTAACTGGCACGGCACAAAAATCTAGGACTGCCGCCAAACTTTATAATGATAAGCTGTATCAGCAGCTTAATCAATCTGACATCAATGTCATTTCTGCCAATACTTTTGGTTTGCTTCAAGAAGTTGCTGGCAATCCTACTGATTTTGGCTTCAAAAATACCAGCAGCGTGGCGTGCCAGATGCCAAATCGCACCACAGGAGCAGATGACCCGCTTTCGACTTCTTTGGCGTGCACACCTGCCAATCTGGTAGCAGCCGATGCCAATGAGACCCACCTGTTTGCTGATGATATTCACCCTACTGGACGCACGCACCGTATTTTGGCACAGTATTATCAATCCATCATTGATGCACCAGCCGCCATGGCAAAACTGACGAATGTGGTGACTGATGATGGACAAAGATTTGGGCAAAAACTGTACCAACAAATGAATACATTGACCGATGGTCAGGCGAATTGGTGGATTGATGGCGATGTGGTTAAATTGGATAATGGCTTAATATCCAGTCAAGGCACGCCCACGATGGTTGCTGTTGGAGCAAGTTTTGCCACTGATAACGGACATATTGGTGCTTATGCAAAACACGGTCAGCATCAGTACACACTAAGCCCCACCACCAAAGCAGATATTGACCAAACAGGGGTTGGTGTGTATGCTAAGCAGACTTTTGGTAAAGCCATCATCAATGCCCAAGCTGGTGTATCTCGCCTAGATGCCAAGACCGACCGCAGTATTGCTTGGGAGGGTCAGGCTCGCCATCATCAGGCTTGGGGGCGTGGCAGTCATACGCACGCAGGTCTAAGAGTGGCGTATCAGCTTGGGTCTGATAAGCTAAACTATCGCCCTTATGTGGGGGTGCTTGCCCAGCAGGTTGTCATCAAGGATTTGGTGGAAGACCAAAGTCATTTGTCCACAGCGATGCGATTTGACACCCAAGAATACAACTCACTACAAGGTGAGCTTGGTGTGGCGGCAGATTATCAGCTTAATGACAAAATCGCCATCAATACAGGCGTGGGCTATACGCATGAATTTCATGATGACGACCGCCAGATTGGAGCATCTTTGACTTCCTTGCCGTACAAAGGCTTTGTTTTGCCCACCACCAAAGATAAGAATGATGGTATCTATGCCCATCTTGGGGCAAATGCTCGCTTGACGGCTTCAACATCACTGAATCTGGGCGTGCTTGCCAACCGTGCTGATGATAAGCATGGCGTGGGTGGATTTATTGGACTACAAGGCGTATTTTGATGACACAAAACCCCTAAGCATCACTTAGGGGTTTGTTTTTTGGCATGATACAAATTTAGTCTTTGACCGCCATCGTGATGGTGTAGGTCTTGCCTTGTTTGATTTTGTCGCTATTACCAAATACTTCGGTAAAAGAGCGTTTCATAAAATCTCGCAAGCCGTTGATGGTCACCACATAAAATCTAGCACCGCTTTGCATACGCTCATAAGCGTCCAGCAGATACAGATAGTGCTGTTCCTTGCTGGCTTTGGCAGGTAGATTGCTCATCACAAGGCTAAATTTTTTGTCCATTGGCACTTCACGAAAGCCATTTGAGAGTTGGACTTGGGTGTTGGTTAAGCCGTTTTTTTGGCAGTTGAGCTTGGCGTACTCCACCGCCACAAAGTCTTTATCGATGAGTAAATGCTGACCATTTGGGCATTCACGAGCGGCTGTCATGCCAAGCACGCCATAGCCACAACCTAAGTCAATGCTGTCATCATCAGATTGAAAATCAATATAATCAAGCAACATCAGACTGCCCTCGTCCAACTTTTCGGGGCTAAAAATCCCCCAAGTGCTGACAAAGTCAAACGGCTTACCAAGCACTTCTTGGCGAAAGCTGATGTCGCCTCGCCATTGTTTGGCACGAGCAAGTAGGTCTGGATTGATTTGGTGCATATAAATTCCTTGATAAATAAGCCAAATTATAACACAAAAGCCCTAGTCTTGGGCGTACTGCACCATCAATTCTCGCCTGCCAATATTGGTCTGCCCAATGATGGGGCTAATGCTGGCAAGCTGGCGTTTGATTCTTTGGCTGATGGCATTGGCTGTTGCTATCGTGTTTGCATCAATATTGGGGTCTGATTGACCAAATAAATAGCCATCCAACAGTCTTTGGGCGTGCATGCCTTCTCGGCAATGATTTAGTACGCCCAAATGAGCATCGCCAAACAAAGTACCAACCATTGTGCTTTCGGCAAGAGCGATGCCTAATGCACCATCTTCTCCGCCAAATTGGCGAAATAATGTATCGGTAGGAAAGCCACCGCACGCCAAAAATAATCCTTTGCGAAACACGGTATTGCCAGCCCCTGTCATTTGGGCAATGTCCCAGACTTTGGCAAAATTTGGGTGCTGATGATAGCGGTCTGCCAGATTGATGGGAATCAGTTTGAGTCGGATAAGACTTAGGTTTGGTAATTGGGCAAATACTTGTGGCACGATGTCTAAGGCAGATGGCTGATATTCATCGTCAGCGTCTAAAAATGCCACCAAGTCCGCCTCACTGTGCAGGACACCCCAATTTCTGGCAAGAGCGACACCGCCATTGGTGGGTAGGTGTAATGCTTTGATTTTATTGGGAAATTTTTTGGCAAACTCATCAATCATGGTGGCGGTATCGTCCGATGAGCCATCATTGATGAGTATGATGCGTTGGCAGGCGGCTTGGTGCAGCACGCTTGACACGGCACGATTTAGGGTGGATTGTGCATTATAACAAGGAATGATGACATCAAGCGTTGGCGTGTCCATGTTATCCTCTTGGGTGGTGAGTGGCGTGAAGTTGTTGCAGGCGTGCGGTGGCGACATGGGTATAAATCTGCGTGGTGGATAAATCGCTATGACCCAGTAGTAGCTGCACACTGCGTAAATCAGCACCGTGATTGACCAGATGAGTGGCAAAAGCGTGTCGTAAAGTGTGTGGCGAGATATGACTGGTAATGCCTGCGATTAGGGCGTATTTTTTGATGATGTGCCAAAAATTATGCCGTGTCATGTAGCCACCATGCTCGCTCAAAAACACTGCCTGACAGTCTTTTTTGCCCAGTAAAAATCCTGCACGATGTGGTAGATAGCGATGTAAAGCATCGATGGCATAGTCGCCCAATGGCACAAGGCGAGTTTTATTGCCCTTGCCTGTGATGCGAATCCAGCCTGCATTAAGATTAAGCTCATCTAGGGATAAATTCACCAGCTCGCTGACTCGTAATCCACAAGCATACAGCACTTCTAGCATTGCTTTATCTCTTAGACCCAAAGCGGTGCTGACATCAGGAGCTAACAAGAGTGTTTCGATGTCTTGTTCGGATAGGGATTTTGGCAATGCCATGCCTAGTTTTGGGCTTTTGATGTGCTGGCAGGGATTGTCCTGCCTTTGGTCTTGTTCAATTTGCCACAAAAAAAATCGCCGCAAACTTGCCAATAGCCGTGCGATGGATTTGGGGGATTTATTGTCTTGCTTGGCAAGGGTTAGACAGCTGATGACTTGGCTTTCTTGCCATTGAGACAAAGGGAGCTGATGTTGTTTGATGCACCATCGCAAGTCTTGCAAATAGGCATTTCTGGTTGCCACAGACAAACCCTGTGCCAGCATTGCCCCACGAAAATCACTCAGATAATCTGGGTCATCATCACACAGGACGACTTTGCTTTTGCGAGGTGTGGTGGCACGGCTCATGATTTTTTTTGTACCACATAGCGATAACTGCCATCGTCTAGGGTTTCTTGGCTGACTAGGGTATGCCCCAAATGACGACAAAAATTAGGAATGTCTCTGGTGGTGGCAGGGTCGGTTGCCAATATCTGGATATACTCACCGCCAGCAGCCTGCCTGATGGTTTTGTGCAGTAGCATTACAGGTTCTGGACAAATCAATCCTGTGGTGTCTAATTGATGATGAAAGTCTGTCATAGTGTCCAATCTTAATGATGTTGTTTGGTTGAATGGTTGTGGGTGGATTTATCTTGTAAAAAAGATAAGAATTTTTGTAAATTTACCTTAATCAAAAAAGGCATGCCAAACCAAGCAATCATCGCCAAAAATAAACTCATAAAAAAGACGATGCTTGCATTGCCAATGGCATAACTAATCAGAGCAAACGCCAAAAGTCCTACTCCTACCATCAATAGAATCAATAAAATAATCCCATCAACAATGCGATAGCGATGGAGCAAAAACAGATGATATAAACTGATGGGTATGCTGATGGCAATGAGCAAATACGGCAGATAGTGAAATGCATAATACACCACCGTGCTGTCTTTAAAGTGTGCCATCGATGCCAAAGTGCCAAAGACACAAAAGCAGATGACGGCAAGAATGCCAAGCCAAACCGTAAATTTGGCGAGCGTAAGAGCATGATTGAAAGTGTTGGTTAAGTCAGTCATCTTTGGGCGAGTCTTTGTGGTTTTTGATATAGATAGCGTGCTTGGGACTACGAAAATAGCCGTCAATCAATAAGCAGGCTGAGATGTCATCGATGGGGTCTCTTTCATCATCAATCCAGCCGTTTTCCCAAGCAATTTGTCGTGCTTCGACAGATGATAGGCGTTCATCATAGACGAAGACAGACACGGCTTGATGGCGTTCTGCCAAGCGGTGCGAAAGCCTGCGAGCAAATTTATGGGCTCGCTTGGAAATCATCGAGTCTGTACCGTCCATGTTAAGTGGCAATCCCACCAACACCTCGTGAATGCCCCAATGCTCAATGATGCCAAGCAGATTATCCCAGTCGGCAGGCTGTCCATTATCCATCGCTAAGATGTCAAATGGGCGAGCGTCTTGGGTTAGGCTGTTGCCCAGTGCCATGCCCATTTTTTTGACACCGTAGTCTAGGGCGAGTATCAAAGTTGGATTGTTCATTTAGGCACTCCCAATATGGTCAATCATCATGTGGCGATGAATGCCGATTTTGTCGTAGATGCAAGCCAATCTGTCTTTGGCATCGATGGCAAATATGGTGGATAAATCAGCAGGATAAGCCAACCAATCGCCATTGGCAATCTCTTGGTCTAATTGTCCTTTGCCCCAATTACAATACCCCATGCACAGCAGATAATGCTTGACTCGGTCAAGGCTGATGTCTTCTAAGATGTCTTTGCTGGTGGTCAGGCAGATATTTTCTGAAATGGCAAACGATGATTTATAATCAGGCAACCCTGTGTGTAGCACAAAGCCAGCTTCGCCTCGCACAGGACCGCCATTCATCGCTGGTGTGTTCATGGTGGTTTGGCTGGTGAACAAATCTAACTCGCTAAGCAGTCCGCCAACGCTGGCATCTAGGGGTTGATTGATGATAAATCCCCAAGCACCATCTGTGTTGTGCTTGCAAATATAGATGAGCGTGTCAATAAATCGCTCATCGTCCATTTGAATGCTGGGTGCTAAAAAATGATGAGTGAGTTGTTTAGTCATGATTACTCTGATGGAAATTTTGTAGCTCTTCTAGGGGAATGTTGGCAGTCATCTCATCAGCGTGCCTGATGTCGTTTAGCAGGCTTTTGACATGAGCCTTAGTGGCTTCGGTGATGTTCACACCGCCTGACATGCGAGCCAGTTCATCAATCTGGGCATCGTCTGTGATGATTTGCATGTTGCTGACGGTTTGCTCCCCGTGTTCTTTATGTACCAAAATATGACGATGAGCAGCAGCAGCAACTTGGGCTTGATGAGTGATGGCAAGCAGCTGTTGATGTTTGCCCAAACGACGCAGCAGCTCGCCCACCACCTGTGCTGTCCCGCCACTGATACCAACATCAACCTCGTCAAACACCAGCGTTGGCGTGTGATATTCGCCACTACCAGCCACCATCACTTGCATCACCAAAGCAATGCGAGACAGCTCGCCCCCTGAGGCGACTTTGTGTAAGGGTTGTAGTGGCATGCCCACATTGGCACTAAATAGTAGTGCGATGTCATATTTGCCATGTGCATTGTAGTGTTCGGCAGGTTTTTGATTAAAGGCAAATTCGCAGCGAGCATTAGGCAAAGCCAGAGGTAGCAGTCGAGCTTCTAGCCGTTCGCAGATATCTGGGGCAATGTTGATGCGAGCCTCATCAAGTGCATTGGCAGCGGTCAGATAGGCTTGATACGCTGCTTGAACCTGTGCGTCCATCGTGTCGTTGTCGGGCAATGCACCCAATGTATCAAGCTCGGTTTGCCAATTTTGGGCATCAGCCACCAATGCTTTGATGGGGGTGTGGTATTTATTGGATAATCTGTGAGCTAGACTAATCAGTGTATTTAGTTCATCTAGTCTTGCCTCATCTGGCAGTTGCTGCTCAGCATAATCGTACAGCTTGGCGGCTGCCTCGTTGATATGCTCTTGGGCGACAGATAGGATATGGCTACACTCATTGAAGGTTTTGCTACCAGCATTGTTGTCACAAATCTTCATCGCACGAGCCAGCAAGCTGGACACGCTTGGCGTGTCATTGTCATTATCTAACAAAACCGCAGATTCGACTGCTTCACGCATCAGATGTTCAAGATTTGACAGCTCATCGTATTCTGCTTCGATGTCATCAAAATTCACCAAAAGCAGTGGTTCGATGTCAGCCAGCTTGGCGGATAATAGTGCCATGCGGTCAGCTCTTTGGGCGGACTGGCTTTTGGCTTCATCGGCTTGTTTTTTTAGGGTTTGATAATGATGAAAAGCGGTTTTGGTGGCAGATTTTAGTTCGCCAAGCTCGCCAATGCGGTCTAGCCAATCCACGACAAATTGAGGTTTTAAGAGTTCAAGACCTGCATGCTGGCTGTGGATATTAACCAAGATGGAACCAAGGCTTTTTAGTTCGCTGATGCTGGCTGGCACGCCGTTAATCCATGATTTTGAGCGACCCTGATTGCTGATTTTACGGCGAATCAGTAGGGTGTCTTCTTCTAACACTCTGTCGTGCTGGGCAAACCAGTCGGCAACCTGAGGATTGTCTGTGATGTCAAATTCGCCAAACACCGAAGCCTCGTCTGCACCGTGTCTGATGATGCCACTATCAGCCCGTTCGCCAGCACACAAGGATAAAGCGTCCAAAATCAAGGACTTACCTGCACCAGTCTCGCCTGTGATGACATTAAATCGTTCATCAAAGCTGATTTCTTTATGGTCGATGAGAGCCAGATTTTGTAAGGTAAGCGAGATGAGCATCTTGCCAATTTCCCATTTAGATAAGTAAGGTCAAACTCTCTATGATAATAAAAGCCGTCTGATTTGGCAATCATCAAAATGTAAAGCGATGATTTTTACCAAATCGCATCAGGTGTGTAGGCAAAATATTAACCCAAAGATGATTGATGGGCTGATGAGGGCGACTTTGTTTTTTTGAATATGATGTGGGTTAATGCAGACTTATTTTGACAATCTGCATTGAATTTGCCACAATAGCTCATCTTTATCCATCATTTTAATCAATCCGCCATGAACAAAGTGCATAAAAAATCTCGCCATAGCGACAAATCAGTAGCTCAATCAAAATCTTTTGAAAAATCCACCCAAAAATCTAAGCCAAAAAATCCACATTTTTATGGCATTCATGCTGTCAAGATGCTGCTCAATCGCCGTCCGCAAGATGCACTGACCTTATTTGTCCAACTAAGAGATGATGGCGGAGTCAGTGATGAACACGCCCAGCTGGTGGAGCTTGCCAAGTCGGCAGGCGTGAGCGTGCAGATGACGCACAAAGACCGACTGGCTCAGCTGTGTGATAGCCATCAGCATCAGGGTGTGGTCGTGGCCGCCAGACCGCTTGCCATGCTTGATGAAAGCGTGTTGGAGCAGCTGTGTCAAAAAGATGATGTGTTATTTTTGGTGCTAGACCAAATCACAGATGCTCATAATTTGGGGGCGTGTTTGCGGTCGGCATGTGCGATGGGTGTTGATGCCGTCATTATTCCAAAACACCAATCAGCCAGCCTAACCCCGACTGTTGCCAAAGTTTCGGTTGGAGCAGCAGAGGTCATCGATGTGGTGTCTGTGACCAACTTGGCTCGCACTTTGACCATGCTCAAAAAACAAGGCGTGTTTGTGTTTGGCACGGCACTTGATGAGACTGCCAAGCCGCTGCATGATTGTGATTTTGAGGGTAAGGTTGCCATCGTGATGGGTTCGGAGGGCGATGGCATGAGACGCTTGACCATCGAAAGCTGTGATACTTTGGTGTACATTCCGATGGCGGATATTCCTGACCGACCTCAAAGTCTAAATGTCAGCGTTGCCACAGGCATGACTTTGTACGAGGTGGCTCGTCAGCGTCTGATGCGTGGTTCATCGTAGGAGTAAGTTGATGATGTTTCATGTGAAACCTATCCATGTGAAATTGTTCTGATAATGCCATAAAAAAACCGCCCTAAGTTAGGCGGTTTTTTTTATGGTGTTATCAGTCTTGCCAGCGTCTAAATAGCAATGAACCATTGGTGCCACCAAAGCCAAAGCTGTTGCTTAGGGCATAGTCCACACCATCAACTTGGCGGGCGATGTGTGGGATATAATCTAGCGTGCAATCTGCATCTGGATTATCCAGATTGATGGTGGGCGGTAGGGTTTGGTGTTGCAAGGCAAGCACGGTAAAGATGGCCTCGACCGCACCAGCAGCCCCCAACAGATGACCTGTCATGGACTTGGTGGAGCTGACAGGTACGCCATCGCCAAACAGTCTTTTGATGGCACAGCTTTCGGCGATGTCGCCTTGTGGTGTGCTGGTGCCATGTGCATTGATGTAGCCGATTTGTTGTGGATTGACGCCTGCATCGTTGAGGGCGTTTTGCATGGCACGATATGCCCCTTCACCACCTTGTGAAGGTGAGGTGATGTGATTAGCATCATCACTCATACCAAAGCCAACCAGCTCTGCCAAAATCGTTGCCCCACGAGCTTTGGCATGGGCAAGACTTTCTAGCACTAAGGCACCAGCCCCATCGCCTAATACAAAGCCGTCACGGTCTTGGTCAAAAGGTCGGCTGGCTTTGGTTGGTTCGTCATTTTTGGTGGATAGGGCGTGCATTGCCCCAAATCCAGATAAGCCAAGCGGTGTCGATGCTTTTTCACTACCGCCCACCAAGACCGCATCACAGTCGCCATAGGCAATCAATCTTGCCCCAAGTCCGATGGCGTGCGTTGAAGTGGTGCAAGCGGTGGCTGTGGCAAGATTTGCTCCTTTTAGCCCATGACGCATCGCAATCAGACCTGCTGGCATATTGATGATTGTGCCAGGAATGATGAATGGCGAGACTTTTTTGGCACCGTGTTCTTTGATGGTGTCTCGGCTGTGTTCGATGGTTTGAATACCGCCAATGCCAGAACCCATCACCACACCAAATCGTTCGCCAGCGACCTTGGCAGGCAGACTATCTCCATAAACATCATCAATCAAACCAGCATGATGTAAAGCAATGGCGGCAGCGACTTGGGCATAATGCACAAATGCATCAAAGCGACGCACTTCTTTTGGATTAAGATATTGTTTGGCATCAAACTCTTTGACTAAGCCGACAATCTGCGAACGAAATTCGCTAATATCGACAGACGGGTCATCAAAAGCGGTCAGCTTGGTGATACCACTGTTGCCTTGCGTCAAATTTTGCCAAATCGTATCAAGGTCATTGCCCACAGGGGTCAATGCCCCCATGCCTGTGATGACCACTCGCTCGTGGTCACTTTTTTCAAAATAAGCACGCAAAGGGCGTGGCTGTGATGTTTGTGTCATGGCTAATCCAAGTTGCTTAAATTGTTGATTTAGGCTATCTTAGCATGATTTGTGATGGATTTACAGTTTACAGTTGTTTTTATTTTTAAATTGTCCATATTTGTCCAATTTTATCCATGATTATCGTACAATACGATAAACCAACCTTAAATAAATGACTATTTGCCATGATTGATTGCTCAAATCGGTCGTCAGATGCCATGACCGTACCGCCCACCAAAGAGGGTATTTCGCCCAGTCGTTTGTATTTGCCAAAGATTGAGCCTATGCCGATGAGTATTTTTGCTTATGTTTGCCAAAAATTTGGGCATATCACGGCAGATGAGTGGCGACAACGCTTTGATGATGGCTTGGTGTGTGACGCATTGGGACAAGCGTTATCTGTCGAGACGCCCTATCAGCATGGTCAAACGATTTATTATTATCGAGCGGTGGCTGCCGAGCCTGTTGTGCCATTTTTGCATGAAATTTTGTATGAAAATGAGCATCTTTTGGTGGTGGATAAGCCGCATTTTTTGACCGTTGCCCCAGCAGGTCGCTATGTCAAACAGACGCTGCTTACCAGACTAAAAGAGCAAACTGGCAATGAGCTGTTATCGCCCATTCATCGACTGGATAAGGAGACGGCAGGGGTCATGCTTTTTGCCAAGACGATACTGGCTCGCAAGGCATATCAAGCCCAATTTGCAGACAGGCAAATCCAAAAAACTTATCACGCCATCACGCATCACAATCTTGATGTATCCTTTCCGTGTGAGCTTCATCTAAATTTGCAGCGTGGCGTGCCATTTTATACGATGCAGGTGGTGGGCGGTGTGCCAAATACGCACACCAAGATACACCTGATGGAGCAAAGTGACGATGGTCGTTTTGCCAAAGTGCAGCTTATCCCGACCACAGGCAAACTGCACCAGCTAAGGGTGCATCTTAATCATCTGGGTATGCCGATTTTAAATGACCCATTTTATCCAATGCTTTGCCACAAGGCAGATGATGATTTTGCCAATCCATTACAATTACTGGCTAAGAGTCTAGCCTTTATTGACCCAATCACACAGCAATCGATGTTTTTTGAGTCAAGCAGGCAGCTAAAACTACCAAGCATGGCATCAGATGACCCAAATTTAGATGGGATTTGATGGGAAATTTGGCGTAATTTGCCCAAAAAATAATCAAAATAACCATCACTTACCCAGTTTGCCAAAATTATTGATATAAACTTCTGACATTGATAAAAAAAAGTGTTATATTACCAGCGTTTTTATGTATGGTAATTTCACAAGAATTGTGATGGGAGTTAATATGCGTTCATTGGTTAATGCGTATTTGCGTGCTGGGCTGGTGCCGATGATTGTGGCGGCATTGGTCATTGGTACGATTATTGGGGTGGTGGCACCAAATGTAGGCGTAGGTCTTGGCATTTTGGGCAGTATTTTTGTTGGTGCTCTTAAAGCCATTGCACCAGTCTTGGTATTCTTCTTGGTGCTGGCAGCGGTTTCTGGTCAAAAAATCAATGCCGATGTGCGTGTCAAGCCTGTACTGATTTTGTATTTGGTGGGGACTTTTACCGCAGCTTTGGTGGCGGTCGGGGCAAGTTTTTTATTCCCAACGGAGCTGGTTTTGACAGGGCTTGATGCAGTTGAACAATCTGCTCCCCAAAGCCTAAAAGAGGTTCTGACCAATCTGTTGATGAATCTAGTGGCAAACCCTGTTTCCTCCATTGCTAATGCCAACTATATGGGTATTTTGACTTGGTCGATACTGCTGGGCTTGGCGATTCGTTCGCTTAGCGACACCACTCGTCAAGTCGTGGCAGATGTTGGCACGGCAGTCACTAATGTGGTGAAATGGGTCATTCATCTTGCCCCATTTGGCATCTTAGGATTGGTGGCAAACACCGTTGCTGAGACTGGCATTGATGCCTTGATGGGCTATGGTCGTCTGCTGGGTGTATTGGTTGGGTCGATGTTATTTATTGCGTTGGTGGTCAATCCACTATTGGTGGCAATCGTCACTCGCAAAAACCCATACCCATTGGTGCTGACCTGCTTGCGTGAATCTGGCGTGACGGCATTTTTTACCCGCTCATCGGCCGCCAATATTCCTGTGAATATGAATTTGGCTCGCAAATTGGGTCTTAATGAAGATACTTATTCAGTCACGATTCCTTTGGGGGCGACCATCAATATGGCGGGTGCTGCCATCACCATCAATGTCTTGACTTTGGCGGCGGCACACACGATGGGCATCGAGATTGGTTTTGGTTCAGCACTCTTACTTGCCATCGTTGGCAGTTTGTCAGCGTGCGGTGCCTCAGGTGTGGCAGGCGGGTCATTGCTACTGATTCCTTTGGCGTGTAACTTGTTCAATATCCCTAACGACATCGCCATGCAAGTGGTTGCGATTGGCTTTATTATTGGGGTGGTGCAAGATTCGGCAGAAACTGCTCTAAATTCATCAACTGATGTGCTATTTACAGCAGCGGCTGACCCCAAATTTGCTTATAAAGGCTAACAAATCCAAACAATCCCCTAAATCAACTTAGGGGATTTTTTATAAGATGATTTTGGTTGGTCTTGGTTGGCGATTATTTATCATCTGTTGTATTTGGCAAATAATCATTTATAATATTGATTGATGATTTGTCATGATTGACAAGATGTATGTTTTGAAAATTCAAAAGGAATTTTGTGAGTACAACCCTTCGACAATTACGAGCCTTTGTGCTGGTTGCTGAGCAAAACAGCTTTACTAAGGCTGCCGAAACCCTATGCCTGACACAGTCAGCATTGAGCGGATTGATTAAAGAGCTTGAACAGAATCTGGGGGTCAAGCTGTTTGACCGCACCACCAGAAAACTCTACCTGTCCGATGCAGGGATTAGGTTGTTACCCCAAGCACGCAGGGTACTCAATGAAATGTCGGTGCTAAGCGAAAAGGTCAATAATCTAAAATCCTTACATCAGGGTCATGTGCGTCTGGCGGTCTCCCAACAGCTGTCTGCCAGTACGATGCCCAAGTTCATCAGCAAATTTTGTGAGCTGCACCCCAACATTCAGGTGACGCTGACCGACTGCTCTGTCGATGAGGTGGTGGAGCATATCGAAAATCTTGAAGCAGACTTAGGGGTAGCACCAGAACGCACGCATTCAGAAGATTTGCACCATGAGGTGTTGTTTAGCTCGCCGTTTTATTTGGTGTTGCCTGCCACGCACGCTTTTGCCAAAAAAGATGTGGTGCGTTGGTCGGATTTGCTCAATGAACGACTCATCACGCTTAATGGCCCTTTTATTAAGAGTTTGCAAAATGAGCTGCCTGCCCAGATTTCAAGTCGTATTTTTAATCCTGATTTTGAGGTTAATTTTTTATCGACAGCATTGGGCATGACTCGCATGGGGCTGGGTGTGACACTCTGTCTGCTGTATGCCGCTGAATGGGTGGAGCAAAACGGTCTGGTGATGAGACCGATTGCCGACCCTGTGGTGGAACGCAAATTTTTGCTTTATACTCACAAAAATCGCTCGCTATCACCTGCTGCGGTGGCGTTCAAAGAATTTTTGGAAAAAAATGCTCATGAGTTTTTGGTCAGTGCATCAAAAACCGCCAAGCTGTAATACAAAGTCTGACTCATCAAAATCGCCACGCCAAAAAAGAGTGGCGATTTTTTTTGTAAAAATCTTGAAAATTGTGCCAATTTTTATGCACATTTGCCAAAATTTTGGTTATACTAGCCTAGCCTAGCCTAGCCTAGCCTAGCTTTGTCAATCAAATCCCTATCAAGATTTGATGTTTTTGTTAATAAAAAAGGAATCATTATGTTTAATCATGTCAGCCCTTATGCAGGCGACCCAATCTTGGGTTTGATGGATAAATTTGCCAAAGACCCACGCACCGACATTAAGGTAAACTTGGGCGTGGGCGTGTACTATACCGAAGATGGGCAACTGCCAGTATTAGAATGTGTTAAGAGTGCCGAGCAAACCATCGCCAATCCACCACGCCCCAGAGGCTATCTGCCAATGAGTGGATTGCCAGGGTATCGTAAGGCGTGCCAAGACTTATTATTTGGCAAAGACAGCCAAGCGGTGAGCGAAGGTCGTGTGGCAACCATCGCAACTTTGGGTGGTTCTGGTGCTTTAAAAGTGGGTGCTGACTTTATCCATCAATGGTTCCCAACCGCCAAATGCTATGTGTCAAAGCCAACTTGGGGTAATCACATCAGTATCTTTGAAGGTGCTGGCATGGAAGTGGGCGAGTATCCTTATTATGATGCAGCCACCATTGGTGTCAAATTTGAAGAAATGTGTCAATTCTTTGAAGGGTTGAACGAGCATGATGTGGTGTTGCTACACCCATGCTGTCACAATCCGACAGGCGTGGATTTGAGCCGTGAGCAGTGGGATATTGTCCTACAAATCGTCAAAGACAAAAAGCTCATTCCATTCATGGACATCGCCTATCAAGGTTTTGGGGCGGACATGGACGGCGATGCCTATGCCATCAGAAAGGCGGTGGAGATGGGCTTGACGGTATTTGTCAGCAATTCATTCTCAAAAAATCTATCTTTGTATGGCGAGCGTGTGGGTGGTTTGTCGGTAGTGGCGGAAACCAAAGAGCTTGCTGATGTGGTGTTTGGTCAATTACAATTCACTGTTCGCCGTATCTATTCAAGCCCACCAGCACACGGCAACTTTGTGGTCGATACCGTGATGAATGATGATGCACTGTTTGCCCAATGGGTTGGCGAGGTGTATGAAATGCGTGATCGCATTCGCTTGATGCGTCAAAAGCTACAAGACAGCTTGACTGCTAAGTTGCCAGAGCGTGATTTTAGCTACTTTACCAAGCAACAAGGTATGTTTAGTTTTACAGGGTTGAGTGCTGAGCAAGTGGCACGACTACAAGAAGAATTTGCCGTATATATGGTCAGCAATGGTCGTATGTGTGTGGCAGGTCTGAATAATGGCAATGTTGAATATGTCGCTAACGCCATCGCCCAAGTGCTACAATAAGCACCATCAACACAAAAAAATCCGCATCGGTTGGTGCGGATTTTTTATTTTAAGTCAGTTTTGTGATGCCTGTATGACCAATTTTAAGTGCCAGTAATAATAATACCAAAAAAATCAAGCACTTAAATATATTGACACTGATTTTATTGCGTAGCCAAATACCAACAAACAAGCCTGCCATGGCAATGATGGTCAGATAAAGCAAGTGCAGATATTGAGCCGGTGCTAGACCTGCATAAGTAGATTTGAGCATGAGTATCTGCACCAACTTACCAAGTAAGTAGCACAGATTACTGGCTTTGGCAATTTGATTTTTATCATCGCTAAGACTGAACAAAAAAATCAGTAAAATTGGCGACATGGCATTGGTTGCACCGCCCACCACACCAGCCAATAAACCAAACAATATCATACTGGTGCGATGCGTGGGTACATGCAGACTTTTTGCCTTGCCAGCCAATGACAGCAGTCCGTGTGTGGCGTAATATAGCGTGACCACAGACATCAGCAAATATAGATAGCCAGCAGGTAAGATTAGCAGCAGCCACACGCCTAATACACCACCAATCACACTGCTGATGGCAAGCAGGCGATAGGTGTTGATGTAGTGGCGGATTTCTTGGTAGATGCCCTGTTTGCTACCAGCGGTCAGCACCAAAAGACTCATCAATAGACTGGGCAATGCCACCATTGCCACCGCTTGTGATAATGGCATTGCCATGCTTAATGCACTGGTACCAAGCATTGGAAACCCCATGCCAGTCATGCCATGCAATAAAGCAGCAAAACCAAAAATGGCAACTTGCCACAACTCATTCATATACAATCCTTGTTATGTTGATGTTTATTGGTCTTGCCAATGTGCGTCAAACTCTTCGCCTGCCATGCGATTGATGTGATTGACGATGACGCTTTTGAGTTTGTCAAAAGCCTCTGCTTCGTTGGTGTGTAAACTGGCAAATAGGTGATTTTCATCAGACCACAGCTTGGCGGTGCTGACTGGCGAAAATGGAATGATGGTTTGTTGGTCGATGACCACGATGTCCATTTTGTGTCGCCAATGATTGGCAAGTCTTTTGATGATGCGTTCGCCATCGGTGGTTGTTAGCGTTAATTGACTGGATAAATCCATATTGACTCTCCTTAAAGTAGGCGTGATTGACAGATTGATTGACAATATTTTTTTATCAGGTCTGATGAGACTGATATATGAGCTGCCCTTTGGCTAAATCACAAGGATACAAAGCCTTTGTGTGCATGATGATTGTTCTATTTGCATCAAGGTCATCAAAAACACACTTGTCCTAAGACCACTTCTTTATCCGCCCCCGTGACCGCAGGAACATTACCAGCTCTACCCAAGATGGTTTGGCGAGCCAGCCAAGCAAAAGCCATGCCCTCCACCAAAATGGGCGATACGCCTGACTTGGCTGATGATTGGACGGTTAAGTGTGGCAAATGGGCTTGCAGGCGTGTCATGAGGTGTGTATTTAATGCACCACCACCACAGACGATGAGCGTACCATCTGTAACCAACTCTTTGATGGCGTTAGCGGCACTTTGGGCGGTCAGTTCGGCAAGCGTGGCTTGTACATCGGCAGGGCTGATTGCCAGATTGGGGTGGGTTAGCCCAAGTTGATTTAGATTATCTTGTAGCCAGCCTAGATGAAATTCTTCCCTGCCTGTGCTTTTTGGTGGTGTTTTGGCAAAAAATGGGTGTTCAAGCAGTAGCGTCAATAAAGGCTGTACCATCGTGCCAGAACTTGCCCAGTTGCCATCTTTATCATAGCTAGCCCCTTGATGTTGATGAATCCAAGCGTCCATCAATAGATTGGCAACACCTGTATCAAAACCCTGTACCAAGCCGTCTCTACCCAGTACCGTGATGTTGGCAATGCCACCTAAGTTTAGCACCGCTTTGATGGTAGGGTCTTGAAACATGGCTCGATGAAAAGCAGGCACCAGCGGTGCTCCTTGACCACCGACTGCCATATCACGGCGGCGAAAGTCACTCACGACCGCAATGCCTGTTCGTTCAGCCAGTACATTGGGGTCAAGCAGCTGCAAGCTAAATGACCATTGGGGTCTGTGGCGTACGGTCTGACCATGACAGCCAATGGCACTGACCGCCTGAGCGTCAATATTGGCTTTATCAAGCAGTTCTAGCACCACTTGGCTGGCAAAATTGGCATAATAAACACTTGCCCAGCCAAAGACATCAAGCTCGCTTTCAAAACCCAATCCGTGCTTTGTGATGTATTGTTTTGTGCCATCAGGCTGCGTTAAGGCAAGCAGGGCTGATTTTAAATCATCAGGAAAAGGTAGGCTGTGACTTGCCACGACATTGACCGCTTGTTCGCCCTCATCAAAAAACTCACACAGCACTGCGTCCATACCATCAAGGCTTGTACCGCTCATCATGCCGATGAAATAAGGGGAATCTGCCAAAGGATTGTCATTAAATAATTGGTTAAACTCTGCTAAGAGTGCATCATCAAAGTGTTGTGTCATCACGGTATCGCCAAAGATTAAAATTAACCTAGCATAGCAAATTTTACCAACCTTGATAAGGTTTTGTTTGTCAAATCATCAAAAATTGGCAATTTATCCACACAAAGCCTGCCCATCATGATGATTTTAGATGATTTTTTGGGAATTTTTGTTATAATCCTTATCCATCTACATATTTTAATACATTGATAAAGGTGTCAATCATGAGCGAGTTTTTACCCATCGAAGAACAGTTGGCGTTGATTAAGCGTGGCGTGGATTCTATCTATTCAGAAGAGGATTTGATTGCCAAATTAAAGCAAAATCGCCCCCTTCGCATCAAGCTGGGTATGGACCCTACTGCCCCTGATTTACATTTTGGGCATACGGTGGTGTTAAACAAACTTCGCCATTTTCAGGATTTAGGACACGAAGTGCTGTTTTTGATTGGCGATTACACCGCTCGCATTGGCGACCCTACGGGCAAAAATACCACCCGTCCACCGCTTTCAGAAGAAGATGTCAAGCGTAACGCCCAGACTTATGCTGAACAAGTCTTTAAAATTCTTGACCCTGCCAAGACCAAAATCGTCTTTAATTCACAATGGTTTTCTAAGATGAATGCAGGCGATATGATTGCACTGGCAAGTCAGCTGACCGTATCAAGAATGCTAGAACGAGACGACTTTTCCAAACGATACAACAGCCAAACACCCATTGCCATTCACGAGTTTTTGTATCCACTGGTACAAGGCTATGATTCAGTGGCATTGCAAGCAGATGTGGAGCTTGGCGGCACTGACCAAACCTTTAATATTCTGATGGGGCGTACATTACAGGGTCGTTATGACCAAGAGGCACAGGTGTGCATCACCATGCCGATTTTGGAGGGTTTGGACGGCGTCCAAAAGATGAGTAAATCTTTGGGTAATTATATTGGCATCGATGACCCTGCTGGCGTGATGTTCCAAAAGATTTTGTCAATGCCTGATACGCTGATTGCTCGTTATTTTGAGCTACTAAGCTTTAAGCCGATGAGTGGGATTAAGACACTGCTAGACGAAATGGCAGATGGTCGCAACCCCCAAGAAATCAAAAAAATCCTTGCTCATGAGCTGATTGAGCGTTTTCATGGAGCAGAGGCTGCCGCCAACGCTCATAAATCAGCAGGCAATCGCTTGGCTGATGGCGAATTGCCAGTAGATTTGCCAGAAGTTAGTTTGACCATTGATGGCGATAAGCTGTTTATTGCCCAACTTCTCAATCAAGCAGGTCTGGTCAAAAACTCTGCACAAGCCAAAGACGCTCTAAAAAATGGCTCTGTCAAGGTGGACGGTGCTGTCGTTGGGGCGGATTTTGCCATTGAAAAAGGGAAAACGGTTGTGGTACAGGCAGGGAAGAAGGCATTTGCTAGGGTGAGTGTGGCCTGATAAAAAACACACGCCAATCTAGTGCGGTTGGCGTGTTACTAATAATGGAGTTGTTATGTCTTTAGAATTGATTGGATTGATTATTGGCATTGTTATTATTATTTTTACCATTGTATATTTTTTTCTCAAAAGAAATAATGAATTGGATGATGAAGAATATGAAAACCATCATCAAGAAATGTTAAAACTCAAAGACGAAATTATTCGCTTAAAAGATGACTTTAATTTACAAAAAATACAATTATTAGAAAATTCACAAAAAGAAATTGACGATAAGAATCAAACCATTCATCATTTGGAGCAAAAATTAACTGAACAACAAGCCAAATTGGAGCAACAGCTTTTAGCACAACAAGCTCAGTTTGAGCAACAACTCACTGAACAACAAGCTCAATTTAAAATCACCTTAGGCAATGAAATTAAACAAGCTCAAAAACGCTCCAATGATGTACAACGCAACGTCATCAAAGGGCAAATAGCAGAACGTTTTGCGCCTTTTATGAATGGATTTTCATATAATCCGTCTGACTGTCGTTTTTTGGGTGAGCCAATTGATTACATCATTTTTCACAATTTACACCAATGTACTGATGGTGAAGTCGGTATCGATGAAGTGGCAATTGTCTTTTTGGAAATTAAAACAGGTAATGCCAAATTGAAAAAACGTCAAGAAATATTAAAACAAGTCATTTTGAATGGGCAAATTGAATTCGAAACATTAAGAATTGATAATGACAACCCAATTGTAACAATTGATAAAAATGCAAGTACTACATTAAATTCACAGTATGCTCATGAAGAATGTGATGATGAAGATGTCAATCGAGTGGGACAAAAATGGACAACTGATGAAGAAGAAAGGCTGATAGAGTCTTTTGAGTTGGGATCACCCATTTCGGAAATTGCCAACCTTCATGGGCGAAAAGCAGGTGGTATTAGAAGTCGTCTAAGAAAACTGGGAAAAATTGAATGAATTTAACAAACGGCATCTACCGCCACACATAGTGAAACAGGCGAAAGTTTGGTTGTTTATCGTGCCTTATACGGAGACTATGGCGTATGGGTACGCCTTTTGACGATGTTTTGTGAAAGTGTAGTAACGATTGATGGCAAGACCTTGCCACGTTTTGAACTGGTTAAGGAATTGCAATGACCGAGTTTAACATTACCGACCTTGTTGTAGGCGATGGTCAACCCGCCGAGCGGGGCGTTGATTGCCGCCCATTGTACAGGCTATTTGGCGGACGGTACGGTGTTTGACAGCTCACACCATCGTGGGTAAGCCTTTGAGACTATGATTGGCATAGGACGAGTGATAAAAGGTTGGGTCTGGGTGTGCTTAGCAGTGAAATTGGGGCGAAACTGCTTGCCAAATGGGGCATAAGCGTGGATTTACCAGCGTGCGAGCCGATGGGAGTTGGCGGGAAAAGACGGCTCATTGTTCCTGCTTTTTTTTGAGCTCTGTCAAGGTGGACGGGCAAGTGGTGGACGCAAGTTTTGCCCTAGAAAAAGGAGCAACAGTCGTGGTGCAAGCTGGGAAAAAGGCATTTGCCAGAGCAAGCATTGTAGCTTAATGGGTAAAACAACCGTCCAAATTGGGTGGTTTTGTTTTTAATAAAGTAAAAAGAGAAAGTTTGCCAAAATTTTTATCAATAAAAACCCAAACAAAATCAACAACCTACAAACTTTCTCCCATTTCCCCAAAAAAACCACTTTACAAGTGAAATATTACCCCCTATAATACGCACCACTCAAGCAGAGCAGCAAACAAAAAACTGCTTTTAAATCAATAACTTAGCTATTTACTTAACAGTAAATAACCAAATATTGTTTGCTTGCAAACTTCAAAAGTTTTAAAATAAAAAATTTTTGAAAATTTTGCAAAAAATGCTTGACAAAAGATTTAAAGCCTATATAATAGGCGACCTAAGTTAAACGCTAGACGATAGCTTAACTTCAAACTATTTAAAATCAAATCTAAAGAACAACTTGTGTGGATTTTTACGAATACAAGATAATCGATAATATATATTATCATTTATTAAGTACAGTAAAAATACTCAAAGTTAATTCATTTACACGATGAGCAAATTTTGCTAGTAATAATAAATGAGCCAAATAAAAAGTCCTAACTTTTTATTTTACTTTTTAAGTAAATATCAAGTAGGCAAAACAAGATTAAACTGAAGAGTTTGATCATGGCTCAGATTGAACGCTGGCGGCAGGCTTAACACATGCAAGTCGAACGAGGTTAGGGAGCTTGCTCCTGATACCTAGTGGCGAACGGGTGAGTAATGCTTAGGAATCTGCCTAGTAGTGGGGGATAACTATCCGAAAGGATAGCTAATACCGCATACGACCTACGGGTGAAAGGGGGCGTAAGCTCTCGCTATTAGATGAGCCTAAGTCGGATTAGCTAGTTGGTGGGGTAAAGGCCTACCAAGGCGACGATCTGTAGCTGGTCTGAGAGGATGATCAGCCACACTGGGACTGAGACACGGCCCAGACTCCTACGGGAGGCAGCAGTGGGGAATATTGGACAATGGGCGAAAGCCTGATCCAGCCATGCCGCGTGTGTGAAGAAGGCCTTTTGGTTGTAAAGCACTTTAAGTGGGGAGGAAAAGCTAGTGGTTAATACCCATTAGCCCTGACGTTACCCACAGAATAAGCACCGGCTAACTCTGTGCCAGCAGCCGCGGTAATACAGAGGGTGCAAGCGTTAATCGGAATTACTGGGCGTAAAGCGCGCGTAGGTGGTTATTTAAGTCAGATGTGAAAGCCCCGGGCTTAACCTGGGAACTGCATCTGATACTGGATAACTAGAGTAGGTGAGAGGGAAGTAGAATTCCAGGTGTAGCGGTGAAATGCGTAGAGATCTGGAGGAATACCGATGGCGAAGGCAGCTTCCTGGCATCATACTGACACTGAGGTGCGAAAGCGTGGGTAGCAAACAGGATTAGATACCCTGGTAGTCCACGCCGTAAACGATGTCTACCAGTCGTTGGGTCTCTTGAAGACTTAGTGACGCAGTTAACGCAATAAGTAGACCGCCTGGGGAGTACGGCCGCAAGGTTAAAACTCAAATGAATTGACGGGGGCCCGCACAAGCGGTGGAGCATGTGGTTTAATTCGATGCAACGCGAAGAACCTTACCTGGTCTTGACATATCTAGAATCTTGCAGAGATGCGAGAGTGCCTTCGGGAATTAGAATACAGGTGCTGCATGGCTGTCGTCAGCTCGTGTCGTGAGATGTTGGGTTAAGTCCCGCAACGAGCGCAACCCTTTTCCTTAGTTACCAGCACCTCGGGTGGGAACTCTAAGGATACTGCCAGTGACAAACTGGAGGAAGGCGGGGACGACGTCAAGTCATCATGGCCCTTACGACCAGGGCTACACACGTGCTACAATGGTTGGTACAAAGGGTTGCTACACAGCGATGTGATGCTAATCTCAAAAAGCCAATCGTAGTCCGGATTGGAGTCTGCAACTCGACTCCATGAAGTCGGAATCGCTAGTAATCGCAGATCAGAATGCTGCGGTGAATACGTTCCCGGGCCTTGTACACACCGCCCGTCACACCATGGGAGTTGATCTCACCAGAAGTGGTTAGCCTAACGCAAGAGGGCGATCACCACGGTGGGGTCGATGACTGGGGTGAAGTCGTAACAAGGTAGCCGTAGGGGAACCTGCGGCTGGATCACCTCCTTAACGAGATTATCTGATTGGTAAGAATCCACAACAAGTTGTTCTTTAGTAAGATGTTTAAAACGGGTCTATAGCTCAGTTGGTTAGAGCACCGTGTTGATAACGCGGGGGTCATAAGTTCAAGTCTTATTAGACCCACCATTTAAATGGGGTTATAGCTCAGTTGGTAGAGCGCCTGCCTTGCACGCAGGAGGTCAGGAGTTCGACTCTCCTTAACTCCACCATATTAAAACATAAAAAAGCAATCTTGATAAGATTTCTTCTTTATGCTTTAATATAAAGCATAAAAACATCTTATAAGCTGACGAAGTTTATGAACATTATTTAACAACATGATTATGAGTCTGGGTAATTTATTTAATTCCAACAAATAAATTACCATAGTAAGTACACCCCAAAATGTACTTACTTAAAGTAAAGAGAACTGAATCAAGCGTAAACATAGGTAAATCGTTACACATTACCCTTATAACACCAAGACTACTTGGGGTTGTATGGTCAAGTAATGAAGTGCACATGGTGGATGCCTTGGCAGTCAGAGGCGATGAAAGACGTGATAGCCTGCGATAAGCGTCGGTGAGGTGGCAATATCCTGTGACCCGGCGATTTCTGAATGGGGAAACCCAACCAACCTAAGTTGGTTATCTTATCCTTTGGATAAGAGGCAAACCGGGAGAAGTGAAACATCTCAGTACCCCGAGGAAAAGACATCAATAGAGATTCCCCAAGTAGCGGCGAGCGAACGGGGAGGAGCCGATCAAACTTGTAGTAGCAAAATGGCGTGGGAAAGCCAACCATAGTAGGTGATAGTCCTGTATGCGAAACTGCAAATGCGACATATTAAGTAGGGCGGGACACGAGAAATCCTGTCTGAAGATGGGGGGACCATCCTCCAAGGCTAAATACTCCTGACTGACCGATAGTGAACCAGTACCGTGAGGGAAAGGCGAAAAGAACCCCTGTTAGGGGAGTGAAATAGAACCTGAAACCGTGTGCATACAAGCAGTCGGAGCGGACTTGTTCCGTGACGGCGTACCTTTTGTATAATGGGTCAGCGACTTATATTCTGTAGCAAGCTTAACCGTGTAGGGGAGGCGTAGGGAAACCGAGTCTTAATAGGGCGACATAGTTGCAGGGTATAGACCCGAAACCGAGTGATCTATCCATGAGCAGGTTGAAAGTGCCGTAACAGGCACCGGAGGACCGAACCCACTCCCGTTGAAAAGGTAGGGGATGACTTGTGGATAGGGGTGAAAGGCTAATCAAACTCGGTGATAGCTGGTTCTCCCCGAAAGCTATTTAGGTAGCGCCTCGGACGAATACCTTGGGGGGTAGAGCACTGTTTCGGCTAGGGGGTCATCCCGACTTACCAAACCGATGCAAACTCCGAATACCCAAGAGTACTATCCGGGAGACAGACGGCGGGTGCTAACGTCCGTCGTCAAGAGGGAAACAACCCAGACCGCCAGCTAAGGCCCCAAATTCCTAGTTAAGTGGGAAACGATGTGGGAAGGCACAGACAGCTAGGAGGTTGGCTTAGAAGCAGCCACCCTTTAAAGAAAGCGTAATAGCTCACTAGTCGAGTCGGCCTGCGCGGAAGATGTAACGGGGCTCAAACTAGGAGCCGAAGCTGCGGATTTAATTGTTTCAATTAAGTGGTAGGGGAGCGTTGTGTAAGCCTGTGAAGGTGCATCGTAAGGTGTGCTGGAGGTATCACAAGAGCGAATGCTGACGTGAGTAACGACAAAACGGGTGAAAAGCCCGTTCGCCGGAAGACCAAGGGTTCCAGTCCAACGTTAATCGGGGCTGGGTGAGTCGACCCCTAAGGCGAGGCCGAAAGGCGTAGTCGATGGGAAATCGGTTAATATTCCGATACTTGTTTATGATGCGATGGAGGGACGGAGAAGGTTATGTCAGCCTGGCGTTGGTTGTCCAGGTGGAAGGATGTAGGTAGGCTTAGTAGGCAAATCCGCTAGGCTATTACTGAGATCTGATAGCAAGCTAGGTTTACTAGCGAAGTGGCAAATACCATGCTTCCAGGAAAAGCTTCTAAGCGATAGTCATAAAGAAATCGTACCCGAAACCGACACAGGTGGTCAGGTAGAGAATACCAAGGCGCTTGAGAGAACTCTGCTGAAGGAACTAGGCAAAATGGTACCGTAACTTCGGGAGAAGGTACGCTGCCGATGGTGATAAGACTTGCTCTTTGAGCTGTTGGCAGTCGCAGATACCAGGCTGCTGCAACTGTTTATTAAAAACACAGCACTCTGCAAACACGAAAGTGGACGTATAGGGTGTGATGCCTGCCCGGTGCTGGAAGGTTAATTGATGGGGTTAGCGTAAGCGAAGCTCTTGATCGAAGCCCCAGTAAACGGCGGCCGTAACTATAACGGTCCTAAGGTAGCGAAATTCCTTGTCGGGTAAGTTCCGACCTGCACGAATGGCATAATGATGGCAGCGCTGTCTCCAGCAGAGACTCAGTGAAATCGAAATCGCAGTGAAGATGCTGTGTACCCGCGGCTAGACGGAAAGACCCCGTGAACCTTTACTACAGCTTTACATTGAACTTTGACCTAACTTGTGTAGGATAGGTGGGAGGCTTTGAAGTAGGGACGCCAGTTCCTATGGAGCCATCCTTGAAATACCACCCTGGTTATGTTGGGGTTCTAACTTAGATATAACAGTATCAAGGACAATGTATGGTGGGTAGTTTGACTGGGGCGGTCTCCTCCTAAAGAGTAACGGAGGAGTACGAAGGTGCGCTCAGGACGGTCGGAAATCGTCCAAAGAGTATAAAGGCAAAAGCGCGCTTAACTGCGAGACCCACAAGTCGAGCAGGTACGAAAGTAGGTCTTAGTGATCCGGTGGTTCTGTATGGAAGGGCCATCGCTCAACGGATAAAAGGTACTCTGGGGATAACAGGCTGATACCGCCCAAGAGTTCATATCGACGGCGGTGTTTGGCACCTCGATGTCGGCTCATCTCATCCTGGGGCTGAAGCAGGTCCCAAGGGTATGGCTGTTCGCCATTTAAAGAGGTACGCGAGCTGGGTTTAGAACGTCGTGAGACAGTTCGGTCCCTATCTACCGTGGGCGTTGGAAATTTGAGAGGATCTGCTCCTAGTACGAGAGGACCAGAGTGGACGAACCTCTGGTGTTCCGGTTGTGACGCCAGTCGCATTGCCGGGTAGCTATGTTCGGATGGGATAACCGCTGAAAGCATCTAAGCGGGAAGCCCACCTCAAGATTAGATTTCCCTAAAGAGCCGTTGTAGACTACGACGTTGATAGGTTGGGTGTGGAAGCATGGTGACATGTGTAGCTAACCAATACTAATTGCTCGTTTGGCTTGACCATACAACACCCAAGTGGTTTAAATCACTGACAGTGTTGTATGATAAAGTGTAATGATTACCTTAATCTTGATTTAGTCAATGCTTTAAATTGAAAAATAAAATAACAGACTCATAAGCAGCGTTGTTAATCCTTTTACGCTGACGACAATAGCAAGATGGAACCACCTGATCCCTTCCCGAACTCAGAAGTGAAACGTCTTAGCGCCGATGGTAGTGTGGTTCGCCCATGTGAGAGTAGGTCATCGTCAGCACCTTATTAATAAAACCCCCTCTGTCGGATGATGGAGGGGGTTTTGGTTTGGGGGTTGGGATAGGATAAAAAGAGGTTAAAATTTTTTTAAAAAAATTAAATAAGTATACTTATTTAAAGCATTCCTTGACAGGAATGCTTTAAACATTATTTGTTAATATGGATTTAATGGGGTATGTTATGAGCGATTTGCCACAGCTTGTGTTTCGGTTGCCTTATCTGGATGTGCTAGCGTAGAAAAGGTGGGCGTTGGTGTAAGCCAATATATCAAACAGCTAGATGATAAAATAGAAAGATCTCATAAGGGACTATATTATGATGAATCTACAGGCTTGATGTGGTATGTTTGTGCTGTTGGTATAAACTGGTCAGATAAACGCAAATACGAGAATGGAAGCTATGGAGATATTATTGGGTGTCATGGTAGTCGCTCTATTTACTTAAATGCGGAAGACACCGAAAGATATATTGCCGAGTTTATCAACAGTAAAAATTTTGGCGGATATTCAGATTGGCGATTACCGACTGTTTTTGAGGTAGAGTCGCTTCGTTTGGCTAATTGTAGTAGTTGGAGACAGGAGCAAACCGGCGATACGCTTACTGAAACAGGTCGACAGCCCACCTATAAAACAGCTACTCGTACCACTTTGGATAATCAAGGTCGTCTGATTATAGTGGATGATTGCCAGTATGACAAACGGACTGTATTTGATAGAGCCTTTGGGGGAGATTATCAAAAGTATGATAGGGATATGTACAGCTCTTATAATGTTTATTCTGTTCGTGTTAAGGAAAGTATTCTTTCTAAAAATTATCAACAAATGATAGATATAAAAGATGATTATGGTGTACGGCTTACAGGCTTACGCCTGTATAAATCAGATATATCGTTTTCGGATGATAGACCTGCCGCCTTTTACATTGTCCGTCAGCATACACCAGCCAAAGAAGCCACCAAATGAGCAAGATTTACTTTATCCGCACCGACCCAGAAGCGGTTGAGCGTGGTTGTGTAGGTTGTGGTTGGGGTGATTGAATTTTTCTACTTTTTCTTTGTTGGCGGATTTATTGTCCGCTTGGAAAATAATGACCACTATAATTGGCAGCAAGAGCGTCAAATCACCGCTTTTTATACTCTAAGCAAGGGCGATATCGTGATTGCAACGACTCGCCACACCAAAGAGATTTATGTTGGTGTTGTGGCAAATGCTCGTTCTTATGATGCATGTGTGGTTTAATTTAACTCAGGAGAGATGTATTATGCGTCGCATATTATCCGTATTTAGCCTATTAAGTTTGCCAATGTTGGTTGAGGCATCTTATTGGAATCATAATGGTTCAGTTATGTGGTTATCGGCTGATGGTAATTCACGCGAATTTTATTACGATCAGCCATCCAAGACCATGCGTGGAGCAGGAGTGGTCTCAGGTACTTTACTATTTAATGGTTATCGTCAGGGTAATCGCTATTACGGCACAGCTAGGAGATTTTCTAAATATTGTACTTACCCGATTGAATATGAAGTTTCGGGACGGGTTGTTACTGAGACCAAAGTTGTTTTAACTGGTCGTTATCCATCTTATGCAGCTGGCTGTCGTCCAACAGGGCAATGGAAAGATGATAGACTTGTTTTTACTTATCTTCATCGGTAGAAAAATGATTTGAAGATTGGCAATTCGAAAAACACCTAGATTGATTTCAAGGTGTTTTTTTGGCTTTGATTTCTTCGGTAAAGTTAAAACCATGAAAATTGAATTTTGCCTAATCCGTGTAGGATGGATGGGAGCTTTTCAAACACCTTTGAAAAAAGATTAGGCTTGGATATAATAATCTATCAAAAATTAGTTGGGAGACAGTATGAAGCTTATTTATCTACACGGACTGGACAGTGACAGTAATGCAATCAAAGCACAACTTGTCGATGCTTATTGTCGTCAGTATTATCCGCAGATAAATGTCATTCGTCCAGATTTGAACCGCACGCCTGATGAGGCGGTGGCGTTATTAACTGATTTGATTGGCGATGGCAAAGATACGGTGCTGATGGGTAGTTCATTAGGTGGTTACTTTGCTAATTTGATGAGCGATGTATGTGGCGTGCCAGCAGTATTGCTTAATCCAAGCATTCGTCCTGATTTTAGTTTTAGGCGTTTTTTGAACGAGCATTTTGCCAAACAACCCTTGCCTGATGATGCACCGATTTATCGCACGGGAGGAGGCTGGCAGATTGTGTATGGCGATTTGGCTTGGTTTGAGGCTCATCGTTTACAGGTCAATTATCCAGAAAAAATTCGTGTCTTTTTACAGTTGGGCGATGAACTGCTTGATGCCAAAGCAGCACAAGAGTTTTATCAGAATCACGGTGCTTTTGTGTCAGCCATGCAGGGTGGCGACCATCGAATCAGTGATTTTGAGCAGCATGTTGCTATGGTGGTGGATTGGGCAATTTCTTTAAATCAGTCAAGATGAGCTATTTGGGCTTTATAAATAGATGTTGTGCGTGTAAAATAGCAAAACGATAATAATTTGAATGATGGTAAATGATGAATCAATATACTTCCCAAAATTTAGAAGTCTTAGAGGGGCTTGAACCTGTCCGCCGCCGTCCTGGCATGTACACAGACACCACTCGCCCCAATCATTTGGCTCAAGAAGTCATTGATAATTCTGTCGATGAGGCGTTGGCAGGGTATGCCAAGCACATTATTGTCACTTTGTGTGCTGATGGCTCATTGTCGGTAGAAGATGATGGGCGAGGCATGCCAACAGACATTCACCCTGAATTTGGACAGTCTGGCGTGGAGCTGATTTTGACGAGACTGCATGCTGGTGGTAAGTTTAGCACGGATAATTATCAGGTGTCAGGCGGTCTGCATGGCGTGGGCATTTCGGTGGTTAATGCCTTATCCAAGCAGGTTGAGGTAACGGTGTGGCGTGATGGCTTGGAACATCGAATGAGTTTTGCCAATGGTGTTGCAACCACGCCACTCTTGGTGGATAAAGCATCTAATAAGAAAAAACGAGGCACCAAAGTGCAGTTTTGGGTTGATGGTAGTTATTTTGATTCGCCAAAATTTGCCATCAAGGCACTCAAACACAATCTCAAAGCCAAAGCGGTGTTGTCGGCAGGATTGCTTATTGACTTCATCGATGAAATGGGCGATGAGTCAGAAAGCTGGCAATTTGCTGATGGGGTGGTGGGCTATTTGCATGAGCAAATTGCTAATGAGCCTTGCATTCCAGATGAGCCATTTTATTTTAGCCAAGAAGTGCAGTCAGGCGAGCGAGGAGCGGCAACTTTTGCCATTTCTTGGTTGGCAGAGGGTGGTACGCCCATTCAGGAAAGCTATGTGAATTTGATTCCCACTGCACAAGGCGGTACTCATGTTAATGGTCTAAGAACAGGTGTCTTGGAGGCATTGCGTGAGTTTTGCGAAATTCATCATCTATTGCCTCGTTCGGTGAAGCTGTCTGGCGAAGATGTGTGGGACGGTGTGAATTATATTTTATCGCTTAAATTTGTTGAACCTCAATTTAGCGGTCAGACCAAAGAGAGACTATCTAGTCGAGAGGCCGCACCATTGGTGCAAGCTCTTGCCAAAGATTCGTTCAGCCTGTGGTTGAATCAACACCCAGACAGTGCCAAAGCGATTGCTGAGCTTGCCATCAGTAAAGCCAGCAAACGTCTTGCCACCGCCCAAAAAATTGCTCGTAAAAAAATCACACAAGGACCTGCCTTGCCTGGTAAATTGGCAGATTGTCGTGGCGAACAAAAAGATGGTGCTGAATTATTTTTGGTGGAAGGTGATTCAGCAGGTGGTAGTGCCAAACAAGCTCGTGATAAAGATTTTCAGGCGATTTTGCCACTAAGAGGTAAGATTTTAAATTCATGGGAGGTTTCCCATGATACGGTTTTGGCAAGCCAAGAGATTCATGACATCGCTATTGCCATCGGTGTGGACCCCGCTTCTAATGATTTATCTGAACTTCGCTATGATAAGGTGTGTATCTTGGCTGATGCTGATAGTGACGGATTGCATATCGCTACTTTGATTTGTGCATTATTTGTGAAGCATTTTCCTGCATTGGTGGAGGCAGGGCATTTGTATGTGGCAATGCCTCCGCTGTACCGAGTGGACATTGGCAAAGAAGTGCATTACGCCTTAGATGGTGATGAGCTTGATGCTATCTTAAAAAAAGCAGGCAACAAAACACCACAAATCACTCGCTTTAAGGGATTGGGTGAAATGGACCCAAAACAGCTAAGAGAAACCACCATGAACCCAGATACTCGCAAGCTGGTACGACTTGATTTGGACGATTTGACCCAAACGCAAGGGTCGATGGATATGTTGCTTGCCAAAAAACGAGCTGCTGACCGCAAACGCTGGCTTGAAGATAAGGGTGATTTGGCGGATTTGACGGTATGAGCAAACATTGGTCAGTATTGCCCAGACTTATCCCTGATGATTTGGGCGAACAAGTGCCAAAAAAGCACCGTCCGTTTGCCCAAAAAATCGCCCAATTTATCTTGCCTCGATTAGGTTGGCAAGTAACAGGAAGTATCCCAAATGTGGGACAAGCGGTGCTGATTGGCGTGCCTCACACTTCTAATTATGATGCCGTGCCTGCTTTTTTGATGTTGTTGGCACTGGGCTTGGATATTCGCATTTTGGGCAAAAAGCAGTTGTTTTCTGTGCCAATATTGGCTCAATTTTTGCGGTGGATTGGCGTGATGCCCATTGATCGCACCAAAAAAGGTTCGGTTTTGCAAAGTAGCATTGCAAATTTTGCTGACAACAAACCATTGTTTTTGGCACTAGCACCAGAAGGCACTCGTTCTTATACGACCAGCTTTAAGTCGGGTTTTTATTATTTGGCGGTGGGTGCTGGCGTACCCATCATTCCTGTGGCATTGGATTATGCCACCAAGACCATCTGCTTTATGCCGCCATTTTATCCAACGGGCGATTATGCCAATGATTTGCCTCAGATTGTTGCTTTATATCAAGGGGTGCAAGGACGACACCCTCACAAAATGTCACAGATTTTACAAGATTTATCAAGTCAATCAACCATGTAAAAAAACCGTCTGACAGGCGGTATTTTTTGCTGGACTTTTGACCAAATTACATTATAATGAAAATGTTATTTATTATCATTGAATAAACATTTCAAGCAATTATCCAAGATTTATCCAAATACAAGGAGGGCGATATGCAGATATGGCATTGGTTGGTGATTGGTCTGGCGTTGATGACGCTTGAAATATTTTTGGCAAGTTTTGCCAGTCTTTGGTTTGGGGTGGCTGCCTTAGTGACGGCACTATTGTTGTGGCTTATGCCGATGAGTTTGCTGGCTCAGGTGGTTGTGTGGCTGGTATTGTCGGTGTTGTGCTGCCTGCTTTGGTTTCGATTCATACAGCCTATCCTAAAAAATAAACAAGGCAAGTCGCACAAGTTGCTATTAGGGGAGGCGGGCATCGTCATCGGTGTGCCAGTGGCAACACAGCCTGGTAAAGTCAGATTTAGCGTGCCAAAAATGGGTCGTGATGAGTGGTGGTGTCGCTCCACTGATGGTGAGGTGTTGGAATTGGGTGGTCGTGTTTTTGTGGTTGGCATGAGTGGCGGTGAGCTGATTGTATCACAAAAGCATCAATGATTTTGGATTGTTAGACAAGGAGTATCATGATGTTGGATATTGGTTTATTGATTTTGGTGCTGATTGCTTTTGTTGGATTGACAATCTACAAAGGCGTACGCATTGTGCCTCAGGGGGAAAAGTGGATTGTACAAAGGCTTGGCAAGTATCATCAAACGCTTGAACCAGGGCTAAGTCTGATTATTCCTTTTATCGATGCAGTGGCGTATAAAGTGACCACCAAAGACATTGTGCTGGATATTCCAAGCCAAGAAGTCATCACACGAGATAATGTGGTCATCATTGCCAATGCAGTGGCTTATATCAATATTTTGCAACCAGCCCAAGCGGTCTATGGCATCGAAAACTATGAGCAGGGCATTCGCAATCTGGTGCAGACTTCCTTGCGTTCCATCATTGGTGAGATGGATTTGGATGCAGCATTATCAAGTCGAGATCAGATTAAGGCACAGCTAAAACACGCCATTTCTGATGACATTTCTGATTGGGGCATTACCCTTAAAACAGTGGAAATCCAAGACATCAAACCATCATCGACCATGCAAATGGCGATGGAGGAGCAAGCGGCTGCCGAACGCCAACGCCGTGCTATGGTAACTCGTGCTGATGGTCAAAAACAAGCCGCCATCTTGGAGGCTGATGGTCGTCTTGAAGCATCACGCAGAGATGCTGAGGCTCAGGTGGTGCTTGCCAAAGGTTCTGAGGAATCAATTCGCTTGGTGTCGCAAGCGATGGACGGCAAAGAAATGCCAGCCGTATATTTGCTTGGCGAACAGTACATCAAGGCAATGAATGAGATGGCACAGTCTAATAATGCCAAGACAGTGGTATTGCCAGCCGATATTCTAAACACGATTAAAGGTCTGGTGGGCGATAAATTAAAAGCCAGCTGATGGTCATTAAAAAAATAAACCCTTGATATTCAAGGGTTTATTTTTTTGGTTCATCAATGATCTGCTCGTATTGCACCGTGATGATACAATATTTGTACGATTTCATCGGTTTTGTGACGCAGGAGTGTGGTGTCGCCAAGAGTCTCAATATTTAGACGAATGAGCGGCTCGGTATTTGATGAACGCAGGTTAAATCGCCAGTTGCCAAAGTCCAAACTAAGTCCATCTAGGGTATTTTTATTTGGAGATAGCTGGGCAAAATGTTGCTCTAATAGTTGGCTGATTTGCGTGGCATCTGTCTGACCTAAGCGGAAATTAAGCTCGCCTGAACTTGGGAATTTGGCGATATAATCATCAACGAGTGAGGACAGCGACTGACCTGTCACTGACAACAATTCAATCAACAGCAGCCAGACAATCATGCCACTATCGCAATAAAAAAAGTCTTTAAAATAATGATGGGCTGACATTTCGCCACCATAAATCGCCCCAGTCTCACGCATGACTTGCTTGATGAATGAATGCCCTGATTTACTTAGGGCTGGCACACCATTGAGGCGACTGATGACATCTTGGGTGTTGTACACGACTCGTGGGTCATAGACGATGGTTTGTTGTGGGTATTTTTGTAAAAAAGCTTCGGCAAGCATGCCAACCACATAACTGCCTTCAATGAAACGACCATGTTCATCAAACAAAAAACAGCGGTCAAAATCGCCATCAAACGCCACACCAAAATCCGCCCCATGAGCGATGACCGCTTCTGAGGTTGCTTGTTGATTGGCGATAATCATGGGATTGGGAATGCCGTTGGGGAATGAGCCATCTGGGGTGTGATGGACTTTGATAAGCTCAATCTTGTCGCCCAAGCGTTTTTCTAGCTCGTCTACCACAGGACCTGCTGAGCCGTTACCGCTATTGACCACGATTTTTTTCGGGGTGAATTTGGCGGTATCAACAAAGCTCATCAGTTTATCGATGTAGGCGGTTTTATCGGTGTGTACGCTGATTTTGCCTTTGTGTGCTGGCGTGATAAAATCGCCTTGTTCAGCGATGGTACGAATGTCTGCCAAGCCTGTATCTGCACTGATGGGACGGCTGTTTTCACGCACCATTTTTAGACCATTATAATTGATGGGGTTGTGGCTGGCAGTAACCTCGATACCACCGATTGCTTTGTAGTGGCTGACTGCAAAATACACCTCTTCGGTACCAACCATGCCCAAATCAATGACATCAACACCAGCGTCTGTGATGCCATCAATGACCGATTGTTTTAGGCTGTTACTTGATGGGCGAATGTCTGCACCCACGACCATGACGGGGTTTGTGCTGTTGTGATGTAAAAATTGAGCAAAGGCTCGCCCAATGCGATAAGCGATGCTTTCGTCCAAGTTTACGCCAAGCTCGCCACGCACATCGTATGCTTTAAAACAAGAAATGGTAATAGGGTCAAAGATTTGTTGGGTCATAAATTGGCAGCCGTTAAAAAGTGGTTGATGAATGGGTTGAGTGGTATTTAGAGAGTGGATGTTTATGATGAGTACATCGCCAATACTAAGATTGCTACGGTTCTCATCATATCCTTGGGCTTGATTGATGATTTATTATAGCCAAAACCAATGATAAAGTCTAAGTATTCTTGATGATTGTTCAATGTAGAATAAAGCGTGTCAAATTTTGACTAACAATTTTTGCGTTTGGGCGTATCCATCGCCCAAAAAATTTGTTATGCTAATCATCACATCATCAATGACTACATGAGGGAAGTTTATGAATATCGCTAACAATATCACTGATTTGATTGGTAATACGCCATTGGTCGAATTATCCAACCTAGCCAAAGATTTGCCTGCCCGTGTGGTGGTGAAGCTAGAATATTTTAATCCAGCCAGCTCAGTCAAAGATCGCATTGCTTTATCGATGATTGATGATGCCGAAAAATCAGGCAAAATCAATCAAGACACCACCATCGTTGAGGCGACTTCTGGCAATACAGGCATCGGTCTTGCGATGGTCTGTGCCGCTCGTGGCTACAAACTTGTCATCACCATGCCTGAAAGCATGAGTCTTGAACGCCGTGCCTTGCTTCGTGCTTATGGGGCGACATTGATTCTAACGCCAGCTGCTGACGGCATGGGTGGGGCTATCGCCAAAGCCAATGAGCTGGCTGCCCAAGATGGCTACTTTATGCCTCGCCAGTTTGACAATCTTGCCAATCCGCAAGTACATCGTGAGACGACCGCTGAGGAAATTTGGCGTGATACTGATGGTTTGGTGGATATCTTTGTGTCGGGTGTGGGTACAGGTGGCACGGTGACAGGCGTGGGTGAAGTCCTAAAAGCCAAAAAAGACAGCGTGCAAGTGGTGGCAGTCGAACCATCAGCATCGCCTGTGTTGTCTGGTGGCGAAAAAGGCCCACACCCCATTCAGGGCATTGGGGCAGGCTTTGTGCCATCGATACTAAATACACAAATTTATGATGAAATCATCAAGATTGACAATGATGATGCGTTTACAGTCGCTCGTGAACTGGCGGCAAAAGAGGGTCTGCTGGTGGGTATTTCGTCAGGAGCGGCAGTATCAGCGGCGTTGCAGCTTGCTGCCCGTCCCCAAAATGCTGGCAAACTCATCGTGGTCATCATTCCTTCATCGGGCGAGCGGTATTTGTCCACCGCATTATTTGCTGATTTGACCCAATAAACATAAAAATACGCACGCACTTCATTTTTTGCTTGCAAAGAAAGCGGGGGGGGGGTAATATATGTCTTGTCTTTCTTTAAGGAGTGATGTGATGAAAAAATTAGCGGTATGTTTTTTGGCAATCTTGACCTGCCAGTCAGCATTGGCGGCGGGCAACTTGCCTTTTGTGGGTGAGAAGGATTTTAATTTTTATAGAGGTAATGGCACTGCGCAGAGCATTATCATCAACAAGACTGGCAATGTAACCATGCGATTGCACGGCAAAATCTCAATAACAACATATCGTGGCAAATACAAGGCTGTCATGTGTGATGGCGAGAGCTGTTATAAAATCATTGGCAGTAACAAAATCGCCAAAACAAACCGAAAAGGCGTGATATTGTCAGGGCAAGATGAGAATTGTGGCATTCCTTTCGAACCCCTCCCCGCCAAATGTATCACAGACTTAGATTAAGCCATAGTAATCTTGCGATACCAGCAAACAAAAACTCATTATCTGATATAATGGGTTTTTGTTTTTTTGGGAAAAATATCATGACACCAAGTCGTAATTTTGATGATTTGCTTGCCTTGATGCAGCGACTACGCACCGATTGTCCTTGGGACGCTAAGCAAACCAACGAAAGTCTAAAACCCTACGCTTTGGAGGAGGTATTTGAGCTGATTGACGCCATCAACAGCAACGACGACCAAGAAATCAAGGGCGAGCTGGGCGATGTGTTGTTGCAGGTGGTGTTTCATGCCCATTTGTATGATGAACAGGGTCGTTTTGACATGGGCGAGGTGATTTATGCTTTGATGCAAAAGC
The DNA here is from genome assembly GCF_025643275.1 of Moraxella nasicaprae. Lineage (NCBI taxonomy): Bacteria > Pseudomonadati > Pseudomonadota > Gammaproteobacteria > Moraxellales > Moraxellaceae > Moraxella > Moraxella nasicaprae. The sequence goes on from NZ_CP089977.1 coordinate 1,108,629, forward strand.
TCATCAGAAGGCACCCTCATGTATTTGACAAGGAAAATCTAGCCACAGACGAAGATGTCAAACGCCGTTGGAATGAGATTAAAGCCATTGAAAATGCTGGCAAGCCCAAACGCTTGTTGTCCGATGTCAAGACAGGTACGGCTTTGATGACTGCCCAAAATCTACAAAAACAATCAGCAAAAGTCGGTTTTGATTGGGCAAATCTAGGCGGTGTGCTGGATAAGCTCCAAGAAGAGTTGGGCGAATTGCAAGCAGAATTACCCACCGCCAGTTTTGCTTATAAAACCGATAAATTGAATACTGCCCAAAAAGATAAAATTAGCGATGAATTAGGCGATGTATTATTTGTGCTGACCAATCTGGCTCGGCATTTGGACATCGATGCAGAGATGGCACTGCACAATGCCAATGCCAAATTTAGACGCCGTTTTGCGTTTGTGGAGCAGTCGTTATTGGCAAGTGGTCAAGATTTTGATGGGACAAATGTAGCAGACATGGACAGGCTTTGGACGATGGCAAAACTTAGCGAACAGCAATCATGAGATACCAGCTTTTACTGACTGGATTTGTTGGCATTTGCCAAAATGGACTGGCAACCACGGTAACGCCACATTGCTACACCGATGTGCATCAGGCATATCAAGCACTCATCAAGGACAAAAAACGCAGTCAGCTCATCAATATCAATACTGCTTCTGTGGTTGATTTGACCACATTGGCAGGCGTGGGTCATCAGACTGCCCAAGCCATTGTGAATCATCGCAGTCAATACGGTCAGTTTGCTTCTGTTGATGAACTGGCTAGGGTCAAAGGCATTGGCAAGGCGACCATTGACAAAAACCGCCACCGCTTGACGGTGCTTCATTTGCCCAGCCAGCCCAAAGAAAAATAAGCCAAAGTTTACAAGATTTGTAAACTTCCTGTGCTTTGTTGGGCTTTTTTGTCGCTTTTTTTTGGGGAAAGGGTTAAAATAGGGGGTTTAACGAATAACGATGATTTTTTTGATTTTTTGTCAAAGTCAGTGACATTGTTTTTAAAAACAAGGAGATGGCATGGCGACCAAAACGCCGAAAAAGCCAAAACATAACAAAGTGGTGAAAACCGTACACGCTGCCAAATCACTCAATCTACAAAAATCAACTTTGCCACACAGCATTGTTGAGGTGGTTGGCACGCTCAAAAAAGCAGGATTTGATGCCTATATCGTGGGCGGTGGTGTGCGTGATGGTTTGCTTGGATTTGCCCCAAAGGATTTTGATGCGGTGACAGATGCTCGTCCGCATGAGATTAAGGCGATTTTTGGAGGGCGTTGTCGTATCATTGGACGACGCTTTCAGCTTGCCCATGTCTATTCTGGGCGTGAGATGATTGAAGTGGCGACTTTTCGAGCACCGCCCAAAGACGACACCCACACCACCGATGAGGGTATGATTACCCGTGATAATGTGTGGGGCGATATTGAGCAGGATTTTGCTCGTCGTGATTTTTCCATCAATGCTTTGTATTATGACCCAATCGCAGGCGAGGTATTGGATTTTTGTGGGGCATTGACCGACCTTCAAAACCGCACGCTTAGATTGCTTGGCGACGCATCGGTGCGTGTTGAAGAAGACCCTGTACGACTGCTTCGTGCTTTGCGTTTTAAGGCCAAATTGGGTTTTGAGTTTGATGATGCACTACAAAAGCAGTTTCATGCCGATAATTGGGCATTGCTTGAACAGGTCTCTACGCATCGACTGTATGACGAAACTCAAAAAATGTTTGGCGGGGGCTATCTGACACCGTTATTGCCGATTTTATTCGAGCATGGGGCGATGGACAGCTTGATGGTGTATCCACCCGATGAGCCGTCTGCATTGATGACCGCCGCCGCCATCAATACCGATAAGCGTATTTTGGCAGGCAAAAGCGTCAATCCTGCTTTTATTTATGCCACGATGTTGTGGGGTAATTATCTGCATCAGCTTGCCAAGTTTAAGAAAAAGGGCTTGCCTTTTCATGAAGCTCAGATTAAGGCGGCTGCCAAAACCATCGATGCCCAAAGAATCAAGACCGCCATTCCTAAATTTGCCGAGCAGTTCATTGCTGATATTTGGATTTTGCAAAGCAAGCTGGTTAATCCAAAAATCAAGGACATCGCCCAGTTAGAACGCTTGCCAAAATTCCGTGCAGCTTTTGACTTTTTGGTGCTAAGAGAGCGATTTGATGACCACCCATTGACCGAGCCAACAGGCGATATGGCTGCGTGGTGGCAAGCATACCAAGATGCTAATGCGTCAGAAAAAGCAATGATGATTGAGAGTTTCGGTGCGGCGGCTGGCACACCAAAACGCCGTCGTCGAGACCGCAAGGCGGATAATATCAGTTTGGAGCTTGAACAGTTACGAGAATTGTCGTTGCGACATGATAAGCCGACCGCCAAGCCTAAGCCACTATTTGTGGTAGCACCGCAGGCAGATACCAAAGATGAGATGGTTGATGTGCCTAGTTTTGCGATGGTTGAGTACAGCGAAGAAGACTTTGCCAAATTGCTTGCCAATGATGAACCATACATTCCAGCATCTCGCCATCGTCGTCGCAAGCCGTCATCGACTTTGAGCATTTTGGAGCAGCAACAAGGATTAAGCGAGTCAAAACCGCCCAAAAAATCCAAAGCAACCACTGCCAAAAATACTAAGAAAAAATCTGCCAGTCCCAAAAAAGCGACACCAAAAACAGCGTCAAGCGATGAGCTGGGCGATAAACCCAAACGCCGCCGCAGTCGTAAATCAAACGCCAAACCCAAAGCGGATACAATCTAAGGAGAATGTGATGGTCAGTTGTTTTATTGGACTTGGGGGCAACATCGCCAACGAACACGGCACGCCCATTGAGCACCTACAAAACGCCATTACCGCCTTCAAAAACAGCCCCCATTTTGACAAGGTGGTGGTGTCGTCTTTTTATACCTCAAAAGCCTATGGCGTTACCGACCAGCCTGATTTTGTCAATGCTGTGTTAAAAGCCGATACCAATTTGTCGCCACTGGATTTACTAGATTTTTGTCAATCGCTTGAAAATACAGCAGGGCGAGTTCGCTTACGCCACTGGGGCGAACGCTCGCTTGATGTGGATATTTTGCTTTATGGTGATGAAGTGATTGACAATGAGCGTTTGATTGTTCCACACAAAGAATTGACCCTAAGAAATTTTGTGGTCATTCCAATGCTCGAACTTGATGATACGCTGATGATTGATGGCAAGCCTTTAAAGGAGCTTTCGACAGCTGGCGACTGGCAGGGGCTTGAAATTTTAAAAAATTAACCCACTATAATGATACATTTTTACCAAAATGACCGTGATTACCCAAATCAATCATGCCATTTTGAATCATTTTTCCCATCTGGATCAGCATCAATGACCTATCTTGCCCCAAATCATCAAGCCCCCATCACTCTATCCACCCTTGCCAAATACAAAAAGGTAGGCGAAAAATTTAGCTGTTTGACCTGCTATGAGGCAAGTTTTGCTCATCTGATGGGGCAGGCAGGCATTGACACCATTTTGGTGGGCGACAGTCTTGGCATGGTGGTACAAGGACAAAGCTCCACTTTGCCTGTCACGGTTGCCGATATGGTCTATCACACGCAAAATGTCGCAAGGGCAAATAGCCACGCCCTGATTATGACCGATTTGCCCTTTATGAGCTATGCCACCTTGACAGACGCAGTCGCCAACGCCCGTGCGGTCATGCAAGCAGGGGCAAATGTGGTGAAGATTGAAGGCGGTAGTGAGCTTGCCGAAATCGTTCAAGTTTTGGCAAATAATGGCGTGCCCACTTGCGTGCATTTGGGCTTAACCCCCCAATCGGTCAATGTCTTTGGTGGCTACAAGGTACAAGGCAAAACAGACGCACAAGCCGAAAAGCTCTTAAAAGACTGTGAAATATTGGTAAACGCAGGGGCGAGTATGATTTTATTAGAATGTGTGCCTGCTTCCCTTGCCAAAACCGTTACTGAAAAATTTGCCGTGCCTGTTATCGGCATTGGGGCAGGGGCGGACACCGATGGGCAGGTGTTGGTTATGCACGATATGCTAGGCGTTTATACTCGTAAACCTGCCAAATTTGTCAAAGACTTTTTAAAAGATGATGGCAATGAGACAGGCGATATTTTGGGGGCATTTGTCAATTATCACAATTCGGTAAAAAATGGCTCTTTTCCGAGTATAGAGCATACTTTTTAAAAAAATTTAGAGAATAACAATGCAAGTCTTTAACACCATCGCCCAATTACAAGCACAATTAAAAGCATACCGTGATAACACCATTGCTCCCAAAGTTGCCCTAGTCCCCACGATGGGCAATCTGCACGAAGGGCATTTGACCTTAGTCAATATCGCCAAACAGCACGCTGACATCGTGGTGGTGAGTATCTTTGTCAATCCCACCCAGTTTGGGGCAGGCGAGGATTTTGATAGCTATCCACGCACCCTAGATGAGGATTGTCAAAAACTACAAACGGTGGGGGCGGATATGGTCTTTGCCCCAAGCGTTGATGAAATGTACCCCACTTATCCGCCAAATATCCAAGTATTAAGCGGTGAGATTACCAAGATTTTGTGTGGCAAAAGTCGTCCTACGCATTTTGATGGCGTGGGGCTGGTGGTGTCTAAGCTCTTTAATATCGTGCGTCCTGATGTGGCTGTTTTTGGCAAAAAAGATTATCAGCAATTAGCCATCATCAGACAGCTTAATGACGAATTAAATTTTGGCATACAAATTATCGGAGCGGATATCGTGCGAGCCGATGATGGGCTTGCCTTATCATCTCGCAACCAGTATCTGACGGATGATGAGAGACGATTGGCACCGATGTTAAACCAAACGCTTAACCAGCTGGCAAAGCATATTCGCCAAGCACCATTCATGGACTATCATGCATTGGTGGCACAAGCACGAGAGCATCTGAACGCCAATGGATTTGTGGTGGATTATCTAGAATTATATAATGACAAGCTGCAAACCGTCAGTCAGTCGGATACAAAGTTGGTGGTTTTGTTGGCGGCGTGGCTTGGTAAAGCCAGATTGTTGGATAATCTACAAATTAACCTAAATTAGCACATCACCTGTACAGGAAGTATATGACAAAACAAGCATCCATCATCATCGTGTCGGGTCGTTCGGGTTCTGGCAAGACTTCGGTGCTCAATATTTTAGAGGATTTTGGGTTTTATGTGATTGATAATTTGCCCTTATCCATCGTGCCAGAGACCATCAAAAAACTCACCTCTGATGACAGTATTCATAAGATTGCTTTGGGCGTTGATGTCAGAGCCCCAGCGGCGGATTTGTCCAGCTTTCCCAAAGTGCATGACGATTTGATTGCTTGTTATGGTGAGAGTGCCATCACGGTATTGTACACAACAGCTACCGAATCGGTGCTGGTGGCTCGTTTTGGGGCAACCAGACGAGTACACCCCTTGATGGCGACAGGGGTGACGGGCAATCTGCCAAAAGCGATTTTGAGTGAGATTGAGCTGTTGGAGCCGATTGCCAGCTTATCTGATATTAAGATTGACACCAGCTATCTCAATACGCACGAGCTAAAAGAAAAAGTGCGTGACTATCTGGGTGTGCAAAATCAAGTAACCATCAATCTGCTGTCCTTCGGTTTTAAATATGGCACACCAATTGATGCTGACTTTATTTTTGATGTCAGAGTGTTGCCAAATCCGCATTGGCACATCGAGCTGCGTCAGCAATCTGGCGAAGATGCTCCTGTGCAAGCATTTTTTGCCCAGCACCCAGAAGTGGACGAGATGGCGGCGGATATTGCCACTTATTTGAATAAATGGCTGCCAAGTTTTTTGCAAAACAATCGCCACACCATCACGATTGGCATTGGCTGTACAGGCGGTCAGCATCGCTCGGTGTATATGACCAGACTGATTGAAAGACGACTGGCACAATCATTACCCAATCAGATGCGAGTGGTTGCCAAGCATCGTGAAAAACGCTATTGGTGCTGTTAAGTTGTGAATTTATTGCTAAAAAAGAGATGATAGAATGATGATTGATTGGTCAAAACAAGACATGCGAGTATCTCGCACCGAAATCAAAAAAGCCCATGAACGCCTGCAAGCATTGGCGACACCGCTTGCCAATTTATCCAAAAAACAACAAAAAAATCTGCCTGTCAGCGAGTATTTTTTGGACGAATTAAGCCAGCTTGCCAGTATCACCAGTGCCGCTGCTAAAAATCGCCAAATCAAGCGAGTGGGCAAACTCATCATCGAGGAAGACCACCACAGTTTGACACAGGCATTGTTTGAATGCAAATTTACCAAAGAACAAATCGCCAAGATTGAGACTTGGTATGCACGCCTCAAATTAAGCGATGAAAGCACCATTAAGCAATTTGTTAAGCAGTTTAATGCCAGTGAGTTTAACAGCATTTATCAACTGTTGTTGTGGATAGAGTACGCCCGTCACTTAGGCGATGATGAACTGCTGACCGAAAGCGTGGCGGATTTTGAAAGCTATGTCAAGGAAGTGGCGATTTTATCTACTTGATTTGCCGATGTATCAATCCATTTGATAATGATAATCAATAAAATATATTGTATTTTTCTGATATACAGTGCTATGATGTAACAAAGCCACATGAAATTCGGGTTCATGTGGCTTTGTTACTTTCCTAAGCGATGACCTTGCGGTCAAATCCATGCAATGCGTTCCATCAAAACAGCGGTCGTCCATGTTGGCATTTCCATTCGCCATTTCCTTGCTGTGTGCGTATTATCACACAATAGCAGGTTGTGGTATAGTGGTAGAAATCATCTTTTGTTGTAAGATATTTCGTACAAGCATCACACCATCATTGATGGGTCATAAAAAAACATCGCCCATGCGAGCGATGTTTTTTGGCAAAAAGTGACTTATTTTTTCTCTTCACGCACTTTATTGATAAGAAAATCAACTACTTGTGGCACTTTGGCATCTTCGCCTGTTACCACATATTTGCCATGCACCACCACCGCAGGCACGCCCGTCAGTTGATAACGCTGAGCTCCTGCTTTGGAGCGTTCGATTTTGGTGGTGACAGGGAATGAGTTGTATAGACTGTTGAATTTGGTCTTATCCACGCCTTGTGAGGCATACCAATTAGCAAGCTCTTCTTGTGAGCCGATGATGTTTCTCTTGCCATCTTTGTGTACGGCATCAAACAGTAGCTGATGCGTTTTTTCTTGTACGCCAAGTTGCTGAGCGGCATAAAAACCACGAGCACTCACCTCCCACATAGGGTTTAGAGCGGCTGGCGTTTGGAAAAATGCCACATCTTTGGCACGAGTTTTTGCCCATTTTTGCATGTGTGGTTCTAGGGCGTAGCAATGTGGGCAACCATACCAAAAAAACTCACGCACCACGATAACATCGCCTGCGATATTTTCAGGGTTTGGTAAAACTTGGTAATCTTTATTCGCTTCAAACTCGGCAGCTTGGACAAGTGTCGCCAAGCCAAGCACGGTCGCCATGACGGAAGTTTTTAGTAAAAATTTCATCATTGTTTCCTTAAATCCAACGGTTGTTTGGAAATGATGGCAATACCGCCCGATGGGAGACAATTGCCAAAAAAATTGGTCGGGTATAGTTTAGCGTATTTTTGGGCAAATGTGGCAATTGTTTTCTTAATAATTCGTTGCAGTTTGTGTAAATTTTATGTTTTTTGGGCAAATTTACCTAAATAACAGGCAGAAGTGACATCTTTGTTGCTGGTTTGGCCGTCAAGCATTGGCAAGAATGTAGTCAATGGGCTTGAAAAATGGTAAGATAGTCATTTTATGAATCATTTTAGCGTCTGAACAAGGATACGCCATGCAGCACATCAATACGCCTGCCAATGCTGATTTTGATGAAATCGGTAAATTCACCAAACTTGCCAACGAATGGTGGGATAGAAATGGTGCGTTTAAATCTTTGCACGACATTAATCCATTACGCCTTAACTGGATTGAAGATAGGGTCAATGAGCATTACGGCTCGCCATTGGTGGGCAAATCGGTGGTGGATATTGGCTGTGGTGGCGGTATTTTGTCGCATTCGATGGCGGTGCGTGGTGCTGGTGTGCTGGGTGTGGATTTGGGCGATGAAAATCTGCAAGCGGCTGGTATCCATGCTGCCAAGACAGGAATGAGCGATAAAGTATCGTTTCGTTGTGTGGCGGTTGAGGAGCTTGCCAAAGAACAGCCTGCCAGCTTTGATGTGGTCACTTGCATGGAGATGCTTGAACATGTGCCAGACCCATCAGCCATCATACAGGCGTGTTTTGACCTACTAAAACCAGGTGGTGCGTGCGTGATGAGTACCATCAATCGCAATCCAAAATCGTATCTGTTTGCCATTGTGGGGGCGGAGTATGTGCTACGATTGTTGGATAAAGGCACGCACGATTGGCATAAATTCATCACACCAGCTGAGCTTGACCAGATGGCAATCCGAGCAGGATTTGAGCGATTTGATATGACAGGACTGCATTATAATCCCATCACCAAGCATTTTTGGTTATCAAACAGCAATGTCGATGTCAATTATATGATGGCATTTACCAAGCCTGCTGCATAAGGAGTGTATGATGACCTCAAAGATTTGGGCGGTGTTGTTTGATTTGGACGGTACGCTCATCGATACTGCCCCTGATTTTATTCGCATCATCAAGCAGATGTGTGCTAAGCACAACCACCCATGCCCCACAGAAGAGGCGATACGAGAGCAAGTGTCAGCAGGGGCTAGGGCGATGGTGCGTTTGATGTTTGGCGATGAGCTGGCAGAGGTGGCGGACAGTGATGAGAAACTGCTCGCCTATCGCCAAGAGTTTTTGGATTTGTACGAACAAGACATCTGTGTCGATAGCAGACTCTTTGATGGCTTGGATAAGCTACTAAACACCCTTGAAAATCAAGGCATTCAGTGGGGGATTGTCACCAATAAACCCAGATATTTGGCAGAACAGCTCCTTGATAAGTTAGACCTAGCCAAACGCTGTGCGGTACTGGTTTGCCCTGATGATGTGGTCAATACCAAGCCTGACCCAGAGCCGATGTTTTTGGCGACAGACAGACTCAATCAAACATTTGGCACAAACATTGAGTGCAAAAACTGCATCTATGTGGGTGACCACATCAGGGACATACAGGCAGGGCAAGCATCTGGCATGACCACTGTGGCTGTTGGCTTTGGTTATATCGTTCCTGATGAAAATCCTGATGATTGGGGAGCTGATAAAGTGGTGCAGACACCTGATGAGCTGACCGATTGGGTGTTGGGCAAAATACAGGAGGTGATGGCGTGAACCATCATGATATTCGTGCTTTTGATTATCAAGCAGACAGCCTAAATGGTAAAATTATCCTTGTGACAGGGGCAGGAGACGGCATCGGTAAAGTGGCGGCACTGACCTATGCCAAATGTGGTGCGACGGTATTACTGCTTGGTAAAACCCAAAGCAAACTAGAAGCGGTCTATGATGAGATCGAAAGCCTGCATTTGCCAGAGCCTGCCATTTTGCCATTGGATTTAGAAAAAGCAACTTTTGCCCAGATGCAAGAGCTGGCAAGATTGATAGAAAAGGAATTTGGACATTTGGACGGTGTGCTACACAATGCAGCGATTTTGGGGGCATTAACACCGCTTGAAATGTACGACCCCATTACTTTTGAGCAGGTCATGCGTGTCAATTCGACAGCGGTTTTTATGTTGACTCAGGCACTCATGCCGCTATTAAAAGCCGCCAGTAGCGGTTCGGTGGTTTTTACCAGCAGTGGTGTTGCTAAGCCTCGTGCATTTTGGGGGGCTTATGCTTTATCGAAACAGTCGCTTGAAGGCATGGCGACGATTTTTACCCAAGAAACCAACAATCATACTACTTTAAGATTTAACTGCATCAATCCAGGGGCAACTCGCACCAATATGCGAGCCCACGCTTTTCCTGGCGAAGACCCTTATACCCTAAAAACGCCCGAAGAAATCATGTCGCCTTATGTATATTTGATGACAGATGAAGCGGCAGGTGTGAAAGGCGAAGTGATTGATTGTCAGCCCAAACAATAACGATTGGTGTTCCTGTGAGCTTATTTCAACACTTGTTAATCATTTTGGCATTGATTTTGACATCGAGTTTTTTTTCCATTTCAGAAATTGCTCTGGCTGGGGCTCGCAAAATCAAGCTCAAACTTTTGGCAGAATCTGGCGATGAACGAGCCGACAAAGTGCTGCAATTACAAGAAAACTCTGCTGATTTTTTTGCCACTTCGCAAATCGGTCTAAATGCCGTTGCCATCTTGGGTGGTTCGGTGGGCGAAAGTGCGTTGCGTCCTTATTTTGCCGAGTGGATTGGTGTGTTTTATTCAGGGCAGTATTTGGACAGCATCGCATTTTTTGCGTCTTTTATCGTGGTGACTTTGCTGTTTATTTTGTATGCAGATTTGATTCCCAAACGCATTGCGATGATTAACCCTGAAAAAGTGGCCTTGGCGGTCATCAATCCGATACTGTGGACAATCATGTTGGTTAAGCCACTGGCTTGGGTCATCAATGCCATCGCCAATCTCACTTTTCGCATCTTTAAAATCAACACCACCCGAGATGATAACATTACTTTTGATGATATTTCTGCCATTGTGGACGCAGGGGCGGAAGCTGGCGTGGTGTTACAACAAGAACAACATTTCATCGAAAATGTCTTTGAACTAGAAGAGCGTACCGTACCATCATCGATGACGGTGCGTGATGATGTGGTGTATTTTACGCTGGGCGAGTCAGAGGAGTCGATTCGCCAAAAGATTGCTGACTATCCGTATTCGAAGTTTTTGGTGTGTAACGAAACCATTGACCAAGTCATTGGCTATGTCGATACCAAAGATATTTTGGTGCGAATCATGAATCAGCAGTCGTTTTTTCAGCTTAATGAGTCCACCATTCGTAATGTGCTGATTATTCCTGACACGCTGACTTTGTCAGAGCTTTTGGATAAGTTTCGTGCCAGTAACGAAAAACTGGCGGTGGTCATCAATGAATACGCCTTAGTGGTGGGTGTGATTACGCTATCAGACATCATGATGACTGTGATGGGCGATTGGGCATCTGCTGAACCTGAGGACCAACAAATCATTCGCCGTGATGAAAATTCTTGGTTCATTGACGGCTTAACCCCGATTGATGATGTTAAGCACGCACTGGATATTGATGAATTTGCCGACTGGGAGCATTATGAGACTTTGGCGGGTTTTATCATGTATCGACTGCGTAAAATTCCTCGCTTGGCAGACTTTGTGGAGCATGAGGGTTATAAATTTGAGGTGGTGGACATCGACCATTATAAGATTGACCAATTATTAGTGACTCGCTTACCACCAAAAATTGAAGAAAAAACCGATGATTAAGCGTGCCAGCTTTTTGTCAAATCAAGCATGCCCAAAAGCCCCCATCAATCAGGGGGCTTTTGTTTGGCATAATGCCATCAGTTCATCGTCCCATTGCTGCCAAATGACGTCGTTTTGATGTGTTGATAAAATCAATTCTAGTTTGCTGGCATCTTGGGGGCTGGCATCGCTGATGTTGATGCTTTCTGGGGTGATGTTCAAAGAAACCCAGCCGTCATCGGTGTGAATGACCGCCTTGATGCGTAAATAGTCTGGTAGATTGAGCAGCCATTTTTGTAGCGGATAGCTGATAAATTGCCAATCAGCAGGCAACAGCCACCCACCCACTTGATATTCGCCCAAAATATCGTGATAGCGATAGGGAGGCGTGACATCATCTGCTGTATCGATGGGATTGGAGACTGGATTGAGCGGTGCCAGGCTGACCTTATGCACAGTATGATGAGTCTGTCGTGGCATGCTGAGCATCTTGGTATAATCTTGATGGGAAAGTTGTTTTTGGTCAAAGAGCATCGCTTTTGGGTTGATGTTTGCTACCCATTGATATAATAGCGATGTATCATCTGTCGTGCCGTGATAGACGATGATGTCAGCATGTTTGATGTGGGCAATGTAACCTTCGTGCGTGCGGTACTTTTCTTGTTGCCATTGGGCAAGATTTAGTACGCAAATGATGGCATTGATGCTAAGGCTATTTTGCCAATGCGACTGACTTAGCTGACTGCTTAGCTCATCAGGGTGTGATAATCCTGTTGGCTCAATGATGAGCTGGCTGGGTCTGTGGTCGGATAATAAACGCACCAAAGCAACCTGCAAGGGGAGCTGGCTGGTGCAACAGATACAACCACCGCTGACTTCCTTGATGGCAAGGTTATTGCCATCAATCAGACTGCCATCAATGCCGATTTTGCCAAATTCATTGATGAGTAATGCCCAAGTGTCATCAGGATTTTTTTGGGCGATGAGTTGATTGATGAAAGTGGTTTTGCCTGCTCCCAAAAATCCAATCACCAAAGTGGTGGGCGTGGCAATGATGGGCGATGGTGTGTACTGCATAGATAAAAATGGGACAAAAATTTGCCCCATTATAAAGGTTTGGCATACACCAAATCAAGCAGCCCCATCTGGAACAAACACATAGCCCACGCCCCAGACAGTCTGAATGTAGCGAGCTTGTGAAGGATTATCCTCAATCAAGCGACGCAGGCGAGAGACTTGCACATCGATGGAACGCTCCATTGCCCCCCATTCACGACCACGAGCCAGATTCATCAGCTTATCACGAGTCAAAGGCTCTCTTGGGTGTTGGACTAAGGCTTTTAGGACGCTAAATTCGCCTGTGGTCAAAGTGACTACATCGCCATCTCGTTTGAGCGTGCGAGTCGATAAATCCAAAATCCAAGGTCCAAATTGCACCACTTCAATCTGCTGGCTTGGAGCACCAGGCAGTTCACGATTGTGGCGACGCAACACCGCTTTGATGCGAGCCAGTAGTTCTTTTGGGTTGAAAGGTTTGGGCAGATAGTCATCAGCCCCAGCATCAAGACCCGCAATGCGGTCACTGTCTGAACCTTTGGCGGTCAGCATGATGATGGGAATGCTACTGTTTTCAGCACGCAGTCGTTTGCAGATGGCGATACCATCTTCGTCAGGCAACATCAAATCCAGCACAATCAAAGAAAACATCTCTCGTGCGATGAGTTTATCCATTTGTTTACCGTCGTGTGCCACACGCACCACATAGCCATCGTCTTCTAAGAAGCGTTGTAGCAAGGCACGCAGGCGTGCGTCATCGTCCACAACCAAAATACGATGGGTCATTGCATCAATGGTATCGGTCATAAGTGTGTCCTTATTTTTGGTCATTTATCGTCAGATTGATGATGCTAAGTGTACAACATTACACCATAAAATGTAACTGTTTTTGTGTTAATTTACTTAACCGAGTATTGATTGGTCAAAGCCGTCATCGTTTTTTGGCGTTTTGTTGGCAAAGTTGTTATAATAAGTGCATTTTCCTGCCAATTTGGCGTAACATAAGATACCATCATGACCCAAAATGTAGAAACTTTGCCGTCCATTGACCAAGATGCCATCTATGCACAACTTGCCAGCGAGCATCACATCAGACCCGCCCAAGTGTCGGCATTTGCCCAGTTGTTCGATGAGGGGGCAAGTGTGCCGTTCATCGCTCGTTATCGCAAGGAAGTGACAGGCGGTCTGGACGATGAGACATTGCGTCAGCTTGAAAAATCATTGGTGTCCGCACGAGAGCTGGCGACTCGCCGCCTAAAAATCATTGAGCTATTAAAGGCTCAAAACGCCTTGACCGATGAGCTACAAAATCGGGTCAATCAAGCCATGAGTAAATTGGAGCTTGAAGAGATTTATCAGCCGTATCGCCCTCGTCGCCGTTCGGTTGCCGCCAAAGCGACTTTGGCTGGATTGGGCGTGCCTGCCAAACAGATTTTGTCAGGGGTAGCACCAAGCGTGGCGTTGGCGGATTTTGTTGCACCTCAGACTTTGACCGATGAGTCGGGCGAAACCTTTGAGGCAGATTTTGGCGACTTTGATAAGCAGTTGGCTGGCGTACAGGCGATTATCCTAGATGAATGGGCAACGGCACTGGACTTGCTTGATGTGGTGCGTACAGGCTTTAATAAGACTGCCAGCATTCGTTCAGAGCTGATTGGCGAAGAAAAGCGAGAAGTTGGCGAGAAGTTCAAAGATTATTTTGAGCATAGTGAGCCATTTGCCAAATTATCCAATCATCGTCTGCTTGCCATGCTCAGAGGTCGCCAGCAAAATGTACTGGTGCTGCATGTCGATGGCGAAGATGAGCCATTTATTGAGCAGATTGTGCGTCATTTTGGCGTGGATAGTCGTGCTGATAATGGGGCATTTTTGGCAGACTGTGCCAAAAAACTTTGGACAACCAAATGGCGTACACAGATTGAACATCGTCTTTTGACCGAAAGACGCATCACGGCAGAGACGGACGCCATTGCTGTGTTTGCGGAAAATCTAAAACATTTATTGATGGTTGCACCAGCGGGGCGTAAGGTCATTTTGGGTGTCGACCCTGGCTACAAAAATGGCGTCAAAATGGCCATCATTGACAGCACAGGCGATGTACTGGCAACCCAAACCGTTTATCCTTTTGCCAGCAGCCAAGAGAATGCCGAAAAAGCCAAGCTCATCATCGCCAAGATGATTCAGGATTATCAGGTTGAGCTGGTTGCCATCGGTAATGGTACTGCCAGCCGAGAAAGTGAAATTTTTATCAAGGACATCATCAAGCAGCATCAACTATCCGCCACAGCACTGGTTATCAGTGAGGCAGGAGCGTCGGTGTATTCTGCCAGCGAGCTTGCCTCTGCCGAGCTTGGCGAACTTGATGTGTCGCTGCGTGGTGCGGTTTCTATTGCCAGACGATTGCAAGACCCATTGTCTGAGCTGGTCAAGGTTGAGCCAAAAGCCATTGGCGTGGGTCAATATCAGCACGATGTGAATCAGGCAGAGCTTGAAGCAAGTCTTGATAAAGTGACCGAAGATTGCGTCAATGCGGTGGGTGTCGATGTCAATACCGCCAGCCCTGCGATTTTGGCTCATATTTCTGGCTTGAACAAAAATGTCGCCCAACAAATCGTGGAATATCGCCGTGCTAATGGTGCATTCAAAAACCGTGAAGAGCTGAAAAAAGTACCAAGACTTGGCGTGAAGACCTTTGAGCAATCGGCAGGTTTTTTGCGTATCAAAGATGGTAATGAACCGCTTGATGCCACTGGTGTACACCCTGAAAGCTATGGCTTGGTTTATGAGATTTTGACCAAGCATGACAAGACCTTGGGCGAAGTTTTGGGCAATGAAACGCTTGCTAAGTCACTTAACGATAGCAACAATGATTTTAGCCAATTATCGGTCGTGTTGTCTGAGCTTGCCAAGCCAGCACACGACCCACGAGGCGAGTTTAAGACAGCAACTTTCCGTGACGATGTCAATGACATCAAGGATTTGCAGATTGGCATGGTGCTAGAAGGTGTGGTGACGAATGTAACCGCCTTTGGCTGTTTTGTGGACATTGGGGTGCATCAAGATGGCTTGGTGCATATTTCAGAGTTGTCCGATGATTTTGTGGACAATCCTGCCAGCGTGGTCAAACCACAGGATATTGTCAAGGTGCGAGTGATTGTCGTTGATGAGGCTCGCCGCCGCATTGGGCTTAGTATGAAATCGGATAAACCAAAGGCAAATCCAGAAAAAACCGACCGCAAAGCCAAGCCAAAAGCCAAACCAAGCCATAAGCCAAAAACAGAGCAACCAAAGGCGATGGGTAGTTTTGGTGCGTTATTGCATACGGCATTAAATCAATCGTCCTAAAACAAGGCTGGCAAGTAGGAGGTTGTGCCTATTTGCCAGCCAATATCTTAGTGCATCATTTTTTATTTGTGTCTTGTTGATTGCTATTTGGTAAATTTTTGTAACTTTTACAAAAGAATTTTCCCTGTTTAGTTATTTTTTCTGTATTATGGTTTGAAGGTGGATTATATAGTCTGAAAGTCATGTTCTTAGCATGACCAAAAAGTATCGCCTATATTTGGTATTTAGCTTTTTTGACAAAAGGATTTTTTATGAAACGCACTTTACTTGTTTTGGGTCTGACCACTGCTGCAATGAGCCTAACTGCCTGTGGCGGTGGCGGTCATCATTCCGTAGATAATGCGGCCACGCCTGTTGTGAATAATTCAGCCAACAACACCAACACGAACAATACCAATGCCAACAATGGTGCTAGCAATACTGCCAGTAATACTACCAACACCGCCAAAACGGGCATTCAAGGTAATATCATCGCCATCAAAAATCATAAAGCAGGCAATAATACTGCCATCAGTGCCACCAAAAACATTGAGAGCATTGTGATTAACGGTCAGGCTATTGATTTTATCCCAGCAGGATTTTCGGTGGGTAGCATCGATTTGCGTGCCAACAACATGGTGCGTGTTGGTTCGGGTAATAACGGCAGAAACTTAATTCACTCTTATTACGGCTATCTAAAAGAAGGTACTAATGGCACGCCTCATCTGTTCTCACAAGGTAATGTGACCACCACAATGCCTCAATCAGGCAAAGCAAATTACACAGGTAATGCAGTCAATGTCAGCACCAGTGCCGATGGCAAAAGCCACGCCATCAGCACTTCGACCGCCAATTTTAGTGTCGATTTTGGTGCCAAAACCTTAACAGGTCAAATCAACAGTGCCAACAAAGTTGAACTGGCTGGCACGATTAAGAACAATGGTTTTTCTGGCACCAAAAATGGCATTACGACCAATGGTTATTTTTATGGCAATAACGCTGCCGAGCTTGGCGGTACTTATAAAAATGCTAACGGCACCATCAGTGGTGCGTATGGAGCAAAAAAACAATAATGTTTTTCTTGATAAAAGCCTGTTGTCATCAACGGGCTTTTTATTGCTTATCTTGATGGCAAAGATGGTCAATCAAGAAAAAATCCGCCCAAATTGAGCGGATTTTTTTGCAAAACTTTTAATCAAAGAAAACCGTTTGTGGCAAGCTAAGTTAAACCATGTCAAACCATGACGGTTTTCCGCCGCCCAAAGGCAAACTTGGGGCGAACGAAAAACTGGTTTTGCGAGTAATTTAATTATTCTACCGTAACCGATTTGGCAAGATTTCGTGGTTTGTCCACATCGGTGCCACGCACCAACGCCACATGGTAAGATAGTAGCTGAACACCAATGGTATGTACGATTGGCGATAAGATACCCACATGACGAGGTGTGCGAATCACATGAATACCATCAGCAGCATGAAAATCGCTGTCCAAGTCTGATAGTACGAACAATTCTCCACCACGAGCCGAGACTTCTTGCATATTGGCTTTGACCTTGTCTAGCAGACCGTCATTAGGCGAGATGACCACGATGGGCATATTTTCATCGACCAACGCCAAAGGACCGTGTTTTAGTTCGCCAGCAGGATAAGCCTCTGCATGAATGTAGGTCAGTTCTTTGAGTTTTAAAGCACCTTCTAAGGCAATCGGATAATGAATGCCACGACCCAAGAACAGCGTGCTTGGTTTGCCAGCAAATTTTTGTGCCCAAGCAGACAGTTGTGGTTCTAGGTTGAGAGCGTGTTGGATATGACCAGGCAGTTGACGTAAATCATCTTTGTAGCTTTCTGCTTTGGCATCATCAACATGACCACGCACCAGACCCAAAGTCACCGCCAAGCCGAACAAGATGACCAGCTGGGTGGTGAATGCTTTGGTTGAGGCGACACCAATCTCTGCTCCTGCACGAGTGTAGATGGCAAGCGTGCTGTTGCGAGGTAGGGCAGATTCCATCACATTACAGATGGATAAGCTGTATTGATGACCTTGTGCGATGGCGTATTTTAGGGCTTCCATCGTGTCTAGGGTTTCGCCTGATTGGCTGATGGTAATGATAAGCTCGTTAGGGTCTGCGATGACATCACGATAGCGATATTCGCTGGCAATCTCGACATCACAGCGGATTTTGGCGATGGATTCTAACCAGTATTTGCCTGTCAAGGCAGCATAGTAGGAAGTGCCACAGGCTAGGATTTTGATGCTATTGATGGTGCTAAAAATATCACTTGCTTGGCTGCCAAAATTCTCTGGCACAAAACCACCGTCCAAGAAAATCTCTGCTGTGTCTGAGACGGCTCGTGGTTGTTCGTAGATTTCTTTTTGCATGAAGTGGCTATAAGGACCTAGTTCAAGTGATGCCAAAGACAGCTCAGAAGTTTTGACCAAACGATTGGCTTGATTGCCATCTTTGTCAAGCAGTTGTTCGATGCCGTTGGCACTTAGCAAGGCAACATCGCCATCTTCTAGATAAGAAACTTTGCGAGTAAAAGCGATGACGGCTGAAACATCAGAGGCGATGAACACTTCTTCGTCACCAAATGCAACCAACAAAGGACAGCCCATGCGAGCCACGACCATTTGGTTTGGCTTATCATTGGCAATCACGGCGATGGCGTATGCACCATGAAAACGAGAACAGGCAGTCTGTACCGCACGATACAAATCGCCATTGTTATTAACATATTCGTGATGGACGCTGTGAGCGATGACTTCGGTATCGGTTTGTGATTCAAATTCATAACCCAAAGCTTCTAGACGACGGCGTTCTGCTTCGAAGTTTTCGATGATGCCGTTATGCACCACAGAGATGAGTCCTGCCGAGATGTGTGGGTGGGCGTTTGGCTCGGTAACACCACCGTGTGTCGCCCAGCGAGTATGACCAATGCCAGTCAGACCATAGATTTGCTTGTTTTTGGCAGCTTCTTCCATCAAGGCAACACGCCCGACACGACGCACACGACGAATGCCTTCATCTGTCTGCACAGCGATGCCTGATGAGTCATAGCCACGATATTCTAGGCGTTTTAGACCATCTGTCAAAAAATCAACCACATTGTGATGAGTACGAATTGCACCAACGATACCGCACATAATTTAAGTTCCTTAGTATCCAAACCAATGTCAAAAAAACCAAAGCGGTAAACAATTCCAAATCGTTAAATTGCTTACCATAAAATTCTTAAAAAATGCATCATGGCATTTTTATGAATCAGTATAGCATAAGACAATCGGGCAAATTGTTAATTTTTTATACTCATTGGTTGATGAATGAATGGATTTTTTTGCTCGTTGATTATCCTGCCTAAGGGTTGTTAAATTTTCAACATCGTCTAAGTTTGCCATACATGGGTGTTGTGGTTGAAGTTTGACAAAAAGCTGAATAAAAAACCGTGCTAGGGGTGGCACGGTTTGGCTTGGATAAAGATTAGAGTAAATCCCAGTTATCACGAGCAGGATAGACCACTTTGGGTGTGGTAGGTCTGTCATCTTCTGCTTGTAGTTTTTTACTGCGATGCACCAAAAAGTCCAGCAAATGATTGCGAATGCGATAATAATCTTGGCTGTGGTGCAGCTCTTCTCGGCTTCTGGGGTGTTCGATGGTGTTCACCACGATTTCAGCCAGCACCGCTCTTGGACCATTGCTCATCAAAAAAATACGGTCAGCCAGCAAAATGGCTTCATCAATGTCGTGGGTAATCATAAAGACGGTTTGTTGGGTTTTTTCGACGATATTGACCAGCTCATCTTGAATGATGCCACGAGTCAATGCGTCCAATGCCCCAAACGGCTCGTCCATCAGCAGCATCTTAGGTTCGGTGGCAAAAGCACGAGCGATACCAACACGCTGTTTCATGCCGCCAGAAAGCTGTGAAGGCATCTTGTCCATCGCAGATTCTAGTCCGACCAAAGACAGATAATGGCGGATTTTTTCGTTTTTTTCTGCTGTGGGCAATTTGCCAAATCTGGCATCGATGGCAAAGCCAATATTGTCTTTGACCGACAGCCAAGGCAGTAGGGCGTGACTTTGAAATACCACACCTCTATCAAGACTGGGACCTGTGATGGGTGTATTGTCCATCAACATTTGTCCTTGTGTGGGTGTGTCAAGTCCTGCCAGACAGTTTAAGATGGTCGATTTGCCACAGCCAGAATGACCGATGAGGCAAATAAATTCGTTCTTTTTGATGTCAAAATTGATGTTTTCAAAAACATTTTGACCGCCATGTTGAAAACTTTTGGCAAGATTTTGTACGCTAATTAGAGTTTCTGTCATCGTGTATTCTCATTCAGTATAGCTGACTTTCTTTTGTAATTTGGCAAAAATTAAGTCCAAAATCATGCCAACCACGCCAATCATCAGTACGGCAAAAATCACATTGCCCAAAGATAGATTATTCCATTGATTCCACACAAAATAGCCAATACCTGTACCGCCAACAAGCATTTCAGCAGCCACAATCACCAGCCATGCAATGCCCATTGAGATACGCATGCCTGTAACGATGGTTGGTGCGGCGGCTGGCAGGACGATTTTGGTGGCTTTGGTCAGAGGTGGTACTTCTAGTGTTTTGGCGACATTGAGCCATTCACGGCGAACCGAAGATACGCCAAATGCTGTGTTGGTCAGCATGGGCCAAATCGAGCAAATAAAAATCACAAAGACCGCTGATAGGTTGGCATCTTTGATGGTGTACAACGCAATCGGCATCCACGCAAGTGGCGAGATGGGTTTGAGTAGTTGTACAAACGGAGAAATGGCTTTATTGGCAATCGGCGATATACCTAATAAGTAACCTAAGGGAATGGCAACCAGCATCGCCAATAAAAAGCCCGCCAACACTCGACTGATGGAATAGGCAAGCTGAATGCCGATGCCCTTATCATTGAGTCCTTTGTCATAAAATGGATCGGATAGATGGGCAAAGCTGGTTTTGGCAAAACTCAGCGGACTTGGAAAGTCGCTTTCTTGGCTGCTTAAAATCGCCCCAGCAGGCGTACCTTCGGGGATATTGCCCATCAGCACTTCGTATTCTAAGGCAATGGCATCGGTTGGTGCAGTGATTTTGGTTGGTTGTGTTGCCATGTGCCAGACGCCAATCACGCCAACGACAATCAATAGACTTAGCAGGTAAGCCTTCATTTGTCCAGAAAGTTTGTTCATCATCATCTCTTAGCGTTTGATTTTAAAGCTGTTTAGGTAGTCGTCAGGGCGACTGGGGTCAAATCGCTTACCCATCACGGTGATGGATTTTTCGTTGGCAAAAGTATAGCCCATATTCGCCATTTGTTTTTTGGCATCGGTAAGCATGAATACTTGATTGGCAAGCGTTTGATAATTCACATTGCCTTTGAGGTAGCCCCAGCGTTTCATTTGAGTCATCATCCAAATCGCCAAAGAATGCCACGGCATCGCATCAAAACCTGTACGGTCTGGCACATCTTGTACCTTACCAATGCCATCAGCAAATCTACCCGTCAGACTTTGGCGAATCACCAGTTCTGGCTGGTTTAGGTAGTTGGCAGGTGATAGAATCTTTGAAAACTGTTTTTTCATTTCAGGATTATTTGCCATCACATTGGCTTTGAGAATGGCACGATACATTGCCAAAAAGCTGTTCGGATTTTGGCGAATAAACGCAGCAGAAGTCCCAAATGAACAACAAGGGTGTCCATTCCAGATGTCACGACTTAGTGTGTGAATGTAGCCTGCTTTATCCCAAACGGCTCGTTGATTGAATGGTTCAGGGCCAAAAAATCCATCAATATTGCCTGCTCGTAAGTTGGCAATCATGTCAGGCGGCGTGGTTAGGCGAAGTTTGACATCTTTATCAGGGTCAAGTCCATGCTCTGCCAAAAAATAACGCAACAAATAGTTGTGCATCGAATGCTCAAAGGGAATGGCAAAAGTCATGCCACGCCAGTTGGCAGGGTTGCGATTGTCTTTGTGTTTTAATGCCATCACCAATGCTTGTCCGTTGATGTTTTGGATACAGGCAACTTGGGTATCTTGTTTGGCAGAACCTAGACCCAAAGTCATCGCCAAAGGCATGGGTGCCAAAAAGTGCGATGCGTCCAGTTGGCGACTCATCACTTGGTCTCTGACCAATGCCCAGCCTGCTCGCTTGACCAATTTGGCATTGATGCCTTGTTCGGCATAGTAGCCCAGTGGGTCTGCCATGATGAGTGGGGTGGAGCAGATGATGGGAATAAAACCAATGGTTAAGTCTTTTTTCTCAGGGGCAAGTTTGTCCATCGCTGCCGCTTCTTGTAGCAAGCCAAGCGGTAAGATACTCCCAATCGCTGCCATGGCAGTGCTTTTGCCAACGCTTGCCAAAAAAGCTCTTCGAGTTGGCTCGTGTGGAAATAATGCCTTGATGGCGGCAGCTTCGACAAAATCGGTCGAGGCTTGCTCGATTTGGCTGGCATCGCCAAAGCGTGTGTCTGGTGTTGCCATATCGCAAGCCTGTTGGCTATGATGGCGACCACAGCGACAGCCTAAACTGCTGTCTGTATCAAAGGGGCGAAAAATGTTAGTCATATCAATTTCTTATCAAAAATCAGGGTGAATCTATCCTAAAAAATCCAAAAAAGCCAATCTGCAACGAACTTGGTGCGTCATACAGATTGGCTGGCAAGGTCATCGCTCAGATGTGGACTGATGAAGTCGAATCACGATGTATTGCTGGCAATATTAACCGATGGGTTTTTTGAGCAGGGCTTTGGCAAGCAACTGCCCATCTTGATGTAATTCTAGCGACAGCTCATGCTCTGTTTGTGTGATGATTTGCCAGTCGCCATCAGCAGTTGGATACCCATTAGCAGTCACCGAAATGGATTTGTTTTTTAGGCGAATCATCGGTGGTTTATGCTCATAATTGCCCACGCCTTGCAAAATATGGTTGGCGATGGCAGTTGCTTGCGGACGATGAGGGGCAACATAACGACATGGCATGCCATCAATGCTGATACAGTCGCCTAAGGCATAGATGTGCGGCACATTGGTTTGTAGGGTGGTGGTATCAACCTTGATGCCTGTGCGTTTATCAAAATCTAGTCCTGCACGAACAGGCAATCTGTCATCGACCATCAGTCCTGTGCTGACCACAATCTCATCAAATTGATGTTGAGTGGTTTGGTTGCTGGTGCAATCAAGCAGTTCAAGCACATAGCCAGCATCATTTTTTTGGACACTTTGCACCATGCTTTGCCCCAAAAATACGACACCCAAGCCAGTAATAGCATCAAGAATTTGCTCAGTGGCAATTTTGGGCAATAGGGCATTTAGCGGTCTTGGGTGAACATCGATGAGACTGACCTGATGTCCTGCCATCGTCAAATCTTCGGCAAGCTCTGTACCAATCATGCCAGCACCAATGATGGCAATGTGTTTTTTGTTGCCAGACAGCCGAGCTTGCAAGCCAGCAAATTTATCCAAATGATTGACATGCCAAGCCATGCTTGGGTCAATGGTTGGTGGATAGGCGGGTTTTGCACCGATTGCCAGCACCAAATCATCATAAGCAATGTTGCCCAAGGTGGTGTGCAGTCGTTTGGCATCGGTGTCGATGTTGGTGACAAAAGTATTGGCAAGCAAGCGTACATTGGCGGTGATGGCAGCTTCTGCTCCACGACTACGCACCAAATCGCTTGGCGTTTTGTGCTGACTGATGGCAACAGACAGCATGGGTTTGTGATAGCGGTCAGCATCATCAGCACTGATGAGTGTGACGGGAATGTCTTTATCCACAGCACGAATGGCATCAACCATCGCCCAGCCAGCCAGACCTGCACCAACGATGACTACACCAGCTTGCTGACTGTCAAACTCAACAATCGCTACCGTCTCATCATCGGTCTGCTCATAAGGTTCAAAGTCGGTTTTTCTGACACCGCATAGTGGGCATTGCCAGTCATCTGGAATGTCCTCAAAGCGAGTGCCAGCAGGCAAACCGCCATCAACATCGCCCAACTCTTCATCATAAATAAAGCCACAAGCAATGCAGATGAACTTTCGCCATGCACCACGACCATCGGTTGGCATCATTTTGTCTTATCCTTTAAAAAATCTTAAATAACTTTTGGTTCGCTCATCAGTTGATGCGACAAATAGCGTAGATGTTTAATCGCTGGGGTAACAATGGCGACAAATTGAGCTTCCCTGAGGCGACGCTGTGGGGCTGATGTCATCAGATAGCCTTTGGCACCTTGATGTAGCATGGCTGCTTGGGTCGCTTGCAGGCACAGCATTGCTCCTTGGGCACGAGCATCTAGCACATCAAGAAAGAAGTCCTTGTGCGTCTCAAAAGGTGTTTTGGCAAGTGTTAAGGTGGTCTTGACCAGCTTGTCCAGTTCGTGTTGCAGTGTGCCTGCTTGGTCTTCTAGGTAGGCATTGCTGACCGCTACGCCTTGCTTGATGTCGTCAATCGCCCCTGCGATGATGCCTGCACCGATGCCAAGCTGCATCAAGACGAATGCACCACGAATTTTTTTGATGAATGCTTGGCAAGGATTGGCGATGATGTCCTGTTCACGCACAGGATAGTTGTTCAATTCAATTCGCCAAGTGCTAGAACCCTCCATGCCTGCAAAGGTTGGGCAGGCGTGTAGTTGCCAAGCACCTTGTCTTTCGTCATCAAATTGCAACAAGAAAAACACCTGCTCGCCTGTTTCTTCGATGAGTGCCACCGCACCGCAGTATTGATGTGGGGCAATGTGGCTAATCCAAGGCAAAGTGCCTGACACCACATAGCCATTGCCATCTTTTTTTGCTTTTAAAATCATCGTTTCGATGTTTGCCCAAGTTTTCATTGGGTTGGATAAGGCCGTGCCGCCAAAGCTGTCTGCCCATTGGTGCTTACTTAGAAATTTATCTTTTAGGTATTCGTTGTCTGATTGGTCAATGTACAATCCGCACACTTGATGACACCAAGACAAAAAGCCAGTCGTGCCACAGACCTCGGCGATTTTGGCGGTGGATAAAATCGCTGTTCCAAAATCGCCCCCGTTGGCATTTAGATGTGCCGAAAAAGCCCCAGCCTTACCCAAGGCTGACATTTCTGCCAATGGGTAGTAGCCCCTATCAATTTCCAATACTTTTGGAGCAAGGTGGGTTTTGGCAAGCGTGGCAACATTGTCTAGTAATTGATTGGTATCTTGAAAGTTGATGTTCATCATAATTTAACGATTATTAAGCAAAAATTTCGAAGTATTATAGAAAAAAATCATATGAATAGATAAGTTATTTTGGCATATTTTTAGTTCATTTTAGAATAAGAAATGACCAGCATGGCAAAAACCAAGCATCATTTGCCAAAATTTAGGTCAAATCTGCACAATTGTCGGTGGTTTGCCCTAGAAAATATCCAGCTTATCCCCATAAATGACCCAAATTTATTGATTTTGGAATTAAGTTTATGAGCCAAGTTTATCCAGCCAATTATCGCCAGCGTTTTTTTATTGATGGTTCTGTCGTGCGTGGCGATGTCGTGCGTCTGACCGATGCCTATCAAACCGTCATCGCCCAAAAAGATTATCCTGTCGCCATCAAGGCTTTATTGGGCGAGATGTTGGTATCGGCAAGTTTGCTGATTGGTACGCTAAAAATCGATGGCAGACTATCCATTCAACTACAAACTTCGGACGAAAACGCTCGACTGAGCTGGGCGATGGCAGAATGCGACCACACAGGGGCGGTGCGTGCGTTGGCAGGGTTTGCCCAAGATGATGAGGCTGACGCAGTTTGGCAAACACTCACCACCAGTGACGATGCCTTTGCTCAGATGGGAGCTGGTGTATTATTCATCAGTATTCACCCTGCCAAAGGCGAGGCATATCAGGGTATTGTGGAGCGTGTGAGCACCAATTTGGGCGAATGTTTGGCACATTATCAAAAGCAATCTGCCCAAATCCCAACCATCATCAAACTTGCCAGCGATGACAGCACGGCAGGCGGTATGTTGGTACAGCTATTGCCACAGACGCAGGCAGATAGAGACAATGACCCTGATTTGTGGGACAGATTGAGTGTTTTGACCAGCACCATTAAGGCGGACGAATTGACAGGGCTTGATGCCAACGAAATCTTGTATCGCCTATATCACGAAGAGGAAGTGGTATTGCCAGAGCCTACACCGTTGCAGTTTGCTTGCACTTGCTCGCAGCAAAAAAGTGAAGGAGCAATCATTCAACTTGGGCTTGACGATGCTAAGCAGGCGGTGGCGGCTCATGGTGGCAAGCTGGTGCTTGACTGTGGATTTTGTGGCACAGAATATCAGTTTGACGAAAAAGCAGTTGAAGCATTATTTGCCTAGGCGGTCTTGATGATTTGTTCCATGTGGAACATCAAGCCACGCATCGATTGATGGGTGGCTTTTTTGGCTCTGATGATTTTTATCAGCCAAGCTGATGGCATATCATCAAGTGCTTTAATGATGTATTTTGGCATACATGGCTTTGTTTGGTTGTGATGAGAATTTGCCATCATCAAAGACAGTGATATTTTTTAGATGGCGAAGTTTGACGAGATTGGTCATATCGCATTATTTTTTATTTTAACAAAAAAATCGTTTTTTTTGGATTGGGGGTAAAATGGCTGCATGATGGGGACTTTCCATCATCACACGAATATTGTTCATGTACGAGGAGATTATGATGAAAAAATTCATCTTAGCGGCCGTGTTGTCGGCTGTGGGTTCATCGGCATTTGGCTTTTGTAGTTATAGCACTTACATCAGCCCAGATGATAAATATAACAGCAATGGTCAATACTTAGCAGGTGCGGTTACCAAAAGTGCAGCGGCAGCAATTTTACGCCAAAACAGAGCTTGGGCAGGTTCTAATGAATGTGGTCTGGGTAGTAAGTCAGCTCGTGCCAGCTTTGAGGCAAAGGTACGCAGAGGTAATATCTCGCCAAGCACCATTCGTGCCATCGTGCGAGGCAACCCTTGGGTAACTGTTGAAATTCATGGTAACTCGGTTACTGTTTATTGATAAAAAAATCGCACCACATGGTGCGATTTTTATTAGATTAGGCAGTTGTGGGTGGAACATAGCGTTTGTGCTTATTGATATAGCGTTCAAATTGGCGAAAGCCAAATAAGAATATCCAACTAATCAATAGATAAATGATACCAGCAGCAAAGTAGATTTCTAAGGTCAAATAAGTCACCGAAATGATGTTTTTGGCTTGGTGGGTCAGTTCAACCAAAGTGATGGTTGATGCCAACGCACTGCCTTTGAGCATAAAAATCACTTCGTTACTGTACGCAGGAATCATGATACCAAAAGCACGAGGTAGGGTAATACGACGCATTTTTTGGAATGCTGACATACCGATGGCATCAGCCGCTTCCAATTCGCCTTTTGGCACAGCCTGAATTGCACCACGCACAATCTCAGCGATGTAGGCACTGGTGTTGAGTGTAAAGGCGATGATGGCACACCAATAGGCTTGGCTTAATACGGGCTGCCATAGCCAAGATTCTTGTACACTTTTGAATTGACCTAAGCCTGCATAAATCAAAAAAATCTGTACCAGTAGTGGCGTGCCACGAAAAAAATAGATGTAGGCGGCTGGGAAAATTCGCACCCATGCCACAGATGACAATCGCCATAAGCCAAGCAAAACGCCAAACACCAAGCCCAACGCACATGACAATACAACCAGCTCGATGGTGGTGACGGACGCTTTTAATAGTGCTGGAAAATGTTCAATAATTGCTTGCCAGTTCCAGTTCATGCTTGCCCCCTTGTGTTACGCAGTTTTTTGGCATAGCGAGCTGCTGGATTGGCAAGAATCTCAAAGCGATTCATGAACAGCATGATGACTGTGGTCAGTAGCAGATAGATGAACGCTGCCGCCAGATAAAAAGTGAATGGCTTTTGGGTGGATTGGGCGGCTCGCTGGGCATAGTACATCAAATCGTGCAAACCAACCACCGAGATAAGAGCGGTATCTTTGAGCAGTACCAGCGTCAAGTTACCAAGACCTGGTAGGGCGACCATCCACATCTGTGGCAAAATGATACGAAAAAAAGTCTGAGCAGGACGCATACCGATGCTTTGAGCTGCTTCCCATTGACCTTTTGGAATGTCCTGAATCGCCATACGAAATACTTCGGTGGCATAAGCACCAAACATCACAGATAAAGCCGTGACACCTGCCCAAAATGGACTGATGTCCACTCGTCCGTGATAGCCAAACAGTTTTAAGATGGCGAGCAAAATGATACTGCCACCAAAATAGATGAACAGCACCATGAGAAGTTCTGGAATCCCACGCACCACCGTGGTGTAGATGTTGGCAAGTTTTTCCAAAATCCAAATGCCAGATAGCTTAAATAACGCACCAATCAAGCCAAACAACAAGCCCAACACCAAGCTGGCAAATCCAAGCTTGATGGTGGTGATGGTGCCTTGCACAAGAATTGGGCCGTAGCCTTGCAAATCAAACACAATAATACCTTTAATGCCCAATAATATGGTTGGTGTTGGCTAATCAAGATGCTACTTTGGCTGAGTTGATTAAACAATACCAAATGATTTTGTTTATAATTATTAAAAAACTTTCTAAAACGGTCAATCTGCCAAGAAAACTTAGGACTATCTTAGACAGTTTGTTGTCAAAAATATACCGCCAGTGGACAACATAAAGCACATTGTAGCAAATCTTGCCACCAAAATAAAACTTTTTGATGGCAAGAGATGTGATTATTGTGCATCTTTTGGTAGGGCTTCTTTGCCAAAATGTTTGATGACAATTTGTTCATAAGTGCCATCTGCTTTAATGGCAGCCAATGCTTCATCAAATTTGTGCAAAAGCTCGGTATTGCCCTTGTCCACAGCGACAGAGATTTTGTCATCAATGTCAATCTCATCGCCAACGACGGCAAAATCTTTGCCAATGTCGCTTTTTAGCCAGCTAAGAGCAGGTAATTTGTCAGAAATCATCGCATCAGCACGCCCATTACCAAGGTCAATGAATGCATTATCCAAAGTATCGTACAGTTGTGGTTTGCTGTTTGGATAGGTTTGGGTAAGCCATTGACTTGAAATGGTTGAGCGTTGGGCAGCGATTTTGGCAGATTCGATGTCTTTGATTGATTTTGGGTCAAATGACGCACCATTTTTCTTCAAAAACACCAGCGAATTGACAAAATACGGCTGACTAAAATCCACTTGTTTGCTTCGTTCCTCGGTCACTGACATGGCTGAGACGATGGCATCAAATTTGCCTGTTTTTAGGGCAGGAATGATGCCGTCCCAGTCTTGTGCTGAGATTTCACAAGTGGTCTGCATTTTTTGGCACAAGGCATTGGCGATGTCGATGTCAAAACCACCCAAACTGCCATCGGCATTGGTGTAGTTAAATGGTGCATAAGCTCCTTCGGTGGCGATACGCAAAGTTTGGGTTTGCTCGCCTTTGTCAGAGCCACAGCCCGCCAATGCAAGAGTGGCAATGATGCCAAACACCAATTTTTTCATTTATTTCACTCCTTGAAATGATGATTTATTCAACCAAAGCAGGGTCAAAGTATTTGCCAGCGATTTCTTTGTATTTACCATTGGCTTTTAGGCTGGCAATGGCTGCGTTGAAGTTGTTGGCAAGTTCGGTGTCTGATTGACGCATGGCAATGGCAACATTGTCATTGATGTCAATCGATTCGCCTTTAACCTCAAAGCCTTTGCCTTGTTCGGTGTTATTGAGCCAATCGGTTGCAGGGGCAATGTCAGACAGTAGATAATCAACACGACCCGCCGCCAAGTCTAGATAAGCATTGACCTGCTTGTCATAGATTTTGAGGTTGGCTTTTGGGTGGTTTTTTTCTAAGTATTGAGACGATACGGTGGCTTGTTGAGCAGCAACATTTTTGCCATCAATATCGGCAATCGTGCCAGTATCGCCTTTTTTGCCAACCAAGACCAGCTTGTTGTTAAAATACGGTTCGCTAAAATTTACAGTCTTGCGGCGTTCTTCGGTGGCAGACATACTGGCAAAAATGGCGTCATATTTATCTGCAATCAAACCAGGAATCAGTGAGTCCCAGTCGTAGGAAGTGATGGTGCATTCTGCTTTCATCTCTTCACACAGGGCGTGGATAAGGTCAATCTCAAAGCCCTGATGTTTGCCTTCTGCGTCCAAATAGCTAAAAGGCTTGTAGTTAGATTCAGTGGCGATGCGTAGCTGAACTTTACCACCATCGGTGGCTGGCTGGCTTTCTTGTGGCTTGTCGTTACCACAAGCAACCAAAGTCAGGCTCAGTGTCGCTGCTGCTGTTCCTAGAACATACTTTTTCATCATAACACTCCTTTTTTGTGGTGAATTGGTACCGCTTAACTGTGTTTGGCAATCAATCGCCAAACTTTGGCTGATGTTTTGCTTGATGATTCAAACAAAACATCAGCTGATACTGACATTATTTGGTTGCACCAAAATATTTGTCAGAGATTTGTGCATATTTGCCATTGGCTTTTAGGCTGGCAAGTGCTGCATCAAATTGTGCCTTAAATGGACTGTCTTTGACAACGGCGATACCAACTTTGTCGCCAATGTCAATCGGTTCGCCTTTAACCTCAAAATCCTTACCTTGCTCAGTGGTGAGCCAGTCAGAGATTGGCACGATGTCTGATAGCATAAACTGGACACGACCAGCCGTCAAGTCTAAATATGCATTATCTTGCTTATCATAGACCTTGATGAGGGCTTTTGGGTGATTTTTTTGTAGATAATCTGCCGAGACGGTCGCTTGTTGGGTGGCGACTGCCTTGCCATCAATGTCAGCGATGGTTGAAGTATCGCCTTTTTTGCCAACCAAGACCAGCGTGTTGTCAAAATAAGGTTCGCTAAAATCCACCACTTTTAGGCGTTCTTCGGTGATGGACATGCCTGCCATCACGGCATCAAATTTATCAGCATTAAGACCTGGAATCAGACCGTCCCAATCTTGGCTGGAAATTTCGCATTTGGTTTTCATTTCTTCGCACAAGGCATTGGCAAGGTCAATCTCAAACCCCGCCAAATTACCTTGATTATCCAGATAGCTAAATGGCTTAAAACTAGATTCGGTGGCAATACGCACTACTTTTTCTTCTGTGTTGGCGGTAGTATTTTCGGTTTTATCGTTGCCACAGGCGGTTAGGGCGGTGATTGCTAGCACGGTGCTGGCGATTTTTAGGATTTTTGTCATTGTGATTCTCAATATTAGTTACCAAAATGGAGTTTTTCTAGTTCTGCCAGTTTGCCGCTTTCTTTGACTTTTGCCAAAGCAGCGTCAATGTCAGCTTTTAGGGTATCGCCCTTGCGAACCGCAATGCCTAGATGGTCGTTGTTGTCAATCTCTTCGCCAACCAAGCCAAAACCTTGATTGTCTGCTTGTTTTAGCCAGTCGCTGGCGGAAACTTTTTCTGCCATCACAGCTTGGTTACGACCTGCTTTTAGGTCAAGATAGGCATTGGTATAGGTGTCATACAGCTTGACGGTATTGCCATCTTTGCCATCGTATTTTTCGCTGATGTAGGCAGCACCTGTGGTGGCTCTTTGACTGCCTAGGACAAGATTTTTGATGTTATTTGGGTCAAAGCTACCATCATTTTTGGCAAGCCAAACGATGGTGTTTGAAAAATAAGGTTCGCTAAAATCAACCTGAGCTTGGCGTTCTTTGGTGATGGACATACCAGCGATGATGGCGTCATAGTGATTGGCAAGCAGGCTTGGAATCAGACCGTCCCAATCTTGGGCTTTAATCTCGCATTCGGCATTCATTTCAGCACATACTGCTTGAATGACATCAACATCAAAACCGACAATTTTGCCATCTGGTGTGGTGTTGTTGAACGGAGGGTAGGCAGCTTCGGTGGCGATGGTCAGTTTGCGTTTTTCAGCAGTTGGCTGGGCATCTGCTTGCTCGGCTGACTTGTCTTGACCGCAGCCAACTAAGACAGTACCACAAAGTACAGCAAGAGCGGTTAGGCGTTTTAGCATGATAAATCCTTAAAAAGTACAAATGAAAAAATCAACAATATTTAAGTCAAATATATTTTGGTAATCAAATCACACGGCACAAAATCATTGGTGAGAGGCCATAAATTCACGCACACGGGGCGATTTTGGGTTGTCAAACACTTCGCTTGGCGTGCCAATTTCTTCGATGCGACCTTGATGTAAAAAGACCACCTTGCTTGATACCTCACGAGCAAAACGCATCTCGTGGGTCACAATCAGCATCGTACGACCTTCTGCGGCTAATTCTCGCATCACCGCCAGCACTTCATTGACCAGCTCGGGGTCAAGAGCGGAGGTTGGTTCGTCAAATAGTAAGACTTGTGGACGCATGGCAAGTGAACGAGCGATGGCAACACGCTGTCTTTGACCGCCTGATAGATTGTCAGGGTAGGCGTCTTTTTTATCCAATAGACCCACTTTGGTCAATAGTCTTTCAGCGTCTTTAATCGCCTCTTCTTTGGATAAGCCTAAGACTTGCGTTGGTCCTTCGATGATGTTTTGCAAAATGGTCTTATGTGGCCATAGATTAAAACTTTGGAACACAAAGCCGATTTTGGAACGCAATTTTTCAAGCTGGCGTTTATCGGCGGCAATCAACTCGTCTTTTTTGGCTTTTAGTTTCAGCTCTTCTTGACCGATAAAAATTTTGCCAGAGCTTGGGTTTTCAAGCAGGTTAATGCAGCGTAGCAGGGTTGATTTACCCGAACCTGATGAACCAAGAATGCTGATGACATCGCCATCGTGTGCGGTTAAAGACACGCCTTTTAAGACTTCCAGCGAGCCGTAATTTTTGTGAATGTCCTGCAAGTCTAATGCAATCGGTCTTGAATCTGAAATGTCAGTCATGGCTATCCTAATGTTGAAGTCGTCAAATATCAATCAATGCACCATCAATATATCGCATCAATTTTTTGGGTGCATCATCGCATTCTATATTTTTACCCAAAACATCAATAAAGGCAAATATTTTTCATCACTTTTTGTGATTTTATCAGCTTTTCTTGGATTTTTGTTAACATTATTAACAAATAAGCAATATTTGGCAATAATATCCCATTTCATTTGTTGTACCACCAAGTTTTTTGTTCAGCATAAGTCCTTGAAATCATAATTGAGCGTTGATTTGGTTTGTGATTTTTTTTAGATGAATGTGAGCGTATTTATTGATGTTGATTTGGGCATGATAGGGCAGTGGTTATTGAATAAAAAAATTCCCCAAAAGATTTTTTGGGGAATTTAGGAACAAGCAGTTTATTTGCGTTCGTTCACTGGTACGAATTGACGGTGTGTTTCGCCAGTATAGCGTTGGCGTGGACGACCGATTTTGAAAGATTCTGAATGCATTTCTGTCCAGTGAGCAATCCAACCTGCGGTACGAGCCAAAGCAAAGATGACGGTAAACATCGAGGTTGGGATACCGATGGCTTTTAGGATAATGCCAGAGTAGAAGTCCACATTCGGGTACAGCTTACGCTCGATGAAGTAAGGGTCTGATAGGGCGATTTTTTCTAGCTCCATTGCCAGTTGTAGTTTTGGATCGTTCACACCCAAAGCACTTAGCACTTCATCGCAAGTTTCTTTCATGACTTTGGCACGAGGGTCAAAGTTCTTATAGACACGATGTCCAAAGCCCATTAGCTTGGCTTCTTTGGTTTTGACTTTTTCCATGAACGGAGCGACATTTTCAATCGTGCCAATTTCATCTAGCATTTGTAGTACAGCTTCGTTTGCACCACCGTGTGATGGTCCCCATAGAGCGGCAATACCTGCTGCGATACAGGCGTATGGGTTTGCTCCTGTTGAACCAACCAAACGCACGCTAGAAGTAGAGGCATTTTGCTCATGGTCAGCGTGTAGCGTGAAAATCTTGTCCATTGCTTTAACAAGCACAGGATTTGGCTTGTAATTGACATCGCCTGGGGTAGCAAACATCATGTATAGGAAGTTTTCAGCGTAGCTAAAATCTTTGCGTGGATACATGAACGGTTCGCCAATAGAGTATTTGTAGCTCATTGCCGCCAGTGTTGGGGCTTTGGCAATCAAATCCACACAAGTATCATCACGATGTTTTGGGTCAGAGATGTCTAGATGGTTGTGATAGAACGCAGACAATGCACCCACCACGCCCAGCATGATTGCCATCGGGTGAGCGTCACGGCGAAAACCTTCAAAGAACTTACGCAGTTGGTCATGAACTGCCATTCTTTTGCTGATGCGAGCTTCAAACTTCGCTTTTTGTTCAGCATTAGGTAGTTCGCCATAAAGTAGTGCGTAGCAGACTTCTGAATATTCTGCTTGACTTGCCAAATCAGCGATGTCGTAGCCACGATGTAGTAGCTCGCCTTTGTCGCCATCAATGTAAGTGATTTTTGATTCCACAGGTGCTGTCGCCATAAAGCCTGGGTCATAAGTCCATAGACCTGCTTTTGCAATCGCACTGACATCAACCACAGGACGACCTAGCGTGCTTTCTAGCACAGGCATTTCATATTCAACACCATCAACGGTAAGAGTAACTTGTTTTGACATAAAAACCTCTTTGTTTTAAGTTGCATCTACCCAGTCACTAAGGTTTTTTGCCGCTTTCCCTGCCAACAAAGGCATCAGCGATGTGTAGATGAGCTGTATTGCACCTGCCATCACAGCCTGTGTGCCAAGTGCAGCTTCCTTGTTTTGATTGTAAATGGGCATCTGATGACAGACACCACTCAACTAATGAGTTTTTTGATGATACAAAAACTTTACCCAAGTTACAAGCATTTTTTTATTTAAAGTTGGCATAATGACTGCTCAGTATAAATTTTCCATTGGTTTTCTTTACCCTCCGATATTTCATGAATGATGACTGTATCAAAAAATGGCTTCGTTGATGTTGTTTGGCAAGGTTTTAAGCTGATTTATTGGCATAAAAAATCAGGGGCTGGTTATTTTGACATTATTTGTAACAATTTTACATTTGGTATTTGAAAAAAATTACAGGATTTTTACACAAAATTAGGGATTTTGTTTGTAATTATTCATCAAGAGTTTTATAATCTATAAGATTTATTACCGCACTTTCTTAAACGATAATCACTCGCATTGTCAAGTGTTTCGCTAAAAACTTGGCGAAATGATGTGATGATTTTTGGAAAGTTTTTTATTGTTTTATTGTGGTGCTCGCTGCATTTGAAATTATTCAAGTGATGGACAGCCAAGCTGCTCCAATCCAGCCAGCTACTCCTTGCCGTTGTCGGCGTAAATGATATAAGGATGCCCGCTGTGAAAAGCAACCGACCGATTGATTTACCTCTAAGTCAAGTGATTAAGGTGAACTCAAAATCACCCATCGCAATGGCTTCTATTTTGCACCGTGTTTCAGGGATTGTTTTATTTTTGCTTGTTCCTGTGATGCTTTGTGTATTACAAACCTCTTTGTCATCTGCCGAAAATTTTGCGGCTGTGTTTGACAATATTGCTGTGCGTTTTGTGGCGTGGATTTTTGTGGCTGCGACCGCTTATCACTTTGTGATGGGTATTAAGCATCTGCTTGCCGATTTGGGCATGAACGAAGAGTTCAAATCTGGGCGTACCGCTGCTATCATCAGTTTTGTGATTGCTGCGGTATTGATTGTCGCATCGTTTGTATGGGTGATGTTCTAATGAGAAATAATTCTGGTATTAAAAGTGCGACAGGTCTGACAGGTTCAGGCTCTCGTGACTGGGTATTACAACGCCTAAGTGCCGTTGTTTTGGCGATTTACAGCATTGTTGTGGTGGGTTTTTTCCTATTTAATGATGTGAATTTTGAAGTTTGGCACGGCTTTATGATGAGCTTGCCAATGAAATTATTCAGTCTGGTGGCGATTTTGTCATTGGTATTCCATGCTTGGGTGGGTATGTGGACGGTGTTTACTGACTATGTCAAATCATCAGGTCTGCGTATCGTTCTACAAGCCATCGTCATTGTTGCGATTTTGGCGTATTTGTTTTGGGGTGTGATGATTTTTTGGTAATCCTTAAAAATCGTCCCTGTTAAGAATTATTAGGAAAAAAGATTATGGCATTAGCACCAGAAAAACCTATTGAAAATATCCCTACCCTAAACTTTGATGCGGTCATTGTTGGCGGTGGCGGTTCAGGCATGAGAGCCTCATTGCAGTTGGTTAATGGCGGTATGAAAGTCGCTGTTTTGACCAAAGTATTCCCAACTCGTAGTCACACGGTAGCTGCCCAAGGCGGTATCGGTGCGTCTTTGGGTAACATGAGTCCTGATAACTGGCATTTTCACTTTTATGACACCGTCAAAGGCTCAGACTGGCTAGGCGACCAAGACGCTATTGAATATATGTGCCGTGAAGCACCAAAAGTGGTGTATGAGCTAGAACACATGGGCATGCCGTTTGACCGTAACGCAGATGGTACGATTTATCAGCGTCCATTTGGTGGACATTCTGCTGAATACGGTGCTAAGCCTGTACCTCGTGCCTGTGCTGCTGCTGACCGTACTGGACACGCTCTACTGCATACGCTTTATCAAAAGAACCTAGAAAAAGGCACACAGTTTTTTGTTGAGTGGATTGCCCTTGATTTGATTAAAGATGAAGAAGGCAACATCAACGGTGTGATTGCTCTTGACCAAGAAACAGGTAAAGTTAGCGTTTTCCAAGCCCAAACTACCGTGCTTGCCACAGGTGGTGCAGGTCGTATCTTTAAAGCATCGACCAATGCCTACATCAATACAGGTGATGGTCTTGGCATGGCAGTGCGTGCTGGCATTCCTTTGCAAGACATGGAATTTTGGCAATTCCACCCAACAGGTGTGGCAGGAGCAGGCGTACTATTGACCGAAGGCTGCCGTGGTGAGGGTGCGATTTTGCGTAACAAGCACGGCGAAGCCTTTATGGAACGCTATGCCCCAACCCTAAAAGACCTAGCACCTCGTGACTTCGTTTCTCGTTCGATGGACCAAGAAATCAAGGAAGGTCGTGGCTGTGGCCCAAATGGCGACTACATCGTGATGGACATGACTCACTTAGGTGCTGCCACTTTGATGAAGCGTCTGCCATCAGTTTTTGAAATCAGTAAAAACTTTGGTAATGTGGACATCACCAAAGAGCCTGTCCCTGTTGTACCAACCATTCACTACATGATGGGTGGCATCCCGACCAACATTCATGGTCAGGTGACTGTGCCTGTGCTTGATGGTCATGTGGACGAGCAAGGTCTATATACCGAAGGTCGTGTCATCAAGGGTCTGTATGCCATCGGCGAATGTGCGTGCGTGTCAGTGCATGGTGCAAACCGCCTAGGCACGAACTCGCTACTTGACCTTGTGGTATTTGGTCGTGCCGCAGGTCAGCATATCCTAGATGAATTTGCCAAATCTGACCGCAGCTATAAGCCACTAAGCCCACAAGTGCTTGACTTTACTTTGGCTCGCTTGAATAAATTGCAAGATTCTACCGAAGGCTATAATGCCCAAGAAATCGGTGATGAAATTCGTCAAATCATGCAAGATCACGCTGGTGTATTCCGTACCCAAGAGTTGATGGATAAGGGCGTGGAGCGTATCTTGGCATTAGAGCCAAAGATTAACCAAATCCATTTGGCGGATAAATCGCAGGTATTTAACACCGCTCGTATTGAAGCATTGGAAGTGGCAAACCTATACGAAGTTGCCAAAGCAACGATGATTTCAGCCTCTTTGCGTCATGAGTGCCGTGGTGCTCACAGCGTGCTAGACTATGAGCGTCCAGAAGATGACAGCTATGCACCACTAGGACGAAATGACCATGAGTGGATGAAGCATACACTATGGTACTCAGAAGGTAATAAAGTGGTTTATAAGCCAGTTCGTAAAACACCTTTGACCGTAGAATATTGCGAACCACGAGTGCGTACATTCTAATCAGCCATTAGGATAGGTTGTGATGGCTTCATGTTTATCCATCACAACCCATATCGCAAGTCCAGCTTGACCTAGCAGTAGCCTTAGGGGCTTGCCAAAAAGCTGATTTTATTGAATTTTAAAATTTTTAGAATAAATTAGGTCATTTTTGAGCAGATGCAACAAGACATTGCTTAAAAATCCCAAATACCCAATGGAGAAACCCATGAGTCGAGGTAAACGCATTGTAGAGATTTATCGCTACGATCCAGATAAAGACAAAGCCCCTTATATGAAAACATACGAGATTGAACTGCTTGACAGCGATCGTATGTTACTTGATGTCCTACTT
This sequence comes from Moraxella nasicaprae, assembly GCF_025643275.1. NCBI lineage: Bacteria > Pseudomonadati > Pseudomonadota > Gammaproteobacteria > Moraxellales > Moraxellaceae > Moraxella > Moraxella nasicaprae. The sequence goes on from NZ_CP089977.1 coordinate 1,146,685, forward strand.
CGTCTAAAAAAACAAGATGAAACCCTAACTTTCCGCCGCTCTTGCCGTGAGGGTATCTGTGGTTCGGACGGTATGAACATCAATGGCAAGAATGGTTTGGCGTGTCTAATCAACATGAACACATTGCCAGAAAAAATCGTCATTCGTCCATTGCCAGGTTTGCCTGTCATCAAGGATTTGGTGGTGGACATGAACCAATTCTATGAGCAATACGAAAAAGTACATCCGTACTTGATTAACAACCAGCCTGCACCGCCAACCGAACGCTTGCAGTCACCAGAAGACCGTGAAAAACTTAATGGTCTGTATGAGTGTATCTTGTGTGCGTGTTGCTCGACTTCTTGCCCATCGTTCTGGTGGAATCCAGATAAGTTCCTTGGGCCATCAGCATTGCTTAATGGCTACCGCTTCATCATCGACAGCCGTGACAATGACACCCAAGCTCGTCTTGCAAGACTTGACGACCCATTTAGCCTATTCCGTTGCCGTGGCATCATGAACTGTGTGTCGGTATGTCCAAAGGGATTAAACCCCACCAAAGCCATCGGTCACATCAGAAGTATGCTGCTTGACCAAGCAGGCTAAGCCAAGCGTCAAAAAAACCGCATCATTAGGTGCGGTTTTTTTGTGTTGGTGTTTATGCTTGGTGGGTGTTGTTAGGTTAATTTTGATTTTTTGGCGGCACTCATGCAGGTCTGATAGCGTTTATCCACCCGAGTGGCGAACCAGTTGGTGTCATAATCTTGACTGAGTTTTGGCCCTGAAATGACGACTTTTGGCATGATGGCATAACTGGCAGGCTTGCCTGTTTTTTGGGTAAACAGCTCATTGACCAGTTGATAGGTTTGTGTTTGCTCAAAAGATTTTTTCTTTTCTTTTTTCAAATCAGAACGGATTTGTCGTTCGTTTAGCGGTTGCTTGGTTTTGGCAAGCAGTGCGACTAACACTTTTTCGGTTTGGCTTTTTTTGATGGTGGGACTGCCATCATTATATAGCAATAAATCGCCATCAATGGAAATTTTTTCGCCCGTCAAGGTGGCGATACGCTGCTGAAAAGCGGCATTACGACTAGAATACATGCCCGAATTATAATCCGCAAAGCGATACAATGGTCTGTCATAGTCGGCTTGATAGACCATCAAGCGATGAATGCCATAATACAGACCGCCAAATTGTGTGTACAAATCCTGTCTAAGCTCACGGTCGCTCATATTGACACGGCGATGACTGCGAGCATAATCAATATGCACCTGCATTGAGCCTAGCGTGGTGATGGGATTGATGCGTTCGTCAATGCCTTGTCCGCTTAGTTTGGTGATTTGCGACAAAGAATTGACTTTATAGGTGGTGGTAAAATAATCAAAAATCTTTTGGTACAGCTCATCAAGCTCTTTTTCGGTTTTGACTTTTTTGATTTGCTTGATGAAGTTGTCTTGTTTATTTGGGCGGGTTTCTAGCATCGTGCGAAATACGCCAGCCAACGGTTTGCCCAATTTGCTTTCTAATTTTTCGTCAATGGCGTTCAAGGCGGCATTGCCCAGATTTGGCACACTAGGGTCTGCCACGAAGTTGGATTCTTGGTCGATGACAGCGATGGCAGTGCAGATGTTTTGGGCGGTTTTGTCGAGGCGTAATTGGTCAAAAACCGAAGCGATGTCCGCAGCCCAACTTTGGGAGTTCTTGACATGAGTGGGAATGAGCTTGGCGATTTGTTTGTTGCTCAGCGATGTGCCAGTATCAGACTGATGGCTGGGTAAGTCACAGCCAGTCATTGCCACAATGCCCATCATCAAAAAAGCAGTACGAAAGATTGTCTGTCTCATAACGCTACGACCAAAAGAAAAACCACCATTATATTAAGTGATGACAGCATACTCGTCAATATGCTGTACAAAAGATAACCGATGGGCAAACTTTAAGGCATGATATGTCAGATGCTGGCTGTGTCAAATATTATCAAGTATGGAGCGATGCAGACGCATCAGACCTTCTTGTTGTGTGGTGGCGACCAGCTTACCATCTTGCCAAAATTGCCCATGATTAAGACCTTTGGCGTGGCTGGTGGTGTCGCTCCACATGTCGTAGAGTAAAAATTCTCTGATGTCAAAAGGGCGATGAAAGTGCATACTATGGTCAATGCTGGCAATCTGTAAGCCTTTTTGCATGAAGCTGATGCCATGACTCATCAATCCTGTGGCAACCAAATAAAAATCTGATGAAAAAGCCAGTAGGGCTTGGTGGACGCAGGCGGGCTGATTGCCCAAATCAGCAATGCGTAGCCAGTTGGCTTGGTGCGGTTTGGTCTTGGCAGGCGTGATGGGGTCTTGGGGGAAAATGGGGCGAATCTCAATGTGGCGTGGACGCATGAAGCGAGCTTGCAATGCTGGGTCAATGCGGTCAAGATACTGTGCTTTTAGCTCTTGTTCGGTCGGCAGGCTCATTGGTGCTGGGTAGTCTGGCATTTGGGTTTGATAGTCCAGACCGCCTTCCATCGGCGAAAAAGAGGCAATCATCGAAAAAATGACCTGTTCTGTCTTGATGGGCAGACCTTGTTCGCTGGTGCTGTCCACATACTGCACGGCAATGATTTCTCGTGCTGACAAACTGCGTCCATCTCTGAGGCGACGCACCTGATAGACGATGGGCAATCGAATGTCCCCACCACGCAAAAAATAGCCGTGCAAGCTATGGCATGGCTTGTCATCGGTCAAGGTGCGAGCTGCTGCCATCAAGGCTTGTGCCAATACTTGCCCGCCAAACACCCTAGGGCCGACATAATCAAAACTTTGACCTTCAAACACATCATCGCTTAGCTGCACCAAATCTAATGTATTTAATAAATCTTGCACGCTGGCGGTCTGCTGGCGTGGTGTGTGGGCGTAGCGGTCATATGAAGTTTGCATAAAAAATCATCAAAATTATCAATAAAAATCGACCAAAATTATAGCATTTTTTTGATATGTTTAGCCAAAAAATTAAAAAAATGATACAATGGGTTAATTGATTTTAATGAAAAAGTTTTTTGTATGTTTAAACTGCCAAAGTGGTTTGGTCAAACAAACCAATCTAACAATCAAGAAAGCACCTTAGAACAAAAACCAAGCTCGTATCGTCGCTTATCCGCCAAAGGATTGTCGCTGGCGGTCAAGCCAAGCCTGATTGGTGAAGTGCCAGAGTTGGATACGCACATACCGACTTTTTATGTGATTCGAGCTTATTCTCGCTCCAATAGTTTGCTGGTTGGTATGCAGACGCAGGAGCTTGGCTTGCCATCAGCACTGGCTCCCATTAAAACCGATGACATCAACGAAACTTCGGCGATGATTTTTTTGCAAGACCGCAGACAAGGCAATCCGACCAAGCCAAGCTCTCGGCTTGATAGATTGATTGCAGCGGCACTTGCCAATCCAGAATTACAAGTCAGATTAGTGCCAGTCACGATTTTATGGGGACGAGCCCCTGACAAAGAGGAGTCTTTGTTCCGTTTGTTGATGGCGGACGAATGGCAGTCGCCCAATATTCCCAAGCAGCTGTTTAATATTGGCGTGATGGGGCGAGATACTTTTGTGCAATTTTCCAAGCCAAAAGACCTGCAAAAACTCATCAGTGATGCTAAGGCAGGCGTGGGCGATGACCTGACACAAATCATTGCGTTGCGACTCAAAGGCTATCTGGATAAGCAACGCACCAGCATTGTTGGGCCTGATTTATCCGACAGACGCAATATTGCAGGGACGATTCTATCATCGCCTGTGGTGCAGGCCGCCATCGAAAAAGAAGCCCAAGCCTCAGGTCGCAGTATCGCTCAGGTTAAGGCAGAGGCACAAGGCTATCTGGGCGAGATTACCAGTGATTATTCGCATTCGGTGATGCGATTTTTTGACCACTTTTTGACTTGGCTATGGACTCGCCTGTACGATGGCGTGGAAGTGCGACACTTTGAGCGAGTGAGGGAGCTGGCTGCCGACCATCAAATCGTCTATGTACCGTGCCATCGCAGCCACATGGACTACCTATTATTATCTTATGTGATTTATAAACAAGGATTAAGAATACCGCACATCGCTGCTGGCGATAATCTAAATATTCCGATTTTGGGCGAGATTTTGCGAAATGGCGGTGCGTTCTTCATGCGTCGTAGTTTCAAGGGTAATGCCCTATACAGCACGGTGTTTAAGGAGTATGTACACAGCCTTATGCAGCGAGCAGCACCGATGGAATATTTCATCGAGGGTGGTCGTTCTCGTTCGGGTCGTCTGTTACCGCCCAAACTTGGTATGCTGGCGATGACGGTGAATAGCCATCTTAGAGAGCCTGCCAAGCCTGTGGTGTTTATCCCAACTTACATCAGCTATGAACGCATCATGGAAGGGGCAACTTATGTGGGCGAATTAAAGGGCAAGCCCAAAGAAAGTGAAAACTGGCTTGGTATCCTAAAAACCGCTCGCAAGATTGAACGGATTTTTGGTACGGTGCATTTGGTGTTTGGCGAACCGCTACATTTGAATGATTTTATGCAGAAATTTTCTGTCAAGCCGATGGAAAATTCTGATGAAAACACCAAAAACACGCACGCCATGGTACAAAATCTGGGCGTCAAAGTGATGCAAAACATCAATAAAGCGGCGGTGGTCAATCCTGTATCATTGTTGGCTTTGGTGCTGTTATCCACGCCAAATCTGGCACTTGATGAGAATCAGTGTATTCAGCAGATTCAACTGTATCAGCATCTTGCCCAAGCATTGCCTTATGATGCTGACACTCATGTGACCGACATGACCCCAAAACAAATCATCGATCATGGAGTGAAGCTAAAACTCATCGAACGCACGCCACATATTTTGGGCGACATGGTGCGTGTGGCGGACAAACAAGCTCCTTTGCTGAGTTATTTTAGGAACAACATCTTGCATGTGTTCATCATTGCAAGTTTTATGGCGGCATTGGTACAACGAAATGGTCGTATCTATCGAGATAAATTAGATGGCATCACCAAGCTGCTGTACCCGTTTTTACAAAGTGAATTATTTTTAAAAACTTCCCTAAGAAACATCACTGAGACGACCGATGGCGTGCTGGATTTGCTCATCGAACAAAAAGTGATTGTGGACTTGGGCGATGGTGTGCTTGGCTCGCCACAGGGTAATAGCGTGGCATATCAGCAGTTGATGGTGCTGGCTGCTCCTGCCCAGCAGAGTTTGGAACGCTATTTTATGGCATTGACTTTATTGTCAGAGCAAGGCTCAAACCGCCTGACAACTGAACAGTTTATCAATCTGTGCCATGTGCTTGGTCAAAGAATCTCGGTGCTACACGCCGATGATTTGCCAGATATGTTTGACAAAGCATTGTTCCAAAGTTTCATTGATACTTTGGTGCGAACAGATTATGTCAGCATTGATGACAAAACAGAACTGCTCAAATTTGATGAACGCATCGATCAGATTGCCCAAAACGCCAAATTTGTCTTGCAGCCCGATGTGATGCAGCTGCTTCGCCACAGTGCCAATCTGTCTAACGAAGAGATGACGCTTGCCATCGAGCAGATGAGCCAAAAACGCAAATTTGGACGCAAGTGATGATGAATTTGGTTAGAATGCAAAACTTGTATTGACCTGATGGTGTTTTTATTATCATAAATTGTCATTGATTTTTTGTTTTGAGTTCATCAAGCCGTCAAACGCTTGTTTTGATGTGCTTGATGAGCTTTATTATTTGAAAAAGATTTGGGCGACTTGCCAAATTTCTTGCCCAGATATTTGTTTTTATAGATTGATTTTATGCTCATCACTCAACAGCTGTCGGTTTATGCTTACCAAAAAACCTTATTAAAAAACATCAACTTACAACTAAAACCTGCCACACTCTATGGTCTGATTGGGCATAATGGTTCTGGCAAGTCCACGCTCATCAAGGCGTTGTCTGGCAACATCAAGCCCAGCGATGGCAAGGTTTTGCTTGATGGGCAAAATCTGCATGATTTATCCCCAAAACTGCTTGCCAAACAACTGGCGTATCTGCCCCAAAAACTGCCCGAGCAAGCAGGATTTAGTACCAAAGAACTGGTGATGCTTGGGCGTTATCCGCACCAAAGTTTTCTATCTAGACCCTCTGAGCAGGATTATCAGCTGGTTGAAAAAGCGATGGCGGTAACAGGGGTTGCACCGTTTGCCGCAGCCAGTTTGGCAACTTTGTCAGGCGGTGAAAAGGCTCGCGCGTGGCTTGCGATGTGTCTGGCTCAAAAGACCCCTTATTTGTTGCTTGATGAACCATTAGCACCACTTGACATCGTATATCAAGTACAGATTCTTGAATTGATTCAACGCCTTGCCCACGAACAAGGTCTGTGCGTGGTGGTCATCATTCATGACATCAATCTGGCAAGTCAATTTTGTGATGAAATCATCGCCCTAAAAGGCGGGGAACTGGTCTATCAGGGCGATGCCCAGACCCTGATGAATGCAGAAACCTTGCACGATATTTTTGGGATAAGATTGACGCTATTGACGCACCCAACCACAGGCAAACAGGTGGCGGTGGTTTGATGAAAGGGTTTATGTTATTTGGCTTGGTTTTGATGATGACCGCTTGCTCCAAGACTGACGCACCGCATCAATCAACCAGCAATACCAATCATCTTAGTCCAAGCATGAGCATCATTACCCCAGATTGGGGCGTTGCATCGACGCTGGTCGGTATCGGCAATCCTCCTGTGGCGACGGGCGATTTGACCACTTTACCTGATTGGTCGGTCAGTCCAGCCATGCCTGAGGGTGTGATGGATTTGGGGACAAGATTCACGCCCAATCCTGAGCTGATGGCACAGTTATCGGCAGATTTGTTTATTTATACAGGATTTTATGGTCATCTAAACACCGTTACCATGCCTGCTTGGGAGTATCAAGGTGTTGATAGAAAAGGTCGAGAGCCTGTCTGGGCAGATTATGCGCAGGCTGTTTTGGCGTTGGGCGATAAAATTGGCAAAAAAGAACAAACGGTCAATTATATCAATCAGGTCGCCAAACACCTAGAACAGCAAGGAGAGATTTTTCAAAAGCGATATCCGCACATCAAGCGACTTGCTGTGATGCAAATTCCTAATGCCACTCAGTTTTATCATTACACCACATCTACGCCGTTTGGCGTGGCAATGGAAAAAATGGGATTGGCGTCGATGGCATTTGGCGATGCTGGCGAATGGGGTACTTATATTGGGCAACTCAATGAGCTGACCAAACTTGACGCAGATACTTGTCTTGTGATTGTTGCTCCGTTTAGTCCGATGCTCAAAGCAGAGCTGGCAAAAAATCCCTTATGGCAACGCTTAGGCTATGACGATGGCAGTCGCTGTGCGATGGTCATGCAACCTGCGTGGGCGTATGGCGATTTGGCGAGCATGACAGGGTTTGCTGATGGGCTGGTGAATGCGACTGCTTATACTGATTTTGGTCATCTTGGTGGTAATAAGTGATGATGAAAACAAGTCATGTATTTTTGATTGGATTGTTGGTTTTGGCATTCATCACAAGCCATGCTGTCATTGATGGGCAATGGCAAGGCGATGTGGCAACATTATTTTTATCCACCAATGTTTTATTGGAAAAATTAAATCACCATTCGCTGTCCCTAGCTGATTTTGGTGTCGCATTGTCGTTGATTCCCACGATGGTGGTGGCGATATTGGCAGGTGGACTATTGGGTGTGTGCAGTACCTTATTGCAGACCTTGACCAAAAATCCATTGGCGTCAGACAGCACTTTGGCGGTGGGCGGTGGAGCCCAAATGGCATTGCTGATTACCACGATTTTCTTACCCAGTTTTGGTTTGTATGGCAATTTTTGGGTGGGATTTTTGGGGGCATTAGCAAGCATTGGATTGATTTTTTTATTGTCCGCTCCTAGTCGGTTTAGCCCTGTGGTGATGGTGCTGTCAGGCTTGATGGTCAATATTGTGCTTGGGGCGGTTGCCAATGTACTGATTTTGCAGTATGCCCAATATGGACTGGGGGTGCTGTTGTGGGGCAGTGGTGTGCTGACCCAATCAGGCTTTACTAAGTCTTTGACGCTGCTGATGACTTTGTGTGTATTGATAATTGCCATCGCACCTGTCTATAAAGCGATGAGTGTGATGAGTCTTGATGATGAGCGTGCCAAAAGTCTGGGCGTGAGTGTGGGCAAGATTCGCCTGTATGTGACGGTGCTGGTGGCGGGTGTATTATCCATCATCGTGGGTAATTTAGGATTGATTGGTTTTGTGGGCTTGATGGGAGCGACGCTTGCCAATGCCATGCCCGTGCATCGACTGTGGCAAAAATTGCTGGCAAGTTTTGTGTTTGGGGCATTGACCTTATGGATTACCAGCAATCTAACCACGCTCTTTTTGGCAAATACAGGCATCGGAGCAGGGGCGATGACCGCTTTATTGGGAACGCCTTTGATGATTTATTGGTTGTTTCGCCTGCCCAAACAAAAAGATGACTCATTTGCCATTACCATGGCTTTTGACAAAACAGCTCGACCCCATCTGCTTGTGATGGCATTATTGCTTTTGATGATGATTGCTTTATGGTTTGCACCAAAAGTGGTCAATGATGGCACGATGATGCAAATCGTTTGGGCATGGGCAGGGATTGATGATGGCTGGCTCATCAGTGAATACCGCTTGCCAAGAACCTTGACGGCAATCAGTGCAGGTGTGATGCTATCTGTGGCAGGCGTGGTGCTACAAAGTATGAGCAACAACCCAATGGCAAGTCCAGAAGTGCTAGGCATCAGTAGCAGTACAGCCATGGGTGTGGTCGCAGGTTTTGTGATTTTGCCGATGATGGGCATCACACCAACGATGAGTACGCTGTTTGGCTTTGGTCTGGCGGGGGCAGCACTGTCTTTGGCGTTCATTCTTTGGTTGTCTGGTCGAGTGGCAAGTAGTGCATTACTGTTGACGGGTGTGGCGGTGTCTGCATTGGTGGGTGTGCTGATGAGCATCATCAAAGTCTCTGGCAATCCGCAGCTGACAACGGTGTTGTCATTTTTTTCAGGGTCAAGTTATTATGCCAATCCAAGCACTGCGTATGCTTATGCAGGGGTGGCGATGGCTGGTCTAATCATGGCTGTTTTGTATGCCAAACCGCTTGGATTGCTTGGCTTTGGCAGAGGCATTGCCCAAGGGCGTGGACTTGATGTGACTTGGACAAATGGGGTATTGCTTGGCTTGGTGGCACTGCTGTCTGTGACCGCCACTTTTGCCACAGGCGTGCTAAGTTTCGTTGGCTTGATGACACCGCACCTAGCGATGATGATGGGAGCTAGAACTTTACAACAACGCCTGTTGGTCTCAGCTTTATTGGGAGCGTGCCTGTTGGTGGTGGCTGACTGGGTGGGGCGTTATGTCATTTTCCCTTATGAAATCCCTGCTGGCACGATTGCCTCTTTGGTGGGAGGTGTGTATTTTGTTGGACTGATGAGAAAATTTCGATGAGCTGACTTTCTTTTTGGTCACGCTGATTGATTTGTTGCTTATTTTAATGATTTGTATTATCATTAAGCAATTTGGTGCATGAATGATTTGATTGAACACCAAAAGCCTGTACTTTTTGATGGAAAAAAGAAGTCTGCACATCAAGGTGCAGGCTTTTTTGTTGCACAAAAGTTTTTTTATGATGATTTGCCATGCACAAGATGACTGCTTGTCAAACTTCACCCAGTTGTTGGGCGTGTGCATGGTATTACAGAGTGATTTGATGATGCGTATTTCTCCTTTGTCTTTGACAATCAAAAGTTTATTAGTGACCAGCTTGATTGGTACTGCCGCTGCCAATAACAATGAGCCAGCTGATGTGAATTTGGGTACAGTTGTGGTGACGGTCAGTGCTGATGCCAGCAGCGTGGGTCTAAAAAAAGCTCATGCAGGCGGACAGTTTGCCAAAGGCAGTCGTGTGGGCATTTTGGGCAATAAAGATGTGATGGACACGCCTTTTTCTACCACAGCCTATACCCAAAAATTCATCAAAGACACCCAAGCTGACAGCGTGGGCGAAGTGCTAAAAAAAGACCCGACGGTACAGCTGGCACGAGGCTATGGTAATTTTCAAGAAGCCTACATGATGCGTGGTTTTGTGACTTATTCTGATGACACGATGTACAATGGTCTGTATGGCATCATGCCTCGACAATACACCGCTGGCGAGCTGTTTGAGCGAGTAGAGATTCAGCGAGGTGCTTCGGCTGCCCTTAATGGCGTGTCACCAGGCGGTGCTAACACAGGTGGTACGATTACTCTGCTACCAAAACGAGCTGGCAATAATCCAAAAAAAGAACTGACAGTCAGCTATGAATCAGATGGACAGGTCAAAGTGGCGGCTGATGTGGGGCAACGCTTCGTGGGTAACAAAGTGGGCGTGCGTGTCAATGCTGCCTATGGCAAGGGCGATGGTGCGGTATCGGGCGAAGAAAAAGAGACCAAGCTTATCTCTGTGGGCAGCGACTATCGTGGCGAAAACTTGCGTGTGTCTTTTGATGTCGGTCATCAAGAGGTAACAGACACCGCCAAACGCAGCAGTGTTGATGTCAATGCCGCCACCGTAGCACCAAAAGCGGTCAATGCTAAGACGAATTGGACACAAAACTGGGCAAATACCCAATCTAAGGACACCTTTGCAACCGTGCGTGGCGAGTACGATTTTAATGACAACATCACCGCTTTTGCTGCTTATGGTATGCGTCAAGGCGAAGAAAATAATGTGCTTGGTGGTGGATTTTTCTACTTGACTGATGGTAAGACGGGCGATGGCTATTACACCAGCTTTGATAATAATCGCAAGGACGACATCAAGACAGGCGAGCTTGGTGTTAAGGGTAATTTTCAAACGGGCAAGCTAAGCCATGCTTGGACACTGACCGCTAACGCCTATCAAGCCGAAGAAAAAAATGCCACCGTGTGGGATTGGAGTAATCAGCAAGCCAACAATCTATACAGTCCAACGCAGGGCGATAAGCCAGCGTTATCAGCAGCGGTGTATCGTTCGGGCGGTTCTTTGGACAACCCAAGTCTGACGGCGACCACCAAATTAAACAGCATTGCTTTGGCAAATACCATTGGTGCATTGGACGATGATTTACAGCTGACTTTGGGGGCTCGTTATCAAGCCATCAAAACCCAAGACCATACTTGGAATACTCATTATGATGACAGCAAAGTATCGCCTGTATTTGCTGCCAACTATCGTTTTGCTCCAAGCTGGTCAGCATTTGCCAATTATAGCGAAAAATTGACGGCAGGCAAAAATGTCAGCATCAATGCCAGCACCCAAATGCTTAAACCATATGTCTCCAAGCAGGCTGAATTGGGCGTGAAATATGACCAAGATGGCATCGGAGCGACCGCATCGGTTTTCCAAATCAAAGAACCAAGAGCATCTTTGGCAAATGGCAATGCCGACACCAAAGGCGATAATGTGCATCAGGGCTTGGAAGTGATGGTGTATGGTGCTGCCACACCAAATCTGCGTCTAAACACAGGCTTTACGGTGCTTGATGCCAAACAAAAAGACACAGACGATGCCTTTGATGGCAAGACAGTCATTGGTGCTGCCAAGTTTAATTGGCGTACAGGTGCTGAATATGACTTAGATGGCATCGAAGGATTAACTTTGACAGGCGATGTCTTACACACTGGCAGTCGCTATGCCAAAGCTGACAATAGCCTAAAAATCGATGGCTATACCTTGCTTAATCTAGGGGCAAGATACCACACCGAGCTGGGTGCCGTGCCAGTGACTTTGCGTGGCAATGTAGAAAATGTATTTAACACCAAGCATTGGGCAAGTGTGGGTGGCTATCCTGGACAGGGCTACTTGGTGGCAGGCGAGCCACGCACCGTCAAGGTCTCAGCATCGTTTGATTTTTAATCATCAACCTCTCACAACCAACCGTTTTTGCGGTTGGTTTTTGTTATGTTGTCTATGAAACAATCCACTTTATCAACCCTGCTATGGCAGACGCACCAATCCGCCCTATGGCAGGTGGTTCTTCTCAATCTCATCAACGCACTGGTTAATGTGGGCGTGTTGGCGTTCATTCATCACTATTTGTTTGATGCTCACTTTGTCATGGATGATTTGTGGTGGTTTTTTGGGCTGATTGCATTACTGCTTTTGACGACATTTTTGTCACAATATGCCTTGACGGTTTTGGGGCATCGTTTTATGTTTGGTCTTAAAACAACGCTCATTGAACGATTGCTCAACACCAATCATCAAACTTTGATGCAAATTGGCACGCCCAAAATTTTGGCAAGTTTATCCAATGACATACAAAGCATCACCATGGCGTTTGTCCGCTTACCAGAGCTGGCACAAGGTCTGATTGTCTGTGCGGTAGTGATGGTGTATTTGGGCAGTTTGTCGCTTGGGCTATTGGTGGCGGTGAGTATTTGGGTGGGTATCACGCTGTGGCTGAGCAAGGTGCTGGTTCATCGAGTGTATGCACATTTGACGAGTTTGCGACACATCGATGATGAGCTTTATGGCGATTATCAAGCGGTGCTAGATGGTCATCAAGGCTTGACGCTCAACAAAGCACGAGCCAGACGACTTCATCTTGGTTTTATGAACAAAGCCAGCACCTACCAAAAACACATCATCAAGGCAGATACTTATCATTTATCAGCGGTAAATTTTTCCAACATTTCGTTGTTTGGGTCATTGGGGCTGGTGATGGGGCTGACTTACTGGCTTGATTTGCCATTTGAGGTTGGGATTACTTTTGGTTTTGCGATTTTATTCTTGCAATCGCCTTTATTAAAGGCAGTTGGTGCATACCCTGTTTGGCAAACTGCCAAAGTCGCTTTTGATAAAATCAATGCATTACAACTACCAACAACTACCCAGTCTTTGCCACAACGACCACCGACACATTGGCGGCAAATCGTGTTGCATGATGTCAGCTATGGCTATGATGATGGTCATTTTGCACTCAAACAGGTTAATCTGACCTTAAATCGTGGCGAGACGCTGTTTTTGATTGGTACTAATGGTTCTGGCAAATCCACGCTTGCCAATGTTTTGTTGGGATTTGCCACGCCTCAAACAGGCACGATATACATTGACGACACACCAATCCATGCTGATGATATGAGAGATTATCAGGGGCTATTTTCGGCAATTTTTGTGGATTTTTATTTGTTTGATGCCTTGCTTGGCAAAGAAGATGAGTTGGTTGATGAGAGCTGGTATCAGGCATGGCTACATCGCTTGCAGTTAGATGATAAAGTTGAAATTGTTGATGGCATCATCAAAAATAATCATCTTTCTACGGGGCAAAAAAAGCGTCTTGCATTACTGATTGCCATCTGTGAGCAACGAGATATTTTGTTGCTTGATGAATGGGCAGGCGAGCAAGATCCTCATTATCGACATTATTTTTATCAAACCATTTTGCCAATATTGCAGGCGATGGGCAAAACGTTGTTCGTGATTAGTCATGATAATGCTTATTTTGACCAAGCAGACAGATTGTTTGAGATGAGAGGTGGTGTACTTAAAGAGTTGGTGGGCGATGATAGGGTGCAAGCCAGTCAAGGGGCGGTGGCACATTTAAGCAATAAGTGACCGATGTCGCCAAGTTAGGCGGGCTGATGGTGCGTTTGTTTGATTTTATTGATGAGCATCGCACCCATAAATAGCACCGCCTGACACAGTACAATGGTTGCCCCTGTTGCCGAATCCAAATGAAAACTTGCCAAAACACCAACCGTACTACTAATAATGCTACTAATAATAGCAATGGCAAGCATTGGCAAAAAGCGTTTGGTTAATAAAAAGGCGGTAATCCCCGGGCTGATGAGCATCGCCACCACCAAAATGACCCCCACCGCATTCATCGCCACCACAATAGTTGCACACAGCAAAATAAGCAGTCCATAATGCAAGGCACTGACAGGCAAGCCTGCGATTCTGGCTTGGGCGGCATCAAAGGCGTACAATAAAAAATCACGGTATTTAATCAAAATCAAAAGCAGCACCGCCACCGATACCGCCACCACCTGCCAAAGCAGGGCATTTGAAATACCCAAAAGATTACCAAACAAAATGTGCTTTAAATGCTCGCCTGTGTTTAATTTGGTAAATGCTACCAACCCAAAGGCAAACATTGACGAAAAGACAATACCCATCAGGGTGTCTTCTTTGATACGAGTGTTGTTTTTTAAAAATCCGACTGACACCGCACACAAAATCCCTGCCAAAAACGCCCCCAGCATTAAGGGTAAGCCCAAAATACTTGCCACCACCACGCCCAAAAACACGCCGTGACTGATGGCATCGCCCATCAACGACCAGCCCTTTAAAACGACAAAACAAGACAGCACCGCACAAACAGACGACACCGCAATGGCGGCAATCAAGGCGTGTTGCATAAAGGTATGGGCAAGGGGGTCTAGGAAAAATTGGGTTGGGGTCATTGTATCGGCTCCTGATGTTTGGCAAGCCGTTTTTGTCTTAAATACCCAAACTTACTTGAAAACAAAAACGCCAAAATAAACAAAATCCCCTGCAAAGACACAATCACACCGCCTGTCGCCCCATCAAGAAAATAGGATAGATAGACACCCAGTCCGCCAGTTACCACGCCAATGGCGATGGCGATTTTGATGATTTGTGAAAATTTATCGGAAAGCTGATAAGCGGTTGCCCCTGGGGTTACCACCATTGAGATGACCAAAATCGCCCCCACCGTCTGCAAACTTGCCACCACACACGCCGACAGCAAACTAAAAAATAAAACCTTTAAAACTTTGGGATTTAGTCCGCTTGCCACCGCTTGCACTTCATCAAAAAAAGTTAAGGTTAAGTCTTTGAAAAATATTACCAAAAATAAAAAAGCCACCGCCATCACCACGCCCACTTGCCAAACATCGGAGCTGGCAATGCCCAAAATATTACCAAAAATAATCTCTTGCACATTGACCGCCGTTGGGTTGATGGAGATGATAAACAAGCCTAAGGCAAAAAAGAAAGTAAAAATAAAGCCAATGACCGCATCTTCTTTTAGGGCGGTGATGGATTTAATCCAAAGAATTGCCAAAGTCGCCAAAAACCCTGACAAAAACGCCCCCACCGCAAAGGGCAATCCAAGTGCATAAGCAATCGCCACCCCTGGCACAACAGCGTGCGAGAGGGCATCGCCAATCAAAGACCAGCCCTTTAACATCAAAAAACACGACAAAAACGCACACACTCCCCCAACAGCGGCACTCATCACCATTGCCGTGTTCATATAGTCATAAGAAAAGGGTTCAAAAAGCAGTTCAATCATCGCCATTTTCCCCATTTTTCTTAGGATTTGGTTCGTTTTGTAGGGTTTTGGGGTTATAAATAATGGGGGCTTGCAGGTGCTGTTTGGGGCTGGCTCTGTGGTAATTTTTACTCATATTCTTTTTGGCAATCTCGTCTTGGCAACTGGCATCGCAATTATCATTGCCATAAAACACCGCAGGCACTTCATCGTCCGCCAAAATGGTAACACTTCTGGTATCATCATCATTGTGCAAATCCTTACCGCCCAAGCGAATTTGCCGTAGCACCCCACCAAACACCTTCGCCAAATTCTCCTGCGTAAAGGTGCTTGCCGTGTCGCCCACCGCCAAAACGGTGCGATTTATCATCACCACTTGGTCGCAAAACTCTGGGATTGTGCCTAAGTTGTGCGTAGAAATCAGCACCAAATGCCCACTTGCTTTTAATTCTAATAACAAGGTCATAATCGCCTGCTCGGTCTTGACATCAACCCCTGTAAAGGGTTCATCAAGCAGGATAATTTTGCTTTCTTGGGCAAGCGAACGAGCCAAAAACACCCGCTTTTTTTGACCGCCAGACAGCTCACTGATTTGCCGATTTGCCAGACTTTCAATACCCACCCTTGCCATCGCCTCACGCACTTTGTCTTTATCACGCTGTTTGGGCATTCTTAAAAAATTCATATAGCCATACCGCCCCATCATTACCACATCAAGCACCGACACAGGAAATTGCCAATCCACTTCTTCGGCTTGGGGAACATAGGCGACAAGGTTTTGTTTTAGGGCTTTTTTGATGGGCAAATTGCACAGTTTGATTTGTCCTGTTGTGGGCGTAACCAGCCCCATAATGGACTTAAACAGCGTGGATTTGCCCGAGCCATTGACCCCCACCAAGGCACAAATCGTCCCCCCAGTTAGGTCAAAATTGACATCGTTTAGGGCGGTGTGTCCGTTGGGATAGCGGACAGAGACATTGGCAACGCTAATACTGGTGGTGGTCATAGGGCAACTTATAATTCCATTATTGGATTGGGGCATTTATTTTAAAAGATAATGAGCATTTTTTAAAGTGATTTTTGTAAGGGTTTTTGATTGAAAAAATCAATCGTTTTTTAAAGTGCTTAGACAAAGTCAAATGCTGGCAATTGCAGCCATGACAAAAAACGCACTTGCCACATACAGCCATTGCAAAACGGCAATGAGTAAAAATTTATATCGCCAATTTACCCCGCTAATTATCATCGTGGCAAGCATTGCCATAAATGCAACAATAGCTGTTTCTGGCAATACAAAAGGAGCAAATACACCTGCAAACAATCCTGCTAAGGTATCTAATAATGAGCTTTCTGATACCAAATATTGATAAAACACAAAACCAATATAATAAATCCAAGATGATAATGCTATCAAATACTTAATACTGCTTTTGGTTATTTTCATAGACTGTTATTTGACTTTTAATTATTCAAAACAAAATCCATCTAATCACAACCAGCACCGCCCCAATGACGGTCAGAACATTCACCAAATAATGATAGGATTGATGTAATTTGCTGTGAAAATGGGGTTTTGCCAACTGTCTGTTTTTCTTAAAAATCAAGCGATGATAAGAATCATTGATAAACCAATCAACGATGATTAAAAAGATAATGGCGGTTGTGATGGGGTTTAGCCAGTCCATTATTTATCCAAAAATCAACTTCTTGCCATTATAACATAAAGGGCGAAACAACCCGCCCTTTATGTGATTTGCTTATTTACTTGCACTCTCAAACCCATCGGCAATGGTGCTGACCGTAACATTTAACAAGTCCAAATAAGTCGGCACTTTGCCACCGCTTTCAGATAGGCTATCTACATATAATACGCCACCATATTTTGCTCCTGTCTCTTTGGCGACTTGCTGCATTGGCTTATCGCTGATGGTGCTTTCACTAAATACCACAGGGATTTTGTGGGTTTTGACCGTGTCAATCACCGCCTTGACCTGCTGGGGCGTGCCTTGTTGCTCAGCATTGACCGCCCAAATATAGACCTCTTGTAGCCCATAATCTTTTGCCAAATAACTAAACGCCCCTTCACTGGTAACCAGCCAGCGGTATTCTTGGGGGATTTTGCTTAGTTTTTCACGCAAAGGGGTGTCTAAGTCCTTGATTTTTTGGGCATAATCTTGGGCGTTTTTGGTATAGGCATCAGCATTGGCAGGGTCGGCTTTAATCAGGGCATTTTTGATATTTTCTACATAAATCAAGCCGTTAGAGGGCGACATCCAAGCGTGCGGATTGGGCAAATCCTTGTACGCTCCCTCTTTGATGGGCAAAGGCGTGATGCCTTCGGTAACGGTGGCACTTGGCACATTTTTGGCATTTTCATAGAATTTATCAAACCAGCGTTCTAAGTTTAGCCCATTATGCAAAATCAGTCCTGCATTTTGCACTCGTGCGATGTCTTGGGGGGTTGGCTCATAGTCGTGAATCTCCGCCCCTGCTTTGGTGATGGAGACCACTTCGGCTTTGTCGCCAGCGACATTTTGGGCAATGTCGGCAATGACGGTAAAGGTCGTGGCAACCACCAGTTTGTCAGACTGCTGTGCTTGCGTGCCAGCCTGCTGGTCTTGACCACAGCCAAATAATAATGCTAGACTAGCGGAAAGTGCTAGTGTTTTTAGGATATTTTTCACCACTGTTCTCCATTGTTGCATTTACGAATTATATATGATAATGATAATCATTTTTAATTAAAAAAGCAAGTATTTTATCGGTCGATGTGTGATAAGCCTAAGAAAAATCCAGTCATACGGTTGTTTGACTGGATTTATTTTTTTGGCTAAACACGAAATGCTGACGCTAAGACTGTCAAAGGTGGGGCAATTTAGGAGATTGATTGATGTTTTATCCAGCCCATATACACTCCCCAAAGCCCAAGCACCCATACAGGCACAAACGCCAAGCCTTTGACGGTATCAGGATTTTGACTAAACAAATACAAAACCCAGACAAAAAACACGAGCGTTAGATAAGACAAGGCTTTGCCATAGGGCATTTTGTAGCTTGAAGTTTGGTGTAGGTGTGGGGCGGTTTTGCGATAGCGTAAATACGCCAGCAAAATCACCGCCCAAATCAAAATAAAGCACACCGATGACACCGTGCTAATCAGCACAAAGGCTTGTACCACATTATCCGCCCCATAAAGCAAAATAAAGCAGAGTGCCAAATACAATGCCGAATAAAGCACGCCATAGACAGGTACGCCTTTTTTGTTTAATTTTTCAAAGACTTTTGGGGCGTTGCCTTGTTTTGATAAACCATACACCATGCGAGATGCCGAGTACAGACCGCTATTGGCACTAGAAACCCCTGCCGACAACGCCACAAAGTTGATGACCCCAGCCACCGCCCCAAAGCCAAGCAGTCCAAATAATTGCACAAAAGGGCTAATTCCCACCTGAATGTCGGTTAAAGGAATAATCGCCAAAATCACCGCCAAACTACCCACAAAGAAAATCGCCACACGCAAGGGAATTTGGTTAATCGCTTTGGGCAGATTTTCTTTGGGATTGTTTGTTTCTGAACTTGCCGTGCCGACCAGCTCTGCCCCTGCATTGGCTTGTACGGCTAATTGAAAGGCGGCAAAAAACCCTGCCAAGCCTTGTGGCATAAAGTTTTGTGGATTGAATAAATTGCCAATATCCGCCCGATACTCGCCCACCTTTGCCCCTGTGATGAGCAAAAAAAGCCCTGCACCAATGATGATAAACATTGTAATGACTTTGATAAGGGTAAGATAACTTTCCACTTCGCCAAACCATTTGACCGACAATAAATTGACAAAAACAATCAATGCAATGTTCAAAGTCGCTGGCAACCAAAGAGCAATATCTGGATACCAAAACTGCATATAACCTGTCATCGCAACGGTATTGGCAATGGCAATAATCAGCCAGCACAGCCAGTAGCTCCATCCCACCACAAAGGACGCACCACGCCCCAAATAACGGTCAATCACATCAATAAAGGAGCGAAAATTTAAATCCGACAACAACAGCTCGCCCATCGCTCGCATTACCAAAAACACAAACAAGCCCACCAAAGCATAGACTATCAGCACCGAAGTGCCAGCCAAACTGATGGTACGCCCAGCCCCTAAGAAAAACCCCGCCCCAATCACACCGCCAATGGAGAGCAGTTGTAAATGGCGAGCGTGCAATTGGCGGTTCATTTGGCGATTTGTAGCGGGTTTGTCATTGGTTAAGATGGGGGCTTTGAAACGGTTGGCTGACATTTTGGCTGAACCTTGTTTGATTTTTTGGTCATTTTTGGCAATAAAAAATCGCCAATTCCAAAATTTTGGAAAAGTTTGGATAGATTGGCGAATTTTTTGGTTGATAAAGCGTGAATGGGGCGTTGGGTGCAATCATGCACCGCCAAGTTTTACATTTCTTTTTTAGATGGCTCTTTCTTTATAAAACGGCTCATCGCCAAGCACAGTCGCACGGTGCATAATCCGATGAGCATCGCCATAATCAAACAGTGCCTTGTGCTGGGTGGCACGATTATCCCAAATCACCACATCGCCCTCGCTCCATTGATGGCGAATGACAAACTCATCCTTGATACTGTGGGCAAACAGCTTATCAAGTAGCTCACGGCTTGTCTGTTCGTCCAGTCCGTCAATCTGACTGGTAAAGCCCTCGCTGACAAATAGCCCCTCCTTGCCTGTCTCGGGGTGGGTGCGGACAACAGGGTGCGATAGCGGTGGGTTATTTGCAATCGCCTTTTGCAATTTTTCATCATCTTCGGCAGACTGCCCAAAGCGTTCGGCAGGAAAGGATAGACGAATGTCGTGGGTGGCGGTTTTGCCTCGTAAAAAATCTTTGGTTTCATCGTCCAAGGCTTCAAAGGCGGCGGTCAGACTTGCCCACAAGGTGTCGCCTCCAACAGGCGGAATTTTGACCGCTCGTAACACACAGCCCAAAGGCGGTGTTTTGCTAAAAGTAACATCGGTATGCCAAAGCTCATTATCTCGCAAATCGGTCTGATGACTGTCTAGCACAATCACTTCCTTAACATCAGGCACGGTGGGGAAAACTGGGTGAATATGAAGGTTGCCAAAAGTGCGTGCTAGGGCGACTTGCGACTGGCTGGTCAGGTTTTGTCCTTTAAAAAATAGCACTTGGTGTTTGAGTAGTGCCTCTTTGATGGCTTGATTGTCATCGGCACTTAGGTGGTTTAAGTCCACGCCTGTGATGGTTGCACCGATGGCAGGTTTGATGGGAGTGATTTGAATGCTCATTTATGATTCCTTATAGACTATTGATGATATTATTGATGAGATGTACTATAAATCAGTCTGCTTGGGAATAAAAAGAATAAATTTCACTTAATATATTCTAGTTTTTCATATCAAATCATAAAAAATCACGCCCAAACGATGGCTTGGGCGTGATGGCTGATGCTAGAATGCAACCAAGTTAGTCTAAGAAAGCAAAATGCTCAATCTGCATCTGCGTCATGCTGCTGCTTGGTGTGGTCATGCTTTCAGCGTGTGCAGAAGTGCGTGGCAAAATCTTATCAAAATAAAACTCTGCGGTTTGGGTTTTGGCAAGATAAAACTCTTTGGGTTGTTCGCCGCCATTTTTTAGTTTGTCAAATGACACCGCCGCCATTCTCGCCCAATGATACGCCATCATCACATAGCCTGAATACATCAAGAAATCATCAGATGCCGCTGAGACGATGTCACGGTCTTTGCGAGCGGTCAGCAGTAGGCGAGCGGTCAGCATATTCCATTCGGCACACAGCTTGGTCAATGCCCAAACATACTTACGCATTTCTTTGTCTAGGGCGTATTCGCCACACCATTTCATGATACCTGCGGTGTAGTCACGAATCACTTTGCCACCGCCTTGTAGCAATACTTTGCGACCCAATAAGTCTAGGGCTTGCACACCTGTTGTGCCTTCGTACAGCGTAGAAATACGAGCATCACGAGCAATCAGCTCCATGCCAGCTTCTTTAATATAGCCGTGTCCGCCATAGATTTGTTGTCCGTGTTTGGCAGCCTCGATGCTCAGCTCAGTGATGAAGCCTTTGATGATTGGGGTGAAAAATCCCAATTTATCGTCCCATTGTTTGATGGCAGCTTCATCGCCTTTGACCACCGCTTCGGCAAGTTTGTCAGCATAGCGAGCGGTGTGATAAATCATACTTCTGGCTCCTTCGGCAAAGGCTTTTTGGGTCAGAAGCATACGACGCACATCAGCGTGATGAATGATGGCATCAGCAGCTTGATTGGGTTCTTTTGTGCCTGACAAAGCACGCATAGAACGGCGTTCTTTGGCATAAGGCAGGGAGTTTTGGAAAGCCAGCTCCATGTGTGCCAAGCCCTGAACGCCTGTACCAATACGAGCGGTGTTCATGTAGGTAAACATGGCTTTTAGCCCTTTGTTTGGTTCGCCAAGCAGATAGCCTGTCGCACCATCGAAGTTTAGCACACAGGTGGCTGATGAGCTGATGCCCATTTTGTGTTCGATAGAGCCACAATGCACCGCATTTCTTTCGCCCATCTCGCCTGACCCGGTTGGCAAGAATTTTGGCACGATAAAGAGCGAAATGCCTTTGGTACCAGCAGGTGCATCAGGCAGGCGAGCCAGCACAATATGAACGATGTTGTCGGTCAGGTCATGTTCGCCTGCTGAAATGAAGATTTTGCTGCCTGTGATGGTGTAGCTGCCGTCTTCATTTGGTGTGGCACGAGTTTTCATTTGGTTTAGGTCAGTGCCGCAGCCCGCCTCAGTTAAGCACATGGTGCCAGACCATTCGCCTGTCACCAGTTTTGCTAGATAGATGCGTTTTTGGGTGGCATCGCCATATTGCAAGATGGTATTGACCGCCCCAATGGACAAACCTGGATACATCGCCCACGGCCAGTTTGCCGTACCCATCATTTCTGATTTGATGAGGTTTAATGACATGGGCAGGTTCATGCCACCAAATTCTTCTGGATAGCTGATGCCTTGCCAGCCACCTTCGGCAAATTGTTGATAAGCCTCTTTAAACCCTTTGGGCGTGGTAACTTGACCATCATTAAAATGACAGCCCTCTTCATCGGCTGGTTGATAGATGGGCGATAGCACATTTTCGGCAAAATCTGCAAAACCCTGCAAAATCATCTCAACCGTTTCAGCGTCAGCATTTTTGCCGTTGTCTAGGGTTTGGTAGTGCTTTTGGTAGTCAAACATCTCATTGATGAGAAATTTCATGTCACGCAAAGGGGCTTTGTAACTTAGCATAAGTCTTCCTTTATCTTGTTGATGAATTGCACTGATTGGGCAATAAAAAAGTATGGATAAAGAGCAATATACAGTAATTTTTGGACAAGCACAGCGATTTTGTCGAATTGATAAAATATTTTCATATTCGTGTATTGATTATATAAAAATATTTTATCAATGATGATGGGTTTGATGATTTTTTATCACAAGCATCACGCAGTCATGACAATAAAAAAGGGCGAAACCAAGTCGCCCAATGTTGTTTCATCAATGAATGATTATAGCTTGCAAGCACCGCCTTCACAGCCAGCGTCATTTTCGTTATCCACGCCACCCTCGACAGCCACGCCATCAAACTCATCAAATAAATCGTCCAAATTGTCAAAATCAAGTGCGTTATCGCTCATTATTTTACCCCTTATTTCATCAATGTGGAAAAAATTGTGGGGCGTATTCTAGCAAATTTATCCATCAAAATAAAACAAAATATGGGGTATTTTCGCAAAATTTTGCACAATTTATGGTAAAGTTTTGAAAATTAAGCAGTTTTTAATTGGCTAAGACAATCGGTTGTGATGACCTGATTTGTCCATAGTTCAAAAGCGTAAGCCGCCTGATGAATGAGCATGCCGTAACCATCACAAATCTTGGCATTTTGGGCGGCAAAATGTGCCAAAAATGCCGATGGTTTGCCATACATCATGTCATAAGCAAAATTTGCTTGGCAGTTGCCTAAGTTCAGATGTTGTCCGTGTGTGGTGGCAGAAGTGGCATTGATGATGACATCGTGTTTGGCTCTCATCAGTTCATCGAGCGTTTTGATGGATAAGGGGTGTTTGGATAGGGCATCAAAATCGGTTGCCAGCGATTGAGCTTTGGTTAGTGTGCGATTGTAGATGGTGAGCCTTGCTCCTGCTTTTAGTAGTGGCAAGATTGCTCCACGAGTCGCTCCACCAGCCCCAACGATGGCGACATCTGATGATGCCAAAGATACGCCTTGTCCAATCAAATCTGCCACCAGTCCACGCCCATCGGTGTTGTCGCCATAGAGCTTACCGTCCTTGATGGCAAGGGTATTGACCGCCTTAGCACAAGCTGCCTCATCGCTAAGATTGCCTGTATCGACACACAGCTGATAGGCGATTTCTTTAAAGGGCAAGGTGACATTTGCCCCCACGCCACCACCATGAAAAAATGCTTGCACCACCGCCACAAAACTGTCTTTGTCATCAGGGCAAAACTGCCGCTGATAGCTGATGGCAAGCCCTGTATGCTTGGCAAAGGCGTGATGAATTTGGGGGCTTTTTGAATGGCTGATGGGATTGCCAATGACGATGAAATGTTGCATAGCTGTGTGCCTAATCCAAAAATCAAACCTTTTTGCACGATGGCGACCATCTGCCCAAAAGTTAAGCTGATGGGCATCATGATTTGCCATGACTTAAATCGTTGCCACAAATGGCGATTTTTTAGGATTTTGTGGAAGGTTTGATGTTGTCAAAAATTCAGCAAACAATAAGCCAATGCTGACGACTTGTCAAGTTTTTGGGCAAATCATGATATTTGGCAAAGTGGCTAAAACCCTGTACAATGGCAGATAACTTCACCAAATAAGAATGCTTATGACCGCTAATAACAAGACAAACAAACCTGTCATTTTGTGGATA
The DNA here is from genome assembly GCF_025643275.1 of Moraxella nasicaprae. Classification (NCBI taxonomy): domain Bacteria; kingdom Pseudomonadati; phylum Pseudomonadota; class Gammaproteobacteria; order Moraxellales; family Moraxellaceae; genus Moraxella; species Moraxella nasicaprae. The sequence goes on from NZ_CP089977.1 coordinate 1,170,919, forward strand.
GTGATTGGACTCATACTGTTTTTATTGCTGTGGTTTGGCATATCGTCTGATGAGTCAGCCCAAGCCCCAACCGATGTGCCAAAATCGCCCCCAACTGCGGTCATCTATCCCACTGATGATTGGCAGTTGCCCAGCCGACAAAGTGCCAAAATGACTGATATTAAGGCGGTGCTGGGCGATGTTATCCAGACGCAGTCGTCACTGGATTTTTATGGCAGACCTGCAACTTTATCCTATTATCGACAGGCCTTTTTGCCACCACTTTATACGGTTGAGTCTGATAGACTGTTTGAGCTGGTGTGGTATTATCCCACCCCCACTGACAGCGATGCCGACAAGAGAGCTGGACAAGAATACGCCAAGCGTGCCCATGAATTGATGGGCGTGGCAACAGGCGAATTGGGGGCAAATCTCATCAAGGCATTGGTGCAGGGCAAGACGATTTCAAAACTGGATTTGGGCGATTTTTATGTGGTGCAGGCAGCGTGCAAGCCTTATCGCTGTCGTGTGATTTTATCGTATTGATGGGGGCGCGATGTACTATCTATTTGATGGCGATTGGCAGCAGGTACACACGCCCATTGATGAACGAGCGTGTGCTTATGGTGATGGATTTTTTAGCACCATTGGCGTGTATGATGGGCAAATGCTTTGGCAAGACCATCACAAAGACAGAATACGCACAGGCGTACAGGTGTTTGGTTTTGAGCTGGATATTGAGCCATTGATGGGTCATTTGGTCAAATTTGCCAGTCAAATGAATGAAGGTATCATCAAAATCATCGTCAGTCGTTGTCAGCAATCGGTGCGTGGCTATGGCTATCAAGATGGGCAGTGTCAGGTGTGGATTAAGGCGATGCCAAGCCAGATTTATCAAGGCGTTGTGTGGATTGATGGCGTACCTGTTCAGCCAGCCATGCAGATTGGCTGTTTGCCTGATGCCCTACCAACTCGTATTCCTGCCTTGTGCGGTGTTAAGCTCATCGCTTGTCCAGAACAGGTGCTGGCGGTAGCACGATTACAGCAGATACAGCAGGATAATCCAAGCATCAGCGATGCCTTGCTTGGCGATGTGCGGGGCGAGTGGATTTCGGGGACGACGGGCAATGTGCTGTATCGGCTTGATGGGCAATGGTACACACCGCCCATCACTCACGCAGGTGTGGCTGGGGTGATGCGTGCGGTGCTGTGTCAGCGATATGCCATCAGAGAACGCAGACTTATCGATGATGATTTGGCACGGCTTGATGCTTGTGTTTTGACCAATGCGGTGCGAGGCATCACGCCTGTTGTGGCGTTATATCATCAAGGGCAATGGCGGACGCTATCTGTGTGCATGCCGTTATCGTGATGGCATAAACAGCTTTTTTAGGGCGTTTAGGGCTTGATATTTGGTATCAAGCTCATCGCTGTCTTGGCGAAGTTTATCCACTTTATCCATCAAAGTTTGGCGTGCTTGCTCAAATTCTATCCGTGCCATCATCTCGTCAATGAGCGTCTCTTCTTCGTGGCGTTTGGCAAAGGCGGTCAAATCCACCTTATCCACGACCCATTTATAGCGATAGTGTGTGTTTGCTTGGATTTTTGGGGCTTGGTGCACTTGGGTGATGCGAGCGATTGCCAGCCGATTTTGGGCGTGTACGACCACACGGTCGCCAACTTGTAGATTAAGCAGGATATTGGCTTTGTAGGTATAAGCTCGTCCGTCTTGGCTAGGTGTGTCATCAAGATTGTCTGGCTCAAAAAAATCATCAAAGACGACTTCAACGGTGGTGTAATCGCTTTGCAATAAGTCAGCGTGATGAAATTTATCCATAAAAATTCCTTGTTGTTTTATTTTGTGATTTTGATGGCGGTGCTTTATGATACCAAAACTAATGGCAAAGTTACAATTTTCTTGACGCTAGGCAACTAACTTTTGCTAAAATAGGCAAAATTTTTGTGTGATAAAAAATATGAGCAGAATCAAACGCCCAACCAAAACCAAAAAATCCACCAATCGTTTGACCAGCATTTTGGTTGTGTTAAGCCTTGTGGCACTTGTTGTGCTATTGGCGGTCTATCAAAGCATCTTTTCTACCACCAAAAAAGCTGAACAAAACCTGACTGTCAGCAAAGGCGATACTTACCAAAAACTTCTTACCAAGCCCAGTTGGTCAGATGCGTGGTTGGCATCAGATTTTGTGACTCGTGCTTATTTGTCTGTGGCTGCCGACAAGCCATTGCAGGCAGGAGACTATACCATTCCTGCTGGGGCAAGCCTTGCCCAGACGGTCAAGATTTTGGGCGAGGGTGCGAAGGTTGAACAAATCACGGTGCGTATCATCGAGGGCAAAACCATCAAAGATTTGTATCAAACGCTAAAAAATACCGATGGCGTGGTGCTAGAAACCTTGACCCCAAAGGCAGATGGCTATGCTTGGAGCGATGTCGCTAGGGACAATGAGGCGGTCGCCAAAGCACTTGGCATCAGCTCGCCTAATGGTAATTTGGAGGGTTGGTTTGCTCCTAATACTTATCACTTCACCAAAGGCACGACCGACACCGTGATTCTAAAACGCCTTTATGATACCCAGACCAAAGTGCTCAATGAAGCATGGGCGGCTCGTGATGAGAATCTACCCTATAAAACGCCATACGAAGCGTTAATCATGGCAAGCATCATCGAAAAAGAAACAGGCATCAAATCAGAGCGAAATCTGGTGTCATCGGTATTTGTCAATCGCTTGCGTAAAAATATGCGTCTGCAAACCGACCCAACCATCATCTATGGATTATTTGACCGCTATGACGGCAAGATTTATAAGTCCAATATTGCCGAACGCACCGATTATAACACTTATCAAATTGATGGCTTGCCACCCACGCCGATTGCCTTGCCATCTGCCGAAGCCATCAAGGCAACCATGCACCCAGATGACAGCGATGTGCTGTTCTTCGTGGCGACAGGTAATGGCGGACATAAATTTAGCAAGACTTTGGCGGAGCACGACGCTGCTGTTGCCGAATATCGTGCCGTGATGAAACAAAAGGAAAGTCAATGACAGGCAAGTTCATCAGCTTTGAGGGTACCGAAGGCGTGGGCAAAACCACCGCCATTAACGCATTATGCGATAAGCTGACAACGCTTGGCATTCAGTTTATCAAAACTCGTGAGCCAGGGGGTAGTGTGCTTGCCGAAGAGTTGCGGGCGATATTTTTGGACAAGACTCGCACCATTGATGCCGATACGGAAATTTTGCTCATGTTTGCCGCTAGGGCTGATCATCTGCACCAAACGATTTTGCCAGCATTGCAGGCGGGTAAATGGGTCATTTGCGATAGATTTTGTGACAGTACGATGGCGTATCAGGGCTTTGGGCGATATTTTGGCGACGCACAGGCGATGATTAAGATTGAGCAGCTGACCCAGCTTTTTGTGCCAAAATTACCTGACATCACGCTGTGGCTGGATTTGGACATTAAGACGGGCATGAGTCGTGCTGGCAAGCGTGGGGCGTTTGACCGCATGGAAGCCAATGACATTGCATTTTTTGAGCGAGTTTATCAAGGATTGGCGTATCAACACAGTAAATATCCAGCTCGCATCAAACGCATTGATGCAGCTGGCACGCCTGATGAAGTTGCCAAACGCATTGATGCGGTGCTTGACCTGTTTTGACAAACAAATCAGCGAAGATGCTTGACGAATGAGGGGCATTTTGCCATACTAGCCATCGCTACTGATTCTCAATCATCAAATGTTGGCGAGATGGATTTTTGGGTCAAAATTGCCAAAATCATCATCAAAACTGCCAAAAAGTATGATAAACTAATCCTAATAAATTGCCATCAGCCAACTGGCAAATATGGCTTAACAATCAATAACCCAAATCAAGGTCGATTATGACAGACGCATATCAAGACATTAAATCCAGACTTCGTGGTGCGATTACTGCACTGATTACACCGATGACGACAGACGGTGCGGTGGATTATGATAAATTAGCGGATTTGATTGAATGGCAGATTGCCGAAGGGATTCATGCGTTGGTGGCGGTTGGTACGACAGGCGAGTCGGCGACTTTGACCATGCAAGAGCATAGCAATGTCATTCGTTTCTTTGTCAAGCAAGTCGCTGGGCGTGTGCCTGTGATTGCAGGAACAGGGGCAAATTCCACTCATGAAGCCATCGAGCTGACACAGCATGCCAAGGACGCTGGGGCGGATTGTGCGTTGTTGGTGGTTCCTTATTATAACAAACCAACCCAAGAGGGTATGTATCAGCACTACAAGGCGATTGCTGAGGCGGTGGATATGCCACAGATGCTGTATAATGTACCAGGTCGCACGGTGGTTGATATGAGTCAGCAGACGGTTGAGCGACTGATGAGCATTCCAAATATTGTCGCCATCAAAGATGCCACAGGCAATTTGGAGCGTGGCAAGGCATTGATTGAGGCGGTGGGCGAGCATATGGTTGTCTTGTCTGGCGATGACCCAACAGCATTAGAGCTGATTAAGCATGGTGCTAAGGGTAATATTTCTGTGACCTCTAATGTTGCACCAAAAGCGATGTCTCAGGTGTTTGCCCTTGCCTTAGAAGGGCGTTTTGATGAAGCCAATGCCATTCATGATACCATCAAACATCTGCACAAAGATTTGTTCATCGAGTCAAGCCCACAGCCAACCAAGTACGCCCTGTACAAACTTGGCAAAATCGACAAAGGCATTCGCTTACCGCTGGTCTGGCTATCCCAAGAGTATCAGCCTGTGATTGATGCAGCGATTGAGCGTGCTAAGCTAATCTAAATTATCAAGAGTATGATTATGAAATTCCCAAAATTTATGGTTGTAGCTGCCTCAGCAGTGGTGCTGATGAGTGGTTGCTCAACCATCAAGGGCGTATTTGCCAAGCGTGATAACGGCAGTCTGACCTATCGCCAAAGCCAAAAACTTGCCCCAATTCAACTGCCTGCCAATCAGCCTGCTGGTGATTTTGTGCCATTATACACAGCACCGAATGCCGTTGGTGAATTGAGCGACTTCACCAATGAAGCTGGCAAACAGTACCAATTACCAAAACCGCCGACAGTTCGTCGCTAAACTTTGTCAATGTTGAGATTTTATCATGGAAAAACAAGCTCTGCTCTATACTGGAAAAGCCAAATCTGTTTATGAAACCGCCGACCCTGACTATCTGGTGTTGCATTTTCGTGATGATGCCAGTGCGTTCAATGGTGAGCGTGTCGCAAGCCTTGACCGTAAAGGTAAAGTAAATAATCGCTTTAATGCTTTTATCATGCAAAAATTGGCTGAGGCTGGTATCGAGACCCATTTTGAGCGTCAATTATCCGATGATGAAGTCTTGGTAAAACGCTTGACCATGATTCCTGTTGAGGCGGTGGTGCGTAATTATGCCGCTGGTGGTCTGATGAAACGCTTAGGTTTGGCAGAAGGCTTGCCATTGTTGCCACCGACTTATGAGCTGTTTTATAAAGACGATGCTTTGGGTGACCCAATGTTGTCAGAATCTACCGCCATTGCGTTGGGCTATGCAACTGCCGATGAGCTTGCTCAGATGCAAAGTTTGACTTTCAAAGTCAATGAAGTGCTTAGCAAGCTGTTTGATGACGCTGGCTTGATGTTGGTGGATTTTAAGCTAGAATTTGGTCTGTTTCATGGTCGTGTGGTTTTGGGCGATGAGTTTTCGCCTGATGGTTGCCGTCTATGGGACAAAGAAACCAAAAAGAAATTGGACAAAGACCGTTTCCGCCAAAGTTTGGGCGATGTGGTTGAAGCCTACGAAGAAGTCGCTCGCCGTATCGGTGTGCCACTAGAAGACTAGGATTGATTGACCAAATAGATGCCCGCACAAAGAATTGTGCGGGCTTTTTTTAGATTGGAGATTTGTTATGTATAAATTCATCGCCTATATTCCAGAATCGGCATTAGCATCTGTTAAAACAGCGATGTTTGAGGCGGGGGCTGGGCGTGATGGTAACTATGATTGCTGTGCTTGGCAGACTTTGGGCGTGGGGCAATTTCGTCCATTGGCTGGGGCGAATCCTGCAATCGGTCAAGTGGGCAAGATGAGCGAAGTTGCCGAATGGCGAGTAGAGATGATGGTTCATCAAGACAGACTGCGTAAGGTGGTGAGTGCCTATAAGCAAGCTCACCCTTATGAAGTGCCAGCCTATGAAGTGTATCAGATGATTGATGTTGATTGATGATTGCTTAGTCGGGTGTCTTGACAAATTCCGCAGGGGGGGGTAAAATATAAAAGTATAACTAAACAATAGGAAAGATGATGGGAAGATTTTTTGGTGTTTTGTTATTTGGTTTTATTGTGCTGGCTGCTTGGCACGGTTATCGTTATTTTTATTGATGAATCAAAAAAGCAAGTATCAATCATTGAATGTGATGGATTTGACTAAAAAACAACCACTTAGATGAGTGGTTTTTTGCGACTTGGCGAAGTGATATTTAGATGAGCGATGGTATTGGCTCGACTGCCACGGACAGTTAAGCATTTGCCAAATCATCATTTGGACAATATTGATGATTGATGTACCCAACCTAATATTAAAAATAACTTAACAAAATACTGTTAAAAAATCAAGTGATGTCTTTTGTGTCAAGGCGATTTTTGGCAGTTTAAATCAATATCAATATGGATAAGAATTTTTTATGATGTACTTATTGACTGTCTGGCGGTCAAAATAACTTTAAGGATGTACAGGCATGGATAAGAATCATCATGGCAGGGACTGACATACCTTAATACGCCTAAATCATGATGAGATGATGGCTAAGCAATGCTAATTAACAATAAAAAAGCAGGACATAAACCCTGCTTTTTTATTGTTCGGATTCAATCGGCTTTGGTCATGCTGGCAACCTTGCCAAATCCTTTGGGCAGCTGAGTGCCACGAGAGGCTCGTTTGCCGTGATAGCTGGCTAGGTCAGCAGGTTTGAGCGTTAAGGTGCGTTTGCCAGCAGTAATCATCAATGCGTCATCAGCGGATAGGGCGGTGATGGCGATGATATGCTCATCGTTTTTTAGGTTCATCAGTTTATTGCCCTTACCCTTAGCAAGCATTGGTAATTCATCGGTTGGAAAGACCAATAAGTAGCCCGATGAATTGACCACCGCAATCAAGGTATCGGTCGCTGCCATCTGGGCGATGGGCAGTAGTTTGCCCTCATTAAGGTTGATGCTGGCTTTACCTGCCTTTTGGTTGGTATCCAGATTGGATAATTGGTTGATGAAACCATAACCTGTACTGCTTGCCATGATGATGGGGCTGTCTGCGATGAATAATAGCTGTTCGGCTTTAATGCCATTGCCCAGATTGATGAGGCTGGTGATGGGGTCGCCTTGCCCACGAGCAGATGGCAGATTGGCAGCGTCCACACCATAGCTTCGACCTGTATTATCCAGCAAAATCAGCCGTTCGTTAGATTTGCCCAATGCGTGCGTCAAATAGCCATCGCCAGCACGGTAACTCATCTGCAACGGGTCGGTTTGATGTCCTTTGGCACTACGAATCCAACCAGCTTGCGACAGCACAACCGTAATCGGTTCGGCTGGCACTAGCTCAGTGGCTTTTAGACTCACTGCATCATCTCGTTCTACAACAGGCGAACGGCGTGCATCGCCATGTTCTTTCATGTCAGCCGTCAGCTCATCAATGAGCAATCCTGTCATCGCATCGTCATTACCCAGATAATGATTGATGCTGTCTTTTTCGGCGGTCAAGCGGTCTTTTTCGGCATTAAGCTCGATTTCTTCCAGTTTGGCAAGTTGGCGTAGTTTAATGTCCAAAATCGCATCAGCCTGAACATCAGTCAAACCATAGCGGTTCATTAGTTCAAGTTTGGGGTCATCTTCTTCACGAATGATGGCGATGACTTCATCGATGTTTAGGTATGCAATCAGTAAGCCTGCCAAAATATGCAAGCGTTTTTCGATTTTGGCAAGACGATGTTGCAATCGGCGAATCACCACATTGCGACGAACCGACAGCCATTCGGTCAAGATTTCTTTGAGATTTTTTACCTGAGGTTTGCCATTAACCCCAATCATGTTCATATTGACACGATAGCTGGTTTCAAGGTCGGTATTGGCAAACAAATGATTCATGATTTTATCAATATCAAGTTTGCCTTTTTTAAGTTCAAGAACGATGCGACAAGCGTGTTCGTGGTCGGATTCGTCAGTGATGTCATTGACCCAAGGCAACTTTTTATCGCTCATCAGTTTGGCGATTTGTTCAATGATTTTGTTGCCAGAGATTTGGTAGGGCAGAGCATCGATGATGACGGTGTTTTTGTCCTTGGGATCGATATGATAAGTGGCACGCATCTTATAGCTGCCCTTGCCTGTTTGATACATCGCCACGAGGTCAGATTTTGGCGTGATGATTTCGGCGGCGGTGGGCAAATCAGGTGCAAGCACCGTTTGAGCCAGTTGTTTGACCGACAAAGTAGGGTCTTTGAGCAGACGGATACACGCCTTGACAATCTCGGTCAGATTGTGTGGCGGAATGTCGGTTGCCATACCAACGGCAATGCCAGTCGTGCCATTGAGCAAAATGTTCGGCAGTCGAGCAGGTAGGGTAACAGGTTCGGTCAGCGAGCCATCGAAGTTATCTTGCCAATCGACCGTGCCTTGTTCCAATTCAGCCAGTAGGGTATTGGCGTATTGGCTCATCTTAGCTTCGGTATATCGCATGGCGGCAAAAGATTTGGGGTCGTCAGGACTGCCCCAGTTGCCTTGTCCTGTGATGAGCGGATAGCGATAGCTAAATGGTTGTGCCATCAGCACCATCGCTTCATAACAAGCAATATCGCCATGTGGGTGATATTTGCCCAGCACATCGCCCACAGTACGAGCGGATTTTTTTGGCTTGGCGGTGTGACGTAGTCCAAGCTCGCTCATCGCATAGACGATGCGGCGTTGGACGGGTTTTAGACCATCAGCAATGTGTGGCAAGGCTCTATCCATGATGACATACATGGCATAATTAAGATAAGCCTGTTCGGTAAAATCACTGATGGAGCGAGTATCGATGTTGGTGTCGTTATATAAAGTCATGATATTTTAATGATGATTTAGCAAACCGCTTATGATAGCAAGTTTGATAAAAAAAGCAATGATAAGACATCATTGCTTTTTGGTGTTTGAACTTAGTGTGCGATGCTTTCAAGGCGTTTGGCAAGCTGAACATCACGACTTTGTACAGCAGATTGCTCAGGGTCGCCAATGCGAACAGTCAGGACATTATGGTCATTTTGCCATACAGGATAATGTTCCAAACTTTGGGCAGAAAATGCCCCACGCACCATAAAACTGATGGCATCGCTAAACTCTGCAAAGGTATAAGTCTTGACTAAGCTGTTGCCGTCTTTTGACCACTCAGGTAGGCTTTCTAGTTGTAGGGCAACTTGGTCGGCGGTAAGGCTACTCATACATGTTCCTAAATTTTGCTAAAAAAATTGGGTTTATTATGGGCTATTTTGGCAAAAAATCAAGCCAATAACTGCTGATATTCTGTTTTTTTATCGATGTACGCTGCCACAAAGCTGCAACTTGGCACGATTTTTTTGTGATGTTGCTGGGCGTATTCTAGGGCAAATTTGACCAAAGCAGAACCAATGCCACGACCGCCAAGCTCAGATGGAACGATGGTGTGGTTATAATTGAGCGTATCTTCATTGAGAACCTCGTAGCTTAAATAAGCGGTATGTCCATCAATGGTGGTCTCAAATCTTTGGGTGGTGGGGCTGTGAGTGATGTGCATCGGCTTTTCCTAAAATAAGTAAAAAATCGGGCTTTACAACGGTACTGTATTAATCTATGCTAACATAAATTAGGATACAAGAGAATGATTTATGGATAAAAAGACAAAAAATGATTACCCAACTTTAAAAGTCATCACACTTTATCCGCTATTAGGTGGCATTATTGGCGGTTTGCCCATTACATTAACGGTTGTTATTGGAATATTGATAAGAGCAAGATTGGAACTCTATTTTTGAAATGTTATGGGCAAGTGTTGCAGTGACTTTTTTAGCAGGTCTTATTCCATCGGCATTGGCGGGGATTTTGCTGGCTTATTATAAGATTAGGGTTTTACATAAAGCAAATTATTTACAAGCATTCTTTATTGGTTGGCTTGCTACTTTTTTACCGACAATGATTTTGGTAATACTGGCAAATATTGATGTGCTGTTTGAGTGGCAAATGCTGGATATTCTGTTTGGCTTGGTTGTATCTATGGTGGCAGTTGCTATTTTTTCATTATTAGGAGGTTTAACATCAACTCTTCTTGCTAAATTTATTTTGCCAAAATATTAACAGGATAATTTTATGAATAACAATAATAAAAACAAATACCCAACCTTAAAAGTCATCACGCTTTATCCATTGTTAGGCGGACTGGTGGGCGGAATGCCATTATTGATTTTTGCGGTACTTGCTTTCTTTTTCTATGATTTTGTGGGAAAAAATCAAATCTTGCTTTTTATTGTTGTAGTTTGGGCGACTGGCTTTGTTCCTGCATTATTGACAGGCATTGTCTTAGCTTATTTTAAAATAAAAATACTTAAATCCGATGATTATTTTAAAACATTTTGGATAGGTTTTGGGGTTACTTTTGTTTGTTGGTTAATTATTAATATTAAAAGCACTTTTTATAAGCTAAATGAAAGTTTGGTTTCAGGGATTTTATCGGTGATTTTTTCTCACTTGGTATTTGCCCTAATTGGTGGAATATCATCAGCAATTCTTGCTAAATTTATTTTACCAAAATCTTAAAAAGGAAAATTTTATGAACAATAATAAAGAAAACAAATACCCAACTTTAAAAGTCATCACACTTTATCCATTATTGGGAGGTGTTATATATTGTGCAATTGTTTTATCAATAATGTACCCAATGATATTAAGTGAGGGTGTTAAATTTTCATTAGAGTATTTTTATTTTCATTTAATGGGATTTTCTTTTATTGGTTTTATCTTAAATTTAATCATCAGTTTTATTTTTATTATTCTTAAAATTAAAACCATCAATAAAAATTATGCTAAAATTTTTGGTATAGGTTTTGTGGTTTACTTTTTGTCAAGTTTTAGATTTTTTTATCCCAATATGATACCAAATATTGTATTTATTCTTGTTTGTGGTTTGCTAGGTGGCTTGTTATCAACCATTTTAGCCAAATTTATTTTACCAAAATCCCAAAATAAAACACCTTGCCCAAACCCAAAAATAATGCGATAATAGCAGGTTAAATCCCCCATTTTTATTTTATAATTTTTCTTTTTAAATCAAAAGGATAGCTATGGCTCAATACATCTACACGATGAACAAAGTCTCAAAAATCATTCCGCCTAAACGGGAGATTTTAAAGGACATTTCACTCTCCTTTTTCCCAGGGGCAAAAATTGGCGTACTGGGTCTAAACGGTGCAGGTAAATCCACCCTGCTACGCATTATGGCAGGCGTGGACACCGAGTACAATGGCGAGGCACGCCCCCAAGCAGGCATTAAGGTCGGCTATTTGCCCCAAGAACCCCAGCTTGACCCCAATAAAACCGTGCGTGAAAATGTAGAAGATGGCGTGCGTGAAGCCCTAGACGCCCTTGACCGTCTCAACCAAATCTATGCTGAGTATGCCGAGCCTGATGCTGATTTTGATAAATTGGCTGCCGAGCAAGGCAAAATGGAGGACATCATTCAAGCGTGGGACGCTCACAACCTAAACACTCAGCTTGAAAAAGCCGCCGATGCCCTACGCCTACCGCCTTGGGACGCTGATGTTTCTAAACTGTCAGGGGGCGAAAAACGCCGTGTCGCCCTGTGCCGTCTGCTCCTGTCTAAGCCTGATATGCTCCTGCTTGACGAGCCGACCAACCACCTTGATGCTGAGAGTGTGGCGTGGCTTGAAAGATTTTTAAAGGACTATTCTGGCACGATTGTGGCGATTACCCACGACAGATATTTTCTTGACAATGTCGCCGAGTGGATTTTGGAGCTGGACCGTGGCTATGGCTATCCTTATCAAGGCAACTACACCGAGTGGCTAGAACAGAAAAACAAACGCCTAGAACAAGAGCAAAAGCAAGAAGAAGCCTTTGCCAAAGCCCTAAAACAAGAGCTTGAATGGGTACGCAAAAACCAAAAAGGTCAGCAAGCCAAATCCAAGTCTCGCCTAGAACGCTTTGAAGAGATGAACTCTCGTGAGTTCCAACAGCGAAATGAGACAGCAGAAATCTACATTCCACCAGGACCAAGACTGGGTAATAAAGTCATTGAAGTCAAAAACATCTCCAAATCCTTTGGCGACCGCCTGCTTTATGAAAACCTATCGTTCACCGTGCCACCAATGGCGATTGTCGGTATTGTCGGTCCAAATGGGGCTGGTAAAACCACGCTGTTTAATATGATTACAGGCAAAGACACGCCCGATACAGGCTCGGTGGAAGTCGGCGAGAGCGTCAAAGTCGCCTATGTCGGTCAGGTACGTGATAATCTTGACGACAAAAAAACGGTGTGGGAAGAGGTGTCGGACGGTCTTGATATGATTACCGTGGGCGAATATACCACGCCAAGCCGTGCCTACATTGGTCGCTTTAACTTTAAAGGGCAAGACCAACAAAAACTGGTTGGCAACTTATCAGGCGGTGAACGCAATCGCTTACAGCTTGCTAAGACCTTAAAGCAAGGAGCGAATGTGATTTTGCTTGACGAACCCTCCAACGACCTTGATGTGGAGACCTTGCGTGCCTTAGAAGATGCCATTGAAGTCTTCCCCGGTACGGTAATGGTCGTCTCACACGACCGCTGGTTCTTAGACCGTATTTGTACGCATATTTTGTCGTTTGAAAATGAACAGCCTGAGTTTTTTGACGGCAACTACACCGAATACGAAAAATGGCGTAAAGAGCGACTGGGAGCAGATGCCACGCCCAAGCGTATGAAGTATAAGAAGATTGGGGGTTGATTTAGCCTTCAATGGTAATAACATGCCCATATTTTTTTATGGGTATGTTTTTAAATACAATCTAAGGTGTATATATGATAATAAAGTCTGCTGAAGTTATTGGTTTAAATGGTTTGAATAATCACATTAAATTAGATTTTAATCGTGATTTAAATATTATCACAGGTCGCAATGGCTCTGGCAAAACCAATATTTTAAAGTTAATTTGGTATGTAATAAGTGGAAATATTGAAGTTGCTTTAAGAGAAATTAATTTTTCAAAAATTAAAATCGTTACAGATAAATATATTTGTACTGTTAGTAAAATAGATACAGAGACATGTCAGGTTGCTTGGCAATGGAATGGCTCTAAAGATATTGAATTGTTTGAAGATGTTGAGGAAGATAGAGTTAGTAGTTTGGTGGTTCGTGTAAGACCTGCTGAGTATATTCCAAATAATCGATTAATAGAACATGGCGCATCAATATTTTTACCAACATTCCGACGTATAGAAGGTGGTTTTTTAACAAAACATAAAATTAGTAGTGCTACCGGCAGAATTTTACCTAGTATTAAAGGTAGTGCTATTGAAGATGCTTTAAATAATATATCTGGGCAATTATCAAATGGTTCTCATAGTTTTGTATCCTCTTTAAGTACTGCAGATATTGAATTATTAGTTATAAAAAAACATTCTGAATTATCTGAAGAAATATCACAACTTCAACAGAAAACTTCGCAAGATATACAAAATAGAATTAAAGAATCTACAGAAGAAGAATCGTCTAATATTTTGCAAGAAGTAAAATCTCAAATGGAAAAATTGGAAATTATTAGAAAGAATACTATGCAACCATTTGATACTTTTAAGGAACAGGTCTTTAAATTTATTAGTTATGGCGGTATTAAGCTAGGTTCTAAAAAAGAAAGTTTAAGTTTAGGCGATAGTGCTAGTGCAATTAATTCGGATTTACTCTCTGCAGGCGAAAAACAGATGCTAAGTTTTTTAGCCTATAATGCTTTTTATCAAGATACTATTTTCATTATTGATGAGCCAGAATTAAGTTTACATGTAGATTGGCAGAGAATCTTATTTCCAACTTTATTAAGACAAAATTCTAGCAATCAATTTATTGTTGCAACTCATTCTCCATTTATTTATGCAAAATACCCTGATAAAGAATTAACTTGGGTTGATGATCGAGGAGATTGTAATGGAGAAGAGCAATAATGGCAAAAGTTGATTTAGATGAGATGATTTCTACATTAAATCATTCTGATTTACCAGCAATTATTGTTGAAGGAAAAGATGATATTATTATTTACCGAAAATTAGAAGATGAGATAAGCAATGTTATTGTAACTCCTGTTGGTGGTAGAGCAAATGTATTAAAAATATTTCAAGAAACAGTCAACCCTAATGGGCGTTTGTACAATAAAAATATTGTATTTATTGCAGACCAAGACATTTGGATTAATATTGGAATTCCTGATGAGTTTAAAAATCAGAAACTTATTTTCACAAGTGGATATTCTATTGAAAACGATGTTTTTATTGACTACTGCTGTCAAAAAATGATAGACGATAATCCTGATATTAAAGCCAATTTCAATCAAGATAAAGAAAAGTTTATTGATTGGTATGTTTTGGCGTTACAGGCAACCATTGATAAATATAATCATGATTTAAATAAATTAGATTGTGCAGAAAACTTAACTTTATCGGAATTCAGAAAAATATCTCATAACCCTGAAAGGGTGTTTAAGCAATATGAAGACATGATTAAATTACTGGAAAATGAAATTCTCAATCATCAATTAAAACAAAGTTTGATAGATGATTTCCCCTTATCCATTAGAGGAAAATCTCTAATGGCGTTATTTACAAGCAATATGAAAAATGGCATAAGAACTATGCAAATTTTTCAAAATATTGCCGTTCGACCCAATGACCGAATTAACCGTATTTTTGATGATGTCAAAAGATTATTTTAGGTAAAGAAAATTTCACCCTTAACCAATTTTGAACCCCGTATTCTCACTCGTGGTAAGAGTTATTTAAACAATATTTTGCAATTAAAAAATAACTTTAATAACTATTGGATGACATTGGTTAAAGGCACATACTGTTATTAAGTCAAAGTTGCATTAACATAAAATGGTTGGCGCAGTGTGTTAATTTAACAAATGCATTGCAGTTGATTTCAAAAAATTAATAAAAATCACCAACGCAAACCTATTTTGCAAGACTAAACAGAAACTTGGAAGGATAAATTTATAAAAAATGACCATCAATTAAGAAATTAAGTCAGATTGGTGATTACTATTAATTAAGAATAAGATATCATAGGAATTTTTCCTATAGACCAAAAATAGCATTATGTTACACTAAGGAGCGAACAATGTTAATTAACAATTATCAAATTGGCACAATTTTTACTAATCAAGATTTAATGGATACTTTTAAGGTTTCCAATGCAGGTGGTATGCGTCGCAGCAAACAAGCCAATTGCCTAATTTTAATCAATAAAACTGATTCTATTTATAAAAATTATTGGCAAGAGGATATTTTTTATTACATAGGTATGGGTTTAAAAGGCGACCAAGATATTAATTTTGCACAAAATAAAACATTGGTAGAATCTGTTTTTAATGGTGTGCAAATTTTGCTATTCAATAGTTCAAAACCCAATCATTATCAATATGCTGGCGAAGTGTGTTTGGCGGGGGAGCCTTTTTATCAAATGCAACAAGATGAAGATAATAAAAATAGGAAAGTAGTAGTATTTCCATTAAAAAATGTCTGATTTTGGTTGGTAATATCCTATACGGCTATATGGCGTGGAACTTAGGCAATACCAAAGTATTTTGTCCGCAATCGGTAGATTTCTTTGATAATGCGGGTGATAATAAAGAAAAATCTGAAAAATGCCTAGTCATTGATGGCAAATATTTACAACCCATCAGTGCAAAATATGTGTCTGCTTGGTAATAATGATGTCAATTTCTGCTTGGCACTGGTTATAGATGCTTTTGTTGCTTGCTTTATCTGTCACGCCATCGTTGTGTTATGTGGCTTGTCGAAAATGGCGATGGTCTATGCTGTGGGCTTATGTGATGGCATAGATGGTGTGCTATTTGTTGCTTGTGGCGGCGGCAAAGGCAACCGATGGCTATCTGTATGCTGTTTTACAAAATTATGATGTTGATGGCGATGGCTCATTTGATGGGCATGAAATCAACCCAGCACAACAACAAGCAATGGACGCTGTCACCAGCGATACAGGTAGGGCGATGGTGGTTTTAACAGGTGTGTTTATCTCGCCAATACTGACAGGGATTGGCTTTGGCTTGACTCATTTGTTGGTGCAGGGCTATGTTTGGTTTACCTCAAAAATCAGCCGTTTAGATTGATGTTAATGATATCAAAAATCTTTGTTGTAATTTTATTGCCAGATGATTGATTTGTTTTATTATCTGATGGGGCTATGCTAAAATGCCACATCAGTAAAACACATTAACAAGGCAAAATATCATGACAAATACAACCTATCAGCAAGTATTTCACAGGGTGGTGGACATCGAGATTCAAGCATTGCAATCGCTGACAAAGGCGGTCAATGAGAATTTTGATAAAGCCTGCCAGACGATTTTGGCGTGCCAAGGTCGGCTCATCATCACAGGCATGGGTAAGTCGGGCTTGGTCGGTCGAAAGATGGCGGCGACGATGGCATCGACGGGTACGCCTGCATTTTTTGTTCACCCAGGCGAGGCAGGGCATGGCGATTTGGGCATGATTATCAAGGGTGATGTGGTACTGGCCATTTCCAATTCGGGCAATAGCGACGAAATCAATGTACTGCTGCCTGTCATCAAACGCCTAAACATTCCACTCATCAGCATCAGTAAAACACTCAATGGTCGTTTGCCCAAAGAGGCAGACATCGCTTTGACTTTGGGCGAGTTTGAAGAAGCGTGCCCATTGGGGCTGGCACCAACTTCTAGCACGACTGCCACGATGGCACTGGGCGATGCCTTGGCGATTGCATTGCTTGAAGCCCGTGGTTTTAGGTCGGAGGATTTTGCCTTGTCGCACCCCGCAGGCTCGTTGGGTAAGCGACTTTTGACCGATGTGTCAGGCATCATGAAAACAGGTCATGACATTCCGATGGTGGCAGGCGAGACCAGCGTGATGGACGCTTTGTTTGAGATTACTGAGAAGCGATTGGGCATGACGGTGGTTTATGATGATGGTTTGGGTTATGGTATTTTGACCGATGGCGATATTCGTCGCTTGCTTAGCCAAAAACAAGACATGAATCAGCCCATCAAACAAGTGATGAAAACCAATCCTTTGACCACCAGTTCGACCATGATGGCAACCGACGCCCTCAAATTAATGCAAGACAAGAGCGTCAATCAGCTATTAGTGGTCGATGAAGATAAATTGGTTGGGGTATTGGCATTGCGTGATTTGGTGCAGGCGGGGATTGGTTGATGAATATTTGATAATTTTATTATCAATTTACGACTAACAAATATCCAACAAAAATCAAAGGTCATTTTTTTGGGTTTATTATAATGATATTGGTCTGGGTAATAAGACAGTGTGTTTTTGTTACTTTGGGTAAACTTCATTGTCTTTCTTAGGGTAATTTGCTATTATGTATGGCATAGTCCTATTGTGGTTTTGGTGCTTAACTGGTTGTGCAGAGATAGAAAGTAGTGACCTTGGTTGATTTTTAGAACAATGAATTGATGTAAAACCAATGGTTAATTAGTGCTTCTTGATCGGCTTGAAAATTCCTTATTGCGAGTGATATGGATTTTGTCAGACGCATAGAAATCACATCTCTTTTTTGCTTGGATAATTAGGTTATGAAAAAAATTCTATTTGTAACAGGCACTCGTGCAGACTTTGGCAAAATCAAAAGCCTGATGTCTGTAATTGAGCAATCATCACAGTTTGAATTGCATGTCTTAATAACAGGGATGCATATGATGAAACGCTATGGTTCAACCTACCTAGAAGTAAAAAAAGAAAATTATACCAATACCTATTTTACTTCCAATCAAAACGAAAACGAGCCAATGAGTTCGGTGCTGGGCAATACCATTACCATTATTACTCGTCTTGTCAATGCCATTTCGCCAGATTTGATTGTGGTACACGGTGATAGATTGGAGGCGTTGGCAGGGGCAACTGTTGGGGCATTGAGCCATATTCGTGTATGTCATATTGAAGGTGGAGAGCTGTCTGGTACCATTGACGACTCCATTCGCCATTCGGTTAGTAAATTATCTCACATTCATATGGTGGCAAATGAAGAGGCTAAGGCTCGTTTGCTGCAATTAGGCGAAAACGAAAAAACGATCTTTATCATCGGCTCGCCAGACCTTGATGTGATGAATTCACAAAAATTACCAACATTACAAGACGCAAAAGAGCATTATGGTATTGATTTTGAGGAATATTCAGTGGTAATGTTCCACCCTGTTACTAGTGAAGAACACGAAATCAAAAAGTACACCCAGAATTTATTCAAGGCATTGGAACAAAGCCAAAAAAATTATGTAGTGATTTATCCAAATAATGATACGGGTAGTGCCAAGATTTTGAATGTTATTGCTGATTATGAAGAGCATCCGAATTTTAAATGCTATCCGTCTATCAATTTTGAACATTTTCTAACCTTATTAAAAAACGCCCAATTTATTATTGGTAATTCTAGTGCGGGCGTGCGTGAAGCCCCATTTTATGGCTTGCCAAGTATCAACATTGGCACCCGCCAAAATGCCAGATTTCGTGGCAAAACCGTCATTGATTGTGGCTATGACACCCAAGCGATTTTGTCCGCCATTGAGTGTGTGAATGATGTGCATACCGAAAAATCTACTTGGTTTGGCGATGGCAGCAGTACAGAAAAATTTGCCGAATTTGTTGCTAGCAAGGAATTTTGGGATATTCCTGTCCAAAAAGTCTTTGTGGACATCAATCAAGGAAGTTAGTTATGTATATCGCAGTCATTCCTGCTCGTGGCGGTTCAAAGGGTATTAAAGATAAAAATTTACAACTGGTGGGTGGTGTGTCGTTGGTGGCTCGTGCCATCATTGAAGCCAAAAAAGTAGATAAAATTAGCCAAATTATTGTCTCAACTGACAGTCAAAAAATCGCTGATGAAGCGGCAAAATATGGAGCAAATGTCCATTTTCGCAGTGAAAAAACTGCCAGCGATACCGCCAAAACCATTGAAGTGATTGAAGAGCTGGTGCAAGATATGAGTTTGCAGGACGATGTGTGTGTTTTGCTCCAACCAACCAGCCCTTTGCGAATGAGCGAGCATATTTTGCAAACAATTGAATTATTTGAAAAAAATAATCATCGAGGCTCATCAATCACCGTAACACCAAGCGAACATCACCCCTTCAAAATGATAATAATGGGCGATGATGGCAAGTATCAAGCGGTGCGAGCATTGGCAGACTTAGAAATGCCACGCCAAGCCTTGCCAGAGGCTTTTCGTATCAATGGAGCGGTTTATGTTAAACGCTTTACCGATTTGGTGGCTGAACAATCATTTTTTGGCAAGCCACAAGCCTTTGTCCAGATGGACGAGAAATCTTCAATAGACATTGATAACATCGCTGATTTGGTATTGGCAAATCAGTATTTTGAACAAATTTAGGTTATGAATTAAGGTAATAGTATGACGACCACCAAAAAGCCAAGTTTTAAAATCGCTAACCGTATGGTTGGCTATGATTATGAACCACTTGTGATTGCCGAGATTGGCATTAACCACGAAGGTTCGCTAGAAGTCGCCAAACAGATGGTAGATGCCGCTTATGAGGCAGGTGCTGAAGTCGTCAAGCACCAAACGCACGTGGTAGAAGACGAAATGTCAGACGAGGCAAAAAAAGTAATCCCTGGTAACGCTGATGTGTCTATCTATGAGATTATGGAGCGTTGCGCATTAAACGAAGAAGACGAAACCGCCCTAAAAGAGTATGTAGAAAGTAAGGGTATGATTTTTATTAGTACACCGTTTTCTCGTGAGGCGGCTTATCGTCTCGAAAGAATGGGTGTGGAAGCTTATAAGATTGGTTCTGGCGAATGCAATAACTATCCATTGATTAAGCTGGTGGCATCATTTGGCAAACCAATGATTGTCTCAACAGGCATGAATAGCATTGAAAGTGTGAAAAAATCTGTACAAATTATGGAAGAAGCTGGCGTACCATACGCCCTACTTCATTGCACCAATGTGTATCCAACACCGCCAGAACTGGTGCGTCTGGGTGCGATGGAGGAGTTGCAAGAAGCCTTCCCAAATGCAGTCATTGGTTTGTCTGACCACTGTGTAGATAATTATGTATGTATGGGTGCGGTTGCTAGCGGTGCTTGTATCCTAGAAAGACACTTTACTGACTATTTTGATCGTCCAGGCCCTGACATTAACTGCTCAATGGACGGCAAGGGTATGGCAGAACTGATTGAAGCAAGTAAGCAAATTGCCAAAGCTCGTGGCGGTAAAAAAGGTGCGGTTGCCGAAGAGCAAGTAACCATTGATTTTGCTTTTGCGTCTGTGGTGGCTTATAAAGACATCAAGGCAGGCGAGGTCTTTACTGAAGAAAATCTGTGGGCGCGTCGTCCAGGTACAGGCGAGATTTTGGTAACCGAATATGATGATTTGCTTGGCAGAGTTGCTGCCACAGACATCAAAAAAGGCGAGCAACTTAAAAAAGCTCAGGTAAAATAACACTTGAAACTGGGGTTTGTATTTCAAAAAGACTCTCATCTAAAAGCGGTTTTAGCGACTGCTTTTAGATTGAGAAAGGATTATTCGCAAGCAAAAATACAGTTTTTTGTGATTGATGCACCGTCGGACAGTGTGCAATGGTTGCCTGATGGCGTGGTGTTTTTGTCTGTGGAAAATCTAACACCGATGCAGGATTGTGATTATTTGGTTTGTTGTTTGGGTGGTTATTTACTCAATAAAATCATCGGACAGTATCACCAAACCCAAACCAAAATCATCGCATTGTTTCCAGGAATTGTTAGTCATTATCAGCTCGATGCTTTTATCACCCGTTTTAATGCTGACCAAGTGTGGTTAAATTGCCCTGCTGATGTGCAGTTTTATGCCAAATTGTGCCAAGTTTTTGGTGTGCCAAATAATGGTGTACTGTACGGTGCTTCTTGGTTTTTGCAAAAAAACAATCAATCAATAAGCGATGGTAGCACCATCTTTTTTGAGCAGACGCAAATTATCAACAATCAAGCGACCGCCCAAAAGATCGAGTCGCAACTGATTGGTCTGATTAAAAAAAATCCAAACATACCATTTATTTATAAATTGCGTGAAAATATCCATAATGAATATTTGGTAACAATGCGAGAACGCCTTGCTCAATTTGCTAATGTTCAAATGGTAAGCGTGCTAAATGATAGCGATGTGCAAAAAGCAGATACTTTTTTGTCTATTTCGTCATCAGCGATTGTGGAAGGATTGTTGCTTGGTAAGCAATGTTATTTGTTGGATAAAGAGTATCTTGATGATGATGCACGAGAGTTTTTTGGGCAAAGTAATTTGTTCTTGAGTGGCAATCTAAGCCCAAACCCAAATTGGCTAACAGACCGGGTGTTTGCCCCTGTGTCTACGGTAATATTGGAGACAATCTCTAAGCAGTCACCCAAAAAATTTCATCAGCGCAGTTTAATAGTGGTTGTAGTCAAGATGGTTTTGTTTGCGTGGCGTTATCCAAAATTATTTTTCCTGTTTGGCAAGTCAGACAGAATCAGGGCCATAAAAAAATCACTAGAATATTTATAGGTGAATATGAATAATCAGATGCTAGAACTTCAAAGTGGATATGCACAGACATTTGTAGACTATCTAAAAGCACCTCAGCAGGTCAAAAATTTATTTGTAGTTACCCATTTGGGGCAGTTAAAACAAATGGAGTCTTTGATTCAACAAAAGCAGCTAAAGAACAATTTGTTGGTTATTTTGTATACAATGAAAAATCTTGATACGCCTAAGATGGTCGTAGATAACATTTCGCAAAATTGTTTTTCTGGTGCGATAACTGTTGAGATTCCTGTTGGTATCAATAAAATAAGTTACAGCAAGCTCAACGAAGTTCAAAAAACATATGGCAAGATTTTAAATGCGATAAATTTTGATGATTTGTATGTGAATAGTTTTGAAGGTCATTATGCTATTCTTTTAAATATGGCAAAGAATAAAAAACGGGGTACAATCCTTGTTGAGGAGGGTACGGCAATTTATAAGCCAATTAGTGAGATGCCCACTCAACAATACTCATTGTCCAAATATAAAAAAGTAGATTTTAAATTTCTCAAATCTCATTTTATGACCACGATTGGTGAAACACAAATTTTTAAGAAAGGGGTCAAAATAAAGAAAAATATCAAAAAGCCAACAGATATTTTTCCAGTCTATAAAAAAGTTGGGATTAAGCAGAGCGATATTTTAGATGGCAAGTTATTAAAGCAGATAAAAAATTTTGCTTTGAGTATTGATAAAGATTTGGGAGTGCAGCGTGATTTTATACGAATTGGCGGAAATGGGTATCTAAAATCAGCTTTGTCTGCTTATGTGGATTTTGATAAAGTGTATGCTAGTTCACCAAAATTACTGGCCGATACCTTTAAAAATTCTGTCTTTGAAAGATTCTTTATCTATGATTGGCTAGATGAGGAAAGTGTCGCTTATGCAAAATCATTGATCGCAAAATATAAAATTGGACATAACGATATTTTATTCTTAAATCAAAGATATGAACTTGATTTAAGACTGTATATGACTGAGCTAAGAGCGTTGCTTTTGAGTATGGCAGACCAAGAGAACAAGATATTTGTAAAACTTCACCCAAAAGACGGGGACAGGGTTAGAGTATTATTTAATTATCTTGAACAACAGTCAGATGGTCGTATTGTTATTATAGAAGAGCAAGATTTTCTGGTGGAGTCTTTACTTAAGGTCAGTGGCATCAAAAAAGTGGTTGGAATTACCTCTAGCGTCTTGATGTATGCCCATTTGATTAATCAAGATGTAGAGGCGATATCTATCGCTAATTATTTGATAGATAGATTGTCTAGTTATTCAGAATGCCAAAAAGGTTTGGAGGATATTTCTATACACCTACACATTATTTATAAGTTTGATTCTATCCAAGTTATTTGAATTTGTGCGAGATTTGCTATGTTGAAAGAAGTTAATTTAAATTCATTGCGTCCACTTGACAATCCAAAAGAGAGTACAAAATATTTTTTGGAAAAAGATGATTTTTACCAATATGTTTGGGCATTGAAATGGAATTATGAAGATACCACTGATTTAATTCAAAAGTTTTATGCTCGTGGAGATGGTCGGTCATTCTTTAAAGCTTTGTATTTGATTTACCATCTTGACGGAGCTGACAAGGCATATCAGTTTATTAAAACAGAAGGCGTTTTGTCTGATGTGATTGCGGCAGATTCCTACTATATGGAAATGTTGATTTTAATATTGGTTATTTATTCCAAAGTGGGAAATGCTAACGACATTGACTTTGTGCTAAATCTAATGAATGCACAATTAACTCGAAGCTTGCCAAGAACTTTGGGGATTCCAGATATTTATACCCACGCATCTTTGCACGCTTTAATTGCTAGAGCTATCAGACAGGCTGGCGATATTTCTTTATCTAATACAAATGATTTGATTGTCATGGATGTACAAGATGGACAATTGGTATTAGAGGATGTGTCTGGCAAAAAAATTGAATTACAGAATAATCACGATATTTCTATTGCGGCAATGATGAGGGTTAGAAACGAGAGAGATAATATTGGGGTTGTTATTGAAGCTGTTTATAAGTATGTTGATGTGATTATCTTATATGATGATTGTTCAACTGATGATACTGTCGATATCGTCAAGTCTTATCAGCAAAAAGGCATTAATATTGATTTGATTGAGGGTCAAGAATGGTTATTTAATGAAGCATTAATTCATCAAATCATTGTCAAAAGAGGTAGAGAGATCGGCGCAACACATTTTGTACAGCTTGATGCTGACGAGATTTTTTCTAGTGCTCTAAACCCTACTGTATTCAGAGAATTGATGCAACAAATGCAACCTGGCGATGTTCTAGCATTGCCATGGCTAAATGTCAATGACGATATTAGTGGGTATTATTCGGAAGAAAAAATAGTTGGGATTATGCCTTCTCGAGGATTGAAGCGTTATAAAGACATTGCTTTTGCTGATGATGGTTTTACCAATTTTGGAGAATGGCAGTATGCACATGTAAATACCTCTCCTTTTGTGTATGTGCGTAGATTTTTAAGTTTGTCCGATGAATTTTCGTTGATACATTTGGAGCAAATTAATTTGCTAAATTACATTGCAAAAAAAGATTGGTATAGAATAAGAGCTTATGCACAAAATGGGAAGTTGCCATCTGACCCTTATGCTGATATTCGCTTGCCTTTACTGCAGTTGCAAGAATCTATTAGTTATTTTGATAATCCTGTGCATTGTGGAGATGATCATATTATTGAGATTTTTAAGCAATTGGCAATGGCTAGAATTGAGTCTAATACCCAAGGCTGTCAAATGTATCCAGATATTAAAAAGCAGATGTATCTTAATTATGATGCTTTTATCAAGAATAACACCAATACCATTTCGGAGAAGTAAGAATGGCTGTGAATAAAATAAGTTATCTGGCTATTTGTGATAATCCAGAACAAATTGTGCAGTTGCTAGGCTATGAAAAAATCAACAAACAAATTTCTTTTGAGAATTGTGGTGCTAATCTTTTGGTGTTAATTGATCAAAAATCAGCGTCAAATGCAGATGATTTGATTCAGAAAATTCGTCAAGAATTGAATGAGAATTTTTTGATCAATACTCAGATCATTCAATATCAACCAGAAGATATTATATATAGCCATGACTACACACAGATTGACGCAATTCGAAGTAGCACCCAGTTCATTCGAGAGAAAGTTGGTGTTAATGTTGTTGGTATTTTTTGTTCAGATTTACAAGATAGATTTACCAAAATTCACTTAGATGCCTTGCCGAAGTCAAGTGTTTACTTGTTAAATAATGGGGTTTTTTCTTACCTTGAAAAATTAGTTAAGCACTGCGAATCTTGGGTGTCTTATTATAGACACAAAGGTGTGGTTCTAAATCATCTAAATCGAGTAAAGCAGGCCAATTTAATCCAAATGGATTTAGGGGTGCCTAACAGTTATTTAAATCAACGCCCTGTCCATTTAGACCTTATTCATCATAAGGTTACAGAAGTTGCTCAAAGCAAAAATGTCTTTTTGGGGCTTGATGTTCAGAAGCGATCCATTATGACAATGCAAGAACAAGATTATTGGCTAAAAAAGGCGTTGTCAATAAAACTTGAGAAAGGCTTTGGTGCTGTGTTTTTGGGTCAAAATCTTGCCAGTTTTTGTAATAATTTTCATTTTAGAGATGAGCTTGAATTACATCTTGAAGTGTGTGAAAAACTTTTGCAAAAATATCAAAAAATCATTTTTGTGCCAGATGCTGAATCTAGACCAAAAATGATAGAATTGATGAAGCAAAAACTATCCAATCCTGACAATGTCCTATTTATGGATTTTGGTACTTATGCGGAATCTTTGGTTTTTGTTGAAAATGCACCCAAGATTTTTGTGGGTTTCTATAATTCATCATTGTGGAATCTAAAAAACATATTAGATTGCGATGAGGTGTACAATGCATTAGGTTGGGATACGTTGAAGCTCTATCAAGAGCTTGCTTTTGAGATTCATAAGCAGGCATATAGAAAGTCCAGACTGCATTTTTATTCTTTTGATAAGCTACTACTTGGCTAAAAAAAACAGGTGATTAACTTATGTTTGAGCTAGAAAGACAAACGCAACAGTGGTTTGATCAAAAAAATTATGATGCTGTTATAGATTTTTACAAAAAAAAGCAGTCTACAGAATTTTCTGACGAGCTATTGAAATTGGTTGCAATTTCATACTATCGGAAAAACTTGCCAGATAACTGCTTGAATGTATTGCATAAAATTTCTAAAAATTTTCTAAAAGAAGATTATCTATTAAATGAAATTTTGGCACATTGTTATTTAAAAAATGGAAATTTTGATGCGGCTTACGATGCATTGTCTGTGGCATTGAATTTAAGACCCAATTTAATTCAAGCTCGCCATAGACTACTGGTTTTGTCAGCAAGAAAAGGATTGGTTATTACCAAGCAAGAAATCGATCATTGCTGGAATAATGCGATTAAGATTGGTGACAAAAATTGGATTAGAGAACTGGCTTATATATATTATAGCAAGGGCTATTATACCGAAGCCAATCGGTGTATTGATAAAATTGTAGAGCTTGGCGGTCAGTTAGATTTATTGGATAGGTTGGCATATACAGCAGCTGGTCAAAGCACGCGGCACTATGAACCTAAGCAATATTTTAAAGAGCGATTTGTGCAATCTACCCAGAATAGCGATCATTTGGTTGTTATTCTGTCGCCAGATCATAACTTTGCTTTTAAAGCTTATCAGTTTTCGACTTCTCTTGATTTATTATATATCGCTGACGAAACGTATTCTTGGTATTGTTTTTTAGCAAATGAATTATCCGAATTCTTAATTGAAAAAATATCAAAGTTTGGGTATAAGAAGGTAACCTTGCTAGGCGGATCTAAAGCGGCAAGTGGTACTTTGGTTTTGTATCAATATCTGATAAAGAAAATAAAGATACCTGTAAATTGCATCGCTTTTTCTCCACAGATTGACTTGTATCCCTACAATAACAATTTGATTATCCCTACTTACTTAACACTATCAACCTACTTTGCTGTACATCCAGCGGCATATTTTATGATGAATAAGGTTTTGCAACCCAAGCATATACAGGTAAGGGCAGGGGATAGTGTTAAAATATTTTATGGCAAAGGATTTGAGATGGATAAGGTTGAGGCTCAAAAAATCCCACAGTCATCAGGTGTAGAGGTGATCGGATTGGATTTTTCCGGTCATTCTACCAGTATACCATATACTATTCCAGAAGGTCGAACCTATGAACAGTTAAAAACTTTTTATGCCAAGTTGTCTGATTTGGATGATAAGGATTTTCAGGCGTTAGGCGGAGGACAAACGGTAAATTTAATTGATGAAATTTGGGCTTTATATCAAGACCCAGAAGTGGATTTAAATAAATTGATTGAGAAAAGCTAAAAAAATCCCTGTTTAGAATGCTAAACAGGGATTTTTACTTCATAGTGACTGTTTTTGGATATGTAATTGCAGGTATTTCAATTCTTGGGCGTGTTGAAAGACCATTTTGAGTCCAGCCTGATGAGTGCAGCCCGATTCATTTAGATTTTTCAAAAATTCGTCAGCCAGTGAGAAACTGCGTACTTCTGGGAACAGGAGTTGTGTATAAAATAAAGATGATGATGTGATGCTGTGCAACGCCTCAGGTTTGATCGCTGATACCAGTAGCTCAATTCTGATTGGTTGGTTAAAATCAATAAAAGCAAATTGATGAGTAACATCAAGTTCTTCAATAAGTTTTTGAATAACAGCTCTATCGGAGAAATTTTTTGGATGTAATTGAAATACAATTAGATGATCCTTGGGAACGGTATTATCCAATGCCTTGATAACCGCTTGATAATGTTCTTCGGTTGCAAAGCCAAATGTTTGATCCGCATAGACGGATATAGGTAATGATTTTGGGTTGTGCTTTTGAATCGTTGTTTGAATATCTTCAATCAAATTTTGGTTTTCTAAAATGTATTGTTCAACAGGATTGTATTTTTCGCTCTGAACGGTCGGCAACATAGAAGGTACGGCAATATAAATTGAATCAAATTCTAAAAAGCCTTTGATGGCCTTTTTCATAATACTGTTACCGAAATTTTCAATCAGAGATTCCTGAGTGTAATTCCGAAAATGCTTTGGCTGAGAAATGTAATGTCGGTAATTTTTATTAATATGCAGTCGATTGATCTGATCGTATGTACCCAAACCTTCTTCAATTAAAAACACTTTTGATTGCAGAGATTTTGCTGTATGACACAGAATGGCTGTTCTGTATTCAGAACTTGTAACAATCAAATTATTTAATCTTGTTTTTTTAATAAGCTGTTCGTAGCGTTTATTAAAAATGAAAAAATCTAAAAAATTTACTTGATTGCTTAGATGAATTTCATAAAATTTTAAGGAGGTATCTTGATTGTGCAGGTTGTTTTCGAGATGGTAATTGATAATTAAGTCCATCATCTTTAGATTAAGGCGAGTGTATTGAGCAATAATTGTAATTTTTGCATATTTTTGATTGCTTGCTTGACAATTTATGGCATTAATATATTGGTTAAAAGTTTCTACAAAGTAAACAGCCTGACCTTCCAGACTTGTCTCATTAAGATCTAGATGATTTTTCAAAAAATATGTATAGTTTTTGTGCTCTATGATGGATTTCATGATAGCGGTCGGTGTTGGAAGGTTTTGTCCTATCTGTAGTGTAGCAAACTCGTCATTGCAGTTTAGTTTTTGCACTTTCTTTTGTTTAAATACATTGCTATATCCATTTCTGGAGGCTGTGATGTTTGTTTTTATGAAATAATTAATGTCATTTTCGTCAAATTCGGTGTTAAATACATGAAAGTTGGGGAATTGTTTAAGGGTTTCTTGGAGGGTGTGGTTTTGTTTTGATAAATAGACAGCCCCAAATGGTTGTAGATTTTTGGTTTTAATAAAAGCCAATGGGTCAACATAGGATTTAGTATGCATATACAAAGATTGGTAATCACGAGAAGCTTTTGCTAATGATAAATTGTTATTCAAGTCTACACAAATGCAATGGCAGGATTTTCCTACTGGGCGTAGCATACTTTCAAGTATGGCAGACCACAAAAAAGCTGCCGACGAAGAATATTTGGAGCCAAAAATAATTACTTTTTCTATATTTTGTGCTTGAATAAAGTCAAATAATTTTTCACAAACAAGCTCCGTTTTGTATAAAAAAAACGAACCAATCCCTTCGGTGATTTCTAGCAGTGAAACACTTTTTCCTAGAGGGGATGGCAAGTCAAATTTATTGATAGATGTGGATAGTGAAATAAGCAAATCAGAATGATTTTCACCTGCCTGATATTGATATTGGTAATTGAAAGGTAGGTTAAGTTGTGCCATTTTGTAGCCTTTGGTTGTGTTGTATGAATGAATAAGATATCACTAGGTTATTTTACTAAAGAAAGCAATGCTTTGGCAAGATTTTAGTCTATTAATCTGTATTCTGTATTGAGACTTTATTGAATTTAAGGTTTTATAGCATGATAGAATGCGGTTTAATTTAATATTTGGGGCTGTACTAGAATAACACCCATGTTATACTAGTTTTATGAAGATAACCCATTGTAAATTAAGTAAAAAAGTACAAAAAAGGTTGCTTGAATTTTTTGTACTTGAAGTTACTGCTCGTTCAGCAGCTGATTTATTGCAAATACACCCAAATTCAGCAGCTTTATTCTATCACAAAATCAGACTTGTGATAGAATATCATTTAGCTCAAGAAACCAAAGAGCTTTTTGATGGCGAGATTGAGTTAGATGAAAGTTATTTTGGTGGTATCCGTAAGGGCAAACGAGGTCGAGGGGCTGCTGGTAAAACAGCGGTATTTGGTCTTTTAAAGCGTAATGGTAAAGTCTTTGTTGTTGTCGTTAAAGATACTAAGACAAATATACTAATGCCCATTATTACAAGTAAAATCAAACCTGACAGCATTGTTTATACTGATAGCTACAAAAGTTGCAATGCTCTTGATGTGAGTGATTTTAAGCATTTTAGGATTAACCATTCCAAAGAATTTGCACAAGACCACAACCACATCAACGGTATTGAAAACTTCTGGTCGCAAGCCAAACGAGTGCTTAGAAAGTACAACGGCATTGACAAGAAAAACTTTCACTTATTCATCAAAGAATGTGAGTTTAGATTTAACTATGGCACACCATCTAATCAACTTAAAATATTGAGAAGGTGGTGTGGAGTTTAGGCTAATCTAGTACAGCCCCTAATATTTTGCAAAAATACTTCTTGCAAAACTTATTTTGTGCTAAAATACTAAAATGAACAATGAGTTCTCCATATACTTATCTGATGGCAAGTTCAAATGCCTAATGGCATTCAACGAATTGTCTTTTAGTAGATGATTGGTTGGTGCAATTTTGTTTGCTCATCATTTTAAGGCGGATAAGGCTTTTGCTTATTCGCCAAAAATTCTGACCTTCTATCATTATCAAAACAAATACAGACAAGCTGTGAATACTTAAGCTAAAATTGTCCTAATGCAATCGCTGATCTGTTGTGATTCAGGGTTGTAGCCAAGGATTTGCATCAAAAACTGACATTTCTTTGGATGAGGATAATAAGATTGATATGAAGTATTTACAAATGTTGGATTTGGAATACTGCTCTGATATTTCGGTTAATTATCATTGTAGTGACAATCATAATGTTTTGCATTATGTGATAAGAATGTTGAATTTGAAAGATTGTATAATTTTGCTATTGATAGAATATAAAAGGTAAATTGAAGTGAAAATCACCCACGCCATCATTCCCACCGCAGGCTTTGGTACTCGTATGCTTCCTCTCTCAAAAGCTGTACCAAAAGAGCTGTTGCCCCTTGGTAATCGCCCCTCTATCCATTATGTGATTGAAGAGGCTATTAAGGCAGGCATCAAAAACATCGTTCTTGTCAATCACGCCCAAAAGTCAGCAATAGAGAACTATTTTGACATCAACAGTGAGCTGGACACTCAGCTTAGAAATAAGGGCAAAGACAGTCTGGCTGATAGCCTAAACTTTTTGCCTGATGATGTGGTGATTACCAGTGTGAGGCAAGGCAAACCTTTGGGCTTAGGACACGCTGTCTTACAGGGGCGTGCGGTGGTGGGTGATAATCCGTTTGCTGTCCTGCTTCCTGATGTGGTGCTAAATCCTTATGAGACCGATTATGCCAGTCAAAACTTGGCGTTTATGATGAATGAATTTGAGAGAACTGGGCGTAGTCAAATCCTTGTAGACCCTGTGGCGGTATCAGACATTGACAAATATGGCATTGCCAAACTTGAAAATGCCCAAACCCTAGAAAAATCAAGTGATAATAGAAGTTTTGCCGTCACAGGCTTTGTAGAAAAGCCAAAATCAGAGGTTGCTCCGTCAAACCTTGCGGTGGTGGGTCGCTATGTCTTTGACAATGCCATTTTTGATTACCTTGCCAAAACCGCCCCCAGCGTGGGCGGTGAGATTCAGCTCACCGATGCCATTGATGCCTTGATTGGCAGTCAGGGCGTCGATGTGGTTACCATGACGGGCAATAGCTTTGATGCAGGCGATATGGCAAGCTATATGAGGGCGTTTATGTATTTTGCCCAAAGGCAACTGTCTGATAAATAAGGGTTTTTTATGACAAATTCCACTTGGCAAACCCTGCAATCCTACGCCCAAACGCCCCCAGATTTAAACACTCTGTTTAAATCTGACCCCGCTCGTGGCGAGCGACTGACAGCAAGCGCTTGTGATATTTATATGGATTTTAGTAAGCAGGCGATTGATGATAAGGTTTTGGCAAAGCTATTACAGTTAGCCGATGACTTTGATTTATCTAATAAAATCAATGACTTGCTCACAGGTAAAAAAGTAAACGACACTGAAAACCGTCCAGCCCTGCACACCGCCTTACGCACCCCCAAAGGCGAAACGCTCATCGTGGACGGTGTTGATGTCAATGCCCAAGTTCATGATAGTTTGGAGCGTGCCAAGCACATCGTCAATCGCATTCGAGAGAAAGTTTGGCGTGGCTATTCTGGCAAGGCAATCAGCGATGTCGTCAATATCGGTGTGGGTGGGTCTGACCTTGGGCCTTTGATGGCGACGACTGCATTGGCCGAATGGGCAGATACGGACATTCGTGTGCATTTTGTCTCCAATATGGACGGTACACAGCTTGATGGATTGCTAAAAAAACTTGACCCTCAGACGACTTTATTCATCATTTCATCAAAATCATTTGGCACGATTGATACGCTTTCTAATGCCAAGACCGCCCTTGCTTGGCTGCTGGCAACAGGAGCGAATAAAGCCAGCGTGCTCAGACGACATTTTATCGGTATTTCTACTCGTGCTGATAAGATGAGCGAATGGGGCATTTATACCGATAATCAGCTTTTGCTGTGGGACTGGGTGGGCGGTCGATTTAGCTTATGGTCCACGATTGGTTTTGCGGTGGCGATTGCCATTGGTATGGCAGGCTTTAAAGAAATGTTGGCGGGTGCTTATGCGATGGATAGGCATTTTGCGACGGCTGATTTTGCTCATAATTTGCCTGTGTTGCTTGGACTGTTGGGTGTGTGGAACTCAACTTTTTTGGGCATTCATGCACACAGTATTTTACCTTATGATGGTCGATTGTTGCATTTCCCCAATTATCTAACCCAGCTTGAAATGGAATCCAACGGTAAATCGGTAGCCCGAGATGGGCGAGCGGTTGATTTTGATACTTGTCCGATTTTGTGGGGCGATATTGGTTCAAACGCCCAGCACGCCTTTTATCAGCTACTGCATCAAGGCACACAACGGGTGTCGTGTGATTTTATCACGCCCATTCATCGCTATGATAATCGCCAATCGCATCATGATGCGTATTTGGAAGAACAGCATAAATTATCTTTGGCAAACTGCCTTGCTCAAAGTCAGGTGCTTGCCTTTGGCAACAATGCCTTGCCTGATGAATTAAGAAATGACAATGACAGTTTTGGTCATTTTAAACAATATCGTGGCAATCAGCCGTCCACGACACTGCTTTTGACCGCATTATCGCCAAAAACTTTGGGTTCGCTCATCGCTTTATATGAGCATAAAGTGTATGTGATGAGTGCCATTTGGGGCATCAACCCCTTTGACCAGTGGGGCGTGGAAGTGGGTAAAGTGATGGCAAATAGCGTCTATCAAGCGATTGACGCAAAGGCGATGGACGGTTTTGACAGCTCAACCAATCAACTACTGGCAAAAATCCATCAACGCCAAGACAAAGTACAGGAATGATGATGAAAGATGTGTTGATTATTGGGGTAAGTCACGAATCCATCAATGCGGCAATTTGGCTGGCAAGCATCAATAAGTCAGTGCGGGTGCTGGCAGAGGAAACGGCAATCGATGAGGTGTTGTCCAACTATAAGTTTGACCATCAGATGTCGGCATTGTGGCACATGTATCGCCAGTCTGGGCAGATTACTTTTGCCAAATCATTGGGTCAGGCTGATTGCATTTGGCTGTTTGTTGATGGTGTGACAGATGAGCTGATTTGGCAATTATTGCCCTTACCAAGCCCCTTAATCATCAGTGGCTCAAAGCCCATCGGACAGATTACTCAGATTGCCAGCAAGTACACAGGCGATGTGTGCTATGTGCCGTTCATTTTTTTGCAGGATGGGCAGGGTTTTGCCTCAATTTCATCGCCAGATTTGGTCTTGATTGGCGAAAAAAGTGCAGGGTGCCACCAAAAAAATGCCATTTTGCTTGCCCTGCTTACCAAAGCCGAACGCTCCTATGTGGCGGATATTACCACCATTGAATTTGCCCGTTCTAGCATCATGGCGATGCTTGCCACTCGTCTAAGTTTTATTAACGAAATGGCACGCCTTGCCGATGTGAGTGATGTGGATATTCTTAAAGTTCAGCAGATTTTGGGATTGGACAAACGCATTGGCAAAGATTATTTGTCGGCAGGTTGGGGTTTTGGTGGTTATACTTTGCCAACTGAGACGGCGATTTTGGGGCAATATTTTGCCAAAAATCAAGTGGCAAGCCCATTGCTTAATGCCGTCACCCAGATCAATGATGACCAAAAAGAGCTGCTTTTCCGCAAATTTTGGCAGTATTTTGATGGTTTTATCGACCAAAAAACCGTGATGATTTGGGGGGCGGGCTATCGTCGTAGTACAGGACGCACGATTGGTAGTGCCATTCACCCTTTGCTCAAACTGTTATGGTCGTATGGCATCAAAACGCATATTTACGCTCCCAATGCAGGATTTGAGCTGGGGCAGATGTATCGTGATGAGCCGTTGTTCACGCTGCACAACGATGCGTATGCGTTGGAGGGTGTGGACGCATTATTTGTGTTGAATTGGTCCGATGTATTGCCTGTCAATCTGGATAAAATTACCAATAAGCAGTTGCCAATTTTTGATGGTAAAAATCTGTTTGATGAACAAATGATTGCCCAACTACCCAATTATCAAGGGGTGGGCAGATGCACCAAAATACTCAACGAGGAATAGACGATGAAAAAAATCCTAGTAACAGGCGGGGCTGGCTATATTGGCTCGCATACATTGATTGAGCTGATTGATGCAGGGTTTTATCCTGTGGTGTATGACAATCTATCTAATTCTAGTACGGTTGCCCTAGACCGTGTGGCACAGATTACAGGGCAGACGATTGAGTTTGTGCTGGGCGATGTGTTGGACAAGGCGTTACTTGATGAGACTTTTGCCAAGCATGATTTTTTTGCCGTGATTCATTTTGCAGGCTTAAAGGCGGTGGGTGAAAGCGTTGCCAAGCCTGTCAAATATTACCAAAATAATGTGGCTGGTACACTCAATCTGCTGGAAGTGATGGCAAAATATGCCGTGAACAATTTTGTATTTTCATCATCAGCGACCGTCTATGGCAATCCTGAAATGTTGCCATTGGTTGAAAGTGCCAGCCGTTCTTGCACCAATCCGTATGGTCAAAGCAAGCTGACCGTTGAGTATATCCTAGAAGATTTGGCAAAAGCAGACACTTCGGCGAACATCGTCTCTTTGCGTTATTTTAATCCTATTGGAGCTCATCACAGCGGTCTGATTGGCGAAGACCCAAGCGATATTCCAAATAACCTAATGCCTTATATTTCACAAGTGGCGGTGGGCAAATTGGAAAAACTATCTGTCTTTGGCAATGATTATGACACCATTGACGGTACAGGGGTACGAGACTATATCCATGTGGTGGATTTGGCAAAAGGACATGTGGCAGCGTTGCAATACATCGCATCGGTAGAGAATGCCATTGGTTTTTGCCCTGTCAATCTAGGCACGGGTAATGGCACAAGCGTGCTGCAATTAGTCGATGCGTTCGAAAGAAATACAGGGCAAGCCGTGCCATATGTGATTGCTGATAGACGAGCTGGCGATGTAGCAAGTTGCTATGCCAGTGCCGATAAAGCCAAAGCATTGTTTGGCTGGGAGGCAGAATATGACATTCAAAGAATGTGCGTGGACGCTTGGCGTTGGCAAGCAGGCAATCCAAACGGCTATCGTGATTAAGTCTTAGACTGCTACCAAAAACCATCTGATTTTAGGTCAGATGGTTTTTCTATGTTGATAATTTTACTGATGGATAAATATATTAAGCACATCGATTGTTGTTTGGGAGGCTGATTTTTTTGAAATGATTAACAAAACATACTGCATTCACATCAAAAAATCAGGCAAAAACTGTTTGTCCTAGTCATTGGCTTGCGTGGTATCGAAGGGTGAGGTGGTTTTTTGCTGGATTTGATAAGCCTGTTCGACCAAAAAACCTTTGTTGGTTTTCAATCAAATTGACCAGATTTGGCGGTGGTGTGATGATTTGTCAATAAAGATGATGCAGGATGAACATCATCAAAAGATTTGATGGGCAATTATTTAGTTGGCAGATGAATATCGATTGAACGACACTATTTTATTCCCTGTCCTAAAACTTGTTGAGTGCAGCGGTCAGCCTGTCGCCAAGCTCTCTTAGCTCCGGTAAAACGATGATTGATGATGATACTTATTTGGCGTATTTAAAGCAAGTGTTTGGAGTGCAGGGCTAGTATTGTTTATGTTTGATGATAAAAAAATAAGCACCGAGTTGGTGCTTATTTTTTAGGCTTAGAACTTTTTCTCAAAGGTTAAAGAAACCCCTTGATTGTCATAGTGTTTACGCCATTGCCCTTCATAAGCAAGCGATAATGTGGTGGTGTCAGTTGGGGTATAGACCACACCAAGACCTGCTTGACCAAAGCCTTTACTAACTTCATGACCCAATACGCCAAATTGGGTGTTGGCAGTATCAGCAAAACGACCACTAATGTCGCTACGTCTGCTACCTGCATCAGCCCCCACAGATAGCAACCCTGTCAAGGCAAGCGTGGGCGAGCCAATACGACCTTTAACGCCGATGCTATTTTGTAGGTTGGTATGGGTGTCGGTGTTGATGGCAAGGTTGTAGTCGGTACCGCCTGTTTCGGTGTATGCGTCTGATTTGACTTGGGTTAAATCAATCTTGGCAAAAGGTGACAGATGTCTGTCGGCTGTACCAATGCGATAATGGGCGGACACGCCAGCGTTGATGAGTTTAGCATCGTAATCAGATTTGGCAGTGCCACGGCATTATCAAGGGTCAAAGTGCCAACGCTTGTGGCGGTATCGCCTAACGCAACTTGATTGGCGGTAATGCTTGCTTGATTTTTAGCAATCAAACTGCCCGTGCCATTTTCGCCCACCCGAATGATACTAATGCTGTCGGTATTTGGTGTTACAGCAAGTTTGGTGTTTGCACCGTCAAGCTCTACTTGTCCTGTCGCCCCTGCGGCATTGCCACCAAGACAGCCTTGGCAAAGAGGAAGCAATGAAAACACCCATGGGTTATTAAGAGAATATTTCC
Source organism: Moraxella nasicaprae (assembly GCF_025643275.1). NCBI lineage: Bacteria > Pseudomonadati > Pseudomonadota > Gammaproteobacteria > Moraxellales > Moraxellaceae > Moraxella > Moraxella nasicaprae. The sequence goes on from NZ_CP089977.1 coordinate 1,207,655, forward strand.
CCAAAGGGTCTGATATTAACCAGTGGGACAATCAATACAAACAAAGGTCGCCAAACTCAATCTGCGACCTAGAAAATGTTTAAATTGGCGAACACCTTAGGAGGTCTATTATCAAAAGGTGTTGCAGTTAGTTTGATGATTCAAGCCATAAAAAAAACAGCCCCAAATGGAGCTGTTTTTGTTAGAAAGCCGATTATTTGTTGTCGTTTTCTAGTTTGTCTTGTAGGCGACGCAGGTAACGAGCTGCCGCTTCTTGACCGCCCAAGCCAAATGATAGAGCAAAGGCAACAGCAACAGCACCCAAAGTTAGACCAAAGGCAAGATTGACGATAGAGTCAGCGATGCCCATGGCTTTTAGACCCATTGCCAAAACCAGACCCATAATCAAGACACGCACGATGTTGGCTAGGAATTTTGAACCTTGTTCTGAACGCTCCACCACACCAGCGATGATGTTGGCAAGCCAAAAACCGATGGTTAGGATAACCGCACCTAAGATGATTTGACTACCAAAGGCGATGAACATAGTAACGATGTCGCTGATTTGGGCAAAGCCAAGTAGGTCGGCTGCTGCAACGGTGGCAAACAGCATGGCGAAGAATAAAATCGCACCACTAACGATGTCAGATAGGCTTTTTGTGCCCAGCACATTTTGCATGCCAATTTTGGCTGGTAAAGCGTTGATTTGAGTGCTATCAAGCAGACCTTTGATGATGCCTGCAATCATACGCACCACAAAATAAGTGATGGCAAGTACAGCGACTGCGGTGAATACATTTGGCAATGATTCCATCACTTTGTTGAGCATATTGGTCGCAGGACGAGAGATGGCTTCAACTTTTAAGGCATCAAGAGCTGCGATGGTGAATGGCATGATAATTAGCAAGAATGCCACAGAACCTGCAATGTTTGGTAGGCTGTTCTTTTCGCTCACACCTGCTTTGCTGGCTAGGGCTTGAATATTTAGACCTGCCACTAAGTTGGTGGCGATAGAGCGAACAATCTTGGCAACAACGAAACCAACAAAGAACACAAAGCCTGCCATCACTGCATTTGGCATGAAACTAAAAATCTTATCAACCATATTGGTCAATGGGGTAAATAGACCATCTAGACCCAAACGACCAACCACCATGGTCAATACAATCAGCAAGATAAACCAATAAATCACATCAGCGATGGTGCTGCTCATTGGTTTGACACCAGCTTCGGCAGATAGTTTGTCATCTAGTGAAGTTTTGTTCAAGGCAGCGGCAGCAGCATTGCGAGCAATGGTCGCCACAAACCAGCCGATTGCACCAACAGCAACGGCGGCTAATAGATTTGGCAAGAACAGCAGCACTTGGTTAATCATATTGGCAAAAGGCACTGAGATTGAATTTAGGTTTAATTGGTTCAACGCACCAGAAATGGCGATGGCAAATACAAACCAAAAGACAATTTTTGAAAGAATGTTGTCCAGCTGGTAAGTAGTGCCAACCGATTTACCGACTTTTTCGTTGATATTAAGATGTTGTAGGGCTTTGCGAACGATGGCGGCAAGCACAAGGGCAATCAGCCAGCCTAGCACAAAAATGACAATCGCACCAATGATAGAACCAATAGGTCCTTGTAGGCTTTGATTGAAAATGGCGATTTTTGAGAAATCCATACCATTGACTCCATTAAAAATGATTATAACAAATTATTGAAAATTTTCACGGACTTTCTTGACAATTTTGAAATACTTTATCAATAAAATCCGAATACGCCCCATTGTAACACCAAAAATGCAGTTTTTTGGGCGAGCGTTAAACTTTGCTCACAAAATTAACAATACTTATACAGCTTTTGCCAAAACGCACGGATTTTTGATGGCAAAAAAATTGAATTTTTGATATGATGGGCAAAATTTCGACATTCCGTCATTTTTGACATTTTTTTGGATTTAAGATTATGAAAAAACACATTTTGGTATCAGCAATCGTTGCTGCACTTGCCCTGACTGGCTGTAACAAAGACAAAGAAGCTGCTCCTGCTGACGGCAAAGCGGCTAAATCTACCGTGATTAACGAAAAAAGCACCGAGATGCAAAAGGTCAGTTTCTTGCTTGGTTTTAACACAGGCAAGGACATGAAAGAGCTGGATAGCGAGATTGACCTAGATATTTTCTACAAAGCCATGAAAGACGGTTTTAATGGCAAAGAAAATGCCTTGACCGACGAAGAAATCAAAGAGCTGGCAACCGCTTACGAAAAACGCAAAACCGAAGAGGCCAAGAAAAAGTTTGACGAAACTGCTGCCAAAAACAAAGCTGATGGCGAAAAATTCTTGGCTGAAAACGCCAAAAAAGAAGGCGTACAAACCACTGCATCAGGCTTGCAATATAAAGTCATCACCGAAGGTACTGGCAAACAACCAAAAGCCACTGACACTGTTGTGGTGCATTATGAAGGTAAACTGCTAGATGGTAAAGTGTTTGATAGTTCGTATGAGCGTCAAATGCCAGCACAGTTCCAGCTAAATCAAGTCATCAAAGGCTGGACAGAAGGTCTGCAACTGATGAAAGAGGGTTCAAAATATGAGTTTTATGTGCCATCAGAGCTTGCTTATGGTGCAGAAGGTAATCAAAACATCGAACCAAACAGCGTGCTGATTTTCACGGTTGAGCTACTGACCGAAGCCCAAGCCAAAGAGGCTGTCGCTAAGGCTCAGGCTGAGCTTGAAAAACAAATGAAAGCGATGCAAGAAGCCCAAGCTGCTCAACAATCTGCTGGTGAAGCTAAGACTGACGCAGCAGGTCAAGACCAAGCCAAAAAATAAGCCAGCAGACAACAAAAAACCGCTCTTGATGGGGCGGTTTTTTTTGTCAGGCAATCCAAGTAATATCAAGAATGATGAATTTACCATAATCCAACAGTTTAGCCATTCATTATTGATGATGATTATGCTATGCTATGGTCGATTTATTTTTTGACAAAAAGGGTTTTTATGAAAGCATATGGCGTACTTGTAGCAAGTTTGGCGGTTTTTGGTTTGACAGCGTGTGCATCACTACCAAACACGCCTTCATTGCCAAATCTGGGTAAAATTTTACCAACCAGCACTCAAAACACCGCTGCCCAAGCAGGCGAGGCAGCTGCTCCGACCGTTTCGACCAGCGAAAACATCAATGCTGTGGTCAATGCCTTTGTGGTGCGTCAGGCTGGCGGTAGTGAGACTTTGGAACCAGTTACTGCCAATACCGCCATCAAGTCAGGCGATGTAATTGAGTATCATGGTTTGTTCACCAATACAGGCAAAGACCGTGTGCGTCAAATGACAGTAACACTTGCCTTGCCACAAGGTGCGGCTTTCACAGGCGTGACTGAGCCTGCGTTGGGCGTTAAGGCAAGTTTGGATAATAGCCGTTTTGTCTTTATGCCAATTCGTGTCAGCAATAATGGTGCGGTTGAGAATGTACCATTTGCTCAGTATAAGGCACTTCGCTGGACGATTGAGGAGATTGGCATCGGTGCAACGGCGGTGGTTAAATACCGTGCAACCATCCAATAATAAAAGATAAATAAAAAACCACTCTATTTTGAGTGGTTTTTTATTTCATAAATCACATCATTTTTGGGGGTTTGGTAGGAATTTGGTTGCTAAATTAGAAATATTATTATTTACAATAGCATTGTGCCAATAATTGTTTTATAATATTCAACTCATTTATCAATTATTTTTTTATTAGTTGTGCTGACGACTAGATATTTGGACGAGTATGCAATGAAGAAATTAACCACACTTGCTTTGGCGGTATTGATGACAACAGGTTTGGCGGCTTGCGGTAAAGAAGATAAGTCATCTGAGCAAAATGCCGAGCAAGTTACTCAAACAAAAACAGATTCAGCAGATGTTCAAGCAAGCAACACCCCAACAGAGCAGATGACCATCAAAACCGCAACAGGCGAGCAGCAAATCCCTGCCAATCCACACCCGCTGGCGGTGTATGATATGACAGCGATGCAGAACTTGGCAGTATTGGGCGTGCCAGTCGAGGGCATGCCGTCAGGTTTGCGTCTAAATAATCTAAAAGCCGCCAATACCCCAGAATCTGCCGACATTGGCACATTGTTTGAGCCAAATTTGGAGGCATTGAACGCCTTGCAACCAAAAGCAGTATTGGTGGGTAGCCGTATGGCGGAAAAAAGCGAAGAGATTGCTAAGGTTGCCCCTGTTTATAATCTGACCATTGACACCAATAATGTCTATGAGGCGACCAAGCAACAACTGACGGATTTTGGTAAATTGTTTGGCAAAGAGGCCGAAGCCAAAACCGCTATTACCGAAATTGATGCCGTAATTGCCGAAGCTCAAAAGGCGGTTGCTGGCAAGGGTAACGGCTTGGCGATTTTGGTCAATGGCAACAAATTATCTGCCTATGGCAAAAACTCTCGTTATGGATTTTTGCATACCACTTTTGGGATTCCGATGGCTGATGAGCATATCCAAGAAGCAAGACACGGACAGCCGATTTCTTTTGAATACCTACAAAAAACTGACCCAGATTGGTTGTTTGTGCTAGACCGTGGTGCGGCGATTGGCGAAGAGGGCGAATCTGCTGAATCGGTGTTGAACAATCCGCTTATGCACAACACCAAAGCCTACAAAAACGGACAAATTGTCTATCTAAGTGCCGAAAGCTACTTGGCGTTTGGTGGCTATTATCAATGGCTCACTGATGCCAGAATCGTCATTGATGCCTTTAATGCCAAAAATAATCCTTGATTTGCAAGATAAGTAAAGAGCCGTTTTGGTTCTTTACTTTTTTGATAATGGGATTTTTCATTTTTTGTTCAGCTGCTGATGAATATAATCAGCTGCCAAGCCAATAACCATCAATCCATCAAAATCTATGACCAAATCCAACCTCATTTTATCGCCGATACTACTTAATGCTGGCAGTGTACTGTTATTAGCACTGCTGGCATTGGTAAGCGTGTCGGTGGGCGTGGCAGATTTTTCTTGGCAGGGATTGCTTGGGCAGTCAGGTCAAGATTGGCAATTGCTGCTGGTCAGTCGCCTGCCTCGTACGCTTGCCATTATTTTGACAGGGGCGAGCATGGCGGTTGCTGGCATGATGATGCAGGTCGTCCTAAAAAACCGTTTTGTTGAGCCGTCTATGGTGGGGGCCACTCAAAGTGCGGCGTTGGGTATGCTGATGACGGTCTTGCTTTATCCTGCTGCTTCGGTGATGATGAAGATTGTCATTGCAACCATTTGTGCGATGATTGGTATGATGGTGTTCATGCGACTGATTCGTCGTCTGCCAGCCACAGATTATCTCATCGTTCCTTTGGTGGGTATTGTCTATGGCGGTATCATTGATGCGTTTAGCACTTTTATTGCTTATCAAACAGAGATGGTGCAGCTGCTTGGCGTATGGCGATTTGGCGATTTTTCGTCAATCTTGGCAGGTCGATATGAGATGCTGTGGCTGGTCGGTATTTTGGCGGTGGTTGCCTATGTGCTGGCGGATAGATTGACCATTGTCGGACTTGGCGACCATATTGCCAAAAACTTGGGCGTGAATAAAGAGCTGGTGATGTGGCTATCGGTGGCGATGGTGGCATTGATTAGCTCGGTGGTGGTCTCAACAGTGGGCATGATTCCTTTTGTGGGATTGATTGTGCCAAACATCATCAGCCGTATGATGGGCGATAGACTAAGATTGACCCTGCCTGCGGTGGCACTTTTTGGTTCATCAGCAGTCCTGATTTGTGACATCATCGGGCGAGTGATTCGTTATCCTTTTGAGATTCCTGTGACGGTGGTGTTTGGTGTGCTGGGTGCATTGGTTTTTTTGGTATTGCTGTTTCATAATTCACGCCAAGCAGGATAAAAGTGATGAGTATGTTGTCTGTCATCAAAAAACACCCCATTGCCACAGCATCACTACTGTTGTTGGGTGCGTGCCTACTATTTTTGGGGCTAAATTTGGTGGGTAATGTGGAATTTGCCTTGCAACTTCGTGGCAAAAAATTGCTTGCCTTATTGACGGTGGGTTTTGCCATCGGTACTTCAACTTTATTATTTCAAACCTTGACACACAATCCCATTTTGACCCCAGCATTGCTTGGTTTTGATAGCTTATATGTACTTATCAAGAGTTTGATGGTGTTCTTTTTGGGCTCGGTGGGTATGGCAAACATCTTACCCATTGGCAAATTTGGCTTCGAGGTTGTGTTGATGCTAGTGTTATCAATGCTACTGTTTCGTTGGCTGTTTGCTGGTCGTGGACAAGATTTGACACGGCTGATTTTGGTGGGTGTGGTGTTTGGTCTGTTGTTTCGCAGCTTATCTTATTTGGTGGCACGAATGATTGACCCAGAGGAGTTTGTTACCGTGCAAGCGGTCAGCTATGCTCAGTTTAATACCATCAATACCCAAGTGTTGAGCGTGGCAGTTTTGGTCTGTCTAGGCTGTGCCTTGCTGATGTATCGCCTACGCCATCAATGTGATGTGCTGATGCTTGGTCGATTGCCTGCCGTCAATCTGGGCATCAATTATCCAAAATTGGGCTTATTGCTGTTGATGATGATTGCCTTGTTGGTGTCAGTCTCTACCGCCATGGTCGGACCAGTGACTTTTTTTGGACTATTGGTGTGTGCTTTAACTAATCAACTGTGCCATCAGATGTATCATGGTCAAAGACTGGTCTTGGTGAGTGTGATTGCGATGTTGTGCTTGGTGGGTGGTCAGATGATTTTTGAGCATATTTTGGGCATGGCAGGCGTGCTAGAAGTGGTCATCGAATTGGTGGGCGGACTGGTCTTTTTGTGGTTAATTTTTCATCAATATCGACATCAAAAGGGGTAGAATGTGATTCAAGTTAGCCAAATCAATCATCAGTTAAACAAGCAGCAGATACTTCGTGATGTGTCTTTGTCATTAGAAGCAGGGCAAGTGATTGCTTTGATTGGTCCTAATGGTGCAGGCAAATCGACGCTGTTTTCGTTGATGGCACGCATTTGCCCACTACAATCAGGTGTGGTCAAATTTGGCGAGTATGACATCGCCAAGACGGACCAGCAAACGCTTGCTAAGCAGCTTGCGATGCTGACCCAAGAAAACCATGTGCAAGGCAGATTGCGTGTCAAAGAGTTATTGATGTTTGGGCGATTTCCATATCATCAGGGCAGTCCCAGCGTAGCAGATTGGCAAAAAGTACAAGAGGTCATTGATGAGTTTGAATTGAGCGAACTTGCCGATCGGTTTTTGTCCGACTTATCAGGTGGGCAACGCCAGCGAGTATTGATTGCGATGATTGTGTGCCAAGACACGCCCTATGTGTTACTTGACGAGCCTCTCAACAACCTTGATATGTATCACGCTGGCAAATTGATGAGAAAACTTAGGGCGTTATCACAACAGGGCAAGACCATCGTCATCGTTTTGCATGACATCAACCAAGCCGCCCAATTTGCTGATACGGTGGTGATGATGAAACAGGGTCAGGTGATGGCGGTTGGGGAGCCTGCCTGCGTACTGACTGCTGATGCGATGTATGACCTATATGGAGTGAAAGCCACTGTACTGACCCATCAGGGACGACCAGTCATCGTGGACACGCTAAACTGAGGTTTAGTCGCTGGCAATAAGAGCGGTTTTGATGTCATCAGCCGCTTTTATTTTTTTGACTGTCTGCCAAAGCCTATCTGCTTGCTCATAGCCTTTGGTCAGCATTCCAAGCCATTGTTTGTAGCGTCCGACAAGTCCATTTTGGTTGTCGGTGTCGTCATTTAAAAACTCCAATTGATAAGGCAATAATCCTTGCCAATCCAGCACTTTGCCATTGCCAATTTGGGCGATTAAATCAGGTCTTGTTACCGCCCCACGCCCAAGCATTAAATGAGGGGTGTGGGCTTCTTGGCTACAACGCTTGGCATCATCTGCCGTCCAAATCTCACCATTGGCAATCACAGGTATGCCAAGCTGGGTAAAGGCGGTGATTTTATCCCAATAAGCAGGCGGTTTGTAGCCGTCCACTTTGGTGCGAGCGTGAACTGTCAGCCAGCTTGCGTTGGCAGATTTGACCGCCTGCCCAATGTCGTTCATTTTGGAAGTGTCAGTATAGCCTAGGCGGATTTTTGCCGATACTGGAATGTGCTTGGGGACGGCTTGGCGGACTTGGCTGATGATGGCGTACAGCGTTTCAGGTTCGTCAAGTAGCACCGAACCGCCCTTGTGGTTATTGACCGTCTTGGCAGGGCAACCAAAGTTTAAATCAATCACCAATGCCCCACAAGAGACCGCCACCATCGCACTTTGTGCCATTGTATCAGGGTTGTTGCCCAAAAGCTGAATGTGAACAGGCGTACCGCTTGCCGTCTTACCGCCATTGTGTAGCTCTGGCACAAATTTATAAAAGGTGTGGGCAGGCAGTGGGTAATGGGTAACACGGATAAACTCACTTACCGCCCAATCATAGGGCGTACCCAAATCGGTGGCAATCTGGGTTAAAATCTTTCGCATTAGGGGGTCTGTTAAGCCTTCCATTGGGGCAAGCAGACGAACAGAATTTTGGAAAAAATTTTGAAAATTCATTGGGTTAGCACCCAATATGCAGATGCAGATAAGTACCTTCTTTGCCCCGTGAAAAGCTGGCACTGGTTTCATTATCGCAAACATTGTCTTCAGTGCTAAATTTGATATGACGGTTTAAATGGCGATATTGGGCGTTGGTCATTGGAGCAAATTTAACCCCAAAACCCACACCGCCACATTCAAAACAATAATATTCATAATAAAATTCACTAATCGGCAACCCATATAAAGTCGCATTTTTTAAAGGAATGATGGCTTGCAGAACAATGTCTTGATTGGGGTTTTTGTACACTTTGGCAGGTGAAAGGTCGGCACGGTAAGGGGCTTGGATTGGATAATTGCCTTTTTGGGCGTATTTGGTTAAGGGATTGATTTTTTTATAATTATTAGAATGGATATCATCTACAAAAATATTACTCATTAGCTTATCAATCAAAACCCCATCATCGCCTGTTTTGCCCTGCTCCAAATATTCAAAAGCAGGTGTCCAGTCGGCACTATGGGCAAGGTTGGGTGTAATAAGGACAATGGATAAAGCAAGTGGGGCGAGTAGGGATTTCATAAATATATCCTAAGTGGCTAATGATAATGATTTTATTCACAAATTTTACCAAATTCTGTGCAGAATGTCCCATTTTTTACCCAATTGAGTATAGAAAAATGATGGGCAATGTGTCAAATTTTGATGACAACCACAAACAAGAAAGGGATTGTTGCTAGCCATTACCCCAAAACCACCTTTTTTCTTTGTAAACCATCTAATAAATCATCAATGTGGTGTGTATCAAGCACCGCCTTGCCACGAGTGCATGCCACATAGAGCAGACGCAATTCTTCTGGGCTGATTTTGACGCTTTGGTGTGTCACATCATACAAAAAATCATCGCTAATCTGCACGCTATTCCATTCTAGCCCTTTGGCTTTATGAGCGGTGGTGATGATGTAGTCGGCATTTTGGGGTGGTGTGAGTTTTTCTAGGGTGTGCTGCAAGGTTTTGGTGCCATGTTCGTCAATGAGCTTCACCCAAGTTTTTAAATCACCGCCTTCACCTGTCTCACTAAATTCTTGCACTTCGCCCCAATGCCCAAAAAAAGCCAGCTCGGCAATACCATAGGCGGACTTACCATTTTTGAGATTTTCTGCCCCCTGACAAAATCTGAGTATTCTTTGGGTGTCGGCTTGTAGGGCGACCTTATGACCCAGTTTTAGACCAAGTAATAGCTCACTCATGGCGTTAGCATTGGTGCGACATAAGATGGCGTCTTTTTTGCCATGAACCAGACTTTTGGCGATGGTAGAATGTTGATTGGGGTTGCCTTTGAGTGGTATGGTTTCTTGTAAGGCGGTCAAAAATACATTGGCAATCTGAGCAATCGGCTCGCCAAAACGAAAAGACTGAGTCAGCAGTGTCTGCGGATAAGGCAGTCTTTTCATGGCGTTTAATGCACCACGCCATTCATAAATCTGCTGATGAGCATCGCCCACATAGATGGTTTGTTTGTCTTGGCGAATCAATGCTCCCATCATCAAAGGGTCGGCATCTTGGGCTTCATCAAACAGCACAAAATCGGCTGGAATGATGGGATTGGAGAGTGTCCATAGTTTTAGATAGACATCGTGGCTGATGCCTGATTGATGGCGTGGGTCAATGGATTGTAGCCAGCGTCTTTCAAAAGCAGGATACAGATATTCTTGCAGGCGAGCGGCATCGGCAGCATCAAGCCAGCTTGGTACATTGATGTGTCGTGGGGCAGGATAGGCTGATGAGGTTTTGCAAAAATTGGTCATTGCCGCGCTGATGATACCGCCTAATTTGGCAGGGGTTAGCATGACGGGTTTTTTGATGCCATCAACCAAGCGTTCAACAGCAATGCCCTGAACTCCAAGCTCTTCGGCAAGGCGAGCTGGGGTTAGGCGTGGCAAAGAGACTTTGGCGGTGATGTCTCTTGACACATGGCGAAATGCCAGCGAATGAAAAGTTTGGCAACGCACATTGGGCGGAAATTTGCCCTGAGCCTCATTGGCGATGGCTTTATTAAATGCCAAATACAGTCCACGACCACGCAGATTTTCGCTGATGAGTTTTAGGGTGGTGGTTTTGCCAGCCCCTGCATACGCCACGATTTTGAACGATTGTCCAGTCCTTGCCATATCAAGAGCGGCAAGCTGCTCATCGGTCGGTGTGGGGCGTGCCTGTGCGATTGGGTTGCTTGGTGGCAAAAAATTAGGCTCGGTCATTGTGATTGCTAAACGAAAAAAACAGCCAATTATAGCACAAGCTGATGGTAAATTTTGATGCTTTTAAAACAAAAATAGCCGTGCAATCGCCACCAATGCCAGAACGATGCCAAAGGCGTTGATGATGCTGATTTTTTCTCGAAATAGCCACAGTCCTGTCATGGTTCCGACAACAATCACACCCATATTCATGCCAGCAAAGACCAAAGTGGGCGTGTCGCTCATGGCTTTATGGGCGTTGATATAGGTATAAATATTGGTAAAGTTGAGCAGCCCAAGCAATAAACCGCCCAGCAAACTGATGGTGCGTGGTTTGATTTTTTTGATGAACAGGTACGCCAGCATGAATAGGCAAGCCAGTCCAAAACTGATGATGAGATTACCAGCCGTTGCACCGCCTAATTTGCTCAGCTGTTTGAGTAGCACATCGATGACGCCATAGCCAACAAAGACGCCAATCAGCCATAATGTGGCGAATCGTTGAGCTGGCTGATTGGTGCGATAAGGCTTATATAGCAGGCAACCCATTGCCAAAAATACCAGCACCAAAGCGATGAGTTTTGAGGAAGTTAAATCCTCGCCAAACAGGGTAAATGAAGCCATGATGGGAATGATGAGTGCTAGACGCTGTGCGGTGTCAGATTTGACGATGCCAGCCGCTTGCACCGCCTTACCCATCACCAAAAAGATGCTAGGCAATAGCACACCAAGTGCCACAAAAATGGGCAATCCTTGTGCCAAAATGTGCGTGTCAATGCTGGGTTTGAGCAGCCATAAGGTCAGCACGATACAGACGATATAGTTGGTCATGATGGCGGTGGCAAGGTCGATGTCTTTGGTTTTGGCAATTTTGAGCAATACTGACACCAAAACACTACAAATGACGCTAATGGCTAAAAATCCCACAATAATATCTCCAATGATTTTTGTACAATTGTACGCTCAATTTTTTGGGAAAGCAAAGTTTTTTGTGATGGGTTTGGCATTGATGATTAGAATGTGTGATTACCAGCCAGAGTCAATGAGGTCATAAAAAATCTCCAAAGACCAATGATGTCTTTGGAGATGTATGTCAGCGATGATGCTTAGCCAAGTCGGCAGACGGTTTCGCCACGATTGCCGTGTGTGCCTACATAGCCAAAATATGCCTCACCGCCTTTGGTGTGCCATTCTCCGCCAGCACCAAACAAGCCTTGATTGGCGATGTAGCGATTGCCTGATGCAGCAGGTGCAATCGACATGATGGCACGATAATCTTGCACGATGAGTTCTAGCTTGTCATCAGCGATGTTTTTGGTATAGACAGTCAGACCGTTATCGCAATCATATTTTTGCGTTTGGGTGGTGTGTGCTGTCTGAACAGACTGAGCCAATGTGCCAGATTGAGTTGAAGTCGGTGTGGTGGTCGGTTGGCTGGCACAGGCTGTTAATGCCAAAGCAGCCGCCATCAGTGATATAGACTTTTTCATGATAATCCTATCGTCAGTTGAGTTGGTATTTGATACAGTATAATATATTTTTGAGTGTAGTACAACCATTCGTATTTTCTGGCGTTTAGTGATTTTTACAATAAGATTATTAGTTTTTATGAATTTTTAGAATGAATAAATATGCTATAATCCTTGGTTGCTTAGCGACTGATGTTGGTCAATGTTGAAATGAGAGTTTGCCAGTAAGCGGTAATTTTTTATTTCAAAGTTGTCCATTTTGTTATGTAAAAATGATGATGCCCCACCGTATTGCGGGAAGCAATCTGGGGTCGATTGGATTGATAGCCCATGCCAAATACCAACACAAATATTGCTCAAAAGCCATCAAGCGATACTTCGTCCAATTATTTCTTTTTAATCATGCCCAGATTTTTCTTATTTTGGGTGTGTATTGCCATTGTACCGATTTCCTATTTTTTTAAAATTTGGTGGTTGTTTGGCATTGCCGTTTGTTTGACGATTTTGGGCATTTATAACATCAATCAAAAACGCCATTCTGTATTACGAAACTACCCCATTAGTGGGCATTTTCGTTTTTTGTTTGAAAATTTTCGTCCAGAAATTCGCCAGTATTTTTTGGAAGACGACCACGAAGAGGTGCCGTTTTCTCGTCAGCAGCGTTCTATTGTTTATCAGCGAGCCAAAAATTTGGATAGTACAACCGCCTTTGGTTCTATCGTAGATTTAAAGCGAGATGGGGCGGAATGGTTTTTGCATTCTGGTAACAGCAAAAGCATTAAAGATTATAAATTTAAGGTTAAAATTGGCGGTAAAGATTGCCAAAAGCCTTATGAAATGTCGATATTTAACATTTCGGCAATGAGCTTTGGGGCGTTGTCGGCAGCCGCTATTGAAGCCTTGAACAAGGGAGCAAAAGAAGGCGAGTTTGCCCACGATACAGGCGAGGGTAGTATCAGCCCCTATCATCAAAAGCATGGAGGTGATTTGATTTGGGAGCTTGGCACAGCGTATTTTGGTTGCCGAGATGACAATGGGCGATTTAACCCAGAGACTTTTAAACAACGAGCTACGCTTGACCAAGTTAAGATGATTGAAATCAAGCTAAGTCAAGGAGCCAAGCCTGGTAAGGGTGGGGTGCTACCTGCGTCCAAAATCACCGAAGAAATCGCCAAAACTCGTGATATTCCAATGGGCATCGATTGTATCAGTCCTGCCACGCACCCAGAGTTTAGCACACCAAGAGAGCTGGTCAAATTCTGGCAAAAACTACGAGAACTGTCTGGCGGTAAGCCTGTTGGCTTTAAGCTGTGCATTGGTATGCCGTGGGAGTTTATGGCGATTGTTAAGGCGATGATTGAAGAAGATGATTATCCTGATTTTATTGTCGTGGACGGTGCGGAGGGTGGTACGGGTGCTGCCCCTGTGGAGTTTATGGACACGGTGGGCATGCCGCTGATTGATGCCTTGATTTTTGTACAAAATACCCTTGTGGGGGCTGGCATTCGTGATAAAATTCGTGTTGGCGTGTCGGGTAAAATCATCACAGGCTTTGACATTGCCAAGATGATGGCGATTGGGGCGGATTGGTGTAATTCAGCTCGTGGCTTTATGTTTGCGGTGGGCTGTATCCAGTCTCGCTCTTGTCATACCAACAAATGTCCTGTTGGGGTTGCTACCCAAGACCCCGCCCGCCAAAAAGCCCTTGATGTGCCAGATAAGGCAACTCGTGTCAAAAATTTCCACGCCAATACTTTAAAGGCATTGGCGGACATTGTTGGCTGTGCAGGGCTTGACCACCCAACTCAGTTAAAGGCACACCATATCGTTCGCCGTCAGCCTGATGGTTGGATTAAACTGTTGTCAGAACACTATCAATTTATTGCGAACGGTTCGCTACTGACAGGCGATTGTGGGCGAAAGGTGCTTGATGATATGTGGCGACTGGCCGACCCTGATAGCTTTCAAGCGATGGCGATTGCTGATGAAATCGTCCAAAAAGAAAATGAGCGAAATCGCTAAGTTTCATATGGAACAAAAAATCCCCAAGTTTGATTGGGGATTTTTTGTTGATGGATTAGAAGAAACCTAATGCCTTGCCACTATAACTGACGAGCAAATTTTTGGTTTGTTGATAATGTGCCAACATCATTTTGTGTGTCTCACGCCCAATGCCTGATTTTTTGTAACCGCCAAAGGCTGCGTGAGCAGGATAGATGTGATAGCAGTTTGTCCAGACACGCCCTGCTTGAATGGCTCGCCCTGCACGATAGGCAATGCTACCATCACGACTCCAAACACCTGCACCTAATCCATACATGGTATCGTTAGCGATGCTGATGGCTTCATCAAAGTCTTTAAAGGTGGTGACTGATAGCACAGGCCCAAAAATCTCTTCTTGGAAGATTGTCATTGAGTTATCGCCCTGAAAAATGGTGGGCTCGATATAAAATCCTCCATCAATTTCTTGGCGTGCCTCTCCACCTGTTAGAATTTTAGCACCTTCTGCTTTGCCTTTGGCGATACAGCCTAAAATTTTATCTTGTTGTTCTTGGCTGGCCTGAGCACCAATCATGGTGTTGGTATCCAGAGGGTGTCCTGTTTTGATGCTTTTAACTCGCTCCACCGCTTTTTTCAAAAATGCTTCGGCAATCGATTCATGAACTAAGGCACGAGATGGACAGGTGCATACCTCGCCTTGATTGAGGGCGAACATGGCAAAGCCTTCTAGTGCTTTATCCAAAAATTCGTCATCTTTGTCCATCACATCGGCAAAGAAGATATTGGGCGATTTGCCACCAAGCTCCAAAGTTACAGGAATGATGTTTTTGGTGGCGTATTCCATCACTTTTTGACCAATTTCGGTAGAGCCTGTGAACGCCACTTTGCCAATGCGAGGGCTGGTTGCCAAAGGCTGACCAACTTCTGGACCAAAACCATTGACGATGTTTAGCACCCCCGCAGGCAATAAGTCAGCAATCAGCTCAACCAAAACCATGATACTGGCAGGGGTTTGTTCGGCAGGTTTTAGCACGATGCAATTACCTGCCGCTAATGCAGGGGCGATTTTCCATGCTGCCATCAAAATTGGGAAGTTCCAAGGAATAATCTGCCCAACCACACCGATTGGTTCATGAAAATGATAGGCGACCGTGTCTTCGTCAATTTGGCTGATGCTGCCTTCTTGGGCACGAATGCAGCCAGCAAAATAGCGAAAATGGTCAATGGCAAGAGGAATGTCAGCCGCCAGTGTTTCACGAATGGGCTTGCCATTTTCCCATGTTTCTGCCACAGCCAGCAGTTCTAGGTTTTCTTCTAGGCGGTCGGCAATTTTGAGCAAGATATTTGAGCGTTCTGTGGCAGAAGTTTTGCCCCAGCTGGCAAATGCCTCATGAGCTGCATCTAGTGCCAGCTCAATGTCTTGATGTGTTGATTTGGCGACTTTGGTAAAGGGTTTGCCATCTACGGGCGAAATATCATCAAAATACTCACCATTGATGGGTGCAATCCATTTTCCACCAATAAAATTATCGTATTTTTCTTTGAAGTTGATTTTGGCACCATCGGTATTGGGATTGGCGTAACGCATCACATGACTCCTTGTTTGTCGTTTCGTATTGCCACAGGACACAAAATCTAATCGATGGACATTCCTTGATACCACTGAGGACTGCACAACAAAAAAGATTGTGCACAGGTGGACACTTTTATAATGCACCAAAACGATGGGCATGGCAAATGGTATTTTGCCATCAATTTGTTTCAAAATATGTCAAAAACACCACCGTGAACCATGCCGCATTATCATTAAAAAAATCATAATAAAACCTTTGTTGTTTTGATAAAATTTATCATTCGGTATCCAAGCCGTGATTTTTGGGGAAAATTTATTGGATTTTGGGCGGTTTGGCGGTTTGTAACTTGTTATCTGGGCGTAAATGGCGTAAACTATGTAATGATGCGTTTATCTGACGCAAAGCCATGCCGTTTTTAGATGAATTTGGTTCGGCTGGCACTTTGGATTTTTGACTAACATGGCGAAAGACAATGACAAACAGTAAAGATACGGTGGCTTTTTCGAACACCGAATTGGCAGCGGATAGTGCCGCCTATGTTGAGGCACTGTATGAGCAATATTTGGCGGATAAGCAGAGCGTCAGCGAGGATTGGCAGAGTTATTTTGAGACTTATCGTCAAGACACTGATGCACCGCATAATGCCATTAAAGAGCAATTTTTGCTATTGGCTCGCAATCAAACAAACGCCAAGCCAGCAGCGATGAGCGAGGGCGAGAGTGCCAATCCAAAACAGATGGCGGTCGCTGGGCTGATTGAGGCTTATCGTCGCTTGGGTCATCAAAAAGCAAGCCTAGACCCATTGGGATTGCAGGTGCGTCCAGCAGTGGCTGAGCTTGAATTGGGCTTTTATGGATTAAGCAATGCTGATTTGGACAGCGTCTTTTCGGTGGGCGATTTAGCCATTGGCAAAACTTCTGCCAAACTAAGCGAAATCATCGCTGCACTAGAAAGTATCTACTGCCAGAGCATTGGCTATGAATATACCCATGTTTATACCACCGCAGAGAAGCAATGGTTTGAAAATTACATCGAATCTAAGCAGGGTAAGATTGCTTTTGATAAAGCCAAAAAGTTGGAAATTTTTGAACGATTGACGGCTGCTGAGGGTCTAGAAAAGTATCTGGCTCGTAAATATACTGGCGTTAAGCGTTTTGGCTTGGAAGGGGGCGAAAGCTTCATTCCTGCGGTACACGAAATGATACAACGCACTGGGGCACAAGGCTCAAAAGAAGTCGTGATTGGCATGGCACACCGTGGTCGTCTAAACCTTTTGGTGAACATTTTGGGCAAAAACCCAAGTGCCTTGTTTGATGAGTTTGACGGCAAAGTACAGCCAACGATTGGTTCTGGCGATGTCAAATACCACAATGGTTTTAGTTCTAATGTGATGACCGAAGGCGGAGAGATGCATTTGGCACTTGCCTTTAACCCATCGCATCTAGAAATCGTCTCGCCTGTGGTACAAGGTTCTGTGCGTGCCAGACAAGCTCGCCGCAGCGAGGGCTACGGATTTGATATTGACAACAGCACCGTATTGCCAATCATCGTGCATGGCGATGCTGCTTTTGCAGGTCAAGGGGTAAACCAAGAAACCTTCCAAATGTCACAAACTCGTGCCTATAAGACAGGCGGTACAGTTCATATTGTGATTAACAACCAAGTTGGTTTTACCACTTCTCGCCCAGAAGACGCTCGTTCAACCGAGTATTGTACTGATGTTGCCAAGATGGTTCATGCACCAGTTTTACACATCAATGGTGATGACCCTGAGGCGGTGGTATTTGCCAGCCAGCTTGCGGTCGATTATCGCAAAGCCTTTGGCAAAGATATCGTCATTGATATTTTCTGCTATCGCCGTAATGGTCACAATGAATCTGATGAGCCATCAGCAACCCAACCTTTAATGTATGCCGTCATCAAAAAACTACCAACCACTCGTACCAAATATGCTGATAAGTTGATTGGCGAGGGCGTGTTGAGCAGCGAAGAAAGTGCCAAATTTGAAGATGATTATCGTCAGTCGCTAGATCGTGGCGAGTTTGTTGCCAAAGGTTTGGTTGAAAAACCAGATACACAGCTATTTGTGGACTGGACTCCTTATGTTGGACATCAGCTTGAAGATGATTTTGATACTGGTGTTGCGATTGATAAACTTAAAGCCTATGGCGTGGCAATGTCAAAAGTGCCAGAAGGATTTGCATTACAACGCCAAGTTGCCAAAGTGGTTGAGCAACGCCTAGCAATGCAAACAGGCGAAGAGCCTCTAAACTGGGGTGCTGCTGAGACTTTGGCGTACGCATCATTGGTTGATGAAGGTGCCTTGGTGCGTATCACAGGCGAAGATGTGGGTCGTGGTACTTTCTCACACCGTCATTCTGAATTGTATAACATGAATGATGGCAGCTTGTACATTCCACTACAACACATCTCAGAGGGTCAAGCTCGCTTTGCTACTTACAATTCATTGCTGTCTGAGGAAGCGGTACTGGCGTTCGAATACGGCTATGCCACCACCATTCCAAATGCATTGGTGATTTGGGAAGCTCAGTTTGGTGACTTTGTCAATGGTGCTCAGGTTGTCATTGACCAGTTTATTTCATCTGGCGAAACCAAATGGCAACGCCTGTGTGGCTTGGTGATGCTGTTACCGCACGGCTTTGAGGGTCAAGGCCCTGAGCACTCATCAGCTCGTTTGGAGCGTTTCTTGCAGCTATGTGCTGAGGAGAATATGCAGGTCATCACACCAACGACACCAGCACAGATTTTCCACGCATTGCGTCGTCAGGTGGTACGCCCTGTGCGTAAGCCATTGGTGGTAATGTCGCCTAAGTCATTGCTTCGTCACCCACTGGCTACCTCAACCTTAGAAGAGTTGGCGTCTGGTAAGTTTGAAACGGTATTGCCAGAGATTGATGCGATTGACAACAGCAAAGTGACTCGTCTGGTGCTTTGTGGTGGTAAGGTGTACTATGAATTGCTAGAACAACGCCGTAAACTGGGTCTAGACCATGTTGCCATCGTGCGTATTGAGCAGTTGTATCCATTCCCAGAAGAGCGAGTATTGGCAGAGCTTGCCAAATATCCAAATCTGACCGAAGTGGTATGGGCACAAGAAGAGCCACACAATCAGGGTGCGTGCTACTTCATCATGCCTGAACTGTATCACACGGTACCAAAAGCAAGTCAAGCTAAGATTGTGATGGCAACTCGCCCAGCTGCCGCTGCACCTGCCACAGGCTCGCCAAAAATGCATAACGAACAACAAAAAGCGGTTGTTGCAGATGCATTGGGCGTCACTGCTGACCAATTACAATAATTCGTACAGCCAAAGCGAATAGGTCGTTTTGGCTGTCTTTGATTTTTTTAACTAACTATTAGATGTTTATAAACTTTCAAGGAGTTTATTATGGCTGAAATCAAAGCCCCAGTATTCCCAGAATCAGTACCAGATGGCACGATTGTTGAGTGGCATGTTGCCGAAGGCGAAGCAGTGAGCCGTGACCAGTTGCTTGCCGAAGTTGAAACAGATAAGGTCGTCCTAGAAATCGTTGCTCCTGATGATGGCGTGGTTGTTAGCATTGTTAAAAATGTTGATGACACTGTTTTGTCAGGCGAAGTGGTGGCACATTTTGAAGCAGGTGCAACAGCCACCGCAGCTCCTGCTGCTACACCAGATCCAGTTGTGCCAGTTGCTGCTGCTCCTGCCGCCGCTCCTGCTGCTGCATCGGGCAATGAAGCAGAATTTAAAGACCAATCGCCAGCAGTTCGTAAAGCTGCCAAAGAAACAGGCATCAACCCAGCTGATGTACAAGGTTCGGGTCGTGGTGGACGAGTAACCAAATCAGACATGATTAACCCAACCCTAAAAGGCGACAATGGTCAAGTGATTGCTACTGCGGTGGGTCAGCGTATTGAGAAGCGTGAGCCGATGACTCGTCTGCGTAAGCGTATCGCCGAACGCCTATTATCTGCCACTCAAGAAACCGCAATGCTGACCACTTTTAACGAAGTGAACATGAAGCCATTGATGGATTTGCGTGCCAAATACAAAGACCGTTTCGAGAAGCGTCATGGTGTTAAACTTGGCTTTATGTCATTGTTTGTGAAGGCAGCCACCGAAGCCCTAAAACGCTTCCCTGCGGTGAATGCTTCTATCGATGGCGATGACATCATCTATCATGGTTACTATGATGTGGGTGTGGCAGTATCATCAGACCGTGGCTTGGTTGTACCTGTGCTTCGTGACACAGACAACATGGGCATGGCTGACATCGAAGCAGGTATCCGTGATTATGCGATTAAGGCTCGTGAAGGTAAGCTGTCTATTGATGAAATGAGCGGCGGTACTTTCACCATTACTAACGGTGGTGTCTTTGGTTCGTTGCTATCTACCCCAATCATCAACCCACCACAAACCGCCATCTTGGGCATGCACGCCATTAATGAACGCCCAATGGCAGTCAATGGCGAAGTGGTTATCCTACCGATGATGTATTTGGCGTTGTCTTATGACCATCGTCTGATTGATGGTAAAGAAGCGGTGCAGTTCTTGGTAACCATCAAAGAATTGATTGAAGACCCATCAATGCTATTACTTGACCTATAATCCTTGATGGATTAAGGATTTACAAAGGATTGTCAGTCATGCAGGCTTGACAATTCTTTGCACATGAACATTTACAAAAAAGAGTAAAAATTATGAAAACTTCTTATGACCTAGTCGTAATCGGTGGTGGGCCTGGTGGCTATGAAGCCGCCATTCGTGGTGCTCAGCTTGGTTTTTCGGTGGCCTGTATCGAAAAACGCATTCATAAAGGCGAACCAGCATTGGGCGGTACTTGCTTGAATGTTGGCTGTATCCCATCAAAGGCCTTGCTTGACAGCTCTCACCGTTATGAAGCGACTCGCCATGAGCTTGCTGAACACGGCATCAGCACAGGCGATGTTAATATCGACATCGCAAAAATGCTAGAACGCAAAGACGGTATTGTCAAAGGCTTGACCGCAGGTGTGGCAGGGCTACTAAAAGGCAATGGCGTGGATTGGCTACAAGGTTGGGGTACTTTGGTTGATGGCAAAGCTGCCGAAAAACAAATCAAATTCACCGACCACGATGGTGCTGAACACGCCATCACAGCCAAATATGTGATTTTGGCGGCTGGTTCTGTGCCAATCGAAATCCCTGTTGCCAAGACTGATGGCGAATACATCGTGGACAGCACTGGTGCGTTGGAGTTTAGTGAAGTGCCTAAGCGTCTTGGTGTGATTGGTGCTGGCGTGATTGGCTTGGAGCTAGGTTCTGTATGGCGTCGTCTTGGTGCAGAAGTGGTGGTTTATGAAGCGATGCCAGAATTTTTGGCGGTGGCTGACCAAGACATCTCAAAAGAAGCAGCCAAATTGCTGAAAAAACAAGGTCTAGACATTCGTGTTGATACCAAAGTTACCAACGCTGAGGTGGTGAATGGCGAGGTGGTTGTAACCACTGATGTTAAAGGCGAAGTAAAAACCGAAACCTTTGATAGACTGATTGTCTGCGTGGGTCGCCGTGCATACAGCGAAAAATTGCTTGCTGAGGGCTGCGGCATCGAATTGACCGAGCGTGGTTTGGTGGCGGTTGATGACCAATGCAAAACCAACCTAGATGGCGTGTATGCGATTGGTGACTTGGTACGAGGCCCGATGCTTGCTCACAAAGCGATGGAAGAGGGCATGATGGCGGTAGAACGCATTCATGGCGAAAAAGCCCAAGTAAACTACGACACCATCATCAGCGTGATTTATACTCACCCTGAGATTGCATGGGTTGGCTTGACCGAAAAAGCAGCAACTGAGCAAGGCTATGAGGTGAAGACTGGTTCATTTAGTCTGTCTGCCAACGGTCGTGCATTGGCACAGGGCGAAGGTCAAGGCTTGATTAAAGTAGTTGCCGATGCTAAGACTGACCGTCTGCTGGGCTTACACATGGTTGGCGTGGGTGCTGGCGACATCGTTCATCAAGGCATGATTGCGATGGAGTTTGTGTCTAGCGTTGAAGATTTGCAATTGATGACCTTTGCACACCCAACCGTATCAGAAGCGGTACACGAAGCAGCATTGTCTGCGGACGGTCGTGCGATTCACGCCATTCAGCGTAAAAAACGCAAATAATCGACTGCTTAATAAAAAATCCGAAGTCTGATTGGCTTCGGATTTTTTGTGCCTAAGCTGGTAGGTCATACCATGATGATGGGCGAGTTGTGCGGCATCAATCTTGATGATAGATATTCATCTAAATTTGACCACGCCCACCCCGTCAGCTTTGGCATTTTCCTCTTGAATGCGTAAGGTCTCTTCACGGCTGGGACGGCGTTCTTGGTGATTGCAGACAGTGCATTCAATATATTCATCTGGTACGGGTTCGAAAAGCTGCACTTGCACCACGACATCAAGCTGACCGCACTTTGGGCAGCGAACGCCAGCCAGAAACTGGCGTTTTGGTCGATTGGATTGATAACGCATTATTTTAGTCCACGATGACGCAATAAAGCCTCAGCATTGGCTTCTCGTCCACGAAACGCCATGTAGTTTTCTTTGGCGGAGCGAGAACTGCCACGAGCTAGGATTTCTTGGCGGAAGGCTCTGCCAGTTTGTGGATTATAGATGCCTTCTTCTTCAAATTTGCCAAAGGCATCTGATGACAAGACTTCTGCCCAAATGTAAGAGTAGTAGCCACACGCATAGCCGCCTGCAAAGATGTGCGTAAAGCCATTACCAAAACGGTTGTAGCTTGGCGGAATGATGACTGCCACTTCTTCTCTGACTTTATCCATCACGGCAAGAATGTCGTCAAACTCGATGTTGCCAAAGTGATTGATGGTTTTGGTATGCAAACGCAAATCAAATAAACCCAGCTCCATTTGACGCAGTGTCTGTAAGCCTTTTTGGAAATTTTTGGTATCAATCAGTGCATTTAGTTTATCTTCTGGCAAAGGCTCGCCTGTTTGGATATGGCGACTGATGGCACGAATACCCTCAGCATTGATGGCAAAATTTTCCATAAACTGACTGGGTAGCTCGACAGCGTCCCACTCGACACCATTGATGCCAGCAACTGCTGCAACATTGACCTGAGTGGTGATGTGATGGAGAGCATGCCCAAATTCATGGAACAGTGTATTGACTTCATCAAAGTTGAGTAGGCTTGGCTTATCGTCAATGGGCGGTGCAAAATTACCCACGATAAATCCCACAGGCAATGTGCTGTCATTGGCGGTCAGGTTGCGTTTTTGATAATCATCAAGCCATGCCCCACCTTGTTTGCCATGTCTGGCGAACAAATCTAGATACAGACCGCCCAGCAGCTCTTGGCTGATTTCATCATGAATTTGACAGAATAAGACATCATCATGCCAAGCGGTGTAGTCGGCTTTGTCGGCGATGCTTAGCGTGATGCCAAACAGTTTGCGACAAATCTCAAACAAGCCATCTAATACCACAGGCAATGGAAAATAAGGACGAAGCTCATCGCTGGTGAGATTAAATTTGGCAAGTTGTAATTTTTCTTCGATGTATGGAATGTCCCAAGGCATCACTTCATCAATGCCTAAGGTTTTGCCAAAGGCTTGAACTTCGGCATATTCGCTTTCAGCTTTTGGGCGAGCGGCAGCAGAAAGCTGTAATAAAAATTGTTCAATTTGCTCACTACTGTCTGCCATTTTGGTTGCCAATGAGTATTCTGCATAATCCGACATGCCTAGCAGTGCTGCTGCTTGGGTGCGTAGATTGATGATTTTGGTCATCAAAGGGGCATTGTCAAACGCTGTGGTATCAGGGCTTTGGTCGGAGGCACGAGTTGTGTAGGCGTGATAGACTTCTTCACGCAAGACTCTATCATCAGCAAACTGCATGATGGCAAAGTACATCGGAATGTCTAAGGTTGCCACATAATCGGTTGGCAATTTGGCATCTGGATTTTTTTGCTTATAATTATCGCCAGCAGTTTTGAGTAGTGCCAGACCATTTTCGCTAATGCCACTAAGTTCGTGAGCGTGCAATGGACGAGCATAATGATTACTGGCGTCCATGGTGTTGTCGGCAAACTTAGCACTCAGCAAGGACAACTCACTTTGAATTTGGGCAAATTGAGCTTTTTTGTCGTCATCTAGTGCCACGCCTGATAGCACGAAGTTTTGGAGTGCTTTGTTGATGGCTTGGGCGTGAGCGTCTGTTTGGTATGCACCATCTAGTTGTTCAAAATTATCTTGTAAGGTTTTATAAATTTGGTACAACGCCACCGATTGTCCAACTTTGGTACTAAAAGAGGATAATTTTGGCAAAACTTCGTGATGTGCGTGACGGATTTTGTCGTTGCTGACTACATAGTTTAGGTGCATTAATATCCCAGCAGGGCGTTCGATTTTGGCGGTCAATGTATTAAATTGTTCGATGATGTCAATCGCTTGGTCAGGACTAAGCAGGCTAGTGTCGCCCAGATTATCCAAGAAATTTTCAGCATCTAGCAATGCTTGTTCGGTTAATTGTTGGAGTGTTTCTGGGGTCGCTTGACGAAAATCAATCAGTTTTAGGCGACTGTCCAATCGGCTGGTTGTCAAATCAAGTACAGACATCATTATTTCCTTGTTGTTGAATGTTGATTGATGATTTTTTGTCATTCATGCTGATGACAAAACGTGCCATATTATGCCCCAAATCGTGCTACAATGCGATTATTTTTTAGCAAAATTATCTTAAATCATTGAGGGTAGTACAATGCAAACTTGGGTTCTGGCAAGTAATAATCAGGGTAAATTAAGCGAATTTCAAGCCTTATTTGATGGTGCTGATTTGGGAGTGCAAATCGTGGCACAAGGGACATTGGGCATTGATGACGCCATCGAAGATGGATTAAGTTTTGTGGAAAATGCCGTCATCAAGGCACGCCACGCTGCTCGTGCCAGCGGACTGCCTGCCATTGCTGATGATTCTGGACTTTGCGTGCCTGTTTTAGGTAATATGCCAGGCATCTATTCGGCACGCTATGCTGGTACGCACGGTGATGATGCCGCCAATAACGCCAAACTCATCAAAGAGCTGACCCCTTATTTTGAACAAGGGCAGGCGGTATCGGCTTTTTTTGTGTGCGTGCTTGTCTTTGTTCGCCATGCCAATGACCCACTACCCATCATCGCACAGGGCATCTGGTCTGGCGAGGTGTTGTCTAAGCCTGTGGGGGATAATGGATTTGGCTATGACCCACTTTTTTGGCTGCCTGCACTTGGCAAAAGCTCAGCACAGCTTGAAAAAAGCCAAAAAAATCAGCTTAGCCATCGTGGTCAGGCGATGACTAAGCTACTAGAACAAATCAAAACCAGTCTTTAATTTTATCAGCGAAGCCAAGCACGGATTTGCCTGATGTAGTATGGCACTGCTAAGGCTAAAATAGCCAGATTAAGTGCCATCATCACACCAGACGAGGCTGGCAGGTCGGTCCAATGGCGAGCATAAAACTGCACACCGCCCAGCAAAGCCAAGATGAACAACAAGACTTCTTGTAGCCAATCTTGGTGGTGCTGACTGGGTGTAGGGGCGATGTTTTTGGTGTCAATCAGCTTAAATGAGGACAGCCACGCTCTTAGACCAAATATGGCGGCAAATAAGATGACAAATTCCACGCCAAGCATCAGCCATACTGGTGTGCCGATACCATCTAGTGTGCCAAAAATCAGATGAGTCAGGGCAAAAAACACGCCCATATTGGCAGACAAGTACAGCATTGTCCAGTTGATGCTCTCATCTTGTTCTTGTTTGGCTAAGGAATCAAAATCTTGGGAGCTGCGATAAACAAGCTGATAGCGACCGATGGTTAAGATGGGTTTGTTGGCAGTCATACATAATCCTTTATGTGATGATTAAGGTTTGGTACTTATTGCTTGCAAATATGATAAAAATCATAGCAATGTGATAATACACTCAATTCATATCAAAACTGTACAAACCGTTCGCCCTGAGATTGTTGAAGGGTAAAACGGTTTTTCGTTATGGCTTGACAAGCTCGCCACAAACAAAAAACTTTTGCTGGATTTTGAATTTAGTATACAGCAGCCGATATTGATAATCAATACTATTTTTAAGTATAAATAAGAAATTTTTTATGATTTATTGTCAATAAAACTGCTGCCATATTTGCATTGCCTAACACAGTTGTAATCTTGCCCAAAAAATACTATAATGAATGACTTTTATGGCATTTTTGCCAATCAGATTTTATGTTGATTATCAAGTGATTGATGATTGATTGAATTTTTATAAGGTGGAATTATGAGCGATTTACAAGTCTCTGTGAATGTCATCTCTGACAAAGAAACACAGCTAACCGTTAAAGTGCCTGTTGGCAATATCCAAAACCAAGTTGAAAGCCGCATCCGCAGCGTGGCAAAAACTGCCAAGATTGATGGTTTCCGTAAGGGCAAAGTGCCTGTATCACACATTCGTGCCCAATATGGTGCTGGTATCCAACAAGAAGTCATCAACGATGTGATTCGTGATACTGTGTTTGAAGCACTGTCAAACGAAAAAATCCGTGTGGTTGGCGTGCCAAACATCGACGATGTTAAGCTAGAAGATGATTTCTTGGTATATCAAGCAACCGTTGAAACTTTCCCAGAAGTGGAAGTCAAAGGTCTAAGCGACATCGAAGTAGAACGCCAAGTTGCCAGCGTGTCTGACGAAGATGTTGATGTGATGATTGAAAACCTACAAAAACAACGCCAAACTTTTGAAATCAAAGATGGTGCGATTGAAGATGGCGACCAAGCGACTTTTGATTTTGAAGGCTCAATCGATGGCGAAAAATTTGAAGGCGGTAGTGCCACTGATTACACTTTGGTCATCGGCTCAGGTCGTATGATTCCAGGCTTTGAAGATGGCATGAAAGGCATGAAAGCTGGCGAAGAAAAAACCATCACGGTTACTTTCCCAGAAGATTATCAAGCTGAAAACCTAAAAGGTAAAGAAGCTCAATTTGCCATCAAAGTTAAAGAAGTCAAAGTTGCAACTTTGCCAGAATTAAATGATGAATTCTTTGCTTTATTTGGTGTGACCGAAGGCGGTCTTGACAAGCTAAAAGCTGATGTTCGCAAAAACATGGAGCGTGAAGTGAAGCACGCTGGTCGCAACCAAGTCAAGCAGGCGGCTTTTGATGCATTGCTTGAAAAAAATGAGTTTGATGTGCCAAAAGCAATGCTTGACCAAGAGATTGACCGTCAGCGTCAGTTGATGCTAAGCCGTTTTGCTCAGCAGTTTGGTGCAAACCCAGCCAGCTTTGACGCTAATATGCTGCCAAATGAACTGTTTGAAGATCAAGCATTGCGTGCAGTGCGTTTGGGCGTATTGGTTAGCCAAATCATCGAAAGTCAAAAAATTGAAATCGACCAAGAGCGTGTGTCTGCATTCATCGCAGAAGCTGCTGAAAACTATGAAGACCCAGCAGAAGTCATCGAGTACTACACCAATGACAAAGCTCAGCGTGCCCAAGTAGAATCTGTGGTACTAGAAGACCAAGTGGTTGATTATCTACTAAGTCAAGGCAAGGTAACTAACAAAGAAGTCAAATACCAAGAGCTGCTAGCGGCTGCACAGCAACAAGCCATCTAAGCCTAAGTTTGGCTAATTTTGGTTAAACTTATCTTAGCCCCAAACCTGCGATTGGCTTGTTTGGGGCTTTTAGCCTTATTGATGAATGGATTTTTGGTAAATATTATGAATACTCTAAAAAATAATCCTTTTTATGATCAGCTGATGGACAGCTATCATGCACCGCAAAACGCACTTGTGCCGATGGTTATCGAACAATCAGGTCGTGGCGAGCGTTCTTTTGATATTTTTTCTCGCTTGTTGCGTGAGCGAGTGATTTTTTTGACAGGACAAGTTGAAGACAATATGGCAAATCTGATTGTTGCCCAGCTTTTGTTTTTGGAAGCGGACAATCCAGAAAAAGACATTCATTTGTACATCAACTCGCCAGGCGGTGTGGTGACGGCTGGCATGGCGATTTATGATACGATGAATTTCATCAAGCCTGATGTTTCAACCATTTGCTTGGGACAGGCTGCCAGCATGGGTTCATTTTTGTTGTCAGCGGGTGAAAAAGGCAAACGCTACGCACTTGCCAATTCTCGTATCATGATTCATCAGCCTTTGGGTGGTTTTCGTGGTCAGGCATCAGACATTGAGATTCATGCCAGAGAAATCATTGAACTAAAAGCCAAACTTAATCAACTGCTTGCTCAGCATACAGGTCAGACGGTTGAGCAATTGGAAAAAGATACTGACCGAGATAACTTTATGAGTGCCGAACAAGCCAAAGCGTATGGTTTGGTCGATGTGGTTTTGGACAAACGCCCAAAAGCCTTGGCGTAATTGGAGCAGAACGAGAAAATCATGAGTAAAAAAGACCCATCAAGCTGTTCGTTTTGTGGTAAATCCAAGCCAGAGATTGACAAACTCATCGCAGGCAACGAAGAGGGCGTGTGCATTTGTAATGAATGCGTGGAAAATTGTGGTGATTTGTTGGGCTTAAAACCAACCAAGACCGCCAAAAAAAGCGATGACAAAACCAGCTTTGAAAAAGAGCAAGACAGCGACCATGAATCGACTTGGGAATGGCTAAATAAACCACTGCCTACTCCTAAGCAGTTACGAGAGCATTTGGACGATTATGTCATCGGGCAAGACGCTGCCAAAAAAGCCTTGTCAGTGGCGGTGTACAATCATTATAAACGCCTAAAAGTTGCCCAAAATCAGCAAGAGAATCAAGAAACGATTGAGCTTGCCAAAAGTAATATTTTGTTGATTGGACCGACAGGTTCGGGCAAGACTTTGCTTGCACAGACTTTGGCAAAAATGCTTGATGTGCCATTTGCGATGGCGGACGCAACCACTTTGACTGAGGCTGGCTATGTGGGTGAAGATGTCGAAAACATTGTCCAAAAGCTACTTCAAGCGGCAGACTATGACATCGAAAAGACCCAAAAGGGCATCATCTATATTGATGAGATTGATAAAATCTCCAAAAAGAGCGAAAACCCGTC
The DNA here is from genome assembly GCF_025643275.1 of Moraxella nasicaprae. Classification (NCBI taxonomy): domain Bacteria; kingdom Pseudomonadati; phylum Pseudomonadota; class Gammaproteobacteria; order Moraxellales; family Moraxellaceae; genus Moraxella; species Moraxella nasicaprae. The sequence goes on from NZ_CP089977.1 coordinate 1,236,554, forward strand.
CATCACCCGTGATGTGTCAGGCGAGGGTGTGCAACAAGCCTTATTAAAACTTATTGAGGGAACGGTTGCCAACATTCCTCCACAAGGCGGTCGTAAGCACCCACGCCAAGAGATGATTCAGGTGGATACCAGTAACATATTGATGATTGTGGGTGGGGCGTTTGCAGGACTTGATAAGGTCATTCGTCAGCGTACTGAGAAGACAGGCATTGGCTTTAATGCTGATGTCAAGGCACAGGACGAGTCGAGCATTACTGAGCTGTTTGGCGAAGTGGAAGTGGAGGACTTGATTAAATTTGGTCTGATTCCAGAGTTAATCGGTCGTCTCCCAGTCATCGCAAGTCTTGCAGAGCTTGATGAAGCGGCATTGGTGCAGATTCTAACTGAGCCAAAAAATGCTTTGGTGAAACAGTATCAGTATCTGTTTGAGATGGAAGGCGTGAAGCTAAGTTTTGAACCAGAGGCTTTGGTTGCCACCGCCAAGCAAGCGATGAAGCGAAAAACAGGAGCAAGGGGCTTGCGTTCAATCGTTGAGAATGCTTTGTTGGATACGATGTACGAGCTGCCAAGCATGCAAGGTATTAGCGAGGTGGTGGTTACTGCCGAAGTGATTAACGAGGGAAAATCGCCAATAATCCGCTAACTGACAATCCCCAAGTAAAATGCTTGGGGATTTTTATCGGCTTGATGACTTATTTTGTAGGAAAGGTGCGTAGTTTGTCGGCATCAATCCACGCTTGAACCCAAGTGTCTGGCTCGATGATAAGGTCGCCATGACCGATGGCATCAAGTACCGTCTGTGCTGGCAAGGTTTTGCCTGACAGCAGATTGGTAACACCTGTACGCAGCAAAGCGTGCGAGGCAGGCTTGCCATTGCAATACATTACTTGTTCAATATAAAACCAGCGTTCATCAATGGCAGCAATGCGAGTATCAATGCGAATTTTATCAAATAATCGCACTCGTTTGCGGTATTGAATGGTGCTACCAGCGACAACTAAGCCCCAGCGATTGGCGAGCAGTTTTTTGCCAAGCCCTGAACGAATGGCAAAATCATTTCGCCCCAAGTCGAACAAGGTCAAAATTCTGCCATTGTTCATTTCCAAAAAATTATCAATATCATTGATACTGCAAATAAACTCAACCTGACTGGTGTCGGTTGGTGCAAGCGTGTTGCCTTTTAGGGTGTGATAACTGCTTTTGCCAATGGTTTTGGCAAGACGAATGAATGGGTACATATGTTTACTTGGTGAAAATTTGGCTAATGATAGCAAAAATCCATGAATCACTAGAATAAAAATCATGACCCATCAGTCATTTTTCATCATCGCCTGATGTGCCAATCCACCAATGGGTGTGCTATATTAGCAAAACAATGATGACAAACCTTTTAATCAGGAGAGTTTATGATTTATCAAGGAAATAATCTTTGGCTGGACTTTGTCAAAGATGGCGATGGCATTGTGCAGCTGTGTTTTGATGCCAAAGACGGTAGCGTCAATAAATTTGACAAAACCACCAATCAAGAATTTGCCGAAGTGGTTGGCGTGCTTGAACAAACACCAAACATCAAAGGCTTGGTACTGACTTCCAATAAGTCGGTCTTTATTGCAGGGGCGGACATTACCGAATTTGTGGGGTATTTTGGACAGCCTCAGGAATGGCTTGAAAACTGGCTATTGCAGGTCAATCAGGTATTTAGCCGTTTTGAGGATTTGCCATTTCCAAAAGTCGCTGCCATTGGCGGTGCGGCATTGGGCGGTGGTTGTGAGATGACTTTGGTGTGTGAATACCGAGTGATGAATGGTTTGGGGCAAATTGGATTGCCTGAGACCAAGCTGGGTATTTATCCTGGTTGGGGCGGCACGGTGCGAGCCAGTCGTCTGATTGGTGTGGACAATGCCTTAGAGGCCATCGCCACAGGCAAAACCTATCGACCCTTAGATGCCCTAAAAATTGGTCTGGTTGATGCTGTGGTGGCTGATGAGCAGTTGTTTGATTCAGCGATGGATTTGGTGCAAAAGTGCATCAATGGTGATTTTGATTGGCAAGCTCGCCGTATTGAAAAACAAAGCCCCATTCAGCTTGGCGAGCTGGAACAGGCGATGGCATTTAATAGTGCCAAAGGCATGATTTTTGCCAAAGCCAATCCAAAACAATATCCAGCGGTTGCGTTGGCACTTGATGCCATTGAAAAACACGCCAATTTGCATCGTGATGAGGCGATTAAAATTGAGGTCGCAGGTTTTGCCAAAGCTGCCAAAACCTTGCAAGCACAGGCGTTGGTTGGATTATTTTTAAACGACCAACTGGTCAAAAAACTTGCCAAATCACACAGCAAGCACGCTCATGACATCAAGACGGCAGCCGTGCTTGGTGCAGGGATTATGGGTGGCGGTATCGCTTATCAAGCAGCGGTTAAAGGTCTGCCCATCATCATGAAAGACATTAAATCAGCCCAATTAGAACTCGGCATGAACGAGGCTGGCAAACTGCTTGCCAAAGAAGTGGACAAAGGCAAAATCAACCCAGTCAAAATGGGACAAGTGCTATCAACAATCCGACCAACGCTAAGCTATGCAGATTTTGGCGAGGTGGATATTGTCATTGAGGCGGTGGTTGAAAATCCAGCCATCAAAAAGAGCGTGCTTGCAGAGGTTGAGGCACTCACCAAAGATGATGCCATCATCGCTTCTAACACTTCAACCATTTCTATTACCAACCTTGCTACTGCGTTAAAACGCCCAGAAAATTTTGTGGGCATGCACTTTTTTAACCCTGTTCATCGAATGCCTTTGGTGGAAATCATCCGTGGCGAAAAGACCTCTGATGAAGCAGTGGCAACAACTGTGGCGTTGGCTCAAAAGATGGGCAAAACACCGATTGTGGTCAATGATTGCCCTGGATTTTTGGTCAATCGTGTGTTATTTCCTTATTTTGGTGCGTTTGATTTGCTCATCAAAGAGGGGGCTGACTTTGTTCAGATTGACAAAGCGATGGAGCATTTTGGTTGGCCAATGGGGCCTGCGTATCTGATTGATGTGGTGGGCTTGGATACAGGTGTGCATGGTGCAGCCGTGATGGCAGAGGGTTTTCCTGACCGCATGAAGCCAGATTATACAGGTGGTATTGAGCATCTGTATGGACAAAATCGTTTGGGTCAAAAAAATCAGCTTGGCTTTTATCGCTATGAAATTGATAAAAAAGGCAAACCAAAGAAACTGGTCGATGAAACAACTCATCAGCTATTGGCAGAGGTACAAACAGACAAGCGAGCCTTTGATGACCAAGAAATCATCGACCGCATGATGGTGGCGTTTTGTAATGAAACGGTGCGTTGTTTGGAAGACAATATCGTGGCAAGTGCTGCCGAAGCGGACATGGCGATGATTTTGGGCGTGGGATTTCCGCCATTTAGGGGCGGTCCATGTCGCTACATCGACCAAATTGGCGTTGAGGCATTTGTGGCATTGTGTGACCGTTATGCTCATCTTGGTAAGGCGTATCAAGCTCCTGACAAGCTGCGTCAAATGGCACAGACTGGCGAAACTTTTTATCAATCATAATATAAGGAAATCATCATGACTGTACTAAATCCAACCGATGTGGTGATTGTTGATGGTGTTCGAACTGCCATGGGTAAATCCAAAAATGGTATGTTTCGCCATGTGCGAGCTGATGAGTTGTCAGCCGCATTGATTCGTGCGTTGATTGAACGAAATGACATTGACCCTGCTCAGTTAGAAGATGTGATTTGGGGCTGTGTTAATCAGACTTTGGAGCAGGGCTGGAACATTGCTCGTTATGCTTCTTTGTTGGCAGGCGTGCCAAAAACTGTCGCTGCTCAGACGGTCAATCGCCTTTGCGGTTCATCGATGCAAGCATTACATACAGCTGCTGCCCAAATCATGACTCATCAAGGCGATATGTTCATCATTGGCGGGGTGGAGCATATGGGTCATGTGGGCATGACGCATGGCATTGACCCCAACCTAAAAGCCTCCAAGCACTTTGCTCGTGCTTCAAACATGATGGGCTTGACCGCCGAAATGCTGGGGCGTATCAATGGTATTAGCAGACAAGAACAAGATGTGTTTGCCCTAAATTCCCACCTAAAAGCCGCCAAAGCCACCCTAGAAGGTAAATTTGCCAATGAAATCGTGGGTGTAGAAGGGCATGATGAGGCGGGAAATTTGCAGCTATGCAAGACAGATGAAGTCATTCGTTTTGATGCCAATTTAGAAAGCCTGCAAAAACTTAAACCCGTCTTTGACCCTGCCAACGGCACAGTAACGGCAGGCTCTTCCTCCGCTTTATCTGATGGAGCGTCTGCCATGCTGGTAATGTCCGCTCAAAAAGCCAAGGCATTGAGACTAAAACCACGAGCCAAAATCCGCTCAATGGCGGTGGCAGGCTGTGATGCTGCCATCATGGGCTATGGACCTGTGCCAGCCACCCAAAAGGCACTGAAAAGAGCAGGTTTGTCATTGGCGGATATTCAGACCATTGAGCTTAATGAGGCTTTTGCAGCACAGGGCTTGTCTGTGCTAAAAGGCTTGGGACTGTATGACAAACAAGACATTGTCAATCATCATGGCGGTGCGATTGCGTTAGGACATCCATTGGGTTGTTCTGGGGCAAGAATCACCACCACACTCATCAATGTGATGGAACAACAAGATACCCAGCTTGGGCTTGCCACGATGTGCATTGGTTTAGGTCAGGGTATTGCCACCATCATCGAGCGAGTATGAGCCAGCCTTGTTTGTTGATGGATACACGCCAATCATTAAAAAAACCGCTTGTCCTTATCATCCTAGGGCAAGCGGTTTTTTGATGGGTGCTGATTATTGAGTTGTGCCAACAAGGGTATATTTGGCGTTTTGTATGGCGTCTTTGATGGCGGGTATTTGGGCAAGTGTCGCTTGATAGCCAGATGTTATCAGAGCTTGGCGGTCTTCTTGATTAAAACCAACTTTGTATGTCTGTGGCTGAATCAGCACATCGCTTGCCTTAATGTCAGCAGCTTTGGCTTTATTGTTGATGCCAATATTGCCCAAAAATTGATAAAATTCCTCTTGGCTTTTTGGCAAAGTATTGGGCAGACCTTTTGGCAGGGGAATTTCAGCAATCTGTGGAAAAGCACCCAGCACGCCACCGATGATTTCTCCTAAGGGCAGCTCAAACGGCAGGTCTTTGGTGGCTTGGTCAATCTGTGATAAATCGATTGGGATATTAAAGGTGTCTTTGCCCCATTTGGCGGTGATGCCTTTATCGTCTCGACCGATGGAGATGGTGTTATTGGTGTTCTTGTCTTGATGTTCTAGGTCGTGTTGTGCGTTGGTGCGGTCTTTGGCATTTGCCATGATATCCACGCTGATGACGACATCTACCCCAAGTTCTTTGGCGATGGCGGCTGGCAGTAAAGCGGTGTTTGAGCCGTCAATGTATTTTTTGCCAGTATCGACTGGAATGCGTGGCGGCACAAAGAAATTTGGCACGCTGGCAGAGGCTTGCACCATCAGCCCTGTCTCGCCTGATGAGAATGCCACCGCCTTTTTATCCTGCATGTCAGTTGCTACCGCCACAAAACGAATGGGCAGCTGCTCGATGGGGCGATTGCCAGTTTGGGCGTTGATGTATTGGCGTAGCTTTTCCCCTGTTGCCAAGCCTTGTTTTGATGGGCTAAAATCAATCAGCTCATGTGGCGATAGTCGCAAGGCAATGCTTGTTAGACTTTTGCTGTCTTTGCCAGAGGCGTACATCGAGCCGACAATCGCCCCAGCACTGGTACCGACCACCATATTAGGATAAATGCCGTTTTCTTCTAGTGCCTGAATCGCACCCACATGAGCAAAACCACGCAGACCGCCACCGCCCAGCACCAATGCCACCACAGGACGCTCTGGTGTGGCAGGTTTGACGGTGGTTTTTGGGGTGGTTGATGGTGCATCAATCGAGCTACACGCTGTCAGAAAAATCGCTGATAAAGAGGTGGCAACTGCCGTACGAAGTGCTGTATTCATAATCAACCTTGTGCTGGTTTGGCGTATTGACAAAACGCCCAATCAATTTTTGGCAAGTGTAGCACAGCTTGACCAGATATTTGGCAAAAAAGTAGTGGGCTTGCGTAGCGATTTTGTATCTGATATGCCATGATAAAATCATTTTTGCTTTTATGGATAAATTATTTTAAAATTTTGCTAACACTTTTTCGCGTCTAATCAATCAATAAGTAATCATTATGTCTCATCAGATTCCTGCCGTTCATTTGCCCATCACTGCTTTGGCAGGCGTGGGGCAAGCATTGGCAAACCGTTTGGCACAGCTTGGCATTGTGCGTATTTTTGATATGCTCATGCACCTGCCACGAGATTATGAAGATCGCAGCCGTATTGTACCCATGATTCAGCTAGAACATGGCATGACGGCATTGGTATCAGGCGTGGTGATTGATGTTGAAAAAAATCGCACAGGTCTGTCGGTCACGCTTGAAGATGAGACAGGGCTTGTGGTGCTAAGGTTTTTTAGTAGCTATGCTTCGCTTGTCAATACGATGACGATTGGGGCAAAAATCACGGCATTTGGCGAAATTAAAATCAGCCATTATGGCGTGCAGATGTCGCACCCAGAGTTTTATTTGACAGGCACGCAATCTGCCCAGACAGGATTGCTGCCAATTTATCCATCGGTTAAGGGTCTGCACCAAAACAAGATTCGTCAGTTGGTACGCTTAGCCTTGCAAACCGTTTCGCATGATGGGCTGTATGGATTGCATGATGAGCAGCTTGCCCTTGTTGGTATGGCAGGATTGAGCGATGTTTTGCCAGCATTACGGCAGATTCATTTGCCTGACATACACGCTGATATTTTTAGCCAAACACAGCTTTTGGCAGGGCTAAAAGACCGTAGTCACCCAGCTTGTCGCAGGCTTATCATCGAAGAATTGGTCGCTCATCAGCTAAGTTTTTTGTTTCGCAGAAATAATGTTTATGCCCATAAAGCACCCTTGTGTCAAACCGATAGCCCATTGGCGACAAAATTGGCAGAAGGGTTGCCGTTTAAGCTAACCAATGCTCAACAGCGAGTGATTGGCGATGCAGTGGCGGATATGGCAACCTCTCAGCCGATGCTTCGCTTGATACAAGGCGATGTCGGTGCTGGCAAAACGCTGGTCGCTGCGATGGTGGCGTGTCGTGCGTTGGATAGTGGGTGGCAGGTGGCAATCATGGCACCGACCGAGATTTTGGCGGAACAGCATCTCATCAATTTTCAAAAATGGTTTGAGCCACTTGGGATTGGTGTTGGCTGGTTGGCTGGCAAGCAGACTGCCAAAGAACGCTCACAGATGCTGCATCGCATTGCCGAAAATGAGGTGCAGATTGTCGTAGGGACGCACGCTTTGTTTCAAGACAGCGTGGTCTTTGCCAAATTGGGTTTGGTCATCATTGATGAGCAACATCGATTTGGTGTGGAACAACGACTTAAACTCACCAATAAAGGCGTGGCAAACAGCACCCCACACCAACTGACGATGACCGCCACACCCATTCCTCGTACGCTGGCAATGAGTATGTATGGCGACATGGATGTGTCCGTCATTGATGAACTGCCACCCAATCGCACTCCCATCACCACCGCCACCATCAATCGAGACCGCCGAGATGAGGTCATCGAACGCATTCGTGAAAATTGCAAGGCAGGCAAACAGGCATATTGGGTGTGTCCTTTGGTTGAGGAATCTAGCACGCTGGACGCTCAATCAGCACAGCTGATGTATGAAGATTTATGTGACCGATTGGATATTCGTTTGGGGTTGGTGCATGGCAAGATGAAAGCTGGCGAAAAACAGGCAACCATGCAGGCTTTTAAAGAGGGAAACATCGATTTGTTGGTGGCGACAACCGTCATTGAGGTGGGTGTTGATGTGCCAAATGCCTCTTTGATGGTGATTGAGAATGCCGAGCGATTGGGGCTATCTCAGCTGCATCAGTTGCGTGGTCGGGTGGGGCGTGGCAGTGCCAAAAGTTTTTGTGTGCTGCTGTATCAAGCACCGTTATCGCCCACAGGGATTGAGCGATTGAATGTATTAAGAGACAGTACGGACGGCTTTGTCATTGCTCAAAGAGACCTTGAACTGCGTGGTGCAGGCGAGTTGTTGGGCAAACGCCAAACAGGCGATATGGGTTATTATTTGGCGGATATTGTCCGTGATGAAGCGTTGCTAGAAGCAGCAGGCGTGATTGCTCGTCATCTTATTAACGACCCCAATAGCATCAAGCAAGCCTCCTTGATGATGAGTATGTGGTTGCCTGATGCCAAAGATTATGTCAATGTTTGAGTGTTGTTATTGCTATCTTTGCATTTTTGCAAAATGAAGTTGCGTTTTTGTTGCCTTGTGCAACTGATGAAAACTTGGCATAATACCAAACAGTATGATTCATTCACTTTGCAGGAAAATATGATGAAAGCCAAACTATTGACCGCTCTTGTGGCGGTAGCGACTGCCAGCTCAGCGATGGCGGCAACTTATGAGATTGACCCATTTCACACCAATGCCAGATTTGCCATTGACCACTTTAAGACCAGCACCAATGTGGGTGGTTTTTATGGATTGACAGGTCAGGTTGATTTTGACCAAGCCAAACGCAAGGGTAAGCTAGACATCGAGATTCCTGTCAAGAATCTACAAGCCAGCTCGCCACAATTTACCCAGCATCTGCTATCAGCGGATTTGTTCAATGCAGAAGCTTATCCGACAATGCGTTTTGAATCAACCAGATTTAATTTTGTAAAAAATAAACTTAAATCAGTTGATGGCAAGCTGACTTTGTTGGGCAAGACTCACCCTGTTCGCTTGATTGCCAACAAATTTAATTGCTACGACAGCCCAATGCTAAAAACCCAAGTGTGTGGTGGTGATTTTACCGCAACCATCGACCGTACCAAATGGGGCATGAATTATTTGGTTGATGTGGGCATGAGTAAGTCAGTCAAACTTGACATTCAGATTGAGGCTGGCAAAAAATAATGAGCTTGGGGCAAGTGGTATGTCAAGCTAATGTGACATACTGCTAAAACTTAGACTGCCCGCATGGCTTGATGACGCAAGGTTTATTTGATGAATCTTGCGTTTTTTTATTGGGCAGTATTTGACTGAGCAAGCTGTTGATATTTTTGGTGTAATGGGGCAAGTTTGGCAAACAGCTCATCAAGCGTGCCTGTATTTTGGATAATATCCGCCCCTAGCGTTGTTGCCAATGCCAGTCTGTCAGCACGGCTAATTTGTTTGTTGATGATGGATTGGATTTGGGCAAGGCTGTTACCGTCTCGCTGACTGGCTCTGGTTTGTTGTAGTGATGTTGGCACATCGATGACAAGTAAATAATCACACAAGGACAGTAGGCTTGGCTGGTTGTGTCTGGTTTCAAATAATAATGGCACTGAGAGTATCACATAGCTTGATGTCGCCATTGCCAGTGCTTGATTGATGGCATCTTTGATGGCAGGGTGCATGATGGCGTTAAGTTTTTGTAAGGCATCAGGGTTGTCAAAGACATAAGCTCGCATGGCTTTGCGGTCATAGTTACCTTCTTGGTCGATGACCCAATCGCCAAAGGTGTGCTGTAATTTTTTTAGAGTATCGCTGCCTTTTTGGGTGAGTTTGTGGGCGATGACATCAGCATCAATGACATCAATGCCAAGTCCTGCAAAATAGTCACTGACCGCTGTTTTGCCACTACCAATACCGCCTGTTAGACCAATGATAATCATCATAAATTCCTGTATTTTATTAAAAAAATGAGTTTGGGGCTTAAAAATAAGCAACCAAGAAAGCGGTGCATGGTTGGTTTGTCAAACGATAATGGCTTTCTTGTTCTAATGGTTTGGGGCGAAAAAAACTTGGTCTAAGCATATTTTAGACCGCCACCAACCAATTCATCCGATTGGCATGAATAGATACGCCATCACTGCCTTGCCAAAAAATAGCCCAACCACACCGCCGATGCTCAAATAAGGCCCAAAGGCAAAACGATGAGTGCCTTGTTTTTGATGATACAGACCTGCCGCCACCCCAAATAAAGCGGCGACAAACAGCACCAAAGGCAGCAGCCAAACTCCCAGCCAAATACCCAATACGCCCAGTAATTTGGCATCGCCAAGCCCCATGCCGTCATGCCCTGTGATGAGTCGATAGATGGCATTGATAAGCCATAACACACCAAAGCCTGCCACCGCACCAAGCAAGGCATCATTGGCTGTGGCAAAAGTATGATTGACATTGGCAATCATGCCCAGCAGTCCTAATATCACCACCAGTCGGTCGGGCAATAGCTGATGTTTGTAGTCAATGGCGGATAGTGCCAGCAAAAGATACACAAAAGCCAATACCCACAATAACTGCATGGATATGCCAAACACCCCAAGGCTCATCACGCTAAGCAACATTGCCATCAGTTCGATGAGTAGATAGCTTTTGGCGATTGGATTTTGGCAATGCCGACATCTGCCACCCAAAAGCAGATGGCTGATGATGGGAATGTTGTCACGCCAAGCAATGCGATGATGGCAATGCACACAATGTGATGCAGGATAGGATAGATTGATGGGCTGACTGTCAGACAGTTGGGCGATGAGTTCTGTTTGGCAGTCGGTGGATAAAGACTTCTCTTGCAAGTATTGTATGATGTCTTGATGCCATTGTTGATACATCATGATGGGCAAGCGATGAATGATGACATTGATAAAGCTGCCCATACAGGCTCCAATGATTGCCACGAATAGACCAATAATCCACATCATCTTATGACCCTATGCCCAAATAAAAAATCGGTAAATACATCGCCAATACCAAAGTCCCAACCAATACGCCCAGCACAATCATGATGATGGGTTCTAGCATATTAAGCAGGGTTTTGGTTGTTTGTTGCACGGCATCTTGATGATACAAAGCGATTTTGTCAAGCATTTGTGTCAGCTGTCCAGATTCTTCGCCAATCATCATCAACTGTATGCTGATGGGTGTAAATAGACCCGATTGCTTGGCGGCGCTGGTTAGGGTGCTGCCTGTCTGCACTTGGGATTTGAGCGTGTGCATTTGCTCGATGAACAGTTCATCATTCGTGGCGTGGCTTGCCAGCTGTATGGCGTGTGGCAACGCCACCCCTGCACCAAAAGTGATGGCAAGTGCACTGGCAAATCTGGCATTGGCACTGTCTTTGAGTAATTGACCAATCACAGGTATTCGCATGATGTGCTTGATAAGATACAGACGAGTGGATTGACGACGACGATATCGCCAGCCGATGAATGCGGATATGGCAGCCAACATGATAAAACCATACCAAAAATAGGCACGCAATATTTCTGATAATTGTAGCACCAGCTGAGTCAATAACGGCAACTGACTACCCATCGATTCAAAGGTCTTGGCAAAACTTGGGACGACTTTGAGTAGTAGCACCGTCATCACAATCAGTGCCACAGCCACAACCGCCACAGGATATCGCAGGGCTTGATGAAGGTTTTGTTTGAGTTTGACCTGATTTTCATGATGATTGGCAAGCTGTATGAGCATCATATCTAGTGTGCCAGATTGTTCGCCAGCGTCGATGAGGGCGATGGTCAAGCGTCCAAAGATGTACTGGTGTTTTTTGATGGCATGGGCAAAACTTAGCCCAGATTCGATGTCTTGCCTGATTTGTGTGATGACTTGTTTTAGATGGCGATGATGGGTGTTTTGGGCGATGATGGATAATGCTTTATCCAGCATGATGCCAGCCTGCACTAAGGTTGCCAGCGTTCTTAGTACGATGAGTAATTCTTTTGAGTGGACTTTGGTGCTGCGTGGCAACAGAGGTTTGCTGGCGACCGACAGGCGAATGTCAGACAACCCTTGTTTTGTCAGCGATACTTTGGCAAGAGCAGGATTGCTGGCTTGTATGTCGCCTTTGACTGTCTGTCCACGACGGTCGATGGCTTTGTAGCGAAAGTGTTTGGATTTAGTCATGTATCACCCGATACATTTCTTGCAAACTGATGATGCCGTCAGCCACCAATTGTAAGGCGGATTGTTTGAGGCTCAGATTGCCTGCTTGAAAGTTGTGTTTGGCGATGTCTTGACTGCTTTTTTGTTGAATAATCATATCAGCGATGTCAGGCGTGATGGGCAGGCATTCAAAAACACCAATGCGTCCACGATAGCCATCTCGACAACGATGACAGCCCACCGCTTCAAAAATCACAGGTGGATTGTCACATTGTGCTGGCGAAAATCCTGCTTCGCTTAGGCTTTGTCTGGGGATTGTGATGGGGCGTTTGCAGTCACTGCATAGTTTTCTGGCAAGTCTTTGGGCGATGATGAGACTTACCGAATCAGCCAACAAAAAATTGACCACGCCCATGCTATGCAAGCGACCAACGGCTTCGCTGGATGAATTGGTGTGCAAAGTGGATAAGACCAAATGTCCTGTTTGGGCGGCTTTGATGGCGATTTGGGCGGTCTGAGTATCTCGTATCTCGCCCACCATAATCACATCAGGGTCTTGGCGTAAAAATGCTCGTAGTACTTCGGGAAAATCCAGTCCAATTTTTGGATTGATATTCACCTGATTGATGCCATTAAGATAGATTTCCACAGGGTCTTCGGCACTTAGAATATTACGATTTTCTTGATTGAGCAAACTAAGAGCGGTATATAATGACACCGTCTTGCCAGAGCCTGTTGGACCTGTGATGAGTATCATGCCTTGTGGTTTGTTGATGGCGGTCAAAAATTGCTGTTTTTGAATATCATTAAGACCAAGTTTGTCAATATCAATGAGAGATTTTTGCCCATCTAGGATTCTTAATACGACCTTTTCGCCAAATAAGGTGGGTAGGGTACTGACTCGAAAATCCACCGATTTGTGTTCACTGATGGGCAGTTTGATGCGTCCATCTTGGGGTTTTCTGCGTTCAGAAATATCCAGCGATGCCATGATTTTTAGGCGTGCGGCAATCTTATTGGCGTGACTGTTTGCCAAAGTGCTGATGGTGTGCATCACGCCATCAATGCGATAGCGAATGCGACACTGTGTCTCATAGGGTTCAAAATGAATGTCTGACGCTTGTAATTTTATGGCATCTGTTAGGATTTTATTCACAAATTTGACGGTCGGTGTGTCCAAGATGGTTGTATCATCATCGGTGTTTTCGATGATTTCTTCGCCATCAAGCTCGATGGGTGTGCCAAAATGTTGTTTTTGGAGCCACTGGCTTAGCTTGTCTTCTTCGACCAGTACAGGCTCAATGTGCAATCTGGTGGCAAATCGAAAAGCGTCAATGGCTTCTTGATTGGTTGGGTCGCTCATCGCTAATTTAAGCCATTGTCCTTGTCTTTGCAAGGGCAACACTCGATGGCGAGTGATGAGTTTTTCGTCCAAATCATCAGGCAAAGCCTCATGCCAATCGTCCAAATCCATCACGGTCAATCCAAGCGTTTGGCTCAGTAGATTGGCGATGGTGCTGGCGGGCAGTAGATGCTGAGCGACCAAATGACTGACCAAGGGCATCGCCTGATTGCGTGCGTCTTGTATGGCGGTGTGCAGGGTTGTTTGGTCTAATAGTTGATGCGTGGATAAAATCTTGGCAAGCCCATGCCCAAAAACAGCAGTATTCATCATACAAATTAAGCAAGTGGATAAAATATTGCCCTGATAGTAGCGTTTTTTGAGCAAAATACCAAGTGTTTTTGATGATTTTTGTGAAATTTACAAAATGCTTTTTATTTGTTGGCGAATTTAGGTTATAATGGTGCGTTTAGGGTGTATTGCTATTGTATCAATGGAAGTCTTATGAAAAACAGCAAATATGTCATCGGTAATTGGAAAACCAATCCAGCCACCAAAGCCCAAGCGATGGAACTGGCACAGTTTTTGTCCACCTTAAACGGTCAGACCAAGACAGTGCAAGTGGGTTGTGCCCCAAGTTTGGTGCATCTTGATGCGGTGAGCGGTCTTTTGTCAAAGACGGATATTTTGGTTGGTTGCCAAGACATTTGTGCGTTTACCGCTGATGTGGGTGCTTACACAGGCGATGTGTCAGCCGCTCAGCTTGTTGATACAGGGGTTCAGTTTGTGCTTGTTGGGCATTCAGAACGCCGTTCGTATTATGGCGAAAGCACGATACTGCTGACTGCCAAGATACAGCAGGCACTGCATGCTGATTTGACAGTGGTGTTTTGCATTGGCGAGACCAAAGAACAATATACAGCCGCTCAGACACTCACCGTACTAGAAGAGCAGTTGGCGATTTTGTCATCAATTGAAGTGCCAGCAAGCAAGCTCATCATTGCCTATGAGCCTGTGTGGGCGATTGGCACGGGTCTGACACCAACGGTCGATGAAGTGGTGCATACCCATCGCCATATCCAAAGTGTCCTAACCAATATGGGCTTGTCAGGTGTTAGCGTTCTATATGGAGGCAGCGTCAATGCCAGCAATGCTGGGCAATTTGCCCAATTTGATGAAATTGGCGGTGCTTTGGTGGGTGGTGCGTCCCTAAAAGCAGACAGTTTTGCACAGATTATTGAAGCATTTGCTTGATTTTGTGTCATCAGACCCTATTTAGCCAATCTGATGAGTTTATAAGAAAGCAGATTTTTGCTATTTTGAGAAGATTATGTTTACAGTTATTTTAGCCATTCATATTATTGTCGCCATCGTGATGAGCGGATTGATTTTGATTCAGCATGGCAAAGGGGCAGATGCTGGTGCTTCGTTTGGCTCAGGTGCGGCAGGTACGGTATTTGGTGCATCAGGCTCTGCCAATTTTTTGACCCGTGCGACAGCGATTTTGGCAACCATCTTTTTTATCACCAGTCTTGCTTTGGCGTATCATGCCCAAAAACAAGCCCAAGACCAGCTAAGACTTGATGTGCCAGCAACTACCTCAGCTCCTGCACAAAAAACTCACTAAGCTGCTTGCTATTGATTGAGTTTTTGGGTAGAATAACCCAAGTTTTGCGATCGTGGTGGAATTGGTAGACACGCCATCTTGAGGGGGTGGTGCTTCACGGCGTGAGGGTTCAAGTCCCTCCGATCGCACCAAATTAAAAATATTCAAAAAATTGCTTGACAATACCAAGAGATTGGTTATAATAGTAGGACATTGATGCGGGGTGGAGCAGTCTGGTAGCTCGTCGGGCTCATAACCCGAAGGTCGTTGGTTCAAATCCAGCCCCCGCTACCACTTTTATAAAGAAAATCCTAAGTTGGACAAAGTAAACCAAATTAGGTGTTTGGATTATCCAAACTTTTCGGCTGGTATTAAGATTGCCCACCAACGATGTGTTTTGTGGGTTTTTTTGTATTTATCATCTGCCATTTTTATAGGAATTTCATTGTAGATTATGAAACCATCAAGTAAAGTTGCTGAATTGACAGAGTTGATTGCCCCTGCGGTTGCTGCGTGTGGCGTGGATTTGTGGGGCATTGAGTTTATGCCACAAGGACGCAAATCCTTACTTCGCATTTATATCGAAAGCCTGCCTGAAAATCGTGCGGCAGGTGAGCATGTTACCATCGAAGACTGCTCTGCGGTCAATCATCAGGTATCAGGCGTGCTCGATGTGCATGACCCCATCGCTGGCGAATATGTGCTGGAAGTGTCTAGCCCTGGCTTTGATCGTCCACTCTTTACTCGTGAGCAGGTGGCTGAATATGTGGGCGAAATCATCAATTTGCGATTGATTCATGCCATTGGTACAGGCGATACCAAACGCCGAAAAGTGGTCGGTCGTTTGCAGGCAGTCAATGAAAATAGCATGACTGTGGTGACCGAAGATAAGCTAGAATTTGACATTGCTTTTGATAGTGTTGATAAGGCACATTTGGTTTACGAAGACTAATTTTATCATTTTAATCACATTACCCTTCATAAGGATTCAAACAGATGAGTCGTGAAATTTTGACCGTGGTCGAGACCGTCAGTAACGAAAAAGGGCTAAATCCTGAAGATATTTTTGAAGCCATCGAACAGGCATTGGTTGTCTCTACCAAGAAAAAAGTTTATACCGAGCAGCCAGAAGTGGCGATTCGTGTGCATATTGACCGTAAGACAGGCGATTATGACACTTATCGTTTTTGGACGGTGGTGGCTGATGAAGACCACGAGATGCCAGCTTGCCAGCTTGCCATCAGTGATTTGGACGAAAGCCAATATCAAATCGGCGACATTGTTGAAGAACAGATTGAGTCCATCGAATTTGGTCGTATTGCTGCTACCCAGGCAAAGCAAGTGATTATCCAAAAAATCCGTGAAGCAGAGCGTTCTTTGGTGGCTGATGCGTTTGAGTCGCATTTGGGCGAGATTGTTTCTGGTGAAATCAAAAAACAAAGCCGAGATGCGTATATCGTGGATTTGGGCGATAATGCAGAGGGTTATCTTGCCAAAGACCAGACCTTACCAAGAGAATTGCTGCGTCCAAAAAGCCGTGTCAATGCCATTTTGTACCAAGTCAATCGTGATGGCAGAAGCCCGCAGTTGATGTTGTCTCGTACCAATAATGAGATGCTGATTGCCTTGATGCATAAAGAAGTACCAGAAATCAGCGAGCAAATCATCGAGATTCGTGATGTGGCTCGTCTGCCTGGATTGCGTGCCAAAATCTCGGTCAAGACCAACGACCATCGCATCGACCCTGTGGGGGCGTGTATCGGCATGCGTGGTACTCGTATTCAGGCGGTACAGCAAGAACTTGATGGCGAACGCATCGATGTGGTGGTGTGGAATGAAGACCCAGCACAGTACATCATTTCTAGCTTAGAGCCTGCCGATGTGAGTGGCTTGGTGATTGATGAAGACACCAAGACAGCTGATGTGATTTTTGCTACCAGTGATCAGTTGGCTCGTGCCATTGGCTCACAAGGTCAAAATGTGCGTTTGGCATCAGAATTGACTGGTTATAAGCTCAACATGATTTTAGAATCAGAGTACAATGAACGCCTACAATCAGAAAGCCAAGCGGTGATTGATTTGTTCTACGAGCGTCTAGAAGTGGATCGTGATTTGGCAGAAGTCTTGGCGGAAGTCGGCTTTACCGACATTGAAAGTGTTGCCTACGCCCCAGCCGAAGAGTTTCATGAGATTGACGGCTTGGACGATGAAACCATCGCTGCTCTACAAGCCCGTGCCAAAGAAGTCATCATCGCTGATGAAATTGCCAAGCAGCAAAACATCAAAGAGCCAAGTGCTGAATTGCTTGCACTGGACGACATGACACCAGCCATTGCCTACAAATTGGCTGAGCGTGACATCATCACGCTTGATGATTTGGCGGAGCAAGCGGTGTTCGACATCGAAGACATTGAAGGCTTGGACGCAGACAGTGCAGGCAAGCTGATTATGAATGCTCGTCAATCATGGTTTGCGTAATCATGCGTGCTGTGCTTGGTGCATGGCGATGAGCGTGCAACGATTTTAATATTGCCAAAACCGCCTAATGGGTTTTGGCACACAATTTAAAAAAATCCAGTCTAAGTGCCGTTTTGGTATGGACTGGATTGCCAAAACAAATTAGGTGAATGAATGGCGAATAAGACAGTTAAAGAACTAGCCCAAATCTCAAAACAGACCCCAGAGGTGGTGTTAAAACAATTAACCGATGCAGGTTTGCCTGCTCGTGGCGAAAACGATGTCGTCAGCGAGGCGGAACAAGAGCATCTGGTCAGCTTTTTGAAACAAAGTCATGGCGAGAAAAAATCTCGCATCAGTCTAAAATCTCGAACCACTTCAACTGCCCAAGTGACAGGCACTTCTGGCAAATCTAAGACGGTCAATGTCGTACGCACCAAGAAAGTTGTGTACGAAAAACCAGATCCAGCCAAGATTGAGGCTCAAATCGCTGCCCAAGCAAAAGCAGCCGAAGAAGAACGCCTCAAAGCCATCGAAGCAAAACAAGCCGCTGAACGCAGCAAAAAAGAAGCAGCAGAACGCCAAGCGGCAACTTTGGCTGCCATGCGTGCCAATACTGCTCCTGCCGAAAAAGCAGAAACCGCTTCTGTGGTGGTCAAAAAGACCAAAAAAGAAGAGGTGGCGGTTGAAATCAAGACTGATAAGAAAAAAGCTCAGCCAGCTAAGCCTGCCAAAACAGAATCTGCCGAAGACAAAGCCGCTCGTCAGGCTCGTGAAGCAGAAGAAGACCGTTTGCGTCAAATGGAGGCTGAGACTCGCCGTAAAGCTGCCGAAGAAGCCCAAAAGCGTACTTTGGAGCAGATGAAGCAGATGGCAAGTCGCTACAATGATAATGAAGAGACCGCCACATCAGCTGTGGTGCGTACCAGAGATGATGCACCGCTTGCTGACGGTTTGGTGGGTAAGGCATTAGAAGAATCCTTTGAAAAAGAACGCCGTGAAATTAAGCGTGGCACGGCTGGCAACTCTGGCAAAAACAGTAAAAAAGGCGGTCGTCGCAACCAAGAAGAGCGAGAGATTAAGACCAAAGCTCGTGGTCTAAAATCATCTCAGGCAAATAAACACAAATTTGAGATGCCTGTCGAAAAAATCGTCCATAATGTTGAAGTGGGCGAGGGCATTGTGGTGTCGGATTTGGCTCAAAAAATGGCAGTCAAAGTCCGTGAAGTCATTAAGGCCTTAATGAAGATGGGCGAGATGGTGCGTGAAGGCGACACCATTGACCAAGATACCGCAGGGCTTGTCATCGAAGAATTTGGTCATATTTTAGTGCCTGTTTCTGAAACTAAGCTAGAAGATGATTTGCAAGAAGCCGTCAATGAAAAATCAGGCAACATTCAAACTCGTCCGCCTGTGGTGACCATCATGGGTCATGTTGACCATGGTAAGACCTCATTGTTGGATAAGATTCGTGCCACCAAAGTTGCTAGCGGCGAGGCTGGCGGCATCACTCAGCACATCGGTGCTTATCATGTGGAGACTGAGCGTGGTGTGATTACTTTCCTTGACACACCAGGACACGCTGCCTTTACAGCGATGCGTTCTCGTGGTGCTCAGGCGACCGATATTGTCGTGCTGGTTGTGGCGGCTGATGATGGCATGATGCCACAGACCGAAGAGGCGATTGACCACGCTCGTGCAGCTGGTACGCCTTTGATTGTTGCCATCAACAAAATGGATAAAGATACCGCTGACCCTGACCGTGTCATCAATGAGCTGTCTGTCAAAGAAGTCATTCCAGAAGAATGGGGCGGCGATGTGCCAATGGTGCGTGTTTCTGCCAAGAGCGGCATGGGCATTGATGAGCTATTAGAAGTCATCAGCATTCAAGCTGAGGTCATGGAGCTTGAAGCTCCTGTGGACGGTGCAGCTCAAGGCGTGGTCATCGAATCTCGTCTGGACAAAGGTCGTGGTGCAGTAGCAAGTCTGCTTGTCAAAAAAGGCACATTAAATCAAGGCGATTTGGTACTGGCTGGCGAATACTACGGCAAGGTGCGTGCGATGACCGATGAAAATGGTCAGCGTATCAAGCATGCAGGCCCATCGATTCCTGTGGAGATTTTGGGCTTGCCAGAAGCACCAGCAGCAGGTTCAGAATTCTTGGTGGTGTCTGATGAGAAAAAAGCTCGTGAAGTTGCTGATTTCCGTGCCGCTCGTGAACGAGATCGTATCCTAGAACGCCAAAACAAAATGCGACTAGACACTTTGTTTGATAGTATGGGCAATAGCGAAGTTGCTACCTTAAATATCATTCTAAAAACAGATGTTCGTGGTTCGTTAGAGGCACTGCTTGGTGCGTTGGACGAGCTTTCTACCGATGAAGTCAAGGTGCGAGTCATCAGTTCTGGCGTGGGTGCGATTACTGAGTCTGATGTGATTTTGGCGGAGTCTAGCGAAGCGGTGCTACTTGGCTTTAATGTTCGTGCAGACAATGCAGGTAAGAAAAAAGCGGACGCAGCAGGCTTAGACATTCGTTATTATAGCGTGATTTATGGCTTGATTGATGATGTCAAGGCAGCAATGAGTGGTATGCTTGCCCCTGAGCACCGTGAACAAATCTTGGGTATTGCTGAGGTGCGTGAAGTGTTCCGTTCAAGCAAGTTTGGGGCAGCGGCTGGTTGTATGGTTCAAGAAGGTACAATCCATCGCAACAAACCAATCCGTGTTTTGCGTGATGATAAGGTCATCTTTACAGGTCAGTTGCAATCATTACGCCGTTACAAAGACGATGTCAATGAGGTCAAAGCTGGCATGGAATGTGGTCTTGCGGTCAAAGGCTATGAAGTGGCTGTGGGCGATAAGATTGAAGTCTTTGAAATCCACGAAGTTCGTCGTGAGCTGTAATACCGCTCTAAACCCACCAAAGCCCTGTGTATTGCAGGGTTTTGGTTTTTTATGCTGACAAGTTTTTTGAAAATTGTTATACTCAAATCATCTAATTTTTATCAATGTAGGAAAATTATGAATCAACGCTTACAACGATTGGCTGACCAAATCCAGCGAACCTTATCAAGTCTAATCCGTGATGAGATTAACGACCCTCGTTTGACGGGGTTTGTGACCATTTCTGGTGTCAAAGTCAGTCCAGACTTAGGCTATGCAGATGTCTATGTGACCATCTTGGAACCAAATCAAGACACAGGCATGAATAAAGAATCGCATCAAGAAAGTATGCAAATTTTAAACCGTGCATCAGGATTTTTGCGAACGCAGTTATCTGCCACGATGAAAACTCGTACCACGCCACGCCTAAGATTTCATTATGATGAAGTGACGGCACACGGCAACCACATGATGGATTTGATTAGCCAAGCCATGCGAGAAACTGCCAAAAATGACCATCAAGACGATGAATAAGCAAGTTGTTTCAGGCATTTTATTGCTGGATAAATCACAAGGCATCAGTTCGCATTCAGCATTGGCAAAAGCCAAATATCTGTTCAAATCCGATTGCCAAGATTCAAAAAAAGCAGGGCATACAGGCACGCTAGATCCGATGGCGACAGGTCTGTTGCCATTGTGTTTTGGGGAGGCGACCAAATTTGCTCAATATGGATTGGACGCTGACAAAGGCTATCATGCCATCATCAAATTGGGCGTGCAGACCGATTCTGGCGATGCTGATGGGCAAGTCATCGCTCATCAAGCCGTGCCAGCATTTGTACAAGAAACGCTAGATGGTATTGCAAGCCAAATGATGGGGCAAATCATGCAAACGCCACCGATGTATTCTGCCCTAAAAAAAGATGGCAAAAAGCTCTATGAATATGCTCGTCAAGGCATTGAAGTTGAGCGAGAAGCTAGACCCATCATCATACATCAGCTAAGACTTGCCAAAATAGGCGATGATGAAGTGATGATGAATGTGGTTTGCTCCAAAGGTACTTATGTGCGAGTGTTGGGTGAAAGTGTGGCAGAGGCACTTGGGACGGTGGGTCATTTGACGCAGTTAAGACGCACGCTGACAGGTGGGTTTGATGTTACTGATGCCATTGAGTTATCTGTGCTTGAAGCGTTATCCATGCCAGAGAGGATGGCACGATTATTGCCCATCGATGCGATGCTGACACATTTACCGATTTTAAGTATTGATGAAACCCAAAAATCACGCCTAAAACTTGGGCAACGCCTTAATGTCAAAGACAAATTGGCAACTTTGCCCACCTTTGATGAATTGCTGTTGGTGCGATTATATGCTGATGGCGTGTTCATTGGCTTGGGCGAGCTTGCCAATTCTGGTCGATTACAGCCCATCAGATTGGTGCAGTCAGTATAAGAAAAGACCAATCAGTGTTTAAATTTTTTTGTAAATTTACCATTTTTTGCTTGCCGAATGTTGCGGGGGGGGGTAGAATATCTTTGCTTTGTTAAAAGCGTGTTTCTATAAACTCTCAAACGGTTTTACAGTTTTAAGGATGTATTATGAAAAAGCTACTTTTAGCTACCCTGTTGGCAGGCACTTCAATCCTAGCAATGGCGAATACTGCTGGCTTGTATGTACAAGGCAACATCGGTGTGTCTAAACTAGAAGCCAAAGCAGACGGTGAAAAATTTAAAGATAATAACACAGGATATACTATCGCTGTGGGTAAAGATGCAGGTGCGGTGCGTTATCAAGCTGATTATACTAACTTTGGCAAAATCGAAGAAAGTGGATCGGATGGTGTTGCTGGCGTTGCTGGCTATGACGAGTGGGACTCGGTTCTAAAAGCTCAATCATTGGGCGTATCTGCCATCTATGATTTCCAAACTGTGTCAGGCTTTACCCCTTATGCAGGCGTGCGTGTTGGCGTGAATCAGCTGAAATTTGAAGAGGATGTGAGATATTCAACAATTGATTTGAATGGTGCTTACACGGTGTATTCTGCAAATGAATCATATAAAAAGACCAAAGTTGGTGCAGGTGTGCTTGCAGGTGTACAATATGCCATCAACCCGCAACTTGCTGTGGATGCTGGTGTTGAGTATAACTATCTTGGTAAACTCGAAGATACTAAATTAAATCAATACGGTGCAAAAGTGGGTCTGCGTTACAATTTCTAATCGTCATGCCCGTATCAAACCCATCGTGCAAACGGTGGGTTTTTTGTGTTGTTTGACAAATGAACAAGTGTGCTTTATTAAAGGATTTGTTCATGAATTCTAAGTTCACTATTGATTATTTTGAAGGTGTTGTTTGGTAATATTTGGTAAAATCTTTACAAAATATTACTAATTGTTAGAAATTATCTATTATAATACCACCATCGATTGAATTTATATATCGATTGATTGGTATCGATGTACCAAATAATCCATTGAATAAATAATAGGTGATTTATGAAAAAGACAATTTTTGCAGCAGCAGCCTTAGCGTTATCAGCACAAGCATTGGCAATCGAATTGCCAACAAGCAACTCGCCATACTATGCACAAGCCGATGTTGGTTATTCACACATCAATGCTAAACACACTGGCGAAACCGTCAAAGAGGGCGATGTGGCGTTCCGTGTGGCGTTGGGTCGCACTTATGGCAACACTCGCTATGCGGTGGATTATACCCGTTTTGGTGGTGCTGAGAAGCGTGTTTATTCAGCCAAAACCGTAGCGGCAGGCGAGATGCCATTTGTACCAGCAGACACTTATACCCTAGAAAATTCAAATGATGTTGAAGTACATTCTGTGGGCGTGTCAGCGTATTATGATTTTGCTAAGATGAATCAATTCACACCGTATGTGGGTGCAAGATTGGGCGTAAACCGCCTAAGCCACGACATTGGCGAAGATTTGCACATTGGTGGCGAAGATTATGACATCAGCGGACATAGTGTTAATAAAACCAAAGTGGGTGCAGGCGTATCAGCAGGTGTACAATACGAAATCAATCCAGCATTGACGCTAGATGTTGGTGCAGAGTACAACCACTTTGGTAAAGTTGAAGACATCAAAGTGCATCAATATGGTGCAAAATTGGGTCTGCGTTACAATTTCTAATCGTCATACCCATCATCAAACCCATCGTGCAAGCGGTGGGTTTTTTGCGTTATTTGACAAATGAACAAGTGTGCTTTATCATATGCCTAAATCCATAATGTGAGTAAGGTTTTTTAAGATGAATAAATTTTATCCAATCATTGCTTTGGCTTTATTTTCAACAGGAGCATTGGCAAATGTTGATGGTGTGTATGTGCAGGGTTCTGTTGGCTTATCCAAATTAAGCACCAAACATGACGGTGAAAAATTGACCGATGATAAGGCACTCATCAGAGCAAGCGTTGGCAAGCAGGTTGGCAATATGCGTTATGCACTTGATTATAGTGATTTTGGTAAAGTTGAGTCGGTACAGACAGAAGTGTTTGAGGCGGATGAAGGTTATCATAATGGACCTTATATTGAGACCGAAACCATGTTGGATAACATCAAAGTGCGTTCATTTGGTGTATCGGCAATCTATGATTTTCCATTACATTCTGCCGTCAATGCGTATGCAGGTCTTAGAGTGGGGGCAAATAAGATTGATGCCAAACAGCAAAGCAGAACAAAAACAGTCTATGACAACAAAGAGCTTGGCACAACTGAGGTTGCCAGTCAGCATCAGCAAGCCAAAACCAAGATTGGCGTTGGTGTGTTAGCAGGTGTGCAATACCAGCTGACATCAAATGTGGCACTAGATGCAGGCGTGGAATACAATCAACTGGGCAAATCTGACCAAATCAAGGCTCATCAGTATGGCATCACTGCTGGTCTGCGTTACAATTTCTAATCGTCATGCCCATCATCAAACCCATCGTGCAGGCGGTGGGTTTTTGTATAAAAATCTGCCAATTTCCCAAAACAAAAAAGCTGACTTTTGCTAAATTAACTGTTATAATAATAAGCTAAGTGCCAATTTGGCTTAGGCAGGCTTTAGCAATGCAACGCTTGCCCGAATAATATTGCATTGCCCAATTAGGAATATCGATTATGCTAACTAATCAAGATCGTGAAGCAATCATTGCACAATACAAGCGTGGCGAGAATGACACTGGTAGCCCAGAGGTTCAAGTTGCCCTATTGACCGCTCGTATCAACGACCTACAAGACCACTTCAAAACTCACAAAGCTGACCATCACAGCCGTCGTGGTCTAATCCGTATGGTAAACCAACGCCGTAAATTGCTAGACTACCTAAAAGGTAAAGACCTAAACCGCTATACCGACCTAATCGGTTCATTGGGTCTGCGTCGTTAATCACTCTGTTGAGTGGCGATGATTGCGTAACGCAACAAGAAACGGCGTGCTTTGGCGTGCCGTTTTTATTTTTTGATGGCGATTAGAACTCTAAGGCATAAGGTTGTCGGGCTTTATTCCTTAGGGCTTTAATTAAGCCATCTGACTGATAAATAAAAGGAAACAATATGTTTAATGTCATTCGTCAAGAATTTCAATACGGCAACCAGCAGGTTGTATTAGAAACAGGTCGTGTCGCTCGCCAAGCCAATTCGGTGGTGGTGCATATGGGCGGCGTGTCTGTGTTAGTGGCTGTCGTGGTTCGTCCAGAAGCTGTTGCAGGTCAGAACTTTTTTCCATTGACCGTCAATTATCAAGAAAAAATGTACGCATCAGGCAAAATCCCTGGTGGCTATGGCAAGCGTGAAGGTCGTGCCTCAGAATTTGAGACTTTGACCAGCCGTTTGATTGACCGTCCGATTCGTCCACTGTTCCCAGAAGGTTATTTTAACGAAATTCAAGTGACCGCCACGGTGATTTCATCAGACAAATCACAAGATGCTGACATCGCAGCGATGATTGGTGCATCAGCAGCACTTGCCATTTCGCCAGCACCGTTTAATGGTCCGATTGGTGCTGCTCGTGTGGGCTTTATTGATGGCGAATATGTGCTAAACCCAAGCCTTGCCCAAATGAAACAAAGTCAGCTTGACCTTGTGGTGGCAGGTACTAAGGCTGCTGTTTTGATGGTAGAGTCAGAAGCTGATGAGCTGTCAGAAGACCAAATGCTTGGTGCGGTATTGTACGGTCATGCTCAGCAACAAGTGGTGATTGATAATATCAATGCGTTTGCTGCGGCGGTTGGCAATACAAAAGCAGAATTCATCGCTCCTGCGATTGATGAAGAGCTAAATGCTGCCCTAAAAGCAGGCTTTACCCAAAAAGTCAGCGAAGCCTATACCATCACAGTCAAACAAGACCGCTATGCTCGTCTTGATGAAATCAAAAACGAAGCCGTAGAAGCATTGGCAGGCGACATCGAAAGCGAAGAATACGAAAGTAAAGCAGCGGCTGTCAAAGAGCTGTTTGAAGAACTAAAATATCGCACCGTGCGTGATAATATCCTATCAGGCAAGCCTCGTATCGATGGTCGTGATTTGGACACCGTGCGTGCGTTGGACATTCAGGTGGGTGTGCTGCCTTATACACACGGCTCAGCACTATTTACTCGTGGTGAAACCCAAGCCCTTGTGGTTACGACACTTGGCACAACCCGTGATGTAAACCTTGTGGACACTTTGGCTGGTACTAAGCAAGACCACTTTATGCTACATTATAATTTCCCGCATTATTCGGTGGGCGAAACAGGTCGTGAAAGTGGGCCAAAACGCCGTGAAATCGGTCATGGTCGTCTGGCTCGCCGTGGCGTGCAAGCGATGTTGCCAGCCGCTGACCGCTTCCCATACACCATTCGTGTGGTATCAGAAATCACCGAGTCAAACGGTTCATCATCAATGGCATCGGTGTGTGGTGCATCACTATCATTGATGGATGCTGGCGTACCCCTAAAAGCTCCTGTGGCAGGCATCGCCATGGGCTTGGTTAAAGAGGGTGAGAGATTTGCTGTCTTGTCAGACATCTTGGGCGATGAAGACCATTTGGGCGATATGGACTTTAAAGTGGCAGGTTCTGTCAATGGTATCACAGCGTTGCAGATGGACATCAAAATCGAAGGCATCACCGCTGATATTATGGAAAAAGCCCTAAATCAAGCCCATGCTGGTCGTATCCATATCCTCAATGCGATGAATGAAGTCATTGCTCAGTCTCGTACTGAGATTAATGCTCATGCACCAAACTATGCCACCATCAACATCAATCCAGAAAAAATCCGTGATGTCATTGGCAAAGGCGGTGCTACCATTCGTCAGCTGACTGAGGACACAGGGGCGACGATTGACATTGATGATAATGGCACAATCCGTATTTTTGGTACTGACAAGGCATCAACTCGTGCTGCCATCGCTCAAATCGAAGCCATTACTGCCGAAGTGGAAGTGGGTGCGGTTTATGAGGGTACGGTGGCTCGCATTGTGGACTTTGGTGCATTTGTGACCATCTTGCCAGGTACTGATGGCTTGGTACACATCAGCCAAATCTCTGATGAGCGTGTTGAGAATGTAACCGACCACCTATCAGAAGGTCAGACCGTCAAGGTGCAAGTCCAAGACATCGATAATCGTGGACGCATCAAATTGACCATGAAAGGCATTGAACAATAATTCATCGCCAGTTAAAAAAATCGCTCCATCATGGGGCGATTTTTTGTGGTTGGTATCAGCCGCCACGATGATAGGGGTGATGATGAATGATGCTCATCGCACGATACAGCTGTTCCATCAAAATCACTCGCACCAATGGGTGAGGTAGGGTTAAATCAGACATCGACCACTTAAAATCTGCTGCTTGCAAAATTTCATCAGACACGCCATCAGCACCACCGATGACCAAAGCAATGTCTAAGCCATCTTGCATGGCAAGGCTAAGCTTATCCGACAGTTGTTCGGTGGAGAGCATTTTGCCCTTGACTTCTAGTAGCCACAATCGTTCTTTGGGGTGTTTTGCTGCCAGAATACTTTGTGCTTCGGTGTGTTTGTATTTGAGGATTTCGGCAGGCGATGGATTTTTGCTGCGTTTGGCAGGTGGTAGTTCGACCAACTCCACGCTCATCATGGGTAAAATGCGTTTGAGATATTCTTCAAAACCTGTTTGTACCCAATCAGGCATTTTATGCCCAACGCTTAAAATTCTTAGTTTCATGACTTGCCTTAAAAGTTTTTTGCTATTTTAACAAAAAATTTGCCAAAAATTTATGGAAATTCTGATAATTTATGGCGAAAATTATAAAACTTTGCTATGCTAGTCAATTTATCAAGATGTGATAAAATAAGCATGCCAATCTTAGCCGACACCAAAACCGCCAAACAAAAAATGGGCGACTTTTATGAAATGCAGGCTTGCCAGCTATTTATTAGGCAAGGGCTGCGTGTCTGCCAAACCAACTATGTGGTAGCTGGCGTAGGAGAGATTGACATCATCGCTGAGCATCATCAACTGGTGCGTGGCAGACAACAATCCTGCTTGGTTTTTGCCGAAGTGCGTAGTCGCAAAGCGGGGCGTTATGCCGATGCCTTAGCCAGCGTAACACCAGCCAAGCAACGCAAGATTATCCAAAGTGCTGAGTGCTTTTTGCAACAAAATCCGCAATACCAAGATTGGGCGTGCCGTTTTGATGTCGTAGGCTTTGTTATAGATTATCAAGGGGTCGTGCTGTCGTGCGATTGGATTGAAAATGCGTTTTTGGCAGAATGAATCACATCATCTTTTTTCCGTGAACGAATCGGGTATCATTATGAAACATATTTTGGCAACGACAGTGGCTGTGCTTAGCTTGGCTTTGGCAGGCTGTATGAGTACACAATCGGATTTGACAGGTTATGGTGCAGATGCGATGGGTCGCACCATTCCCGAGCGTATCAGCGATAGCAGTATTGAGATTACCGCTCGCAGAAACCTTGCCACCGTACCAGGTGTGAA
Source organism: Moraxella nasicaprae (assembly GCF_025643275.1). NCBI lineage: Bacteria > Pseudomonadati > Pseudomonadota > Gammaproteobacteria > Moraxellales > Moraxellaceae > Moraxella > Moraxella nasicaprae. The sequence continues at coordinate 1,264,793 of NZ_CP089977.1, forward strand.
TGAAAATAATGTGCGAGTGGCGATTGACAGCTATCGCCGAGAAGTGCTTTTGACGGGCGAAGTGCCATCAGAGGAGATTAAGACAGAGATTGCTCGCACCATCGATTCGATGAAAGATGTCGAAAAAGTATATAATTATTTGACCGTGACTGACACGCCAAAAAGCCAAAGCCATACGGTTCACGAAAACTATCTGCGTGCCAAGATTAACGCTCGCTTACTTGCCAATCGTGAAATTAAATCATCACAATATCAGATTGTGGTCAGAGATCGCACCGCTTATGTGATGGGCTATATCACGCCACAACAGCAAGATTATATTTTACAAGCCATTCAGGATACACCTGGTATGGCAATGGCGGTAACTTTGACGACCATCGTCAGTGATGGTATATCAACCGACATCGCTGCCAGCACATCAGGCGATACTTATGGCGGTGTGGTTACGCTTGAAGATACGGAGGCAGCAGCGTTGCAGTCCATCAGTACACCGAATGCAACAACAGAAGCACCCAGCAACAGCATGCCTGTTTTTGACAATGCTCAATGAATGATTTTGCACCCAAAGTGCCAACAAGACAAGAAAGAGATAGATTATGAATGCAGATGATTTAATTGCTTTATTACGCCCACATTTTGCTGACGCTCACATTGAGGCGGTCAATCAGGGTAATAAGTTTGAATTATTGATTGTGGATAATGCCTTTGATGGCAAACGATTGGTGGCACGCCAGCAAATGATTTTTGCTTTGGTGAATGACCATATCCAAAGTGGTGCAATGCACGCCCTAACCATTCACGCACTGACCCCAGCCGAGTATGCTGACCGTCAAGCCTAATTAGCATAAAGAGAGTATCATGGATAAATTTAAAATCATAGGCAAAAGCCGCATCGCAGGTGAAGTGGTTGTTTCTGGCTCCAAAAACGCTGCATTACCCCTATTGGCAGCGATGATTTTGCCAACCACTCAAACAGTTTTGCATAATGTTCCAACCCTAAAAGACACCACAACCCTGATTGAGCTGATTGCTGGTACTGGCGTAAAAATTCACAAAGAGGGCAATACGGTTGTGGCTGATGCCAGTCAAGTGACCCATTATTATGCACCTTATGAATTGGTGCGTACGATGCGTGCGTCTATCTTGGTATTAGGACCATTATTGGCTCGTTTTGGCGAGGCGGAGGTATCTTTACCAGGTGGTTGTTCTATCGGTTCTCGCCCTGTGGATCAGCACCTAAAAGCCTTAGAAGCGATGGGAGCCACCATCGTGGTGGAAAATGGCTATGTCAAGGCAACAGCCCCAGCAGGTGGTCGTTTGCTTGGTTGTGATTTTAGCTTCGATATGGTTACGGTGGGTGGTACTGAAAATACCATCATGGCGGCAGCTTTGGCAAAAGGTACTACTCGCCTAGAAAACTGTGCCACAGAGCCTGAGGTGGTTGATTTGGCGAATATGCTTGTGGCGATGGGTGCTAAAATCAGCGGTATCGGCACGACCACGATGATTATCGAGGGTGTGGATAGCTTGCATGGTTGCGAATACAGCGTCATTGCTGACCGCATTGAGACGGGCTCATATTTGGCAGGTGCTTTGATGAGCGAAGGCGATGTCTTAACCAAAAATACTTCGGCAGAATTTTTGCATCCTGTTTTAAAGAAATTTGAGGCAATGGGGGCAACCATCACCACAGGCGATGACTGGATTCGTGCGGTGATGAAAGGTCGTCCAAAGGCGGTGGATATTCGCACACAGGTACATCCTGGCTTCCCAACGGACATGCAAGCACAGCTGATGGCGGTTTGTTGCTTGGCAGAAGGCACCAGCACCATCATCGAAAACATCTTTGAAAATCGCTTCATGCATGTGCCAGAGCTACAAAGATTGGGTGCTAACATCAAAGTCGATGGTCATACTGCGGTGGTGGTGGGTGTGGATAAATTTACCCCAGCTCCTGTGATGGCGACCGACCTTCGAGCTTCTATGTCGCTTGTGATGGCGGCAGCTTGTGCCGAAGGCGAAAGCATCATTGACCGTATTTATCACATTGATAGAGGTTATGATGATGTCGAAAACAAACTGCGTGCTTTGGGTGTGAATATCGAACGCATCAAAGGCTAAGATAAGACGCACCTTTTGGTGCGTTTTTGTCAAAAATGGAATGAAATGATGAGTGTCAAACAGATAAGTCAAGATGACTTTAACGGATTAACCATCGCCCTATCCAAAGGGCGGATTTTGGACGAAACCCTACCATTGTTTGCCAAAGCTGGCATCACGCCACTAGAAGACATGCAACAATCTCGCAAGTTGATTTTCGCCACCAGCGATGAGCAAGTGCGGTTTTTGATGTTGCGAGCCTCTGATGTGCCAACCTATGTGGAGCATGGGGCGGCTGATATCGGTGTCTCTGGCAAAGATGTTTTGATGGAATACGATGCCCAAGTGTACGAATTGCTTGACCTAAATATCGCCAAATGCCGTCTGATGACCGCAGGTGTGGCAGGTTTTTCTTTGCCAAATCGTCGTTTACGCATCGCCACAAAGTATGCCAATGTGGCAAGAAATTATTTTGCCAGTCGTGGGCAGCAGGTGGACATCATTAAGCTGTATGGTTCGATGGAGCTTGCCCCTTTGGTGGGTTTGGGCGATTTGATTGTCGATGTGGTGGATACGGGCAACACCTTGCGTGCTAACGGTCTAGAACCATTTGATGAGATTTGCCAAGTCTCATCACGACTGATTGCCAATCCTGTCAGCTATAAACGAAAATTGACCCAGTTACGACCCATTTTGCAAATTTTACAGCAAGCGGTGTCATCATAAAACATTGGAAGTGTGATTATGAGCCAACAACATATTCTAAAATTAGACAGCCAATCGCCAGATTTTGCAGACAAGCTTAATCAGCTATTGGCGTTCGAAACTGTCACGGACAAACAGCTGGTGCAAGTTGTCGATGACATCATTGCCCAAGTACGCCAAGATGGCGATGAAGCGGTGTTTGCTTTGACCAAGCAATTTGACCAGCACCCAGCAAGCAGCATCGAAGAGTTATTCATCAATCCAGACAAGCTGAAATTGGCATTTGATGGGCTAAATGATGAGGTAAAAAGTGCCTTAACACTGGCCGCCAAGCGTATTTTTGCATTTCATGAACATCAAAAAGAATCAGGCTTTCGTTTTGTTGATGAATTGGGCAATACTTTGGGGCAAAAGGTCACGCCACTTGATAGCGTGGGCATCTATGTGCCAGGTGGTTTGGCAAGCTATCCATCGAGTGTGCTGATGAATGCCATTCCTGCCAAAGTTGCTGGCGTGCAGAAGATTACGATGGTTGTTCCTGCCCCAAAAGGCGTGCTAAATCCATTGGTGCTGGCAGCGGCACATCTGGCTGGTGTGGATAGTGTCATTACCATTGGTGGAGCTCAGGCGGTGGCAGCATTGGCTTATGGTACTAAACGCATCGCCAAAGTGGACAAAATCACAGGGCCAGGTAATAAATTTGTCGCTGCTGCCAAACGAGCTGTTTTTGGACAAGTGGGCATTGACATGATTGCTGGACCTTCTGAGGTGTTGGTCTATGCCGAAGGCGAGCAGGCGGACAATGCTGATTGGTTGGCGATGGATTTGTTGAGCCAAGCTGAGCATGATACAGTGGCACAAGCGATTTTTGTGACCACTTGCCCAGCTCAGCTTGAAGCGGTGGAAAGTGCCATCAATCGGGCATTACAAACCTTGCCAAAAGCAGATATTGCCAGTGCAGCACTTGCCAATCGTGGGGCGTTGATTTTGGTCAAGGATAGAGCAGAGGGCTTGACGGTCATCAATCAAGTTGCCCCAGAACATTTGGAGTTGTCGCTGGATAATCCTGATGAATTGATTGAGCAAATTCGACACGCTGGGGCGATTTTTATGGGTCGTCATACCCCAGAGGCGATTGGCGATTATTGTGCTGGTAGCAACCATGTGCTGCCTACTTCTGGCACAGCTCGTTTTTCATCACCGCTTGGCGTGTATGATTTTCAAAAAAAATCATCATTGATTTATTGTACGCCACAAGGGGCAAAACCGCTTGCCAAGACAGCCGATATTTTGGCGATTGAGGAGGATTTGCAAGCCCACGCCCTATCAGCCCGCTATCGTCATCAGGAGTGAATCAATGGATAAGCGTCTATGGAGTGATAAGGCAAAGAGCCTAACCCCTTATGTGCCAGGCGAACAGCCAAAGCATGATAATCTGTGCAAACTTAACACCAACGAAAATCCTTTTGCCCCTAGTCCAAAGGTCATGGACGCCATTGGTGCGGTGCTTGCCAATGATGCAAACACTCTTAGGCTTTATCCAGAGCCTGAGTCCGATGAACTTTGTTCGGTGCTGGCTGACTATCATGGGCTTGATACTTCCCAAGTGTTTGTGGGTAATGGCTCGGACGAGGTATTGGCATTGGTTTTTGCCAGCTTTTTTATGAAAGATAAGCCGTTGCTATTGCCTGACATCAGTTATAGTTTTTATCCAGTATATGCTCAAACCTTTGGTGTTGCGACCAAAAGCATCGCCCTTGATGAGAGTTTTGCCATCAATGTTGATGACTATGTTGGCGAATGTGGCGGAATTATTTTTGCCAATCCTAATGCTCCAACAGGTCGGTTGATGCCGATTGCACAGATTCGTCAGCTTGCCCAAAGACATACTGATGCAGTGGTGGTGGTTGATGAGGCGTACATTGACTATGCTGATGATGTATCGACTGCCTCTGCCATCAGTTTGATTGATGAATTTGATAATATTGTGGTGGTGCAAACTTTCTCAAAATCTCGTGCATTGGCAGGCATGCGTGTGGGTGTGGCGTTTGCCAATCCAAGCCTAATCGCTGCTTTGATGGCGATGAAAAACAGTTTTAACAGTTATCCACTTGATCGTTTGGCACAAGCAGCCGCCATCGCCAGCATTCAAGATGAGGCTTACTTTCAAGAAAAACGCCAAGCAGTGATTCATTTACGACAAGATTTGACGGCTCATTTACAACAGCTTGGTTTTGAAGTTTTGCCGTCAGCGGCTAATTTTGTGTTTGCCAAACCAAGTCAAATGCCTGCCGCCATCATTGCTGAAAAATTGCGTGAAGAGGGCGTGATTATTCGTCATTTTAAGCAGGCACGCATTGAGAATTATCTGCGTATCAGTGTTGGTAATCGTGAGCAAAATGCTCGATTGATTGAAGTTTTGACGCAGATTTTGGCGTGATGACTGGCAAAATTATCCAAATCATGTGATAATGATGCCAACAGGATTGATGGTTTTTGGCAAAAAAATCATCGACCAAGTTGATGCTCGGTCGATTACCGTGCGAAGTTATTAGACCATCATCTGCCATTTTAGGGGCAAAAAAGCTCATTGCCATTTTGCCAATATTAGCCATTTGTGCCAAGCACAAACAGCCAACAAGGAAATGATTATGACCGTCATTAAGCAAGACGATTTTATCCAAAGTATTGCTGATGCTTTTCAATACATCAGCTATTATCACCCAACCGATTATATCGAGGCATTGGTTGAGGCATTAGAAAAAGAAGAAAACCCTGCCGCCAAAGATGCGATGACACAGATTTTGGTCAATAGCCGTATGTGTGCCGAAGGCAAACGACCTATTTGTCAAGATACAGGCATTGCGACGGTATTTTTGAAAGTGGGCATGAATGTGCAATGGGACGCTACCATGAGTGTGGCAGAGATGGTCAATGAGGGCGTGCGTCGTGCCTACAACCACCCTGACAACACCCTGCGTGCCTCTGTACTTGCTGACCCCGCAGGTAAGCGTATCAACACCAAAGACAATACCCCTGCGGTGATTCACATGGAAATCGTGGCAGGCGACAAGGTGGAAGTGACCTGTGCTGCCAAAGGCGGTGGTTCTGAAAACAAATCAAAACTTGCCATGCTTAATCCATCGGATAACATCGTTGATTGGGTGCTAAAAACCATTCCAGAAATGGGTGCTGGCTGGTGTCCACCAGGCATTCTTGGTATCGGTATTGGCGGCACACCAGAAAAGGCGGCCTTGCTTGCCAAAGAAAGTCTGATGAGCCATATTGATATTCATGAACTGAAAGAAAAAGCAGACAGTGGGGCACAGCTTTCTACGACAGAGGCATTGCGATTAGAGTTGTACGAAAAAGTCAATGCATTGGGCATTGGTGCTCAGGGTTTGGGCGGTCTAACCACTGTGCTTGATGTTAAAATCCTAGATTACCCAACACACGCTGCCTCTAAGCCAATCGCCATGATTCCAAACTGTGCTGCCACTCGCCATGTGGAATTTGAGTTGGACGGTTCAGGTCCTGTACAGCTTGACCCGCCAAGTTTAGATGCTTATCCTGACATTACTTATAGCCCAGAAAATGGCAAGCGAGTTAATGTTGATACTTTGACCAAAGAAGAAGTGGCGACATGGCAAACAGGCGATGTGATTTTGCTCAGTGGTAAAATCTATACAGGTCGAGATGCTGCTCACAAACGCATGACCGACATGCTAAATAAGGGCGAAACTTTGCCAGTTGATTTCACCAACAAGCTCATCTACTATGTTGGACCTGTTGATCCTGTGCGTGATGAAGTGGTGGGTCCAGCAGGGCCGACAACCGCCACTCGCATGGACAAGTTTACCCGTCAGATGCTTGAACAAACAGGTCTGCTTGGTATGATTGGTAAGTCAGAGCGTGGCAAAGCTGCTTGTGAGGCGATTGCTGACAATAAAGCGGTCTATCTGATGGCGGTTGGCGGTAGTGCTTATTTGGTTTCCAAAGCCATCAAAAACGCCAAAGTTGTCGCTTTTGAAGATTTGGGCATGGAGGCGATTTATGAATTTGAAGTCAAAGATATGCCTGTTACTGTTGCCGTAGATAGTAGCGGCAGCTCAGTACACGCCACCGCACCAAAAATTTGGCAAGCCAAAATTGGCAAGATTCCTGTCAGCCAAGAGTGATGCCATCATAAAAAAACACCGTCCCTGTGGCGGTGTTTTTTATGGCAGTATCAACATGGTTAATCATCTATTCATGAGCTTTTTTGACCAAGTTTGGAGCAAACCATTGTTGTTTTAGGTATCGAGCGGATTTATTGATGGCTGGTGGGTAAATATCGTTTGGTCTATGATGATGGCAATAAAAAAGAGCTTGGAATCAACCAAGCCCTTTTTGGAAAAATATTTTTTAAGCAGTTAAGACTGCGTTAAAATTATTTTTTCTCTTCAGTTTTAGCTTCGCCTTCAGCAGCAGGAGCTTGTGCAGCGTCAGCAGCAGGAGCAGCGGCTTCAGCAGTAGCAGGAGCTTGTTCAGTTGCAGTGGTAGCAGCAGCTTGTGCAGCTTCAGCAGCACCTTGAGCGGTGTCAGCAGCAGCTTGTGCAGCTTCAGCAGTTGCAGTACCAGCAGCGTCAGCAGCAGCTTTTGCAGCGTCGCCAGCAGCTTCGGTAGCGGTTGCAGCAGCGTCAGCAGCAGTGTTTGCAGCGTCAGCGGCAGCTTCACCAGCAGTTGCAGCAGCGTCTTTTGCAGCGTCAGCAGCAGTGGTAGCAGCTTCGGTAGCGGTAGTAGCAGCTTCAGCAGCTTTTTCTTCAGCTGGCTTTGAGCAAGCAGTTAGAGCTAGAGCAGCGATAAGTGCAGATGCGATTAGTTTAGTTTGCATGATAAACTCCAAATCAAGGAAAATATTACAGAAAAAAGAACCCACGAATCTTGGCAGAAAAAGAATACCTTATCTCTTGCCTTAATCCATAGGTTTACACTGCGATAACATCAGTATACAACAGTTTAGCCAAAATAAAAACAAAATTTGCTACAAAAATATTAAAACATGTAACAAGAAGTTTCAAAATCAGCTCTTGTATCAATCGTAACTCAGATAAGCAGCTAAATTAAGTTTCCTTAACGCCATCATCAGTTTACGCATACAATTTGCAGATAAATTATCTTATCATAAAAATCCATAATCAACAAATAGAATTTTGTAAATTTTATTGGTTGGTCGGATTGTACTTGAATGTTTTATTAAAAAGCCGCTTGTCATGTCGTAATGGCATCGCAAGCGGCTAGAATTAGATTAGCTGTTTTGGGCTTTTTTAATCATTTGCTCAAAAAACTCTTCATTGGTTTTGGATTCTTTTAGGCGTTCAAGCAAAAATTCGGTGGCTTGTGAATCTTCCATTGGTTGCATCAATTTTCGCAAAATCCATACACGGCGAAGGGTATCTTCGTCCAGTAATCGTTCTTCACGGCGAGTGCTGGATTTTTTGATGTTGATGGCAGGGAAAATGCGGCGTTCAGCTAGGTCTCTTTCTAGGGTGATTTCTTGGTTGCCTGTGCCTTTAAATTCTTCAAAAATCACGCTATCCATCTTGGAGCCTGTGTCAATCAGAGCGGTTGAGATGATGGTAAGGCTGCCCCCTTCCTCGATGTTGCGGGCAGCACCAAAAAAGCGTTTTGGGCGTTCTAAGGCATTGGCGTCCACACCGCCAGTCAGCACTTTACCGCTTGATGGCATCACGGTGTTGTACGCACGAGCCAGACGGGTGATACTGTCTAGCAAAATGACCACATCTTGCTTATGCTCGACCAAGCGTTTGGCTTTTTCGATGACCATCTCAGCAACTTGAATGTGGCGTTGTGGTGGCTCATCAAAGGTTGATGCCACAACTTCGCCACGCACGGTGCGTTGCATTTCGGTGACTTCCTCTGGGCGTTCATCAATCAGCAGTACAATCAGATAGCAGTTTGGGTGATTTTTGGTGATGGATTGAGCAATGGTTTGTAATAAAACCGTTTTACCTGCCTTGGGTGGGGCAACAATGATGGAACGCTGACCTTTGCCAATGGGGGCGATGAGGTCAATGATACGACCTGTCAAATCTTCGGTCGTGCCGTTACCTGTTTCTAGCACCAGTTGTTCGGTAGGAAATAGCGGTGTTAAGTTTTCAAAAATCAACTTATGGCGAGAGCGGTCAGGGGTGTCAAAGTTAATCTCGCCAACTTTTAATAGGGCAAAATAGCGTTCAGAATCTTTGGGTGGGCGGATTTGCCCTGCGATGGAGTCGCCTGTTTGAAGATTGAAACGGCGGATTTGGCTTGGGCTGACATAGATGTCGTCAGGACCCGCCAAATATGAGCCTTCTGATGAACGCAAAAAACCAAAGCCATCAGGCAAGATTTCTAATACGCCATCGCCATAGATGGGTTCGCCGTTTCTGGCGTGGGTTTTGAGAATGGCAAAAATAATGTCTTGTTTGCGGCTGCGAGCCATGTTGTCAAGACCAAGCTGCTCAGCGATGGCAAGTAGTTCGCTAACGGATTTTCTTTTTAATTCGGTTAGATTCATGGGTAGGTCTGTGAATAAAAAAAATGACAGCAATATCGAGTGATTGCTTTTTTTGAAAAAAGAATGGAATAAAAAATAAGGTCAATAGACAGATGACCTTTGAAATGACAATATTAAGACCAAAGCCTTGACTTGTCAAGATGTATTGATGGATTTTGTGTTTTTTATCATAAAAAAAGACCTGCTGATACAGGTCTTTTTCTGGGATTATAGATGCTTGTCTAGCAGCTGAGCCAAGGCAGTTTTTGGTTGGCTGCCAACGGTCATGTCAACTTTTTCGCCATTTTTGAAGACAAATAGCGTTGGAATGCTACGAATGCCAAAACGAGCGGCAGTCTGTGGGTTGGCATCAACATCAACTTTGACGATTTGGACACGGTCAGCATAGTCTGCGTCTAGCTCTTCTAAAACAGGAGCGATGGCTTTGCAAGGACCACACCAAGCTGCCCAAAAATCGACCAAAACAACCTTGTCAGAGTTTAGGACATCGGCATCAAAGTTTGCGTCTGTGGTGTTAATGATTGACATAAAATTTACCTTATAAAAGAGTGTTACCAACGCTAAATAGGGCTGGTTTTATAAAATTCAAGACAAAAATTTGTATGAAGGTCGTGCTATAATACCAAACCTTATGCAAAAGCGTTGTATTTTTTATCATTAAATTTGTAAATAATATTGATTGAGTAAACAAAATGACTTTAAGCGATGGCGATATTGTACGATTAAATCAACAAGAAAGTGAGCAGTCAGACGAGTTTTTTTTGCAATTTGCCAAGCAAATCACCGTCTATGAAGATGAGGATATTTGGGTGCTGGATAAGCCAGCAGGTTTATTGAGTGTCGATGGACGAACCCTAAAAGTCAGCCTGCAATCCAGACTACTGCGAGTCAATCCACAGATAAAGTTGATTCATCGTCTGGATATGGATACCTCAGGTCTGATTATTTTTGCCAAGCATGCAGAGGCACAGACGAACATCAGCAAGCAGTTTATTGACCGTCTGCCCCAAAAAGAATATCAGGCGGTGGTGATGGGCACGATTTTGATGGACGACAAAAAAGGCATCATCGATGTGCCTGTGCGTTATGAGCCTAGCACCAAGCCAAGACATATCGTGGATATGAATTGGGATAAGCGAGCTTTGACGCATTATGAAGTGCTACACCACGAGCTGCGTACCGATGCTAATGGTCATGCACACCCAGTCACCCGTGTGGCACTCAAACCCATCACAGGCAGAAGTCATCAGCTGCGAGTTCACATGGTGCATCTTGGTCATGTGATGATTGGCGACCCCATCTATGCCGAAGGGGTGGCATTATCTTTGTCAAATCGTCTTAATCTACACGCTCACAAACTTCGCCTAAAACACCCCGTTCATGGAGCGTGGCTAGAATGGGTCAGCGAAGTGCCGTTCTAGCCCAATCAAATCAGACCGCTGATTAGTGCTGATTGGTATAGGCGTTTGGCACGAGAACCAGAATGACAAAATACCATCACAGGCTTGGGCAGATGAGCGATGAGTTTGGCAAAGTGCTGCACGACATCATTGCTAAGATGGTCGCCACTGACAGGCAGATGATGATAGACAAGCCCTGATGCCAATGCACTATTACTGATGGCATCGCTGTTTGGTTGGTTTTGGCTTTCGTCATCAAATCGCAAGTTAATCAGGCTTTTGTAACCCAAATTGGCAAGAGTTGGGCATTGGCTTGGGTAGATTTGTTTGTATAAAGTGATTTGGTCGTGCATGGCAAAGATGTTTTCCGTGTTTTTTGTTGTTCGTGATTGTAGCGAAACTTTGATGCTGGTGCAATTTTGATTTGGAATAAGTTTATTCATCACAATCTGCATCTGGATTGGTTAGTTTGCACACCGCCTGATTGGTGCTTAAAAATACTTGTCCTGATAGCTGAGCAAGCAGTTGCCCACCAACCAGCTTATCCATTACAGGACCTTTGATTTCAGCAAAATGCAGCTGTTTTTGGTATTTAAGGCACTCTTTGTTGAGTTCTAGTAGCATTTCTTGGGCGGATAAATCAATGTGATTGACCGCTGTCATGATAAGGACAAGATGATGAATCTGTGCATCTTGGGCGTGTACCGATAGCTGGCTATGTACGGTTTGACAGTTGCCAAAATATAAACTCTCATCAATGCGTAACAACATAATGCCATCGAAAGTTGTGACCGAATGTCGTTTGACATTGCGATAATGCTCGCTGTCATCAATCCGACCAACGGTGGCGATATGCACCTGATGTGTCCGATAAACCATCATTGCAAAGCTGGTCAAAATACCGCTGACTAAGCCAGCATTTAGCCCAAAAGTGATGGCGGTGACAAAAGTGATGATAAAACATATCGCATCAGCACGATCATGTTGCCATGCCTGTTTGAAGGTTTTTTTGTCCACCATTGAGATGACCGAAGTGATGATGACTGCCGCCAAAACTGCATAAGGCAAACCTTCTAACTGCCTGCCAAAAAACATCAAAATAGCCCAAATGCCAATGGCACAGACGATGGAGGAGAGTGGGGAGTTTGAGCCAACAGACAGATTGAGACTGGTGCGAGAAATACCCCCAGATACCGCAAATCCACCATACAGACCACTGGTCAAATTGGCAAGACCAAGCCCTAATAGGTCTTTATTTGGCTGATAATCTTCGCCTCGAAGTCTGGCGTGCTGTCCTGCAATGGTACTACTAGAAATGAATGCCACAAGGGCAATCAGCAGTGCTGATGGTAGTAGCTGGACGATGATGTCAACTGAAATGGTGGGCAGACTGGCACTAGGAAAGCCTGTTGGTAGGGCTTGTAGGAGTCGAATGCCCATATCATCAAACTGCCAATGATGAGCCAGCCAAATTGAGAACATGACTAATATGATGACAAACAGACGACCTGCAAAGCCTGCGGATTTTTTGGGTAGCCAGCTGCCCCATACGATGGATTCCCCATAGCGACTGATGAGCAAGATGATGAGCGTAATCATGCCCAATATGGTGGTCGGTAAGTGAATGAATTTGGCTTGTGCGTATAGCCCTTGACTGGCTAAGATAAGACTGTCGCTATTGAGCGAGATGCCCAAGATGTATTTGATTTGGCTTAAAATGATTAAAATTGCCGCACCGCTGACAAAGCCTGCTGCCACGCCACGACTGACAAACTGCATAATCCAGCCCAATCTGAGCATACTGGCGAGTGATAAAATGACCCCCACCATAAAAGCCAGCGTGATGGCAAGCTGAATATACTGTGGACTGCCTAGGCTATAATGACTCAACGCAGAAGCGGTCATGATGGCGGTCACTGCCACAGGTCCGACCGAAGCAATGCTGCTTGCCCCAAGCCATGCATACACCAAGACAGGTGTGATGGAGGCGTATAAACCCATGATGGGGGGCAGTCCTGCCAAAGTGGCATAGCCAAGACTTTGGGGAATGACCAAGACAGCCATCATCAGCCCAGCCGTCAGTTCAGCATAGATGCGACTGGGCTTTTCGACAAATTGCAAAATCCAGTTTGGGATAAGATTTTGCAATTTCATCAGTTTATTCTCCGTAGATTTTCATATTTTGGGCAAAAGCACAGCTCTTTTGACGAGCGGCAACGACCATCGCATCGTGTTCGCCATACAGTTTAGATAGTGTATTGTTGCGAGCGGCTCTTTGGCTGCTGCCAGAACCCATGCCCAGACTGATGCTTGGGTAAATACCATGACGACCGCCTGTCAGACCGATACCAATGCCAGTTGATGATAGCGAAAAACCTTGTTTTTTGGTTTGTTCAGCGACATTGGCAATGCGTGCAACTTCTGATTGTAGGTAGTTGCAATCATGAGCTTGATAGTTGCTTGGATTGACATACTGGGGTGCTACTTTACCAGTGCTGGCACAGCCAGTCAAGACGGCAGCAACAGTAGCAAGTGTAAAAGCGATTTTTTTCATAAAAATACCTTGTATCAAACATAAAAATAGTCAGCAAGCAAAGAGCTTGACCAAATGGGAAATCAATGGCGTTTTGAGGCACAGACAGGACTGCTGGGTGCTTGACCAAGCATGCCCCATTCATCTGGCGTATAAGCATGAATTGCCAAAGCGTGTACCGTGCCACCACCGCTGGTAAGTAATGAGGTCAGGCGAGCGTAGATGGCTTGATGACGAGCCGCCAAACGCAGTCCATTGAATGCATCGCTGACGATGGTCAGTTTAAAATGACTTTCTTTGCCCTCAAAAAAATGAGCGTGCATATGGCTTTCGTTCACAAGCTCAATGTGTGATGGCGATAAAGCGTGCAGGGCTTCAAGCAATGCGTTGGCGGTCGGTGTGTTCATGGGTGTCCTTAGTGTTTTTGGGCAGCTTGATATAATGGCGTGACGGTTGGCATCAAGGCTTGTAGGTTGTTGATGCGATTGCCGCTATTAGGGTGTGTGCTTAGAAATTGAGGCACACCGCCACCGCTATCAGCAGCCTGCATTTTTTGCCATAAGGTTACCGCAGCGGCTGGATTGTAGCCTGCACGAGCCATCAATTCTAAGCCAATTTTATCTGCCTCAGATTCTTGGGTGCGTGAGTGTGGCAGATTTAGTCCAAGTTCGCCAGCCAATCCCACCAGTTGAGTTTGACCATTGGACAGACCCAAAGCACTGGCAGCGATACCAAGCACACCTTGTGTGGCGACGCTACGGCTCATTTTTTCACGAGCGTGTTCTCGTAGAGCGTGTGCCATTTCATGACCCATGATGGCGGCAATTTCAGCATCGCTGAGGTTTAGGCGGTCGATGATGCCAGTATAAAATACGATTTTACCACCAGCCATGACATAGGCATTCAGGCTTTTGTCGTTGATGGTGTGTACTTCCCATTGCCAAGTGCCCGTGTCGTTACGATAGACGCTGGTGTGGGCAATCAGATGTTTGGCGATGCGTTGCAGGCGAGCGACTTGGGCAGGATTGTTGTCCAGTTTGCCAGCAGCACGGGCATCGCTTAGAGTTTCTTGGTAGGCTTGGGCGGATAGAGCGAGTACCTCATCGCTGGATACCAAAAGAAGCTGTTTGCGGTCAGCACCAACAGCACCGCCTGAGGTGGTGCTACCACAACCAATCATTGGCATGGCGACCATGCTTGCCAAAGACAAACCTAGAATGCTTTTTTTGAATGAAGTCATATCTTACCTTTTGCGATAAAATGGGATTTTGCTCATTATACTCAAAGCCTGCATGTTATAAAAGCAATGACAACAAAAATTCACAAATCAATCTATGTTTTTAAAGATGATTTTGTGATGATGCTGGTCTATCATCTGGTGGTCTCATTGGCGATGATGAAAATTGTTTATTTATAACTGATTGATTTTATTAAATTTTTTAGAATTTTGATAAAAAAATCAAAATTTTTTGCAAAAAGTGTTTGACAAGGTCAAAAAATCTTGTATAATACGCACCACAAAGCAACGATGCTTAGATAAGCGGGAATAGCTCAGTTGGTAGAGCACAACCTTGCCAAGGTTGGGGTCGCGAGTTCGAATCTCGTTTCCCGCTCCAAATTTTAAAAAGCTCAAATCGAAAGATTTGGGCTTTTTTGTTATCCAGATAAACACCATAGGAGTGATACATTGCTCCTGTTATTTTTTTCATCATATTTCATCAGTATTTTTCATTTCATACATCGCATTAGGACGAATACGCTTACACATGGCAAGCTTGATGCTTTTGTCGGTTGTGCTTGGTATGCCACACTCATCAAATCATGATATATAATAACAATAAGTTGGATAAATTTTATCCAGCTGAACTATTTGTTATTGATAATAATTCTTATTGTATTTTCATTTATTATTAACTATAATAAAAAATTAGCAATGTTTAGAAACAAATGCTTAATATTGATTATTTTTTATACAAACTATCCCTTAATCAAATCAATTTTGCATGGATTTTTGTTGAATACTTGGAGTGTGTCATGCTTTCTTTGTCTTATGTTACCAAATTTACACCATTGCCGTTAGTGCTTGCCATCAGCACAGCCTTATTGAGTGCGTGTAGTAGTGGTGGGTTTAGCAATCCTGCTTATATCGAATCGGGGCTTAATCCAAGTGTCGTACCCAAGCCTGCTGATGGCTCAAAGCCTGCCGACGGTTCAAAACCTACCGATAATTCACAGCCTGCTGATGAGTCAGCACAAGACGAGCCATCGCCGCAGACTTTGGCAATCATTCAGCCAACATTAGGTAGTGCAGCTGCTATTGCCAAACGAAATCTGTATGCCAATACTGAGGCAGAGAAAAAAATTAATGCTGATGAAATTCTACCCATCGATGCTCAATCCATCAAAGAATTGGTTGAAAAATTGGGCGAAAAATATCCCAACAAAACGATTTATCAAAATGATAAAACCAATCAAGAGTATCAGTTTGTCAAAGCTGGTTGGGTGTTTTCAGAGCTGTATTCTGGCGAATCAGTGATTGATGTTCAAAAAAGCACTCGCTATCAGGCGGGCGATGGCTATGTGTATTATTATGGCGATAAGCCAACCATGGGCATTGCCAAAGGAGAGGTTAAATATCTGGGGCATTGGGATTTTATGACCAACGCCAAACACGTTCGCCGTAAAATCGAAAATGACAAAGGAGAAGTTGAAGAAACTGTGGGTGGTGGCTCAGCGTATGGCATGGACGATAAATTTGGCGACCATGTGGGGGCGACCAGTTTTGCCGAAAGCTATTTTCAAGAATATGCACCAAGACAAGGTCATCACAAGGCACAGTTTTTGGTTAATTTTGATGATAAGCGTTTGACAGGTAAATTAAGCACCCAAAAGAAAACATCAGCCAATGAAGATGCTCAGGAAGTGGATAGATATGACATCAATGCCACCATTCGAGGCAATCGTTTTGTGGGCAGTGCCACTGTACCAAAAGACCAAAAGGGCAACAACAGCACTTTATTTTATGAAGATGCCACTGGACGATTGGAGGGTGGATTTTATGGCGATAAAGCACAAGAGCTGGCAGGTAAATTTTTGACCGATGATGAATCGGTGTTTGGGGTGTTTGCCGCCAAGCAAACAGACCAAGCACAGGAATTGGCTCAATCATACGACACTTTGTATGTCGATACCACTAATGATGCCAGTATCAATGCCAAACAGCTAAGCAGTTTGAGTAATTTTGCTATTTTGGGCGATGTTAGGCAGCTGAGCATCAATGATAAAGTGATTGATTTGTTACCGCAAAATGACCAAAAATTTGCCCAGCAAAGTGTTGATTTGCCCACAGGTCAAAAAGCCATCATCACCAATTTTGGTACAGCAGATGGTGTTTTGACCTTAGGTCATCTGACCAAAACAGGGGTCAGCAACAAGAAAACCGCTGCACAAGCATTGGCGGAAAAACAAGCCCAAGCCAAACGAGCATTAGAAGAAAAAATTGCTAATGCAAAAGTAGCTTTGGCAAACAGTCAGGAGGCTGCAAAACAAAAATTTGCCGACAAAATCACAGGGCTTCGAGATGATTTGAGTGCCAATGTGTACGACTATCTGCTAGAAGAAGATGCGGATGCCAAAGATGAATTGCAACAAACCATCATCGAGCAAGTATTTGCAGGTTATACGCAGCATACCGATGCTCAAAAAGAGCAGATTTTAACTTGGCTTGACCATCTTAATGATGTTGATTTGGACGGGTATGAAGAATTTGCTGAAAATAATCAATTCGTTGAAGAAATCATCAAGGTGTTTGATGCAGGCGAAAAATTCAATGTCAATGATGAGCGAAATTGGCAAGAATTCTTTGAGATTGATGATGAGACGCTGACTTTGGCAACGGCTGGCGATTTGTTGAATCGTTATGAATTAAAGGACATCAACCAAGCGAAGGCAGAATTTAAGGAAAAGGTTCAGAGCCAGATACAAGATTTTGATGATTTGTTGGCAGAATATGAGGGCGGCGAAATTGAGCTGTCGGATTTAACCAAAAAAGCCACCAAGCAGCTCTTGGCAGTTTATGACAAAAATCAACATAACAATGTCAAAAAGACGCTCAATGAGTTGATTGCTCAGCTTAGAATCGATGAAGAGAGCGACATTGATATTGATGAAGAAGGGCTTGAAGACGATATCTTGATTGAGAACAGTACGCTGTTTGCTATTGCCAGATTATTCCAACAAGGCGATAAACTAAATCCTAACAACCAGAAAAACTGGCAGGCTTATCTACCTAAGTCGCCAACCATTGAACCGCCAAAGCCTGTGGAATACGGCCCACAAGCCATTAAGCTGGCTCAAAATCAGCTAAAAGCTAAGCTCATTCAAGAGCAAGAGGAGCTTGGCGATTTGCTTAGCGAGTATCCTGATTTGGTACTACTACCTCAACTTGATTTGATGGACGCTAATGAAGCGTCTCAGACATTAAAAGACTTTTTAGGTCGCATTGAGGCGAAAATTTTATCTTATTATGCCAGTGATAAACACCCAGCCATTAAGACTCAAATCAGCCAGTGGCTTACTGTCATTGATGAAGCTGTGACGGTGGCGGTTGAAGAGCTTAATGCAGCTGGGGATATTGAAAGCAAACGCCAAGCGGCACTCAAAAAGCTGGAACAGGCAGTCATCACGCCCCAAGAGACACTTGCCAAGCTCATCTTGGCAGGCGAGAAAGCCGATGTGAATAATCAGGAAAACTTGCAAGTCTTTTTGGCGGCAATGCCAGTCGTTGAAGAAATGGACATCAATCAGTCAAATAGTGGTTTTTATGTGATGGGTGAACGCACGCCACTAAGCCAAATCCCAACACAAGGTCAGGTGCATTATCAAGGCACTTGGCATGGCAAAATCCATAATGACCGTAGTTGGGAGACGACACCAGGTCAAGGCGTGCATGACAGCAAAGCATTGTTTGATGTTGATTTTGATAATAAGGCATTGACAGGTCAGCTGCTAGAAAAAGGGGCATCTGATGCTACTTTTAACATCAATGCCAAAATCACTGGCAATACTTTTACTGGCAAGGCAATCGCCAATGAAAAAGGCATTTATCTGGATAAATATTTGGACATTGCAGGCGGTGTCATCAAACAAAATCCTGTGTTAGATGATAACTTGCAAGGTGGTTTTTATGGTAAAGATGCCGAGTATTTAGCAGGTGGCTTTTCTTTTGATGGTAAGTTGGAACGCTATGATAGCTCAACCGCCTCAAACGACAAAGAGCTGATTGTTGAGCCTGTCATCGGTGGCGGTGTGTTTTATGGCACCAAAGATAAAAAAATTAAACAAAAATAAGGGACAGTGATGAAAACTACTCAATATCGCCTAACTCGCCTAAGTATCGCCATCTGTGCCGTCATTGCAGGTGGTGCGATGCCAGCATTTGCCCAAGATGGCATCGATGCCAATCAGATGAATGCTGCCCATGCTCAGACCCAAGCTGATGAGGTCAATCTGGGCGAAGCTAAATTGGTCATCAAAAAAAAGACCACCAAAAAAAGCGAAGAAACCACAGGACTTGGCAAGACTGTCAAGACAGCTGATGACATCAGTGAGCAGCAGATTTTGTCGGTCAGAGATTTGGTCAGGGATACCCCTGGTGTGGCTGTGGTAGAGCAGGGTCGTGGTGCTAGCTCTGGCTATACCATCAGAGGCATGGATAAAAACCGAGTGGCGGTCACGGTTGATGGTATTAGTCAAGCCCAATCCTATCTGGTGCAAAAACGCCAGACAGGCGAGGGTCGTGAGGGTAGTGGTGCCATCAACGAAATCGAGCTTGAAAATGTGAGTGCCGTGCAAATCAGTCAAGGAGCCAGCGGTGTGGAGTCTGGTAGCGGTGCTTTGGGTGGTGGGGTGAGTTTTCGCACCAAAAGTGTCGATGATGTGCTAGACGATGGGCAAAAATTCACCACCTTTTACAAAGGAGCGTATGCCAGCCGTGACAAACAGGCACTGCATTCGGCGGGGTTTGCTTTCAAGCATCAAGGCTTTGATGGTTTGGTGCAATACACCGACCGTACCAAAGAGGCTGTCAAACCGCACAAAGATATTTTTAAGACCACGCATGGCGTGTGGCGATGGGGAGCAACAGCTGATGATGTTGCCAATGGTGGTGTTGCGTTAGATAAATATCGATTTGTCTTGGTGGAGGAATGCCCAAATTATGACACGCAGTTAGATGGCTGTACCATCAAACAAAAAGCACAAAGCAAACCTGTTTTTGAAAAGATAAATGCCAAAGATTATACGGGTAAAAACCGAGTCTTGGGCGACCCGATGGATTATGAGTCCAAGTCTTATTTGGTCAAACTGGGTCATGACTTTAATCCAAGCCATCGTCTTGAAGCGGTCTATGAGCAAACTGAGCAGCATTATAATACTCGTGATATGACCAAAGAGGCGTATCATTTGATTGATTCTAAGGGCGTGGGTGTGCTTGGGGCAAGCCGCAATATCTATCTTGGCGATAAAGTTCATGAGGCACTTTATACCCCAGCAGGCGTGGCGGGATATTGGACACAGACCAGATTTGTCGATGAAAAGCATGAAAAAGACAGACTGGGTCTAAGTTATCAATTTAATCGTGCCACCAAAACAGGACTGTTTGACGAGGCGAAATTCAGCATCGACCAGCAAACGGTGGACATTGATAATTTTGCCTTTGAAAAATACTGCTCAGCATATCCATCGGTAGATAAGCATTGTGTACCAAGTGCTGATAAGCCTAATTCTGGCGAAAAAACCAATCGCACTTTGTACCAAGAAAAACACCATCTGCTGCGTGCTGATTTTGGTAAGTTGATTGATGGCAAGACCATTCGTCATAGATTATCGGCTGGCTTGGGTGTGGATAAATTTAAATCCACTCGCACCATCAAAGACATTCACGAAAGAGCTTACAAGCTAAATTATAATTTTGTCAAAGACAAAGGCGATGTAGAAGTTTGGTCCATCAAAGATGCAACTTTGGTGCATGATGATATCTGCAAAGACCAGCAGTTTGGACTTGGCGAGGCTCGCAAATGTGGCAGCAGTATCATCACGGGTCATAATTTTTATGCCAACATCAAAGACACCATTCATGTGGGCGATGTGGCTGATATTAGCTTGGGCGTGCGTCAAGACATTCATCGATTTGACAGTGATGACGATTGGACTGGCACAGGCAAATATAAGAATACCTCTTGGAATGTGGGATTGGTTGTCAAGCCAACCGAAAGTTTGGATATTTTGTATCGTGCCTCCTCGGGGTATCGTGTGCCAAGTTTTAAGGAATTGTTTGGCTATCGTTTGGACGGTGTGACCAAAGAAGATGTGGCAACACCGCCTTTTGACAGACAATTTCGCCACGAAAGAACCAATGTTCGCCCAGAAAAAGCCTTAAACCAAGAGTTTGGATTTAGTCTAAAACAAGCATGGGGCAATCTTGATGTTAGCTATTTTGATAATCGCTATAAGGATTTGATTGATTTGACGCTCAAAAGTTATCCAGGTGTCAATCTGGCGGCAGCGACCAATAACATTTGGGCGTATCGCAACTATCAAGATGTGCATCTAAATGGCATCACGGTGGGAGGCAAGCTGTATTTTAATGCCTTGTCAGATAAATTGCCATCAGGATTATCTGGTCGTTTGGCATACCTAAAAACCAAGGTCAAATCAAACAAGCTCAAAGATGTATTTGTGAATGCTGATGGTTATTTTTTGGATACCATCACGCCAACTCGCTATGTGTTGGGGCTTGATTATGTCAGTGATGATGACAGATGGGGCTGGGGTGCGGTTATGACCATTACAGCAGCCAAAGATGCCAATGAACTTAAAACCACAGCCCAAGTACCCAGCGGTCAAGAATATCAAAGACAGGCCACCAAAGCACACAGTCGCAGCTGGCAGACGCTGGATTTGTCCGCTTTTTATCGTCCAAATCAGTACATGACTGTGCGTGGCAGTGTCCAAAATGCACTCAACCATCGTTATAGCACTTGGGAGTCATTGCGTCAAACTTCCATCACTTCTGGCAATGCTCATGAGCAAGATTCGCTCAATCAATACGCTGCTGCTGGTCGTAATTTTGTGGTGTCGGTTGAGCTTAAATACTGATAAGGCTTAACCGCCTGCCAAAATCACAAAAACCGCTTTACTTGATGTTAATAAACAGTGGAGCGGTTTTTTTATATTTCTGTTTTTGCAAACAAGTTGATGCAATGCATCAAAATATCGTCAATTCTATTTAAAACCAGACAAAGGTTTTTTTGCTCAAAGCAAGCTTGCCTGCCCATAACAAAAACCCACCCGCAGGCAAGCTTGGGGCGAACGGTTTTGCTGTATGGTTTTGGTATGAATTAAGCACACATAAAAACAGTCATCGGTCAAATCAAGATAAGACTGGTTTATCAGTATTTTTGGGATAATTGTTTGGTAGTGATTGACAGGATTTGACCGCCAAGCCCTGCCACAGGCTGCTGCACCAGACTGGTTAGTTGGGATAAAAAATGCTGTCTGGGCATGATGTTTGCCCCAAGACTCATCAGATGTGGATTTTCAAGTTGGCAGTCGATGAGCGTGATACCCTGTTGTTTGGCAAAAGTCATCAAGCCCCAAAAGGCGATTTTTGAGGCATCGGTCTGGCGATGAAACATACTTTCTCCACAAAATATCGCCCCAATATTCACGCCATACAAACCACCAATCAATGCACTTGATTGGGGTGTGTTTTCCCATACTTCAACACTGACCGCTACGCCAAGCTGATGCAACTCTTGATAAGCAGTTTTCATCGACTGATGAATCCAAGTGCTGTCTGCATAAGCACGAGGCTGACTACACGCCTCAATGACTTGGGCAAAAGCAAGATTGGTGGTGATGTGCCATGATTGTTTTTTGGCGGTACGCATCAAGGATTTTTTGGGCGTAAAGTCATCAGGCGACATCACACATCGCTCTTTGGGCGACCACCAACAAATCGGCTCATCGTCATCAAACCAAGGAAAAACGCCGCAGCGATAAGCGTGCAGCAGGGTCGAGGTCGATAAATCTGCCCCAGAACCGATGAAGCCGTGATGATTTGCCATCAGGTGCATATTGGCAAAATCATAGGGGCACTGGTCGGCGATGTGGTGTAATGATTGTAAGTGAGTGCTTGGCGGTATGTCCATATTTATTATTAAAAAATCAATCGTGCCAGTGGTAAAACCATGATTGGTGATGATAAAAAAACCGCAAGCGATGAGTGGCTTGCGGTTTTTAGGGTGTTAGCCTTGTGCGTCCAGATATTTTTCGACATCAAGTGCTGCCATGCAGCCTGTACCAGCAGAAGTGATGGCTTGACGATAGATATGGTCAGCAACATCACCGCAAGCAAACACCCCTTCGATACTGGTGGCAGTGGCATTGCCATCCAGACCGCTTTTGACCTTGATATAGCCGTCTTTCATGTCAAGCTGACCGTCAAATAAGGCGGTGTTTGGCTTGTGTCCGATGGCGACAAACATACCCATCGCATTGATTTGTTTGGTGCTGCCATCGACCGTTGATTCGATGATGACGCCTGTCACGCCCATGTCATCACCCAAAACTTCTTTGACAGCAGCATTCCATTCGATGCTGACATTGCCATTATTGACTTTTTCAAAGAGCTGGTCTTGGAGGATTTTTTCAGAACGCAATGTGTCACGGCGATGAATTAGGGTAACATGACTTGCGATGTTTGATAGGTACAATGCCTCTTCGACGGCGGTATTGCCACCGCCGATGACCACCACTTTTTGGTTTTTGTAAAAAAAGCCATCACAGGTTGCACATGCTGATACGCCTTGACCCATGAATTTTTGTTCGCTGTCAAGTCCTAGATATTGGGCGGTTGCTCCTGTGGCGATAATAAGAGCATCACAGGTGTATTCGCCATTATCCCCGATGAGTTTGAAAGGACGAGTTTGCAAATCGGCAGTATGAATGTGGTCATAAACCATCTGTGTGCCAAAACGCTCAGCGTGTTCTTTCATACGCTCCATCAGACCATTGCCAGTCAAGCCATGTGCATCGCCAGGCCAGTTATCCACTTCGGTGGTGGTTGTCAGTTGTCCGCCAACTTGCAGACCTGTGATGATGACGGGATTTAGATTGGCACGGGCGGCATAGACAGCTGCTGAATAGCCAGCTGGACCTGAACCTAAGATGATTAAGCGATGATGATTTGACATGGTGAATTTCTCAAAAAAGTTTTGCCTGCATAAGTGGCAAGGCGTTGATTTTAAGTATATAAGGATTGTGACAAAAATTGCAAGCAGCACTTAGGTTTTTTGGGCAAATTTGATAAGATTTTACCAAAGTCATTGGTAAAGTTTGGCAAATTGGATATAATGTAGGGTTTGACCCAGGCCATCCATTTGATAAGTCCAAGTTTTCATGAAATTTTTAGAGCGTATTTTTGAAACCGAATTATTACGACCTGTTGCTGGCAAATTACCAACACTAAAACAGACGCTATTTAGCCTGTTTGGTATTGTGTTGCTGTGCTATTTGTTTGTGATTTTGTTGTCGTATAATCCTGCCGACCCTGCTTGGTCTCATGTGGGTAATGCGATGCAAACGACAAACTTGGGTGGGCGTTTGGGTGCATGGATAGCGGATATTTTGCATGTATTTTTTGGCTTATCATCGTGGCTATTTCTGCTGTTTTTGGTCTATGAATTGGTGCGACTTTGGTGGGTAAAAACCGCATTGGTTTGGCCGATGCGTGTGGTGGCTTATGCAGGATTGGTGGTGTTGTTTGGGGCGTTTGTTTCCTATGTTACCAGCATTTCATATCCTGAATCAGCGGCTCACATGGGTGGCATGATTGGCTTTGAGATTTGGTCGTCATTATCTGGTTTGCTTGGCACTTCATTGGCGGTGGTCTTTTTGGTGGTGCTGATTTTATTGATTACCGCATTGACTTTTGAGATTCGCTGGAAGGCTTTATTGTTAGGATTGTTTGGCTGGGCGGATCATCGTGCTGATGACGATACCAATGACCAAACAAGCACGCAAACGATTGAGATGCCCCAAGTGCAGGACAAGACAGGCGATGAAGAGATTGACGATTATACGCCGCACAATCACGATGGGGCATTCGCCAGTTTTTTGGTGCATTCAGGACTGCGTGATGAGATTTTGGCAGACAAACAGGCTAAGGAGCAAGCAGAGGCGACTGCTGTATTAGCGGAGACTGTGCCGCTGGCGACCGATGTCAGCCGTCATCAAAAAATTGCTGAACAGGCGGTGCAGGTGGCTTCATTTTCTTATGATGAGCGTGATGTTGATGAGCCAAGTGCCAGTGAGGTGGTGCTGGCTGATGAGCCTGAGTGGTCTGATGTTTGGGTTAATCAAGCGATGGACAATGAACCATCACAGGATAAGCCATCGCAAGATATGCCATCACAATCAGCCAATCAGCCTAAATCTGATGTTTGGCAAGCGACCAATACCGCACAGTCTGTCTGGTCTGCTGACAAGATGGACGATGATGTGTCTGATGCCCAAGAGCATCTTGATGATGAGCCTGTCATGCCAAGCCCTGCTCGTTCGCACGCCATGGATACGCTAAGCTATCGACTGAGTTTATCGCCCATTCCAGAGTTGTCTTTGTTAGATAAGCCTGATTTGAATAAAAAACCCAGCTACACGCCAGAACAACTTGCCCAGATGTCTGAGCTGTTAGAAATTAAGCTACAAGAATTTAACATCAAAGCAGAAGTGGTCAGTGCGATGGTTGGTCCTGTGGTGACCCGTTTTGAGGTGGAGCTGGCACCGGGTGTCAAGGCAAGCCGTGTTTCTCGGATTGCCCAAGATTTGGCTCGCTCCATGAGTAAGACTTCTTTGCGTGTGGTGGAGATTGTTCCTAATAAACCGTATATTGGCATCGAAGTACCAAACGAAAAACGAGAAATGGTGCGTTTGATTGAGCTTTTGGATACGCCTGATTATCAAGATAATGACAATCAGATTGCCATTGCGGTGGGCAAGGACATTGGCGGTAAGCCTGTCATTGCCGACCTTGCCAAAGCACCACACATGCTGGTGGCAGGTACGACAGGTTCTGGCAAATCAGTGTTGGTCAATTCGTTTTTATTGTCAATGCTACTAAAATATACGCCAGATGAATTAAAATTGGTGCTTATTGACCCAAAACAATTAGAGCTTGCCAACTATGGCGATATTCCACACCTATTGACACCTGTCATCACAGACATGAATGATGCGGTGGCGGCATTGACTTGGTGTGTTACTGAGATGGAACGCCGTTATCAGTTGATGGCCAAGTTAAAGGTGCGTAAGATTTCTGAGTTTAACAAAAAACTTGCCCAAGCTGAAAGCAGAAATGAGCCGATTTATGACCCACTTTGGAAGGCTTCCGACAGCGTCAGTCAGTCCAAGCCACCTAAGCTAAAACCGTTGCCACTCATTGTTGTTGTGGCGGACGAATTTGCTGATATGATTATGCAGCTTGGCAAGACGGCTGAGGACCCGATTGTGCGTCTTGCTCAAAAGGCTCGTGCAGCAGGTATTCATTTGTTGCTTGCCACCCAACGCCCAACGGTCAATGTGGTGACGGGCTTGATTAAGGCGAATGTGCCAGCCCGTGTGGCACTACGAGTGAACTCCAAAGTGGATAGTCGCACCATCATCGAGGAGGGTGGTGCTGAGGATATGCTTGGGCATGGCGACATGATGTTCATTGGACCTGGCAAAAACAGCCCAGAGCGTGTTCATGGAGCGTATGTCGATGATGATGAGGTCAATCGTATCTGTGATGCGTGGCGTGAACGAGGTCGTCCTGATTATATTGATTTGTCAAGCAGTTATACTTTTGAGGGCGAGGGGTCTGGCGATGCTCGTTCTTTGGGTGCAGGCGTGGACGATTTGTATGATGAGGCGGTTGCTCTTGTGCTAGAAACTCGCAAAACTTCTACTTCGTTCATACAAAGAAAGTTGGGCGTTGGCTATAATCGTGCAGCTCGCATCGTTGAGCAAATGGAAGAGCAAGGCTTGTTAAGTGCAGCTGATAATAGTGGCAAAAGACAGATATTGATGTAAGATGAATCTATCAAGTAGCACCATTGCCATCATCGTTGTGCTGTTAGTAGCAGGATTTGCGATTGGTAATTTTATGGGAGCAAAACCTAAGCCAAATCAGGTCAGGTCGGCTGAATTGCGTCTGCTGGCAAGAGGGCTTAGATTGTATCCAAAATTAGTGCCAACCCCAAGTTGGTTGCCTTATGATAAGCCAATGGTAACCCAATACACACTCATCATTGATGAGCTTAGCCTACCAATGGCGTGCTATGTGGCAGAGGCTGGCGTGTGGCGATTGCTTGATGGGGCGGTCAATGACCGACCAAAGGTGCTTCATCAGGCAAAGATTGCGTTGCCAGATTCGTTGTTGCTACTGGTGCTGGGTTTGCAAATCAAAGCCAATAGCATCACGATTTTTTGGCAAGATGAACAATATCAGTACAGCAAACAAGCATTGAAATTGGATAAGATACTCGCCCAAGCAGATTTGCAAGCATTAAAAGAGGCATTGACACGGTGGGCGGAACAAATTTAGGGAAATGGTGGGTTGTTTTTATGATGATTTCACCTCATTTTGACAAAAAGGATTGACAAAACTTGATTGTCATTTTATCTTTTTATGGGCGTGCGATGAGACAGGAGGTGTCATTGTGCGAGTTTTTTATTGATTAATCGTTTAATTTTTTAAGGCATATTGATGGCAACCACCACAAAAACAAGCAAATCCACCACTCCAACCGCCAGTGCAAAAGGCAAATCGCTGGTCATCGTGGAATCACCTGCCAAAGCCAAAACCATTAACAAATATCTAGGCAGTGATTATATTGTCCGTTCTAGCGTTGGTCATATTAGAGATTTGCCTGTGGGCGGTAGTGGTGGCAAAACAGAAAAGGTGGACGAGACGGGTCTGTCTCGTGAACAAAAGGCGTGGCGAGCATTGGTGCGTCGTATGGGTGTCAATCCTGAGCAGGATTGGGCGGCGGTGTATGAGATTTTGCCCAACAAAACCAAAGTCATTCGTGAACTTAAAGCCCTAGCCAAAGATGCTGATAAAATCTATCTGGCAACCGACTTGGATAGAGAGGGAGAGGCGATTGCTTGGCATCTTAAAGAAGTCATTGGTGGTAGTGATGACAAATACAGCCGTGTGGTGTTCAATGAAATCACCAAAACAGCGGTGCAGCACGCCTTTGAACAGCCTGCCAAATTAAACATTGACCGTGTCAATGCTCAGCAAGCTCGCCGTTTTCTTGACCGTGTGGTTGGCTTTATGGTCTCGCCATTGTTGTGGGCAAAAATCGCTCGTGGTCTGTCAGCAGGTCGTGTGCAGTCGGTAGCAACTCGTTTGGTGGTTGAAAGAGAACGAGAAATTCGTGCGTTTGTGCCAACCGAATACTGGCAAATCCACACCGTCAATACTGCCGCAGGTCAGGCATTGGAGTTGGAGGCTGCCAAATATCAGGGCAAGACACTTAAACTGGGCAATAAAGAAGAGACGGATAAGCTGGTTCATGTCTTGCAATCGGCGGATTTTGTGGTGTCAGCTTTGGAAGAAAAACCCACACAGTCTCGTCCATCAGCACCTTTTATCACTTCTACTTTGCAGCAGGCGGCCAGCACTCGCTTGGGTTTTAGTGTAAAAAAGACCATGATTTTGGCACAACGACTGTATGAGGCAGGACACATCACTTATATGCGTACTGACTCAACTTTTTTGAGCCAAGATGCACTCAATGCGGTGCGTGATTATATTGATGGGAATTTTGGCAGTCAGTATCTGCCAGCCAAGCCTAATTTTTATGGCAATAAACAAAATGCCCAAGAGGCACACGAGGCGATTCGCCCATCGAATGTGCTGGTCAAATCATCGCAACTGACTGGCATGGAGCGAGATGCTCAAAGATTGTATGAATTGATTTGGCGACAGTTTGTGGCGTGTCAGATGACCCCTGCTCGCTATCAGTCGGTCAGTTTGATTGTTGATGCCAGTGGTGTAGAACTAAAAGCAAAAGGTCGAACGCTGCTGTTTGATGGATATACCAAGATTCAACCGCCTGCCAAAAGTGATGATGTGCTATTGCCAAGCGTGAAAGTGGGCGAAAAATTACCGTTGATTGACATCAAACCAAGTCAGCATTTTACCAAGCCGCCTGCTCGTTATAGTGAGGCAAGTTTGGTCAAAGAGCTAGAAAGTCGTGGCATCGGTCGCCCTTCAACTTATGCGTCCATCATTTCCACCATTCAAGAGCGTGGCTATGTTAAGCTGGAAAACAAACGCCTGTATGCGGAAAAAATGGGCGACATCGTCACCGAACGCTTAGTGGAGAGTTTTCCTGATTTGATGGATTATGCGTTTACCGCAGGATTAGAAGACCGACTTGATGAAGTGGCACTTGGCGAGGAAGATTGGAAAAAGCTGCTGGATAATTTTTATCAAGGCTTTAAAAACAAACTAGAAATTGCTAAGTCTGCACAAGGAATGCGTCCTAACGACCCCACCAATGTGGCGGACATTCATTGCCAAGAATGTGGTCGTCCGATGCAGATTCGCACAGGTTCGACTGGTGTGTTTTTGGGTTGTACTGGCTATAATCTGCCCCCAAAAGAACGCTGCAAAGGCACAAAAAATCTCATGCCAGCTTCTGCTTTTGAGTTTGATGCTGATGATGAATCTGCCGAAGTCAATGCCTTGATGGAGAAAAAACGCTGCCCAAAATGCAATGCAGCGATGGACGGCTATGTGGTTGATGGTGGTCTAAAACTCCATGTTTGTGGCAATAACCCAGATTGCGATGGTTATGTGTTAGAAAAGGGCGTTTTTGAGGTCGGTGGAGCAACGAATGACGCACCGACCATCGATTGCGACAAATGCGATGGGCAGATGGAGCTAAAAACAGGGCGGTTTGGGGCGTATTTTGCGTGCAGAAATTGCGATAATACTCGCAAAGTACTCAAAAATGGACAGGCAGCACCGCCACGCATGACTGCCATCGCCATGCCACAACTGCGTTCACAAAAGTTTGATGACCATTATGTGCTTCGAGAAGGGGCGGCAGGACTATTTTTGGCAGCATCCAAATTCCCCAAAGTGCGTGAAACTCGTCCGCCCAAATTAAGCGAACTACGCACGATTCAAGACCAGCTTGATGATAAATTTCAATATCTTTTTGCTGCACCAGATACTGATGATGATGGCAATCCAACAATTTTGCGATGGTCTCGCAAAAATAATGAGCAGTATGTTGGTTCAGAAAAAGATGGCAAGGCAACTCGTTTTGCTTTGGTCTGGAAAGATGGTGCTTGGGTTAAGGGTTAAGATTCTTGCCACAAGCCCAACAAAAAAAGAACGCATCAATGCTGGTGCGTTCTTTTTTGTTGATGAGATTTAGGATTTTTTGAAGAGTTTTTTGCCAGCGATGAGAATAAACAACACTACCAATCCTGCCAAAAATCCAACCACGCCATTATAGACCGCTTCGGTCAAACTACCAAAAATGCCTGATAGATTTGCCAAATCTTGGGCTTGGTGATGTAGTATGTCGATGCCATGCACCAAAATACCGCCACCAACCAAAAACATGGCAAGCGTTCCTGCAATGGATAAAAATTTCATCAGCTTAGGAGCGAATGCAAGCAATGCCCTGCCTAAGGCTTGACTGGTTGAGCTAGGTTTATTAAGTAGATACAGACCCATGTCGTCTAGTTTGACAATCACACCCACCAAGCCATACACGCCCACGGTCATCAAGATGGCAATCAGCGATAGAGCGATGGCTTTGGTAGCAAGTGTTGCCGTTGCCATCACGCCCAAAGAAATCACAACAATCTCAGCAGATAAAATAAAATCGGTACGCACCGCCCCACGGATTTTGTCTTTTTCTAGGGCGACTAGGTCAATGGTTTGGTCTGCATTGGCTTCTAGGCGTTTTTGATGGACTTCTTCGTCATCAAGGTCGTGTGGCAAGAGATTTGGGGCGAATTTATGAACGATTTTTTCAGCACCTTCAAAGCATAGAAACAGACCGCCAATCATCAGTAGGGGTGTGATGAGCCAAGCGGCAACAGCACTAATCAATAATGCTGCTGGTACCAAGATGAGCTTATTGACAGCAGAACCTTTGGCAACCGCCCAGACGACCGACAACTCTCGGTCGGCACGCACGCCAGAGACTTGCTGTGCGTTTAATGCCAAATCATCACCCAAAACCCCAGAGGTTTTTTTGGCGGCAAGTTTGGTCATGACAGACACATCGTCTAAGATGGCGGCGATGTCGTCCAAAAGCAAAAGTAAACTACCTGATGCCATGTTTGTGTATTCCAAATCAAATGATAATAAAAAGCGTATTATAAGCCAAAAAATCGCCACAGATTGTAGCGATTTGTTGTGAATGATTAGGGTTTTTTGGCAATCATCACCGCTCGTTTCGGGCGAGGATAGCCTTCCACCGTTTTGCTGTCGTCATTAGGGTCTAAAAAGTCGGATAAGGAATGGTAGGTCATCCATTCGCTGGCTCGCTGTTCTTCGTGCGTGGTGATGTTCAAATCCACACAACGAACATCGACAAAACCTGCCTTTTCAAGCCATAAAGTCAATGCCGCCACCGATGGTAAAAAATAGACATTATTCATCATGGCGTAGCGGTCTTTTGGCACCAAAACGGTATTTTCATCGCCATCAACCACTAAGGTTTCTAGCACCAATTCCCCATTTTTTAGGAGTTGATTTTTTAATTGCAACAAACAATCAAATGGCGATGCACGATGATATAGCACCCCCATACAAAAGACTGTATGAAACAGCTCTCCTGAGGGCAATTCTTCAAGACCAACAGGGATAAAATGAATGCTTGATTGGTTAAAGCTGTTTTTTAGATCGCCCAAAAAATGCCTAATTGCCATAAATTGATGATAAAACAAGCAAGATGGGTCGATGACAATGACCGTGCTTGCCCCAGCTCCTACCATACGAAAACCATGATAGCCAGAACCACCACCAACATCAAGCACTCGTTTGCCTGTCAAATCGGCAATGTGTGGTAGTACCCTGTCCCACTTTAAATCACTACGCCATTCGGTATCAATGTGAATGCTTTGCTCATCATCGCCAATCAAAAAACCGCCTTTTCGCCACGGCATCAAGTTTTTTAGTAGAGCTTCGCTTTTGCGATAGTCATCTTGCCTAAGGCTTACTTTGACGGTAACACAGCGATGATTTAGGTCGATGGAGTGCGGCTCAGCGATGGGCAGTTTGTTTACCACAGATTCATAATAAGGAGCATGAGCATAGCGTTCCTTATTTTTGATGGCAGCCAGCCAATCGGGCAGTTTTTTTAGCCATGCTTGGGCAATGGGATATTTTTGGCTAAGAGCAAACAGGGTCAAATAAAGCTGTTGCTCGCTATGATAGATGCTATTATTCATGGGTTTAGTGTGCGGTGTGATTGGTGCTGTATAAAATCTTATCGGTATAAGCAATGGCAATCGCTGATGCCAAAAATCCTAGATGTAGCAGTAGTTGCCATTGCATCGTGGTTGGGCTGACATTAGCAGCGTTGATGAATGTTTGTAGCATATGAATACTAGAAATGCTGATGATTGCCATGGATAGTTTGACTTTAAGCACTGAGGCATTCACATGGTTGAGCCATTCAGGTTGGTCAGGGTGGTCATCGACATTCAAGCGAGAAACAAAAGTCTCATAACCACCAACAATCACCATCACAAGCAGGTTGGCAATCATCACCACATCAATCAGGCTAAGTACACCCAGCATGATGGTGTTTTCGTCCATCTGACCTAGATTGACAATCAGATGCCACAAAGATTTTAAAAATTTGTAGGCATAAATGGCTTGCACTACAATCAATCCCAAATAAATGGGCAGTTGCAGCCAGCGACTGGCAAAAATAATCTTGGCAAAAATACTTTGGCGACTTTCAATGCCAATAGCGGTGTTTTCTAAAATGTCTTTATTTAAATTACCCATAATGCTCTCTTAATCACATATATTGCCAAGTATTTTTCATAAATCCGATAATGTCTTTTAATGGCACTTTTTCAATGCTAATATTATCGCCAGACTTTTCCAAAATAATCATACAGCCGTCTGACAATTTACCCTCTTGATTAAACTCTAGCTCTTTTATTTTAACCGATTGGGTAATGCCATTATCGTATAATTCATTATTAAAAGGTTCACCCGTATGCCCATAAAAATGATAAGAAAAGGCAATATTATTTAAAGTCTCGGCAATTTCAACCGAACCGTAGCCACGAATGCTTTCGCTCGGTTTGTCGTGAGTGATTAGAATATCAAAGTCTTGTTTGCTTTTAAAGAGCTTTTTTAGTGCTTGATATTCATACTCTTGAATAAACTGACTGTCTTTTCGCCCCTTTCTATCGCCAATTCGTCCAATGCCAATTAAAGAAATTTTTTCATTGCCATTATCCAAAATAATTGGCACGCCTGTTCGCATAACCCATACTTTTTGATAACAATCAATAGAAAAATGGGTTTGATTGTTTAATTCGGCTTGTTTTTCTAAATTATCCAAAAACAAATGGTCTTCGTGATTGCCCCGCACGCACAGCATATTAAGATTTAATCCATTTAAAAATTTCTCAATCTCTCTATTCTTTTGGCAAAATTGCCTTAAAAACCCGAGTTCATCAGGGTCATTTTGGGCGTGGCGTAAGGTGGCTTTATCCATTGTGTTTTTGTTGGGAAATGCCCCCATATCGCCACATTGGATAATATAATCAATCTTTTTGCCTGTTAGATTTTGGTAATGATTTACCAATTTAAAAGGCAATAAAAATTTTCCGTGAATGTCTGCAAAGATTGCCAGTCTTATCATTCTTTAAATCCAATCATTGAAGCAAAATTTAAAAACATGAACCAAGTTAAACTCCGCTCAAAACCTGCTTGCGACAGTCTGTCATGATGTGTTTGTAGCGTGTCGGTCATCAGTACATTTTCTAGGGCGTTGCGTTTACCACTGATTTCCAGCTCGCTATAACCATTGGCACGCTTAAAATCATAATAGCGTTCCACTCGCCAAGCATCGTCTTGTTCATCGTTTAGATGGGTTTTTTCGGTCAAAATCAAAATACCACCATCAGCAAGAGCGTCATGGCATTTTTTGAGCAAATCAAGGCGTTTGTCAGGCGATAAAAATTGTAAGGTCAGATTCAGCACAATCATGTCGCATTCTTGTAATGGCAATTCACAAATATCAGCAAGAATAAATTCGATATGATGATGGGGATAATGCTCGGTCAGTACCGTTTTGGCTTTATCAATCATGGGGGCAGAAATATCCACCGCCAAAATTTGTAATTCATCAGGGGTGAATTTATCTGCCAGTGCAAACGACACCGCCCCCAAAGAACAGCCTAAGTCATAAATACGGCTGACTTTTTTGCCATCATCATGCTGACGAAACAGACAATGACGGCGGGCAAAAATAGGGAGCATGGCAAGCATTTGCCCATAGCCTGGCACACTACGGCGTATCATGTCAGGAAAACAGGCAACCACTTCTTCATCAAAACTAAATCTGGCAGTTTTATCCAAAGGTGTGGCAAATAGGGTATCGTGAGCAATATTGGACATAAATTGATGATTGGGCTTGTTGTTTGGCTAAATTGTTCGTATTATACCATTGTGATGAATTTTATGCTTAACATTATGGTTTGCTGACACCAATCGTGATGTTTGATTGGATAGATTACCTGTTTGCTCGGTTAATATCAAGATGACAAGATGAATGACAAAGGAGATAAGACGATGGCAAAAATTGTACTAGGTGGCGGCTGTTTTTGGTGTACTGAGGCGGTGTTTTTACAGCTTCAAGGTGTGCTATCAGTAACCTCTGGCTATATGGGCGGAGAGGCACAGACGGCTGATTATGAGAGCGTCTGCACAGGTCAGACAGGGCATATTGAAGTGATTTTGGTTGAGTTTGATGAACAAGTGATTGATTTATCAACCATTTTTTCGGTATTTTTTGCCACACACGACCCGACCACGCTAAATCGTCAAGGCAATGATATTGGCACGCAATATGCGTCAGCAATTTTTTATTTTGACGATGAACAAAAGCACCTCGCCCAAACTGCCATTGATGAATTAAAAGCCGATGGCGTGGCGGTGGTAACGCATCTGCGACAGGCGATGGTGTTTTATCCTGCCGAAGAGTATCATCAAAACTTTTTTGCCAAAAATCCTACGCAAGGCTATTGTAATTTTGCCATTCCGCCAAAGCTTGGCAAGTTGCGTGAAAAATTTGCTTCATTGCTCAAATAAGCAGGATAATTTCGCCCAAAAATCAATCAAATGGTTACGCTTTTGTTGCCAGATGGTTGTTTTTGTCGGCAAAAACCGATTTTGTTTTGTATTTGCTCCCAAAATTGGGTAATCTTAACCCTGATATTTTGTGCATTTGCCAAAGTTGGGCGGTTTAGGCATTGGTCGGACGATGGATTTTTTTATCATTCATCATCGGGTGTTTTTGCTGACCTAGTTTGCTTGATTTTGGCAAAATTCGTTGATTTTGACCTAAGGATTTTTATGAAATTACTCAAAAGTGCCATCTTGACCACGCTTGGTCTTGGTTTGGCAAGCGTTTCATTGGCTGATGAATTGCCAAATTTAAGCAATGCTGAATTTCAACAATGTTTAGATAATCTAAAATCTAGCAGTAATTTTCGTGGTGTCTCATCGCAGACTTTTGAACGCCATCGCCCAGCTCAGCCAGACCCAAGCGTGATTCGCTCACTAAATTATCAACCAGAATTTAAAAAAGATGTATGGGATTATTTGGCGTCTTTGGTGGACGATGAGCGAGTGATGGACGGTATTCGTGCCAAAAATGAGCAGGCCGATGTGCTTCGTCGTATCGAAAGTCGCTACGGTGTGAAAGGCGAGCATGTGCTTGGTGTGTGGGGTGTGGAGTCCAACTTTGGACAGACTTTGGGTAAGAAAAATCTGTTTGACAGTCTGGCGACTTTATCGTGTTTTGACCGCCGCCAGTCATATTTTCGTGGCGAGTTTGCCAATGCCTTGCGTATCGTCCAAAATGGCGACATTCGCCCACAGGACATGACAGGTTCGTGGGCGGGGGCATTTGGTCAGACGCAGTTCATGCCCAGCACCTTTTTGGAATTGGCGGTGGATTTTGATGGCGATGGACGCAAAGACTTGGTTAATAGTAAGGCGGACGCACTTGCCAGTACCGCCAATTTCCTAGCCAAAAAAGGCTATCGCACAGGCGAGCCGTGGGGCTATGAAGTTAAGCTCAATGGCTACAATGGTAGCAGTGGTCGCCGTGACAAAAAATCCATCGACTACTGGCGAAATCAGGGCATTACCTTGCCAGATGGTTCGTCAATCCCAAATAATATGGCGTCAGCAGGCTTGCTACTACCAGCAGGTCGCCAAGGCCCTGCGTTCTTGGTGGGCAAAAACTTTGATGCGTTTTATGCGTATAATGCCTCAGAAAGCTATGCTCTTGCCATTGCTCATTTGTCAGATTTGATTGCTACTCAAAATACCGACACTAATTTTAAAACACCATGGCCAACCGATGATGCTGGTATCTCTCGCCGTGAAGCCAAAGAAATCCAGCAAGGACTGCTTAATGCAGGCTATGAGATTGGTGCGGTCGATGGCATCATTGGCGACAATACTCGTCGTGCCATCATGGATTATCAGACCAAAATGGGTGTGCCTGCCAATGGTCGTGCAGGACAAAAATTCTTACGCCTGATTCGCCAATCAGCCAACCAAACTCCTAGCACGCAACAAGCTCCAAGCCCAGTCCAGTCGACAACAGTCATGCCAATGGCAACAATGCCAGCACCAGCACCAGCGGCGACCATGAAGACCACCGATTCGCAAGCAGGTAAAGTCTATCGCCGTGTGGTGAACGCAGATGGTACAACCTCTTTGATATTGGTCAAATAAACTCATCAATAAAAAAGACCCATCGATTGGGTCTTTTTGTTTGGCTGATAAAACCAGTTTGGTAGGGTCTTGGTAACCAATACCACATCTGGCAAAAATCAGTCCTCTTGTTCTTCGTCATCGTCCCAGTTGGCATAAGTTTTGGCAGGGTCAATGCCTTGACTTTTTAGGTAAGCCACTTGTTCTTCTAGCGTGCGTTTTTTGCCTGCGTCATTCATCTGGTCGGTTAGTTTGTCCAGTGTTTCGATGTGCTTGCTAAGATTGTTCATTGAAAGGGTTTCCTGCGGTTAATTAGTGTTTTTGTTCGACAATGAGTGAGTCAATGCCGTTGTTTTTAAGCTTTTGGTAGGCAAGGCTTGCGGCTTCCTGCGAAGTCATCGGAGTGGAGACGACTTGATAAAAATGCGTGCCATTTGCTCCATCATCACGGCGTACCACCAAGGCATCAACACCTGACATCAAAACTTCGGCACGCTTAATATCAGCTTCATCAGCATTGGTGTAGCTACGAATTTGTAGAATATAGGTGGTTTTGGTGTCGTCTTTGTTGTCGTGATTGTTAGTGGTATTGCCATTATTGACATCATCATCTGCAAGCGTGATGTCTTGACTTTGCTGGGTTTTGGGTTGTTCGTCTGTTTTTTTGGTTGTGCTGGCAGGCTTGGCAGGGCGTACCACAGCGTCAGGCTTGGCGATGGTGTGAGTGTTTGTCTGTTGGTCTTGGACGCTCACGCCTTCTGGCACGCTATGAAAATCTTGCTCTGGCAAGACTTCATAAAACTCAAACTCAATCTTCTTTTCAGGTTCATCAGGGGTGGCAACGACCTCGTTATCGACAGGTGCGGCAGTTTTGTGAAAGTTGGCAAATAAGGGCGATAAATATAAGATGGAACCTGCCGCCACAATGATGACAATACCGACCAGCAGCCATAGCAGGCTGCTAACACCAAGACTGGCTCGTTCTTGGTCTTCTTTATAGACAGCAGAAGGCTTGCTGGTTCGGTGATTCATGGGCAAATCCTTGTTGTTGGGTCGATGTAAATCTGGTTATTATAAAATATAATGACCAATAATAAAACAGGCATACCGATGGTTTTTGTTGGGATTTTTTATCATAAAGTCATCTGTTTGCGCGTTGATTACCCAAGTTTATGCTATACTATGAGTCAGATGTGCGATTTGAGAGCGAAACGATGATTTTTTTGGTATCTGCTGAGACGATTACAACGCTGGGGCTATATATTTTATTGCCTGTATTTATTGGGTTTTTATTTTTTATCATGTGGGACATTTCTAAAAAATCCAATGCAGGGCGTGCGGGGACTTTTTGGATTTTTGTGGCATTGGGCATGGGCTTTTTTGGCTTTTTGGCAAAATTGGTCATCGAATTTGTATTACAAAAATGGGTCTTGTAAGTTTTCTTTTGACCATCATCACAACCTGTTTAAGCAAAAAAACCGCCCAAATATTTTGAGCGGTTTTTTGTGGGTTATTTCTTTTCTTCGGCGGGTGCGTCAGTTTTGGCTTCTGTTGCTGCTTCGGCAGGCTTGGCTTCCTCTGCTTTATCTGCTTCTGCTGGTTTGGCAGCGTCAGCGGTTTGTTCGTCTGCCTTGCTTTCGTCTGTTTTGGCAGCATCTTCGGCAGGCTTAGGCTCAGCAAATGGTGGCTGACCTTCATCATCAAATTTGATGGCTTCTGGCTGTGGTGCTTTGGCTTTGGCGGCAGCTTGGGCTTCTTCGATTTTGTCCACAGCGTAAACAGCTTCGTGCTTTTCACCACACGCACTTAATAATACACCAGCAGTTAGGGCAGCAAGAATGAAATTGATTTTCATGAGATTCTCCAAAATAGCGACAAGGTCGAACATTCTTGCGTTCTATTATGCCACAAAATTCAATCAATGAGAATATGGCAAGCTGGCATTGAACATTGGCGATGGTATTTTTGACAAAATGTTGTCGATGTCTTGAAAATAGATAAAAAATCAGCTATAATCACACGCTAATTTGTATCGTGCAAATGAACCGATGGAGCAATGGTTGCTCCATGCGGATTTTCCAGTTTGAGCTGATGCCTGATGCCAAGACCATGAGGCTATATAACATCAATACAGCCAAGCTGATGCAACCTGTCTTGATAGGAGATTTGTTATGCCACTAGTTAAAGTAAAAGAGAACGAACCAGTTGATATCGCTATCCGTCGTTTTAAGCGTGCTTGCGAAAAAGCAGGCGTACTTGCTGATGTTCGTAAAAAAGAATTCTTTGAAAAGCCAACCCAAGAGCGTAAGCGTAAAAAAGCTGCTGCGGTAAAACGCTACAAGAAAAAAGTATATCGTGAGCAAGTTCGCACCACTCGCAAATACTAATCAGCTCAAAAAACGCCCCGCATTGGGGTGTTTTTTTATGTTCTAAAAAAATACCATAAAAATATTAAGGTTTTTTGGCAAGATGGCTGTTTTTTTGACAGATTGAGCGTATAATAAATACCAACCCAGTGAGTAAGCAAGGTATTTTATGAAACATTATCATTTGGTATTAGTTGGTGCATTGTGTGCGATGATTTTGATGGCGTGTGGTGAGGATAAAACAACCACCGCACCAGCAAAGACAACCAGCACTGACACCTTGTCAGTCCAAAACACCCAAGCTCAGACAACTGCCCAGCCAAAGACTGATGAACCCAGTCAAGCACAGCAAACCGATGAATCGTCGCAACCTAAGCCTGCGGTAGAGACGAGCGAAAAGGTGCAACCTTTGTCGTTGGCAGAGGGTAAGGCATTGTATGAAAAAACCTGCCATCTTTGCCATGACCAAGGTTTGCTTGATGCACCAAAAATCAGTGATAAAGCCCAATGGCAACAACGCCTGAATAAAGGTGTAGATACTTTGTATTTACATTCTGCCAAAGGTTTTAATAAAATGCCAGCCCAAGCCACAGGTGATGTCAGTGAGGCACAGGTCTATGCGGCGGTGGATTATATTTTAAGCCAAACTAAATAAGCTGATTGGGCATAAAAAATCCAGCCTTGATTGAGCTGGATTTTTGCCATAATGTGGTTAGGTGGCGTAAGAGATGCCTAATGCACTGACCGCCAGCCAGCTGCTATAACCAATAAAACACAGTACCAAGAACGCTCCTGCCAATCGACCAATTTTGCCATTGGTTCGCAAAGCATTCAGACATAGCAAGAACAGCACGGCGGTGATGGCACACACCACAACAATATCACGGCTGATGATTTCTGCCGATACCTGCATTGGGGCGATGATGGCGGCAAGACCAACGACCGCCAAAGTGTTAAACAGGTTTGAGCCTAGCACATTGCCCAATGCCATCTCAAACTCGCCACGACGAGCAGCAATGATGGATGAGACTAATTCTGGCAAACTTGTACCAATTGCAACAATGGTTAAGCCGATAATCAAATCTGGTAGCCCCCATAGTTTAGCAAGTTCTACCGCACCCCAAACAATCAAACGAGAGCTTAAAATCAAAATGACCAACCCTGCCACAAGTTTTAGTAGGGATTGACCGATTTTGATGTTGTTGGGATTGGGCAATTCGTCGTCATTTTGGGTTTGCTCAGCCAAACTTTGTTTGCTTTTTTTGGCACTAATGATTTGTGTAGTGATATTGGCAAGCATCGCGGCAATTAGGATAAATGCGTCCAAGCGACCAAGATGACCGTCCAACAATAAGAATACCGACAAGATGGTAACAACAATTAGCCATAAAAAGTCTGATTTGACCACTTGTTTTTGGATGGTGATTGGCGAGATGAGCAGCGTCAAGCCCAGCACCAGCATAATATTAACGATATTAGAGCCATAGGCATTGCCCAATGCCAAACCAGGACTGCCAGACAAAGCTGACAAGGCTGAGACAACCAGTTCGGGTGCAGAAGTACCAACACCGATAATCAATGCACCGATGAGCATTTTTGGCATATGATATTTGGTAGCCACCGCCACCGCACCATCAATAAACACATCGGCACTGTACACCAAAATAGCAAGCCCGACGACAACAGCAAGTAATGAAAGTAGCATAATAATCAGCAAGAAAATAAGTTAAGGTTTAAAGCCATTGATTTGGTTGCGTGCTTGGTCAAATTTACCGCTCATCAAATCTGGCAGGCTTTTGATGGCACAATCAATGGCATTATCAATCAGTTCTCGTTCGCTGGCAGGAGGCTTACCCAGCACAAAGTTGCTCACTTGTGATGAATGAGCAGGGCGACCGATGCCGATTCGTAGGCGATGAAACTCTTGCCCCAAATGTGGCACAATGTCTCTTAGTCCATTGTGTCCACCATGTCCGCCACCTGTTTTTAATTTGATAAAACCAGCACCAATGTCCAGTTCATCATGAGCAATGAGTATTTGCTCGGCAGGGGTGTTGTAAAATTTGGCGAGTGGAGCAACTGCTTGACCTGAGCGATTCATGAAAGTTTCTGGCAACAGCAAGCGAACTTCTTGCCCGTGTATGATGCCTTTACCCACTTGACCGTGAAATTTTTTGTCAAAATTTAGGCTGATGCCAAAATCATCTGCCAGTCTTTGTACAAACCAAAATCCTGCATTATGGCGAGTATCTGTATATTGATTGCCAGGATTGCCAAGCCCAACAATTAGCTTAATGCTCATAGATGAGATAACCTTATTATCCAAGAAAAAACCAGCAAGCATTGCCTACTGGTCTTTGAAAAAGTTTTTGCAAACTTTTGTCTAATTAAGCACGCTGAAAATCAACATGTAGTGGGAAGCCTTTGGCTGGGTGGCGTTGTAGTGCTTTGATGACTACTTTATGCTCAGTACCGTCAATAGTGATGGTAGTTACGGTTGAGAAAAACGCTTCGCTTTCTAGGGCTTTAACCAATTCGTTGGTTTTTACGCAGATAGAAATCGGCTCTTGCTTGCCGCCATAGATGATGGCTGGGATTAGGTTTTCTTTACGCAGGCGGCGGCTCGCACCTTTGCCCTGCTGGTCTGCACTGCGTGCAACACCGTTTAGAGTGAATTGACTCATGGATAAATCCTTAAATGAATAAAAAGATTAGGACAAACTTGCGACCAGTTTGTCAAAAATTGCCTAATTTTGGGATTAGGTGGCATTTATTGGCTTATTTTGCCAACAAAATCGGACGACATTGTAGCAAATTTTCTATTCATTGACAAAGTTTTTTGTGAATTTTGTTGAATTTTTCAACAAATACATAAAAAATTTACCGATTGATTATAATGATTATCATTATCTAATTTACTTTCGTAAATTTGTGTTATAATAGTAACGCTTTTGTATCAATAAGAGATATTGATTTAAGTCAGTAAGTTTGATGAATATTGGGTGTGCAACTCATCGAGTGATGTTTGAGCATCATTGGTTTGCACGCCACAAAAAATAAGTGCTAGTTTTAAGGAGAATGCCATGCAAACTGTGGCAACTGGCGTTTGGATTTCTTTGGCAATCTATTTTATTTTGATGATTGCCATCGGTGTCTATGCGTATTTTAAACAAAAAAATGATGTCGAAGGCTATATGCTTGGCGGTCGTAATCTTGGCCCTGCGGTAACAGCTCTGTCGGCTGGTGCGTCTGATATGTCAGGCTGGCTA
Organism: Moraxella nasicaprae; assembly: GCF_025643275.1. Taxonomy (NCBI): domain Bacteria; kingdom Pseudomonadati; phylum Pseudomonadota; class Gammaproteobacteria; order Moraxellales; family Moraxellaceae; genus Moraxella; species Moraxella nasicaprae. Next base: position 1,306,781 of record NZ_CP089977.1, read on the forward strand.
CTGCTTGGTCTGCCTGGCTATATGTATGCCTCTGGGGTGGTCTCTATTTGGATTGCGTTGGGATTAACCATTGGTGCATTTGCCAACTATCTAATCGTTGCTCCTCGTCTGCGAGTGTTCACCGAAGTGGCGGATAATGCGATTACCTTGCCTGACTATTTTTCTAATCGCTTTAATGACACTTCACACCTGCTGCGTATCATGTCAGCGGTGGTCATCATTGTCTTCTTCACGGTCTATACCGCAGCAAGTCTGGTGGCGGGTGGCAAGCTGTTCGAAAGCTCGCTTGGTCTGTCTTATGATTTGGGCTTGTGGGTAACAGCAGGCGTGGTGGTGGCTTATACCTTGTTTGGTGGGTTTTTGGCGGTGTCATTGACCGACTTTGTGCAAGGTGTCATCATGCTGATTGCCATGCTTCTGGTGCCAATCGTGGCATTTACTGAGATTGGCGGTGTCAGCGAGGGCATGGCAGCAGCTCAGCAGGTAAACAGCGAAGTGTTTAACTGGACCAATGGCGTTACCACGATGGGCATCATCTCTTTGATGGCGTGGGGCTTTGGCTATTTTGGACAGCCGCACATCATCGTGCGTTTTATGGCGATTCGTTCGGTCAAAGATGTGCCAGTAGCAACCGCCATTGGTATGGGCTGGATGATTTTGTCTTTGATTGGAGCGTTGGGCGTAGGCTTGGCTGGGATTGGCTATATCGCCAAAACAGGGGCAAAACTAGACGACCCTGAAACAATTTTCTTGTTCTTCTCACAAGTGTTATTCCACCCATTGATTTCTGGTTTCTTGTTAGCGGCGATTTTAGCAGCGATTATGAGTACCATTTCAAGCCAGCTTTTGGTGGTGTCAAGCTCTCTAACCCGTGATGTTTATAAGCTATTTTTTAATAAAAATGCCACAGAAAGCCAGCAAGTAACCGTTGGTCGTATCTCAGTGGTGGTGGTTGCCATTGTTGCCATCATCTTGGCTGGCGATAGAAATAGCTCAGTTCTTGAACTGGTGTCACACGCTTGGGCAGGCTTTGGGGCGGCATTTGGTCCTTTGGTTATCCTAAGTTTGATGTGGAAGCGTATGAATCGTAATGGTGCATTAGCAGGTGCTATCGTAGGTGCTTTGACCGTCATCATTTGGGTGTACGGTGGATTGACCATCAACGGTCAGCCAGCTAATAGTGTCATCTATTCTATTTTGCCTGGTTTTGCGTTTAGTTTCATCGCCACCATCGTGGTAAGCTTGATGACTGCTCCACCAAAAGACTTCATCGTGGCACGCTTTGAGGAGATGGAAAAAGGTCTAAAAGGCTGATTGTTTCACTTGTTTATCAAGGTAAATGATGGTATTGTATGCCGATTAGACCCTGATGTAACACCACAAATCATTTGGGTTTGTGGTGTTTTTTTTGATAAGGAAATTTTATGAAACGCCGTTCCTTTTTGCAACTTAGTACAGCAAGCCTTGCCTTGACTGCTTGCCATTCTTTGCCGACCGCCTTGCAGATGCCAACTTCTGCCAAGCCCTTGATGGCTGTTCCAGATGATTTAAAAAATAACCCCCTATTGCAATTTGAAACCTTGCCCAATTATCAGGCGATTAGCCCTGCCCATATTGAGCCTGCCATCAAATTTGTCATGGAGAGTTCTCGTGCCATCACAGAAGAGCTGATTAAACAAGACAATCCCACTTGGGCAAGTTTTTATCAGCCCTTAGAAGAGCTGTATGCCTTGCGGTATTATAGTTTTAGCATTGCTTCTGATTTAAATTCGCTTGCCAACACCAAAGAAATCCGCACCGCTTATGATGCTGCCAGAAAGCACAGAAGCGAATTTAATAATTGGTACAATACCAATGACCAAATTTATCAAGCCTTCAAACGCCTAAAACAAAGTGGCGAATACAGTCGCTACACCGATGCCCAAAAAAGAGCTTTGGACAAAGAATTATCCGACTTTGAAAGAGCAGGCGTGGGCTTACCTTCTGACAAAAAAGAAAGACTAACACAAATTTCTGACCGCCTAAGCAAACTTAGAACCCAATTTTCCAACAACACTTTGGATTCTAGCAAATGGTCAATGACCCTAAGCGAGCAAGAAGTCTCTGGCATTCCAGAATCAGAGCTAAGCCTTGCCAAAGAAGATGCCAAAAAAGACGGCACAGACGGTTACAAATTTACGCTCAATGATGCCACAATCCGCACTGTGCTAGAATATGCTGATAATCGAGATTTTCGTGAAAAATTCTACAAAGCCTATGTTACTCGCGCTTCAAAACAAGCCGATGATGGCGGAAAATACGACAACAGTCCTGTGATTGAAGAGATTTTGGCATTGCAATACGAAAGAGCCAAGCTTTTGGGTTATGACAATTATGCCCAATATGCCCTAGCCGACCGAATGGCAAAAACGCCAAAAGAAGTGATGGACTTTTATCAAGGACTGCTTGCCAAAACCGCCCCTGTTGCCAAAGCCCAAACCGCCGATTTGATTGCCTATGGCAAACAAAAATTGGGGATTGACAACCCACAAGCGTGGGATATGCACTATATTACTAATAAGAAAAAACAAGCCGAATACGACTTTGACCAAGAACTGCTTCGCCCTTATTTTCCAATGGATAAGGTGCTGTCTGGGGTGTTTGAAGTCAATCGCCGTTTGTTTGGCATTACGGTCAAAGAACGCTTTGATGTCAAGGGTTGGCATCCATCGGTTCGTTTTTTTGATATTTTTGATGATAAGGGTCAGCATCTTGGCTCAACCTATGCCGACCTTTATACGCGTGAAGGCAAGCGAAGTGGTGCGTGGAAAAGCAATGTTATCTTAAAGCGAAAAACCGCCAACGGCAAAATCATCAAGCCTGTTACAATGCTAGTTGCCAATATCACACCGCCTACAGATGGCGTTGCTCTTTTGACCCAAAACGATATGATTGCTGTGCTACACGAGTTTGGGCATTGCTTGCACCAGATTATCAGTACGGTGGACATTACCAATATCACAGGCACTGCCATCGCCCGTGATGCGGTGGAGTTTCCAAGTCAGCTGATGGAATATTGGGCGTGGCACAAAGATTCTATTTCGCTGTTTTCAGGGCATTACAAAACAGGCGAGGCTTTGCCACAAAGTTTGATTGATAAGGCTGCCGCCGCCAAAGATTATATGATGGCTCGCTACACAATGAACCAGATTGATTATGGTTTGGGCGACATTCGTTTGTACAATGAATACAACCCAAATGAAAAGGGCTTTGTAGAACGCATTGTCAAAGAAGTAGCCGATGTTACCACTTCTTTGGTCAAACGCCCAGATTATGACCGTTCTTTAAATACCTTTAACCACATCTTTACCAGTTCCACTTATGCTGCTGGCTACTATGGCTATGTTTGGAGCGATGTTTTGTCGGCAGATGTCTTTTCGCACTTTGAGCAGGTGGGGATTTTTAACCGTGCCGAAGGCAAACGCTATGTAGAAAAATTCTTATCGCTTGGCAATTCCAAAGAAGTGATGGCAATGTATGTGGACTTTATGGGCAGAAAACCAAAACCTGATGCCTTTATGAAACAAATCCAAAGCTAATCAGAAAGTCAAGTAATAACAAACACGCCCAAAGTTGATGTTGGGCGTGTTTTTTTGTGCCAAAGATTATTTTTGAATGACAAATTCATCAACTTGATAAACCGTGCGTGCCTCGCCCTTAGACAAATCGCCAGAGACTTGATAGACTTTGGCGGTTAAGGTTTTGCCATTGATGGTATAGGTGGCAAAGTTTTGAATGGTATTATCCCTATCATTGCCAATACTTGTGTCAAATTTGTCGGTGGTTTGTGGTTGAAAACCTTTTTCAAATAGGCTGTTATAATGCTCAAGCTGGCTTTGGGTGAGCCAATCTAGCTTTGGGCGGATTTTGTGAATATGGGCAAGCGGACGATCAAAAATGGCATCATACGCCTTAGTGCCTGCGGTGTTTGGCACCATAAAAATCGTTCCCTTTGGATTATAAAAAGTCTTGATATTTGCCCCATTGTAGCTGTATTTGACATCTTCAATCTTGGCATTGACAAAGCTGTCCGCCTTTGGTGCATAGCTTAAAGACTTGGTACGAGAGTAGGTGTGGTCGTGTCCTTGCAATGCCAAATCTACACCCAGCTCGTCAATGGTTTTCATAAACTCATCTCGTACATTTTGTGTTTCCACATCTTGCAAAGAGTGATAACCCTTAGAAAATAAGGGACGATGATAAGTAACAATCACCCAATCTACGCCATTCTCCCTTGCTTTTTTGACATCGGCTTTAAACCAATCCATCTGCTCTTTGCCGATGGCTTTTTCGTCATCTCGCTTGTAATCATTGGTATTTAAAACAACAAAATGGGCATTATTATGGGTAAACGAATAATAAGAACCACCATCAATCTTGCCAATACTGTCCACATTAAAATGGTCATTAAATTTATTAAGCATCAATTCATCACGGTTGATGGTAAATTCATCGTGATTGCCAGCCACAGGCACAAGACTCATTTTTAACAAGCCTTTTTGGGATTGTTTCATCAAATCCACCCATTCATCTTCGGCTTCGGCAAGCTCTACAAAGTCGCCTGTATGTAACACAAAGCTGGCATTGGGCAGCACCTTTTGGGCTTGAAAGAGCGTATCGGCAGCATAGCGAGCTTCGTTGTTGGTGTGTTCATTATAATAGGCGTTTTGGCTGTCGGTGTATTGAATAAAGCCAAAGGCATCTGTTTTACTCCCTGCGGTTTTAAATGTTCCCACAGGGCTAAATTTGCCCTGACGACTGCCCACTTGATAATAATAGGTGGTGTTTGGCTTTAAATTTTCTGCCAATGCCTTGTAGCTGGTTTCGGGTGTTTTGATGACATCAACGGCAGGTCGTTCGTCTTTGTTTGGTACTTCGTTTCTTGGAAACCACGGGGCTTTTTTGTTTTCATCATTAAAATAGCCAACCACTTGCCCTGTTTTGCGATGTACTCGTTTAAAGATAAAATAGCCTTTTTGGTCTCGTTCAATATAATGGCTGCTAACTTTGATGGGCGTGGCTTCTACAATGATGGCGTTTTTCATTGATGGCGAGGTTGAAATTTTGACCACAGGGTTTACAAATTCATCGCTGGTAAACCAAGTAAAGGCACGCATTGTGGTAGGGTCGCCCTTGATGGTGGAGGTGATACGGTTTGGTGTGTTGTTCTTTTTGATGGGGGCAACAACAGGCTTGATGACAAGGTTGTCGGCTTCTGCCTTTTGGGTTTGGTCATTGCGGTGAGCCTTGGCGTGTTCTGGATTGGGGTTGTCAATCACAGTGTTGGCAAAGGTAAGGCTAGCAGCGGTGCTAAGCAGTATAGCCAGCAAGGTTTTTTGAAATTTCATAAAATATCCTTATGTGATGAAAATGTGAATAATTGGCAAATGGCTAAATCAATATGGCAAAAATTATATCACAGTGAGCAAAAAATCAGACATAAAATGACCTAGGTTTTTTAAAATTGAATTAATTTTGATAAAATTCTGCAAAAATTGTAATAATTTGTTGCCAAATACTTTCAGGTTGAATATACTAGCAGTGCAAAGAAAATATTAGTTTGGGATTTAGCCAGATGGATAACCATATTTTTGGTTCGCCAGCCAGTCCCTTGTTAATTTGCTCACGGTTCATGCCAGCAGGAGTTGTGGTAGATGCTGGTTTTTATAAGGATTTTTTTATGAAGTATTCGATGCTTTGCTGTGCCGTTGGCATGGCATTTTTGAGTAATGCAGCAATCGCCAGCCCAAAAATTTCTGGTGAAATTCAGTTGGAAGCGTTACAGCAGTCAACTGATGTGGTCAGTAGAAGTCTTAATAGTGGACGAGTAACATACCCAGAGGATTTGTATAAGCGACCAACACTTGAAGGAGCTGGTGAAATTAAATTTTCTGCAAGCCAAAAGTTGAATGACGATTTAACAACTCGCTATTCTTTGACATACTTGGTGGGAGTTGCCGATGATGGAAGAACCAATTTCCGTTCTGGTACGACCTATATCAGTTTGGATCATAAAGATTATGGTCGTCTTCGTTTCGGTCGTATGACAACCCCAGAAGATGAGTTGGTTGATGTGGGTGTAGCAAAAAGTGGCTGGCTGTATGGGGTTGGTAAGCCTTTTACCAATTCAGGCTTTAAGACCAATAATACCGTCCAATACTATTCCCCTTATTTTATGGAAAGCAAAGATGGCAGAACTCGTGTCAAATTGCATTATGCAATGGATGAAAATAATAGTTCTGTTACAGGTCTAAGACTGTATAAAGACGATGGCTCTAATGTTCGTGAAAACAAAAAACGAGATGTGTTTGTTGCTCAGATTTTACATAGCGGTAAAATTGATTGGGGCTTTGCTTATACGCAAGCAGGTAGTGATTTAAAAGCCATTTCTGGCATGGCACGCTATAATGCTGATGATTGGAGTGCGGCTCTTGCGGTGCGTCAAGCTGATTATGGTACGGGCAAAGATGAAACAGGAGCCTTTGGTTCGTTAATTTATAGCTTGCAAAGAGATTGGGCGGTTTATGGGCAGGCAGGCTATGTTAAAAATTATGCAGGTCAGGGATTTAATATCAAAGACACCGACTATTTGGTTGGAGCTTTGGGCGTTTCCAAAGACTTTCGTTTAGCAAGTGGTCGTGCCACCGTTTATGCTGAAACAGCCCTAGAAAAGATAGACTTTATCGCACCCAATAGTTCAGAAACCAGACTGTCTAGCGACCGAAAGGAAGAAGTGCTAGGTTTTGCTACGGGTATCGAGTTTAAATTCTAATACTTTTATACCACTAAAACTTCTGTCTTTTGGCAGGCTTTTAGTGGTATTTTCTTAAAAAGAAATCCCCCACAATGGTAATGATGGGGGATTTTATCATTGGTCAGTAATTGGTTAGGCCTCGTATTCAAACATGGCACTGATTGATTCTTCATTATTGATGCGGCGAAGGCTTTCAGCAATCATCGCAGCAATGCTGACTTGGCGAATGTTGCCACAGGCTTTGGCATCTTCGGTCAATGGAATGGTGTCGGTCACTACCAGCTCATCTAGGGCAGAATTTTTGATGGTTTCGATGGCTTTGCCTGATAGGACAGGGTGGGTGATGTAGCCAACCACTCGTCTAGCACCATTGTCTTTTAGAGCTTGGGCGGCCTTGCATAGTGTGCCTGCGGTATCAACGATGTCATCCACGATGACACAATCACGACCTGATACATCGCCAATGATGTGCATGACTTGTGATTCGTTGGCACGGGCACGGCGTTTGTCGATGATGGCAAGGTCGGCATCGCCCAACAGTTTTGCCATAGCACGAGCACGCACCACGCCACCCACATCAGGCGATACCACCATGAGGTTGTCGTAGTTTTGTTGTTTTAGGTCTTTTAGCAGCACAGGCGTGCCATACAGATTATCCACAGGCACATCAAAGAAACCTTGAATCTGGTCAGAATGCAAATCAACCACCACCACACGGTCAATACCAGCGATTGACAGCATATCCGCCACCACCTTAGCAGAGATTGGTACACGAGTTGAGCGAGGACGGCGGTCTTGGCGAGCGTAGCCAAAGTATGGAATGACCGCTGTAATGCGACCAGCACTCGAACGGCGTAGAGCGTCTGCCAATAGGACGATTTCCATCAGATTGTCATTGGTCGGTACGCAGGTCGGTTGAAGAATGAAGACATCTTTGCCACGCACATTTTCTTTGATTTCGATAGCGATTTCACCATCAGAAAAACGAGAAATGTCAGCATTACCCAAAGGGATATTTAGATGGTCAGCGACAGTTTGGGCAAGTTTTGGATTGGCACTACCTGAAAAGACAGCCATATATGACATGAGCAAAATCCTGTAAAAGAAATCAAAAATAGTATAAAAAGTGCAATCGTTGGCACATGAGCTATTTTATCATCTTTGGCTACAAATTTGCAGTATTTGTGCAAGAATTCACACAGTTTTGGTAAAAAAATATGAAAAATGGCGGTGCGAGTACAAAAAAATCAAGCCAATCACGAATGACTGGCTTGATTTGGATTTGGCAGAGGTAGCTGGACTCGAACCAACGAATGTCAGGATCAAAACCTGATGCCTTACCAACTTGGCGATACCCCTAAGGTGCAATTTTAAAGATTGCGAACTTTAAATTGGCAGAGGTAGCTGGACTCGAACCAACGAATGTCAGGATCAAAACCTGATGCCTTACCAACTTGGCGATACCCCTGTATAGGTCGCACATTATACCGATATTTTGCAAAATTGCAAGTATCTTGTTTCAGATTATCGAAATAAATTTTATAAGTTATTGATTATCAATGATTTATTTATTTGAGACTGTGAGCGATGACGCTGCGACAAGGGGCGTTTTTTTGCCATTGTGCCAGTGTGTCATCATCAATCTTGTGACCAATCGGTAGAAAAACTGTACTGCCTGTACCGCTGAGGCGAGCGGTGGTGTTGCTGATGGGTTCTAGCTGTTGTAGATAGCTTAGGGCTTGGGCGATTTTTGGCGAGATGGAGACGGCAATCGGCTCAAAAACATTGACAAAATCTTGGCTTAATCGATGGCAAAATTGGTCGGTTTTTTGATGAAGTTCGTCTATGTAAGCACAGTTTTTTTGCAGATTAGGCTGTGCAAAAAAATTTGCCGTAGCAGCGTGTTCATCGGGCAATAGCAGCAGATAGCGATGGCTTGGCAGTTTGATGGCATCAAGTTTTTCGCCAATGCCTGTGACGATGGCGTCAGGGCAGCGATGATGAGCAAAAATAAAAAATGGCACATCAGCCCCAATGCTTGCTCCGATGTTGATGAGCGTGTCGGTGTCTAGGTGTGTTTGCCAAAGTTGGTTTAGGGCAATCAGCGTTGTGGCGGCATTGCTTGAACCACCACCAATCCCTGCACCCGTAGGCAGACGTTTGGTCAAAGTGATGTTGGTGGCAGGTGTCTGAATGTCAGCATATTCAGCCAGTGCATTGGCAGCTTTGATAATCAGATTGTCCTTGATGTCAGCGGTTAAATGCGTTGCCCCAGTAAGACAAACCAAGCCAGCTTGATTGTCACATTCAAAATGCAGCTCATCGCCAAAATCAATGGCACGAAAGACGCTTTGCAAATCATGATAGCCGTCTGCACGCTTGCCTGTAATGTGCAAAAACAGGTTGAGTTTGGCGGGTGAAAATAAAGTTAATTGACGCATGATTATTGATGTGTGATGGTCATGACAACACGATGACCGTCTTGATGCGTGATGCGAAGACGGCTTGGTCGTTGGTGCTTATCGTATTCAAAATTTGCCGTCCAACCTGTATTGCTGGCGGTGGTCAGTCGTCCATTGGTATCAAGAGTTTTGCTGTCATCGCTGGGTGCGTTACGACCGACAATCCAATAGGGCAATTGGGAAATGGGGGCGTACCAGCCTGTTGCTGATAATAGCAGTTCTTCTGGACTGTCCGCTTCAATCAGACCTGTGCGTTCGCTTTCTAGGGTGGCGGTTGTGCCATTGTAGCGAATTTGGGTTGCACCGATGCCCAATGCACCAGTTAGGTCAATGCTAAACCGCTCACCCTCTTGTGCCCATGCATAAAAAGCACTGCCGCCTTGTGTGCCATCAGCGGTCTTAGCAGTGATGCCAATTTTACCTGTGGTGGTAAACTTGATGGGGGCATTTGGCAGGGCGGTGGTTTGGGCGATGGGTGTATTAGGCACGCTTTGGCAGGCGGTCAAAACACCAGTCAAGGCACAGGCGGTCAGGATAAGTCGAATATTTTTCATGATGATTGTCCAGCTAAGGGCGAGAGGTTAATAGATTTGACTGTCGTCAAATGAGCCATCTTGATTGCCAAATCTGTTTTGTAAATCTGATAATACCTGCTCAACCATCTCTTGATTATCCAAACCTTGATAGGCTCGCAACAGGGCGATACCAACATTGAGCGTTGGCATCACATCATAAGGGGCTTGTAGATAATCAATGACGGCATCATAATGCTGCTGGGATAGGGCATGATTAGCAAGCACCAGTAGAGCGTCTAGTTGTAACTGACTGTCATAATTTGGGTCGTCAGCCCCGATGTGACTGATGTCGATGGCGGTTTGTAGTGCTGTATCGTCATCAGGATTTTTTTCAAGGCGTAACTTGACATCGGCAAGCTGGTATTGCGGATTGAAGTCGTCCAACTCTAACAGCTTGTCAATGGCGGCTCGCCTGTCTTCAAAACTTAGCTCATCTTCAAGCAACTGAAAACTGGCAAACAGCAAGCGGTCATCGTTTGGGTATTCACGATTGGCGATGGTCAAAAGGTCTTTGGCGTGTTGTTTATCGCCTTGACGCAAGTACAGCTCAGCTTGCAGAATGTAGCTGTCTGTGGCGTACACTTCAAATTCATCTCTGAGTGCCACTAAGGTATTGACCGCAGCGTCAATGTTGTTTTCAAGCATATAAAAACCCATGACTTTGGTGCGTGCGTCCAATACTTGTTCATAGCTATGCACCTGCTCGTAGTGTTTGCGAGCATTGAGATTGTCGCCCAGTCGTTCGTAGCCGATGGCGGTGTAATAATGGGCTTGATTTTTAAAGTCGGGATTTTTGGTTAAAGGGGTCAGTAGTTCAATGGCGTTGGTGTAACGACCACTATCTAGTGCCACCAGACCAGACAATAAAACCACATCAGGGCTATTTGTATGCTTATTAGCCAGTGTTAATAATTGCCAAGCATCATTTAGTTCGCCAACAGCAAGCAAATGCCTGATTTCGTAGAGATATAGTTCTTTTTCGGTGGGTAGTTTTTGGCGAATTTGGTGTAAATATGCCCACAGCTCGTCCATGCGATTTTGTAGTTTTAAAATATCAAGTTTGAGCGTGATGAATGCCAAATTGGTCGGTTCTAGACTCAAAGCATGATTCACATGCAACAAGGCGGCGGATTGTTCGCCAATGCCCATCAATAGACCTGCTCGCAGTACAGACACAGAAGCATTGTTTTGCCCAAGTGGTATGAGGGCGTTAAAGAGTTCTTTTTGTTCGCTTTGGTCGCTGGGCATGATGCCAGTCAGAATTTGTTCCAAATTGGCGTTTGGGTCATAGTGCAAGATGGTCGAAAGCATTGCCGCAGCTTGCTTGTACTCACCTGCTTTGAGTGCCAAATGCGTCACATAAAACCATGCGGGCAAATGTTCTGGATTGTGCGTTTGCCAAGCGGTGGCAAAGGCAAGCGATTTGTCAGGGCTTTCAAATTCAAGCGATAAGCCCAATGCTCGCTCAAAGACATGGGTGGCATTTTTTTTGAAAGACTCTGCCTTATAGATGGTTAAAGCCTTGCTAATATCGCCTCTATCGGCAGCAAATTCAGCGTCCAATAAAGCATATAAGTCTGGCGAATCAAGCATTGGCTCGGTGTCATTGGCAATCAGTGTGTCGTCCAAAAAAGCCTCTGGCAAGGCAGGATTGACAACTTCGGTCAAAGGATTGCTTGGATTGTCTGACATCATCTCATCGGCGTGGGCGTGTGCAGACAATGCCATCAGTATGGGCAAGATGGCGATGACACGCAGACACCAAAGAGATGTTTGGTGTCTGTATGCCAGATGATAAGAGGGTAAAATCGCCATAAATCAATACGCCAAACCGCACAGCATGACAACGGTGATGATGTGTGGTTTTATTGGATAACCATGAGCAGTCAAATCAAGTCAATTGCTTGGTTTGATGGATAAACATTCACAAAAGCATTGTTTGTTTTAAGGTCATATTATAAAAGTATTTTGAATAAGTGCAACCAAATCCGTGTGAATTTTGATAAAAAATGTTACCGCCCATGTTTGTCATGACGATGATTTGGCAGACTTTTTTTGATGTAATACCAACCAATGAACAAAATGAGCCAAAATTTAATCAAAAAGAGCGATTGTCATGCACTTTGATGGATTTGGGCTTGATTATGACTGTATCAATGCTGATAAAGCTGTTATAATAGCCAAATTTTGTTAATTGTTGGTTTTGTGTATGAAATTAGCCGTTGTCGGAGTGAATCATAAGACTGCCCCTGTTGCACTACGGGAGCGGCTGTCGTTCGGCTCGGATATGCAAACAGCCATTGAACAATTATCCACTTTATCGTCAGGCTGCACCATTGTTTCGACCTGTAATCGCAGCGAATTGTATTTTGGGGTTGATGATGAACTGATGCCTCCAAGCGATGATGACGATGAACAACAAGCATTACCAGAATTTTTGTTAAAGGTTTGTCAGTGGCTGGCGGACTTTAAGCAGTTGCCACTTGATGAGATTTTGCCTTATCTGTATGTATATCAGGAGTCCAGAGCCTTAAACCACTGGCTAAGAGTGGCGGCAGGGCTAGATTCGATGATTTTGGGCGAGCCGCAGATTTTGGGGCAGATTCGTCAAGCGGTGGCGGTGTCTCGTGAATATGGTGGTATCAGCAGTGAGTTTGGCTGGCTGACCCAGCAGGTGTTTGCTGCTGCTCGAACGGTTCGTCGTGATACCAAAGTGGGGGCTCAGGCGGTTACTTTGGGTTTTGCGACTGCCAAATTGACGACTCAGATTTTTGACGACCCAAGCCAATTAACCTTTTTATTGGTGGCGGCAGGGGAGATGAATCGTTTGGTGGCACATAATGTCACCGCACTTGGCATCAAAAAAATCATCATCTGTAACCGCAGTCATGAACGAGCAACTGCATTGGCGGACGAGCTGGCACAGATGGCAACACAGGCGGGCAGGGAGCTGGATATTGAGCTGGTGCCACTTGATGAGTTGGCACAAGTCTTACCACAGGCAGATGTGGTCAGCAGTTGTAGTGGCAGTATGCACGCCTTGATTGATGTGTCAATGGTTCGAAATGCCCTAAAACAACGCCGCCATGAGCCAATGTTGCTTGTTGATTTGGCAGTGCCAAGAGATATTGAGCCAAAAGTTGGGCAGCTTGATGATGTCTATTTGTATTCGGTTGATGACTTGCAACATGTCATTGCAGGCAACCTGCAAGAACGCCAACAGGCAGCGGTCGAGGCAGAGTTGTTGGTGGGTCAGTTGGTTGCCGATATTGAACAACAAATGCAGGTGCAAGTGGCTCGTGGGCAGATTGACGCCTATCGAAAAATGGCAGATGCACATACCCAAAGACTGCTGGCAAAGGCGATGGAGAGACTTTTGGCTGGCGAAGATGCCAGTCAAGTGATGCAAGTTTTTGCTCACAAACTCAGTCAGACGCTCACACACAGCCCCTCAAAGCTCATTCGTCATGTCGCCATGCATGCTGATGCCAATACGCTGGATATGGTGTCGCATGAGCTGATACATGGCTATCGTGATAAGCAGGTGTGATGCCTGCTTTTTTGATGCTTGATTTTTTGGGATTGGCTTGGTAAATTGAACATCATCTCGCCAAGTGTTTGTGTTGTTTTGGGCAAGGCTGTCAGGTTGATTTTTTGGTCATGATGCCACCATAGGCTTGATGGATTAGGCTGATGAGCGAGATATTTAGGCGTATTTTCTTAACTGTTTTTTATGGATACATCAGTAATAATACAAGGAGCAATTTTATGCCTGCATTAAGAAATGACATCGACCCAGATGGATTATTGGAATATTCGGTGGTCTATACCGACCGAGCATTGAATCATATGTCCAAGCAGTTTTGTGCGGTGATGACGGATTTATCCACCGAATTAAAAGCCCTATATCAGGCTGATGCTGTCGCCATTGTGCCAGGTTCTGGCACTTCTGGCATGGAGGCGTGGTGCGTGCGTTGGCGGACAATCAAGACTGCGTGGTGGTGCGAAATGGCTGGTTTAGCTATCGCTGGACGCAGATTTTGCAGGCGACAGGTGTTGCCAAGTCCAGTCAGGTATTTTGTGCCAGCACCACGATGGTTGATGGCGTGCCAATGTTTGCCCCAGCAGACATCGATGAAATCACCAGCCATATTAAAACTCATAAGCCCAAAGTGGTCTTTGTCCCTCATGTAGAGACAGCGTCTGGCATGATGGTGAGCGATGAATATATCAGGCAGCTTGGCGAGGCTGTACATCAAGTTGGGGGTTTGTTGGTGGTGGATTGTATCGCCTCAGGGTGTATGTGGCTTGACATGAAGCAGCTTGGTATCGATGTACTATTGTCCGCACCACAAAAAGGTCTATCTAGCACGCCTTGTGCAGGCTTGGTGATGTTGTCTAAGACTGCCAAAGAAGCGGTATTGGCAAGTCATTCATCAAGTTTTGCCCTAGATTTAAAAGCATGGCTAAACATCATGCTGGCTTATGAAAATGGCGGTCATGCCTATCATGCAACCATGCCAACCGATGGGCTAAAACAGCTCAGAGATGCGTTATTTGAAGCAAAAAATATTGGCTATGATGCCCTAAAAATCGCCCAAAAACAGCTTGGCGAGAGGATTTTGGCAGTGCTGGCACAATATGGCATCAAAAGCGTGGCAATGCCTGATGTCCAAGCCTATGGCGTGGTGGTGTGTCATGCACCAACCCAAGACATTCAAAAAGGCACACCATTTGCCCAAGCAGGCGTGCAGATTGCTGCTGGCGTGCCACTACAAGTGGGCGAGCCTGAGAGTTATCAAAGTTTTCGCATTGGGCTGTTTGGGCTGGACAAGCTGACTGATGTGGCAGGTACGATTGAGCGATTTGCCAATGTCGCCAAGCAGGTTTTCGCCAATAATCTGATGAAATAAAGGAGCGGTTATGTCATTGAACGAACAAGCATATCAAGAAAATCTGGCAGTGGTGTCAGGGTTTGAGCCATCGTTATTATGGCGATGGTTTGCCCGCATTGGAGCGATTGCTCACCCAAGCTATCATGAAGAGGCATTGGCAAACGACATCGTTGATTGGGCAAAAAGTCAGGGCTTGCCTGTACGCCGTGATGCGGTGGGTAATGTTATCATTAACAAAGCTGCCACCAACGGTATGCAGGATATGCCAACGATTGCTTTACAAGCTCATCTGGATATGGTACCACAAGCCAATGCCGATACAGTGCATGATTTTACCAAAGACCCCATTCGTTTTCGTCTCAATCCTGACAATCCACAGTGGCTGATGGCAACTGGCACGACTTTGGGTGCAGATAATGGCATTGGCTTGGCAAGCTGTTTGGCGGTGCTAGAAAGCAAAGAGATTGCTCACCCAGCCCTTGAAGTGCTTTTGACCATGACCGAAGAGACTGGCATGGTGGGTGCGATTGGGTTGGCGGCTAATGAGCTGTCTGCCAGCATGATGATAAATACCGACACCGAAGAGATTGGCGAGGTGTATATTGGGTGTGCTGGTGGTATTGATGCCGATGTGAGTTTGCCTGTGGCGTATGAAGACAGTGATTTTGATGCAGCATTATCCATTAGCATCAAAGGCTTGCGTGGCGGACATTCTGGCATTGATATTCACAAAAATCGCGGCAATGCCATCAAGCTGATTGCCAGAGTGTTGGCGACATTGCAGCAGTCGGGCGGGCATTTTACCATCGTGCAGGTGCAAGGTGGTACGCTTAGAAATGCCATTCCACGAGAGGCGTCTGCCATCATCGCTTGCCAAGCTGAACAAAAAAATCAGCTTACCGTCAAAATTGAGGCGATTTGTCAGCAGATTTTTGAGGAAATCAAGCAAGCAGAATCGGGTTTCGTCAGTTTGGTGCAAGATACTCAGTTTGATGGCAGGGCAATCAGTACATCAGACAGTGATAAGCTGATTGGTTTGATGAATGCACTGCCTAGTGGTGTGGTGCGATACAGCGATACGGTAGAAGATACTGTGGAGACCTCATTATCGCTTGGACGAGTGGGTATTGTTGATGGTCAATTTGAGGCAGTGCTACTTGTGCGTTCACTGATTGAGTCTGGCAAAGAGGCAATCTGCACTGTGATTGACAGTATTGCTCGTTTGGCTGGGGCAAAAGCGGTGTTTGACGGTGGTTATGTGGGCTGGAATCCTGAACCAAACTCTGCCATCACTCAGCTGACCATCAAAGAGTACACCAAGATTTTGGGAACATTGCCACAGGTCAAGGTCATTCACGCAGGGTTAGAATGTGGTCTGATTAAGCAAAGCCACCCAAATCTTGATATTGTATCGATTGGACCTACCATCAAAAATGCTCACTCACCTGATGAGATGGTGGATATTGCCAGTGTTGATGTGTACTGGCAGTTGTTGGTGCGTATCTTGGCAAACATCAAGGCATCAGCGTGACATCTGCGGTTTTACGCCATAATTTTTGGCAAAATCATCGCCTTGATGAGCTAAACGATGCTGAATGGGAGGCGTTGTGTGATGGCTGCGGGGTCTGTTGTTTGGTGAAGTTTTTGGACGAAGATGATGTTCGCTTTACTGAATACACCGATGTGGCGTGCAAATTGCTTGATTGTCAAACAGGGCATTGTCGTGATTATGCTCATCGACAAACCCAAGTACCTGATTGCATCCGCCTGACGGTACAGATGTTGCCACAGATGATGTGGCTACCTAGACATTGTGCCTACAAAAGATTGTACTTGGGTCAATCTTTACCAAGCTGGCATCGATTGATGTCGGGTCAAGATACGCATCAGGCTGGTTTTGCCAAAGTCTCAGTGGCAGGCAGGTGTGTCAGCGAGCTTGATTTTGATGATGAACAAATCGAAGAGCGTATCGTGCGATGGGTGAAGATTTGAATTTTTTTGTCAATTTTGATGAAGATGCTTGAATAATATGTGCCAATCGGCTACATTGTACGATAATTTTTTTACCAATAGCTAAAAGAGGTTAGTCAATACCGTTCATGTCTGATGATTCTGGTAGTTGGTCGATGAGGGGGCTAAAACGCTGGTTATCCACCGCCCCTGAGACCCGTGATGATTTATTAAAACTTGTCCAAGATTCCCGTCAATTTTTGGAGCCTGATACAGTCGATATGCTCGAAGGCGTGCTAGATTTACCTGCCACGCAAGTACGAGAAATCATGACACCCCGTCCACAGGTTGCCGCCGTCAGCAGTGGCGATGATTTATCAGAAATTTTGGCGATGGTGCTAGAAACAGAGCATTCTCGCTATCCTGTTTTTGATAGTCAAGACGATAATGCGGTGGTGGGAATTTTGCTTGCCAAAGATTTAATCCCAATCCTAAAAGCCAAAACCGAAGGGCAAGACCATGCCCTAAGATTGAGTGAATTGGTACGAAAGCCCTTGTACATCAGCGAAACAGCTCGTTGTGATACGCTGTTAAGACTGCTCCAAAAAGCCCAAGTGCATATGGCGATTGTGGTTGATGAGTTTGGTTCTGTGTCTGGCGTGGTTACGATGGAAGACTTGCTTGAAGAGATTGTGGGCGACATCGTTGATGAGCATGATGACATTGATGAAGATAGCGACATCAATAACATCGTTCCACATTCTGAAAAATCAGGCGTATGGCTTGTGCAAGCCTCGACACTCATCAGCGACTGTAATGAGATTTTGGGCAGTCATTTTGATGACACCGATGTCGATACGATGGGTGGCTTGGTGATGCAAGCATTGGGTTCAGTCAGCCATCTAGAAGGCGAGGTGGTGCAGATTGACGATTGGCAAATCACCATTGTTGATGTTGATGGACGATTTATCCATCTGCTTGAACTGGTGATGGTGCCACAGCCTGCGGAATAATCTTAAAAAAATCCATCTGATGACAGGTGGATTTTTTCTTGGTAAATGGTCAGATATACTCGCTAAAATTGGCAAAATTTGCTAAAATCTATCCCAAATTCGTTATCAATATTCAACCCTTATGGCAACGCATATCCCAACTGGCAAATCCACCCCAAAAATTCTAAAAGCCACCAGTGCTCATCAGACCAAGACCAATTCAGGCTTACCAATAGGTATTTTGTTACTATTGGCATTGGCGGCAGGGGCGATGTTTAGTTTGGCGTTAGCACCCTATTATCTATACCCAATCGCCATCATTTCGCCAATGGTGCTGTATGCACTGCTGACCGCCAAGAATGATGGCAGACGAGCATTTTGGCTGGGTCAGTTTTATGGGTTTGGTACTTGGGCAGTTGGGGCGTTTTGGCTATACACCTCGATTCATGAATATGGCGGTATCCCAAATTATCTTGCTTTGATGATGATTGGGGCGATGGCTTTTATCATGGGACTGTTTCATGGTGTGATGTCGTGGGTGTTTGTGCGATTTTTGGGTCGTCAGCCATTGGCATTTGCAGGGCTTTGGGTGTTGCAAGAGTGGCTAAAAACTTGGCTTTTGACTGGATTTCCTTGGCTGTTTGTGGGTTATGCCTTCACCGAAGTAACTTGGCTGAATGGACTTGCCCCCATCACGGGCGTGTTTGGTTTAAGCTTCTTGGCGGTGCTGTTTGGGGCGGCGACCATCGAACTATTTCGCCATCGTGGGGGCTATATGGCGATTGCTGGATTATTGGCGATTGCCACAAGCATCATCTCTTATGTTGCTCCTGCTTGGACTAAGCCAACAGGCGATAAACTGCAAGTATCGTTGGTGCAAGGCAATATCCCCCAAGACCTAAAATGGCTGGCGGAATATCGCCTAGAAAGCCTAAATATCTACGCCAAACTGACCCAAAGTGAGTGGGGTAGAGATGTTGTGATTTGGCCAGAGGCAGCCGTTCCCATTTTTCAAGATGAAATCGCTCCTTTGCTGGCAGAGATTTACAACCATGCACACGCCTCGGGCAGTAGCTGGATTACGGGTATTCCTTATCGTGAAGAGGGGCGACTGTATAATGGCGTGATGAGTTTTGATGATAAGGTTGGCGTGTATCGTAAACAGAATCTAGTGCCATTTGGCGAGTACATTCCATTTTCAGGATTGTTGAATATTTTGCCAAATCTACCTGGATTGCCTGAACCATTTAGCAAGGGCGATGCAAATCAAGCCCCTTTGAGCATCAAAAATAAAGCAGCAGGCGTGGCGATTTGCTACGAAGTGGCTTATCCTGACACCACTCGCCAAAATGCCAAAAACAGCGATTTTCTTTTGACGGTTTCTAATGATGCGTGGTTTGGTACTTCGGCAGGGCCACTACAACATTTACAAATGGTGCAAATGCGTAGCCTTGAAAATGGTCGTTGGTTTGTGCGAGCAACCAATAATGGCGTGACAGCCATCATCAACGAAAAAGGTCAGGTTGTGTCTAGCTTACCGCAGTTTGTCCCAGCGGTATTGCGTGGTGAGGTGCTTGGCTTTGTGGGCAGTACGCCGTACGCCATCTTGGGGCATTATCCGATATTGGTGGTGTCGGTGTTGTTGATTTTGTTAAGTGGTGTTGTGCGTTTGACAGCAAATCACAGCTCATCTCGTGAAAAGCACTACACCGCCAATGGTGTGCGTGATTGATTTTGTAAAATAATTCCTTATTTGACAAAAGGAATTTTACAAAAAGCCATCGTTTGGTATATAATAGAGAAAAAATTTCCCAACCCATTTAGGCAGGTAACTTATGGCACATGATGCTTCTGAAAACAACCCACTAAAAGAATCACTAACAGCATTGGTTGGTATCGCATTATTATTGACCATCATTGGCGGTATTGCTATTTCGGCATTTTTGCGTCCAGCAGGCGAACATCAACCTGCCGAAGAAGCTGTGGCTGAACAAGCAGCACCAGCGGAGCAGCCAACAACTGAGCAGCCAGCCCAAGAAGAACAAAAACCAGCAGCCGAAGGCGAACAAGCAGCCCAAGCTGATGCCAAAGAGCAGGAACAACCAGCTTCAACTGACGCTAAGCCAGCTGAGCAAGCCAAGACAGATGACAAACAAGCTGAGCAAGCACAACCAGCTGAACAAGGCGAACAAGCAGCTCAAACAGAGCAGCCAGCCGAACAAGCACCAGCCAGCACCCAAGAAGAAGCCAAATAATCTAGTGATGGCTGATGAATCAAACCCTTGCATGACAAGGGTTTATTTTTTGCCAAATGCCATTGAATGTGGCATAATGGCAACTGTCTGACGATTTTGTTTTTTGTTTATTATAAGGAAATATTATGTCTTACTCTACCCAAATTCGTGAACGCTTGACCGCCGCTCGTGCCTTGATGGCAAAGCAGGGCGTTGATGCACTCATCGTACCGTCAGCTGACCCGCACATGTCTGAATACTTGCCAAATTTTTGGCAGGGTCGTGAATGGCTGTCTGGCTTTACTGGGTCGGTTGGCACTTTGGTTGTCACACAAGACTATGCAGGTCTATGGACGGATAGTCGTTATTGGGTACAGGCCCCAATTCAGTTGGCTGATACAGGCATCGAACTGCAAAAAATGCAAATCGGTCGTCCGACTTTTGCCAAGTTTTTGGCAGAGCATTTGACCGCTGGCAATAAAGTTGCCATTGATGGAGCGGTGCTTTCTTTGAACGAATATGACACCTTGACGGCTGCTTTTGCGGGCAAAGATATTGAGCTGGTGACTGATTTGGATTTATTGGCACAGATTTGGCAAGACCGTCCAACTTTGCCAGCTGAGCCGATTTATGCTCACCCAGCACAGTTTGTAGATACCAGCATTGCCCAAAAACTTGCCCAAGTGCGTGATATGATGGCAGAGCAGGGAGCGGATTACCATCTGATTTCTAGCCTTGATGATATTGCATGGCTGACTAATTTGCGTGGCAGTGATGTTGATTATAATCCTGTTTTTTTGGCACATTTATTGATTGGCAAGCAAACCGCTACTTTGTTCGTTGCCAAGCATAAATTAAACGATGAATTGACCACCGCTTTATCGCAAGCAGGCATTGAAGTGTCTGATTATGAGGCGGTTCATCAGGCGGTCGGTCAGGTTGGCGGTAGCTTGCTCATCGACCCAATGAGAGCAGCGGTTGGTACGATTGGTCAGTTGTCAGCACAGGTGCAACTCATCAAAGCCATCAACCCAAGCACACTGCTAAAAGCCATCAAATCCGATGCTGATATTGAGCATGTCAGAGAGGCAATGCGTCAAGATGGTGCGGCATTGTGTGAATTTTTTGTGGCTTTTGAGAATAAAGTCAATGCAGGCGAGGCGGTCAGTGAGCTTGATATTGCCGATATGTTGATTGAGGCACGCAGTCGTCAGCCACATTATGTATCGCCAAGTTTCGACACCATCGCAGGCTTTCGTGGCAATGGGGCGATTGTCCATTATAAAGCCACCGAAGACAGTTATAGCCAGATTGAGGGCGATGGTCTGATTTTGATTGACTCTGGTGCTCAATATCACAACGGCACTACCGACATCACTCGTATGGCAAGCGTTGGCAACATCAGTGATGATGAGAAAAAAGATGTGACTTATGTCCTAAAAGCTCATATTGCGTTGGCGACAGCTCATTTCCCTGTCAATTTCTCCTCAGGGGCATTAGATGTGTTGACTCGCAACCAAATGTGGCAACAGGGCTTGGATTATGGTCATGGCACAGGGCATGGCGTGGGCTATTTTATGAATGTCCACGAAGGCCCTCAGGTTATCTCCATCAATGCACCTGCATCACCAGAGCGAGTGATGAAAAAAGGCATGATTACCACCAATGAACCAGGGTTGTATCGTGAGGGCAAATGGGGTATCCGCCTAGAAAATTGCTTGGTCAATGTGCCAGCTGGCAGCAGTGAGTTTGGCGAATTTTTGAAATTTGACGAATTGACCCTATGTCCATTCGACACTCGTTTGATTTTGCCAGAACTTTTGACCGCCGAAGAGAAAGCGTGGCTTAATGCCTATCATCAGCGAGTGCATGATGAGCTGATTGGTCGAGTGGAGGGCGATGCCAAAGCATGGTTGATTGAACGCACTCAGCCAGTCTAAAAAGCATTGAATAAAAAAACACACCGCATTTTGGTGTGTTTTTTATTGCCGATGGTCATGAATTAGGCATGATGATTGATGAAATTTAGTATCACGCCCACTTTATCAAAGCATTCTTGATATTCGCTATCTAGGTCGGATTTGATGGTAATGCCACCACCTGCCCAAATCTGTGCTTGATTATTTGATTTTTGTAGGGTGCGAATCAAAACATTCCACACGCCTGACCCATCAAAATTCATGTATCCCATTGTGCCGCAGTATGCCCCTCGTGGGCTGACTTCTAATTCATGGATAATCTCGCAGGCTCGCTTTTTGGGCGTGCCCGTGATGGAGCCTGCTGGCAATGAACCTAGCAAAACCTCCAAAGCATGCACTTCTTTTAACTGAGCAACAACGGTGCTAACCATGTGATGTACATTTTTAAAGCTCTCAATGGCAAAGCGTTTGGGGGTTTTGACCGTGCCGATTTTGGCATATTTACCCAAATCATTACGCAATAAATCAACAATCATCAAATTTTCACTGATGTCTTTTTCGCTGGTTGCTAATTCTTGTTTTAGCATATCATCAATGGCGACATCGTCATGGCGTGGGCGTGTGCCTTTGATGGGCTTGGTCATCAGATGAATGTTATTATTTTCTTGATAAAATTCAAAAAACAGTTCTGGCGATACTGACAAAATCTCAAACAACCGTTCGTGGCGAGCTTGTCGAATCATGTCGGTTTCTTGCCCTTCACCTTTTGATAAACTTGGGGCGAACGGACAATCCTGATTTAGTTGTAAATACCCTGCAAAAGGGGCATTCATCGTATCTTGCAAAGAGGGTAAAATGCCAGATAGATTATCCAATGTTGCTTGCCATTGTTGAGTCAGATTGATTTGATAAGTATCGCCTGCCTTGATGTACTCTTGGGTGTGTTCAAAGGCATTGATGTACTCATGTTTTTGCCAAGCTGCGATGAATTGGGCGGATTGGGCATTGGGCGGATTTTTTTTGCACAAAACATCAAGCTGATGAATCATCTCATCAAAAAAACTCATCTTAGTATCCACACCGCATAACACAAATCCATCATTACTTGGTTTGAGATATAGGTCATAATGCCCCAAATAGGCACATGGTTGATTTGGTTTGATGGCGATATTGGCATTCAGCTGATGAGCGGCTAAATCATAGCCGACAAACCCCATCAGACCGTGTGCATAGTCGCCAGTTTCGGTGTTGGTGTTGGCAAAGGTATTGGCATAATCAATGAGTTCATGTTGCCAATCAGTATAAGTTGATGGATAAGTGTCTGTTTTTTGCTCACGAGTTTGCCTTTGAATATGAAGCGTGTCATCAAATAGGGCAGTCCATGACACCTTTGGACAAATGCCAATCACAGGGCGATGGTTATTATTCAAAAAACACACCTGCCAATCAGGGTGATGTGTGGCGATGAGTGCGGTGAGCGTACTTGGGGTGTGAGAGGTGGTGAAATGATGGGTAAGCATTGTTAAACGGTCAATAAAAGGCAAATTGTAAAACAAAACACCCAAAAACAAAAGTCCCTTTTAAAACAAACAGCCAAAAATCCATCACACACGCCAGTCACATCATCAACCCTCTTATTTATCAAAGCAAAGGCGGCATAGACCGCCTTTTGTAAAACTTATTTTATAAAGCAGATACTAACATCAGTAGCCCTGCTGATTTAGCTCCCTATACTTATCACAGCCTTGTTGCAATCCTAAATCACAGGCTTTGCCGTACCATTCTTTGGCTTCTTTTTTATTTTGACGCACGCCCCAGCCATTAGCATACAGCACAGCGATGTTATAGGTGGCTTTTGCATCGCCTTGTGCATAGGCTTTTTTATACCATGCCATTGCCTCGCTATGGCTTTGGTGGACGCCATATCCCTTACCATACATACTGCCCAAATTAGTTTGAGCTTCTGCAAGCCCCTGCTGTGCCGCTTGACGATACCAGCTCACCGCTTGGGCGTAGTCTTGTTTTACGCCATATCCTTTTTCATACATCACACCCAAATTATTTTGAGCCTCTGCACTCCCTTGTTCAGCCGACTTGCGATACCAGCTCACAGCTTGGGCATAGTCTTGTTTTACACCATATCCTTTTTCATACATGATGCCCAAATTATTTTGAGCCTCTGTATGCCCTTGTTCAGCCGACTTGCGATACCAACTTACCGCTTGGGGGTGGTCTTGTTTTACACCATCTCCATTGTGATACATATTGCCCAAATTAAATTGAGCATCTGCATGCCCTTGTTCAGCCGCTTTGCGGTACCAACTGATGGCTTGGGCGTAGTTTTGTTTTACGCCATATCCATTGTCATACATGATGCCCAAATTATATTGAGCATCTGTATCGCCCTGCTCTGCCAGTAGTTTAAAGATAGGGAAGGCTTGGGTATAATTTTGCTGTTCATAATATTGTATGGCTGTATCAATATCATCTGCCATTGCAGGGGCAAAGATGGCTAGACTGCACGCCAAAGTGATGGCGGATAGAGTGCGAGTAAGGTTCATCATTGTTTGTCCCTGGTATGTTTATTGGTGTGTCTAGTTGGTATGCTTAATTCATATCAAATCATACAACCCCTTGTTCGCCTCAGTCATGAGCTTATCGACTTATCGGAAGGGCGGAGTGGTTTTTTGTCATGGCTTGACAGACTGATTACGAACAAAAACCTGTGCTGAGTTTTGAATGAAATTGACTGTCGTTAGCACATTTTCCTATTTTTTTGTATATGAACAATGGGCAAAGCCCGTCATGACAACGGGCTTTTTCTTGGTTTGTTTATGCTACAAATTTTCTGACCACCAAGGCTGCGTTTGTTCCCCCAAAACCAAAGCTATTGCTCATCGCTGTATCGATGGCGGTATGGCGAGTTTGGGTGACAATGTCAAAAGGTTTTGCTCCTTCGTCCATCTGTGTGATGTTGATGGTTGGGGCGATGAAATTGTTATTTAGCATTAGCAAGCAATAAATAAATTCTTGTACGCCAACTGCTCCTAAGCTATGCCCTGTCATTGACTTGGTGGAGCTGATGGCTGGGGTTTTGTCCGCTCCACCAAAGACTGTGGCAATGGCATTAAGCTCGGTAATGTCGCCTAAGGGTGTTGATGTGCCGTGTGTGTTGATGTAGTCCACGGTGTCTAGCCCTGCCTGAGCTAGGGCGATTTGCATACAGCGAGTAGCACCCTCGCCACTTGGTGCAACCATCTCTGCACCATCTGATGTCGCTCCATAGCCGACAATCTCTGCTAAGATGGTTGCTCCACGAGCTTGGGCGGAT
Organism: Moraxella nasicaprae; assembly: GCF_025643275.1. Classification (NCBI taxonomy): domain Bacteria; kingdom Pseudomonadati; phylum Pseudomonadota; class Gammaproteobacteria; order Moraxellales; family Moraxellaceae; genus Moraxella; species Moraxella nasicaprae. Next base: position 1,331,932 of record NZ_CP089977.1, read on the forward strand.
TCTAGGCTTTCAACCACAACCATACCGCCACCACCTGCAATCACAAAACCATCACGAGTGGTGTCATAGGGGCGGCTGGCGGTTTCTGGCGTGTCGTTATATTGGGTACTCATCGCACCCATAGCGTCAAACATACAAGACTGAGTCCAATGCTCGCCCTCGCCACCGCCTGCCAATACCATGTCTGCTTTACCCAGCTGGATAAGCTCCATCGCATGACCAATGCAGTGGCTTGATGTGGCACAAGCTGATGACATGGAGTAGCTGATGCCTTTGATTTTTAGACCTGTGGCAAGCGTTGCTGATACTGAGCTTGCCATGACTTTGGGTACTGCCATTGCACCCACGCCACGCAAGCCCTTTTCACGCATGGCATCGACAGCGGTAACCACATCAGCAGTTGAAGCACCACCAGAGGCAGCCACCACCGCCACACGAGGATTGTTGGCGACATCTTCGACCGTCAAGCCAGCATTTTTGATGGCAGAGAGGGCGGAGACATAAGCATAAAGACTGGCATCGCTCATGAAGCGTTTAAGTTTGCGATCAATGCCTGTGGTGTCAAGCTGGCTTTGGTCAATAGAGCCTGATACTTGTGATTTAAAACCATAATCAGCATAACTTTGATTAAAAGTTAGACCAGATTTGCCAGACATGAGAGCTTCTTTAACGACATCAAGTTCGTTACCCAAGCAAGAAACGATGCCAGCACCTGTGATTACCACTCTTTTCATCATAAGATTTCCATTATTTTGTGTCAAAGTTTACACTTGTATTGTAACAAATATTTTATCAAAAGATAAACTTTTTATGCCAAAACGCATAAATTTTTTCATCAGCTTGTTTGTTTGGCTCATCGACTTTGGCGAATCTGCCATAGAAATATGTGTGCAATGCTTGAAGTTTTACCTATTTCATCTTATAATATACTGCCCGATAAAGGGTATATGCGTTATTATTTGGCTTATATTGTGTTAAGCCATTGATGAATAACGATTTTTTAACAACAACGGGAGAGAATTGCCCTATGGCAACTACAAACCAGCTAATCCGCAAGGGTCGCAAAACCATCAAGGAAAAATCAAAAGTTCCTGCGTTGCAAGCGTGCCCACAGCGTCGTGGCGTGTGTACTCGTGTTTACACCACCACACCAAAAAAACCTAACTCAGCAATGCGTAAAGTATGTCGTGTACGCCTAACTTCTGGTTATGAAGTTTCTAGCTACATCGGCGGTGAAGGTCACAACCTTCAAGAGCATAGCGTTGTACTAATCCGTGGCGGTCGTGTTAAAGACTTGCCAGGTGTTCGTTATCACACCGTTCGTGGTGCACTTGACTGTGCGGGCGTTAAAGACCGTAAGCAAGGCCGTTCTAAGTACGGTGCTAAGCGTCCTAAGGCATAAGCCTAAGACATTCATAAATTTGCATAGATAGGGTTTGGTGTGTCAAACCCAAATATGCAGTAAGGCTGGTTAGGAAACTAACCTCCTATACCAGACAATCCTGAAGAATAAGGAATATATTATGCCAAGACGTCGTGTCGTCGCTGCCCGTGAAATCCTACCAGATCCAAAATTCGGCAGCCAAACCATCGCTAAATTCATCAACCATGTGATGGTCGATGGTAAAAAATCAGTCGCAGAAAAAATTGTTTACGGTGCTTTGGAAGCAGTTGCTGCCAAAAAAGACATCGCAGACCCTGTGGCTTTCTTTGAAGAAGTGCTAGAAAATGTTCGCCCAACAGTCGAGGTTAAAGCTCGTCGTGTTGGTGGTGCTACCTACCAAGTACCAATGGAAGTACGCCCATCCCGTCGTACTGCGTTGGCAATGCGTTGGTTGGCAGACGCCGCTTCTAAGCGTTCTGAAAAATCAATGGCTCTACGCCTAGCTGGCGAGCTAAATGATGCAGCAGAAGGCAAAGGTGCAGCCATCAAGAAGCGTGATGATGTGCATCGCATGGCGGACGCAAACAAAGCGTTCTCTCACTATCGTTTCTAAGTTGATTTGGTGGGTTGCCACCAAGTTTTAGAAGTGATTTTTGGATTTATCCAAATTAACACACAAAATCTGCTGATTTGTTCTGATGGACAATCGGCAGATTTACCAAATTTAAAAAATTTTTCTAGGAAAAATTATGGCTCGTACAACTCCGATTAGCCGCTACCGTAACATCGGTATTTCGGCACATATTGACGCAGGTAAGACTACTACTTCCGAGCGTATTTTGTTCTATACAGGTGTTTCTCACAAGATTGGTGAGGTTCACGACGGTGCTGCCACCATGGACTGGATGGAACAAGAGCAAGAGCGTGGTATTACCATTACTTCTGCTGCGACCACTGCATTCTGGTCTGGTATGGGTAACCAATTCAAAGAACACCGTATCAATGTGATTGACACCCCAGGCCACGTTGACTTCACCATCGAAGTTGAGCGTTCTATGCGTGTTCTTGATGGTGCGTGTATGGTTTACTGTGCGGTAGGTGGTGTACAGCCACAATCAGAAACCGTATGGCGTCAAGCAAACAAATATAAAGTGCCACGCCTTGCATTTGTAAACAAAATGGACCGTACTGGTGCGAACTTCTTCCGTGTGGTTGAGCAAATGAAAACTCGCCTAGGCGGTAACCCAGTGCCAATCGTTATTCCAGTAGGTGCAGAAGATACCTTTACTGGCGTCATCGATTTGATTGAAATGAAATCAATCATTTGGGATGAGCCATCACAAGGCATGAAGTTTGAGTATGGCGATATTCCTGCTGAGCTTCAAGAGCTTGCTAATGAATGGCGTAACTACATGGTTGAAGCCGCTGCCGAAAGCTCAGAAGAGTTGATGGACAAATACCTAGAAGAAGGCGACTTGTCAAAAGAAGACATCGTGGCTGGTCTGCGTGTTCGTACTTTGGCTTGTGAAATTCAACCAATGCTTTGTGGTTCTGCATTCAAGAACAAAGGCGTTCAGCGTATGCTTGATGCTGTTATCGAGTTCTTGCCAGCACCAAACGATGTTGAGGCAATCAAAGGTATCCTTGACGACAAAGACGAAACCGAAGGTAGCCGTGAAGCTTCTGATGATGCTCCATTTGCTGCGTTGGCGTTCAAAATCATGAACGACAAATATGTTGGTAACTTGACATTCGTTCGTGTATATTCTGGTGTTGTTAAACAAGGCGACAGCGTTTATAACCCAGTTAAGATGAAGCGTGAGCGTATCGGTCGTATCGTACAGATGCACGCTAACGAACAAAAAGAAGTTGAAGAAATCCGTGCAGGCGACATCGCTGCCCTAGTTGGTATGAAAGATGTAACCACAGGTGATACATTGTGTGATAACGACAACATCATCACACTTGAGCGTATGGAGTTCCCAGAGCCAGTAATTTCTTTGGCAGTTGAACCAAAAACCAAAGCTGACCAAGAAAAAATGTCTGTGGCACTAGGTCGTCTTGCCAAAGAAGACCCTTCATTCCGTGTTCGCACTGACGAAGAATCAGGTCAAACCATCATCTCTGGTATGGGTGAATTGCACCTTGACATCATCGTTGACCGTATGAAGCGTGAGTTTGGTGTTGAAGCAAACATCGGTGCACCACAAGTTGCTTATCGTGAGACCATTCGTCAATCTGTTGAAGTGGAAGGCAAGTTTGTTCGTCAAACTGGTGGTCGTGGTAAATTCGGTCATGTATGGCTACGCCTAGAACCGCTTGACCCAACCGCAGAAGTTGAATACGAATTTGCTGAAGAAATCGTGGGCGGTGTTGTTCCAAAAGAATACCACGCAGCGGTTGATAAAGGTATTCAAGAGCGTATGAAGAACGGTGTTTTGGCTGGCTATCCAGTTGTTGGCGTTAAAGCAACTCTATACGATGGTTCTTACCACGATGTTGACTCTGACGAATTGTCATTTAAGATGGCAGGTTCGATGGCGTTCAAAAAAGGCTTCCTACAAGCAAGCCCAGCATTGCTAGAGCCTATCATGAAGGTAGAAGTTGAAACCCCAGAAGATTACATGGGCGACATCATGGGCGACCTAAACCGTCGTCGTGGTATGGTTCAGGGTATGGACGATTTGCCTGGCGGTACTAAGTCTATCCGTGCAGAAGTGCCATTGGCTGAAATGTTTGGCTATGCCACTCAAATGCGTTCTATGTCGCAAGGTCGTGCAACTTACTCAATGGAGTTTGTGAAATATCAAGAAACTCCGAAGAATGTTGCAGACGAAATCATTAAGAAATTTACTGCTAAGGATGATGACGAGTAATTCGTTAAGTCTTTAAATAAACGAGTGATTGCTCCAATGATTGGGGCAATCATCTATTATCAATCACCTTGTGCTGATATTTCATCAAGCACCTAAAACGAGGATCTCACTATGGCAAAGGCCAAGTTTGAACGTAACAAGCCACACGTAAACGTTGGCACCATCGGTCACGTTGACCACGGTAAAACCACTCTAACTGCTGCTATCGCAACCGTTGCTGCTAAGCACCACGGTGGTGAAGCAAAAGACTACGCAGCGATTGACTCAGCTCCTGAAGAAAAAGCTCGTGGTATTACCATTAACACTTCTCACATCGAATACGACACTGCTAACCGTCACTACGCACACGTAGACTGTCCAGGCCACGCTGACTATGTTAAAAACATGATTACTGGTGCTGCTCAAATGGACGGTGCTATCCTAGTTGTTGCTGCAACTGACGGCCCAATGCCACAAACTCGTGAGCACATCCTACTATCTCGTCAGGTTGGCGTACCATACATCATGGTATTCATGAACAAGTGTGACCTTGTTGATGACGAAGAGCTACTAGAATTGGTAGAAATGGAAGTTCGTGAACTTCTATCTGACTACGACTTCCCAGGCGATGACACCCCAATCATCAAAGGTTCTGCACTACTAGGTCTAAATGGCGACGAAGGTCAGTATGGCGAAAAAGCTATCCTAGAACTACTAGACACCCTAGACAGCTACATCCCAGAGCCAGAGCGTGACATCGATCGTTCATTCCTAATGCCAATCGAAGACGTATTCTCTATCTCTGGTCGTGGTACTGTTGTAACTGGCCGTGTAGAATCAGGCATCATCAAAGTTGGTGACGAAATCGAAATCATCGGTATCAAACCAACTGCAAAAACTACCTGTACTGGTGTTGAAATGTTCCGTAAACTGCTAGACGAAGGTCGTGCAGGTGAGAACTGTGGTATCCTACTTCGTGGTACTAAGCGTGAAGAAGTTCAGCGCGGTCAAGTACTTGCTAAGCCAGGCTCAATCACGCCACACACCAAGTTTGACGCAGAAGTATATGTACTATCAAAAGAAGAAGGTGGTCGTCACACGCCATTCCTAAACGGCTATCGCCCACAATTCTACTTCCGTACTACTGACGTAACTGGTGCCATCACTCTACAAGAAGGCACTGAAATGGTTATGCCAGGCGACAACGTTGAGATGAGCGTTGAGCTTATCCACCCAATCGCTATGGACAAAGGTCTACGCTTCGCTATCCGTGAAGGCGGCCGTACCGTAGGTGCTGGTGTTGTTGCAACTGTTAAAGACTAATCTTTAACAAAACAACCAACCTAAACCAAACCCCTGCTTGATGCGGGGGTTTGGTTTTTTGTTGGCGATAGCTTGCCAATGTTCTGTATCTAAATAAGGGTCAAACTTGCAATAGGATATTGTTATGTTGTTGGTTATCATAATCAGCAATTATAGAATTTTTTTTAATAATATTAAAAAATTGTTTTCTTTTCTTTGGTTTTTTTGTATAATAAGTGTACTTTTGTAATACTGTACGGACTATGTTTTCATTTTTATCTGTTGAATTTGCACTATTATTTATCATATTTTTGTTACTTTATTGGAGTATGCGTGGTCAGCCAAAATGGCAAAATATATGTTTAACAGTGTTTAGCTATGTCGTCATTTATCTCATGGCTGGCATGATGGCTGTTGGCGTTTTGCTTGCTTGCAGTGTATTTGTATATCTAATTAGCGTGGCAATGGATTTATTCAATCGCTATAAAAAAGCTCTTTTAATTGGTGGGATAGTTGTTATTTTATTGCAATTAAGTTTGTTTAAATATTATGATTTTTTCAGAGAATCCATCAAATCCGCCTTAGATTTACTGCATTTGGATTCATCGCAACTGATGGCAAATATTTTATTTCCATTGGGTGTTTCATATTATTCATTTCAAGCAATCAGCTATTTGGTCAGTCGTTATCACGATGAACTGCAAGTACCAAAATTTAGCTTTGCCCAATTAGTTACGCATTTTTCGTTTTTTGCAACAATTAGTGCAGGTCCTATCGCACGAGCCAAATCAGCCAATGGTCTGACGGATTTGCAGGGTAATCCTGTGGGTATGAGCGAGCAAATTCGCCAACAGACGCCACGAAAAATCTTATTTCCAACTTTGGCTTTGGCGTTGATTTTGCTGTCATTGATTAAAAAATGGTGGTTGGCAGGTTGGCTTGCGGACAACTGGGTTAATCCAATTTTTGCCAATCCGATGCAGTTTCACAGTTTGGAAATTGTCGTGGCGATTTATGCTTATACACTCCAACTATTTTTGGATTTTTCAGGTTATAGCGAGATGATGCTAGCGTTTGGTCTACTGCTCGGTTTTCGTTTGCCTGTGAATTTTAAAGCACCGCTATTGGCACATAATATCCGTACTTTTTGGGATAGATGGCATATCAGCCTATCAACATGGATTCGTGATTATATTTATATTCCGCTTGGCGGTAGTCGAGATGGTTTTGGGCGTACACAGTTTAATTTGCTTGTGGCAATGGGTTTATCTGGTATTTGGCATGGCTCTAGCGTGAATTTTTTATTGTGGGGCCTATTGCACGGCGTGGCGATTATTTGGCTAAATTGCACGGATAAAATTTGCCAGAATCATTATCAACTATCCGTCAAAGATGCACGCAATTTGCTGTACAAGCACAGTATTTTTGGTAAGGTGTTGGGGATTTTTATTACCATAACTTTTGTAAGTATTTGCTTTGTATTTTTTAGAGCGACCACATGGAATGATGCAATGCAGATTTTTACCGCTTTGTTTGGTAATTATCAAAATGTTGGCTGGCAAGGCAATCCTTTATATATGCTGACCGTGTTTTTGTTGGCGTGGCTGATTTATGGTCAGGTTTACTATCGCTTGCCATATTGGGTCGAAAAAGTCGCACGATTGCCAAGAATGTTGCACTTAGGACTTTTATTTGTTGGGTTTGTTGTTGTGCTTATTTTTGCACCGTCAGGAATTCCAGGATTTATTTATGCAAACTTCTAATAAGACGACAGCATCAGAACAAATGGTGCAGGCTGATGATTACCATCATGGCAAGACTTTTGCTTATTTGCTTGGTGTGCTTAGTGTGTTTTTTGTGCTGGGTTTATGGATTATGCAAAACTCGGTCAATGCCTATTATTTGCAAACCTATCACAAAGACAGCCCGTTACTGGCATTAAAAGGTTTGCCAGTGTGGGATTTAGGCGGTAATATCGGTAATGCCTTATATGATTATCATGGGCGGTTTACCGATGGGATTGTTGCCAGTAATCAGCAGGTGGCAGAATATTTTAACGAGTATTATGCCTACACGCCTGAATATAAGCAAAAAATGGCGGAGCAGGAAAGGCTGGCAAAAGAGCGGGCAAAAGCGATTGCTGAGCAAGCCAAAGCCGAAGCATTAAAAAACCAATATGCGTTATCTATTTCGGCAGGCGATGAAATCTTTTTTGCAGGCGACTCGATGATGCAGGGCGTTGCACCGCATGTACAGCAATTTTTGCAAAAAACGCACGGCATCAAGTCGGTCAATTTAAGCAAACAAAGCACAGGCTTGTCTTATCCAAGTTTTTTTAACTGGCCAAAAACCATTGAAGAGACTTTGAGTGCCAATCCTAAGATTAAAATTCTGGCGGTATTCTTAGGTCCAAATGACCCTTGGGATATGTCAGATTTGACGACCGGCAAGATATTAAAGTATGGCACGCCTGAATGGGATTTGAGCTATCAGCAAAGAATTGTGAGCATTTTGCAATTAGCCCAACAGCATCGGGTCAAAGTGATGTGGTTTACTCCGCCAAATATGAGAAAGCCAAGCCTAAATGAGCAAATGATTCATCTTAATGAAATCATGCAAAGAGAATTAAAAAAGCATAATATTTTAACGATTGATACAAGACCGCTGGTTGGTGGTAGCAACAATAGTTACAATGATTATCTTGTAAAAGATGGTCAAAATATTAAAATGAGAAGCTCTGACGGTATTCATTTTACAACAGCAGGACAAAAGCTACTGGCCGATGTTCTGATTCAAAATTTAACCATCTTACCTTAAGGGCTTAAGATTTTAATCAACCGAGACAATTCATGAAAAAAATGATGATTGGTGCAATGCTTGCGGTTATTAGCACGCAGGGCTTTGCAAATTATTTGACTAACTATGGCGAACCAAATACCCAAAAATTGATTGACGCAATGAACAAAAATAGCTTTCATGTCGTTCAGTTGGGGGATTCTCATACGGCGGGCGATTCTATGACAGAAGCGTTGCGTGGCAAACTACAAGCCAGATATGGCAATGGTGGTATGGGCTGGGCAATGCCGATGTATTTTAGTGGGCAAAGATTGGCACAATTTGGCTATGATAATCAAGGTTGGACAGCGATTTCTAGCCGCCGCCAACAGCAAGAAGATTACACTTTGGGCGGTCTGATTGCCAAACCAAACGGCTCTGGCAGTCGTTTAACCATCAAAGCCAAGCAGGAGCAGCCAGAGCAGTTGATTTTTGCCAGCATTAAACAAAGTGCCTATGATGGCGTGTTTTATGGCGGTGATGCCTATGGAGCAAATTTTACCTTGCAAGCTCCAAAAAAAGATGGCAGTTGGCAGTTGGCACAGTTTACCGCCAAATTACCATTTAGCATCACAGCACAGGGCGAGATGAATGGTTCATATATCGGTGGCTGGTGGGCGTTTAATCCCAGCCGTGTCGGTGCGGTTGTGTCGGCACTGGGCATCAATGGGGCGGAATTGGCTCACTGGAATCGATGGAATGAGTCAGCTTGGAAACACGAATTAAAGAGCATTGCACCAAATCTGATTATCTTAGCCTACGGCACGAACGAGGCGTATGGGGAGCGTAGTCCAAGTGTGGTTCGCCAAACGCTGAAAAAACAAATCGAACACATTCGTAGCACAACCCCAGAATCTGCCATTATGATTGTTTCTGCTCCAGAAGCATTGAAAAAAACCACAGGCAGTTGCGGTGTTCGTCCACAGAACTTGACCGAGATTCAGCAGGTTCAACAAGAAGTTGCCCAAAGTGAGCAAACATTATTTTGGGATTGGCAACAAGCTATGGGCGGAAGCTGTTCTATGAAAGGCTGGATTGCTAGCGGTAAAGCCGTCAAAGATGGTGTTCATTTTACACACAAAGGCTATAGCCAGCTTGGCGAGCAACTTGCTAACGACCTGATATCTTTGAGTAGATAATAGATTGCCCAAATTGTGCATAACAATTTGGGCGATTTTCTAATGAAAATTTTATAAAAACGCTTGCATTTGATAAAAACAATGCTATAATAGCACCCACAACAACCTAGGCGATTGGCTCAATTGGTAGAGCATCGGACTCCAAATCCGAGGGTTGGGGGTTCGAGTCCCTCATCGCCTGCCATCTTTTTTATACCATTCTTTTAATTTAATAAAATTTGGTCTTATCTCAAGGCATATTTCTGCATGAGCGATAATCAAGACAAAAAATCCGTAGATCAAAAACAACCCATTACCATTTCCAAAGAAACCGTTGTTGAAGTCGCTACTAGACGCTCAGGCAAAGATTTTTTTCTTTGGATATTGGCAATCGCTGCATTGATTGCTTCCACTTTGGTTTCTCAATATTTGCCACGCTACTGGGCTCAGGCGAATGATGTATGGACTCAAATTGGCATCACGGTTGCTTTGGTGGTATTTGCTTTTATTTGTTTGGCATTCACCAATCAAGGGTCGGCATTTAAGACATTGCTTAAAGATGCTGGCATTGAACTTCGTCGAGTGACTTGGCCAAGCAAAGATGAAACCATTCGCTATACATGGCAGGTCATTTTGATGATGATTATTATTGGTTTTATTATTTGGGTGTTGGATAATATTTTTAATTATCTTATTGGTCTTATTGTCTAAAAAATATTTTGGCTGGGAAAATAATAGAGAAACATTATGCGTTGGTATATCATTCAAGCATTTTCAGGTTACGAAAAACAAGTGCAGCGTTCTTTGATTGAACGCATTAGACGCAGTGAATTTGCCGAGCAATTTGGCGATGTACTCGTACCAACCGAAGAAGTGGTTGAAATGAAAGATGGTAAAAAACGCACCACAGAACACAAGTTGTTTCCAGGTTATGTACTCATCAATATGGAGATGAATGAGGATACTTGGCATATTGTTAAAAGCTGTCCGAACATCACAGGATTTATTGGTGGTACACCCGAAAATCCAGCACCAATCACCAAAGTAGAAGCTGATCGTATTTTAAACCGTATCCAAAAGGGCGGTGATGCACCTCGTCCAAAAACAACCTTTGAACCAGGCGAAGAAGTGCTGGTTATTGATGGTCCATTTACTGACTTTAAAGGTTTGGTTAAAAAAGTTGATTATGATAAATCAAAACTACATCTAACCGTCAGTGTCTTTAATCGACCTACTGAGGTAGAATTGGAATTTACAAAGGTTGAAAAAATCAACTGATTGTTGTATAATCCTACTTTTCTAGCTCTGAGCATCTGCTTGGAGCTTATTATCAACTGGGGAGCTGTTTAGCGTTATCACCCACCATTGGAGAGAATTCTCATGGCAAAGAAGATTGATGGTTACATCAAGCTACAAGTGCCTGCTGGTAAGGCAAACCCATCACCACCTATTGGTCCAGCTTTGGGTCAAAAAGGTGTAAACATCATGGCATTCTGTAAAGAGTTCAACGCAGCTTCTGCGAACTTTGAACCAGGTTTGCCAATTCCTGTTGTTATCACTGTATTTAACGACAAGTCATTTACCTTTATCATGAAATCACCACCTGCGGCAGTATTGCTACGCAAAGCAGCTGGTATTGCTAAAGGTTCAAGCACTCCGCACAGTGCAAAAGTTGGTTCAGTAACTCGTGCTCAACTTGAAGAAATCGTAAAAACCAAGCAAGCAGACCTAACTGCTGCTGACCTAGAAGCGGCTGTTCGCACCATCGCTGGTACTGCTCGCTCAATGGGTATCACTGTGGAGGGTGTATAATGGCTAAGCTAACTAAGCGTCAAAAGCTAATCAAAGACCGTGTAGACAGCAACAAGCTATACACCATTGAAGAAGCAGTTGCAATCTTGAATGATTTGCCAGCAGCAAAATTCAAAGAGTCTATTGATATCGCAGTAAACTTGGGCGTGGACCCTCGTAAATCTGACCAAGTGGTTCGTGGTGCAACCAATCTACCTGCTGGTACTGGTAAAACCAAGCGTGTTGCTGTCTTTGCACAAGGTGCAGCAGCTGATGCAGCCAAAGAAGCTGGTGCAGATGTGGTTGGTTTTGAAGACCTAGCAGAAAGCATCAAAGCTGGCAACATGGATTTTGATGTTGTTATCGCTTCTCCTGATGCAATGCGTATCGTTGGTCAGTTGGGTACTATCCTAGGCCCTCGTGGTTTGATGCCAAACCCAAAAGTTGGCACAGTAACTGCTGATGTTGCAACTGCTGTTAAAAATACCAAAGCAGGTCAGGCTCAATACCGTGTTGATAAAGCTGGTATCATCCATGCTTCTATCGGTCAAGTAGGCTTTACCGCTGAACAAATTGAGCAAAACGCTACTGCTCTACTAAATGACTTGAAGCGTGCAAAACCTGCCACTTCAAAAGGCATTTATATCAAGAAAATTACTCTATCTAGCACCATGGGTCCTGGTATCGTTATTGACCCAGTACCACACCGTGTGAATAAGTAATTTTGTAATTTGACTTGATTTAATCTTATTTTGGATTATAATAAGTCGGATTTGTGGCTGAAACATTTTTTTCAGCCACATAAAACACTATTAGTTCAGCACACGGGTTGTGCTGTCTAAGACCGTAGGTTTCTTATCATAAGATTTAAAAGGGCAACCTGCCTACGCAGACGGTGAGCGAAGTCGCCGTAAATGGTGCAGATACTTTTGTATTTGTGAAATTGACTTATCACTTTGTGATAAATATGGAGACAACCCATGGCACTAAATCTTCAAGACAAACAAGCAATTGTTGCTGAAGTAAATGAAGCTGCCAAAGGTGCGTTATCTGCTGTTGTTGCCGACTCTCGTGGCGTGACAGTAGGACAGATGACCGAACTGCGTAAAGCTGCTCGTGAAGCTGGTGTTGATTTGCGTATCGTGCGTAACACTTTGTTGCGTCGTGCATTGACAGACACTAACTTTGAGTGCATGCTTGATGTATTCGTTGGACCAACACTAATCGCATTCTCAAATGAGCATCCAGGTGCAGCAGCACGTTTGTTCAAAGAATTTGCAAAAACCAACGACAAGTTCGAAATCAAAGGCGCGGCTTTTGAAGGCGAATTTATTGATGCAAAATCTATCGATAAACTTGCAACCCTACCAACTTACGACGAAGCAGTTGCTCGTCTGATGGGTACAATGAAAGAAGCAGCAGCAGGCAAACTGGCTCGCACACTAGCAGCTCTACGCGACAAGCTAGAAGCAGAAGCAGCATAATTTGCTACATTTACCAATTTATATTTTTAATTAGGAATAATTGCTATGTCACTAACTAATGAACAAATCCTAGACGCAATTGCGGCAAAATCAGTAATGGAAATCGTTGAGCTTATCTCTGCGATGGAAGAAAAATTCGGCGTATCAGCAGCAGCTCTAGCAGCAGCTCCAGCAGCTGGTGGCGACGCTGGTGCAGCGGCTGAAGAGAAAGACGACTTCAATGTTGTTATCACCAACGGCGGCGACAAGAAAGTAGCTGTAATTAAAGTTGTTCGTGAAGTAACTGGTCTAGGTCTAAAAGAAGCTAAAGACCTAGTTGAAGGTGCTCCACAAACTGTTAAAGAAGGTGCATCAAAAGCAGAAGCAGAAGAGCTTAAGAAAAAGCTTGAAGAAGCTGGTGCAACCGTTGAGCTTAAATAATCTGATTGAACCTTTGGCAGCTTAATTGCCAATTCAAAAAGATGCTCAAAAGCCAATAATGTTCTTGCATTATTGGCTTTTTTTTATTATAATCTAGTATTTGACCTTTTGCATTGCTAAGCTGGCAAAGCATCTTAAAAGGACAAACGCACCCATGCAAGCTAAATTGACAAAATAATCTTAATAAATAAGCTAAACATTGGCAGCAGTGTTTGGCGTTTTGTCGTATTTGTAGGCTTGAATTTGGCGAGTTTTGTGCTTTTAAAGGTTAAATTGGGTGCATATTTTGTGATTCAGTCACAAATCAGTTTTATTTTTAAGAAGAATTGTAAAATTGCTTACAATTCTGGGCGGTGTTTGTTTTTTGACGACACGATGGTAAATCAACCTAAGGAATCTTAATGGCATATTCTTATACCGAAAAGAAACGCATTCGTAAAAGTTTTTCAAGGCTTCCAGATGTCATGGATGTGCCGTATCTGCTTGCCATCCAAGTGGATTCTTATAAGCAATTTTTGCAAGAGCATAAAAAACCAAAAGCTCGTGCAAATGTTGGCTTGCAAGCGGCTTTTTCATCCATCTTTCCGATTGAAAGTCATTCTGGCAATGCCGAGTTGCAGTTTGTCGAATACTATTTAGGCGAGCCTGAGTTCGATGAGCGTGAATGCATCATGCGTGGTTCGACTTTTGCTGCACCATTGCGTGTTAAAATTCGCCTAGTCATTCGTGATAAAGAAAACAAAACCGCCATCAAAGATGTGCGCGAGCAAAGCGTCTATATGGGCGAAATCCCTTTGATGACAGACAATGGTACTTTCATCATCAATGGTACAGAGCGTGTGATTGTATCGCAGTTGCATCGTTCTCCTGGTGTGTTCTTTGACCACGACAAAGGTAAATCTCATTCTAGTGGCAAGGTGCTATACAACGCACGCATCATTCCATATCGTGGTTCTTGGCTTGACTTTGAATTTGATGTCAAAGATTTGGTTTATGCCCGTATCGACCGTCGCCGTAAGTTGCTTGCTACCATCATTTTGCGTGCCATCGGCATGAATACCGAACAGATTTTGGACGCATTTTTTGAAAAAATTGAAGTATTTAAAGGCGAAGAATCGTTTGAAATCGAATTGGTTGCTGACCGCTTAAAAGGCGAGATGGCTCAATTTGACATCATCTCGCCAGACGGCAAAGTATTGGTTGAACAAGGACAGCGTATCAATGCTCGCCGCATCAAGCAAATCATCGAGTCTGGCATGACCAAACTTGCTGTGCCTGATGAGTATCTATATGAACGCATTATTGGCGAAGATGTTGTGGTGAATGACGAAGTGATTGTGCGTGCCAATACGCTGATTGATCATGAGACTTTGGTTAAATTGGCTGAGCATGATGTGAAGTCATTTAAGATTCTATTTACCAATGACATCGATCACGGCTCGTTCATTGCTGACACATTACGTGCAGACACTGTATTGACTCGTGAAGAGGCGTTGATTGAAATCTATAAAGTCATGCGTCCAGGCGAGCCACCAACGCTAGACACTGCTGAAAAATTGTTTGAATCCATGTTCTTTAGCCAAGAACGCTATGATTTGTCCAATGTTGGTCGTATGAAATTTAATCGCCGTTTGGGTCGTGAATTCATTGACAGCGATGACATTGAAGTGCAACGAGAGCAAGGTGTATTGTCAAATCAAGACATCGTTGATGTGCTAAAAGAACTAATCGAGATTCGTAACGGTCGTGGCGAAGTTGATGATATTGACCATCTGGGTAACCGCCGTATCCGTAGCGTGGGCGAGATGACCGAAAACCAATTCCGCATTGGATTGGCTCGTGTTGAGCGTGCGGTGAAAGAACGCTTGACGATGGCTGAATCAGACAGCTTGTCGCCACAAGATTTAATCAATTCTAAGCCTGTGGCAGCAGCAATTAAAGAGTTCTTTGGTTCGTCACAGTTGTCACAATTCATGGACCAAAACAACCCGCTATCAGAAATCACTCACAAACGCCGTGTATCAGCACTTGGCCCTGGTGGTTTGACTCGTGAGCGTGCTGGTTTTGAGGTGCGAGATGTTCATACCACGCATTATGGTCGTGTGTGCCCGATTGAGACACCAGAAGGTCCAAACATTGGTTTGATTAACTCATTGGCGGTATTTGCTAAGACCAATAATTTTGGCTTCTTGGAAACCCCTTATCGCCGTGTTGTTGATGGCAAGGTAACAGATGACATCGAGTATATGTCAGCCATTGAAGAAGTGGGTGCTATCATCGCACAAGCAGACTCGCCAATGAATGAGCGTGGCGAGCTGACCGAAGAGATGGTCATGGTGCGTTATCAAGGCGAATCGGTGCGTATGGCTGCCGATAAAGTAACGCACATGGATGTATCGCCACGCCAAGTTGTATCAGTGGCGGCGTCATTGATTCCATTCCTGGAACACGATGACGCAAACCGTGCATTGATGGGTTCAAACATGCAACGACAAGCCGTTCCGACTTTGCGTTCGGATAAGCCGCTTGTTGGTACGGGCATGGAACGCCATGTGGCAAGAGACTCTGGTGTCTGTGTGGTCGCTAAGCGTGGCGGTATCATTGAGGAAGTGGACGCAAGCCGCATCATCGTGCGTGTGAATGAAGATGAGATGACCGCAGGCGAAGCAGGTATTGATATTTACAATCTCATCAAATACACCCGCTCTAACCAGAACACTTGTATCAACCAACGAGTGATTGTCAATGAAGGCGATCAGATTGCTCGTGGCGATATTTTGGCAGATGGTCCATCAACTGACTTGGGCGAATTGGCACTTGGTCAGAACATGCGTGTTGCTTTCATGCCTTGGAATGGTTATAACTTTGAGGACTCTATCTTGCTTTCTGAGCGAGTGGTTCAAGAAGATCGCTTTACCACCATTCATATCCAAGAGCTGACTTGTGTGGCACGAGACACTAAGCTAGGCCCAGAGGAAATCACAGGCGATATTCCTAATGTTGGTGAGGCAGCTCTTGCCAATCTTGATGAAGCAGGTATCGTTTATATCGGTGCTGAGGTTGATGCAGGCGATATTTTGGTGGGTAAAGTTACACCAAAAGGCGAAAGCCAGCTTACCCCAGAAGAAAAGCTACTTCGTGCCATCTTTGGTGAAAAAGCTGCCGATGTTAAAGACACTTCTTTGCGTGTGCCATCATCTACCAAAGGCACAGTGATTGATGTACAGGTCTTTACTCGTGATGGTTTGGAGAAAGACAGCCGTGCTAAATCCATCGAAAAAGCCATGTTGGATAGCTATCGCAAAGACTTAAAAGAAGAATTGAACATCTTTGAAGCAGCGGCTCGTGGTCGTATCTTGACTTTGCTTGATGGCAAAAAAGTCAGTGGTGGTGCAGGCTTTAAGGCAGGTACGGTGTTATCTTTGGCAGACATTGAAAATCTGTCATTAGAAAATCTATTGGACATTCAACCAGCCGAAGAAGAAGTATCAGAACGCTTGGGTCAAATCGCTGAATTTTTGAGCGATAAACAAAAAGACATCGACAATAAGTTTGCTGAGAAAAAACGCAAACTAACCCAAGGCGATGACTTGGCACATGGTGTCCAAAAAATCGTGAAGGTCTATTTGGCGGTCAAACGCCGCATTCAGCCTGGCGATAAGATGGCAGGTCGCCATGGTAACAAGGGTGTTGTCTCTCGTATCATGCCAGTAGAAGACATGCCTTATGACGAAAACGGCAACCCTGTGGACATCGTATTAAACCCATTGGGCGTACCATCTCGTATGAACATTGGTCAGGTGCTAGAAACTCACTTGGGTATGGCTGCCAAAGGTTTGGGCGACAAAATTAACGGTATGTTAAGAGCCCAAGCAAGCATCGCTGAACTGCGTGAATTCTTGGATAAGATTTATAACAAAGTTGGCGGCGAGCAGGTGGATTTGGATAGCTTGTCTGATGAAGATTTGCTGGCACTTGCCAAAAATCTAAAAGATGGCGTGCCAATGGGTACAGCGGTATTTGATGGTGCCAAAGAAACCCAAATCAAAGAATTGCTCAGCTTGGCAGGTCTATCAACCACAGGTCAGCAAACCTTGTACGATGGTCGCACGGGTAAGAAATTTGACCGTCCTGTGACTGTTGGCTACATGTATATGCTCAAATTGAACCACTTGGTTGATGATAAGATGCACGCTCGTTCAACTGGTTCGTACAGTCTTGTAACACAGCAACCATTGGGTGGTAAAGCTCAATTTGGTGGTCAGCGTTTCGGTGAGATGGAAGTCTGGGCATTGGAAGCGTATGGTGCAACCTACACGCTACAAGAAATGCTGACTGTCAAGTCGGACGATGTCGAGGGTCGTACTCGCATGTATAAGAACATTGTCGATGGCGAGCAATACATGAATCCTGGTATGCCAGAATCATTCAATGTACTAACAAAAGAAATTCGTTCGTTGGGTATCAATATTGACTTAAAAGAGAAAAAATAAGCTGATATTGGATAATTTTGCCCAGATGAATAGGCATTTGGGCAAGCAACGATAACGAATTAAGTGGAGAATTCCTTTGAAAGATTTATTAGATATCATGAAAGGTCCTGCGGACAGTGGTACTCGTGAGTTTGACAGCATTCAAATCTCATTGGCATCACCAGAAGCGATTAAATCTTGGTCGCATGGCGAAGTTAAAAAGCCTGAAACCATTAACTACCGTACCTTTAAACCTGAGCGTGATGGTCTGTTTTGTGCCAAAATCTTTGGACCTGTTAAGGATTTTGAATGTCTATGTGGCAAATACAAACGCCGTAAGTTTCAAGGCATCATCTGTGAGAAGTGTGGTGTAGAGGTTACTGCTGCCAAAGTTCGTCGTGACCGCATGGGTCATATTGAGCTTGCATCGCCTGTGGCTCATATTTGGTTTTTAAAATCTTTGCCAAGCCGTATCGGTTTATTGCTTGACATCACTTTGCGTGACATTGAGCGAGTGCTTTATTTTGAAAGCTACATCGTGACCGACCCTGGCATGACCAGCCTTGAAAAATATCAGCTGCTTGATGATGAAGAATATTTCACCGCATTAGAGCAGTATGGCGATGAGTTTGTTGCCAAGATGGGTGCAGAAGCGGTTCAAGACTTGCTTAGAGACATCGATGTTGATGGTGAGATTGATGAACTTCGTTTGTCAATTCCACAAACCAGCTCAGAAACCAAGCTTAAAAAGATGTCAAAACGCTTGCAGCTACTAGAATCTTTCCGTGATTCTGGCAACAAGCCTGAATGGATGGTGATGACAGTATTGCCTGTATTGCCACCTGATTTGCGTCCGCTGGTGCCACTGGAAGGTGGTCGTTTTGCGACATCGGATTTGAACGACTTGTACCGCCGTGTCATCAACCGTAATAACCGTTTGAAGCGTCTTTTGGAGCTAAACGCCCCTGACATCATCGTGCGTAACGAAAAGCGTATGTTGCAAGAAGCGGTTGATGCCCTGCTTGACAATGGTCGTCGTGGTCGTGCCATCACAGGCTCCAATAAGCGTCCATTAAAATCTTTGGCGGACATGATTAAAGGTAAACAAGGTCGTTTCCGTCAAAACCTATTGGGTAAGCGTGTGGACTACTCTGGTCGTTCGGTCATCGTGGTGGGTCCAACATTGCGTCTTCATCAATGTGGTTTGCCAAAGAAAATGGCGTTGGAGCTATTTAAGCCATTCACTTATGCTAAATTGCTACAAAACAACATCGCTAGCACCATCAAGGCTGCTAAAAAGATGGTTGAGCGAGAAGAGCCTGCCGTTTGGGACATGCTCGCCAGCGTGATTCGTGAACATCCAGTGCTACTAAACCGTGCTCCAACACTGCACCGTTTGGGCTTGCAAGCATTTGAGCCTGTATTGATTGAAGGTAAAGCCATTCAGTTACACCCACTTGTCTGTGCGGCATTTAACGCCGACTTTGACGGTGACCAAATGGCGGTGCATGTGCCTTTGACCCTAGAAGCACAGCTAGAAGCTCGTGCCTTGATGATGTCCACCAACAACATTCTATCTCCTGCTAATGGTGAGCCAATCATCGTACCATCTCAGGACGTCGTGCTTGGTTTGTACTATATCAGCCGTAGCCATATCAATGCCAAAGGCGAGGGCATGGTATTTAGTACCGTCAATGAAGCACTTCGTGCCATCGGTTCTGATGACTTGTCAGTCAATGCCAAAATCAAAGTGCGTGTTACTGAGACCATTTTGGACGAAAAAACTGGCGAAAAAGTCACCAAAACCGAAATCAAAGACACGGTTGCAGGTCGTCTGCTGATTTGGAACATCATGCCAGAAGGCATGGCGTTTAGCGAGTGTAATACTGAGATGACCAAGAAAAACATCTCAAAACTATTAAACTCATGCTATCGTAAACTTGGTGTTAAAGAATCGGTATTATTTGCCGACCATCTGATGTACTTAGGTTTTGCCCAAGCGACTTTGTCAGGCATTTCTATTGGTATGGAAGACATGGTCATTCCACCAACCAAAAAAGAAATCGTAGATGCTGCCGATGCCGAAGTGCGTGATATCGAAAAACAATTCGAATCTGGCTATGTGACCGCTGGCGAACGCTACAACAAAGTGGTTGATATCTGGTCTCGTACCTCTGACAAAATCGCCAATGCGATGATGGAAAACCTATCTACCGATGAAGTGATGAATGCTGATGGCGAACTTGAAAGCCAAAAATCATTCAACTCCATCTATATGATGGCGGATTCTGGTGCTCGTGGTAGTGCTACACAGATTCGTCAGCTTGCTGGTATGCGTGGCTTGATGGCAAAACCAGACGGTTCGATTATTGAAACACCGATTAAAGCAAACTTCCGTGAAGGTTTGACGGTACTTCAATACTTCATCTCAACGCACGGTGCTCGTAAAGGTCTTGCCGATACCGCCCTAAAAACCGCAAACTCTGGTTATCTAACTCGTCGTTTGGTTGATGTGGCACAAGATTTGGTCATCACTCAAGATGACTGTGGCACAGAAGCAGGTCAGTTGATGACCCCTGTGATTGATGGTGGCGAAATCGTGGAACGCTTGGGCGACCGAGTGCTTGGTCGTGTGGCTGCCAAAGATGTCGTTAATCAAGCTGGCGAAGTGATTGTCGCTGCTGGCACTTTGATTGATGAGCGTTTGGTTGAGAAGCTAGATGCTAATGCCATCGATGAGGTCTTTGTTCGTTCGGTCATCACTTGTGAATCAACACAAGGGGTATGTGCTAAGTGCTACGGTCGTGACTTGGCTCGTGGTCACTTGGTGAATATTGGCGAATCAGTGGGTGTCATGGCAGCACAATCTATTGGTGAGCCAGGTACTCAGCTGACGATGCGTACTTTCCACGTGGGTGGTGCAGCATCGGCGACTTCTGTGGACAACAGCGTTTCTGTGGGCAATGCTGGTTCGGTGCGTTTCCACAACATGAAAACCGTAGAACATGCTGATGGTCATTTGGTCATCGTTTCTCGTTCTGCTGAGATTGGTGTGGCAGATGGTCAAGGTCGTGAGCGTGAACGCTATAAAGTGCCTTATGGTTCTAGTATATTGGTGCGTGATGGCGACAGCGTTGAAGCAGGTCAAGTGATTGCCAAGTGGGATCCGCATACCCACCCAATCATCACCGAATTTGCTGGTACGGCTCGTTTTAGCGACATCACAGATGGCATGACAGCAACCGTCAAGGTCGATGAGATGACTGGTGTTAGCTCATTTGAAATCTTGGCAAGTAAAGACCGTCCAAGCATTGCCAAAGATTTGCGTCCAGCGATTATCTTGGATACAGATGCAGGCAAAGAAGTGGTGTATTTCTTGCCAAGCGACACCGTCATTCGTGTCAGCGAGGGCGAGTATGTTACCGCAGGTTCGGTCTTGGGTCGTGTGCCTCAGGCTACTTCTGGTACCAAAGATATTACCGGTGGTCTGCCACGAGTTGCTGACTTGTTCGAAGCTCGTCGTCCAAAAGACCACGCCATCATGGCAGAGATGAGCGGTGTGGTGTCATTTGGTAAAGAAACCAAAGGCAAGAACCGTTTCATCATCACTAATGAAGATGGCGATGTTCATGAGGAGTTGATTCCAAAATGGCGTCAAATCAACGTGTTTGAAGGCGAAACCGTTGAGCGTGGCGAGGTTATTTCTGACGGCCCACAAAACCCGCATGACATCTTGCGTCTTAAAGGCGAAACAGCATTGGCAAATTATATCGTCAATGAAGTGCAAGAAGTTTATCGCTTACAAGGCGTAAAAATTAACGATAAGCACATCGAAGTTATTGTTCGTCAGATGCTTCGCAAAGTTGAAATCACTGACGGTGGCGATTCTAGCTACTTTAAAGGCGACCAAGCTGAGTACTCGAAGATTCGTCTATTGAATGAAGAGCTTGTCAAAAATAATAAGTTCCCAGTTCAATTCGAACGCCAGCTACTTGGTATTACCAAAGCATCGCTTGCCACCGAAAGCTTCATCTCGGCAGCGTCATTCCAAGAGACCACTCGTGTCTTGACAGCGGCAGCCGTGATGGGTAAAGTCGATGAGCTAAGCGGTCTAAAAGAGAATGTCGTGGTAGGTCGCCTAATCCCAGCAGGTACTGGTTTGGCTTATCATCAATCTCGCCAACGCAAAGCAGAAAAAGCCGCTGCCCAAGAATCGGCAGCAGTACAGGACTTATTGGCAACTGAGTCTGTACTGTCTGATGGCATGCCAAGCGTTGAAGAAAACTTTGCCAAAGCCTTTGCTGATGAATTGGGTAACCAAGAATAATCAGCCAAAAAGCCCATCGTCATGATGGGCTTTTTTGTCATTGGCATGATGATTTATCGTACTTTTTTGAAATTTATTGGTAAAAATATACCCAAATATTGCAAAATTGCTGCATTCGGTGTATAACTATAAACTCTTTTTTTAGACTTGCGGATAGGATGACTGATGACTTTATCTCTACAAAAAGACAAAATTCGTTTTTTGTTATTGGAAGGTGTGCATGACAATGCC
The DNA here is from genome assembly GCF_025643275.1 of Moraxella nasicaprae. Lineage (NCBI taxonomy): Bacteria > Pseudomonadati > Pseudomonadota > Gammaproteobacteria > Moraxellales > Moraxellaceae > Moraxella > Moraxella nasicaprae. Next base: position 1,354,151 of record NZ_CP089977.1, read on the forward strand.
TTAAAAGTACTCAACGAAGCAGGCTATACCAACATTGAGTATATCAAATCTGCTCTTGATGAGGCGGAGTTGATTGAAAAAATCAAAGATGCTCATTTTGTTGGTATTCGTTCTCGCACTCAACTGACCCGCCAAGTGCTTGAAAAGGCAGAAAAGCTCATTGCCATTGGCTGTTTTTGTATTGGCACCAACCAAGTGGATTTGGAAGCAGCATTGGAGCTGGGCATTCCTGTGTTTAATGCACCGTATTCTAACACTCGCTCAGTGGCGGAGCTGGTGCTTGCTGAGACCATCATGCTCATGCGTGGCATTCCACAAAAAAATGCGGTGGTGCATCGTGGTGGTTGGAATAAGTCTGCCAAAGACAGTTTTGAGGTGCGTGGCAAGGTGATGGGTATCGTTGGCTATGGCTCTATTGGCTCACAGCTTTCTGTGCTTGCCGAAGGTCTTGGCATGAAAGTCATCTATCACGATGCTGTGACTAAGCTGCCTTTGGGTAATGCTGTTCAGGTGGGTAGCCTAGAAGAATTACTTGCCAAAGCAGATATTGTTACTTTGCATGTGCCTGATTTGCCAAGCACTCGCAACATGATGACCGCCAAAGAATTTGCCCAGATGAAACAAGGCTCATTTTTCATTAACGCTGCTCGTGGTGGCTGCGTGGACATTGAGGCATTGGCAGAGGCATTGCGTGCAGGTAAACTGCTAGGTGCTGCCATTGATGTGTTCCCAAAAGAACCAAAATCTGCTGATGAAGAATTCGAATCAGTCTTGCGTGAGTTTGATAATGTGATTTTGACACCGCACATTGGTGGCTCAACCCAAGAAGCTCAGGCAAATATTGGTTTGGAAGTTGCTGAAAAATTCGTCCGCTATTCAGATCAGGGCGATACCACCAGTAGCGTCAATTTCCCTAATGTGTCTATTCCGTTTGCTGATAACACGCACCGCTTGCTACACATTCATCGCAATGTACCAGGTGTGCTATCGCAAATTAACGCCTCATTTGCTGATGCTGGCATCAATATCGCCGCTCAATCATTGATGACCAAAGGCGATGTGGGTTATTTGGTGATGGATGTTGATGACAATGATTCTGAAAAAGCATTGGCTCGTTTGCGTGCCGTGCCTGAAACAATTCGTGTGCGTGTGTTGTTCTGATTTTTTTCTATCCAAAAAAGCCGTCAGTGAGTGCTGACGGTTTTTTTATTATAAAAATATCCAAAATGCCGTCAAATCGTTCCAAGATGATGGGAAATTGCTTGGTTTGTCGGTAGGTTGTGCTACAATAGAACAAATTTTTGATAAGAACGGAGAATAAAATGACGACCAAGCATTATGATTATATCGCCATCGGTGGTGGTAGTGGTGGTATCGCCTCCATCAACCGTGCAGCAAGCTATGGCAAAAAATGTGCCATCATTGAGGCTAAGCATTTGGGCGGTACTTGCGTGAATGTTGGCTGCGTGCCAAAAAAAGTGATGTGGCATGGTGCTCAAATTGCCGAAGCCATCAAACTGTACGCTCCTGATTACGGGTTTGATGTGACGGTGAATGAGTTTGATTTTGGCAAATTGGTCGAAAGTCGTCAGGCTTACATTGACCGTATTCACACTTCTTATGAAACGGTTTTGGGCAAAAACAATGTCGATGTGATTCGTGGGTTTGCCAAATTCATCGATGCCAAGACTGTTGAAGTGACTTTTGATGATGGTCAAAGCCAGCGTGTCAGTGCCGACCATATCTTGATTGCCACAGGTGGTCGCCCAAGCCGTCCAGACATCAAAGGGGCGGAGTATGGCATTGATTCTGATGGCGTTTTTGAATTACAACAGTTGCCAAAACGAGTGGCGGTGGTTGGTGCAGGCTATATCGCCATTGAATTGGCTGGTGTGTTGAATAGTTTTGGTGTGGATACACATTTATTTGTCCGCCAGCACGCCCCGTTGCGTAACTTTGACCCACTGATTGTTGAAACCTTGTTGGAAGTGATTGAGCAAGATGGCATTCATCTGCATACACAAGCCAACCCACAAGAAATCATCAAAAATGATGATGGCAGTCTAACCGTGAAACTTGCTGATGGCAGAGAGCAGAAAGTGGATTGTTTGATTTGGGCGATTGGCCGACAACCTGCCACTGATGTCATCAATTTGTCAGCAGCGGGCGTTGAAACCAATGAGCGTGGTTTTATCAAAGTTGATAAATTCCAAAACACCAATGTGCCAAACATTTATGCCGTTGGCGACATCATTGAAGGCGGTATTGAGCTAACTCCTGTGGCGGTGGCGGCAGGTCGTCGTTTGTCTGAACGCCTATTTAATAATAAGCCGAACGAACATTTGGATTATCAGCTTGTGCCAACGGTGGTATTTAGTCACCCGCCTATTGGCACGATTGGACTTAGTGAACCAAAAGCCATTGAGCAATATGGTGCTGATAAGGTCAAAGTGTACAAATCTTCATTCACGCCCATGTATAGTGCAGTGACTAGCCATCGTCAGCCTTGTCGTATGAAACTGGTCTGTGTGGGTGATGATGAAAAAATTGTTGGCTTGCATGGCATTGGCTTTGGTGTTGATGAGATGATTCAAGGCTTTGCGGTGGCGATTAAGATGGGTGCAACTAAGGCTGATTTTGATAATACGGTTGCCATTCACCCCACAGGCAGTGAAGAGTTTGTGACAATGCGTTGATGCGGCGTATCGAATGACAAATAAGATGGCTGGATTGATTTCCAGCCATTTTTTTAAATCCAACCAAAATCAGATAAAGCATGAGCGATGCCATCTTCATCGTGTCTTAGGCAGACAAAATCAGCCATCGCTTTTAGGGTGGGGTGAGCATTGCCCATGGCTACGCCGGTACCAACCAGTTGAATCATTTCTTGGATCGCCAAATGCTGCTGCTTGGCTGGCATCTATGCCCAAGTGGGTAAGCACTGCCGCAATGGCACGAGCCTTAGAGGCTGATTGTGACAAAATATCCACCGCCACATCATGCCAGCGTACGGTTTTTAGATGAGTTGGTAAGGTAGGCGATGTGTCTTTGTCGCCAAAAAATCCCAATATCTGATAGATGGGTTGTTGCCAATCAAATGAATCATGTTTACTTGGCACATAGCCAATGTGCAAAGAGGATAGGGCGGTGCGTAGATTGTCATCATCGCCAAAGGTGTAGATGGTGTCTTTGGTCATGCAGGCGTGCGTGATGCCTTTGGTCGTTAGCTCAGTGATGGTATGATGAATGTCAGTGGGGGATAATGGAAAATCCAAAAATTTGTTGCCTTGATATTGGTTATACTGCCCATTGATGCTCAAAATTAACTCAATACCGACTTGCTCAATCAGGGTTTTGATGATGGGTGGAATCACACCAATGCTACGCTCTGTGGCGATGGCAATCATCGTGCCAGCAGCTTTGAGCGAAGACAGGGCTGGTATCAGGGTCTTGGGTATGCTGTTGCTGTCTTTGATGAACAAAGTATCATCGATGTCAAAAAAGACTATGGTAGGTCGTGGTATAGGCTTGGGTGCTTTTGGTGTGTTGTTGGTTGGCATAAGCAAAATTATCTGAGCGTGTGATATTGAGGGGTTATGGGGCAAATTGTACAACAAAAACCCCTTGAAATCTAATATTTCCAAGGGGTTTTGGTTTGATTAACTTTAAGTTTCTTTGATTGAGATATGTGGTGGAGATGGCGGGAGTTGAACCCGCGTCCGCCAGCACTACGCTCATGGCTCTACATGTTTAGAATCTGTCTATGGCTTTAATCCGCACCGAACCGACAGTCAGGATGGATTGGACGATTTGCTAAGAGTTTCGCCCAGCTTGTCGCAACGCCAAGCTAAGCTATCCTTTGTGCGTTCGCATCGGGGAGAGCAACCAGACCAAAGGCAATCTGTGCCGTCCCAAGCTGCCCTTAGGCTGCTAGTGCGTAAGTTTCGTCGTTTGCGACTATTTTAAATGTATGTTAATTTACAAGAGGCATACACTCTTGACATGCACCATTGAGTTTCATTACCAGCGTCGAAGCCAGAACATCCCCAAGGTTTTTCGATTATAGCAAAACTTTGCCAATCGCACAAGAACAATCAGTAATAATCAGGCATTTGGGTTGGTTTGCCGTCTTTATCAATGAAATAAATCTGCTGTCCATCGATGACAAATGCTGCTCCTTTGACGAAGTCTTCTGCCAAATCATAACGCATCTCAATCACGACTTTGCCTGACTTATCAATGAAGCCATAGCGGTAGAGAGGACGACCTTCGGCGTTGGTCTTACCTGTTTTGTTGGCGACAACAGCACGCCCTTCGGAGAAATCTTTGGCAAGGTCAAACTGTGGCTTGATGAGCATTTTGCCAGCCTTGTCGATGAAGCCGTATTTGCCGCCAGTTTTGACAACAACCAATCCATCTTCAAACCAGTCGCCAACTTCATCATAGATGGGGTTGATGACGACTTTGCCAGTCTTGTCGATAAAGCCATATTTACCATTTTGGGCGATTTTGGCACGACCTTCCCAAAAGCCCCACGCATCTGTATATTTTGGGGCGATGACACTTTTGCCAGTCTTGTCGATGAAGCCGTACTTGCCGTCTTTTTTGACGAGTGCTAAGCCATCGCTGAATGCGTGCGTCTCTTGATACTGGGCATCAATGATGAGCTTGCCCGATTGATTGACAAAGCCGTATTTGCCGTCTTTTTTGACAGGGGCAAAGCCTTCGGTATAGCCACAATCTGGGAAGATGCGAGTAAATTCTACACCATCAGGCAGGGTAATATCACTGACACAGGTAGGTGTTTCTTCATCAAAGCCAATGGTGTCGATGGTGTCATCAGCAATGGCAGTAAGACTAATGCTGGATAAAATACCAGCCAAACCAAGTGTATAAAATTTCTTATTCATAACAATTATCCCTATTTTGGGTCGTGTATGGCGACTGTTTGTCAATAATTGTGGCATATTGTGGCATAAAAAATGACAAAAAGCCAAAGTAATTTCGTATGATTTTGGTGCAACATTTCTATCTAAGTTTGCCAATGTTCACCGATGATTACGCCAAAGCTGCAATGATTTGATTTTTTAGTTGTGCCAAAGTATCCTCATCAAGCGTTCTGCCTTGCTTGCCACTTAAATAAAAAATATCCTCAGCTCGCTCGCCCAAAGTTGTGATTCTAGCTCCATGCACTTCGATGTGCATCGTCTGAAAAATCAGCCCAAGTTGTGCCAAAAGAGATGGTCTGTCTTTGGTGATGAGCTGCATTTGGTGCAAGCCTTGATAAGCAAGGGTTTTGACGATGCTAAAATGCACTTGGGTTGGTATGGCAAAATGCTTAAACGAAGCGGTGGTAAATACCGATGGCACTTGGCAGGTTTGATGGCGTAAAGCGTCCATCAGTTGTGTGATGAGCTGTTGCTGGCGATGTGGGTCGTCTAGCAGGGCAGGTTGGTGCGTGCTGGTCAGTCGGTCAATCAAGACATAAGAATCTAGGGCGGTGGAAATGCCATTGAGCGTGGCGGTAAAAATACTAGCATCAAGCACGCTAAGCCCCAGCTTGTCTAAGGCACAAACCGTACTGGCAAATAGGTTTTCTTGGTCTGGCGAACAGATAAGCAGCTGAATACCGCCCAAAGACAAATCGGTATGTCGTCTTAGGGCAATGATGGGCGTGCCAGCTTGCAAGGTGTCTTGATGAGCCAAAAGCTCGTCAGCCTGCCAAGCAATGTCGGCTGGTTTTTGTTTGAAAAAATATTCATCATCAAAAGATTGCCATAGTGTGTCTAGGGTGTCATCGGCGATGTTTGGCAACAGCTCTTTGGCTTTATCTTGTCTGTCTTTGATGACGGTGGCTTGGTTGAGTGTGGCAAGTCCTAGGCTTAATGCTCGATGAGTGTTGATGTACAGCTGCTTTAATAAAGACGCTCGCCAACTATTCCAAAGCTGAGAGTTGGTGGCGTTCATGTCTGCCACGGTCAGCACATATAGGTAGTTAAGGCGAGTGATACTGCCACAAAATTCAGCAAAATCAGCGATGATTTGTGGGTCTGAAATGTCTTTTTTCTGAGCGGTCAAGGACATGGTTAAATGCTCTTGTACCAGCCAAGTGATGAAGTTGGTGTCTTCGTCATTCATGCCGTGACTTTGGCAAAATAAAGCCGCATCAACCGCCCCAAGCTGACTGTGATCGCCATTTCGTCCTTTGGCAATGTCATGAAAAACAGCAGCGATTGCCAAAATATCTTTTCGTTGAATGCTTTGATAAACCTGACTGACCAAATCGTATTTATCAGCATAAGCATCATCTAAGAAACGATGTAGCACACGAATGAGTAATAAAGTATGAGCATCAACTGTATAGCGATGAAATAAATCGTACTGCATCAGCCCTGTAATCTTGACAAAGGCTGGCAGATAGCCACCCAATACGCCACAGCGTTTCATCAGGCGAAGTCGATGAAAAAGATAGTTATTTTCTTGTAGATTGGCAAGAAAAAGTTGCTGGTGTTGAGGGTTATTTCGGTAATTGTCATCAATCAGATGGCAGGCGTGACCGATGGCTCTGAGGGTTTTGGCGTGGATTTTTTTGATGCCAAGTTTGCCCATGATTAAGAATATTTGTAATAAATAGTGCGGTTTTTTAAAAAATATATCCGTCTGATAAGTGGCGATGTACTGACCATCTGTGTCAGTGATTTGACAAAAATCTTCATCAATCTTTGTGATGACAGGATTGCTTGGTAGATAATTTTGTTTGATATAATCACAAAGCAGCTCGCTAAGAGCGGCAACTTGCATGGCGTGGCGATAATATTCACGCATTAGCGTTTCTAAGGCGGCTGTCAAGGCATGGTGGTCGTGCATTTGTTGGCACAGTCCAAGTGTGGCAACCAAACTTTTTTGATGGTCAAATAATAGACGGTCTTCGCCACGAGCTGTGATGGTGTGTAGATGATGACGAAGTAACCACAAAAAGGCTTGGGCATTTTGGAGGGTGGCTGCTTCGTCAGCGTGAATAAAATCGGTCTGTTTGTCGCTGTCCAAAAATTTGGCAAGCCAGCCGATGATGTGAATATCTCTTAGACCACCAGGGGCATTTTTGATGTTGGGTTCTAGATTGTATTCGGTGGCGTTGTACAGGACATAGCGAGCTTTGCTTTCGTCAAGTTTGACACGACAAAAGTTTGCCAACTGCCAGTGGGTATTGATGGCTTGTTGGCAAAAGTCAAGCCAGCGTACATCGCCTGTCAAATGTCTGCTTTCAAGTAGGGCGGTGGCAATGGTATGGTCTTTGATGGCAAGAGTGGTGTCATCAGGATTGCGCACCGCAATGGCGGGCGTGATGCCAATATCCCAAAGAGCGGCAACAAATGCCTCGATGCTGGACTGATGCTGGTCAATGTCTTGACCAATCAATAAAATATCCACATCAGAGGCAGGCAACAGTTCACCTCGTCCATAGCCGCCAACCGCCAGCAATGCACATGTATTAGGCAGCTGATGTTGATGATATAGCTGCACCAAGATGGCATCGATGGCTTGTGTGCGTATGTCAATGGTTTGCTTGATGCAGTTGGTTGCTGTCAAGCCTAGTGCTGATAGGTGTGAGTGCAGGCTTTGATTAAGATGATGAAGCCATGAGCGGATTTGGGCAGTGTCCGCCTGAGTGGGCAATGGCGTGATGGCAAGCCCAATCTGGTTTGCAGTATCAATAAGGGTGGCAAAGCAAGTATTGGGCATGGTCATCTTCCTGTTTATTAGCTATTTAAAAAACTTAAATCTTCGTCAGGGCGAGCGGTGGTGACGATACAGCCGTCATCAGTGACGATGATGGTGTGTTCCCATTGAGCAGATAGCTTGCGATCTTTGGTGATGGCGGTCCAGCCGTCTTTCATAACTTTGGTTTGCCATACCCCCTGATTAATCATCGGTTCAATGGTTAATGCCATGCCTGTTTTTAGTTCAACACCTGTGCCAGCTTTACCATAGTGCAAGACTTGCGGTTCGGCGTGAAAAGTCTCGCCGATGCCATGACCACAGAATTCTCTGACGATGCTAAATCGTTCTGGCTCGACCACCGCTTGAATGGCTGCACCAATGTCGCCCAGTCTAGCACCGTTTTTGACGACTTTCATGCCAGCATACAAAGCCTCTTGGGCGACACGGCAGATACGCTGTGCCATCACAGAGCCCTCGCCAACAATCCACATTCTAGAAGTATCGCCATAGTAGCCATCTTTAATCACGGTAACATCAATGTTGATGATGTCGCCATCTTTTAGAATGCGTTCATGGTCGGGAATGCCATGACAAACCACATGGTTAATGCTGGTGCAGATGGATTTTGGAAAGCCATTATAATTGAGCGGTGCAGGAATCGCCTCTTGCACTTGGGTGATGTAGTGATGAGCCAAATCATCAAGTTCGCCCGTGCTGATGCCAGCTTTAACATGTTCATCAAGCATCACTAGCACATCTGCGGCCAGTTTACCAGCAATTTTCATCTTTTCGATGGCGACATCATCTAGGATTGGGATATTTTTACTCATGATAAACCTTAACTTTTGATATAAAAAATGGGCAAATAATCTTTGCCCATTTTACCTTATTTTGGCGGTTTTCGCCATGTGCTATTTTATTCTTCGTCCAGCAAGTCTTGCTCACGGGCTGCTTGCAAAATGATGCTAGAACGATTACCTGAACGGCAAAAAATGTGCAATGGACGCTCGGTTGAGTTATAAAAATCGGCAAATTCCTCAACATGACGCATCTCTAACATACCGCCACTAAATGGAATATGACGGTAGATGATGCCGTGTTCTTGGGCGGCTTTGGCGATGTCATCACTGGTTGGCTGACCTGCCTCTTCGCCATCAGGACGATTATTGACTAAGGTTTTAACTCCTTGTGCTGCCAGTGTTTTGACATCTTCTGGGGTGATTTGACCTGAAATGGTGATGGTGTTTTCCATAAAATCTCTCATCAAAATAAAAAAGGGTTTGTTACTAAAATCCATGCCATTAGAACATGATAAGGTGCTAATTTACCAAGAAACCATTGACCGCCTTTGTCAAGATAAGGGCAGACAACAGTGTTGGTGGGCGATTTTCTAATATCATCAAGATAAAGACTATCACTAGCTTACTCTTAATTTTGGGTTTTGGCAAATGATTTGTGTGTCAAAATTTGGGTGTGATTTGATGTTAAAAAATCATCGTCATATTTTATGCGAAGATTTTATCAAGGGTCATTAAAATTATGTTAAAATAATCATTAAATAAGCCAGCCATTTAGCCCGCCACATTATCAAAAAAAAGACCATCATGCCATTACCATTTTTTAAAAAACAACTTGCCAAAGTTTTGCCAAGCAAAATTAAGTCAGATGAACCCAAATCACCAGCTTATCCTAGATTATTTGAGCCTTTGGATTTGGGGTTTACCACCCTAAAAAATCGTATCGTGATGGGGTCGATGCACACGGGATTGGAAGATAGGTTTTATCATTATGGCAAACTTGCGACATATTTTGAAGCTCGTGCCAAAGGTGGTGTTGGTCTAATCATCACAGGCGGTATTTCTCCCAATAAAGAGGGCTGGCTGACACCGCTGGCAGGAACACTCAATCGTAGTGGCGATGTCATTCATCACAAGCGAGTGACTCGTGCGGTGCAAAAGCATGGGGCAAAGATTTTGCTCCAAATATTGCATTCAGGTCGCTATGGGTATCATCCTTTTGTGGTTGCTCCAAGCCCCATCAAGTCGCCCATATCCCCCTTTAAACCTCGCCAGATGAGTATTAAAAATATTCAAGCAACCATACAAGATTTCGCCCACACCGCTTGGCTTGCCAAAAAAGCTGGCTATGATGGCGTAGAAATCATGGGGTCAGAAGGGTATTTAATCAATCAGTTTTTATCCAGTCGCACCAATCATCGCCATGATGAGTATGGGGGAGCTTTGGATAATCGCTTAAAATTTGCCTTACAAATCGTGCAAGCAATCCGTGAGGCAGTGGGCGAGGGATTCATCATCAGTTTTCGTTTGCCGATGATTGAGCTGATTGAAGATGGTTTGACGATGCAGGAAGTGATTAAGATTGCTTGCTCGCTTGAAAATGCAGGCGTGACGCTACTGAATACAGGCATTGGTTGGCATGAGGCTAAGATTCCAACCATCGTGACGAGCGTGCCAAGAGCCAGTTTTGCTCGTTATACCCAAGCGGTCAAGCAGGCAGTTGGTATTCCTGTGATTGCCGCTAATCGCATCAATATGCCAAAAACTGCTGAGCATATTTTGGCAACAGGGCAGGCTGACCTTGTACAACTGGCAAGACCATTATTGGCAGATGAAAACTGGGCAAATAAAGCCTATCATCATCAAGATGAGCTGATTAATACTTGTATTGGCTGTAATCAGGCGTGCCTTGACCATACTTTTGCTGGTCAAAAGGTGTCTTGTTTGGTCAATCCGATGGCGTGTCATGAGAGCGAATACCGCCTAAAACCTGCCAAAAAACCCAAAAAAATCATCGTCATTGGTGCAGGCGTGGCTGGATTGAGTGCTGCTTTGACGGCTGCCAAGCGAGGTCATCAAGTCAGTATCTATGAAGCCAGACAACACATTGGCGGTCAGTTTAATTATGCCAAAGTCATTGCAGGTAAAGAAGAGTTTTTTGAAACCATTCGTTATTTTCGCCATCAGCTTGATTTGTATCAGGTGCAGATTCATCTGGGCGTTAAGGTTGATGAGGTGATGCTAAATCAGTTATCAGCTGACCATGTCATTGTCGCCACAGGTGTTACACCAAGAATGTTGCCGACTGATTTTATTGGTAGGGATTTGCCACAAGTCATTGGTTATGATGAACTGCTTAGTGGTAAAAAAATCGCAGGCGATAAAGTGGCGGTATTGGGTGCTGGTGGCATCGGCTTTGATGTGGCAGAATTTTTGGTGAATGGCAGTCAGGTGACTGATGCGGTCAATGAGCCAGATTATGAGCCAGTCATGCCAAGTGTGGACGATTTTTTTGAGCAATGGGGCGTGGCAAAATCATCACATTATGAACAGTCTGGCGGATTGGTTAGTCCCAATCCGCCCAAGCCTGCACGCCAAGTGTATTTGTTGCAACGCAGTAAAGGCAAGTTGGGTAAGACGCTCAATAAAACCACAGGTTGGGTGCATAAAGCACACATCAAGCAAGCAGGCGTGATACAGATGTCTGGTGTGCAGTATGAAAAAATCACTGATGAAGGACTTTGGGTGATGGTTGATGGCGTTTTGCAGCTGCTGCGAGTGGATACGGTGGTGCTATGTATCGGTCAAGAATCTGTCAATGACCTGATGCCAAAATTGGGCAGTACACCAAAAGCGGATTTTCATGCCATCGGTGGTGCAAAATCTGCCGAACGCCTTGATGCCAAACGAGCTATTAAAGAAGGGTTTGAGCTGGCGTTATGGCTATGATGCATTGATAAAAAAACCGCCCAAATAATTGGGCGGTTTTTTGTGTATCACGATTTGATGTTGCGTTCATACACAGGTAGGCGTTTGCAGATGTCAGCCACTTTGGTGCGAACTGCTGACAAGACAGCTTCATCGCCTTTTGCGTCTAGCACATCACAAATCCAACCAGCCAATTCACGAACATCGTCTTCTTTAAAGCCACGAGTGGTAACGGCAGGTGTACCGATGCGAATGCCAGAGGTAACAAATGGCGATTTTGGGTCGTTTGGCACGGCGTTTTTGTTTACGGTGATGTGAGCATCGCCCAGCCATTTGTCCGCTTCTTTGCCTGTGATACCTTGTTTGATGAGGCTGACAAGCATGAGATGATTTTGCGTGCCACCAGAAACCACATCATAGCCACGAGAGATGATGACCTCTGCCATTGCTTGGGCGTTTTTGATGACCTGAGCTTGATAGGCTTTGTATTCTTCGCTCAATGCTTCTTTAAAGCAAACAGCTTTTGCAGCCACAGCATGCACCAAAGGACCGCCTTGTGAGCCAGGGAAAACGGCTGAATTCAGCTTTTTCTCAATTTCTTCGTTGGCACGAGCCAAGATAAGACCTGAACGAGGGCCACGCAAGGTTTTGTGCGTTGTGGTAGTGGTCACATCGGCGATTTGCACAGGGCTAGGATATAGACCTGCTGCCACCAGACCTGCCACATGAGCCATATCAACCATCAAATACGCACCAACTTCATCAGCGATTTCACGGAATTTTTGCCAATCAACGACTTGGCTATATGCACTAAAACCAGCAATAATCATCTTTGGCTTGTGTTCACGAGCAAGGCGAGCCACTTCTTCATAGTCAATCAGACCATTTTCGTCAATGCCGTATTGTACTGCATTGTAAGTCTTGCCAGAAAATGAAACAGTCGCTCCGTGTGTCAAATGTCCACCATGAGCCAAGCTCATGCCAAGCACGGTATCGCCAGCTTCCAGTAGAGCAAGAAAGACTGCTGCGTTAGCGTTTGAGCCTGAGTGTGGCTGAACATTGGCGTAATCAGCACCGAACAATTCTTTGGCACGGTCGATGGCAAGTTGCTCAATGCCGTCCACATATTCACAGCCGCCATAGTAGCGTTTGGCAGGATAGCCTTCGGCGTATTTGTTGGTCAAAGATGAGCCTTGTGCTTCCATGACCGCAGGCGAGCAATAGTTTTCGGAGGCAATCAGCTCGATGTGGTCTTCTTGACGCTGAGTTTCAGCATCAATCAAAGCTGCTAAGTCTGGGTCATATTGGTGCAAAGAAAGTTCTTTAAACATGGCAGTTTCCTTAGTATGATTTAAATTGCATAAAAAAGTTGTTTGGCTAGTTTAGCATATTTTTGACCAAGAAAACCATCAAAACAAAAAATAGTGCGGATAATTTTGTCAGGGCTGGTGTAGGTTCTGCCATAACCTTATGCTACCGTCTTAAAAGTAGGTGGCTTTGGCGATGATGCTTTGATGGCTGAATTTAGATTGGTATTTTAAACAAAAAAGATGACCGTTTTCTTGTTGGTGTGGTGATTTTTAAGTAACTACTTGACTTGGATTTATCGCTTGGTTTGCAATAAGCTGGTGTGATATTGTAGTGTGGTGCAAATGATAATCTGTACTGGGTTTTTGGTCGGATAGACAGCCTTGTGTAACCAGTTATGATGAGCAAATGTTGGCAAAATTATCCAAAAATAATTCATCAATCAACAGGGGTCTGCCTTGATGGTTGTATAGTGTGCGTCTGCCATGACAGCCGTTGGTTTGGTAATACTGCCTGCGATGCGGTAATTTGCGGTATTTTTTGAATAAAACATAGCCGATGGGTGTATTGCCAAGATGGCTAAGTCGTTTGAGTTCTCCTGTCAGGCTTGATAGGGGGAAAATGCTGGTGGCTTGCACCCAAGCGATGTCGTTGCCATAGAGCAGGACGGTGCGTATTTTTGCTAATTGGGGACGATTGGGCGGCAGACCAAGCTGATGTTTTTGCTTGATGGTTAAGGGTTTGATGCATTCACAAAGAACTTGCACGGTCAATGGTTTACCTGCTTTTTTTTCGAGCAAGGCGGTCAGTGAGCCTGTGGAGGTCAAGTAAGACGACAGAGCAGGTGGTGGTATTGGCATTGGCAACATGATTTTTTAATGACAATGCGGATTATTGTATCACGATTTGTGTCATGTTGGTGATGATTTTGCTTGATAAATCATGAATTTAAATGATGTTCTTCATGGTATTTTTTTAAAAAATAGCCAACATTGGGCTGAGATATTGGATAAATGATTGGGTTTTGGGTATGCTTATGGCATGAATTAGATGAAAGATGAACAGATGGTTTTGGTTCATTGTCTGATTTTGTCAATACAGGTCATCGCCTGTCGCCAGTTGTATGTCAGAAATTAAAGGAGTTTATCATGACTTACCAATCAGCCCTAGAACACGTTCGCTCCGTCAAAGCCAAACTTGGCGGCACTTGGCACGCTATCCGCCCAGAAGATGCCGCCCGTATGATTGTCCAAAACCGCTTTAAAACTGGTCTTGACATCGCCAAATACACTGCAAGTATCATGCGAAAAGATATGGCAGAGTACGATGCCGACAACTCCAAATACACCCAATCACTCGGCTGTTGGCACGGCTTTATCGCCCAGCAAAAAATGATTGCCAACAAAAAATACTTTGGCACAACAAACAAACGCTACATCTACCTATCAGGCTGGATGGTCGCCGCCCTTCGCTCTGAGTTTGGTCCGCTACCTGACCAGTCTATGCACGAAAAAACCGCCGTGCCAAAGCTTATTGAAGAGATTTACACTTTTCTTCGCCAAGCCGATGCCAAAGAGCTAAATGACCTATTTCGTGCCTTACAAAAAGCAGAGCAAGCGGGCGATACGGCAAAGGTAAAAGAAATTGAAAGCCAAATTGACAACTTTGAAACCCACGTTGTGCCAATCATCGCCGACATTGACGCAGGTTTTGGTAACGAAGAGGCGACCTACCTTTTGACCAAACAAATGATTGAGGCAGGTGCGTGTGCCATTCAAATTGAAAACCAAGTCTCGGACGCCAAGCAGTGCGGACACCAAGCAGGTAAAGTAACCGTACCACACGAAGACTTCCTAGCTAAGATTAACGCTGTACGCTATGCCTTCTTGGAGCTTGGTGTGGACGAGGGCGTAATTGTCGCTCGTACTGACTCTGAGGGTGCTGACCTTACCCAAAAAATCCCTGTCAGCCGTGAACCGGGTGATTTGGCAAGCAAATACATCAGCTACCTAGAAACCACTGAAATTGACATCTCAGAAGCCAAAGAAGATGAAATCCTTATCAAGCGTAACGGCAAACTGCACCGCCCAACTCGCTTGCCATCAGGTCTGTATCAGTTCCGTGAGGGTACTCAGCACGAGCGTGTCGTTCTTGACTGCGTAACCAGCTTGCAAAACGGTGCCGATATGATTTGGATTGAGACCCCAACCCCAGATGTGGCAGGCATTGCAAGTTTTGTCAATGACATCAAAAAACAAGTGCCAAATGCCAAACTGGTGTACAACAACTCACCATCATTTAACTGGACGATTAACTTTCGTCAGCAAGCCTATGACCGTTGGGTTGCCGAAGGTAAAGATGTCTCAGGCTATGAGCGTGATAAGCTAATGGATGCTAAGTATGACGACAGCGAGCTGTCAAAAGATGCGGACGAAAAAATCCGTACTTTCCAAGCGGACGCTGCTCGTGAGGCAGGCGTGTTCCATCACTTGATTACCTTGCCAACTTACCACACCGCAGCCCTATCTACGCACGAGCTTGCCAAAGGCTACTTTGGCGATGAAGGTATGCTCGCTTATGTCGCTGGCGTACAGCGTAAAGAGATTCGTGGCGGTATCGCTTGCGTCAAGCACCAAGCAATGGCAGGCTCAGACATCGGCGATGACCACAAAGAGATTTTCTCTGGTGAAAATGCCCTAAAAGCTGGTGATGCGACCAAGAACACGATGAACCAGTTTGGTGGTTAATGCCAATTCGTTAAGTTGATTGATAAATTCAATCAATAGCACAAAAGGCGTTTTGGCGGTTGTCAGAATGCCTTTTGTTTTAAATATCATAAAGTCAGAAAACCGTTCGTGGTGAGCTTGTCGAACCACAACGGTTTTCGTTCCACCCTTCGACAAGCTCAGGGCGAACGAAAAATCTTGATTTTACAGTAATTTTTATTATTATTTTTTTAAGGAAAAAATTATGCCAACCACTCGTATCCAAAAAGGCTCTCTTGCCATTGACAAAATTCTCTATGACTTTATTGAAAATGAAGCCCTACCTGTGGCAAAAACGGTGCTGGACATTGACAGCGACCGTTATTGGGCGAATTTTGAAAAGGTTGTTTTGGAGTTAACGCCCAAAAACAAAGCCCTACTTGCCAAGCGAGACGAGCTACAAGCCAAGATTGATGACTGGCACAAAAACAACGCTTATGAGCTATCGGCTTACAAAAATTTCTTGACCGACATCGGCTATCTTGAACCTGTGGTTGCCGATTTTAAGATTGAGACTGCCAATGTGGACGATGAGATTGCCACCATCTCTGGGGCTCAGCTCGTTGTACCTGTGCGTAACGCTCGCTACGCCCTAAATGCCACCAACGCTCGCTGGGGCAGTCTGTATGACGCTTTGTATGGCTTTGATGTGATACCAGAAGATAATGGTGCAGAAAAAGGCAAGGGTTACAACCCTGTGCGTGGGGCGAAAGTCATTGAATTTGCCAAAAATTTCCTTGATGAAACTTATCCTTTAACAGACGGCTCACACGCTGATGTTACCGCTTATACGATTGACAATGGCAAATTGTCCGCCAAGATTGGCGATAAAGTGGCAAGCTTAAAGGACAGTGGACAGCTTATCGGCTTTAACGGTACGGCGGACAACCCCACAGAAATTATCCTAAAAAACAATGGCTTACACACCATCATCGCCATTGACCGCACGCACTTGATTGGCAAAGACGATAAGGCGGGCGTTAAAGATGTCATCTTGGAAGCGGCGGTTACCACCATTCAAGACCTAGAAGACTCTGTGGCTGCCGTGGATGCCGAAGAAAAGGTAGAAGGCTATCGCAACTGGCTTGGGCTAATGAAAGGCGATTTGTCTGAAAACTTAGAAAAAAATGGCAAAACCATCACTCGTACGCTAAATGCCGACCGCACCTACACCGACCTAAACGGCAACACTCAGACCCTGCACGGTCGCTCGGTAATGCTCCTAAGAAATGTGGGGCATTTGATGACTAATCCTGCTATCTTGGTGGGTGGCGAAGAGATTTTTGAAGGCATTATGGACGCACTCATCACGCCGATGCTGACTGCCATTGACATTATGGGCAAAAATACACTCAAAAACTCTCGCACAGGCTCAATGTACATCGTCAAGCCCAAAATGCACGGCTCTGATGAAGTTGCCTTTGCCGTAGAGCTATTTGAGAGAGCCGAACAAGCCATCGGACTGCCTGCCAAATCGGTCAAAATGGGCATTATGGACGAAGAAAAACGCACTTCGGCAAATTTAAAAAACTGTATCCAAAAGGCAAAAGACCGCACCATCTTCATCAATACAGGCTTTATGGACAGAACGGGGGACGAGATTCACACCGCAATGCAGGCAGGGGCGTTTGTACGAAAAGGCGAGATTAAGGGGCAGACTTGGTTTAACGCCTATGAAAAACGCAATGTCGGCATTGGTCTGGCAACTGGTCTTTTGGGTAAAGCCCAAATCGGCAAAGGTATGTGGCCCAAGCCTGATGAGCTAGCGGAAATGTACCGCACCAAGATTGAGCACCCCACCGCAGGGGCAAGCTGTGCGTGGGTACCTAGCCCAAATGGGGCGACCATTCACGCCATTCATTACCATCAGGTGAGCGTCAAAGACCGCCAAAGTAAGCTTTTGACCGAAGGTTATCCAAGCCTTGATGAGCTTTTGACATTGCCTTTGGCGACCGACACTAACTGGACGGACGAGGAAAAACAAAAAGAGCTAGACAATAATTGTCAAGGCATCTTGGGCTATGTCGTGCGGTGGGTAGATTTGGGTGTGGGCTGTTCAAAAGTGCCTGATATTAACAATGTGGGGCTAATGGAAGACCGTGCAACTTTGCGGATTTCAAGTCAGCACATCGCCAACTGGCTGGCTCACGGCGTTGTGTCAGAGAGCCAAGTTTGGGACACCCTAAAACGCATGGCAAAAGTCGTGGACGAACAAAATGCGTCCGACCCTGCCTATCGTCCAATGTCGGCGGATTTTGAGAGCAATATCGCCTTTAATGCCGCCGCCGACCTTATCTTTAAGGGAGCGACCGAGCCAAGCGGTTATACCGAGCCACTACTGCATAAGGCAAGATTAAAACTTAAAGGCTATCAGGGCGATTGATTAACTTAATAAAAACAAAACCCCAAATTTAGGTTTGGGGTTTTTATTATAAATACCTTACAAAATAACTAAAAAATGCCAGCGTACATAACATCGCCACCTTTACCACCATAAAAACAACCGTCATAATAATCACAGACGATGACTTTGCTTTTTGGTGGTCAATCTGATAAGACAGCAAACTAAAATAAAGCAAATACAGCACAATAAAACCGATAAGCATGGCGATAAAAGTCTCTGTGATAACAGCAATACCCTTTTGTACTACCCAATCAGGCAGATGAGAATCGCCAAAATACCATTCAATCGTATCATAAGACAATCCCCAAAATAACAAAACATCAAGAGTGATAAATAAACACACACCCCAAAATGAGCATAAAAATTTTGCCAGTTTCATCAGTTGCCCTTATAATTTGGCAAGCCACGAACTTACCCCAAAGCCATTTAATGGATTGTAATAATCCCAAATGTTGGCTTTGGGGTTTGCCCAAATGAAGTGGTGATGTTAATTGATGCGCATGTTACTCACACCGCCATTTAAAGTAATAGGCAATGAGATGGGCAAAAACAAAATATCGCCCACAAGGGCAAATGGCAGTGCCAAAGGCAGTAACAAAGAACCTCCAAGCATTTTTGTTTTATCGGCTACTTGACGGTCAATGCCAAATTGATAGGGCTTGCTAAGTGGTTTGGCGGTTTGTAATAAGGCTTTGGTAGAAGCGTTATGCTGATAAACCTTGCCTGAGAAGTTGGCAAAAAATTCATAATGCTGTCTGCCTGCACCATTATCTGTATGGCTGTAATTGTGATGTAGGGCAAACCCTGCTTTTTGAAATTCAGCAAACTCTTGGGCATTATCATATTGATACCAAAACATTGCCGAAAAATTAAAAGTGCCATCACGATAATAAGAGATTTTATGGCGTGTTTCATCGCCTATACCATTGCCACCTGCAATCTCCCAATGATATTTGAGTTTTAAAAAGTTGGGATTGGTGAGCATTTTTTTAAGTCGCTGTGTACTGTCGTTATCATCAAAGACATAGGCATATCTTTGACCAAGCATCACAAGCTGACCGTCTTGATGAATCACAAAACCTGCCAAGCTGTCTTGTTCTTTGACAGTTTTTGTGGGCAGATTTTTGATGTCTTTTGTGGGCGGATTTTTGATGTCCTGTGCTATATCTGTAATCAGAGCGTGCGTGCAACCTGTCAGGGCTAAGATACTTGACAAAATGGCGGTCAGAACCAAAGATTTTAAAGGTTTCATTAGGCATCCTTTTTAATGATGATGTCGTATGATAAATTAAATTTTGCGTTTAGTAAAGATATTGGGCGGTCATCGGTACTTGATGTCAAAAATATGCCAAACTCAAATAAAAATTTTGCCAGTTTCATTAGCTTCCCTATAACTTAGCCAACCACAAATTCATGCCTAAGACAATCAGCAAGGCAAGCAATTGATTGTAAAAAACCCCAAATTCAGGTTTGGGGTTTTGGTCTAGGGCTTGGCACAAAACAAGAGTTTATCGCCAAAATCGCTCTTGGGGTCAAGCAAATAGCGACTGACATAGTCGTCCACACAGGCGTTTGTGCCAAACAAACTTGCCGTATGCCCCTGCTGACCTGATAGCACAATCAGGGGATCATCAAACTTAGTCGCCATCGTCTGGGCATTGGCATAGGGGGTGGCAAGGTCAAATTCATAAGAGACAAACAATAGATTGGGTGTGTTTTCATTAACCAAGTTTTCAGTCAAATCATCGGTTGCCTGATGTCCCCAATAATAACAACTGTCCAAATAATCCTCATCGGCTCGCTCCTTAATGTCATCATAGCGTGCCTGTGCATCAATGTACTTGGCGTGCTTGATGTAGTCATCCCGACTCATCATTGGGGCGGAGTCGGCACAGTTTACCAATGCCAAAGCATCATTACTAAATTCTATCTCATTGAACTTGACAAAGAATTTTTGTTCACTATAAACTTCTGTCTCCCCCGCAAGCAAATCCTCAAACATCACCGCCATAAGCCCCCAATGTTCCTCGTTATTCAGATTGTCATTAAAAACAGACAGTAAGGCTTTTTTGTCAATGATTTCATCATCACGGTCTTTTAGCCCTTTATTTTCAATCTCTGTCAGCACCGCCAAAAAAGCGGTATTGGGGTCTTTTTGGCGGTCAAAAGCACAATTCTTACACCAGTCCATAAAGCGTTCAAAGGCGATTTGGGCGTGTTTGTATTGGTTGGTTAAAATGGTCGGTAAATCCTCTGCTGTATCCACCACTCCGTCCGCCACGCCTGCTCGTAGGTGGGCAGGATAATGCTCGGCATATTTGGCAACCAGTTTTGTGCCATAAGAGTAGCCCACCATTGACCAAGTGTCGTTTTGTAATGCTTGACGGATACTGTCCAAATCCATCACCACTTCTTTTGAGCTGACAAAGGGCAAAATATCCGCCCCTGTATGCTGTATGCAAGCGTCCATATAGGCTTTGGCATTGCCCTCTTCTTCTACCCCACCGCAGTCAATGGCAGGAGTGGAGGGCTTAACCCCTCGTGGGGCATAGCCTAGGATATGAAAACGCTCTTTGATGGCTTGGCTGTATTCATCAGACCCCATCATCGTACTCATATCAAGACTATGACCGCCCGGCCCACCACTAAGGAGTAACAAATCGCCAACAATGTCATCGCCTGTGGCTGGCAGGCGTGTCAAGGGAATGGTAAAGTGCTTGCCGTCAGGCTTGGCATAATCCACAGGCACAGACAAAGTGGCACATTGTAAACTGGTGGGTGGTGGTAGGATAAACCACGACCAGTAAGCGGGGCGATAGCACGACTGCCAAGTGATGTCGCCTTGTTTGGTGGATTGGGAGATGAGGTAGAGATAAAAGACAAACAGAACAAGAAAAACGACAGCAAAAAACAAAGCGGTGTATTTAAAAAAGGTTTTTAGCATACAAGTCCTACAAAAAAGGAAATATTATAACACAAAACATAATTCCTTATAAAGTAGATGGAATTTGTGGCATTAGAGAGGCTTATCAAGAGCCAAAAGTATGACAAATAGGGTGTTGGGCGTGATGCAAATACGAGGATTTTTTGTATAATAGCTTCATCAATGATTTTGGGTGTGATGACATGAGACAGATTTTTGTGATGGCATGTATGGCGATGATGAGCTTGCTGATGGCGTGCAGCTCCAATCAACTACTGATTAATCAAAGCCATCGTTCGCTTGGGCAGTCTTTGCGAATTGAATACATCATCGTGCATTATACTGCCGAAAATGATGCCAATTCTTTGGCGGTACTGACCAAAGGTCAAGTCAGCAGCCATTATCTGATTCCGTCAGACCATAATCCTGTCATTTATCAGTTGGTTGATGATGACAAAAAAGCATGGCACGCAGGCAATAGTCAATTTCACGGCAAAACTGCCTTAAACGGCATTTCTTTGGGGATTGAAATTGTTAATGCAGGCATATTGCCAGAGTATCTGTCTTATCGTGGCTATCGACCGCAGTTGCATTTTGTGGCGTATCAAGCTGGACAAATTGACAAAGTGGGCAGACTGTTACAACAGCTTAGTAAAAAATACGCCATCGCACCGCAAAATATTTTGGCACATTCAGACATTTCGCCTTCTCGCAAAATTGACCCAGGGGCAAAATTTCCTTGGCAATTTTTATATCAAACCTATGGCGTGGGGGCGTGGTATGATGAACAAGATAAGCAGGATTTCATGCGACAACTGGACGAATATCCGCAGGATTTGGACGACATTGCCAAGATTAAACAGGAGTTTCGCCACTATGGCTATGCGATGAATCATACAGAGGAATGGGATAGAGCCAGCCAAGATGTGATTTATGCGTTTCAGCTGCATTTTCGCCCCCAAAATCCCACTGGTGTGCTGGATATAGAGACTTTGGCGATTTTGCGGGCGTTGAATAAAAAATATCAAAAACTCCCCTAATTTGGCAATCAGGGGAGCTGGGTGTTAGCGTTGCTCAATCAGTTTGACCGCTTCGCCAAGCAGGGCAAAGATGGTTTGATGCTTATCGGTGTCATCATCAAGCGTTGGGTTAAACTCAGTAATTTCAAAGAGTTTGACATTTGGCAAAGATAATAATGCACCAAAAATTTGTTGCATTTCATCGGCACTATAACCATTTGGCTCAGGTGTGCCTGTGGCTGGGATTAGGCTGCTGTCCAGTGAATCCACATCAAAACTGACATACACAGCGTCCAAACAAGCCAGTTCTTTGGTCAGATTTTCCAAAATCTGTGTCAATGATAATTTTTCATGTGCATCTTGGAACTTTTCGCCTTTGGCATTGTATGCAAAAATATCATGCGTGTGTAGCAGATGTTCTTCGGGTGGCTCATGGCTACGCAATCCCAAAAAATACAGATTTTGTGTGGTAAAGTTGTCTGTTTTGGCAAGCTGTTTTAGGCTATTCCAGCCAGCAACCGCCTCATCATTAGGTGTCGCAACTTGGCAGTCTAGATTGTCCAAACCCAAACTTGCTGCCAAAGGCATGCCGTGCATATTGCCCGATGGCGTGGTAAAAATCGAGTGCAAATCAGCGTGTGCATCAATCCACACCACACCCACTTTGGCGTCTTGATGATGATTGCGAAATGCTGCCAAATTACCCATGGCGTTAGAATGGTCGCCGCTGATGATGATTGGAAAATCACCTTGTTGCTGGCAATCATCAAGGGCGGTTGTCACATTTGGCAGTAGGTTGTTTTGAAAAAAAGGCACCAGATATTCTAAATATTTGGCACTGGGGTGCTGCGGGGTGATTGGCTGATATTGTGCCTGAATTTTATGCACTTTACTGTCTGGGCGAATTTTTTCACAATACTCAGATAGCATTGCCACGCCGTGCGTTGTGCCGTGCTTGCCTGCACCGATGTCCGAATATACTTCGATGAATTGAACTGTCATTGTTGCTTCTTCCTTTGATAATGAAATACGCACGGATTGTAGGTAAATTATGTCTGTTAGTCAAGCAAATTATCATTTTTCTTGCCCAGCTTTTGACCAAATTTTTTTATGACTCATTCACTGGTGGTGCAATGACATCAGCAGATAAATCAACATCATTGCTTGCTTGGTTGGTGGTATTTTGTAAAAAAGTATCTTTTGGGTATTGCAGGTTGGTTTGAGTGTCTGTGTCCTGCCTATTTTTCTTGATTGGTGGATTATTGCAAGGCAGGATAATTAGGAAACAAGTCTTGTTCCAGCCTTGCTTTTGTCAGTTAAAACCGATTTCTTTTTGCGTTTCAAAAGCAATAATCGCACCCAAAGATATTGCTAAAAAGAGGTGGCTAAATAGAATAGATGGTCATCATTTTGGTATCATCAAATGGTTGTTTTGATTGATGGGCGTGATGAATGCTGGGTTTGATATAATGTTAGGGCATGATTGAAAAACCTGCCCTTTGCCAACTTGTTGGTCGGCAAAGGGTGTGCGGTTTAGCCAAGTTGATAATTGGTGGGGTCTTTTTCATCTTGACTGACTGTTTGGGCAAAAAAAGCGTTTTGAACATTGGTTTTGGCGGTTTGCCAATAAGCAAATTGTTGGCAGGTGCTTTCTAGGGAACCTTGCCAAGCAGGGATTTTACCTTTCATTCGCCCAAAGCGTTGATGGCTTGGCGTATCGATTTGTTTGGCGGCTTCGATGGCGATTAACGCACCTGCTCTATCATTGCAGACCAAAGCCATGTCGCAGCCTGCCTCAATCGCTGCCTTGACTCGTGCGTCCACACCACCTGCGATATGAGCAGCTTTCATGTTCAAATCATCAGAAAACAGCACGCCATCATAGCCCAATCGACCACGCACGATGTCTTGTAGCCAAATCGATGAGAAGCCAGCGGGTTTGTCATCAATTTGTTTAAAAATAACATGGGCAGGCATTAAGGCATCAAGTTTATCTAGCGTTTGGATAAAAGTTTTGGTGTCAAATTCCCAAATCTCATCAAAAGAACGCTCGTCCACCGCATCTGCCACATGAGAGTCAGGAGCGATAGAGCCGTGTCCTGGAAAGTGCTTGCCTGTGGTCGCCATGCCAGCGTCTTTCATGCCGTCCATGAAGTGTGACGATAGTGTGATGATGACTTGGGGGTCGTGATGAAAGGCTCTATCGCCAATCACCAGACTGACACCGTTGATGTCTAGCACAGGAGCAAAACTGATGTCCACGCCCACCGCCAAGACTTCGCTTGCCATCAGATAGCCACAATCATAGGCAAGCTGGCAAGCCTGTTTGGGGTCGTTGTCATAAAGTTCGCCAAGTTTGCCCATGGCAGGTAGTGGCGAAAAACCCTCACGAAAGCGAGCCACACGACCACCTTCTTGGTCGGCAGCAATCAGTAAATTAGGATTGACTGCTCGCATACTGTCGGTCAGGGCTCGCACCTGTGCTGGGCTTTCGACATTGCGAGCAAATAAAATCATGCCACCCACTTCACGACAAGCAAGCAAAGCCTTATCATCGTCATCAAGTGTTTTGCCAGCCACATCAGCCATAATAATGCCATCAGCCATAATATTTTCCTAAGTATTTGAAAAGTTTGGCATATTATAAGGGAAATTTTGGGCAAATGTGGGGGAATTTTTACCCAAAATTGGTCAATTCTTGCTCGATTTTGGATAAATCCACTTTGTTTGTAACAAAAAAGTCAGACTTTCTACAAAAACAATTCACACAAGCAAAAAACTTTTGGTAAATTTGTGATAAGATAGCAAAACACTTATGATTAGGTGAATTGATTTTCATTTGCCAATAACACATTACAGGAATGATTATGTCAAAACAATATTTATTATCAGGATTGTCGGTGGCGGTTGCTGGGGCGGTGTTTGCCAGCAGTTTTTCTAGTATTGCCAGTGCCGCAGATAGAGCGGCATTTGAGCCAACGCCAGAGCAGCGAGTTACCGCTCGTCAAGTTGCCATTTTACTTGACCGTTCACATTATACCAAACAGGCGTTGAACGAAGAAATGGGGGCGAAGATTTTGGCGATGTATTTTGATAAGCTCGACCCAAATCGCACGCTATTTTTACAGTCGGACATTGATGAATTTACCCAAAAATACGCCCAAAGCTATGCCGAACGCCTAAAACGAGGCGACTTGACCGCAGGCATTGAGATTTTTGAACGCTATCGCACTCGTTCCAATGAATATTATGATGCTGCCAAAGCATTTTTGGCGACAGATGTCAATTTGAACACCAATCAAAGCATTGTGCTAGACCGTGAAGATGCTCAGCGTTTCACCAGCAAGCAAGAGCAATTGGCATATTGGCAAAATCAAACCGCCTATGCCCTGATTGGCATCACGCTAAGCCAAGAAGATGACAAAGAAAAAGATAAAGCATATCTGGATAATCCAGAATTGTCTCGTGGACAGGATTTGGTCAAGGCAGAAAGTCGTACGCCTGTGCAGATTTTGACCAATCGTCTCAACCGCCAACAAGAACAGCTTGCTCGCCTAAAAAATGACGAAATCATGGAGCATATTTTAGATGCGGCGACTTCTACCTATGACCCACACAGTAATTATTATGCTCCTGTGCAAGCTCAGGACATGCAAATCCAAAGTAGCTTACAGCTTGAAGGTATTGGCGTGTCGATTCGCCCTGACCGCAAAAATCCTGATTACATTCGCATCATCAGCATTGTTGATGGCGGGCCTGCGGCAACTTCTGGGCAGATTCGTGCCAATGACTTGATTTTGGGTGTTGCCCAAGAGGGCGAAGAGATGGTGGACACCATTGGCTTCACCACTCGTGAAATCGTGGCATTGATTCGTGGTAAGCGTGGCACCAGCGTGACCATCAAGGTAAAACAGCCAAATGCCCCAGATTCTCAGGCTCGCACCGTCACTTTGGTGCGTGATGTCATTAAACAAGATGAATCAGGTGTGCAGCACCGTGTGGTTGAACTGCCTTATGAAGGTGGTATCAAAAAAGTGGGTGTGATTGAGATTCCAAGTTTTTATTTGGATTTTAAGGCTCGCCGTGAAGGGCTTGATGTCAGCGAGTATCGCAGCGTGAGTGCCGATACCGAAAAAGCGATTAAGGCGTTAAATGCACAGGGCATTGATGGCTTGGTGGTCGATTTGCGTAACAATCCTGGTGGCTCGCTTGATGAAGTTGCCAAAATGCTTGGATTGTTCATCAAAGAAGGGCCGTTGGTGCAGATTCGAGACAATCGTGGCAATGTGCAGATTTATACCGATAAAGATGGTGGTAAACAACTTTATCAAGGCGATTTGTCGGTGCTGATTAATTTAGGTTCAGCTTCTGCCAGTGAGATTTTTGCCGCCGCCATTCAAGATTATGGTTTGGGCTTGATTGTTGGTAGTACCACCACAGGTAAAGGCTCAGCACAATCACAGCGAGACGATGTGGCACTAGGTTCAATGACCATCACACAACGCAAGTTTTATCGTGTCAATGGTGGTAGCACCCAAAACAAGGGTGTTGTACCTGATATTGAGCTGGTTAATATCTATGAGGGCATGGAATTTGGCGAACGAGAATATAAGAATCCATTGCCTTGGGATACCATCAAATCGACCAATTTTGTCGCTGAGGGCAAGTATTCTCAGGCTTTGCTAAACACGCTGTCAGAGCAATCTTTGGCTCGTCAAGCACAAGACCCGCAGTTCATCTATCTAAGTAAGCTCAACGAGATTCGTGCGATTGATGATGACAAAAAACCTGTGGACATCAATTTGGATAAACGCCGTGCCAAGATAAAACTCATCGAAGAAAAAACCTTGGCGGCTGAAAATGCTCGCCGTCAAGCCACAGGCGAAGCCCCTTATTTGACTTGGTCGATTTATCAAGCCAGCCAAGATGCCATCGCTGAGGAGCGTGGTGCGATGAAAGAAAATGAACGACCAAAATTGCCAGAGAGCGAAGCCTATATTTTAGAGGCTGCACGCTTGATGTTCGATGCCAAAAAATAATCGTTCATACCATTCTTGCCAAGTTGGATGAATGCTTGGCAAGAATTTGTGATTTTTTGCTTGACTTTTGGCGGTGAATTTGATTTAATAGTCGCCATTGTTGATAGACAATGCTTGGCGTGATAGCTCAGTCGGTAGAGCAACGGATTGAAAATCCGTGTGTCGGCAGTTCGATCCTGCCTCTCGCCACCATATTAAAAAACCCCTGTTTTTGAACAGGGGTTTTTCTTTTTTCGATTAACCGATGGGCGATTTGCTCAGCCATCGCCACGGCTGCAATGCACCAATACCCATGCCAATCAATCCGCACAACATCATTGGGCTTAATGTCTCGTTCAGTAGCGGTACAGCCACCACTGCCGCCACAAATGGTGCAAGTGTGGCAATGCTACCTGCCTTGAACAGTCCGATTTTTTCAACCGCTTTGGCGTAGGTAAGTGTGGCAATGATGACCACAAAGATACCATGAAAAATTGCCTGTGTGAATAATTGGGCAGGCTTAGCAAGGTGTAACTGTGGCGTGAAAAACAGCCCATAAATCGGCAAATAAATGATGGCAGAATATGTCGCAATGCCACTGACAATTTGCCAAGGGGTGAATTTCCACAGTCGTAGCATCACCGAAAACAGCCCCCAAAAAACAGCACTACACAAAAACATCACATCGCCAAACCCAAATCCAGCAGGGTCATTGACCATCATCAACCCCATCAAGGTCAACGTGCAAATAATGATGGCAAAGCTAAGCATGGTCGAGCGGTCAAGGCGTTGCCCAAGCAGGACATAGGCGATGATGGCGGTAAATAGAGGAAAAGTGCCATTTAAAAATACCACACCATGTGCCACAGGTGCATAAAAAAATCCACTATACACAAAAAAGCAGTAACCAACACTACCGACCATCGCCAATAAGGGTATGCGATAATCAAATAAAAATCGATAATCTTTTTTGATGTACAGCAGAGGTATGATGACCAAAAAAGCGGTCATAAATCGCAGTGCCAAAATATCCCAAACGGCAATATTCCAGTAGGCGGTCAATCTGGCAAACAGACTAAATCCACCCCAAATCAGCATCGTGATGAATGTGTAGATATAGCCTTGCTTGGTGTCTGAGAGTGCGTGAAATGATTTCATGGACGAACTGGATAGTAAAAATCTTATTTTAACAAAAATTTATCCTGATGATAAAACCAAATTTCCCAAATACACGCCAGCTTTGCCAAGACAAAAGTGACTGATGAGTCATATTGATACAATTTGCTCGAAAAATCATGATGAAAAGGTTTACAAAAGCAGGAAAAATGTTGTATTGTATCGTGGTCGTTTTATCCCAATTCATACAACAATTAGCAGAGGATTTTATGAAAATTTTAGTTGCACTAAAAAGAGTGGTGGATCACAATGTCAAAGTGCGTGTCAAGGCTGATGAGACAGGCGTAGAGCTTGCCAATGCCAAGATGTCCATCAACCCATTTTGTGAGATTGCCATCGAAGAAGCGGTGCGCCTAAAAGAAAAAGGCGTGGCAAGTGAAATCATCGCTGTCAGTATCGGTGCAGCACAGGCATCAGAGCAGATTCGCTCGGCATTGGCATTGGGTGCTGACCGTGGTATTTTGGTGCAAACAGACGATAAGACCTATCCGCTACAAGTCGCCAAAATCCTAAAAGGTGTGGCAGAGCAAGAAAATGCTCAAATCGTTTTGCTGGGCAAGCAGGCGATTGATGATGATAACAACCAAACTGGTCAGATGTTGGCAGCGTTGATGGGTGTGGGTCAAGGCACTTTTGCCTCAGAGGTTGTGGTTGATGGTAGTCAAGTTCAGGTGACTCGTGAGATTGATGGTGGTTTGCAGACAGTTGCCTTGCCATTGCCTGCGGTCATCACCACTGATTTGCGTCTGAACGAACCAAGATTTCCAAAATTGCCAAACATCATGGCTGCCAAGAAAAAACCATTGGAAGAAAAAACACCAGCAGACTATGGCGTACAAATGGCTTCAAAATTGCAAACTTTAAAAGTGACTGCACCAAAAGAACGCTCAGCAGGCGTGAAAGTGGCATCGGTTGATGAATTGATTGATAAGCTAAAAAATGAAGCTCGTGTGATTTAACCCAAATAATGACCAAAAAAGGATAAAAAATTATGGCAATTTTAGTCTATGCAGAACACGATAATAACGAACTAAAATCAGCAACCTTATCAGCGGTGACCGCTGCTACCAAAATGGGTGGCGATATTCATCTACTGGTGGCAGGCCAAGGCTGTCAAGCAGTGGCAGAGCAAGCAAGCAAAATCGCTGGCGTCAGTAAAGTATTGGTGGCAGATCAGGCTGTTTATGCTAATCAGTTGGCAGAAAATGTATCATTGTTGGTTCAGGAGCTATCGGCATCTTATAGTCATATCATCGCTCCTGCCACGACCACAGGTAAAAACTTTTTGCCACGAGTGGCGGCATTGCTTGATGTGAATATGGTGTCTGATATTACAGCCGTGATTGATGCTACCACTTTTGAGCGTCCAATCTATGCAGGCAATGCCACCGCCACCGTCAAGAATGGCGAAAGCGTGGTTGTGGTGAGTGTGCGTACCACCGCTTTTGAGGCGGCTGCTACTGATGGTAGTGCGGCGATTGAGGCAGTGTCTGCTGTTTTTGATGCTGGTCGTTCAAGTTTTGTTAAAGAAGAGTTGGCAGTTTCTGATCGTCCAGAACTGACCTCAGCAAGCATTGTGGTGTCAGGCGGTCGTGCCTTGGCAAGTGGCGAAAACTTTGCTCAGTACATCGAGCCATTGGCGGATAAATTGGGGGCTGCGGTGGGTGCAAGTCGTGCAGCGGTTGATGCTGGATTTGTACCAAATGACATGCAAGTGGGTCAGACGGGCAAAATCGTTGCACCAAATCTGTACATTGCGGTGGGCATCTCAGGTGCTATCCAGCATCTGGCTGGTATGAAAGACTCTAAGACCATTGTTGCCATCAATAACGACCCAGAAGCACCGATTGCACAAGTGGCGGATTATTTCTTGGAAGGCGACTTATTCACGGTATTGCCTGAATTGACCGCCAAACTATAAGTTTTTTGATATGAACAAAACCCTGTGATGTGTGCAGGGTTTTTGTTTTGGGTGTTGAAAAATTTTGGCTGTTCTTATCATGCGA
The DNA here is from genome assembly GCF_025643275.1 of Moraxella nasicaprae. Lineage (NCBI taxonomy): Bacteria > Pseudomonadati > Pseudomonadota > Gammaproteobacteria > Moraxellales > Moraxellaceae > Moraxella > Moraxella nasicaprae. The sequence continues at coordinate 1,384,217 of NZ_CP089977.1, forward strand.
ATGATATTCACGAGGTCATGACATCATTGACCGCTTGGAATGGTCAAAAAGACAAGCTCTGGACGATTAAAAATGCGTGGAATAAAGCGGGTTGATTCTTTGGCAAGTCCACGACTGACGATGAATTGGGTGTGCTGGCTACGGCTGTTGGGGTTGTCAAAATGATATTGACCGCCAGCATATTTGGGCAAAAATCCTTGATTGGGGGCAAAAACCCCATTCACCAAATAAGGCAGTCGCCATTGCCCGCCGTGAGCATGACCGCTGACGATGACATCAAAAGGATAATGCAGATAGTCTGATATGTGTTCTGGTCTATGAGCAAGGAGGATATTGAGATGTTGGCGATTGGCAGCATTGCCGACTGTATCCAAATCTTGCCAAAATTGTGCATTATTGACAGGGTCTGACACGCCATAGACATTGACACCACTGTCTTTGCCATTGACTTGAATGGACATGCCCTTACCATGAATGATGTGAATGCCGTAATGTTTGATGCGTTGTTCTAGTTGCTGATAGGTTGATGCTGGTAAGTACAATTCGTGATTGCCATTGACATAGTACAGGTTTGGTGTAATGTCGCCCAATTTGGCAAGCAGCGTATCAGCGTGAGTAAATGGCAGCTTGTCATCATAAATATCCCCGCCTAATAAGATGGCATCAGGTTTGCGAGCGTGCAGAGCGTCCAAGAGTTCTCGCTGTCCCTCGCCATAGTAGCAACTGTGCAAATCGGTGATGATGGCAAGTGTCAAGGTTTGTTTGGCTTGGGCGTGCGTGGCGGTATGCTCTGGCGTGCTTAGACGGTCATCGATGGCAATCATCACAAAAGCCACCAACACCACCAAAATCAGCACCAGATGAATGGCGGATAGTTTCTTGATAAAGCCAATCATTGGTATCTTCTTTGTCTTAAAATCTCATACAAGCACACACTTCCTGCCACACCGACATTCAGGCTTTCTTCGCCATCTTGGGGCAGGGTGAGAGGTGTGCAGTTGTTAAGCAGTTCCTTATCCACGCCTTGTCCTTCATGCCCCATAATCAGAGCAAGGGGCTTGGTCAAATCCTTATGATAAATCAGCCCATCGGCGTGCGAAGTCGTGGCAAACATTGGCACTTTAACAAACTCAAAAATCTCATCAATGCCCACATTTTCATAAATGGTTAGGCTAAAATTTGCCCCCATACTGGCTCTAAGTGTCTTGGGGTTATAAGCGTGAGCCGTGCCTTTGGTACAAATGATGGTATCAAATCCTGTGGCACTGGCGGTGCGAAAAAGCGTCCCCAAGTTGCCTGTGTCTTGAATGCCATTGATGATGAGGCAATCTTTATTGATATTTTGATTGAGTACCAAACTTGGCATTTCAATAATAGCCATAATGGGCAGACTTGTCCCAAGTGTACGAATGCTTTTGTACAAACCATCGCTAATGATGATGGGGTGTTTATCAAGTCTTTGAATGAGTGTTTGGATTTCGTGATGGCTAAGTCCGCTTTCGCTGACAATCACGCTGATGGGCAGTTTACCTGCGTTTAAATAAGCGTCCAATAAATGCACGCCTTCTATGACGGTTTGCCCAAGTTTTTTGCGTGAGCGATGGTCGGTGAGTAGGGCGTGGGCGGTTTTAATTAGGGGATTGTCTTTGGAAGTGATAATCATAGGGGATTTTTGGGAAATTGGTTGATGATGGATATGATAAGCGATTTATTTAAATTTATCCAATATTCGCAAAGTTCAAAAAATTCATTGATAACAGAATGCAATGAGGACTTTTTGATATAGCCTACCTCATAACTGCGAATGCAACTTTCAATGTCATACAACATGGCTTGAAAACTATCTATATAAATGTAATTGCTATCATAAATGCCAGCATTGATTAAATCATTGTTGCTTTCATAAAAATTATCATTATTATTGGTAATGTTTTCATTATATAATAAACCAACATCATAAGGGCGAATGGAAAATGGATATAATCTCTCAAAAGTATTGATGAGTTTTGCACTATCGTCATTTAACATTGGAAAGTTTAAATTTTTCCAAATTTGCTCAAAAACTTTTGAATAATTGGTGGTTGGATAAATTGGGTCATCATTGATAATTTCTAGCATTAAATCATGATAATAACCCCTATTCATTAACCAATCTATCTCATTGCCAGTTAATAAGCCGAGCGGTAAACGACTGGCAATCAGTGCCATTTGATATTGCCAGTCGTTGATGGTGGGGGGATTATCAATAGCGTCAGGCTTTATCGCCATTTGCCAAAATCCCAGCCTTATCGTGTAGGGCTTTGATGTATTCTACTTCTTCTTTTGCTCCCAGCACCACAGGCACTCGTTGATGAATGTGTGTTGGTGTGATGTCCATGATACGTTGTACCGCATCAGTCGATGCACCGCCTGCCTGCTCAATGACAAAGCTCATGGGGTTGGCTTCGTACATCAGACGCAGTTTGCCTGCCTTGCCAGCGATTTTGGTGTCATAAGGATACATGAACACCCCGCCACGAATCAAGATACGATGCACATCAGCAATCATCGCCGCCACCCAGCGAGTATTAAAATCTTTGCCACGCACGCCTGTATCGCCAGCCACCAAGCCATCGATGTATTCTTGGACAGGCGGTAGCCAGTAGCGACGGTTGGAGGCATTGATGGCATATTCTTGGGTGCTGTGATTGATGGTAACCTTATCATTGATGAGTACATAGGCTTGACTGCTTGGGTCAAAGCTAAACATGGCAACGCCACGACCCAATGTCAATGCCAGCATGGTTGAAGTGCCATAGATAAAATAACCTGCCGCCACTTGATTCACGCCTGCTTGCAAAAAGTCATCTTCGCAAGCTTTTTGACCTTGGCGATGATAGGGCAAAATTGAAAAAATCGTGCCAACGGTCATGTTAATATCAATGTTGGACGAGCCGTCCAAAGGGTCAAAGGTAACTAGGAGCGTGCCGTCATTATTGGCAGGGCTAATCTCATCAAGCTCCTCAGAGGCAACCCCTGCACAGTGTGGGTTGTGCGTCAAGGCGCTTAATAGTAAATCATTTGAAATGACATCAAGTTTCTTTTGAGCCTCGCCTTGTACATTTTGGTTGCCTGCTTCGCCATGAATGCCAGCCAACGCTCCCTTATCCAGCAGATGACTGATAGAAATGCTGGCGGTTGCCAATGTGGTAATGGCACTTGCCAATGCGTCTGTGGCGTGTTGTTCTAGGTATTGGGCTAATGTGGTGCTGTAAGCGTTCATGTTATATCCTTAAACATTTTTTCAAAAACCAATCATTGCCATCATTCTAGCACAAAATACCCCAAATTTCATCGGAAAATTAACCCATCTGCTTTTGAGGTATTGATGAGAGATGCTAATAAAAATATGGGTAAAATTTAATCAAAATTATTCAGTACGCCATTGTGTTTTTGGGGATAAATTTGCTAAAATGACCTAATTTGTTTTTTTAGGCAGATGATTAAAGCATCATAAGGAATGATTCATGAACAGCATCAAACAGCGACTTGACGCCCAACTTGCCCAACCACAACTGACAAAGTCTGGTGCGATTTGTCATTTTATCGGTGTCGAAGGGTTAGACCGTTTGCAGTTAGAAAACATCATTGATAAGGCGATGGGTTATTTTGATGGCAAGGGTCGGCTGATTAATACTGATGAGCTGGCAGGTAAGACAGTGATGAACTTGTTTTTTGAAAATTCCACTCGTACTCGCACCACTTTTGAGGCCGCCCAAAAGCGACTGGGGGCAAATGTGCTTAATCTTGATATTGCACGCTCATCTACCAACAAAGGCGAGACCTTGCGAGATACTTTGTGGAATCTTGAAGCGATGAGTGCGGATATGTTTGTTGTTCGCCATAGTGCCAGTGGAGCGGCTCATTTTATGGCAAGTCAAGTCACGCCCAATGTTGCCATCATCAATGCAGGCGATGGCTGGCACGCCCACCCCACCCAAGCCATGCTTGATATGCTCACCATTCATCGTGAATATTGCCTCAAACACAGCACCACTTTTGATAAGCTATCTGTTGCCATCATCGGCGACATCAAGCACAGTCGTGTGGCTCGCTCAGACATTAGTGCATTGCAAACCTTAGGGGTCAAAGACATTCGTGTTATTGCTCCTAAAACTTTATTACCCAAAGGCATCGAACGCTATGGTGTTTCAGTGTTTAACAAGATGGAAGAGGGCTTGGCAGGCGTGGACATCATCATTGGTCTGCGTATCCAAAATGAACGCATCGGCTCGCCACTACTACCATCGACCAGTGAGTACTTTAAGCATTATGGCATCACAGATACTCGTGTCGCCCTTGCCAAGCCAGATGCCCTAGTCATGCACCCAGGTCCGATGAATCGTGGCGTAGAGATTGCATCAAATGTGGCAGATGGCGAGCAATCGGTGATTTTAAAGCAGGTCAATAATGGCATTGCGGTGCGTATGGCGGTCATGGCAATGGCAATGCGTGGGCAGGAAAGTTTGAGAAATTTGGCATAAATCATTGGCTTAATTTGGTTAAATTGTTGGGTATGTAATACACACCGCATTTTAACCATTTAATAAGAGAAACATTATGTTTAAAAAAATTTCAATATTAACCGCAGGGTTATTATTATCGGTGTCGGTATTTGCCAATGATGTACAGGATTTAATTCAAAAGGCGGAAAATGGGGATATAGAATCACAAATAGAACTGGTAGATTATTATAGGCATAATCAAGATAATGTGAATTATTTGCATTGGTTGGAAAAAGTTGCCTATCAAGGCAATAAAATTGCACAATACAATCTTGGTCAAGCATATAGAGTGGGTGATGTTGTTAAACAAGATTATGCACAGGCGATTGAATGGTATCTTAAATCCGCCAACCAAAATTATTCAGAATCTCAATTCGTACTTGGTAGTATGTATGAAAATGCTCTTGGTGTTGAGCGAGATTACCAAAAGGCAATGGAGTGGTATTTAAGAGCATCTGACAATTATCATAAAGAAGCGATGTATAATATTGGTGTTATGTATGATATGGGAATGGGTGTTGAAGAAGATAACAAAAAAGCAATAGAATGGTATCAGAAAGCGATTGAGTTAAACAATGAAAAAGCTCGCTATAATTTGGCGATAAAATATTTTAATGGCGAAGGCGTAGAGCAAGATTATGAGCAGGCAATGATACTTTATGCCATTTCCGCCACTCGGGATTATGCACCAGCTCAATATAATATGGCGGTTGCTCTTAATACAGGCATAGGTGCAGAGCAAGATATTTCATTGGCAAAAGTTTGGTTTAAAAGAGCTTGCGAAAATGAACTAGAATTAGGCTGTGAAGCTTACCAAGAATTAGTTAAAGAAGGCTACTAACAAAAGAGAAATTTTATGAAAAACTTACTTCCTTCCACTTGGCAATCGCCAAGCTTAGATGGTATCAACACCGATGGCAAATGGCTGATACCGCCCATCGTGGATTTGTGCGGGCGTTTGCGTGAACCAGGACATCAGTCGCACGGTACGCTTGCCAGCGAGGGTAAGGCTGCCCGCTCTAATGGTATTTTGCACATCGTACTGCCACCAGATACTGACCCAATTTTACAAAGTGGTTCTTTGCTCAAAGGGCTAAGAGAAAAAGCGTATCAAGATGGCGGTATCTATCTGCATATCTTGGGTGCTTTGACCCAAGATTTAAAAGGTGAGCAGCCTGCCAATTTGGCAGGTCTAAAACAAGGCGGGGCGATTGCGGTCAGTAACGCCAATCGTGGTTTTGCCAATGACATGGTGCTACTGCGTACACTAGAATATGCCGCTACTTTTGATTTAAAAGTGTTCTTTTATCCTGATGAGCCAAGTTTATCAAAAGGTGGTGTGGCTCACGAGGGTTATATTGCGTCTTTTCACGGACTGCAAGGCATTCCTTGGCTTGCTGAAACCATCGCATTATCCAAGCAACTGCTGATGGTGGAAGAAACAGGGCTGACCGCTCATTTTAGCCAAATTACCTGCCGCACTTCGGTGGAGCTTATCCGCTGGGCGAAACAAAAGGGCTTGCCAATCACTTGTGATGTGGCGATGCACCAACTTCATCTGACCGATGATGATATCGAGGGTTATAATGCCAACGCCTATGTACTGCCACCGCTTCGCTCTAATACCGACCAGCAGGCACTCATCAAGGGCTTGCAAGATGGTACGATTGATGCGATTTGTAGCCATCATGAACCATTGTCATCATCAGCAAAACAAGCACCATTTGCTGAGTGTACCGCTGGCATCAGCAATTTTGATACTTTTGTGTCATTGGGCTGCAAACTTGTGGCGGACGGTCTTTTGACTGCCGAGCAGTTGGTCGAAAAAATTTGTACAGCTCCTGCTAAGATTGCAGGTATTAGCGATTATGAAAAAATTGGCGGAGCGGTACTGATTGACCCAAATCAGAGCTGGACAGTGACCAAAGATGCCATGCTATCGGCAGGCAAAAATACACCATTTATGGGTCAAACTTTGTATGGCAAGGTGGTACAAAGTTATTTTGATGCCATCGAATGATTGTGTGATTAAAAAAACCGCTTGATGATTTGATGGAATCATACAAACGGTTTTTTATTGCTTGAATCATAAAAAACGACCGCAAAATACGGTCGTCTTTTATTTTAAGAACTTAATGAATCGATGCGTCAATTAGAAAGCAAAATGTGCACCCAAGCTTAGCATCTTAGCATCTGATGATAGGTAGTTATAACCTGCTTCGATGCCAAAGTTGTTGTTTGGTTTGTAACCAAGAGCCACACCGCCAGCAACGCCTGTGGTGTCAGTGGTGCTGGTGTAGTTGCCAGACTTACTGTTCACATCAGTTTCAGTTTTGGCAACACCCAATTTGCCTTTGGCGTAGATTGGAGTGTTGTTGAAGTTGTAACGATAAGTACCGTAAGCACCGTAGCTTTTGGTTTTGCCTTCTAGGTTGGTGTCGAAGTCTTTTTTGTCAGAACCGATAAATTCAGCTTCTACGCCCAAACGCTCATCGAAGTTGTAACCGCCATAAACGCCATAAGCGGTGGTTTTTTCATTCACTTGGTCTGCATCGATTTGACCAACTTTCACACCAACATAGGCTTGTGAACCAGCGGTTGAGCCATAGCTGATGGCGGCGTTTGCACCTGTTGCTAGTAGGGCAGATGCAGATAGAGCAAGTAGTGATTTTTGTAGAGTTTTCATCGTATTCTCCTGTTTTGTTAAAATCAGCAGTTAAAGTGCTGTTTGAAGTGATGGAGTTATAGTAACAAAATATTTCATACTGACTGTTCGTGTTTGATGAGTAATGTGTAAAGTTTTGTAAAATTTACCAAAACATCAGCCATATTTTTCAAAAAATTGCGAGAAAATGTTTCAATTCTATCTAAAAGCCCTTTATTTTTCGCTAATATTAGCCAGCTGACAGTCTGATTTTGATAAAAATTAGCCAAATGGTCAATATTTGTTCGTTGATTGGGGTTAAATTTGCCCAATGATTCAATAGTTGATAAAAAATGATGAAAAATTTGCCGAACCTGTGCCAAGATTGTGTACAATGAACAAAAACAGTCATTGATTTTTGATTAAATTTTGTACAAAATATGCTTTTGTTACAGAATTTGCCACATTTTGCACCGATTCATCAAGATGTTACTGAGCATTTTTATTTGATGAGAGTGAATGATGAGTTGTTTTTGGGTCATTTAGCCAGTCATAAGGAGTCAGCCATGCAGCCAACCCCAAAAAAAGTTTTGATTTTTGATTTGGACGGGACTTTGATTGATAGCGTGCCTGATTTGGCGGCAGCAATCAATCAGATGCTTGCCAAGTTTGAGTTGCCACTGGCATCTGTCGAGGCAGTGCGTGGCTGGGTGGGGAATGGCTCGCTGGTGTTGGTGGAGCGTGCTTTGTTGGCGATGGGTGGTCAGCTGGCGATGCTTGATGAAGCACACGAGATTTTTTTGGCACAATATGCTGATTGTGCCAGTCAAGAGACGGTGGCGTATGCTGGCGTGAATGAGGGGCTTAATCGGTTGTTGGCGGCAGGATTTCGGTTGAATATTGCCACGAACAAGCCTGAGCGATTTTTGCCAGCCTTATTGACGCATTTAGGCTGGCAGGATAAGTTTGATTTGGTGCTGGGTGGCGATAGTCTATCAGCAAAAAAACCAGACCCAATGCAGCTGACTTATATTTGTCAAAGACTGGGCTACACGATTGATGAGTGTGTGATGATTGGCGATTCAAAGAATGACATCATGGCAGGTCAAGCAGCTGGCATGAGTACGCTGGCATTGCGATATGGCTATAATTATGGCGAGCCAATCGATGCGTCCAATCCCACCCAAGCATTCGATGACTTTGATGGCTTGGTGGCGTTTATTTTGACATTGGCTTGATGGTTTGAGCGGTTGCCATCAAGATAAAATCCGTGCAGTCATCGCTTATCGGTAGCTGAGTGCTTCGGCAAGATGTGTGCTACTAATTTCATCAGCGTCCGCCAAGTCAGCAATCGTACGAGCCACTCGCAAAATGCGATGATAGCTACGAGCTGAGAGATTGAGCCGAGCTTGTGCCAGTTTGAGCATCTTTTGTTGGTCAGGTTGTAAGATGGCAATGCAATCAAGTTCAGCAGGGGAGAGCTGGGCGTTGGTTTTTTGTTGTCTGCTTAGCTGTTTTTGATGGGCTTGAATGACCCGTTGTCGGACGATTGACGAACTTTCGCCAACAGGAGCATTTTGCAGGTCATCGATGGGTACGGCTGGTACATGAATGTGCAAATCAATGCGGTCAAGTAATGGACCTGAGATTTTATCTTGGTAGCGTTTGATTTGTTCAGGACGGCAATGACAGCGGTCTGTGCCATCGCCATGATAACCACAAGGACAAGGATTCATTGCAGCGATGAGTTGAAAATCAGCAGGGAAAGCGACCTGACTGTTGGCACGACTGATGATGATTTCTTTGGATTCGATGGGTTGTCTGAGCGTTTCTAAGGTTTTTCGGTCAAACTCTGGTAATTCGTCCAAAAATAGAACGCCATGATGAGCAAGGCTAATCTCGCCAGGCTTAGGTCGTGAACCGCCGCCAACCAATGCCACTGCTGAGATGGTGTGATGACAGGGGCGAAATGGGCGTTCACCAAAAGTGTATGGCACGCCTGCAATCGAATAAATGCTGGCAACTTCTAGGGCTTCTTCATCATCTAGGGGTGGTAAAATGCTGGGCAGGCGAGATGCCATCAAGGTTTTACCAGAACCAGGCGAGCCTGTAAAAAGCAGCGAATGCCCACCAGCAGCGGCAATCTCTAAGGCTCTTCTGGCGTGATGTTGCCCCTTGACATCGGATAAATCAAGTGGATATTTTGGTGTGCTGTGTTCTATTGTCACAGTCGTGGCGGTTAAAAGATTTGCTTGATTGGCATTGATGCCGCTGATGACATCAAGATGCTGGCAGACAGCTGTTAGGTTGGTTGCTCCTAATACCGTGATTTGCCCAACTTTGGCAGCTTCGATGGCGTTATCTGTGGGCAAAATTAACGAACGGTTGTCTGATGAATTTTTGATGGCACGAGCGATGGATAATGCCCCTGTGATGTCTCGCAAATCGCCATTAAGTGCCAATTCTCCAACAAACTCAAAGTTATCTAAGACTGTTTCATCAATCTGACCGCTGGCGGCCAAAATACCAAGTGCAATCGGCAAATCCAGCCGTGACCCTTCTTTTGGGACATCAGCTGGGGCAAGATTGATGGTAAGGCGGCGGTTTGGAAAGTCAAATCCTGAATTTAAGATGGCAGAACGCACCCTGTCTTTGCTTTCTCGAACCGATGCTTCTGGTAAGCCAACGATGGTCAAGGCGGGTAATCCTTGTGATAGATGTACTTCGACCACCACTTGTGGGGCGTGCAAACCCACCACAGAACGAGTATGAATTTTGGCAAATGACATGGTAAATCCTTTTTTCTTGACAACAAGAGTGCTTATCATTGCCAACTTTGGGTAAATTGTCAAGAAAAAACGCAGTAAAACTTGATGGCTTTACTGCGTTTTTTGTACAATCAATCAGGCTGTACCGTCACCAATACTCGAATACTGTCAGGCACGAGTGATAGCTGACCCAAGGCGTGCAAACCTTGCTCTTTAAGCTTAACTAGGCTACTAATTTCATCATCTCGCACATTGGGATTGATGGCTTGCAATCGTTGCAAACGCCCAATTTCTTTATCAAAATAATCTGCAAATTGTCCGCTGGCTTGTTTGCTAATCATTTCAAGCTGCTCTTGGGCAAGTTGTTTGGCACGAGCTGTTTGAGTGTCAATGATATTGGCACGAGCTTTGGTGACTTGTCTGGCACGAGCTTTATCCAGTCGTTCGATGAGTGGCAGGATTTTTTCGCTGGTGGCGATTTTGCTCAAATCATCGCCTCGCTCACTCAAAAAGACTCGCAGACTTTGCTGAGGCAGATAGGCTGATAGGTTTAGTTGTTTGCTGGCAATGGCTTCGATGCGAAATTGGTTTTCGATGAGGAGCATGCCTTTGGGCAGGGCGGCAGATTTAAGCAGTGCCACTTGGGTATTGCCAAAAGTACCAGACAGCACCATTTCCAAAATCGCCTGCACAAATGGGTGTTCGTAAGTCATGTATTCAATGTCTTCACGAGCCAATGCCTGCTTGCGGTCAAAGGTCAAGGTCATGCCATCTTCATCAATCGGCAAACTTTCAATGCCAGCAATGTCCACCTCTGATGCATCAATGGGATGAACAATCCAAGTCCCATCTCGTTGGATGCTATAATCCATACCAACTGCGGTCAGATAGTTATCTAAGAAGACAGGCAGTAGTTTATTGGTATCAAGCTCATGCATCGCATCGGCAATGCGATTGGCGACATTGGGACGGCAAGAATTGTATTCTAGCAGTCGGTCTCGCCCAGCTTGTAACTCTGCTTCAAGCTCTTGGCGGTGCAAAGAACCATCGGCAATCAGCTGGGAGAGGGCTTCTTGGTTGTCAGGCGTGGTAGGGCTTTCTAGCAAAGGTTTTAGCTGTGCGATGAATGCCTCTTGGACGGCTTGGGCGGTCGGGCTGATTTGATGAAAGATATTCAATGCACCATCGTACCAGTTGTACAGTCGCTCTTGGGCAGTACCCATCACAAATGGCACATGCAGGTTGATTTGGGCAATTTGTCCAATACGGTCTAATCGTCCGATGCGTTGTTCTAGGGTGTCAGGATTGGCTGGTAAATCAAACAAAATCAAATCTTGGACAAACTGAAAATTACGCCCCTCAGAACCAATCTCTGAGCATAGCAAAATTTGAGCCCCAGCATCATCAGCAAAATATGCCGCTGCTTGGTCTCGTTCAAGTAGGCTCATCTGTTCAGTAAAGATGGCGGTTTTGATGCCAGCGTGCAGGCGTAACACCGCTTCTAGACTTTCGATGGTTGCACCACTTCGAGCGATGAGCAGGGCTTTTTTATGCTTTAAGGTGTCTTTGAGGAGATTGATGAGCCAGTTTACTCGTGGGTCGGTTTCTAACCAGCTGCCATCTGGATAATTTTCCTCGCCCCACAGCTGTTCTCTTAGTTTGCCATTGACATAGTGGCTATTTTTCCATGCGTCTGGTAGGGGTAGTGGGTAGGGAATGCTGGTACGACCGTGAAAGCCTTGTACGCTATCACGAGTATTGCGAAACAACACTCGCCCTGTGCCATGTCTGTCTAGCAGTTCGTTGATGATGTGTGTTCTTAGGCGGTCATTGGCGTTGATGTCGGCAATCTGAGCCTCTTCAAAGCCTAATAAACCTGCTACTGCACGAATTTGTTTATCGCTTAGTTCTTGACCATCGATGAGTAAAGTTGCCACCATTGCCACATCGGCAAACGCATCCTGTGCTGCAATAAAATCGTCCAAATCATCAAAGCGGTGCGAATCAAGCAATCTTAGGCGAGCAAAATGACTGTCAATACCAAGCTGCTCTGGTGTTGCAGTTAGAAGTAGCACGCCTGCGGTATTGGTAGCAAAGTCTGCCACCAGCTCGTATTTATCATTACCGCCTTGTGCTTCATCCCATTGCAGATGATGAGCCTCGTCCACCACCAACAGGTCAAATCCTGCGGCATAGGCTTGCTCGTATAGGTCATGATGGTCAAGCAACAGGTCAATGCCAGCAATGATGAATTGTTCGGTCAAAAAGACATTTTGGTCAGGATTGTGTTCTTTGATGGAGGCGGTACGCACCAAGTCAAATAAGGCAAAATCCAGATTAAAGCGGCGTTTTAGCTCAATCATCCATTGGTATTGTAAGCTATCAGGCACAAGCACCAAGACACGACTGACTTTGCCAGTCAGGATTTGTTGGTGCATAATCAGACCAGCCTCGATGGTTTTGCCAAGTCCGACCTCATCTGCCAATAGCACTCGTGGAGCCAGTCGTTTGCCAACTTCGTGAGCGATGTACAGCTGGTGCTTGATGATGTCCACTCTTGCCCCAATCAGACCACGCAATGGGTGCCTGCTTAGCATGGCTTGGATACGCAAGGCATCTTGGCGTAGATTATACCAATCTGATGATTCAATCTGACCTGCCATCAGGCGTTCTAGTGGCTTGGCAAGCGTGATGTTTGCCGCCAGACGAGTTTCCATCAGGCTTTTGCCACAAGTCAAATGATAACGCATCACCCCAGAGATGTTCTCACAGCTTGCCACGGTGTGTAGATTGCCATCTTGGTCGGTGATGTTGTCACCAACCGAAAAAACGACACGAGACAGTAGGGCGGACGCTTTGGCATAGACCCGAGTTTCTTCGCTTTGGGGGAATAAGATATGCACGCAGCGTTCATCAACATTGATGACCACGCCCAATCCCAAATTACTCTCGCTGTCAGAAAGATAACGCTGACCAATGGCAAAATTTTCGTTCATCATCTTAGGCTCTTATTTTATCGTTGTTGTCTTAACAAATCGTGCTTAACCAAACTATTTTACGCCAGTTTGTTGTTTTTCGCACTATTTTTCATGCAGTTATGGGGATTATTTTTATATTTTGTAGCTTTTTGGACGGTCATTTTGTTAAGATAAGGCGATTTTTACCCTTAATGCAAGACTGATTGTGATTTTTTGAACGGAGAAATTGATGAAAGCGGTATTTTTGGACGCTGGTACTTTTTCGCCATTGGTTGAACTGGTTCAGCCATCTGGTGTGTCTGATTATGTGGTGTATCCTGCCACCGCAGATGACCAAATCATCGAGCGTTGTTTTGATGCAGACATCATCATCACCAATAAAGTGGTATTGACGGCGGATATTATCCATGCCTTGCCAAATCTAAAACTGATTCAGCTGACCGCCACAGGCATGAATAATGTGGACGCACAGGCATGCCAAGAGCGAAATATCGCCTTGTATAATGTGGCTGGCTATTCGGTGGAGACCGTGCCTGAGCATACCTTTATGTTAATGCTGGCGGTGATGCGTGCCATCAAGCATTATCATACCAAGGCAAGCGATGGCAGTTGGCAGGCTGATGGTCGTTTTTGTTTGCTTGATGAGCCGATTTTTGATTTGGCAGGCAGTACGCTTGGCATCGTTGGTGCAGGCAGTATTGGCAAAAAGGTCGGGCAAATCGCCACCGCTTTTGGTATGAAAGTTTTGTATGCTGAGCGAGCAGGGCAAGCACCCAGAGCTGGCTATACCGCCTTTGATGAGGTGCTGGCAAATAGTGATGTTTTGGCATTGCACTGCCCATTGACTGATGAGACGCATCATCTGATTAATGATGACACCATCGCCAAAATGCACAAAAAACCACTCATCATCAATGTCGCTCGTGGCGGTGTGGTTGATGGGGCAAGTATTGTTCGAGCATTAAATCGTGAGCAGATTTTTGGTTATGCTTCTGATGTGTTTGAAAGCGAGCCGTTCGCTGATGACGACCCGTTGCTTAGCGTTGCCAATCATCCACGAGTGCTATTCACGCCGCATAATGCTTGGGGTAGTGTTAAGGCACAGACGAAACTTTGGCAGATTCTATGCACGCAGGTGGAGGCATTCATCGCCAAGCAGCACTGATGTGTGTTTTTTATCTTTGAAAAAACCGTCCTTGTGGCGGTTGTTTGATGAATAAAAAAAGACCCCTAAATCATCAGGGGTCTTTTTGATATGGTGGCGAGAGGCAGGATCGAACTGCCGACACACGGATTTTCAATCCGTTGCTCTACCGACTGAGCTATCACGCCAAAGTGGGCGTATTAAACCAAAAAAATGAATGTAGGTCAAGTGTTTTTGATAAAATTTTTGATATTTTGATGATTTTGGGTATTTTTATCTTTGATTTGATGTCCGTCATGGTGCGTGATGGGCAATGCGTGAGCGATGGTCAAAAGAACTTTTTATGTTGATGGATAATAAATGGTGTTATACTATGGCTATTATTGAATCAAGTTTTCATCGAAAAAAGAGCATCTATGTCGCAGTCAGCCTTATACCAAACTTTGCAAACTTCGCCCACATCGTTAAGCCAACTTCAAGATGGTTTGAATGATGAGTTGATGAACGATGTCAAATCAGCAATCTTGGCGGTCAATTTGCCAGAATCTTTATCGCAGGCGTGTTTGTATGCGATGGGCAATGGCGGCAAAAGAGTCAGACCGCTTTTGGTGTTGGCTGGATTGTCAGTGGTTGGGGTAAGCCAAAGGGGTTTTGAGCTGGCTAGGCGTGCCATGATGGCTGTGGAGATGATTCATGGCTATTCACTGGTGCATGATGATTTGCCATGTATGGACGATGATGACTTGCGTCGTGGTAAGCCAACCTGCCATATTGTCTATGGCGAGGCGGTGGCGATGCTGGTGGGCGATGTGTTGCAAACTTTGGCTTTTGAGGTGCTATGCCAGTCTGATGATGACAATGATACGGCAGTGCTGACCGCCAAACTTAGTGCCATACTAGCCCCACGAGCCAGACGCATGGTGTCAGGTCAGATGCTTGATTTATTGGGCGAACGCCAAATGCTAGATGCCAAACAGCTACAAGCCATTCATATTGACAAGACGGGAGCATTGATTGAGGCGTCAGTATTGATGGGAGCGGTGTGTACTGGGGCAAATGCTGATACGATGGACAGGCTAAGTAAGTATGCACAAGCGGTGGGGCTTGCCTATCAGGTGCAAGACGATGTGCTTGATGTGGTGGCGGACACCAGCACGCTGGGCAAACCTGCTGGCTCTGATGAAAAATTAGAAAAATCAACTTATGTCAAGCTGCTGGGCGTAGAACAAGCACGCCACTATGCTGATGAGTTATTTGCTCAGGCAAGAGAATGTGTGGCGGTCTTTGGTGATGACAATCTGCTGTTGCAAGTGGTTGATTGGCTACAAAAAAGAGATTATTAGTCGATTTGTTAAAAAGACTTGGTCATTAGTTTATGCATTGCTTTTGGTGCCGCCAAGCCTGTCAAGTCCTGTTGCCAAACAAAAGTGGCATTGACCGCAGTTAGGGCGTGATTGATGTTTTTGTATTGTATTTCATCAAGCTCGATGTTGATGAGCGACAAATGCCAATGAAAATGCGTGAGCGTATGTTTGATGGTTTTGTGGGCTTGTATGGGTATGGCTGGCAAAACATCAATAATCTGCCTTTCGGCAAGGCTTAACGGCTGGGCATTTGCCATCATCTCGTGTTGTTTTTTGGCTGATGATGTGTCATTGGGTATGTTCGCATCATCGCCAATCATGAGCATGGGCAGGCTATATAAACCGTCCCAGATACCGCCATCGTTGGTTCGTTTTATCCATAGTCTTTCATCGCCAAATGTGAGGGCGAACACCAAAGAATGACGATGGGGCTTGTCTGCTTTTTTGGCTTTGACAGGGTAGGCGGTGGGGTTGCCCTGACGATGAGCCGTGCAGTCAGATTGAATGGGGCAGTATTCGCACTTAGGCTTGGTGCGAGTGCAGATGGTTGCACCCAAATCCATCATCGCTTGGGCGTATTTGCCACTATCCTCATTGGGGGTTAGGGTATCAGCGAGTATCCATAGTGCTTTATCGGTGGCTTGTTTGGTGATGTCGCCATCAATACCTGCCCAGCGAGTCAGCACTCGTTTGACATTGCCATCGCAAATCACGCCACGACGACGCACGCCCATTGCCATGATTGCCCCAGCGGTGGAACGCCCCACACCTCTGATGGCTTGCCACTCATCAAGCGTCTGTGGAAAATTCCCCGTCCTTTCGATAAAATCAGACACCTGTTTTGCCCCTTGATGTAAGTTTTTGGCACGAGCATAGTAGCCAAGCCCTGCCCAAAGATACGCCACTTCATCAAAGTTGGCATTCGCTAAGTCTTGAACAGTGGGAAATCTTGACATGAATTTATCAAAATAATTTAATACAGTTGCCACTTGTGTCTGCTGTAACATCACTTCTGATAGCCAGACTGCGTAGATGTTTGCGTGTGATTGATGATGGTACTGCCAAGGCAAATCGTGGCGACCATCTGTATCAAACCAAGCTAATAGTCGTGGGGCAAAGGTGGTGTGGTTAAGGCTTGTCATCATGGCATAAAAGGGCTAGAATACGGTGCAGGTATTATAAAAACATGGACCATAAATGACAACAAAAATGACGAATCGATTTTGTCATGGCATTGCCGCTGGTATGCTGGCAATGGGCGTGTTGTTGTCTCAATATGCACAGGCATCGTTGCAAGACAGCAGTACGAGCAAATTTATGCCAACTGATTGGCAGATGGGCTTTGATGATGCATTCGCTGCTTGTGCGGATAATTTTTATCAAGCACCGCCTTTGCTGGTGGGAGAGCAGGGGCAAAGATTAAATCAGCAGTTGTACGCCTTGTGTTTTGATGGATTTGCCACTTTGTATTCTGGCGTATCTTTGACACCATTTTGGTCGGCATCGCATCTGACCAAGCAACGAGTACAGACCGCTCATCAGTTGGTGCGTTCGGATAATTTTCGCCCAGAGTATCGTTTACCTGTGCAGGCACAGGCACAGCTGGCAGATTATCGGCGTTCTGGTTTTGATCGTGGACATGTTGCTCCCAATGGCGATATGGCAACCACCACCCAGCAATATGATAGTTTTAGCCTTGCTAATATTGCTCCGCAGCACACCGACCACAATCGTCATTTGTGGCGACACATTGAGATTGCTACTCGCACTTTGGCAGTACGTTATGAAGAGGTTTATGTGGTGACGGGCGTGGCGTTTTTGGGCAAGACCAGCCAACGCATTGGTGGGCGAGTGATGGTGCCAAGTCATTTTTTTAAAGCGGTGTATGTACCGTCAATCCAGCAAGCAGGCGTGTATTGGTCGCCCAATGATGCCGCAGGCAACCATCAAGTCATCAGTTTGTCCAAATTGGAGCAGTACACAGGCATTCGTGTCATGCCCGCACTACCTCCCTCTATTCAAACGCACGCTTATGCATTGCCAGCACCGATGAACGACAAAGAGGCACAGGCGATTTTGTTGGGCAAGACAGGCTGGCTGGATTTGGCTTGGCAAATGGTGCAATATTTGACCAAGTGGCTACACCAAACCTAAAAAAGAGACAACGATGTTACACAAACCTTTCCATGATGATGGACAAGTGCTACAAATTGGCGGATTAACCATTGAAAATGGCGTTGATGGCGTGGTGATTTATGGGGAATTAACCATCTTGCCCAATCAAGCTGGGCGTACGCAGGCTCAGGCTTTGCATGAGATATCTGCCCAATTATTGCGTGCATTTGATGGGCAGATTGAGCCAAGCCAAGCACCTGTAAGCCAGATGATTGACAATCCTTTTGCCTAAAAACACATCAAAAAATAATTACAAAAAAACAACTGTACACTTATCAAAACAAATGATATGATGACAATGAAAACAGTGTTTAGTCATTGACATCAATGGTGTGCTTGGCTGTGATGGCGGGTGTGTCTTGATGGATTGTTAAATTATCATCTTTTTAAAAAAATAGGAGCTAACAATGAAGCTAACCACCAAATTCGCTATGATTGCCTCTGGTATCGCATTCTCAGCCGCTGCATTGGCAGCAGACCCAATCGCAGGCAACTGGCAAATGTCAGAAAATGGTAAGCCAAAAGCGGTTGTGACCATCAGTGAGCAAAGCGGTAAGTTTGTTGGCGTGGTAACTTCTGGTCAAACCGAAAAAGCCAAAGCCTATGTCAATAAACAAGTATTGTTTGATGTGGTTGCCAAAGGCAACGGCAAGTACGAAGGTCGTGCCAAAGACCCTCGCTGGGGCATCATTCCTGCGGTCAAAGCAGACATTACCCTAAACGGTAAGAGCCTAACCCTAAAAACCCTAAAAGGTTCACAAACTTGGGAAAAGAAATAATCTAAGATTTTTTCAAGTAAAAAACGCACCAATTTCGGTGCGTTTTTTGATGGCGATGAATTTGTGATGAATGAATATTTTGTGTCATCATAGTGCATCATCGTTAAGCTCGCCTGTGCGAATGCGAATGACTTGCTCCAATGGGGTAACAAAAATCTTGCCATCGCCAATCTTACCAGTATTAGCAGCCGATATGATGGCTTCGATGATGGTATCAACCATGGTATCTGGACAGGCGACTTCGATTTTGATTTTTGGTAAAAAATCCACGACATATTCTGCCCCACGATACATCTCGGTATGACCTTTTTGTCTGCCAAATCCTTTGACTTCGGTGATGGTAATGCCGTTGATACCAATATCGGACAATGCCTCACGCACATCGTCTAGCTTAAATGGCTTGATAATCGCAGAAATCAGTTTCATAAGAATCCTTGAAAATTCGTTTGTTGGTTACCCAATATGGGCAATTTTGCCAAAATCTACATCAAATGGCAAGGTTTGAATGAGGATAATTTGCCGTATTATCCCAAAAAAGTGCTACAATAACCCAAATCATTCATCAAAATAGGAAACAATCATGAATGCACAACGGTACACGGTCATTGGTCTGGGCGGTTCAGGCTTATCGGCGGTTAATTTTTTGGCGGCACAGGGGCATCAGGTTGCTGTCACTGACCAAAATCCTGCCCCAGCATTGGCGGATAAATTACCATCTGGTGTGATGCGTGCTTTTGGGGCGATTGATGGGCAAATGTTGTTGGATAGTGATTGTATCATCATCAGTCCAGGTGTTGACCCACGCATCAAGGCGGTTGTGGACGCTAAGCAGGCAGGCGTGCGTGTCATCAGCGATGTACAGCTTTTTATTGAGACTCTAAAAGAGATTGACCAAAAACAGGCAAAACACACTCCCATCATTGCCATCACAGGGTCGAATGCCAAAAGCACGGTAACGACTTTGGTTGGACAAATGGCAGCCAATGCAGGCGTTGTGGTTGGTGTGGGCGGCAATATCGGCACGCCAGCCTTAGAGCTGCTGACCATCGCAGGGCTGCAAATGGTGGTGCTAGAATTATCCAGTTTTCAGCTTGAACACATCTATGACTTATCTGCTGATGTGGCGACCGTGCTAAATATCTCAGCCGACCATCTTGACCGTCATGATGGCATGGCAGATTATCTTGCCCAAAAATTAAAAATCTTTGAAGGAGCAAAAGCGGCGGTGATTTGCCAAGATGACGCTACCCTTGCCAAAGAGTGCCAGCAATCTTTGACCAAAGTTGCCAAAATCATCACGACCGCCAGTCAGTCTGACCAGCCAGCGGATTTTTCTTTGGCACAGATGGCAGGCGAGCTGGTCTTGTGTCATGGACAAGAGGTTTTGCTAAATGCCAACCGCCTAAAAGTCAAAGGCAAGCACAACTTACTTAATGCCTTGTCTGCATTGGCATTGGGGCAAGCAGTCGGTCTGCCAATGACGGCAATGCTTGATACTTTGGTGAATTTTAAGGGCTTGCCACATCGCTGTGAATATGTCGATGAGGTGGCTGGCAAGGCTTATTTTAATGATTCAAAAGGCACTAACATTGGCTCAACGCTTGCCGCCATTGATGGCTTGGGCGTGGTCTATGGCGAGCAGTCGCTTGCGTTGATTTTGGGTGGTCAAGGCAAGGGGCAGGATTTTGGGCAGCTGGCTGATGAGGTGTATCGCTGGGCAAATGGCGTGTATCTGATTGGTGCAGATGCAGCACTGATTGAGCAGGATTTGCTTGGTAAATACCCCAATCTGGCGGACAGACTACATCAGGTGGCCATCTTGGATAAGGCGGTCGTGCTTGCCAGCCAAAGTGATGCTAAGGCGGTGCTATTATCTCCTGCTTGTGCTAGCCTTGACCAATTTAAAAATTATGGCGAACGAGGCGATAGATTTGTTGAACTGGTCAAATCGTTATAACGCTTAAATGATAAAAAGCAGGTCTTGTGCCTGCTTTTTTGTGCGTTCTTAGCATTTGTTGTTTTTTGTTAATCCAAAATCACACAAGGGGCAAAAACTGGTTTATAATATCAAGTTATCCATGATTTTTAGCAAAGTTGGCATTCATGTCCAGTTCATTATTTGATTTATTTAAAGACCGTATGGCAGGTTCGGTGAATCGTGTCGAGGGCTTGTCTTTTTTGCCTAAGGCGAGCACGGTGTTGGTGGTCAGTTTATTTTTGCTCATCAGCCTAAGCCTGTTGATGATTGCATCAGCGTCCATTCCGTTTGCAACCAAACATGAACTGCATCAGATGTATTTTTTTCGTAATCAGCTGATGTATGTGGTGCTGGGTTTGATGGCAGGTTGGACGGTGTATAAAGTACCGTTGAAACTGTACTGCTCGTTTGGCTTTGTGGTGGCGTCATTCATCACGATGCTGGCACTGCTATTTTCCACTTTGATTTTAGGCTCAAAGATTAACGGTGCAACTCGCTGGATTAGTCTTGGGGTGCTGAATTTTCAAGTGGCGGAGCTGTGTAAAGCGGTGATGGTCTTGGTGACGGCAGAATATGTCGTGCGTCGTTCGGCTGATGTGCGTGAAAGCCTGATGCAAAGTTGGCGGTTGGCGATTTGGTTTTTGCCTACGGTGGTGCTATTGATGGCACAGCCTGACTATGGTAGCTTTGTGATGGTGGTGGCGACAGCATTGGTCATCATCTTTGTGTCTGGGGTACCAGTGCGTCATATTGTGATTGCAGCTGGCTCGGCAGCGAGTGTGTTTGCGGTCTTTGCCTTATCAAGTAGCTATCGCCGTGAGCGTGTGATGGCGATGTCAGACCCATTTAGTGATGTACAGGATACAGGTTATCAGCTTGCCAATAGTTTGATTGCCTTTGGGCGTGGTGGCGTGACAGGGGTAGGTTATGGCGATAGTGTTCAGAAATTATCGCATTTGCCAGAAGCACACACTGACTTTTTGCTTGCCATTACAGCCGAAGAATTGGGCGTGCTGGGTGTATTGTTTGTGCTTTTATTGGAGTTTTTAATCATTGCCTCTATTATGGCAATCAGCTACACCGCTCTAAAACGCCGCCAGCTAAGATTAAGCTATACCACTTTTGGTTTTGCGGTCATCATCTTTGGGCAGACGGTCATTAACGCAGGCATGAACATGGGTCTATTGCCAACCAAAGGCTTGACCTTGCCATTTTATAGCTATGGCGGTTCGTCTATACTGATTATGTTGATGATGGTTGGCTATATTTTACAGGTGGACAAAAAAAGCGAATCCATCTTTTTGAATAAAGAAAACAGCAGATATTGATTATGATGACGCCCATGAATTGGGCGTTTTTTATTGACCGTATGCCAAGTGGGTACGCCCAAGCAAAGGGGTATTATCCCAATGTTTAACAGCAAAATCCAAAATCTCTTTGGGGCGGGCATTTGGCATATCAGAATCTGTGGGCTGACCCAATAGCGTCAATGCCTGATAAAGCAGTTGGGCAGGTTGTGTGGTATCAATGGGTGTGGCAAGATTTTGCTTGGAAAGTTTTTGTCCATCGGTATTATAAATCAAAGGCAGATGATAAATATAATTGGGCAAAGACAATCGACAAACTTTGATGATGTGTAGCTGAGCGACTGTCATGGGCATGATGTCAATGCCACGCATCAGATGTGTGATGCCTTGAAGTCCATCATCAATGGCACAGACCAGTACATAGTTAAATAGCCCATTTTGGCGTTTGACCACCACATCGCCCAGACTTTTGGCAGGATTATCCCAGATAATACCCTGAATACCATCAACAAATGCCGTCGCCACATCGGGCAGTTGCAAGCGAATCTTGCTGTCGGTGTGCTGCCAATCGTGCTGAGCGTGCAAACACAATCTTGGGTAGATGATGGGGCTATTAAGACTTTGGGGAACAGGATTGCTGGCACGATGAGCGTCCAGCTGTTTTCTGGAACAATGACAGGCATAACTGAGTGATTTTAGTTGTTCATCAAGATATGCTTGGTAGATGTCTAAGCGATTGGATTGGTAGATGACCTCACCGTCCCAATGCAGACCCAGTTTATCTAAGTCATTTAGAATGCTGTCAGCGTATTGTGGCTTACATCTTTGCAAGTCAATGTCTTCGATACGAAGTAGCCACTGACCGCCCAGCGACTTGATATGACAAAAGCTCGCCACCGCAGTGGTCAGCGAGCCTAAATGTAAATGGTGCGTGGGCGATGGAGCAAACCTACCGATGGGAGTGGTTATCGCCATGCCCAATCAACCCAAATTTTGTTTTTCTTTGATTTCAGATAGGGTTTTGCAATCGATGCACTGAGTGGCGGTTGGGCGAGCTTCTAGGCGACGCAAACCGATTTCTGTGCCACAAGTTTCACAAAATCCATAATCGCCTGACTCAATTTCTGCCAATGATTTTTCGATTTTGCGAATCAGCTTGCGTTCACGGTCTCTGGTACGCAATGCCAAAGCAAATTCTTCTTCTTGGGTGGCACGGTCGTTGATGTCTGGCATGGTATTGGTTTCTTCATGAATATAATTTTTGGTGCGTTCAGCTTCCGTGATTAGTTCATGTCGCCAGTTGGTCAAGATGCTGTGAAAATGTGCTAACTGACCATCAGACATGTATTCTTCGTCTTTTGCTGGCTCATAAGGGGTAAAATTGGTTATTGTATTCATGCCAAATTTCCTTGGTAAATGATGGTGCAAGTGCCAAAGGTTGGCAGAGCAGGCACTCAATAAGAGGACTGCCTAATTTAACAAAAAAAACAGGATTTTCCAATGTTATTTTGTAATTTTGGTAAAAAATCGTGAATTTATAGCCGTTTTATGTAACTTTTGAGTGTTTGTGTGGTGTCTAGACAAATCCATCGAAAGCCAGATGTTTGAGCATCAAGACAAAATGTGTCAGAAAATGGCAAAAATTGTCGAGCTGTCGCAGGGCAGGTCAGCACGGTACAGGGGTGGCGTGTGGGAGCGGTTAGGGTGTGGGCTTGATGAGCGTGCCCACAGATGATGTGCTGTGCATGAGGGTGTTGGTCGATGACTTGCCAAAACTCATGAGCATTATCTAACATCAAGGCATCAATCCAAGCCGACCCAACGGCAACGGGGTGATGGTGCAGTACAATGATTGCAGGTGCGTGCTGATTTGCCAAAGTTCTATCCAGCCAAGCAAGAGCTTGTGCGTCCAAATGCCCATGTTCTTGCCCCAATACCGATGAATCTAGTAATAAAATTTGCCAATAAGGTGTTGTATCGCCAATGAGTAGCTGCTGACAATGACGCAAGCGGTCATCAGCCGTGATTGGCAAGTGCCATCGCTGTTCAAACGGTAAATGCACGCCAATCTCATGTGTCACATCATGATTGCCTGCAATGGCAAAAAAGGGTATGTTTGTTTGGTGTAATTGCCCAAATAGCCAGTCGTAGATGGTGCTATTGCCATCATTCACCAAATCGCCTGTCAGGAGTATTAAATCTGGCTGACTGGCAAGAGCAAGTGCCAACACCGCTTGAAAATTTTGGACGGTTGGGTTATCAAAGGCGGTGTCGGTTAAGTGCAAATCGCTGATTTGAGCGATGTGGAAGGTAGAGGAGCGATGGGGAATGATAATGGGTTTCATCGCATACCCAGCTTATTGATGATGAATAAGCCAAAAAACCCCAATGCCAGCACCAGTACGATGGCAAGCCCTGACTGAATGTCCAGCCAGACACTACCCCAAATGCCAAGTGTGACGGCGATTTGGGCAAAGATGACGGATAAAACCACCATCATCGTTGGCGAGCGAGCCAGCAATCTGGCGATTAAGGCGGGCAAAATCAGCAGTCCGCTGATGAGTAAACTACCAACCGCCTGCAAGGCAACAGCACAAAATCCAGCCAGCAGTCCCATAAAGAATACATACTGCTTGGTTGGGTTGATGCCTTGAATTTGTGCTAGGGCTTCTGAGGTGGCAAGTTTGACCTGTGCTGACCAAATCCATCTAAGAAATAAAAGCCCAAGCAGCACTAGGCTGGCAAGTCGTGGCAAATCCGCCCAGTCAATATCTAATAGATTGCCAAACAAAAACCCCAAGACATTGGCTTGTTGCTGAGTCAGTTGGGTTAGGGTTAATAAGCCTAAACACAGTAGTGTTGCCGCCAATACTGCCAAGGAGGCATCATTTGGCAGTCGGCTGTCTTTTAGGAAGGTTAATACAATCACGACCAGCAAACTGATGATGGCAATGCCTAAATCAGCAGGCAGGTTGAGCCAAACTGCCAACGCCACTCCCAGCAATGCACCATGAGCCAGCGTATCTGAAAAAAACGCCATACGACGCCACAGCACCAAACAGCCTAGCGGTGCAGATAGTAGAGCCAAGATTGAACCTGCAATCCAAGCAGGGGCGATGATGGGAAGCCATTCGTTCATAATGAGTGATTTGGATGATGTTCACAATGTGTGTGCTGATGAATGTAGGGTGCTTGATAGCCAAATAATTGGATAAATTCAGGTGCTTCGGTAATTTGGCTTGGCACACCTTGACAGCAGATGTGTTTATTAAGACAAATCACTCTGCGAGAACCTTTGAGTACCCAATGCAAATCGTGTGAAACCACCAACATGGCACATTGCAAAAAATCAGGCATTTGGTCAATGAATTGATACAGCCATGCCTCGCTTTCTGGGTCAAGTCCTTGCATTGGCTCATCCAAAATCAGCAAATCTGGCTTATCCAGCAAAGCTCTTGCCAGTAGAACCCGCTGTGTTTCGCCACCAGACAGATGGTGAATTTGACGGGTTAGCAGGGACGTGATGTTGAGTTGTTGATACACATGGTCTGTTTGCGGTGCATTTAGGCGTTTTTTGTCAGCCTGAGCAAGCAAATCTTGCACTCGTAACGGCAGTACATTTGGTACGCTAAATCGCTGCGGGACATAGCTGATGGCTTGACTTTGTTTGTGAATTTGCCCTGCGGTTGGCTGGATTAAACCCAAGATGATTTTTACCAAAGTGGATTTACCAGCTCCATTAGGGCCAATCAAGCTAATCATCTCGTTTGGCAGGATTTGTAAATTGATGTGGTGCAACAAATCCCGACCATCAATACGATAGCCGATGTCATGTAGTTCAATCAACGCTTGATTAGTGTGCTTGGCAGTCACGGCAAATGCCTTTTAGCTCAATGACGGTGCGTTCAACGGCAAAGCTGGCATCATTGGTGGCAAAGTCTAGGATAGATTGCACGGGTGGATTGCTGCATTCTTCGACCTTTTGGCAACGATTGCAAATCAAAAATGCCGCAGCGTGCTGTGAGCGTGGGTGACAGCATGGCACATAGGCATTGATGGAGCTTAGCTGATGAATCAAGCCCTCGTCCAATAAAAATTCTAGCGAGCGATAAACAGTTGGTGGTGCGATATTTTTGCCAGATTTGATGGGGTCATCTTGGCGTTTGACTTGCAAGGCACTGATTAAATCGTACGCACCCATTGGTCTGTCGGCCTCCAAAATCAGCTCAAAAACCTGTTCACGAAGTGGTGTGAAACGCACGCCTCGTTCTAGACAGTGTGCTTTGGCTTCTGCCATACGAGTGGCTGGATTGTGGTCGTGTTCGTGATACACATTGTGATGATGGCAATGATGGGTATGTTGATTCATAAGTATGCCCAATTTTGATAAAAAAGATAAAATATATAACAGTAAGTTATATTATAGCCAAGATGCTCATATTTTTCTATCAATGAAAATTCTCTTTTGCCCATCAATTCGTAGCAAAATTGTAATAAAAAATAGTCATTCTCAAAAACTATCGTTAAATAATACATTGTATCATATTTTATAAATTATGCTATAATGATTTTTCTTATTTGATTTTTAATATAGTTTGAGGGTGATGACCGTGATTAAAAAATTAGCCATACTTGCATTGGCGGTGGGTGTTTCTTTGATGCAGGTGGCGACAGCGGGCGTGGTTAGCGTCAGTAATTATCCGTTGGCACTATTAAGTAATGCAGTCACCAAAGGTAATCACGATGCCAAAATATTGCTGGAAGCTGGTGATGTTGGGCATCATGGCTCCTTGTCGCCCAGTAAAGTCAAGCTGATTGAAGAGAGTGATTTTGTGGTGTGGTTTGGTCAGGATTTGGAACAAAATTTGGTCAAAACTTTGGCTGACGCACCCAATGATATTGCCTTACTTGACTTTGACGCTTTTCGCCGTTTGCCTCTAAGAAATTTAGATGGAACGGCAAAAGCAGACAGCCAAGATGTGCATTTGTGGCTAGATCCACAAAACGCCAAAGCCATCGTGCGAGCGTTGGCGGTCATTCATGGACATGCCAATCCAGAATATCGTGAGCAATATGCCAATAATGCCCAAGAGTTTGCCAAACGACTGGACGAAGTTGTGGCGACTTTTGACCAGCAGCAGTCCTTGCCGTATTGGGCGTATCATGACTCTTTTCAATATATCGAGCAGGCAATCGGGCTAAAATTTGCAGGAGCATTAACGCCTGACCATCATCTTGCACCAAAAGCAAGCCAATTTCGCCTTCTTAATGAACATCGTCCAGCCAAACAGATGTGCTTAGCCTCACAAAATGATGTCTCAGACGGCATAAAAAACAAGCTTGGCAATGTCAAAACCAGCATTCATCAAGAAGACATGAGCGATGGCGAAGAAGATTTTGTGGCAGCATGGCAGGCGTTGGCAAACAGCCTTGTTGCTTGTGCTAAGCCGTGATTCTCATCGCAAATGATTGCTCAGGCTGGCATAAAATGCTAGAATCTGCCCAATTTTTTTATCATCAAAAATACAACAATGAGACCTGCTAAGCCCAATCAAAAGCACTTAGTCCAACAAGCCCAAAAGCAGCAACGATGGCTGGCCTTGGGCGTGCTGGCGGTCGTGTTTGTGCTGGACATCATCTGGTGGCATGAAGAGCGTGGTTTGGTCACCAAAGGCATGGCGTTGGGCATGGGATTGGCTTATTTGGCTCATCATATTTTTACTTGGTTCGCTTATAAAGATACCAGTATCAGACATCGTGAGCAGATTGTTCATAATTTATATTTAGGACAGATGCTAAAATGGGCGGTGTCTTTGCTGGGTTTTGCGGTTATTTTTTGGCAGTTTCGCACTGATGCTGTTTGGGCGGTCATCGTTGGCTATTTTGTCATGCAATTACTACAAGCAATGGCATTTTTATTGGTCAAAAATAAAATTTAATCAATACCAATGATTGAAAAAGTTCATCAATGATTTATGGCAATTTGCATGATAAATCGCCAATTTATGAAAAAATATCATCAATTTAAGAAATCTTAGTTATAAATTTTGCTTTTTTCTCTTTACATATAGCCAACATTACAGTAAGATATTGCTAGTTACAAATGCAATTTATTGTTACGAATTTCACCGAACAAAAATCGTGAAAGCGATTGATTGTATCAATTTTTTAAGTATCGAATTTGTCATGATGAGTGTTAGGACAAGGGAAGTACGATTGAGAAACTCAATCAGTGTAATAATGGATTGAAGTGCTAGATAGTAACTCTTTTGAATTGGTTGCGACCAATTTTTCTTTTGTTTGAGTTAATATAAGAAGCTTATTATGGCAGGCGAACAGACATCTACTGAATATATTGCTCACCATTTGACCAATTGGACTTATGGATACCACCCAGAGCTTGGCTGGAAAGTGGCACACGATGCCACCGAAAAAGCACAGATGGGCTTTATGGCAATCCATGTGGATTCGATGCTATGGTCGATTGGTTTGGGTATTTTCTTTTTGCTGCTTTTTTGGGCGGTAGGTCGCAAGGCGACTTCTGGCGTTCCAACTAAGTTTCAAGCCTTTATTGAGATGATTGTTGATTTCGTCGATAATAGCGTGCGTGAATCATACAATGGACCATCAAAACTCATCGCACCATTGTCTTTGACAATTTTTGTGTGGATTTTCTTGATGAACTTGATGGACCTTGTGCCTATCGACTGGATTCCAACTTTGGCTATGAAAGTTGGTGAGGCGATGGGGCATGATCCGCATCATGTATTCTTTAAGATTGTACCAACTACTGACCCTAACATCACTTTGGGTATGGCGATTGGTGTATTCTTCTTGATTATCGGCTTTGGTCTGAAATATAAAGGCGTGAGTGGTTTTGTGGCGGAATTTACTTTGCACCCGTTTAGTGCTAAGAATCCAATCTTGCAAGCCATTTTAATCCCAATCAACCTAGTACTAGAAATTGTTACTCTATTGGCGAAGCCTATCTCATTGGGTCTGCGTCTATTTGGTAACATGTACGCAGGTGAGCTTATCTTTATCTTGATTGCACTGATGCCGTTTTGGATTCAGTGGGCATTGTCAGTGCCTTGGGCAATCTTCCATATTTTGGTTATTACACTTCAGGCGTTCGTATTTATGATGTTGACGATTGTTTATCTGTCGTTGATTTCAGCAGAATCCGAACATTAATTGAACACTTTTTAACAACTCTTGATTTATAGGTCATAAGGAGACATCATGGATCCAGTAATCGCTCAGTACACTCTACTTGCAGTAGCTCTACTAATCGGTGCAGGTGCACTAGCAACAGGTATCGGCTTTGCTATCCTAGGCGGTAAATTCCTTGAAAGCACTGCTCGTCAGCCAGAACTAGGCTCACAACTACAAACTAAAATGTTTATTGTAGCAGGTCTGCTTGACGCCGTACCAATGATTGGTGTTGGTATCGCAATGCTACTATTGTTCGCCAACCCATTCGCATAAGCTGAAACTGTCAGTTTACACGAACCATCTTTGTGGTTTAATCAAGTCACAAAGATGGATTATCACCTGACTTTCACTAACAACGAGGTGATTGGATGATCAATCTAACCATTATCGGTCAGTTGATTGCGTTTGCGATTTTTGTGCTATTTTGCATGAAATTCGTATGGCCGCCACTGATCGGCGCGATTAATGAGCGTCAACGCAAAATTGAAGAAGGCTTAAATGCCGCCGAAAAAGCCAAAGCAGATTTGGCTTCTGCTGAAAAGCAAGTTGAACAAGAATTTGCTGCAGCAAAAACAGAAGCAGCTTCCATCATTGAGCGTGCAAACAAAACCGCCAATCAGATGATTGAAGATGCAAAAGCTCAAGCACGCCTTGAAGGCGAGCGTATCATTGCCCAAGCCAAATCGACTGTTGAGCAAGAAGTTGCCCAATCTCGTGAAGAGCTTAGAAAGCAAGTCGCTCAATTGGCTGTTTTGGGTGCAGAAAAGATTTTGCAAGACAAAGTCAATGAACAAGAACACGCCAGCATGCTTGACCAGTTGGCGGCTAAGCTGTAATTAGAGGATATCATGGCTGAACTATCTACCTTAGCAAGACCATATGCCAAAGCAGCATTTGACTATGCTAAAGAGCAAAATGCAATCAACGAATGGGAGTCTTTCTTGTCGATTGCAAGTAGCATTGTACGCGATGAATCTTTTGCTTCATTGTTAAGCAATCCAGCCATTTCTGCAGGTCAAAAGGCAGATGTGTTATTAGATGCCTTTGGGAAATTATCAGCAGAGCAAGCTACTCAGGCGTTAGGTAATTTTACCAAACAGCTATCTGAACATGACCGTTTGGCATTGATGCCAGAAATTCATGCTCATTATAGTAAGCTAAAATCACAAGAGCTAAAACAGGTTGACGCTTATGTTACTTCGGCCTATCCGCTAACAGAAGCCCAGCGAAAAACCCTGCAAGAGAAACTTGCAATTTCAACAGGCTCTATCGTCATTTTACACGAAGCTGTTGATGCAAGTCTTGTCGGTGGGGCAACCATTAAGGTTGGCGATAAGTTTACCGATGGCTCGGTGCGTGGCAAGTTAAAACAATTAAAAACTCAGCTTACCGCTTAAAGTGGTAAGTTGTTGAAATTAAAGGAAACAAGGCAATGCAACAATTGAATCCAGCCGAAATCAGCAATCTGATTAAGCAGCGTATTCAAGACCTTGACGTAGGCGCAACTGCAAAAACTGAAGGCGTTATCGTCAGTGTGTCTGATGGTATTGTACAAATTCATGGCTTAGAAGAAGCTATGTACGGCGAAATGATTGAGTTTGAAGGCAATGTTTATGGCATGGCTCTAAACCTTGAACAAGACTCTGTTGGTGCTGTTGTACTAGGCGACTATTTGAGCCTTCAAGAAGGTCAAAAAGCATATTGCACAGGTCGTATCTTGGAAGTTCCAGTAGGTCCTGAGCTATTAGGTCGTGTTGTTGATGCGTTGGGTAACCCAATTGACGGCAAAGGCCCAATCAATGCAAAACTTACCGATAAAGTTGAAAAAATCGCTCCGGGCGTTATTGCTCGTCAATCAGTTGATGAGCCTGTCATGACTGGTTATAAAGCGGTTGACACCATGATTCCTATCGGTCGTGGTCAGCGTGAGCTTATCATTGGTGACCGCCAAACTGGTAAAACAGCATTGGCAATCGACGCCATCATCGCTCAAAAAGATTCTGGCATCAAATGTATCTATGTTGCTGTCGGTCAAAAGCGTTCTACCATTGCTAATGTCGTACGCAAACTAGAAGAAACTGGTGCGTTGGCATACACCACTGTTGTTGTTGCATCTGCTTCTGAACCAGCAGCATTGCAATACATCGCGCCGTATTCTGGCTGTACAATGGGCGAATACTTCCGTGATCGTGGCGAAGATGCTTTGATTGTTTATGATGATTTGTCTAAGCAAGCTGTTGCTTATCGTCAAATCTCTTTGCTACTACGCCGTCCACCAGGGCGTGAAGCGTATCCAGGCGATGTATTCTATCTACATTCACGCCTATTGGAGCGTGCTAGCCGTGTCAATGCCGACTATGTGGAAGCTTTCACCAATGGTGAAGTTAAAGGTAAAACAGGTTCATTGACTGCATTGCCTATCATTGAAACACAAGCAGGTGACGTTTCTGCATTCGTACCAACTAACGTGATTTCTATTACTGATGGTCAGATTTTCTTAGAATCAAATCTATTTAACTCAGGTATCCGTCCTGCGGTAAACGCTGGTATCTCGGTATCTCGTGTTGGTGGTGCAGCCCAAACTAAGATTATCAAAAAACTATCAGGCGGTATCCGTACTGCATTGGCACAGTATCGTGAGCTTGCAGCATTCGCTCAGTTTGCTTCTGACCTAGATGACGCTACCAAGCAACAACTAGAACACGGTGTTCGTGTTACTGAATTGATGAAGCAAAAACAATACGCACCAATGTCTATTGCTGATCAAGCTGCGGTAATTTATGCTTCTAACGAAGGTTACTTGGCAGATGTACCAGTTGAGAAGATTGGTGCATTTGAAGAGAGCTTCTTGCGTTATCTGCGTAGCGAGCACGCTGCCTTGATGACAGAAATTGATGAGACTGCCAACTATAATGACGATATCGAAGGTCGTCTAAAAGCAGCAGTTGAATCATTTAAGGCTACTCACAGCTTCTAAGCTGTTTATGAGCAAGGTTTATGGTGTGTTAAACATCAGTTGTTAACGCACCATAAACCCATTTAAAGAATAAGTCCAGTATTGGAATAATTATGGCAAGCTTAAAAGAAATACGTGCAAAAGTAACCAGCATCAAAAGTACGCAAAAAATCACGCGTGCAATGCAAATGGTGGCTGCCAGTAAAATGCGTCGTGCACAGGAGCGAATGGAATCTGGTCGTCCCTATGCTGATGGAATGCGTCGAGTTATCTCGCATTTGGTGCAGGCACAATCAGACTATAAGCACCCATATATGGTAAGCCGCCCTGTAAATCGTGTTGGTTTTGTGGTGGTAACATCTGATCGTGGTTTGGCAGGCGGTTTGAACATCAACCTGTTCAAAAACTTACTGAAAAAAGTAAAAAGCTACCAAGAGCAATCGGTAGAAGTTGAATTTGCTGTCATCGGTGCAAAAGGTGTTAGTTTTTTCAGAAACTTTGGTGGCAAAGTAACTTGTGTTGTGACAGATTATGGCGATAATCCATCGCTTGAACAAATTAGTACACCTGTGCAAACCATGCTAAATGATTACACAAATGGTCATTTGGATCGCATTTACTTGGTGTATAACCAATTCATCAATGCAATGGCACAAAAACCAGTGGTTGAACAAATTGTACCATTGGCAGAGGGTGAGTTTGATGAAGAAATGCAAGTGTCGCATAGCTGGGATTATATCTACGAGCCTGACACCAAGACTTTGATTGACAGTCTGCTGTTGCGTTATATTGAATCCATCGTCTATCAGTCGGTTAGAGAAAATATTGCCTCTGAGCAATCTGCTCGTATGGTGGCAATGAAAGCCGCCACAGATAATGCTGGTAATTTAATTAAAGATTTACAGTTGGTTTATAACAAGTTGCGTCAAGCAGCGATTACCCGAGAGATTTCGGAAATTGTTGGCGGTGCTGCAGCTGTTTCATGATCAAATCAGACATTGTGTCTCATGTGAATTTTTAAACATGGTAAGGAATAAATAATGAAAACAATGACTCGCTCTTTGGCGATGGCTGGCTTAGTTGCTGTATTGGCGACTGGCTGTGCTACTTCTGGCAATGTTGCTATCAAAGATCAGACGCAGCAGAGCATTGATTCTGTGATTGTAAAATCAAAAACCACCAAACAAGAAGTTTTAAACAGATTTGGTGCTGCCGACTCTGTTTCATTTACTGATAGTGGTAATGAAATTTGGACATATCGTCATTCTAGATCAAAGCCAATGGCGAGAAATTTTATCCCTTATAATGTTTTTTCTTTGGGAGATAATGTCAAAACCAAAGAGCTGGTTATTTTGTTTAACGCCAACGGGGTGGTTTCTAATTACACATTTAGAGAGACCGACAATCAAGCTAAGTTTGGCATTGCCCAATAAGATAAGACATTGGAGAATATTATGAGTGGTCGTATTGTACAAATTATCGGTGCGGTTATTGATGTGGAGTTTGACCGCGGTCAAGTGCCACAGATTTTTGACGCACTTCATGTCGATGGTACAGAAACAACCCTAGAAGTTCAGCAACAGTTGGGCGATGGCGTTGTTCGTACCATTGCGATGGGTTCAACTGAAGGTTTAAAGCGTGGCTTGACCGTATCAAATTCTGGTGCACCGATTTCTGTTCCAGTTGGTCAAGCAACCCTTGGTCGTATTATGGATGTGCTTGGTCGCCCAATTGACGAAGCAGGTCCTGTCAATGCCCAAGAAAAATGGTCTATCCATCGTGAAGCACCAAGCTATGATGAGCAATCAAACTCAACCGAATTGCTAGAAACTGGTATCAAAGTAATTGACTTGCTATGCCCATTCGCTAAGGGTGGTAAAGTAGGCTTGTTTGGTGGTGCAGGTGTTGGTAAAACCGTTAATATGATGGAATTGATTAACAACATCGCATTGAAACACTCAGGTTTGTCTGTATTTGCTGGTGTGGGTGAGCGTACTCGTGAGGGTAACGACTTCTATCACGAAATGCAAGAGGCTGGTGTTGTTAATACCGAAGACTTTACCAAGTCGAAAGTAGCAATGGTTTATGGTCAGATGAATGAGCCACCAGGAAACCGTCTGCGTGTTGCATTGACTGGCTTGACCATGGCGGAATATTTCCGTGATGAAAAAGATGAAACCACTGGCAAGGGTCGCGATGTTCTATTGTTCGTAGATAACATCTATCGTTATACTTTGGCGGGTACAGAAGTATCAGCATTGCTAGGTCGTATGCCTTCTGCGGTAGGTTATCAGCCGACATTGGCAGAAGAAATGGGCTTGCTACAAGAGCGTATTACTTCTACCCAATCTGGTTCGATTACTTCTGTACAAGCGGTATATGTACCTGCTGATGACTTGACCGACCCATCACCAGCAACAACTTTTGCTCACTTGGACGCAACAGTAGTACTAAGCCGTGACATCGCTTCACAAGGTATCTATCCTGCGGTCGATCCGCTAGATTCTACTTCTCGTCAGCTTGACCCACAAGTGATTGGCGAAGAGCATTATAATGTTGCTCGTGGTGTGCAAGAAGTATTGCAACGCTATAAAGAGCTAAAAGACATCATTGCCATCTTGGGTATGGACGAATTGTCAGAAGAAGACAAGTTGGTGGTGTATCGTGCTCGTAAAATCCAGCGTTTCCTATCACAACCATTCCATGTGGCGGAAGTGTTTACTGGTGCACCAGGTAAATATGTTGCCTTGCGTGATACCATTGCTGGCTTTAAGTCAATCATCGAAGGCGAATACGACCATCTACCAGAGCAAGCCTTCTACATGGTAGGCGGTATTGATGAAGCGATTGCTAAGGCTGAAAAACTAAAAGCTGCCTAAGCATTCATTAACCTGTTCTGATGGCATAGGGTCATCAGAATGGGTTTGATATTGATTATTTCCTATCATTTTGGGAGTAAAAATATGGCTACTTTTAAATGCCGAGTAGTAAGTGCTCGTGAAGAGCTATACGCTGGCGATATTAGTATGCTAATCGCCACAGGTCATAATGGCGAGATTGGTGTGTTGGCTGGTCATACACCGCTAATTACCTTGCTAAAACCAGGTGCGATGCGTCTAAAATCTGCTGATGGTACCAGCGAGGAAGTGATTTATGTGTCTGGCGGTGTGCTTGAAGTACAGCCACATGTAGTCACTGTCTTGGCGGATAGTGCCGAACGAGCTGGCGATTTGGACGAAGTAAAAATTGCAGAAGCTCGTCGTGCAGCAGAACAAATGTTAAGCAACCAAAGCAATACTTTGCAAACAAATGCAGCATTGGCAGCATTGGCGGAATCTGTGGCACAGCTACAAACAATCCAAAAATACAAAAACCGTGCTTAAAAGATTGTCTGTCGTCATATGAATGATGATGTTTTTGAGGATAAAAGATGACTGCAACGCCTGAAAAAGAAGGTATGCCAAGAATCCTGATCGTGGAAGACGATGAAAGATTGGCAACATTGACACAGGATTACCTAAGACGCAATGACTTAGATGTGGCATTGGAAACTGATGGAACTCGTGCGATTCGCCGCATCATCAGTGAACAACCAGATTTGGTCATCTTGGATGTCATGTTGCCAGGCAGTGATGGCTTGACAGTATGTCGTGAAGTCCGTCCACATTATCAACAGCCGATTTTGATGCTGACTGCTCGCACAGACGATATGGACCAAGTTTTAGGTCTAGAAATGGGTGCTGATGACTATGTGGCAAAACCAGTTCAGCCACGAGTTTTATTGGCTCGTATTCGTGCGTTGTTGCGTCGCTCAGATTCTGCACCTACTGACGAATCACCACAGCGTTTGGAATTTGGCGATTTAGTCATTGATAATGGCGGTCGTTCTGTCACCTTAAATGACGAGTTGGTTGATTTTACCAGTGCAGAATATGACTTGCTGTGGTTACTTGCATCAAATTCTGGTCGCATTTTGTCTCGTGAAGATATTTTTGAGCGTCTGCGTGGCATTGAGTACGATGGTCAGGATCGTTCGATTGATGTGCGAATTTCTCGTATTCGCCCAAAAATTGGCGATGACCCAGAGAATCCTAAGCGTATCAAAACGGTTCGTAGCAAGGGCTATTTATTTGTCAAAGAAGGCAACTAATGATGTCCAAAAACATAAAAGCTGGCTTGATGGCTGGCTTTTATCATTTGTAATAGATGTAAGATTATGGCTTTGATTTCTTTGACCGAGCGAAGTATTTTTTTTCGTATTTATACAGGTCTATTATTGGTCTGTGTTTGCGTGGGTTTTTTTGCGTATTTTTTGGTGGACACGCTTAATCAGGAGCGAGTGCAGTCTTATCGTGAAAAAATCGCCACAGGGGTATTTTATGTGGTCGGTCAGGAAATTGCCAAACAAAAAACCCCAGAAGCACGACAGCTTAGGCTTTCTGATGCCAGCAATTTGTTCGGACACTCATTTTCTGTTGTACCCATTGCTTCGGTTGATTTAAAAGCAAGAGAATGGCGACTGCTTGAAGAAGAAAAGACGGTGGTTCGTTATCTTGCCACCAGCAATGAATATGTGATTTTTCATCGCATCAGTGGCGAAGATAATCTATTGACGGTCAAAATGAGCCAGATTGGAGAACGACATCTTAGGGCTTTGACGATTTTTGTGCTAGATGATTTGGCGTATTATCCAAGCATTCGAGAGCAACAAGCTCGATTAGAATTTTTGAGTCAAAAATTTTCTTATAAAATTGCTTTGACCAATTTTGACAATATTAAGCTTGACCAAGACCAAATTGCAAGGCTAAGACGAGGCGAGCCTGTGCTGATGTTTGATAATGATAATGGGCTACATAATTCCAAAATTTCTATCGTGGCAGCTTCTAATGTCGAAGATGTAGCGATGGTCATTGGTCCGATTGAGCTGTTTAATTGGGCACCTTTTAACCTTATGGTCAGCGTGGCATTAACTTGTATGCTGCTGATTGGCTTGGGGGTTTATGGCTTGATTTTTCCTTTGGAACGCAGATTGCGTCTGTTGCAAATTGGGGTTGATCGGGTGTCATCTGGCAAGCTGGACACCAAAGTGCAGGTCATCGGACAAGATGATATTGCCAGATTATCCATGACTTTTAATGCAATGACGGCTCATATTAAGCGATTGATTGAGGCACAAAGAGAGCTGACCCGTGCTGTGTCGCACGAACTTCGCACACCTGTTGCCCGTATTCGTTTCGCGGTTGATATGTTGGCGGACACAGACGATGGTGAGTCTCGACAACTGCAAAAAAACTATATTGATGAAGACATCGAATCCTTAAATGAGCTGATTGATGAGATTTTGACTTACGCCAAACTAGAAGAGGGTTCGCCAAAACTTGATTGGGAAATGGTTGGCTTGCGTGAGTTGATTGAGCAAATCGAACGAGAAACGAATGCATTAGGCAAGCCCATTAAGATTTTGACCGATTTACCATCACCCAAAGTCGCTGCAATGGCGGATAGGCGTTATCTGCATCGTGTGGTACAAAACTTGGTGGGTAATGCGATTCGTTATGCCAACGCATCGGTTAAGGTGAGTGCGGGCATTCATAAAGACACTGCCTATGTCTGCGTGGAAGATGATGGACAAGGCATTGCTGAGGCTGACCGAGAAAAGGTATTTGTGCCATTTGCACGCTTGGACGACAGTCGCACCCGTGCGTCAGGTGGTTATGGTTTGGGCTTATCCATTGTTAGTCGAATTGCATTTTGGTTCAATGCTGAATTAAGTGTTGATGAAAGCCCAACGCTTGGTGGTGCAAGATTTATGATGCGATGGCCGATTAAGCAGGTGGGCGTGGTGATTGTGGCTGATGAACTAACCCAGCAAAAGGCTGAAAAAACCTTAATGTAATCATACCAAAAAATCCCCAGCGTCAGGCATGGGGATTTTTTATTGGTTTAGCCTAAGGTTTCTTCTAGTGAGTCATCTTGAAAGGCAATCGATTTTAGAGGAATTTTGACACAGACTTGCAGACCACCATTTGGGTGATTTACCGCCTCAACCGTTCCTTGATGAAGTCTGGCAATACGACTAACAATCGCCAGACCCAAGCCACTGCCTTGCACGGTACGAGCAGACTCTCCTCGTTCAAAAGGGTGCATGATGCGTTCTAATTGGTCTTCGGCAACGCCTTCGCCTTCATCTTTGACGCACAAAATCAACATCGGATATTGGCTATCGTCATTGGGCGGTGCGATGCTTGCCAGTAGATGAATGGGTTGTTCGCCGTAGCGAATGGCATTATTCACCAGATTGATGATGAGTCTTTTAATGGAAAGAGGGCGAACTGGCACAGACTGATTGACGGTGGATTCATAAATAAAGCGAGTACCACTAAACTGTATCATAATTTCTTTGAAGATGGTTTCAAGGTCGGTTGGTCGCACCGCCTCATCAGAACCATCTTTCATAAAGGAAATGAACTGCTCCAAAATGGCGTCCATGTCATCAATATCATATACTAAGCCCTCTCGGAAAAATTCGTCAGGCAGCATTTCAGCGGTCAGACGCATTCTGGTTAATGGTGTACGCAAATCGTGACTGATGCCCGCCAGCATAATCATTCGTTCTTTTTGAGATTGATTGAGTGTGGTAAACAGTTGATTAAAGGCGGTGTTTACTTGACGAATCTCGTTTGGACCTGTCTGAGTGGGCAGGGTGGTGGCATAGCCTTGCTCGATATAATCACTGGCGGCTTTTTCTAGTTTTTTGAGTGGACGATTAAGCCCACGCACCAAAATAAGAATGGTTAAAATGGTCAATAAAGGCAAGCCAATGACAAAACCAAATAACACGCCCGTGCTGTACTGCGAATAAAACATCATGGGCTCACGAATCCAAATCTTTGGATTGGCACTATCGTGAATCCACAGCTTGGGCGTGGGTTTAAACTTAAAATAAACCTCTACTTCTCGACCCAAGTCTGCTGAGATTTGGTCAGCTAATATTTGGGTAACATGACTGATGATGAGTTTGTCATTGACATCGGGAAACTCATTGGGGTCATCGATGATTTCAATGTGTGTGTTGCGTTTTAGCCATTCAACAACCAAAGGTTTGTCGTACCATCGGTCATCAGCGGTGGTGAGCAAGCGAATTTCACTGGCAAGATAACTGGCATGATTTTTTAGCTCTGGTAAATACAGACTTCTCCAAAATAACCATAAAGAAAGCCAGACACTAACAAAGACGATAAAAAATACCACCACGACCGTTCGTAGTGTGTTGGAGTGTAGGCGATGGCGAAATTTTCCCAAAGTGGCGTTTGTTTTTTTATTCATAAGAAAAACACATCATCTAATCGCAATTAGCCCATTGTATCACAGCTTTTGTTGGGCTTTTGTAGATAATTTACACAAAAATAGATTTTTTGCTTTTAAGATGACAAAATACTTGCTATAATGACGGCTT
Source organism: Moraxella nasicaprae (assembly GCF_025643275.1). NCBI lineage: Bacteria > Pseudomonadati > Pseudomonadota > Gammaproteobacteria > Moraxellales > Moraxellaceae > Moraxella > Moraxella nasicaprae. Next base: position 1,423,525 of record NZ_CP089977.1, read on the forward strand.
TAATGGTTCAGGTTCGTGTCGGCTCATCCTCAACTTTATCGAATCTGTATCATGCTCTAATTCTTGCAAACATTTTTCGTTATTTTCATACAATTTTATTTGTACAAGAGAGTTATCATGGTAGTTATTCGTCTAGCCCGTGGCGGTTCAAAAAAGCGTCCTTTTTACCAAGTCGTTGTTGCTGACAAGCGTGCAGCTCGTGATGGTCGTTTTATCGAAAAAATCGGTTTCTTCAACCCACTAGCTCGTGGTCAAGAAGTTGAAACTCGTATCGACCTAGAAGCCTACAATGCGTGGATTGCAAAAGGTGCACAACCTTCTGACCGTGTTGCTTCTTTGGTAAAAGCGCTAAATAAAGCTGCTTAATCCTAAGTCTTAGACAGGCGGTTTGCGTTCGATTGAGCGTAAACCGTTTTGTGCTATATTTTAATCGATTTCAATTTTATTTATCATTTGATGAATACGGTTTAGATGATAAATAAAATGAACAACGAAGAGCTGTCATTGTGAATACTGCTACACCTAATCCATCTCGTCAAACACCGCCTGATGCGTCTGAGTTGATTAAGATTGCCACCCTAAAAAAACCTTATGGCATTAGAGGTTGGCTATGGGTATTTAGCGAAACCGATGAGAGAGAGGGTGTTTTTGCAATGTCGCCTTGGTGGATGAAAACCGCCACAGGATTTAAACCCTTAACCGTCAAAGAATGGCGAACACAAGGGGCTGGTTTGGTGGCAAGTTTTGTTGAAATTGCCGACCGCAATGTCGCTGAGACCATGAATGGCACGACCATTTGGGTGCATAAAGACAGTTTTCCAGCCCTTGATGACGATGAATATTATTGGTCGGATTTGGTGGGTTTGACAGTCATCAATGAACAAGAAGAAAACTTGGGCGTGATTAAATCATTGTTTGAGACTGGTGCTCATGAAATCATCACGGTCAAGCCAACCGCCGATAGTATTGATGATGAAGAAAGACTTATCCCTTGGCACAAAGACATCGTTTTGTCGGTGAATTTGGCTGAGAAAACCATGCGTGTGGCATGGGGGTCTGACTACTAAATGATGGCGTTGGACGAATAGCGTGTTTTTTGCAGTCATCAGCATCTTGCCAGAAATGTTTGATGCCATCACTCAGTTTGGTGTGGTGGGGCGAGCCTTAAAGCGTCAGCAGGCGACGGTACATTTAATCAATCCACGAGATTTTACGACGGATAATTATCGACGCATTGATGAGCGACCTTTTGGTGGTGGACCGGGTATGGTCATGATGGCAGAGCCACTTGAAAAAGCCATTTTGCACGCCAAAGCATTGGCAAGCCAGCATGGTTGTCAAATGAGCCGATGCCCTGTGGTCTATCTATCCCCACAAGGCAAAACGCTGTGCGAACAGACGACAGTACAGATGCTGGATATGGACGGCATGATTTTATTATGCGGTCGTTATGAAGGCATTGATGAGCGATTGCTTAACTGTTATGTGAACCAAGAAATTTCTATTGGCGACTATGTATTGACAGGTGGTGAGCTGCCTGCCATGGTATTGATGGACAGTGTGATTCGCCGATTGCCTGCGGTGATGGGCGATGATTTATCAGCGGTGCAAGACTCCTTTGTTGATGGGTTGCTTGACTGTCCTCATTATACCAAACCGCTGGTTTTTCATAATCAAAGCGTGCCAGAAGTGCTGCTTTCTGGACATCATGCCAATATTGCCAAATGGCGGTTTTTGCAGCAGGTCAAACGTACCAAAGACAGACGACCTGACTTATGGCAGGCATTTGAACCAACCAAAGAACAAGCCAAATGGCTAAAAGATTTCAAAGATTAACTTTCGCCTGAGTGGTTCAGGTACACGATTGATTAGTCAATCGTCTTTAAAAACGATGGTAAGCGACTTTTTAACCACAGTGCATTGCACAAAAAAGTACTCAGCCTATGCCATGATTATTTAGGAGAATTCTTGTGAGCAACAAGCATCCTTTGGTACAATCTATCGAAAACGCTCAACTAAAAGACCACCCAGCATTCGCACCAGGCGATACCGTTGTGGTTCAAGTTAAGGTTCGTGAAGGCGACCGTGAGCGTCTGCAAGCATTTGAAGGCGTGGTTATCGCTAAGCGTAACCGTGGTCTAAACTCATCATTCACCGTGCGTAAGATTTCTAGCGGTGTTGGTGTTGAGCGTGCTTTCCAATTGCACTCTCCACTAATCGCCAGCATTGAAGTGAAACGCCGTGGTGATGTACGCCGTGCGAAGTTGTACTACCTGCGTGAGCGTTCTGGTAAGTCTGCTCGTATTAAAGAAAAATTGGGTGCAAAAAAAGACGCTTAATCGTCCAATTTTCCCCATCAAACCCCTAAGTGTTTACTTGGGGGTTTGTTTTTTGATGAGAAATGTTTTATTGATGATGGCGATGGGTTTTTGGTGTGTGTCGCTGATGATGACCTGATAACTGCGTTCCATGCTTGGATTGTCTTGACAGTGTGCCGTGATGATTTTTAGTTCTTCGTTGTCAATCTTGATGCGTGCGATGGCTTTGTCTTGACTGGCTTTGATGAATTGGATTTGGCTGGATAGTTCGCTGATGTGGTAATCTTTGCCCAATTTGTGCGATAATAGCATCATCAAAAAAGGGTCTGCCATCATATACAGATTGCCACCAAAATGATTGCCATCAAATCCTTTGTTGAGCTTGGTTAAGGGTAAATGAACCACGCACAGCCCATTATCCAAATCCAGCAGCTCCAACCGAATTCCTGCCCCTAAAAGTGGTGCAAAGGTGTTGGCACGGCTTTTTAATAAATGAGGCAGCAACTGCGGATAAGTGGCTTTTTTGCCTTGTTTGACCAATTTGCCAAGTTTATGTTTGGTGGATTGCCAGACCATCATCAGTCCCTTTCATAACAAAAATACTGTGAATAATTTTGCCATATTTTGCCCATAAAATAAAGTTGTATAAAAATAATACACTTGTTTGGCGAACCATGAGCACCATAATGCGATAGACGATGAGCGATTTTTCTAATAATGACACCATGTCATCAAAACAACGGTTAAAAGAAACCGTAAAATCTTTGCCAAATTTGCCAGGCGTGTATAAGATGCTGGGCAAATCGGGGGAGATTTTGTATGTTGGCAAAGCAAAATCACTCAAAAATCGAGTGAGTAGCTATTTTGCCAAAACCATCGAACACCCCAAAACACAGGCATTGGTACAAAGAATCTGTGATGTAGAAATCATCATCACACGCAGTGAAACTGAGGCCTTGTTGTTAGAACAAAATCTCATCAAAAATCATCGCCCGCCTTATAATGTGATTCTCAGGGACGATAAATCCTATCTATATGTATTTGTTTCAACAGATAAATTTCCACGCCTAAGTTTTGGACGAGGCAAAGGCAATCACACCCAAGGTCGATTTTTTGGCCCTTACCCATCAGCACATGGTGCTAAGCAGTCGTTGCAGCTCATGCAAAAATTATTCATGATTCGAAATTGTACCAATAGTTTTTTTGCTGCCAGAAAAAGACCTTGTCTAGAATACCAAATCAAACGATGTAAAGCCCCATGTGTTGGGCTGGTGTCGCATGAGGAATACAGTCAAGATGTGCAGGCAGCGTTGGGTTTTTTGCAGGGAAATTCTGACCAAGTACAACAAATGCTGGTGCAAAAAATGGAGCAAGCCGCCCACAATCTTAACTTTGAGCAAGCGGTGTTTTATCGAGACCGCTTGACGATGATTAGTGAGTTGCAGGCACAGCAAGCGGTGTTTCGCTTGGAGGGCGAGGCAGATGTGTTTGCCATCAGCGAGATGGCTGGTACCAGTGTCATTCATGTATTGACGGTGCGTGGCGGGCAAGTTTTGGGTGGCAAAAATTATTTTCCTGATGGCATTGCACCTGATGCCAAAAGCCGTGCAGAGCGATTGTCGGAATTTTTATTGTCGTTTTATTTTCAGGTCAGTGATGATTTACCCAGCGAAATCATCGTCAGTGACGAGCTTGATGAAGTGATGGCGATAGAATCGGTGTTGATGCAGGAATTTGCAAAAAAACCACAGATTAAACACCGAGTACAAAAACATCGCAAGGAGTGGCTGGACATCGCCAAGCTCAATGCTGACAATGCACTCAAAACGCAGCTTAAAGACCAAAGAGAGCTGCACGCCAGATTCACCGCTTTGCAGTCTGTTTTGTCATCGGTCACCTCAAACACCATTAATCGCATTGAATGCTTTGACATCAGTCATACGATGGGCGAGGCAGCGATTGGTTCGTGCGTGGTGTTCGACCAAGGCGGTATGCGAAAACGAGATTATCGCCAATATGCCATTCACGACATCACAGGTGGCGATGATTATGCAGCGATGCGTCAGGTTTTGGGCAGACGATATGCCAAAAATCCTTTGCCTGATTTGCTATTGATTGATGGCGGCAAGGGGCAGCTAAACATCGCCAAAGAGGTCTTGATGGAGCTTGGTAAACTTGACGAAACCCTGCTGGTCAGCGTGGCAAAAGGCGAGGGTCGAAAGGCAGGATTGGAGGTGTTGCACTTTATTGAGCATGAACCGATGGATTTACCAGCCGACCATAAAGCATTGCATTTGATGATGCAAGTGCGAGATGAGGCTCATCGATTTGCCATCACCGCTCATCGTAAAAAGCGAGATAAAAAACGCAGCAGTTCGGTGCTTGAAGTCATTCCAGGATTGGGGCAAAAACGCCGCCGAGATTTGCTTAATCACTTTGGTGGCATTGGACAACTTTTGGGAGCCTCAGAAGAGCAAATCGCCCAAGTCAAAGGCATTGGCAAAGTATTGGCAGGCACGATTTATAAATCTTTACATGAATAAAGCTATATCGCCAGACATCAAAAAAACCGCCATTGATGATGGCGGTTTGTGATTAGCCTGTTAATTGTTTGGCAATCCAATGTTTGACGGGTGGTAGGTTGTTACTGACTCTCAGGGCGATTTTACGCAGGGTTTGTACAGGCTTGGTGTCGTTGGTAAATAACGATACCATGGCATTGGTGCCGTGATACAAGGGGCGAGTGTGTCGCTGATGCTGACTGTCGTATTGGCGAAGTAGGGCTTGTGAGCCAATGTCTGCACCAATGCTATGGGCTTTTAGGATTAAAGGGGCAAGTGTGTCAGCACTGAGCAAGCCAAGATTATAGCCATGAGCGGTCACAGGGTGCATACCAACGGCTGCATCGCCAATCAGTGCCATACGCTTGGCATAAAACTGATGAGCATGCACGCCCATCAATGGATAATGATGCACGCTACCTGCAATATTGAGCGTGCCTAATTTGTCATTCATCATTCGCTGAGCTTTGGCGACCAGCTCGTCAGTGGATTTTGCCAGTAGTTGTACAGCTTGTGTATTATCCAGCGTGATGACGCAATTGGTCAAGTGGTCATGCAAGGGCAATAATGCCAGCGTCTGAGAACCGATAAAGTGTTCTTCGGCAGTGGCTTGATTGGAGTTTGGGTGGCTGACACGAAAAACAATCACGGTACGCCCAAAATCGTGCAAATGTGAACCAATCCCAAAAGATTTTCGCATTGCAGATAGGCGACTGTCAGCAGCGACCAACAGATTGGCTGTCAGCATACGCCCATCATCAAGAGTGATGTATGCCATCTTATCATCGGTGTGGGCATCAACGACCACAGTATCAGTGATGATACGAACATTAGGCAGTGCGGCAACTTCATCATAGACAGCACGGCGAATGTTATGATTGGAAATCAGATTGCCCAAGCGGTCAATGGAACGCAGGGTTTTTTGGTGGGTTGGTACACGAAAATGCAAGGCGTAATCAGAATCGCCATTGAATACTTTGGCGTCTTTTAAGGGAAAGATTTCATCAGCATCAATGCGTTGCCACACCCCTAAGTTTTGTAAGATTTCTTTGGAGCGGTGTGTTAAGGCAATCTCTCGCCCGTCATAAGCAGGATTTTTTAGGCTGGACAACGGGGCTTTTTCGATGAGGGTAATGCGTAATTCACTACCTGCAAAATAACGAGCAAAAGCCAGACCAGCAGGCCCTGCTCCTACGATGATGATGTCGCTGTGTGCTTCGTTATTCATGATATTGCCCCAAATGCTGTTTTTGAGTTAGGCATTAGCGTTTATAATTTGCCAATTCGTTTTTGATGGTGGTTTGTAGCCAAAGACGCAAATCGCTGGATAGCTGTGCCATATGCTCGCCCAAAAATCCATCAATCTGTGAGCTAAGTTTTTGGTGCAGATGGTGTTCTAGGGTGCTAAGCTCAGCCGGAGCAATAGTTTGTGTTGGCTCGGTCAGAGCGGTTGTGTCAATGCTATGCACCAGTCTGTTTGGTGGTGTGTGTGATGCAAAAGCATCATCTGCATATAGTAGCGTATTGATGGTTTGGTCAAAATCAGCATTGGTAAATTCAAATTCTGCCACAGATTCATCGCCATCAAGCAGGCGAATGATGTCGTTAAGTTCGTGTTTGAAAGCGGTTTTGACAGAATCAGGGGTGTTTAGCCAATGTTTGGCAAAATAAATACTTGGGGAAAAATTAGCCATAAAACTTCTCAAAAGTAAAATTGGATAAACTTAACAAAAATCTCTTGTTATTCTATACAAGCTATTGTAAAGCAAAACTGATTCATTGGCAATTCTAAAAGCATGAATCAGCCATCAATGAATCATGAATCACTTAGTTGGTCAAAGCCTGAGTTTTGACGATGTCAAAGCCTGATTTGTCGGCATTTTCCACCACAAAAATTGCCTTGATTTGATTGGCGTTGGCAAGTGTGAGGGCTTCTTGATAAGGTATGGCGGTCAATGCTGTCGCCCAGCCATCTGCCAATGCCACGCTGTCGTGTAATACGGTAACGCTGGGGGCATTGCCAGCCACAGGTTTGCCTGAAACAGGATTGATGGTGTGGCTATAACGCACGCCATTATACACCAAAGAATTGCGATAACCGCCAGAAGTGGCAATGTGTAGCGTACCATCTTTGGGCTGGCTGATGGTGGTGATGGTTTGGCGATTTTCAATGGTGCTATCAATCGTTGGGGTGTCGATGCCTAGCGTCCATGCTTTGCCTTGTGCGTTTTGTCCACTGGTGGCGACCTCCCCGCCAATCTCAACCATATAATTAACCACGCCATAGTTATTTTTTAGGGTGTTTGCGATGACATCGACCGCATAACCTTTGGCGATTGCCGAAAAATCCAGACCCACGCCATCCACAGATTTTTGCAGTTGATAATTAGTGCCAATCTGGCTAAGTTGCACCTTATCCAAGCCTACCAGTTGTTTGGTACTGGCAATGCTATCCTCGCTGGGTGGTGCTTGCAAGCGTTCGACATTCATTTTGCTGCCAAATCCCCACAGCTCAACCAAAGGATACACTGTTGGGTCAAAAGCGTGCTGGGACGCTTGATAGATGTGCTGACTGTTTTGCAGCACTTGGGCAAAATCGCCATCAATGACGATGTTTTGACCGCTGGGTAGGCGATTAAACTTAGAAATCGTACTGTCTGGCATGTAGGTGGACATACTTTGATTGACTGCTTGCAGGCGAGCATCAATCGTTTGCTGAATGATGGCAGGGTCTTGGTCGCCACCTTGAAAAGTGATGTGATAGCTTGTCCCCATCGTTTGCCCTTCGATGCTTTGGTAGTCATTTTTTGGCGAGCAGGCGATTAGACAGATGGCAGATAGCGTAAGGGTAGGAATAATAAAATGACGCATAAAAATCTCGGCTTGGTTTGGATAAAGTGGTTTACATTTTTAGCTGTACGGTCAGCAGGTGTCTGTTTGCTAATTTCATCTCTTTTTTTGATACCGCACAAACCCAAAACCAACACCGCTTTTTTCGTCCGTTTGCTTATCCGACCGCCATACTTCTTTAAAGTCGTCTGTGATGGCAGGATAAAACGCATCGCCCCCAATGTCCAAATCTACTTCGGTGATTTCTAAAATATCCGCCATATCGATGCTTTGGCGGTAAATCTCACCCCCACCGATGATAAAGAGTTTGCCATCGGTGCAATCATCGCCCGCCAGTTCCAGTACCTGTTCTAGGCTATGGGCAACCTTAACACCGTCTGCCGTCCAAGTTGTATCTCGTGTGATGACCCAGTTTGTGCGATTGGGCAAGGGTTTGCCAATGCTTTCAAAAGTCTTTCGCCCCATAATCACCACACCATTTGTGGTAATGGCTTTAAAATGCTTTAAATCGGCAGGGATATGCCACGCAAGCTCGTTGTTTTTGCCGATACAGTTTTGGCGGTCGATGGCGACCACATGGACGATTTGAATATTTTTTTGAAGTAACTGATTTTTTAGATTGGATAGGTTCATCTTAGTCTCTCATCTTTTGAGTTATTCATAAACATCATTGCTATTTTTGATAAAACAAATGCTTAGTAACCAAAATAACACCTGTCCAAGCACAAAAATAAGTAAGTAATTATTTTGACAATGATAAATAGATGTATACAATAAATTGGTAAAACCGTTGCTTTCTGTCCACCAGCTTATGAGGGTGCTGACAAGCAGGTAAGTCATGGCAAAAATAACATAAATCATTTTATTTTTGCAAAAGCTGAATATCACAACAAATAACAGCCCAACAAGTGCTAATAAGGTGAATACTATGTCATCATCATTTCCAGAACTGTAAATTTCACTAATTTTCATTATATGTTCTGATGAAAAATAATCAAAACATAAATTCTCAGCAGTAACAAAAAACAAACTAACTGCTGAGATTAGTAAGGCAATGATGGCAACGGGGCGATATTTGATGCGTGGCATTTTTATCACACCGCCACATCTGCCTTAATTCTTTCGTGCGACTGATAATCCACAATCTTAATATCATCAAATGTAAAGTCAAACAAATCTTTAATATCAGGATTTAACTCTAACTGACAAAGTGGCAAAGGCTCACGAGTCAGTTGCAATTTAGCCTGTTCAAAATGGTTGTGATACAAATGCGTATCGCCCCCTGTCCAAATAAATTCGCCCACTTCTAAATCACAAACTTGGGCAATCATATGAGTCAAAAGAGCGTAACTGGCAATATTAAATGGCACACCCAAAAATACATCTGCCGAGCGTTGATACAGTTGGCAAGATAGCTTATTATTCACCACAAAAAATTGAAATAAAGTATGACAAGGCGGTAAGGCAACTTGCCCTGCCTCAATGGGATTCCAGCCAGAGACAATCAGACGGCGAGAATTGGGATTGGTTTTGATTTCATTAATCAGCCATTTTAATTGGTCAAAGCCATCTTGTTGATAAGTGCCATCAGCGTTTTTGGTCGCTCCAAAATTTCGCCACTGATGACCATACACCGCCCCCAAATCGCCCTCGGCTCGTCCAAAACGGGCGGTTTGCTCAGCCGTTGCCCACTCGTCCCAAATCGTTACGCCATTGTCTTGCAGATATTTGACATTGGTATCGCCTTTGATAAACCACAAAAGCTCATAAATAATGGACTTCATATGGACTTTTTTGGTGGTGAGTAGTGGAAAACCGTCCGCCAAATTAAACCGCATTTGATAACCAAATACGCTACGAGTGCCTGTGCCTGTGCGGTCGCCTTTGTCATCGCCATTGTTTAGGATATGGGATAAAAGTTCTAGATATTGTTTCATAGCTTGTCTTGTTTTTAATTGTTAAATTGTATCGTTTAGGCTTTTTGCCAGTCGTAAACTTTATTTTTATAAGCCATCACCATCAAAATCACCCCAAAGACAATCATTGGCAGGCTATACAGTTGCCCTTTACTCATCCAGCCAAAGATGAGTTCATAGCCCACATCAGGCTGGCGGAAAAACTCGGTGGTAAAACGACTGCACCCATAACCCAATAAGAATAGGGCAGAAACAGCATAACGAGGACGAGGCTTACTACTAAACCACCATAAGAAGATAAATAGCAATACACCTTCGGTAAAGGCTTGATACAGCTGGCTTGGGTGGCGTGGCAGGAGTAGATAACCACCGATGTTTTGGGCAAGAGCCTGCAAAGAGCTGTCTGAATTGATTAATGCCAAATCAGCGTGGGCAGCTTGGGGAAAATACATCAGGTGTGAAATGTTGCTGTCAGAGACTCGACCCCATAGTTCTCCGTTGATGAAGTTGCCAATGCGTCCAAACAATAGCCCTGTTGGCACGCAAGGAGCGATGAAATCCAGCACGGTAAAGGCGGATTTTTGGTATTTTTTGGCAAAAAACCACATCGCAACCAATACGCCTACAAATCCACCGTGAAAGCTCATGCCACCTTCCCAGACTCGAAACAGGTAGGTGGGATTGGCGATGAATTCGCTAAAATTATACAAAATCACATAGCCAATACGACCACCTAAAATCACCCCAACTGACCCAAAGAATACCAAGTCAGACACCATCTCAGCGGTAAAATCATCACGAGATTTGGTGCGTAAGAGTGCCAGTCCATAGGCTGCCGCAAAGGCAAGTAAATACATCAGTCCATACCAATGAAGCTGGATAAATCCTAAATCCAAAGCAACAGGGTCAATCTGTGGGTGAACGATAGCCATAAAAATTCCTAAATAAAGAGTGTCAGTAACGATGACTATATAAAAGCCAATCGCTTATAATGTCATCTGCAACATAACCAAAAAATTACAACAGACCGCTAACCACCAGCTGCACACCAACCACCATCAATAGCACACCAAATGCTCTTTTTAGGGTTTGGGCAGGGAGTGTGTGAGCCAATTTTGCACCAACTTTTGCCATCACAAAGCTGACAATGCTGATACTGACGAAAGCACCGATATGCACAAAGCCAAGCAGACCGTCTAGATTGAGCTGGCTGACATTGCTTTGCCCAAACCAGACAAAGCCTAACGCCCCAGCGATGGCAATGGGTAGTCCACATGCTGCCGAAGTACCCACCGCCTGACGCATTGGCACGCCGTTTTGGCTTAGGTATGGGACAGTCAGACTGCCACCACCAATGCCAAAGATGGCAGATAGTAAACCAATAATGATGCCTGCAAATCCTTGTTTATAAGGGGTTGGTAGTGGCACATCGGTGCGTTCTTTATTGGGGAAAAACAGCATTTTGATTGCCATCAAGACAGCACCACCACCCAAAATCGCTTGCAATGATGCACCGTCAATCAAAGTTGCCACCCAAGCCCCCACCAGACTACCAAGCACCAATCCCTTGCTCATGTGCTTAAAAATTTCCCAGCGGACACCGCCACGCTTATGATGAGCAGACATAGAGCTGATGGAAGTCAAAATAATGGTTGCCAATGCCGTGCCTACTGCCACATGAGGGACGATGTCTTGGGGTAAGCCATAAGCGGCCAAAATCCAAATCAGAGCAGGTACAATCACCATGCCACCACCCACACCAAATAATCCTGCACATAAGCCAGCAACCGTCCCTGCAATGACAAACCAAAGATACATCATCATTTTTGCTCCAAAACCCAAAGTCTTTATGATAAATTGTGCTATTATACCGCATTTATTGAGTGATGGGCGTGCGATTTGCCCATTCTTTTATCAAATCGTGCTTGGTTTGGGGTTGATTTGGCGATTGGTGCCATTAAATTTGGATTTTTTTGATGACAGATAAAGCGATGCATGCCCAAAAATACATCGGTCATGTACTGTGCGAGCATTGGCATTTTGATGAGATTGGCAGTACCAATACTGCCTTAATGCAAGCAATACAAGCAGGCGAGTATGATTATCGTCAGTATCATTTGATGACGGCAGATAGGCAGTTTGCAGGGCGTGGGCAACATGGACGCTCTTGGATTGGTGCTGTTGGCAATGTGTTTTTAAGTTTGTACCTACCAATGCAGGCGGTGCTTGACCAGCCATCAACAACCGCACTATGTCGTTTGTCAGGCATGTTGTCTTTGACAGTGGGGTATCATCTTGCCCAAATGCCATCGCTGTTATCATTAAACCAGTACAGACGGCAACAAAATCTACCCATCATTGGGGTAAAATGGGCAAATGATTTGGGTTATTATGATGATAATAAGCAGCTTTTCCAAAAGCTGGCAGGGATTTTGATTGAGCCTGTCTATGCCAAGCACCAAGATAAATCAACCTGCGTGGGCGTGATTGTGGGTGTGGGATTGAATGTTGCCAGTACGCCACAGGTTGCCGATGGGCTGTATCAGGCGACCAGCATGGCTGACTTATGTCAATCGGTTCAGATGCAGATGATGAGTCTGCCACAATGGTATGAGCAGATTGCTGATGCGATTTTGGCAGCGATTGTGACGCACAATCAACTGACTAAGCCGTCAGACAGACAGGCATTTGTCCATGCGTTTAATCAAGTGCATCTTTTGACGGATAAATGGGTGCAGATTTTCACCCAAGACCAGACCAGTCAGGCAGCTCATCAGGGCAAATGTGTTGGCATTGATGAACAAGGGGCACTGCTGCTTGATGAAGAAGGCTTGATTGTACCTATTTACGCAGGCATGGTACAAAGTTTGATGAATAAGGATAATCAATGATGAAAGCATTATGGATTGATTTGGGTAATACTCGCCTAAAATACTGGCTGATTGATGATGGGCAGATATTGGTGCATGATGCCCAAGAACACCTAAAAGCACCCAACGAGCTATTGCTGGGCTTATTGGGTACTTTTGAGCGATTTCAGCCAGCTTTTATAGGTATTTCTAGTGTTTTGGGTCAGAAAATTAACACCGCCATCGCCACAACCTTGACATTGCTAAACATTCCCTTTGAGTTTGCCAAAGTTGATGCCAATCACCCATACCTAAAAAGCTACTACGACCATGAGCAGTTGGGCGTGGATAGATGGCTACAAATGTTGGGTGTGGTGGATAAGTCTTGTCGTCAATGCGTGATTGGTTGTGGTACGGCATTGACCATCGATGTGATGGAGTATGGCGTACATCTTGGTGGATACATCTTGCCCAATGTCTATATGCAAAGGCACGCCTTATATGCAGGCACGCAACAGATAGGGGTCAAGCAAGGGCGATTTGATAGCGTGGCGTTGGGTCAGACGACCTTTGATGCGGTGAATCATGGCGTACTATTTGGCATTGTCGGTGCGGTTAAAAACATACAAGCTCAGTACCCAGAACATCGCTTGGTATTGACTGGCGGTGGGGCTTCGATGCTTAACGCCCATCTGACAGGAGCAAGCATTGATGATAATTTGCTGTTAAAAGGTTTGCAACGCTATTTTGTTAAATAGTCTTTGACAAAAAATAGCATCATTAAAATAAAAAACCGCTTGTGTGATTCAAGCGGTTTTTTTTGTTTAATTTGACACATAAAAGGCAAAAAAGAACATCATCAGACAGCTCATCAAGCCAATCACCCAGCTGACCGAGCGAAAAGTCGCCCAATTAAGAGCATAGCTGATGATAAATAGCAATCTACTGCCCAAATACACCAGTGCCAACTGGTTGATGACGCTGATGGGAACAAAAGCGTATAACGCCATCAGCACAGCACCGATAAAAATCGCCAGCCCTTCAAAACTGTTGGCTTGGGCGTGGTTAAGTCTGCTTGCTAAGCCGTGAGTGCTGGCGAGAAATTCTCTGGGCGTGGCATTATCCAAGCGGCGAAAACCGCCAAAAGCCTTCGCAAAAAAAGCACAAAGCAATGGTAAAAAAATCACCAAAACCATCAAAATCACGGTCAGGCGAAGCGATGAAAGTGCAAACACAGCCCAAACCCTCCGATTTAGCCAGCGATGATTTCAAAATCGTGCGTGATGTTCACACCGCCAGCTGATAGCATGCGAGAAGCTGAGCAATATTTTTCAGCAGACAGCTCAATGGCTTTGGCGACCTGACTTTCTTTGATGTTTTCGCCTGTCACCACAAAGTGCAAATGAATGTCGGTATAGACCGCAGGCACGGCATCTGCACGCTTGGCAGTCATTTCGCAGCGAACATCATGAACGACTTGGCGGGATTTTTTGAGAATAGTAACCACATCATAGCTGGCACAGCCACCAAGCCCAAGCAAAATCAGCTCCATTGGACTGGCACCGTGTTGTTTTTCGCCATCGATTTGTACATCGTGTCCAGAATGTGAAGTGCCAATAAAATGCACATTGTCTTGCCAAACAACTTTGGCGTTCATCGTTGCCATACCAAATTCCTTAAAAAATGAGTAAAAAGATGATTGGGGATATGTTGGGGTCAGATGGCGTGGTTTCAAGGCAAAAATGGTTTTTTGAGCAAGATTGTTGGATAAATTGAAAGTTTTTTGACGATTGATTAGTTTATTGATGAAATTATCATAAAAAAACTAATACAGTGAAAATAAACATTGATTTTTTGAAAAAAAGATTACACTTTTTGGTGTTTTTTTGGTTTAATAGACACCAAGAAATTGCTGATGATTTTTGATGAATGATTTGGCAGTATTTTAATAACTTATAAATTAAGAGTTTCTTTATGATTGATGCAGATGGCTTTCGAGCCAATGTTGGCATCATCTTGGTAAATACAAAGGGTCAGGTGCTGTGGGCAAAACGCATCGGACACGACAGTTGGCAATTTCCGCAGGGCGGTATCAATCGAGGCGAAACACCGTTACAAGCGATGTATCGTGAGCTGTATGAGGAAGTTGGTTTGTATCCTGAGCATGTGGAAGTATTGGCGGTGACTCGTGATTGGTTGCGTTATCGTTTGCCAAAACGCTATGTGCGAGCAGGGCAAGAGCCTTTGTGTATCGGACAAAAACAAAAATGGTTTTTGTGCCGACTTGATGATGAAAATACCAGATACATTCGTTTTGATGTGGATACACCTGAATTTGATGACTGGCAATGGGTTAGTTATTGGTATCCGTTAAGTGATGTTGTACCATTTAAACGAAATGTTTACCAAAAAGCCTTAGGCGAGCTGATTGAGTCCGTCCCACTGGATAAAGAGCTTCGAGCGTAATACAAAAAAGCATCAGATAGATTCTGGTGCTTTTTGTTTGATTGGTCTAATCAGGGCATGTCGGTCAGACGATTGTGCATTTGTCAAAACAACATACCCCTTGTCAGATATGTTGTTTTTTAACCTTAGTAGCCGTCAAACTAACCATAATAGGTATTGTTATTTTTATTAAACAAACTTAAAATTTTTTCGCAAACTGTCCATTTGTCATTTGGGGAATGACTTGTTTTAATTCAGCCACTCGTTTTTCATTACAAAAATCTTTAATTTTAGATTGTTGGAGAAAATGAAACTCCACGCCATTTATTTCATGAACCAATTCATTGTATCCATACTTTTTGGCAAGAAGTGAAATGATTTTTTTACTGTCCACAGTCATGCCGCAAGTTTTTGCTCCTGCTGTTCTTGACCATGCATATTGCAAATTGCTATCCCACCCCATCGCATCAACGCCAGTAAAGCCATTGTCATAATGATATTTATAAGCATTGCTGTCAATGCTATAAGCCGTCATTCCGCCTTTGCCAGAATAATTACCATATTCGCCCTTGGTTGTGCTATTAATACTTGTTGCACCTGTACTGGCACAACCAACCATGAACAGCATGATTGTAGAAAGTGTTACTTTTTTCATAAAAAATCCTGAAAATGAAATATTGGCTGGATTGTATCATAATCGCAAAAAACGCACAAATTATTAAAAAGAAAAAACAACACACCCCAATGGAGTGTGTTGTCTTAACCGATTAACTTAAAAAATTACTTTTTCAAATCATAACGGTCAGCGTTCATTACCTTAGTCCACGCTTTTGCGAAGTCTTTGGCAAATTTCTCACCAGCGTCGTCTTGGGCATATAGCTCAGCGTACGCACGCAGGATAGAATTAGAGCCGAACACTAGGTCCACACGAGTGGCGGTAAACTTGGTTTCGCCAGTTTTGCGGTCGTTGATGTTGTAGCTGTTACGACCAGTTGGCTCCCAAGTGTTGCCCATATCTACCAAGTTACGGAAGAAGTCAGTCGTCAATACGCCCACACGGTCAGTAAATACACCGTGTTTGCTACCACCGTGGTTTGCACCTAGCACACGAAGACCACCAACAAGCACGGTCATTTCAACAGCGGTCAAGCCCATCAATTGAGCACGGTCAAGCAGTAGCTCTTCTGGGGTTGGCTCGTAGTGAGCTTCTTGGAAGTTTCTAAAACCATCGTGAATTGGTTTTAGGTATTCAAAACTTTCAACATCAGTCATTTCTTGAACAGCGTCGCCACGACCTGCATCAAACTGTACTGGAACATTGTAGCCAGCGTCTTTAATCGCTTTTTCAACAGCAGCTGTACCACCAAGTACGATTAGGTCAGCAATAGAGACATTGGTTTCAGCAGATAGTTTTTCATAAACTGCCAATACTTTGTTCAAACGCTCTGGCTCGTTACCAATCCAGTCTTTTTGTGGGGCTAGGCGGATACGAGCACCGTTGGCACCACCACGATAGTCAGAACCACGATAAGTGCGTGCAGAATCCCAAGCAGTTGCCACAAGTTCAGACACAGTCAAGCCACTTGCCAAGATTTTTTCTTTAAGGCTTGCAATCTCGCTTTCAGTTGGTACATACTTAGGAGCTGGGATTGGGTCTTGCCAGATAAGGTCTTCTTGTGGTAACAATGGACCTAACCAGCGAGAACGAGGTCCCAAATCACGGTGAGTAAGCTTAAACCACGCACGAGCAAAGGCATCATCAAACGCCGCTTGGTCATTTAAGAACTTCTCAGAAATCGCACGATATTCTGGGTCTTTGATAAGAGCCATATCGCCATCGTTCATCGTGATTTTGCGTTTGATGCTTGGGTCGTTTTGATCCACAGGCATATCTTCTTCGTCCATCTCTGATGGTTCCCACTGTTTTGCACCAGCAGGTGAACGAACGATTTCAAATTTGTCTTCGTATTTAAATAGCAATTTAAAGAATTCATTGTCCCAACGATCAGGGTTGGTTGTCCAAGCACCTTCAATACCAGAAGTCATTTTGGCAACGGTGGCTTTATCAGTTTTCCAGCCCAAGCCTTGGTCAGCGATGTCAGCGGCTTCTGGCTCTGCACCAACTTTTGAGGCATCGCCATTACCGTGTTGTTTACCGATGGTATGACCACCAGCCACTAGGGCAACGGTTTCTTCCACAGTAACACCCATACGAGCGAATGTGATTTTCATATCACGAGCGGTTTTGATTGGGTCAGGGTTACCGTCCACACCTTCTGGGTTGATGTAGATTAGACCCATCATTACAGATGATAATGGATTTTCTAATTCACGGTCACCAGACCAACGGTTGCCTTTTGAGCCAGTTGGTGCAAGCCATTCAGTCTCGCTACCCCAGTAAGTGTCTTTTTCTGGGTGCCAAATGTCTTTACGACCAAAGGCAAAACCGTAAGTTTTAAGACCAGCGGCTTCATAACCCATTGTACCAGCTAGGATAATTAGGTCAGCCCAAGAGATTTTGTTGCCGTATTTTTGTTTGATTGGTTGAAGTAGGCGGCGAGCTTTGTCAAGGTTTGCGTTGTCAGGCCAGCTGTTTAGTGGGGCAAAACGAATGTTGCCAGTGTTAGAGCCACCACGACCGTCCATCGCACGGTAAGAACCTGCTGAGTGCCACGCCAAACGACCCATCAAACCACCATAATAACCGTGGTCAGCTGGCCACCAGTCTTGGCTGTTACGAAGTAGTTCTGCGATGTCTTTTTTAAGGGCATCAACATCAAGTTTGGCAACTTCGGCAGCATAGTCAAAATCTTCGCCAAGTGGGTTTACTTTGGTGTCGTGTTGGTGCAAAATGTCAAGGTTTAGGGCTTTTGGCCACCAAGCCATAGGTCCTTGTTGATCTGAGGTGGTGCTACCGTGAAATGGGCAGCCTTGTGGTGCATTTTGGCTCATAATGAACTCCATATAGTTCGTGCTTTTGGCACGAGTTGGTTGAGAAATTGGTAAAATACCTATTTGTTTTGTGGTATTATAGGCAATACCAATGTATGAGTAAAATATAATATTCTGATAGTTCGATTTAGTTTTTTAAATTCAAAAATTTTAATGAATTTTCAATTTTGATTAAAAAAATAAATTATAACAGATATTTTTTGATAAATTATAAAATATCATTTGAAAATTTTTATCAAGCAAACAAGGTATTTTGGGGCAAATGTTGTTATAATTGATGAAATTTTTCAATCAAAAAAGGTTGCTTTATGAAATTAACTTGGCAAGATACGCTGGACATCGCCATTGAACTGGCGGAAAAATACCCTGATGAAGATGTACAATATATCCGTTTTACCGATTTGCATCGCTATGTTTGTGAATTGGAGGGTTTTTCTGATGACCCTAATAAATCTAACGAAGCCATCTTGGAAGCCATTCAAATGGCATGGCTTGATGAGCTGTAATTAAGAAAATAAACAAAAAGCAGGCATGTTGTCTGCTTTTTGTTTGGTCTGGTAGGATTATTGCCAAATCGATGTAATGCTCACATCGTCATAAGGCTATAAGGTGCTTGCTCGGCGAATTTGAACCAGTAACTGATCGCCAACTTGATGGCTTTGGTGATTTACTGCCATTGATACCTGCATCAGCAGTAAATCGCCCTGATGAGTGCTAAGGGTGTACAGCCAGTAACCGCCACGAAAGTCTTTATCCAACACGGTAACGGCAATGCCTTGACCATCTTTGGTAATTTTGACATCGTGCGGTCGGATTAGTAGCTGGCTAGACTCAGGATTGATTGGTGCACTGAGTGCAATTTTGCCAATGATGCACTCTGCGATATTGTCGTGTTTAGCAATGATAGGATATAGCACGCCTTCACCGATAAATCTGGCAACTTTTTGGCTGCATGGCGTATGATACAATGCCTCAGGACTTGCCCATTGTTCCATTTTGCCATCAGCAATCATACCGACCACATCCGCCATTGCAAATGCTTCTGCTTGGTCGTGAGTGACCAAAATGGCACTCACGCCTTGCGATTTTAGCAGTGTACGAACTTCTTTGGATAGCGTGGTACGCAGTTCTACATCAAGATTGGAAAAAGGCTCGTCCAACAAGACCAATCTAGGCTTGGGGGCTAAGGCACGCACTAATGCCACCCGTTGCTGCTGACCACCTGATAATTCGTGCGGATAGCGATGCTTATAATCTGCCATATCAATCAGACTAAGCATTTCGTCAATGCGAGCGTTTTTGGCGTGTTTATCAAGATTGCCAAGACCAAAACCAATATTATCCGCCACCGTCAAATGTGGAAATAAGGCGTAGTCCTGAAATACCATGCCGATATTTCTTTGATGAGCAGGAACAAACTGCTGTGCATCGACCAGTGTTCTGTCTTGTAGGGTGATGTTGCCAGTATTGGGTTTTTCAAAACCAGCAATACATCGTAAGATGGTTGTTTTTCCGCAGCCAGACGCACCAAGCAGACAGGCGATTTGTCCTGCTTTTAGGGTAAAGCTGATGTGATTTAGGATTGGTTTATCATCAAAACTGATGGAAAGATTGTTAACGATTAGCATGGGTATCTATTACTTTTGATCCATTTTGGCAAATAAAATGACAGGAATTAGCCCTGTTAGCACGATTGCCAGAGCAGGCAGGGCGGCTTGTTGGTACATACCTTCGCTGGTAAATGAATAAATACGAACCGCCAAAGTATCCCAATCAAATGGACGCATCATCAAAGTGATGGGCATTTCTTTCATTGTATCCACAAACACCATCAGCATTGTTACACCCAAAGACCCTTTAATAAGAGGTAAATAAATCTTGATAAGTGTCTTAAAGGGTGTTGCCCCAAGTGCATAAGCAGCTTCAATATGTGTGTGTTTAATGCGTTTCATACCAGAGTCTATACTTTGTACACCCAAAGCCAAAAAGCGAATCAGATAGGCGATAAGTAGAATAACCAAAGTTCCTTTAAAAATGGCATCATATTGGGCAAAAATACCAATATGCTCAATCAGCCAGTTATCCAACCACGCCACAGGTACAAACACACCTACCGCCAATACCGAACCTGGAATGGCATAGCCAAGAGTGGAAATTTTGCTGGCAATCAGATTGGATTTGTTTGGATAATGACGCACGCTAAGACTGATAAATAAGGCGAATATCGCCACCAAAATCGCTGCCAACAATCCTGCACTGATTGAATGACGAACTTGTAATAATGTCTGTGTCAGGTCAATGCCCTGCCATTCATCATACACCCAGAAACTAAGCTGTATAATGGGTAATAAGAATGCTAAAAATAGCACACCAGCACAATAACCAAACGCCAGCCATTTTTTATAGCCGTTTAACTTAATGGTGCGATGGTGTGTGGCTCTGCCTGTGCTTTCAAAGCGTTTTTTGCCACGACTTAGCTGTTCTAAAATCAAAAAAACAAAAACAATGGCAATCAACAAGCTGGCAAGCTGCTTGGCGGTGTCAATAGAAAAAAAGCCGAACCACGCCTGATAAATCGCAGTTGTGAAAGTATCATAACCAAAAACAGACACAGCGCCAAAATCCGCCAATACTTCCATCAATGCCAAAATCGTACCGCCTGCAATCCAAGGGCGAGCCATCGGCAAGGCGATTTTAAAAAAAGCCTGCCAAGCCGATAGACCCAGCGATGCACCAGCCTCTAAGGCACGATTACCCATACTACCAAAGGCATTTTTCGCCAAAAGATACACATAAGGGTACAAGGTTAGACTCATTACAATCATCAATCCACCACCGTGGCGAATCTCTGGCAAACCCTGCTCAAAGCCAAGTTGTTCACGCAAAAAAGTACTAATCGGACCTGTGTAATCAAACATACCAAGCTGCACAAAAGCAAGTACATAGGCGGGTACTGCCAGTGGCAACATCATCGCCCAGCCAAAAAATCTGCTTAGTGGAAAACTATGTATTGCAGTCAGCCAAGCGGTGCTTGTGCCAAGCAGTATCACACCCATGCCCACACCAAGCACAAGCCATAGCGTGTTTAGCAGCAGGGTAGGTAGTTCGTATTCTAGGAGAAACTGCCAGATTTCAGCATTAAACTCGCCCAATGACGATAGAATAACCCCTAGCGGAACCAGCACCAATAAAGAGCATAAGAACAACCAAAGTCGTGATAAAAAAGAGGTAGTCATTGCATTAGTTGTGGATTGATAAATAAAATTACACAAGAATATCCAAAATCTTAAAGCGATAATGATAATTCTTCTTGTTTGCAGCCAAATATTTTATTATAATAACACTAACAATAGCAATGCTTATTGTGAGGTTTTGATAAATTTTTTTTATGCCCAGCAATGGGGTGTGTCAAACTCGGTTTGATAATTTTGTTTAAGGATATGATTATGTTAAAAAAAGTATTGGTTGCTCAAATGGCATTGCTTGCCACATTGCCAGCCCTAGCATCAGAATTGGTGGTATATTCAGCTCGTGCCGATGAGCTATTAAAGCCGATTGCACAGGCGTATCAGGATAAAACAGGTACAAAGGTAACGGTGATTAGCGATAAGGCAGGGCCGCTAATGGAGAAGCTAAAAGCCGAAGGTAAAAACACCAAAGCTGATGTGCTTATTACCGTTGATGGTGGTAACCTATGGCAAGCCGCCCAAGCAGGTCTGTTCCGCCCAATCAACTCAACTGTCCTAAAAAATAATATTCCATCTCATCTAAGAGACCCAAAAAATCAGTGGTTTGGTTTGTCTGTGCGTGCTAGAACTATTTTTTATAATGCCAAAACCGTAAACCCAAGTCAGCTATCTACCTATGCAGACCTTGCGGACGCAAAATGGAAAGGTAAACTATGCTTGCGTACTTCTAATAATGTGTACAACCAATCATTGGTTGCTACGATGATTGCCAATCATGGTCAGGCGGCAGCAGAACGCACCGTTAAAGGCTGGGTAAACAACCTTGCGACCACACCATTTCCACATGATACAGCATTGCTAGAAGCCATTGATGCTGGTCGTTGTGATGTCGGTATTGCCAATACCTACTACTATGGTCGTCTGGTAAATAGCAAACCGGCGGTTGCCAACAATGTCAAAGTATTTTTTGCTGACCAAAAAGGCAAAGGTACACATGTCAATATCTCAGGGGCTGGCGTAGTAAAACACAGCAAAAACCCTGCCGAAGCCCAAAAATTCATCGAATGGCTAAGCAGCCCAGAAGCTCAGAAGCTATATGCTGACCGCAACTTTGAATACCCAGCCAGCGTACGAGTGGGTGCAGCACCATTGGTGGCTCGTTGGGGTAACTTCAAACAAGACTTTATCAATGTCTCGATTGCAGGTCAAAACCAACAAAAGGCGATTATGCTGATGAAAAAAGCCAATTATAAATAATCAAGGCTTTGTCGCTAAGACAAAAAAACGCACCAAATCATCTGGTGCGTTTTTATTTGTTCAAAACTTCTAAAATCATCAATCAACGCTTGGGTTGATTGATGATTGTTATCAAGCAAGATAAGCCATCATTGCACTAATTGAGCTAGAATATTTTCATAAATCTGACTAAGATTTTCTAGCTCGCTTAGCTCGACACATTCGTCAATCTGATGAATGGTGGCGTTTTTAACACCCAGCTCAACCACTTGGGCATTCATAATTGGAGCGATAAAACGACCATCAGAAGTGCCACCAGAAGTGGAAAGCTGGGTTTTTGTGCCTGTTACCTGTTCGATGGCAGACGATACCGCATTGACAAATTCGCCTTTTGGGGTCAAAAACGGCTCGCCTGACAGCGTCCAGTCGATATGATATTGGGCAGGACTATTGGCAAAATGTTTGTCAAAAATGGCGTGCGTTTTGGCTTTTAGGCTTTCGGCAGTATTTTCGGTGCAATAGCGAAAATTAAATAACACTTGGCAGTCGCCTGCAATGACATTGGTTGCTCCCGTGCCAGCGTTGATATTACTAATTTGCATACTGGTGGCAGGAAAATATTCATTGCCATCGTCCCAATGCGTTGCAGTTAATTCGGCTAGGGCAGGAGCAAGAGCATGAATGGGATTGACCGCCAGATGCGGATAAGCAATATGCCCTTGTTTTCCTGTGATGCTCAAACGAGCATTAAGTGAGCCACGACGACCGTTTTTGATGACATCACCAAGTGTGTTGGTGCTTGACGGCTCACCCACTAGGCAATAGTCCATTCGCTCGCCACGCTGTGCCAAAGTCTCAACAACTTTGACCGTGCCATTGATGGCAGCAGCCTCTTCGTCAGCAGTGATGAGCAGGCTTATTGCCCCTTGATGCTCTGGATACTGCTTGATGAAGTTTTCGCACGCCACAACAAAGCAGGCAATGGCGGTTTTCATGTCCGCAGCCCCTCTTGCCCAGAGCTTACCATCAGCCACAGTTGCTGAAAATGGTGGATAAGTCCACAATTTTTCATCGCCTACTGGCACAACATCAGTATGTCCAGCAAAGCACAGATGAGGGGCGTTGGGGTTGGAACCTATTTTTTTGGCATACAGATTTTTGATTTGGGCATTTGCTCCTGTATCATCAGGGTCGCCAAAATACATAAATTCACACTCAAAGCCTAATTCTGTCAGGCGTTTTGCCAAGATATTTTGGCATTCAAAATCGTTGGGCGTGATGGACGGTTGTTGGAGTAGTTCGATTGATAGGGATAAGGTGGGGGTCATAAGTTCAAGCCTCTGTTTTATTCAATTAAAATAATTATAAAGCTTAATAATAAATTATTTTTTAAATAATTGTTTCGCCAACTCCAAAATATGCTCATTCCAATATACCGTTTCTTGCCAATGTATTGGAATGCCAGACAGTCCATAATATGCTCCCGCAATTTGCCCTGTAATGGCGGCGGTGGTATCGGCATCATTACCAAGATTGGCTGCCATTAAAATCGCATCTGCAAAATTATCACTATGATAAAATGCCCAAAGAGCGGTTTCAAGACTATCAATCACATAGCCTGTGCCAAAAATTTGGTTTTCAGATTTGTATTTAAAATCGCCGTTTAAAATAGGTAATAGTTGTTCCGACCATTCATAATCCACGCTTGGCAATAATAATTGGTCTTTATTGGTTTTGCCATTAAAAATATTAAATAAAATTTGAGCAAAATAAGCACAAGCCGATAAACAATCGGAACTTTGATGAGTGGTTCTTGAACTTAAAATGGCATATTCCACAGCATGATTGATGTTGTCGTGATAATAGCAAGCAATGGGAGCAAGTCGCATTAAAGAACCATTGCCTGATGAATATTTGTCTTTACTTCCTGCATAAATCTCACCTGTTTCTTTAAAATATTCTAAGGCTTGCCGTGTTGCTCCGCCAATATCAAAACATTCCCCTGTTGATGAGTTTTCGCCCATTTCATACCATCGTAAATACCGTTCCATTTGGTCTTTGGCATCAAAGCCTTGCCGAGCAATCAGACTGTCCGCCAAGCATAACGCCATAGAAGTGTCGTCTGTCCATTGCCCTTTTTCAAGCCCAAATACACCACCGCCTACCATGTCTGTGAGTGGGGTAAAGCTGCCTTTGGAAAGAAATTCTACCGTTGTTCCAACTGCATCGCCAATAGCCAGCCCAAGTAATGAACCTTGAATTTTGGGTAATTTATCCATGTTTACTCCAATCATACCCACTTTTCATCTTTTCTGAGCCAAGTGGCAATCGAAAAGCGTCTGCGATGAGTGATTTCTACTTGATGTCTTAGATTGCTATCAAAAATAATCAGGCGATTTAGTTTGGGTAAAAGTTGTACCGTATCGCCCAGTTTGTTGATGACCGTGATTTGACCACCGTCTTGTTCACGCCAATCATCATTAAGATAAAACACCGCAGAAATGACCCGTTCGTCTCGTCCGACTGGGTTGTCAGAATGCCATTGATAGCCAAAACCAGCAGGATAGCAAGCATAATGAGCCTCTGATGAGCGAATGCCTGTGTATAGCGTCCGATTAAAATAAGCCCCCAGTTCATTGATGCTATCAAGATAGGCAAGTCCAGCAGGGCAGTCATGGTCAATCCAGCGAATGCTATCGCCACGAATGTGGCTTTGTCGTTCGCCGTGTGTCAGCTTTGCTTCTTTATAGTCGATGAATCCGCTTTCGTTTTGCAAGGCTTGTAAAGCGTCCATTTGATAGCAATTATCCAAAACTGTCGTGCCAGTTTCGATGAACTGCTCAATTTTATCATCTAGCAGACTTGCCCAGTCTGTATGAAAATTTGTCGAAGTGGTCATTGTAATGATGTCTTAAAAAATTGTATGATGATTAAGATTAAGTCAAATTGTTTGGCAAATCATGAAAAACAATTCGCCAAAAATTATCCGCTATGCTACCATATAATGCAGACAATTTGTTATTCAAAATATCAATCGAGACATAAAATGAATTATAAGCACGCTTATCATGCAGGCAACTTTGCTGATGTTGCCAAGCACATTCTATTATTACAGCTACTTGCTCAGTTTTCTGCTAAGGGCAAGCCTTTTTATGTGCTTGATGCCTATGGTGGGCGTGGCTTGTACTCATTGGCAAGTACCGAAACCCAAAAAACCCAAGAAGCCAATCAAGGTATCATCGCCCTAGAAAAGCATGTACAAACACACGGTTTGACCCATGCACCAAAAGCAGTGCATCAATATCTAAACGACTTAGAATTTGCTCGCAACCGCTATGATGAATATGTCTATCCTGGCTCTCCTTGGTGGATTGCTCATCATGGCGAGCATCATTCATCAGAGGCAGCCTTGCGAGCCGAAGCGTTTGAGGCGATTGCTGATGAATATGATGCACTCAATTATCAGCTGTATCAATTACCAATAGGCATTCATCATCGTGATGCTTTTGAGGGCGTGCCTGCGGTCGTGCCACCCAAAGAAAAAAGAGGCATCATTTTGCTCGACCCACCATTTGAGCAAGAGCATAAGGATTTTGGTCGTTTGGTTGATTTGTTGGCGAGTGCCCATAAAAAATTTGCCACAGGGACTTTTGTGCTTTGGTATCCGCTCAAAAATAGTGAAGCAACCGAATTGTTTTATAAAAAGATGAAACGCACAGGCATCAAAAAACAGCTGATTTGTGAATTAAACCTATACCCAAATGATGTGGCGGTTGGACTCAATGGCACAGGATTATTTGTCATCAATCCGCCTTGGCAATTTGATGAAGCAGCCAGCCAGATTTTGCAATATTTAGCACCGATTTTACACCCAGCCAATTCACCAGCGATGAGCTTAGAAGAAATGGCCGTGGTCAAATGGAATGTTGGCGAATAATCATCAATATCAAAAAAGCAGCGAATATAACTTATGTCCGACAAAAAACATCTAGAAGCAGAACAGTCGCACGATGGCATTACTTTTGAAGTGATTGAGCCAAGCAGCGATGGTGGTAAACTTGCTGTCAGCTCAGGCGTCTATTTGATTCCCAATCTGATTACAACTTTATCATTGTTTTCAGGGTTTTATTCTATTTTGCTTAGCATGAATGGCGAGTTTTA